>NZ_JBQAGP010000005.1:0-214292 GCF_051916425.1 Bacillus cereus group sp. MYBK222-1
ATGATGGCAGAGAGGTCACACCCGTTCCCATACCGAACACGGAAGTTAAGCTCTCTAGCGCCGATGGTAGTTGGGACCTTGTCCCTGTGAGAGTAGGACGTCGCCAAGCAAAAACCTAAGTCGTTTCGACTTAGGTTTTTTTGTGTTTATTTATATATATCAAATGACATAATCCGTAAATTTAGTAATCTTAATGAGAGAAAAGAATGAAAATGAGGCTATTGAGGGTAACTATTATTTCTTACTACAAGTATATATTTTACATAATGAGAGTAAGAAAAGCGGGATGATATAAGAATGAAAATAAGTATTCAATCATTACAGTAATGAATGCGATACAAAGGAATAGAAACGATATGCTTTATTCCGCATTAACGGGCAGTAAGACCCCCACCTCAAATTTCAGCGGAAGCAAAGAAGCTAGGTGGGGGTCTTACTGCCCGTAAAAGCCCGATTGGTGAGGGTTGATTAAAGTTTCACTTTATATAAAAGCATACAGAATTAATATACAAACCGTTTTGTGTATGGTAGATCTCTAGAAATATATATTCTAATTGCTTATCCTTCTTGTATATAGTTACAATTATTCTTTTGAATATAACTAAAACACGAACGTTATTGGTTAGTAATAAAAAAACATTCGATTATTTGTTGACATTGTTTATAAAATATTGTTAATATAGCCATAGAAAGAATAATATATAAGACCTCATATAATCGCGGGGATATGGCCTGCAAGTCTCTACCTAACGACCGTTATTCGTTAGACTATGAGGGAAAGTCACTCGGTATTTTTCTATTCACAAGGGATACGTATGCCTGAGTAGAGCGCTTTCTCTCATAGTAAAAGAGAAAATGTTCTATTTCAGGCTTTTTTTATTTGAATCGGGGGGATTCTAATATGAAATCACTAGTTGGAGTCATAATGGGAAGCACGTCAGACTGGGAAACAATGAAATATGCTTGTGACATTTTAGATGAATTAAATATACCGTATGAGAAAAAAGTTGTATCCGCTCATCGGACTCCGGATTATATGTTTGAATATGCAGAGATGGCTCGTGAACGTGGATTGAAAGTTATTATTGCTGGAGCTGGTGGAGCAGCGCATTTACCAGGAATGGTTGCAGCGAAGACGAATCTTCCTGTCATCGGAGTGCCAGTTCAATCAAAAGCGTTAAACGGCTTAGATTCATTATTATCCATCGTCCAAATGCCAGGAGGGGTTCCAGTTGCAACTGTTGCAATTGGTAAGGCTGGTTCAACAAATGCTGGTTTACTTGCTGCACAAATACTTGGATCATTCCATGATGACATATATGATGCATTAGAATTGAGAAGAGAAGCAATTGAAAAAGATGTGCGCGAAGGTAGTGAGCTAGTATGACGAGAATCATTTTACCTGGAAAAACAATCGGTATTATTGGAGGCGGCCAGCTAGGAAGAATGATGGCATTGGCAGCTAAGGAGATGGGATATAAAATTGCTGTTTTAGATCCTACAAAAAACTCACCATGTGCACAAGTTGCTGATATTGAAATTGTTGCATCATATGACGATTTAAAAGCAATTCAGCATTTAGCGGAGATCAGTGATGTTGTCACATATGAATTTGAGAATATTGATTATAGATGTTTACAATGGCTTGAAAAACATGCTTACTTACCGCAAGGCAGTCAGTTGTTAAGTAAAACACAAAATCGTTTTACAGAAAAGAATGCGATTGAGAAAGCAGGATTACCAGTAGCAACGTATAGATTAGTTCAAAATCAAGATCAGCTTACTGAAGCAATCGCTGAATTATCATATCCTTCCGTCTTAAAAACGACGACAGGCGGATATGATGGGAAAGGGCAAGTTGTTTTAAGAAGTGAGGATGACGTTGATACAGCGCGAGAGCTTGCGAATGCAGCAGAGTGTATTTTAGAGAAATGGGTGCCTTTTGAAAAAGAAGTATCAGTTATTGTCATTCGTAGTGTAAGTGGTGAAACGAAAGTATTTCCGGTAGCGGAAAATATTCATGTAAATAACATTTTGCATGAATCCATCGTTCCGGCTCGCATTACAGAAGAACTTTCTCAAAAAGCTATTGCTTATGCAAAAGTGCTTGCGGATGAACTAGAACTTGTGGGAACACTAGCGGTAGAGATGTTTGTTACAGCTGATGGTAAGATTTACATTAATGAATTAGCACCAAGACCTCACAATTCAGGACACTATACACAGGATGCATGTGAAACGAGTCAATTCGGTCAACATATTCGAGCAATCTGTAATTTACCTCTTGGAGAAACAAATTTGTTAAAACCAGTTGTCATGGTAAACATTTTAGGCGAACATATAGAAGGGGTCCTAAGACAAGTGAATAGATTAACCGGGTGCTATTTACACTTGTATGGAAAAGAAGAAGCAAAAGCGCAGCGAAAAATGGGGCATGTTAATATTTTAAATGATAATATTGAAGTCGCTCTAGAAAAAGCGAAGAGTTTGCATATTTGGGACCATCAAGAACAACTGTTGGAGGGAAAAAGATGATTAGTCGTTATACACGCCCAGAAATGGGTGCAATTTGGACGGAAGAGAACAAATTTAAAGCGTGGTTAGAAGTTGAGATTTTAGCTTGTGAAGCATGGGCTGAGCTTGGCGATATTCCGAAAGAAGATGTTAAGAAAATTCGTGAGCATGCATCATTTGATATTGATCGTATTTATGAAATTGAAAAAGAGACACGTCATGACGTAGTTGCATTCACTCGTGCTGTATCAGAAACACCAGCATTAGGCGAGGAACGTAAATGGATTCATTACGGTTTAACATCTACAGACGTAGTAGATACAGCGTTATCTTACATCTTAAAACAAGCGAATGAAATCATATTAAAAGACTTAGAAAACTTCGTAAGTATTTTAGCTAATAAAGCAAAAGAGCATAAATACACGATCATGATGGGAAGAACACACGGTGTTCATGCAGAACCAACAACATTCGGTTTAAAACTTGGTCTTTGGTATGAAGAAATGAAACGTAACGTAGAGCGTTTCAAACAAGCTGCTAATACAGTTCGTGTTGGTAAATTATCTGGTGCGGTTGGTACATATGCAAATATCGATCCATTCGTAGAAAAGTATGTTTGTGAAAACTTAGGATTAGAAGCAGCACCAATTTCAACACAAACATTGCAACGTGATCGCCATGCTCATTACATGTCAACACTTGCATTAATCGCAACATCTATTGAAAAGATGGCAGTTGAGATTCGTGGTTTACAAAAGAGTGAAACACGTGAAGTTGAAGAAGCTTTCGCAAAAGGTCAAAAAGGTTCTTCTGCAATGCCGCATAAGCGTAATCCAATTGGATCTGAAAATATGACTGGTTTAGCTCGTGTTATCCGCGGTTATATGATGACAGCTTATGAGAATGTTCCATTATGGCATGAGCGTGATATTTCTCATTCTTCAGCAGAACGCGTAATTTTACCAGATGCTACAATCGCGTTAAATTACATGCTAAATCGCTTTGGTAATATCGTTAAAAACTTAACTGTATACCCAGAGAATATGAAACGCAATATGACAAGAACATACGGCTTAATTTATTCTCAGCGCGTAATGCTTACATTAATCGATAAAGGTATGGTGCGTGAAGAAGCTTACGATATCGTACAACCTAAAGCGATGGAAGCTTGGGAAACACAAGTACAATTTAAAGAGCTTGTAGAAGCTGATGAGCGTATTACGAGCAAGTTAACACAAGAAGAAATTAATGAATGTTTCAACTATGAGCATCATATGCAACACGTTGATACAATCTTTGAACGTCTAGGATTAAACGAAGCGTAAAATTTCATATGGCACAGAATAGAGTCATTCTGTGCCATTCTTTATAAAAACATTATTCACATTTTTCAAACTACAGGGGGCTTGCGAAATGCAAAAGCTAGAATTGCTGTATGAAGGTAAGGCAAAAAGAATTTATCGTACAGAATCAGCAGATATGGTTTGGGTAGAGTACAAAGATAGTGCGACTGCTTTCAATGGGGAGAAAAAAGAGACGATTACAGGAAAAGGTCGTTTGAACAATGAGATTACAACTTTATTGTTCAGAAAGTTACAAGAAGTAGGAATTAAAACACACTTTGTTGAGAAGCTATCTGAAACAGAACAACTTGTTAAAAAAGTGAGTATTATTCCTTTAGAAGTTGTCACAAGAAATGTAATTGCAGGAAGTCTTTCAAAACGATTAGGAATGGAAGAGGGAACTGTACTTGCAGAACCAATCGTAGAATTTTACTTCAAAGATGATGATTTAGGAGATCCGCTTGTAACGGAAGATCATATTCGTGTATTAAACGTTGCATCGCCAGAGCAAGTAAGCGTATTACGAGATATGGCTCTACAAATCAATCAAGTGTTGATTGATCATTTCGCAAGCTGTCGTGTAAGATTAGTAGATTTCAAATTAGAGTTTGGTGTAACGGATGAAGGAGAAATCATTTTAGCAGATGAAATTTCACCAGATACTTGCCGTTTATGGGATGAAACGAGCAATGAGAAGTTTGATAAAGACGTATTCCGTCGTGATCTTGGAAATTTAACAGATGCTTATGAAGAGATTTTAAAACGTTTAGGGGGAATTTCACATGTATAAAGTTAAGGTATATGTAACATTAAGAGAAAGCGTATTAGATCCACAAGGAACAGCAGTAAAAGGAGCACTTCATAGCCTTTCATTCACAGAAGTACAAGATGTTCGAATTGGAAAGTACATGGAACTAACAATTGATAAATCGGTAACTGACTTAGATAGTAAGGTAAAGGAAATGTGTGAAAAACTATTAGCAAACGTTGTAATGGAAGACTTCCGTTATGAAGTTGAGGAGGTTGTCGCACAGTGAAATTTGCCGTAATAGTATTTCCAGGTTCGAACTGTGATGTCGATATGTTCCATGCAATTAAAGATGAGCTTGGCGAAGAAGTAGATTACGTTTGGCACGATACAGAGAATTTAGATGAATATGATGCAATTCTACTACCAGGTGGTTTCTCTTACGGTGACTACTTACGCTGCGGTGCTATTTCTCGCTTTGCAAATGCAATGAAAGCAGTACAAAAAGCTGCTGAGCAAGGAAAGCCAATTTTAGGTGTATGTAATGGATTCCAGATTCTTGTTGAATCAGGATTATTACCAGGAGCATTAATGAGAAATGAAAACTTAAAATTTATGTGTCGAACAGTTCAGTTACGTGTTGAAAATAATGAAACGATGTTTACATCACAATATGAAAAAGATGAAGTAATCAATATTCCAATTGCACATGGTGAGGGGAATTACTATTGTGATGAAGAGACTCTTAAACAATTAGAAGAGAATAATCAAATCGCATTCCGTTACGTAGAAAACCCGAACGGAAGCGTTTCAGATATTGCTGGTATTGTAAACGAAAAAGGAAATGTACTTGGTATGATGCCACACCCAGAGCGTGCTGTAGATGAATTACTTGGCGGTGCTGAAGGGTTAAAAGTCTTTCAATCTATCTTAAAACAGTGGAGGGAAACATATGTCGTTAATGCTTGAACCAAATCCAACACAAATTAAAGAAGAGCGCATATATGCGGAAATGGGGCTAACAGACGAAGAGTTTGCCATGGTTGAAAAGATTTTAGGCCGTCTGCCAAATTATACAGAAACAGGATTATTCTCTGTTATGTGGTCTGAACATTGTAGTTATAAAAATTCAAAACCAGTACTTCGAAAATTCCCAACAACAGGTGAGCGCGTCTTGCAAGGGCCTGGGGAAGGTGCTGGCATTGTAGACATCGGTGATAATCAAGCGGTTGTATTTAAAATGGAAAGTCATAACCACCCTTCTGCTATTGAGCCATATCAAGGAGCAGCAACAGGTGTTGGCGGTATTATTCGTGACGTATTCTCTATGGGAGCACGTCCAGTAGCTCTATTAAACTCACTTCGATTTGGAGAATTACAATCACCACGTGTGAAATACTTATTCGAAGAAGTAGTAGCAGGAATTGCAGGATACGGTAACTGTATCGGTATTCCAACGGTTGGCGGCGAAGTACAGTTTGATCCATGTTATGAAGGAAATCCACTTGTAAATGCAATGTGCGTAGGCTTAATTAACCACGAGGACATTAAAAAAGGGCAAGCGCACGGTGCTGGAAATACAGTAATGTACGTAGGAGCATCAACTGGTCGTGATGGTATCCACGGTGCAACATTCGCATCTGAAGAGTTATCTGAAAGCTCAGAAGCGAAGCGTCCAGCAGTTCAAGTAGGAGATCCATTTATGGAGAAACTTCTTATCGAAGCTTGCTTAGAACTTATTCAATCGGATGCACTTGTTGGAATTCAAGATATGGGTGCAGCTGGTTTAACATCATCTTCTGCAGAAATGGCAAGTAAAGCAGGCATGGGTATTGAAATGTACTTAGATGATGTACCACAGCGTGAAACAGGAATGACACCATATGAAATGATGCTATCTGAATCACAAGAGCGTATGTTAATTGTTGTGAAAAAAGGTAGAGAACAAGAGATAGTAGATTTATTTGAGAAGTATGGTCTTGCAGCCGTTACGATGGGGAAAGTAACGGAAGACAAAATGCTTCGTTTATTCCATAAAGGTGAAATGGTAGCTGAAGTACCAGCAGATGCTCTTGCAGAAGAAGCACCAATTTACCATAAACCATCACAAGAAGCAGCATATTTTGCTGAGTTCCAAGAAATGAAAATGGAAACGCCGAAAGTAGAAAACTATAAAGAAACGTTATTCGCTCTATTACAACAACCGACGATTGCAAGTAAAGAGTGGGTTTATGATCAATATGATTATCAAGTTCGCACAAGCACAGTTGTTACACCAGGTTCAGATGCAGCAGTTGTACGTGTACGCGGTACAGAAAAAGGATTAGCAATGACGACAGATTGTAACTCTCGCTACATTTATTTAGATCCAGAAGTGGGCGGTAAAATTGCAGTAGCAGAGGCAGCACGTAATATCGTATGTTCTGGCGGGGAGCCACTTGCAATTACAGATTGCTTAAACTTCGGTAACCCAGAAAAACCAGAAATCTTCTGGCAAATTGAGAAATCAGTAGATGGTATGAGTGAAGCTTGTCGCACATTACAAACACCAGTTATTGGCGGAAATGTATCAATGTATAACGAACGTAGTGGTGAAGCGGTATATCCAACACCGACAGTTGGGATGGTCGGACTAGTACATGACTTAAAACATGTAACAACACAAGAGTTTAAGCAAGCTGGCGATTTAGTTTATGTTATCGGAGAGACGAAAGCTGAGTTTGGTGGAAGTGAATTACAGAAAATGCTTCACGGCAAAATTTTCGGTCAATCACCAAGTATCGATCTAGACGTAGAATTAAAACGTCAAAAACAAATATTAGCAGCCATTCAAGCTGGCCTTGTTCAATCTGCACATGACGTTGCTGAAGGTGGTTTAGCAGTTGCAATTTCAGAAAGTGCAATTGGTGCTAACGGCTTAGGTGCTACTGTGAAATTAGACGGGGAAGCAACAGCGGCATTATTTGCGGAATCACAATCCCGCTTCGTAATAACTGTAAAACGTGAAAATAAAGAAGCGTTCGAAAAAGCGGTAGAAGCAATTCAAGTTGGAGAAGTAACAAATACAAATGAAGTAACAATTCATAATGAAGAAAATGAAGTATTACTTACAGCAAATGTAGATGAAATGAGAAAGGCTTGGAAAGGGGCAATCCCATGCTTGCTGAAATAAAGGGGTTAAACGAAGAATGTGGCGTTTTCGGAATTTGGGGGCATGAAAATGCGGCACAAGTTTCATACTACGGATTGCACAGTTTACAGCACCGTGGACAAGAAGGCGCAGGCATTGTCGTAAATAATGGAGAAAAAATCGTCGGTCACAAGGGGTTAGGCTTAATATCAGAAGTGTTTTCAAGAGGAGAGCTAGAAGGATTGAACGGAAAATCAGCAATCGGACACGTACGATACGCGACGGCTGGTGGAAGTGAAGTGGCTAACGTTCAACCATTACTATTCCGTTTTTCTGATCATAGTATGGCATTAGCTCATAACGGGAATTTAATTAATGCCAAAATGCTTCGTCGTGAATTAGAGGCAGAGGGAAGTATTTTTCAAACAAGTTCAGATACAGAAGTACTTTTACATCTTATTAAACGTAGTACGAAAGATTCGTTAATTGAAAGTGTAAAAGAAGCTTTAAATAAAGTGAAAGGTGCGTTTGCATATCTTTTACTAACTGGAAATGAAATGATTGTTGCGCTAGATCCAAATGGATTCCGTCCCCTTTCAATTGGAAAGATGGGAGATGCTTACGTTGTAGCATCAGAAACATGTGCTTTTGATGTAGTAGGTGCAACATACATTCGTGATGTAGAACCGGGTGAATTACTTATCATTAATGATGATGGAATTCACGTAGATCGTTTTACAAATGATGTAGAACATGCAATTTGCAGTATGGAATACATTTACTTCGCACGCCCAGATTCAAATATCGCTGGTGTTAATGTCCATGCAGCACGTAAAAACATGGGGAAACGTCTGGCGGCAGAAGCTCCTATTGAAGCTGATGTTGTTACTGGTGTACCAGACTCTAGCATTTCAGCAGCAATTGGTTATGCGGAGGCGACAGGCATTCCATATGAGTTAGGATTAATTAAAAATCGTTACGTTGGACGTACGTTTATTCAACCTTCTCAGGAACTGCGAGAGCAAGGGGTTAAGATGAAGCTTTCAGCAGTAAGAGGTGTGGTTGAGGGGAAACGAGTTGTTATGATTGATGATTCTATCGTACGAGGAACAACGAGTAAACGAATTGTTCGTATGCTTCGCGAGGCTGGAGCGACAGAAGTTCACGTAAGAATAGCTTCACCACCTTTGAAATATCCATGTTTCTATGGCATTGATATTCAAACGAGAAAAGAATTAATTGCAGCAAATCATACGGTAGAAGAAATTCGTGAAATGATCGGTGCAGACTCATTAACATTTTTAAGTGAAGATGGATTAGTAGATGCAATTGGACGTCCATATGAAGGGAAATACGGTGGCCTTTGTATGGCGTACTTCAATGGAGATTATCCAACAGCTCTTTATGATTATGAGCAAGAGCTTTTAGAAAGTATGAAATAAGAAGAAAAAAGCTTCTACTTCTTTTGATGTAGAAGCTAGCTTCTTTCTTAAAACGGCCCGCACAGGATAGGGAGAAATTAAAAGACGAGGTGTAAATAACGATGGCGAATGCATATAAGCAAGCAGGAGTAGATATTGAAGCTGGATATGAAGCGGTATCTCGCATGAAAAAACACGTACAAACAACAATGAGAAAAGAAGTACTAGGCGGTTTAGGCGGTTTTGGAGGTATGTTTGATCTATCAAAATTTGCATTAGAAGAACCTGTATTAGTATCTGGAACAGATGGCGTGGGAACGAAATTGATGCTCGCTTTTATGGCAGATAAACATGACACAATTGGTATTGATGCAGTAGCAATGTGTGTAAATGATATTGTTGTCCAAGGAGCAGAGCCGCTTTTCTTCCTTGATTATATTGCTTGTGGTAAAGCTGAACCTAGTAAAATTGAAAACATCGTCAAAGGTATATCAGAGGGCTGTCGCCAAGCAGGTTGTGCTTTAATTGGTGGAGAAACAGCTGAAATGCCAGGAATGTATTCTACAGAAGAATACGATTTAGCTGGTTTTACAGTTGGGATCGTTGATAAAAAGAAAATTGTAACAGGTGAAAAAATTGAAGCTGGTCACGTATTAATTGGCTTGGCATCTAGCGGTATTCATAGTAACGGTTATTCTTTAGTACGAAAAGTATTACTAGAAGATGGAGAGCTATCTTTAGATCGCATTTACGGACGCTTAGAGCTACCTCTTGGTGAAGAATTATTAAAACCAACGAAAATTTATGTCAAACCTATTTTAGAACTATTGAAGAAATATGAAGTATACGGTATGGCACATATTACAGGTGGCGGATTCATTGAAAATATTCCACGTATGTTACCAGAAGAAATCGGTGCAGAAATTGAATTAGGATCTTGGGAAATTCAGCCGATCTTTAGTTTACTTCAAGAAGTTGGCAAGCTGGAAGAGAAAGAAATGTTCAATATTTTTAACATGGGTATTGGTATGGTAGTAGCGGTGAAGGGAGAAGATGCAAAAGATGTTGTTCGTCTTCTTGAAGAGCAAGGAGAAACTGCTCGTATTATTGGACGCACTGTACAAGGAGCTGGCGTTACTTTTAATGGAGGCACAGCGCTATGAGTAGATTAGCAGTTTTTGCTTCTGGAAGCGGATCTAACTTTCAATCTCTCGTTAATGCAGTAGAAGAAAAAAGATTGGATGCAGAAATTAGTTTATTAGTATGTGATAAACCAGAAGCACGCGCTGTTGGGCGAGCACATTATCATCATATCCCGTGTTTCGCTTTTTCAGCGAAAGCATATGAGTCAAAAGAAGCGTTTGAAAAAGAGATATTAAAGAAGCTAGAAGAGTATGAAATTGATTATGTTATTTTAGCTGGATATATGCGTTTAATTGGACCAACTTTACTAGAAGCTTACGGCGGAAGGATTATTAATATTCATCCATCACTATTACCGAGTTTTCCAGGGAAAGATGCTGTTGGTCAAGCGTTAGAAGCAGGTGTGAAAGTAACTGGAGTAACGATTCATTATGTAGACGCAGGTATGGATACAGGGCCAATTATTGCACAAGAAGCAGTAGTTGTTTCTGAAGGGGATACGAGAGAAAGCTTACAAAAGAAAATTCAACAAGTTGAACATAAATTATACGTAAATACAGTGAATCAAATTGTTCAATCTACGAAAGAACCAACTGTTAACTAACATACAACCAGGGGTGAAGGGTAAATGAAAAAGCGTGCATTAGTAAGTGTTTCAGATAAAACAGGAGTAGTAGAATTTGTTAAAGGTTTACTAGAACAAGGGATCGAAGTTATATCAACAGGTGGTACGAAAAAATTACTAGAAGAAAACGGCTTACAAGTAATCGGTATTTCTGAAGTAACTGGTTTCCCAGAAATTATGGATGGTCGTGTGAAAACATTACATCCAAATATTCATGGTGGTCTATTAGCAGTTCGTGATAATGAAACGCATGTAGCACAAATGAATGAGTTAGGTATAGAGCCAATTGATTTTGTTGTCGTTAACTTATACCCATTCAAAGAAACAATCGCTAAGCCTGATGTAACATTTGCTGATGCAATTGAAAATATTGATATCGGTGGCCCGACAATGATTCGCTCTGCTGCGAAAAATCATAAATTCGTATCTGTAATTGTAGATCCAGTAGATTATGATGTTGTATTAGCTGAATTAAAAGAGAACGGTGAAGTAGCAGAGGAAACAAAACGTAAACTAGCAGCAAAAGTATTCCGTCATACAGCAGCATATGATGCACTAATTTCTAATTACTTAACAGAGCAAATGGGTGAAGAAAGTCCTGAAACATTAACTGTGACATTTGAGAAAAAGCAAGACTTACGTTATGGCGAGAACCCACATCAAAAAGCAACTTTCTATAAAGCGCCATTCGCAGCAACTTCTTCTGTTGCATACGCAGAACAATTACACGGTAAGGAATTATCGTATAACAATATTAATGATGCAGACGCAGCGCTTAGCATCGTGAAAGAATTTACAGAACCAGCAGTAGTAGCGGTAAAACATATGAATCCATGTGGTGTTGGAGTAGGTACGGATATTCATGAAGCATACACACGTGCTTATGAAGCGGATCCAGTATCCATTTTTGGAGGCATTATTGCAGCGAATCGTGAAATTGATAAAGCTACAGCTGAAAAGTTACATGAAATTTTCTTAGAAATTATTATTGCACCTTCTTTCTCAAAAGAAGCTTTGGAAGTATTGCAAAGTAAGAAAAACTTACGTTTACTAACTGTAAATATTGAAAAATCGACAAGCGCGAGCAAAAAACTAACTTCTGTACAAGGTGGCCTTCTCGTTCAAGAGGAAGATACGTTATCATTAGATGAAAGTACAATTTCAATTCCAACAAAACGTGAACCTTCAGAGCAAGAATGGAAAGATTTAAAATTAGCTTGGAAAGTTGTAAAACATGTGAAGTCAAATGCAATTGTTTTAGCGAAAGATGATATGACAATTGGTGTCGGTGCGGGACAGATGAACCGTGTAGGTTCTGCAAAAATCGCAATTACACAAGCTGGTGAAAAAGCACAAGGTAGCGCGCTTGCATCTGATGCTTTCTTCCCAATGCCAGATACATTAGAAGAAGCAGCAAAAGCAGGAATTACAGCAATCATTCAACCAGGCGGATCAATCCGTGATGAAGATTCTATTAAAGTGGCGGATACATATGGGATTGCTATGGTGTTCACTGGCGTACGTCATTTCAAACACTAATAGAGGATATTTAAAAAGTCCGGTTAAGATCACCTTCGCATGTCGTCGTTGCAATGCCAGTGCGGTACTCATGTAGGAAAACTACACTCCGTGTCCTCCTGGCAAATGCGCCTCGACCTGCTCGGTTCTCTTAATCCTCCTTTTTAAACTTTGATTGATATGGAAGTTTAAAAAGTCCGGTTAAGATAACCTTTCTTTTTAAACTTTGATTGATATGAAAAAACAAACTAGGAGCATAGCTTCTAGTTTGTACTTATTTAAATATTGGGGGATGAAATATGAATGTTTTAGTAATTGGCCGCGGTGGGCGTGAGCATGCTTTAGCTTGGAAGTTTGCACAATCTGAAAAAGTAGAAAAGGTATATGTAGCACCAGGTAATGAAGGTATGCGTGATGTTGCAACACCAATTGATATTGATGAAAATGATTTTGATGCATTAGTTTTATTTGCGAAAGAGAATCATGTTGAGTTAACTTTCGTTGGACCAGAAATTCCACTTATGAATGGAATTGTTGATCGTTTTAAAGAAGAGGGACTTCGCGTATTTGGTCCGAATCAAGCGGCTGCTGTTATTGAAGGTAGTAAAGCTTTTACAAAAGAGCTTATGAAAAAATATAATATTCCAACTGCAGCGTACGAAACTTTTACAGACTATGAAGAAGCAGTAAAGTACATTGAAAAGGTTGGTGCACCAATTGTTATTAAGGCAGACGGTTTAGCGGCTGGTAAAGGTGTAACGGTAGCAATGACACTTGAAGAGGCATTACAAGCTGTGAAAGAAATGCTGCAAGATGTAAAGTTCGGGGAAGCGAGTAAGAAAGTTGTTATTGAAGAGTTTTTAGATGGACAAGAATTTTCATTAATGGCATTTGTGAATGGAACAACTGTACATCCGATGGTAATTGCACAAGATCATAAACGAGCTTTTGATGGTGATAAAGGTCCAAATACTGGCGGAATGGGTGCATATTCTCCAGTACCACAAATTTCGGAGTCAGCAGTTCAAGAGGCGATTGAAACGGTGTTACATCCAACTGCTAAAGCGATGATCCAAGAAAATCGATCGTTTACAGGAATTTTATATGCGGGACTTATTTTAACAAATGATGGTCCAAAGGTAATTGAATTTAATGCACGTTTTGGCGATCCTGAAACTGAAGTTGTATTACCCCGTTTAGAAAATGATTTAGTGGATGTATGTAACGCTGTATTAGATGAAAGTGAGTTAACGTTACAATGGTCAGAGGAATCGGTAATTGGTGTTGTGCTTGCTTCGAAAGGATACCCGGAAGCATATAAAAAAGGTGAAATTATTAAAGGGCTAGATGCATTGCAAGATGTAATTGTTTTCCATGCGGGTACAGCAATGAAACATGGTGACTTTGTGACAAACGGTGGCCGTGTACTATTTGTTGCTTGTAAGGCGAATAGTTTACAAGAAGCAAAAGATAAAGTATATAAAGAAATCGGTAAAATTGAGAGTGATGGTCTATTTTACCGAAGTGATATAGGATATCGTGCAATTGGGCATGAGATGACGAGAAATTAATATGTGAAAAATCCCGCTGATTCCTCAGCGGGATTTTTTATGCATCTTTATCCTTTTTTAATTTCCCTTTTTGCTTTGCCATTTCTCGAAGTAAATATTCGATGTGTGCATTGACGCTACGAAACTCATCATTCGCCCATTTTTCGATGACTGCGTGTAATTCAGGATCAATACGTAATGGAAAGCTTTTCTTTTTAGCCATAAGGATTTACAACCTTTTAGTATAGGCTTCCTGTATTAATAACTGGTTGCGCACCTTTGTCTGAAACGATGGCAACTAATAAGTTGTTCACCATATTTGCTTTACGCTCGTCATCGAGTTCTAGTACGCCTTCTTCATCTAACATATGGATTGAATCTTTTGCCATCTTCACAGCACCTTCAACAATCTCTTTTCTAGCAGCTAATACTGCTTTTGCTTGTTGACGTTGTAGCATTGCATGGGCAATTTCTGTTGCGTAAGCTAAATGTGTTAAACGAGTTTCTAATACTTCTACGCCAGCAATTTCAAGGCGTGCTTCTAACTCGCGTTTTAATTCTTCAGAGATTTCTTCAGTGTTTCCACGTAACGTAATGCAAGTTTCATCTTGAAAATTGTCATAAGGATATTTCGTTGCAACGTGGCGGATTGCCGTTTCGCTTTGAATTTCTACAAATCGATCATAATGTTCAACGCCGAACATTGCTTTTGCAGAATCAACAACCTTATATACGATAACAGCTGCAATTTCAATTGGGTTGCCGTCGACATCATTTACTTTTAATTTTTTACTATTAAAGTTTTCAACACGTAACGATACAGTTTGACGGAACGCGAACGGAATCGTTAAAAATAAACCGTTTTGACGAATTGTTCCTAAATAATTACCGAAAAACGTAATGACTTTTGCTTGATTTGGCTGAACAATCCCGATACCTGTAGCAAGAACTGCAGCTAAAATAATAGTTAATGCTGCTCCTATGAAAATTTCTTGTACAAGGAAAAATACACCGATAGCGGCTAAAATTAAAATTCCAATAATCCCAAGAAAACCATTAACGTAAAATACTTGTTTTTCTTTCATATGATCGCCTCCTGATATAAAAATGATATCACTTTTATATCATTTTAAGCAAGGGGTTTACACCTAATTTTCTGAATTTTATTGATTATTTATATTTAAATACTTAAAATGGGAATGTATGTTCTGTTTCGTGGTAAAATAAAGAAGACTTAACCGCCCACTGCAGCAGCTAAGTCCCTTTGAGAGCATCTTGCATCGTGACAAATGATTCAAAGCGGTTTTGCCAGGATTATATCTTCAATCGCTGACTCAATCTCTTTGTCAGAAGCGTCATAACTTCCATTTGACTGTGGTTTGTCGTGATTGGAGGTTTGATTCGCTTCTTCTTTAGTATGTCCCTTTTTAGCAAAATCCATGCTAGGCATTTTAAATGCCCCCATGTTCATGTATTTTCCGAATTTCCACATTTCAACAATAGGGCAGAAACGAACAATTCCCTCTGCAACTTTCATTGCACCAATCCATAGCAAAATGTTAGACCAAGTGCACCAAGGTTTGCGCACGAGTTTCGTTGCACTACAACCGAAGAGGACAAGTCCGAGTGTAATTCGAATTAGGGCATTTATTGTACCGATATTTTGCTTCATTAGAAAAACACTCCTTTTATGAAAGTTGAAATAGATAATACTATTTCTTTTATTAGTATCCCTTTTGATTTTTCGGATATGTAATCCAACATTTGACGTGGAAAAAGATGTTGGATTGTGCGTGTGTGTAAGTCGCTTTTTTTGTTATAATGAAAGAATGCATAAAAGGAACTTCAAAATTAAATCCTCTAGTTTAAAAAATATGGAAGAGGTAATTCCAAACTTAATTCTCCGTTTTAAACAAATATTTAAGATGAAGTTAAAACAATAATGATGAAAATAAACTGTTATTTTAAACAGAAATATATACAACTTGAGAAAAGAAAGGGTGTTTTCATGTACGATATTTCCGGATGGAAACATGTATTTAAGCTTGATCCGAATAAGGAATTAAGTGACGAACATTTAGAAATGATTTGTGAGTCTGGAACAGATGCTGTTATTGTAGGCGGAAGTGATGGGGTGACAATTGATAATGTACTACACATGCTAGTTAGCATTCGTAGATATGCAGTTCCTTGTGTGTTAGAGGTTTCTGATGTGGAAGCAATTACACCAGGATTCGATTTTTATTATATCCCAAGCGTTTTAAATAGCCGAAAGGTGGAATGGGTAACAGGCGTTCATCATGAGGCTTTGAAAGAATTTGGGGATATTATGGATTGGGACGAAATTTTTATGGAAGGATATTGTGTTTTAAATCCTGAAGCGAAAGTAGCCCAGCTTACAGATGCAAAGTGTGATGTAACAGAAGATGATGTGATTGCATACGCGCGTTTAGCAGACAAGCTATTACGTTTACCGATATTTTATTTAGAATATAGCGGTACGTATGGAGATGTTGAACTTGTTAAAAATGTGAAAGCAGAATTGAAACAAGCTAAGTTATATTATGGCGGCGGTATTTCTAATGCTGAACAGGCGAAGGAAATGGCGCAGCATGCTGATACAGTAGTTGTCGGAAATATTATTTATGATGATATAAAAGCAGCGTTAAAAACGGTTAAAGCAGTAAAAGGAGAGTAGGTGCAGGCGTATATGAGTATGACAGATAGATTATTAAATGGTTTAAATCCGCAGCAACAAAAAGCAGTACAAACAACGAACGGACCACTTCTATTAATGGCAGGCGCAGGCAGTGGTAAAACACGTGTGTTAACACATCGTATTGCGTATTTACTTGGTGAAAAAGGAGTAGCACCATGGAATGTACTAGCTATTACCTTTACAAATAAAGCCGCTCGTGAAATGCGCGAGCGTATTGATACACTTGTCGGACCAGAAGCTGAAGATATTTGGATTTCTACGTTCCACTCTATGTGTGTACGTATTTTACGACGTGATATCGATCGCATTGGTATTAATCGTAATTTTACAATTTTAGATTCAGGTGATCAGTTAACTGTAGTCAAAAAAATTATGAAAGAGCGCAATATTGATCCGAAGAAATTTGAACCGCGCTCTATTTTAGCTGGTATTAGTAATGCGAAAAATGAATTGTTATCTGCGGATAAATATGCAAAGAAAATTACAATTGCTGATCCATATGAAAAATTAACGAGCGATGTATATACAGAATATCAAAAACGTCTTTTGAAAAATAACTCACTAGACTTTGATGATTTAATTATGACGACGATTCAACTATTTGAACGTGTTCCAGAAGTGCTAGAGTTTTATCAGCGTAAATTCCAGTATATTCACGTGGATGAGTATCAAGATACGAACAAAGCGCAGTACCTTCTTGTTAAACATTTGGCAGCACGTTTTAAAAATTTATGTGTTGTAGGTGACTCAGATCAGTCAATTTATCGCTGGCGTGGTGCGGACATTTCTAACATTTTGTCATTTGAAAAAGATTATGAGAATGCGCAAGTTATTCTGTTAGAACAAAATTATCGTTCGTCACAAAATATTTTAAATGCAGCGAATGCTGTCATTGAAAGAAATACGAATCGTAAACCGAAGAAATTATGGACAGATAATGAAGTTGGAAGCAAAATCTCTTACTATCGTGCTGCAACGGAAAAGGACGAAGCATACTTTGTGGCGAAAAAAATTCGCGACGATATTCAAATGGGAAAACGAAAATATACTGATTTTGCAGTGTTATATCGTACAAATGCGCAGTCTCGTATGGTCGAGGAGATTTTCCTGAAATCTAATATTCCTTACAAAATTGTCGGCGGTACGAAGTTCTACGACCGTAAAGAGATTAAAGACATTTTGGCGTATTTACGCTTAATTGGTAATCCAGATGATGAGATTAGTTTCGCACGTATTATTAACGTGCCAAAGCGTGGAATTGGTGCGACTTCTATCGACAAAATTATTAATTACGGTGTACAAAATGGAATTTCATTAACAGCTGTATTCGATGAGATTGAGCATGTTGGAGTAAGTGCAAAGGTTACAAAGGCAGTAAAGGAATTCGCAGGTTTATTACACAACTGGGTAAATATGCAAGAGTATTTATCTGTTACAGAATTGGTAGAAGAAGTTATTGAGAAAACAGGTTATCGCGATATGTTGAAAAATGAGCGTACGTTAGAAGCAGAAGGTCGTCTAGAGAACTTAGATGAGTTTTTATCTGTTACGCAAACATTTGAATCTCAAAGCGAAGATAAGAGTCTTGTTGCATTCTTAACAGACTTAGCACTTGTTGCAGATATTGATCGTGTAGATGAAGACCCAACTGCTGGTGAGGAAGTTATTTTAATGACGATGCATTCAGCGAAAGGATTAGAATTCCCAGTTGTCTTTATTGTTGGTTTAGAGGAAGGAATATTCCCGCATACTCGTTCTCTAATGGAAGAAGATGAAATGCAAGAAGAGCGTCGTCTTGCTTATGTAGGTATTACTCGTGCAGAAGAAGAGTTGTATTTATCTAATGCACAAATGCGTACTTTATTTGGTAGAACAAGTATGAATGCCGCATCTCGATTTATTACAGAAATCCCGACAGAACTAGTGGAATCATTAAATGAAACAGCGCCGAAGCGTGAAACTTCGTTTGGTGCAAAAGGAAGAGTGGCAAGTAGCAGTAAAACGACAACTACAACTACAACTACAACACGTTCTCGCTCAGCTTTCGCGCGTCCTGCAGCTAAGACGACAGGTGGCGAACAAATCGGCTGGGCAGTAGGCGATAAAGCTTCCCACCAAAAATGGGGAATCGGTACAGTTGTAAGTGTAAAAGGTGAAGGTGATGCAAAAGAATTAGATATTGCGTTCCCAAGCCCAATTGGTGTTAAACGCTTGTTAGCAAAATTTGCACCTGTGACGAAACAATAGGAAAGGAATGAGGATATGTCAAAAGAGATAGCAAAAAAACGTATAGAAGAACTACGTGATTTGTTAAATACATTTAACTATCAATATCACGTGTTAGACAATCCTTCTGTTTCTGATGCGGAGTATGACCGTAATATGCAGGAGCTTATAAAATTAGAAGCAGAGAACCCAGAGTTTATGAGTGAAGATTCTCCCTCCGTTCGCGTTGGGGGAACGGTTCTTGATATATTTGAAAAAGTAACACACAAGTCACCGATGTTAAGTTTGGGAAATGCATTTAACGAAGGAGATTTACGTGATTTTGACCGACGAGTACGTCAAGGAATTGATGATGCGAATGTAAGATATATATGCGAATTAAAAATTGACGGACTTGCAGTTTCACTTCATTATGAAAAAGGACGCTTCATTCAAGGGGCAACACGTGGTGATGGTGTAACAGGTGAAGATATTACTCAAAATTTAAAAACGATTAAAGCAATCCCGCTTCGTTTAAATGAAGAAGTAACGTTAGAAGTACGAGGCGAAGCTTACATGCCGAAGCGTTCATTCGTTAAGTTAAATGAAGAAAAAGAGCAAAATGGTGAAGATGTATTTGCAAATCCGCGTAATGCGGCAGCAGGTTCAATCCGCCAACTTGATCCGAAAATTGCAGCGAAGCGTAACTTATCTATGTTTGTATACGGTCTTGCGAATGTAGAAGAAAAAACAATCCTATCACATAGTGAATCGCTTGATTTCTTAGGTGAACTTGGATTCAAAACAAATCCAAATCGACGCACATGTGAAACAATTGAAGAAGTTATAGCTTATGTAGAAGAATGGCAAGAAAAACGTCCGCATCTTGATTATGAGATTGACGGGATCGTTATAAAAGTAGATGATGTTGCTCTTCAAGAAAGTCTAGGCACTACAGCAAAGAGTCCAAGATGGGCAATTGCTTATAAATTCCCAGCTGAAGAAGTTGTAACAAGATTAACAGGCATTGAATTAAGTGTTGGTCGTACAGGGGTTGTAACACCGACTGCAGAGCTAGAGCCAGTGCGAGTGGCTGGTACGATCGTTCGTCGTGCTTCTTTACATAACGAAGATTTAATTCGTGAAAAAGATATTCGAATTGGTGACTACGTTGTTGTGAAGAAGGCTGGAGATATTATTCCTGAAGTTGTGAATGTTATTTTCGATAAGCGTACTGGTGAGGAAGAAGAATATCATATGCCAACGCATTGCCCAGCATGTGAGAGTGAACTAGTTCGTTTAGAAGAAGAGGTAGCACTTCGTTGTATAAATCCAACTTGTCCTGCTCAAATTCGAGAAGGGTTAATCCATTTCGTTTCAAGAAATGCAATGAATATTGATGGACTTGGAGAACGTGTCATTACACAACTCTTTGAGGCAGATTATATTCGTACATTTGCTGATTTATATTCGTTGACGAAAGAGCAATTATTACAGCTAGAACGATTTGGAGAAAAATCAGCAACGAATTTAGTACAAGCAATTGAAAATTCTAAAGAAAACTCATTAGAGCGATTATTATTCGGTCTTGGTATTCGCCATGTTGGAGCGAAAGCGGCACGTACATTTGCAGAGCATTTCGAAACGATGGATGCGCTTGTGAAGGCAACGGAAGAAGAACTAAAAGCAATTAATGAAATTGGTGAAAAAATGGCTCAATCCGTAGTAACGTATTTCGATAATGAAGACGTATTAGAGTTATTACAACAATTTAAAGAATACGGCGTGAACATGACATATAAAGGCATGAAAATTGCTGATTTACAAAACGTTGAGTCGTACTTCGCAGGAAAAACTGTCGTTTTAACAGGGAAATTAGAAGTTATGGGACGTAGTGAAGCGAAGAAAAAGATTGAGGCATTAGGTGGAAAAGTAACAGGAAGTGTTAGTAAAAGTACAGATTTAGTTGTTGCAGGTGAAGCGGCAGGTTCGAAATTAGCACAAGCGGAGAAACATAATGTCGAGGTTTGGAATGAAGAGAGGTTCTTACAAGAGCTAAATAAGTAAGAGGTGCAAACTTACCATGAAAAAAATAGCATTAGCGGTATTAAGCCTTGGCCTACTTGTAAGTGGGTGTAGTGCAGGTGCTGATAAAGATGAAAAAGTGGTTGAGAAATCGGGGAAAGCAAAAGAGCAAGCAATCGTCCCGAATTACTCTATTTCGGATGAATATTATAAGACGACTATTCCATTTGAGGGAGGAAACGCACGTGGCTTAGTTGTGCAAGGAGTAAGTAATCGTCTTGATATAGATGAATTTGAAACAGGATTAATGCGTATTGCGAAAGAATCATTTAGTACGAAAGATAATGTTTTCAAAGGCGGAAAATCCCTAACTACTCAGTATATACAGATGCTTGTTAAAAGAAAACGTACAGATGCAGAACAAAAGGAACTAGAAGATACATTAAAAAAAGATGCGGTTAAATTCCCGAACATAGGGTTAAATCCTGCATTAGGTACAGGATCCGAATCATTAGAAGTGAAAAATAAAAAAAATCCAATATATATTTCAAATATTTTAGAGCATGATTATTATGTGAACAAAGGCGAAAAAGATGAGCGTAGTGGCATTGTAGTTGGATTAGCAATGAATTCGGTTCATTATTATGAGGAAGAGCATGGGTACCCGCGTGAGGCTGCAATTTCGAATGAAAAGATGTTAGCTGAAGGGAAAAAAATGGTGCCAGAAATCTTGAAAGTTATGCATCAACAAGATCCTGAGACAAAAAACCTTCCGATAACATTTGCAATTTATCGTCAGGCTCCGAAGTCTTCGCTCGTGCCAGGTAACTTTGTTTCTTATGCGAATGTCGAAAAAGGTAGTGAAACGGTTGAGGATTGGAAACAAATTAATGAGAAATATTATTTGTTCCCATCTGAACAAGCGAAAACAGATAATAAACGTGAAGACTTGGCGAGAGTATCAAACTTCAAGGCAAAATTAAGCGATTATTTCCAAGGTGACTATACAGCTGTTATCGGTACTGGTATGTATAGAGACGATGAATTAAGAGAAATAAAGCTTGATATTCCTGTCCAGTTTAATGGGAAAGCAGAAATAATTGGCTTTACACAATATGTAGCCGGGCTTGTTATGGAATACTTCCCGAATTATATGAAAGTACAAGTAACGATTAAATCTGTAGAACGTCCAGAAGCGATTATTATACGTGAGGCGAAGCAAGATGAGCCGTATGTGAAAATTTTAGATTAAATAGAAGGGCCGTTCCTTTATGGAACGGCTTTTTTTCTTGGGTAATTTTGTTATAATTTAAAATGTTATAAATAATGGGGTAAGGGGTAAAGCGCATGGACGAATTAAGTTTTCAAGTCATTATTTTATTAATCGCATTCGGTTTTTTAGCAGCTTTTATTGATTCAGTTGTTGGCGGTGGAGGGTTAATTTCGCTTCCGGCACTTATGTTTGTTGGTTTACCGCCAGCTTCGGCAATTGCAACGAATAAATTAGCTGCAACGATGGGGACGTTTACGAGTGCGATTTACTTTATTCGATCGGGAAAGGTCGATTTTAAAATTGTAGGAAAGTTAATCCCGTTAACTGTTATAGGAGCAGTAGCAGGTGCTTTAGTAGTAAAGTTTATTCCTCCAGATATTTTACGTCCGTTAGTGCTTGTAATGTTGGTATTTATTGCTATTTATATTATTGCGAAAAAGGATTGGGGAAGTGTGTCTACCTATAAGAAGATGACGAAAAGAAAAACATTAATATTTTTCTTTGTTATTTTAATGATAGGGTTTTACGATGGATTTTTTGGACCAGGGACGGGATCTTTTTTAATTTTTGCATTTTTATTAATTGGTTTGGATTTTATTCAAGCGGCAGCATCTGGAAAACTTTTGAACTTTGTTAGTAATATCGTATCGTTAATCACTTTTTTATTTTTAGACGTAATTCATTTTGAATACGGTATTATTATGGGGTTATCGATGATTTTTGGCGCTTATTTTGGATCGAAGTTTGCAGTTCAAAAAGGTGTTGGATATGTAAGGACTTTATTTTTGTTAGTAACTATTTTATTGATTAGCAAAAACGTTTTGGAATATACTCATATTTTGTAGAGTTATACATTTGTATAACTCTGTTTTTTTATTATATTTTAAAAATTAATTAATTTTTAAAATATAAGTCTAGGAATATTTGAATAAATCTAAATTATCGTGTAGAATAATGTTGTAAAATGTAAACGTTTTTCTAAGGGGAGGCTAAAAATAATGGTAGTAGCATACAAACATGAGCCATTTACAGATTTTTCAGTGGAGGCTAACAAATTAGCGTTTGAAGAAGGTTTAAAGAAAGTAGAATCTTATCTTGGGCAAGACTATCCATTAATTATTGGGGGAGAAAAAATCACTACAGAAGACAAAATTGTTTCTGTAAACCCTGCAAATAAAGAGGAACTTGTTGGTCGTGTTTCAAAAGCAAGCCGTGAGTTAGCTGAAAAAGCAATGCAAGTAGCGGATGAAACATTCCAAACTTGGAGAAAATCAAAGCCAGAAATGCGTGCAGACATTTTATTCCGTGCTGCAGCGATCGTTCGTCGTAGAAAACATGAATTCTCTGCTATTCTTGTAAAAGAAGCAGGTAAACCATGGAATGAGGCAGATGCTGATACAGCAGAAGCAATCGACTTTATGGAATATTATGGTCGTCAAATGTTGAAATTAAAAGACGGAATTCCAGTAGAAAGCCGTCCAATTGAATATAATCGTTTCTCTTACATTCCATTAGGAGTAGGTGTTATCATTTCTCCTTGGAATTTCCCATTCGCAATTATGGCAGGTATGACAACAGCTGCTTTAGTTTCTGGTAACACAGTATTACTAAAACCAGCTAGTACAACTCCTGTAGTAGCAGCGAAATTCATGGAAGTATTAGAAGAAGCTGGCTTACCAGCTGGCGTAGTAAACTTCGTACCAGGTAATGGTTCTGAAGTTGGTGACTACTTAGTAGATCACCCTCGTACACGTTTCATTAGCTTCACTGGATCTCGTGATGTAGGTATCCGTATTTATGAGCGCGCGGCGAAAGTAAACCCAGGCCAAATTTGGTTAAAACGCGTTATCGCTGAAATGGGCGGTAAAGATACAATCGTTGTTGATAAAGAAGCAGATCTTGAATTAGCAGCTAAATCTATCGTTGCATCAGCATTCGGATTCTCAGGACAAAAATGTTCTGCATGTTCTCGTGCAGTAATCCACGAAGATGTATACGATCACGTATTAAATCGTGCTGTTGAATTAACGAAAGAATTAACAGTTGCTAACCCAGCTGTATTAGGTACAAACATGGGTCCTGTTAATGACCAAGCTGCATTTGATAAAGTAATGAGCTATGTTGCAATTGGTAAAGAAGAAGGTAGAATTTTAGCAGGTGGCGAAGGAGACGATTCTAAAGGCTGGTTCATCCAACCAACAATCGTTGCTGACGTTGCAGAAGATGCTCGCTTAATGAAAGAAGAAATCTTCGGACCAGTAGTAGCATTCTGTAAAGCAAAAGACTTTGACCATGCACTTGCAATTGCAAACAATACAGAATACGGTTTAACAGGAGCAGTTATCTCTAACAACCGTGACCATATTGAAAAAGCACGTGAAGACTTCCATGTAGGTAACTTATACTTCAACCGTGGATGTACTGGTGCAATCGTAGGATACCAACCATTCGGTGGCTTTAACATGTCTGGTACAGACTCTAAAGCTGGTGGCCCTGACTACTTAGCGCTTCACATGCAAGCAAAAACTACTTCTGAAACTTTATAAGAAATAGTAGAAGAGATCTTCGCAGTCTGCGAAGATCTCTTTTTTTTGAAAAACTTTCTATATGTGGAGTAAGATAGGTGTCAGTAGAAAAACTGATTAAGTATTAAGGTTTATTTCAGTAAAATAAGGTATATTATATTTGTTGAATAGATTCTCTTTAAAGAGAAGAAAAGTAGGTGAACAAAGTGGGAAAATATCAATTGGATTACAAAGGTCAGGTAGCTGTCGCAAAGTTCCATGAAAAACAGACGCCTGTCAAATTTGATAAAAAGCAGCAAATTGAAAAATTGCGTGCGGAGTATTTGAAAAAGAAACAAAAACAAACAGATAAATAATAGGGGAAACTAGTTCGAATTTAAAATGCTATATATTACCATTAGGCAAGTGGAACTAGCTAAACCCTATTCATATCGGGATAAACATGTAAATAGAAATAAAACAATGAGAAAAGTTGACTTATTAGTCACATTTTTTTGTATTCATTTTAAGGATTTCCTGTATAATACAATTTGAAAGAAAATCTATGGTTTGACAAGAAACACTCTTTTCGGTTTTGCTCACTGAAGAGAGTGTTTTTTTGTAGCTAAAAACTCCTCTGTACTCATTACATTTGCATATACGCCATTTAAACTAGCTAAAATTGTATTATGAATATAAACAGCGGGTATCGTAGCATTCTTAAAAGAAAGATCTTTTGTCGCACAAGCATCATGTATAACAGTACATTGCAAGCCGAAATCAAAGGCAGCCCTTACGGTAGCATCAATACACATATGAGTCATCATCCCGCATATGACGAGGTGCTCAATATTTAAACGTTGTAATTGCTCTAGAAGATCGGTTTCGCGAAAACTATTTGGATAATGTTTGAGTATAACGGTTTCTTCTTTAAGTGGGCGTACGCTTTCATGAATATGTACACCTTCTGTATTGGGTAGGAAAAAAGTAGCGTCCTCTTTTATTGCTACATGTTGGATATGAAAAATAGGTTCGTTTTTCGTTCTAAAGAATTGTAATAGCTGACTAGCATATTCGCTTGCTTCTACTGGATTACGCAATTCCATTTTTCCATGTGGAAAATAATCATTTTGAATATCAACGAGTAAAAGAGCCGTTTTCATATATTTACCTTCCTCCAATTTCATATTCAAATAATGGTATTCAATTAGTAGAGAAGATTATCCTTTTAAAAAATATGCAAGAGGAGAATTTTACATAACTTTAAAGATTACTATTTTTTCTTGAATTTTTCATCTGAAAATTTTAATAAAGAAATAATTAATATTTTTCTAAAAAATGTATTGACTCTTATTATTCTGAGTTCTATAATGAGAATTAATTAAACGATAATTAAATCGATACATTCTTATCCAGAGAGGTGGAGGGACTGGCCCTACGATACCTCAGCAACGGGTTTTTTAATACCGTGCTAACTCCAGCAAGCCTATGAAAGGCTTGGAAGATGAGAAGATGTGACCGAGTACATATAAGTGCTCTCCTTCTTATCTTTATGGTTGATAAGAAGGAGAGCACTTTTTATTTTACCTCGAAAGCTCTACTTCAAGTTTTTACAGCATATAGGAGGGGGAAAAATGATTTCTTTTAATAATGTAAGTAAAGTATATGAATCAGGTGGGCAATCTGTTCATGCGGTGGAGGATGTAACGTTATCAGTTGAGAAAGGCGAAATTTTTGGCATTATCGGTTTTAGTGGCGCTGGAAAGAGTACATTATTACGCCTAGTAAACATGTTAGAGAGACCAACGGCAGGAACGATTTCAATAGATGATAAAGATATTACATCATTATCGACGAAAGAATTACGGAAGCTAAGACAAAGAATCGGGATGATTTTTCAAAACTTTAATTTATTTAATTCAAGAACAGTGTTTGGGAATATTGCTTATCCATTAAAGTTAGCAAAAGTACCAAAGAATGAAATAAAAGAAAGAGTAAATGAATTGCTGAAGTTTGTAGGGTTAGAAGATAAAGCAAACAATTACCCAGAGCAGCTATCAGGCGGACAAAAGCAGCGTGTAGGTATCGCTAGAGCACTCGCAACATCACCAGATATTCTTATATGTGATGAGGCAACATCAGCTTTAGATCCAGAAACAACGACAGAAATTCTAAACTTATTAAAGAAAGTAAATCGAGAATATAATTTAACAATTCTTCTTATTACACATGAAATGCATGTTGTGAAAGAAATTTGTCACCGTGTAGCTGTAATGGAAAAAGGAAAAGTTATTGAAGAAGGAAAACTGTTTGATGTTTTCACACAACCAAAAACAACGACGACTCAAAACTTTGTACGTTCTGTTATTAATGATCATTTACCGGAAAGTGTTTTAGCGAAAATTCAAAATGGTGGTCAGATTTATCGTCTAACATTTACTGGTGAGGAGACAGGACAGCCGGTACTATCATATATCGCAAAAAACTATAATGTCGATGTAAATGTACTGTACGGAAATATTATTGAACTTCAAAATGTGCTATTTGGAAATCTTCTTGTAGAATTGCAAGGTGAACAGAGGGAAATTCAAAAAGCATTACAACATCTAAGGCTGCAAGTGCAGCTGAAGGAGGTAGAAGCTCATGCGAGTTGATTGGAGTATATTTTGGCCGCGCATATTAGATGCGACGGGGGATACCCTCTTAATGGTAATTGTAACCCTTATATTCGCTACAATTCTTGGTATACCTCTAGGTTTACTTTTATATGTAACGAGAAAAGGAAACTTTTTAGAAAATAAATGGGTCTTTTCTATTCTTAATATCATCATTAATACAATTCGTCCAATTCCATTCATCATATTCTTAGTAGCTTTAAGCCCGCTAACAAGAAGTGTTATCGGAACGACAATTGGAACGGCGGCAGCAATTTTTCCAATGACGTTAGTTGCATCAATTGGTATCGCTAGAATGGTTGAAACAAATCTTGTTTCTGTTCCGAAAGGGGTAATTGAAGCAGCGCAAGCGATGGGTGCTTCACCAATTAGAATTGTTTTTGAAATCCTTGTACCAGAAGCGTTAGCACCATTAATTTTAGGTGTTACATTTATGACAGTTGGTTTAATTGAATTTTCTGCGGTTGCTGGGCTTGTCGGTGGCGGCGGTCTTGGTGATTTAGCAATGACATATGGTTATCAACGTTTTGATACATCAGTTATGTTCGTAACGGTCGTTTTACTTATCATTCTTGTACAGTTAGCTCAAAACTTAGGAAACTACTTTGCGAAAGTCTTTTTACGCAGATCATAAAAAGGAAGCGGGGAAAAGGAAATGAAGAAAATTTTAGCATTTGCATTATCAGCGATTGTAGGGGTTTCAGCATTAAGCGGCTGCTCAAGTGGAGACACAGGGGCAGGAGCGAAAGAAAAAGTAGTTCGCGTCGGTGTAACTGGAACGGATGGAGACGCTTGGGAAATTTTGAAGAGGAAAGCTGAAAAAGAAGGAATTAAAATTAAACTGGTTGAGTTCTCTGATTACACAACGCCAAATAAAGCGTTAGCTGATGGAGATATTGAATTAAATTCATTCCAGCATATTGCATTCTTAGAGCAATTTAAAAAGGAGCATAAGCTAGATATTACAGCTGTTGGTACAACGCAAATTGCACCAATGGGTTTATACTCTGAAAAACATAAGAAAGCAAATGAAATTCCAGATGGTTCAGAAATTGCGATTCCAAATGATCCAACGAACCAAGCACGTGCATTAAAACTTCTTGATGCAGCTGGGTTATTAAAGCTTAAAAAAGACTTTGGTCTATTTGGAGATCCAAGCGGCATTGCTGAAAATCCGAAGAAGTTAAAAATTACACCGGTTATCGCACAGCAAACACCTCGTGTATTAAAAGATGTAGCAGCTTCAGTTATTAATAACGGTGTTGCTGGTCAAGCTGGATTAGATCCAGCGAAGGATCCAATTTTCTTAGAAGATCCAAAGAATGAAAATGCGAAGCCATATATTAATATTTTCGCAGCTCGTACGAAAGATAAAGATGATCCAACACTGAAAAAAGTAATTGAATTATATCATTCAAAAGAAGTAACAGATGCAATTAAGAAAGAAACAAATGATGGTTCAATTTCAGTAGATCTTTCACTTGATGAGCTTGAAAAAATCGTAAAATAATGATTGGGTTTAATGGACTAACAGAAGGAACCCCTCCGCTGTTAGTTCGTTCAACATATAATCTACTTAACAAACAAAACAACCCTAATTCTGTACCTTCCAATTCTGTATAACATAGAATCCAATGTTTGTTAAGTAGAGTAATGGACCAGGAGTTTTCCTGGTCTTTTTTATGAATGAAAGTAGCTAGCGAATAGTAAGGTAATCCAAATTATAATAGGATAAGAAAATAAGCTGAAAGCGAGTGTAATTAAGAATTTATTTTTATGAATTAAGTGTTTTTGGGATAAAAAAAAGAAAATAGAAAAGATGGCAATGAAAACTGCGGATATTACGCCAGGGTTATAAGAACGGTAAATGAAAAACAAAATAATATGTTGAACAGAGTTGAAGAAAATTGCCCCTTGTATAAAAATAATCCAGTATATAGAAGACAAGATGTTTATTTGATATAGAAAGACGATAAGTAAAACAAAGAGAGTCAATATAGAAATCGCAATGGAAAATTGTTGACTAGTTATAAAAGTAATTGAAAATTGATTAGCAAGATATTGTGGCATTTGGAAAGATTCTTCAAGGTTATGAATGAGAAATAACAAGGGAATCTTCCAAAGCATAATAGTGGAATGTTTTTTAAACAACTTACATCACTCCAATATAGAGATAGAAAGCCTAGAAAGGCCCTCTATCCAGAGATGTTCATTCAATTATAATACTTTTCAAATTATCTTCACGATGCCCTTGTTCTTTCGGATAAGCAGCTAGCTCCTCTTGTAAAATATTTAGTATTTGCTTAGCTGATTGCTGGATTGGGGCAGGTAACTCTTCTAATATATGCATACCTACTTTTATTTTTGTACGGATGACTTTCCTTAGTAGTTCTTCATGCATGTACGACACCTCCAAAACGAATGTTTAGTACATCATCTTCAAATTTTGCTCCTTGAATAGAAAGGTGTGTTAACGTTTTGGGTAATGTGATGTTTCGTTTAACAGAACCAGCACGAATGATAAGCTCGTCACCTTTTTGATTTAATGCAAGTTCACTTTTGTTAGAGAAGGGAATGGACAGAACGAAAATATACTCATCGCCATCTTTTTTTACATATTGAGTGCGACCGTTAAATTTTACTTCAGTAGGACAATAATCTTTTTTAAATAAAGCATCTCCAACGCGTTCTAACATAGGTAAGCCAACAACTTCTTGTTCAAACATTGGAGCTTCGTAAATAGGAAGTGGATCAAAACTATCTTGAATTAATGTTTTATATTTCTTTTGGGTATCTTTCCATGCTTGAAAATAAGGATCGGTGACAGTGTTAGGAATGACACGATTGATCATAATGGCATCTACGTTATAATCGTATAAATTTAAATACGTAAAGCTGCGCTGTGCTTCTTTAATGACCATTTTTTCGGGATTTACAACGATGCGGATACTCGTTACGTCTCGGTTTGATAAAATATCCCTCATTTCTCCGAGCTGTTCAAGTGTATTTGTTAATTCGTCCATAATATCGTCGGTTGGAAGAGGGACACCAAGGAGTGGTTGGGCTACGGGACGAACGACTTTTAAAACTTTTCTTTTAATAGGGAATAATTTTTCCATCCACCAGCCGAGCATGTCTGGAAAGCTGAGCATGGCTAATGTTTCTCCTGTTGGGGCACAATCAATGATAATAACATCATATGTGTTTTGTTTATAATAATCGAGTACACGAAGTAAGCTAATTAAATCTTCCATACCAGGAAACATCGTTAACTCTTCTGTTGTAATATCATCAGCTGCTTTGGAAGTGAAGAGTAGTGTAATATATTTCTGTAATTTCCCCCAGCCTTTTTCCATTTCATAAATCGTATTAATTTCTTGTGCCCATAGGTTTTCACGAATTTCTAATGGTTCAGAAGATAGTTTTATACCAAATGAATCTCCTAAACTATGAGCTGGGTCTGTGCTCATTACTAAAGTTTTTAATCCTTGTTTTGCGCTTTGAAGTGCAGTTGCCGCTGAAATGCTAGTTTTTCCTACGCCGCCTTTACCTGTATACAAAATAATTCTCATCATTCATATCCCCTTTGTTTCGAGTATCGAATATTACGAGTGGCGAAATAAACGATTGAATAAAAACCCAGCTAGGGTTTTATTCAATCGGAATGTTTTTCATTTTAGGTGTAGAAACTTTTTCTTCTGTTTTTTGTTGTGATGTAGCAATGTGATTCATAATCTTTTGGAAGATCTGTAGTAAAAATGCTTTTTCTTCTTCCGATAATGCTTCTGTTACTAGGCTAAAGTAATGGGCTGCATTTTGTTTTACTTCTTGAACGAGTATTACGCCGTTTTCTGTTAAACGAATTAATACAATACGTCGGTCATTTTCATCACGGTAGCGTTCAATATATCCCTTTTTTACAAGGCGATTTACAACACCTGTCGTTGTACTCATTGGTATATCAAGAAGATCAGCAATTTTCGTCATTGTAATATCTGTATTTCGTTCCATCCAAAGTAAACAAAATACTTCTGTTTTAGAAAGTGTTAAATCTAGGCTTACCCATTCTTCAGGATAGAAAAGTTTCTTGGCGTTATCTAGCAGTAAGTCTAAAAAATGTTCATATTGCAACAATTAATTCCACTCCCGTATATTTCGAGGTTCGTAATATTTGTTTTTATTTTATGTAGAATAGAAATAATTGTCAATGATTTTAATTGTTTTTTCAGATTAGGCAGAAAACTTTCTTTGAAATAGTATTCTTTTATGATAGATTTATAAATATAAAACTAGAATTTACATAAAAATCCATCATGGTAAATATACTTATCTATAATGGATGTACTGCTAACGAGGGGGAGAACGATGAGAAGACGTAATACGCAAGCGTTCACGTTTTTAGCATGGACTTCATTTGTTTGTGCGCTTTCAGGTATGCTAATTGGTATTTATACGCTAGATGAAACGCTTAGTGTAAAAGGATACTATTTAATTGGAACATTATTTTTAACGATGTCTTGTTTTGTATTACAAAAAACAATTCGTGATAATGAAGAAGATAACGAGAGATTTCCGAAAAATAAACCGTTAGATAAAGAGTAAATCGTAAAGAAAGGCGTTTGCCTTTCTTTTTTTATGTAAAAATGGTGTAAGTACCGTGTGTTGACTTGCTTGAAGTACTGAAAATTTGGTATCATCAATAGTATTGTAGATTGAACGATATATTATGGAGGTGGCCTAGCCGTGTCAAGAATTTCCGTTGAGAATGTAAAGCACGTAGCACATTTAGCACGTCTTGCAATTACTGATCAAGAAGCAGAAAAATTTCAAAAACAACTAGATGCAATTGTTACTTTTGCAGAACAGTTAAATGAATTAGATACAACAAACGTAAAACCAACAACTCATGTATTAACTATGAAAAATGTTATGCGTGAAGATGTACCAGAAAAAGGTTTACCAGTAGAAGAAGTATTAAAAAATGCACCGGATCACAAAGATAATCAAATCCGTGTTCCAGCAGTATTAGAATAGAGGAGGGGAATTTCGATGTCATTATTTGATCATTCAGTATCAGAGTTACATAAGAAGTTAAACAACAAAGAAATTTCCGTTACGGATTTAGTAGAAGAATCTTATAAACGTATTGCGGATGTTGAAGATAACGTAAAAGCTTTTCTTACATTAGATGAAGAAAATGCACGCGCGAAAGCGAAAGAATTAGATGCAAAGATTGGTGCTGAAGATAATGGTTTATTATTCGGTATGCCAATCGGTGTAAAAGATAACATTGTAACTAACGGTCTTCGTACAACTTGTGCGAGCAAAATGTTAGCAAACTTCGATCCAATTTATGATGCGACAGTTGTGCAAAAGCTAAAAGCTGCTGACACAATTACAATCGGTAAATTAAATATGGACGAGTTCGCAATGGGTTCTTCAAATGAAAACTCAGGTTTCTACGCTACGAAAAATCCATGGAACTTAGATTACGTTCCAGGCGGATCTAGTGGTGGTTCTGCAGCAGCTGTAGCAGCAGGAGAAGTATTATTCTCTCTAGGTTCTGATACGGGTGGTTCTATCCGTCAACCAGCTGCATATTGCGGCGTTGTAGGTTTAAAACCAACCTACGGACGTGTATCTCGTTACGGATTAGTAGCATTTGCATCTTCACTTGACCAAATCGGACCGATTACACGTACAGTAGAAGACAATGCATACTTATTACAAGCTATTTCAGGTCTTGACCGTATGGATGCAACTTCTGCTAACGTTGAAGTAGGAAACTACTTAGCTGGTTTAACAGGCGACGTTAAAGGTTTACGCATTGCTGTACCGAAAGAATACTTAGGAGAAGGTGTTGGCGAAGAAGCTCGTGAGTCAGTACTAGCTGCTTTAAAAGTATTAGAAGGTATGGGCGCAACTTGGGAGGAAGTATCTCTTCCACACTCTAAATACGCTCTAGCAACGTATTACTTATTATCTTCTTCTGAAGCATCAGCTAACCTTTCACGCTTTGATGGCGTACGTTATGGTGTTCGTTCTGATAATGTGAATAACTTAATGGATCTTTACAAAAACACACGTAGCGAAGGCTTCGGTGATGAAGTAAAACGTCGTATTATGCTTGGTACATTTGCTCTTAGCTCTGGTTACTATGATGCATATTACAAAAAAGCACAACAAGTACGTACATTAATTAAAAACGACTTTGAAAATGTATTTGCTAACTACGATGTTATTATTGGACCAACAACGCCAACTCCGGCATTTAAAGTGGGCGAAAAAGTTGATGATCCAATGACAATGTATGCAAATGACATTTTAACAATCCCAGTAAACTTAGCAGGCGTTCCAGCGATTTCTGTTCCATGTGGATTCGGTGCTAACAACATGCCACTTGGTTTACAAATTATTGGTAAACACTTCGATGAAGCGACAATTTACCGCGTTGCACATGCGTTTGAGCAAGCAACAGACCATCATACAAAAAAAGCAAGTCTGTAAGGAGGCGAGCATAGATGAATTTAGAAACAATTATTGGTTTAGAGGTTCACGTTGAGTTAAAAACAAATTCGAAAATTTTCTCTGCGAGTCCAACAGAATTCGGAGCGGAACCAAATACACAAACAAGTGTAATTGACTTAGGATACCCAGGAGTACTTCCTACTTTAAATAAAGAAGCAGTTAACTTTGCAATGAAAGCTGCAATGGCATTAAACTGTGAAATCGCAACAGAAACAAAGTTTGACCGTAAAAACTATTTCTATCCAGATAATCCGAAAGCTTACCAAATCTCTCAGTTTGATAAGCCAATTGGTGAAAATGGTTGGATTGAAATCGAAGTAGACGGTAAAAAGAAACGTATCGGTATTACACGTCTTCATTTAGAAGAAGATGCTGGTAAATCAACGCATACAGCTGACGGCTCATTAGTAGACTACAACCGTCAAGGTATGCCTTTAATTGAGATCGTATCTGAGCCAGATATGCGTACGCCAGAAGAAGCATATGCATACTTAGAGAAGTTAAAATCAATCATTCAATACACTGGCGTATCTGATTGTAAGATGGAAGAAGGTTCCTTGCGTTGTGATGCGAACATTTCCCTTCGTCCAGTTGGACAAGAGAAGTTCGGTACAAAAGCGGAACTGAAAAACTTAAACTCTTTCACTTACGTACAAAAAGGTCTTGAGTTTGAGCAAGCTCGCCAAGAAAAAGAATTATTATCTGGTGGTATCATCCAACAAGAAACACGTCGTTATGATGAAGCAACGAAGAAAACAATCTTAATGCGTGTGAAAGAAGGATCTGATGATTACCGTTACTTCCCAGAGCCGGACTTAGTTGAACTTTACATCGACGATGAGTGGAAAGAAGCAGTTCGTGCTTCTATTCCAGAACTTCCAGATGCACGTAAAGCTCGCTATGTTGCAGAATTAGGCTTACCAGCTTATGATGCACACGTATTAACATTAACGAAAGAAATGTCTGATTTCTTTGAAGCAACTGTTGCAGACGGTGCTGATGCGAAATTAACATCAAACTGGTTAATGGGTGAAGTACTTGCATACCTAAACAAACAACAAAAAGAATTAAAAGACGTTGCATTAACGCCTGCTGGTTTATCTAAAATGGTTCAATTAATTGAAAAAGGTACAATTTCTTCTAAAATTGCGAAGAAAGTATTTAACGAATTAATTGAAAAAGGTGGAGACCCAGAAGAAATCGTTAAAGCGAAAGGCCTTGTTCAAATTTCTGACGAGGGTACACTTCGTAAAGTTGTAACAGAAATTCTTGATAATAATGAGCAATCTATCGAAGACTTTAAAAACGGTAAAGACCGTGCAATTGGCTTCTTAGTTGGTCAAATTATGAAAGCTACAAAAGGGCAAGCAAATCCACCGCTTGTTAACAAAATCTTACTTGAAGAGATTAATAAGCGATAATAGTAGTAACTTTTAAAGATTAAGCAGAAAAACACCCGTACATGGGTGTTTTTCTAGGTTAATCAAACGTTTGTTTAAATGAGAGAAAATTATTTAAACAAACGTTTGATTAACTGTCAAAAGTGGAAAAATGTTTGTATAGCAACTATGGTATGATAGTTGCAAAAAGGTGGGAATAATGATAAATCTAGAAATAGAGGTTTTTTCATCTCATGAAATAATAGATAATTATTATTCGTTATATGTAAATTGTTGTGAGGAAATAGATGGACATAAATTTTTTGTCAAATAAAACAAAACCATTGAAATGAATATTTACTTTTGATGGGCTACACGAATCGGGTTCTTACTGCCTGTTTGAGCGAGATAAAAGAAGGATAGGAAGATGAGAGGAGGTAGGCACGGGAATACTGAATAGAAGTTCGGTATGTTCTTTTTTGATACATAAAGAAATTTCCTGTGCTAATAAATGATGAAGCGAGCAAGAATTATTTATAATCCTACTTCTGGGCGTGAGCTATTTAAGAAGAGCTTACCAGAAGTATTACAAAAATTAGAACAAGCTGGATATGAAGCATCTTGTCATGCGACAACGGGTCCTGGAGACGCAACTGTGGCGGCGAGGCAAGCTGTAGAGCGTAAATTTGATGTTGTTATTGCGGCTGGTGGTGACGGCACGTTAAATGAAGTCGTAAACGGTCTAGTTGGTCATGAATTCCGTCCGAAATTTGGAATTATTCCAGTTGGAACGACAAATGACTTTGCACGTGCAATCGGTGTACCTCGTTCTATTGAAGAGGCAGCGGATATTATTTGTGAAGGAAAAACTGTGCCATTAGACCTTGGTAGAGCAAACGATACATATTTTATTAACATCGCTGGTGGCGGTCGTATTACAGAATTAACATATGAAGTACCAAGTAAGCTAAAGACTGTATTAGGACAACTTGCTTATTATTTAAAAGGTATCGAAATGCTACCATCACTACATCCAACATACGTTGAAATTGAGTATGATGGAAAATTACTACAAGAAGAAATTACGATGTTTTTAATTACGAATACTCGTTCAGTGGGTGGCTTTGAAAAGGTAGCACCATATGCATCGATTAACGATGGCTTATTTGATTTATTAGTGCTGAAAAAAGGTTCGATTGCCGACTTAATTAAAGCTGCAACACAAGCGCAGCGTGGTGAACATATTAACAATCCAAAAGTACTATACACACAAGCGAACCGAATTAAAGTGCATTCACCAGATAAACTAATGATTAATTTAGATGGTGAATATGGTGGAGATGCACCGATGGAATTCGAAAATATGTATCATTGTCTGGAACTATTTGTTCCTGAACATCAAGAGGATGCCCTGTAAAGGCATCCTTTTTTATTTATACATATATGAACGTGTCCAAGGAATGGAATCACTAATCCCTTTTGTAAATACAAATTGATGTAAATCAATGTTACCAGTATAAAACGAAGCTGCACAAGCATTTAAATACAAGCGCCACATACGAATAAATCGCTCATCTTTTGTTTTACGTATTTCATCTAGTGTATTTTCAAAGTTTTCTGCCCAGTGTTGAAGTGTTTTACCGTAATGTCTGCGTAAACTTTCAACATCAACTATAAAGAAATGCTGATTAGTTATGTTAGTAATTAATTCATTAACGGCGGGGACGTATCCACCAGGAAATATATATTTCTCAATCCAACTATTAGTAGCGCCCTCTGTAGGAGAAGTAATACAGTGAAGAACGGAAATACCACCATCATTGAGTAATGCATTGACCGTTTCAAAGTACTCTGTAATGTGATCTTTCCCGACATGTTCAATCATACCTACACTAACAATTTTATCAAACTTTCGCTCGTGAATATCACGATAATCGAGTAAATTTACTTCAACTAAATCTGTGAGATTTTCTTTTTCGATTCTTTCTAGAGTTTTTGCATATTGTTCTTCACTTAATGTGACTCCCGTTGCTTTCACACCATATTGTTTTGCGGCAGCTGTAATGAGTTCACCCCATCCGCAACCAATGTCTAGCAAAGTATCTCCTTTTTGAAGGTTTAACTTTTTTAAAATATGATTTACTTTATTATGTTGAGCAGCTGTTAAGGAATCGGTTTCGTTTTGGAAATATGCACAAGAGTATGTCATTGTTTCATCTAGCCATAATTTATAAAAATCGTTCCCAATATCATAATGATGGGCGATATCTTCTTTATTTTTTCGTTTTGAAAAATTCCATCTGCTTGTAAAGTATTGTAATTTGCTATTACCTAAAAAACTGTCTTTGTTTTTATAAATAGACTCAATCGCTTTTTCAAGGTTACCCTCTATTTCAATATCTCCATTCATATAAGCTTCACCAAATGCGATGGAGGGATCTTTTATTATCTCTTTTTTGGCAAGAGGTTTGTGGAATGTAATATGAAATTGAGGATTCCCTTCACCGTACTGTACAGTGTTTCCATCCCAAAGTGTAATTTGAACAGGATCTAAAAACAGATTTTCTAATGTTTTCTTATAAAATATTTCTTCAACCATATATAAACATCTCCTACTTAAAAAAAGAATTAGGAAACTATCATGATAGTTAATGAGGTTAAGTAATTAGCTAATTTTCAATAAGATGAGAGTAATTTTACGCTTCTGTTACGTAATAGTCAAACAATCCGATTTGTATTGTAAATTGGAAGTTAGTTTGATTTTCATGGTATTTTTACAATTCGTTTATTTTATATCCATACTTTATTGATACACTGGAGGAGATAAGAGACGAGAGGTGGGGTGTTATGGAGAAAGTAAAAGCAATACTATTTGATAAAGATGGGACATTAATGGATTTTCATTCAATTTGGATAAAAGTGGCTGAAGAACTTGTGGCTGAATGTATAAAATTATACCAACTGCCACAATCAATGCAGCCGACTTTATTAAAAGAAATCGGTGTGGATGGGGTATTTGTTCACCCACGTAGCGCAATAGCGGCAGGAACAAGTCTTGATGTGGCAAAGGGGCTTTGTAAGTATATTACGTCATCTAAAGAAGAGGAAATGCATGAATGGGTAAGTGAAAAACTGTTTGCCCTTATGTACGAGCATCGTTCTTACATGAAAATGACGGCAGATTTACCGAGAATTTTACAAAGCTTAAAGGATAGAGGATTTATTTTAGGTGTTGTCACGGCGGATGATTTTGCACCGACAGAATTATTTTTAAAACAGTATCAATTAGAGTCTTTTTTTGATTATGTTGTAGCTTCAGATACATTTGCGGCACAAAAACCAGATAAAAGAATTGTAGAATCCTTTTGTGAGAGGTTTCATTTAGAGGCATGTGAAGTAGCGGTCGTTGGGGATACACCGACTGATTTATATTTAGCGAAAAATAGCGGTGATTGCTATGCAATTGGAGTACTATCTGGTACAGGAGATCGTCAAACATTAGAACCACTTGCTGATTTAGTAGTACAGTCTGTTGGGGACCTTATTTCTCATTCAGGTGAGTTTGTTTGGGAAAAAGGAAAGTCTAATGTGTAAGAAAAATAAGTCTATAAAGACTCTTAATGAGTCTTTATAGACTTATTTTTTATGGCGAAATAGATGAATACTAGAAAAGAATATTGGCATACATTTTGCAATGAAAAGAGAAAACAATGTAAAGAAAAGGATGGGGTACGTAATGAATATAAAAAAATTTGCTAAAGTAAATGAACAAATTCCTGGACCGAAAGCAGCGTCTTTACTAGAACGCCGCCAAAATATAGTACCAAAAGGAGTAAGTAACGGCATCCCAACGTTTGTACAATCTGCAAATGGTGCTCTTGTTACTGATGTTGATGGGAATCAGTACATTGATTTCGCTGGAGCGATAGGAACAATTAACGTAGGACATTGTCACCCAGCTGTTAAAGAAGCGCTCCATAAACAAGTAGATCAATACATTCATACTGGCTTTAATGTCATGATGTATGAGCCATATATTGAATTAGCAGAAAAACTTGCGGCATTAGCGCCGGGAAGTTTTGATAAGCAAGTACTATTTTTAAATAGTGGTGCAGAAGCAGTTGAGAATGCGGTGAAAATCGCTCGTAAATATACAAAAAGACCTGGTATTATTGCATTTTCTAAAGGTTTCCATGGACGCACATTAATGACAATGACGATGACAAGTAAAGTAAAACCATATAAGTTTGGATTTGGCCCATTTGCGCCTGAAGTCTATAAAGCACCATTCCCGTACGAATATCGCCGCCCAGAAGGATTAACGGAAGAGCAGTACGATAACTTTATGATTGAAGAGTTTAAGAATTTCTTCGTATCAGAAGTAGCACCAGAAACGATTGCAGCCGTTGTAATGGAACCTGTTCAAGGGGAAGGTGGATTTATCGTCCCAAGTAAGAAGTTTGTGCAAGAAGTACGCAATATTTGTTCAGAACACGGCATCTTATTTGTAGCGGATGAAATTCAAACTGGATTTAGCCGTACAGGAAAATATTTCGCTATTGATCATTATGATGTCGTTCCGGATTTAATTACGGTATCTAAATCATTAGGTGCTGGTGTACCGATTAGTGGTGTTATTGGGCGCAAAGAAATTATGAATGAGTCTGCACCAGGAGAACTTGGTGGAACGTATGCAGGAAGCCCGCTAGGATGTGCGGCAGCATTAGCAGTACTTGATGTAATAGAAAAAGAGAATTTAAATGATAGAGCGATAGAATTAGGAAAAGTCGTAATGAACCGATTCGAAGAGATGAAAAATAAATATAATTGCATCGGTGATGTGCGCGGTTTAGGAGCAATGTGTGCATTTGAGCTCGTTCAAGATCGTAAGACGAAAGCACCTGATAAAACGTTAACAGCTAATTTATGCGCAGAAGCAAATAAACGCGGCTTACTTCTACTATCAGCAGGAACATACGGTAATGTTATTCGTGTGCTAATGCCATTAGTGATTACAGATGAGCAACTGGAAGAAGGATTAACAATCATTGAAGAATCGTTGCAAGTCTGTTATGAGAAAGCAAATATTGCTCGTGTTTAAAAGTTAAATAATAAAACAGCAAACATTCTAGCTGACTCTATATAAAATGCAGAAAATTCACTTTATAATAAAGGTAGTGAAGTGAATCGACGGATTGGAAGTTAGGGGTGGCTAGGATGGTTGCAGAAAAGGAACGAGTGTTAATGGATTTACAAGATGTATTTGAATATGCGTTTGACGAAATTTTTGTGACTGACGAAAAGGGAATCGTTGTACGTGTAAATAGTACATGTGAAAGGCACTATCAATTGGCTGCAAAAGAGTTAGTAGGTAAACATGTAAAAGAATTGCAGAAAGATGGTATCTTTTATCCATCAGCAACGTTAGAAGTAATTGAAAAAAAGAGGCCAATCGAACTCGTTCAGACGACAAAATCAGGAGAGTATTTACACGTTCGTACAAGGCCTGTTTTTGATGAAGAGGGCAATTTAAGAAGAGTAATTAGTTACTCTCGTGATCTTACAGAACTCTATCAATTACGTCAAAAGGTAGAAGAAATGGATAATCAGTTAAAAACATATAAAAAAGAATTAAGAGAAACATATGAACATGAAGGACTTATTTTTAAAAGTATCGCTATGCAAAAAATAGTCGAGACAATCAAGAAAGTATCCGTGGTAGATAGTACGGTTCTCGTTTTAGGTGAGACAGGAGTAGGAAAGAGTCGATTGGTGCGTCATTTACATGAAGTGAGTAACCGGAAGAATGAAAGTTTCTATGAAATTAACTGTGCGGCATTGCCGACAAATTTAATTGAATCAGAGCTTTTTGGATACTCAGGCGGATCCTTTACAGGTGCGAATCGTGAAGGGAAAAAGGGACTATTAGAATCAGCGCATAAAGGAACGCTATTCTTAGATGAAATTGGCGAAATGCCGCTTGAAACTCAAGCAAAGCTTTTGCAAGTGTTGCAAGAAAAAACGTTTCGCCCTATAGGCGGAAGAGAATTAAAAAAGGTGGATGTTAGAATTGTAGCGGCAACAAATAGAGATTTAAGTATGATGGTGAAACAAGGAACATTTCGGAAAGATTTATATTATCGTCTGAATGTCATTCCCATTGTAATCCCGCCACTACGGGAAAGAACAGAAGACATTTTGCCACTTATTTATCATTATTTACAACACTTTAACGAGAAATATGGTAGAAATGTAAAATTAGCGCCTAGCACATTGCAAATGTTTGTTAGTTACCCGTGGGAAGGAAATAATAGAGAGATTGAAAATGTGATTGAGCGAATTGTTATAACTGCCGATGATATCGTTACGATAGAAGATTTACCAATAGCGATGCAAGAATCAACGGTTGAACAGTCCGGTCAAAGTCTCTATAAAATGTTAGAAGAAGTAGAACGGAATATTATTTTGAAAGCATATAAAACATATGGATCGAGTTATAAAGTAGCCGAGTTTTTAAAAATAAGTCAATCTGCTGCGACTAGGAAAATAAAGAAACTTATAGAGGAGGAAGAGAATATTGGATAAAAAAGCGACGTTTGTAAATGTAGAGAAAAAGGCGATGTATATAAATGGTGAGTGGATTACATTGCAAGAGCAAATCGAAGTAAATAATCCAGCAACGAAGGAAATATTTGCGACTGTACCAAAGGGCGGGGTAACAGAGGCAAAGCAAGCTGTTGATGCTGCGCATGAAGCTTTTAAATTATGGTCTAAGTTAACAGCGGCAGATCGTGCAGCGAAATTAAAAAAATGGTTCACACTTATTGAGGAAAATAAAGAAGAGATTGCAGCGATCATGACGAAAGAACAAGGAAAGCCCTTTGCAGAAGCGCTTGGTGAAGTGAATTATGCAAATAGTTTTGTTGAATGGTATGCAGAAGAAGGAAAACGCGTATATGGTGAAATGATTCCTGCTTCTCATCCGAATAAACGTATTTTAGTCATGAAGCAACCAGTTGGTGTTATGGCAGCTATTACGCCTTGGAACTTCCCGGCTGCTATGATTACGAGAAAGGTAGCTCCGGCGCTTGCAGCAGGATGTACAGCGGTTGTAAAACCTGCAAGTCAAACGCCGTTAACTGCGTTAAAATTAGCTGAATTAGCTCATGAAGCAGACATTCCAAAAGGCGTAATAAATATTGTAACAGGTAGTGCGAAAGCAATTGCTGATACGTGGATGGAAGATGGGCGTGTTCGAAAAGTGTCCTTTACAGGATCAACGGAAATTGGGAAAGAGTTAATGGCTAGTGCGGCACAAACGATGAAAAAGGTTTCACTTGAGTTAGGTGGTCACGCACCGTTTATTGTTATGAATGATGCAGACTTAGATAAAGCAGTAGAGGCAGTAATCGGTTCGAAATTCCGTAACGCAGGACAAACGTGTATATGTACAAACCGAGTATTTGTTCAGGAAGAAGTATATGAAGCGTTTGTAGAGAAGTTTCAAAAGGCAGTAGGACAGTTAAAAGTAGGGGACGGTTTCAGTGACGGAACGACTGTAGGACCACTTATTGACGAGAATGCAGTTTCAAAAGTACAAGAACATATTGAAGATGCTATTCAAAAAGGTGGAACAGTTTTATATGGTGGCCAAAAGGTTACAGAGCTAGATGGACACTTTATTCAACCAACTGTAATTGGATTAGCGAATGATACGATGCTTTGTATGAATGAAGAAACATTTGGACCAGTTGCACCTGTTGCGAAATTTAAAACGGTTGAAGAAGTAATTGAACGTGCAAACAATACGCCATACGGTTTAGCAGCGTACATTTTCACGAAAGACATTAGCCAAGCATTCCAAATTAGTGAAGCACTAGAGTATGGTATTATCGGTTTAAATGATGGCCTCCCATCAGTTGCACAAGCGCCGTTCGGTGGCTTTAAAGAGAGTGGCATTGGTCGTGAAGGAGGTCATTTCGGTATCGAGGAATATTTAGAAATTAAATATATTTCATTAGGACTATAAGTAGTATACTAGAATCTCTATAAGGTAACAGAGAAGGAGATTCTAGTATGGTATATTGGCTATTATTACTTGTAACAATTATTTTTGAAGTAGCTGGAACAATTGCGATGAAGTTATCAAACGGTTTAACAAAGCTCATTCCAAGTGTACTTATTTTTGTATTTTACGGAATTTGTTTCAGCGTGTTCGCCATCGTTGTAAAAAAGATTCATTTAAGTATTGCTTATGCAATTTGGTCTGGTGTTGGGACGTTACTTATTACGATTATTAGTGTGTACTTTTTTAAAGAGCACATTAGCCTATTCCAAGCATTTTGTATTCTTTTCATCGTGTTAGGAGTAATTGGGCTTAAGGTTTCATCTGCATCATAAAAGGCTATCTTCCAGTGTGGAAGATAGCCTTTTGCTTTTATTAAAACGCCCAATTACCTTTACGGAAGATTGGTTCATGTCTGCCATCAGCTGTAATGCCGTCGATATCAAGCTCAGCTGATCCAATCATGAAATCTTCGTGTGTAATACTAGCGTTTGCGCCATTTTCAGCAAGTTCTTCTTTAGACATCGTTTTTCCGCCAACTAAGTTAAATGCATAAGCATTTCCGATTGCAAGGTGGCAAGATGCGTTTTCATCAAATAGCGTGTTGTAGAATAAAATATTTGTGTTTGAAATTGGTGAATCATGAGGTACTAAAGCTACTTCTCCTAAGAAGTGAGAACCTTCATCTGTTTCTACTAAATGTTTTAAAGCTTCTTCTCCAACTTCAGCTTTATAATCTACGATACGTCCGTTTTCAAATGTTAACGTGAAGTTATCGATAATGTTACCTGCAAATGCTAACGGTTTTGTACTAGATACTTGGCCATTTACACCTGTTTTAAGTGGCATTGTAAACACTTCTTCAGTTGGAATGTTCGCCATAAATGGTACGTTCTTTTCATTTAAGCTACCAGCACCAGCCCATACATGTTTTTCTGGAAGTTCGATCGTTAAATCTGTTCCAGGACCTGTATAGTGAAGAGCTTTATAATGCTTTTCGTTTAAGTAATCAACTTTTGTATGTAATGTTTTATCGTGTTCTTTCCATGCTTCCACAGGATTTTCTAAATCAGCACGAGTAGCTTTGAAAATAGCATCCCATAGTTTTGCTTCTTGTTCTTCTGGTGCAACGTCAGGGAATACTTTCGCAGCCCATTCTTTCGTAGGAACAGAAATGACACACCAGCTTACTTTATCAGCTTGTACGTAATCACGGTATACTTTCATTGCTTCACCAGCTACTTTATGAGCTGTTGAGATACGCGTTGGTTCTACACCTTTTAATAAATCAGGGTTTTCTGCATAAATAGACATAAATGCAGCGCCTTCTTTTGCTAATTCTTCACGAGCGTGTGCTTTCCAAGATGGGAACTCAGCAAATGCTTCTTCAGGAGCTAGATCGAACTTTAAGCGTGTTAACGTCTCATCATTCCAATCCACATATACGTGTTTTGCACCAGATTTATATGCTTTTTCTGTAACGAGGCGTACAAATTGTACAGCTTCAAGAGGTGCGCTAATTGATAATGTTTGTCCTGGTTGAATATTAACACCAACATTGACTGCAAGGGCAGCATATTTCTCTAACGTTTGTTCAAATGACATATGTATAATCTCCTTTAATTTGAAAGATTTCTTACTATATATAATACAAGAAAATTCAAAAAATATATATAAATATAGCGTAAAAAGAGAGCTCAAAATATATTGAGCCCTCATCGTTATTTAATCGAAGAAGCAAACTGTTCTACGGTCGTCGTATGGTGTATGCGAACACGCTTCATTTTTAACAATTCATCGGGTTCACCTTTTGTAATGAATTTTCCGGGTTTTGTTGTCGTCGCAAATTGATAATATTTCTTCGTTTCTGCAACGACTTTATCATCTACATGACCGAATGGATAAGCCACTGCGATAACGGGCTTACCTGTTATTTTTTCTAACTTTTCTTTTGATCCTTTTAATTCCTCTTCATAGTTTGTAATTTTCGGTAAGTCTGCATGCGTCGCTGTATGAGATTGCACTGAGAAAATGCCGGAATCGACCATTTCTTTTATTTCAGAAGTAGACAGTGATCCTTCTACATCAACGTTATCAACAATCATATATTCTGTTGCCGCCGGTTTAAATGTATCGTCTTTTAGCTTTTGTAAAACATGGAATGCATTCATATTATTTTTCATACCGTCATCAAATGTAACAAAGATAGGTTTATTTACTTTATTAATATCACCCCAACGTTCAAAAGTTAGTAATGTATAGCCGTTGTCTTTTAAATATTTCATTTGGGCTTCAAAGTTAGCAGGTGAGACGAATAAATCTTTAATGCCTTGTCCGTGATAATCATCGGTTGCATGATACATAAGAACGGGAACCTTTTGTTCGAAAGTAATAGCAGCTTTTGTGAGTGGGATGCTTTTCCCATCTTCTTTTATTCCTATTGCTTCAATTTGAAATTCACCGCGTTTTCCTTCAAATTCTTTTATATCAAAAGGAAGTGAAAATTGCTTCTCCTTTTCTTTAGAAGAAAAAGATTTAGTGTGTTCCTTCCCATCGGCTGTTCGCCAAATTTTATATTGTACTTCACTTAAAGTATCTTTTATATCTGTCATATGAATAGTAGTATTTGTAGATTCGTGTGTAATGGGCTGATAAGAAATTTTACCTTGTTCTTGCACAGTTTCTGTTTGTTTCTTAACTTCTTGAACCCTTTTCTCTTTTTTAGGTTCCTGGTTTACATTGCTAGTATTACAACCTGCTAGAATGGCAGATGTGCATAAAGCGATTGCTGCATATTTTCTCATAAAATCACCTTCTATTGTGTATTATGTTACATATTTATATTTAAAATCCCCACCGCTGTAAGAGTGGTGGGGATATACCCTTGTTCATCATATCATTTGAAGAAAATGAGGGGAATATGATTTTTAGGAGGCTATTAAGGTAATAGATTAGTGACTTTGAATAGAGGTATTTTTTTGTTTCTTATTAGAATTAATAATAATATAACCGACTACAAAGATAAGAGGAATAATGAAGACATAGATAGGCATTCCCCATACATAATAGCTTTTTAGGGTTAAGACTAGTAAATGTAAGAAATCGGCAAGTGCGTGAATTTTCATAAGGTCCTCCAATTATTTTTTTACAAATTATAACATTTGAAGCTTATTATTTGTATAATTTGGAAAGTAATTTAAGCTAATTTTAAAGTAATAAGACTTATGAATATGCAATTTTGTATATGGTTAATGAATTTTATTGAAATATAAGAATTTTAGACTATAATAAGAACGCTATAAAATTAAGTAAGAATGATGTACGGAGTGGAGAACAGAAATGAAATATAAAAAAATAGTATATATCCTTTTCATATCGCTATTTATAGTCGGTTGTCAAAGTGAAGTAAGTAAAGCAAACAGTGTGGAAGAGTATATTCCAGCGCATCTTATGAACGCGGAAGTTACGGCGGATATTATGACGCTAGAGATGGATCCAGATACTTTTAAAAAGGTAGGGAATATTGGTCAAAGAATGAGAGAGCATCTAGTGAATAATATGGAATGGTATTTAAAATACGTAGAAGAGCATGCAGAGAAAAAAAGTTTTCCATATCATCCTAATTTCGGTGTTACAAAAGAAGAGTATGAGTTTGTACTGAATGCAATTGATCAAAGTAAATTGGTTAATACAAAGGATGGAAAGCTGAAATTCAAGAAAAAAAGTGATCATGAAGTAGAGATTTTCTCAAATGAAAGTATAAAGCTTCTTAAATATATAGTTATTGATACGGAGAAGAATACAGTAAAAACATCTCTAGGCGAATGTGAATATTTTGGAGAAATATTGGCATCGCCAGAACAGAAGTTAACTGGTCCTTGGCACGGAAAACAATGGATGTTAAAAAAAGATGACTTAATATATATTTTTTCTTTAGGGAAAATGGAGACAGGAAATAAATCCATTATTGATATTTCGGTGAAAGGTAAATATAAGGGAGAAATTATTAATAAGGAAGAGGCATTAGAGTTTTCTTCAGTTTCTTAAATGATGATAATAAAAAAATCACCTTGCTGTCTAAGCGAAGGTGATTTTTTATTAAATAAACAATCCAGCGATTGTCGCAGATAAAATAGAAGCAAGTGTTGATGCAAATAGCATTTTCCAACCAAATTTAGAAACAACGCTTCCTTGTTTTTCAGAAAGGGCACGGATTGTACCAACGATTGCACCAATTTGGCTAATACTTGCGAAGCTAATTAAGAATACTGTAACGATTCCAACTGTACGTGGAGATAATGTTGCTGCAACACCTTTTAAATCAAGTATTGCTACAAACTCGTTTAATACAATCTTCGTACCCATAATACCACCAGCTGGGATAATATCTTGAGTTGGAATACCCATTAAGAACGCGAATGGAGCAAGTATATAACCGAAGATTTGTTGTAACGTAACAGCATATCCCATTGCACCTGAAGCGGCGCTAATTACGTAGTTTACAACTTCCATAACACCGATGAAAGCGATCATTAATGCGGCAACGATACCAGCTACTTTTAAACCGTCAAGCGCACCGTTAATCATTGCGCCGATAAAGCTGTCTCCGAATAAAGTACGATCAAATTTCTGAACTACTTCGTCTTCTTTTTTCGTATCAACAGGTGTTAATAACGAACAAACAATTAAGCTTGAGAATAAGTTTAACGGAAGAGCTGCTAGTACATATTTCGCATCTAACATCATTACGTATGATGCTGTAACAGAGGCAGAAACTGAACTCATTGCAGAACAACAAATGATAAACATACGGTTTTTATTGAAATGTTGTAAATCATTTTTAATAACGATTAACGCTTCACTTGAACCAAAGAATACAGAGTTTACTGCGTGGAATGATTCAACGCGTGGTAAACCAGTAATTTTTGAAATGGCACCGCCGACAACGCGAACGATGAATGGTAAAACCCCTAAGTAACTAAAGATAGAAAGTAGTGCTGAGAAAAATACGATAATTAATAGTACGTTTAAGAAAAAGACAAAATCTCTTTGAATCCCATTAAAGAGAAAATCGACACCTGTCGTACCAAGTTTAATTAGTTTGTTGAAAACTTTACCAATGAAAATAATGATTTGTTGACCAATCTTTGTGCCAAACATAAACCAACCGATTAAAATTTGAAAACCAATCATAATAGCAATTGCACGGAAGTTGATTTTACTTTTGTTGTTTGACAAAGCAAAACATAAACCTAAAACGACAAGAATACCGATAATGCTCATTACATATTGCATGTAGTTGCCCCTTTCAGAAGTTCGTATAAAGTTTGTACATAAAACGCTCGTTATATTACTAAAAATAAAACAAGGAGGTTTTATGTCATACGTAAGATGTCTGACCTTTTAGAAAAATAAAAATAAAAAAAGACCCATATGGATTCACTTTCATCTATGAGAGAAAGCTAATCAATATGAGTCCTTTTTGCACATGGGCTAATATTCATTAGTTTTCCCCATAGTCCAGCAATTTAAGGTTGCCGGGTAGAAACTCTCGATCCATATTATCGAGTATATATGAGGTAACATCGTCCGTATCAAATTAGTAGTAGCGTAACATTAACGGAGAACTATCGTCAATAGCTTTTTTTCTTCCAATAGAAATAGACCATATAAGTATGATAAAATGTAACGCAGTGTTATGAAAAAGAGAGGTCGGAAAATGAGTACAAAAATGACGCCACCAGTTGAAAAAAACGAGTTTATAGATGTAGTATTTGAAGATTTAACACATGATGGTGCCGGTGTTGCGAAAGTAAAAGGCTATCCTATTTTCGTTAAAAACGGATTACCAGGTGAAGAAGCACAAATTAAAATTATTAAAGTAAAGAAAAACTTCGCATTCGGTCGTTTAATGAAGCTTCATACAGAGAGCCCATATCGTAAAGATGCAGAATGCCCAGTGTACAATCAATGCGGCGGTTGTCAGCTTCAGCATTTAACATATGAAGGACAATTACAAGCGAAAGAAAAACAAGTACGCGACGTTATGCAGCGCATCGGCGGATTAGGTGATGTTCCTGTTCATCCTGTACTTGGCATGAAAACCCCGTGGGTATACCGTAACAAAGCACAAGTGCCAATTGGAGAACGTGAAGGCGGACTTGTAGCTGGTTTCTATCGTCAAGGAACGCATGACATCATTAATATGGAATCATGTTTAATTCAGGCGGAAGAAAACGATACATTAATCCAAGAAGTAAAACGTATTTGTGAAAAGCACGGTATTTCAGCGTACAACGAAGAGCGTAACAAAGGAACACTTCGCCACGTAATGGCTCGTTACGGACAAGTAACAGGGGAAATTATGCTTGTCTTCATTACTCGTACAGCAGAATTACCAAATAAAAAAGCAATCATTGAAGAAATTGCAGCGAAATTCCCAGAAGTAAAATCGATTGTTCAAAACGTAAACACGAAACGTACAAACGTAATCTTCGGAGACAAAACGACTGTACTGTACGGATCAGAATATATTTATGACTTTATTGGCGATATTAAATTTGCGATTTCAGCACGTTCATTCTATCAAGTAAACCCAGAACAAACGAAAGTGCTGTACGATAAAACGTTAGAATACGCAAAATTAGATGGTAACGAAACAGTAATTGATGCCTATTGCGGAATTGGATCAATCTCCTTATTCCTAGCACAAAAAGCGAAAAAAGTGTACGGCGTTGAAATCGTCCCGGAAGCGATCGAAGACGCAAAGCGTAACGCAGCACTAAACAACATGACAAACGCTGAATTTGGTGTAGGAGAAGCAGAAGTAGTTATTCCAAAATGGTATAAAGAAGGCGTAATCGCTGACACAATGGTCGTAGATCCACCGCGTAAAGGTTGTGATGAGGCACTACTTAACACAATCATCGACATGAAACCAAAACGCGTTGTATACGTATCATGTAACCCAGCAACATTAGCACGTGACTTAAAAGTACTAGAAGAAGGCGGATATAAAACGCAGGAAGTACAACCTGTTGATATGTTCCCGCATACGACTCATGTAGAGTGTGTAGCTTGGCTTAAGTTGGTATAATAGGAAAGCAGTTGATATAGGAAAATCTATACCATCTGCTTTTTGGTTTATTGAGAGTTTGAAATTGTATTCATAGTGAGAGGATTTGAATTTGAAATGATAGATAATTTTTGGCGTGATTTACCACGACCATTTTTCGTACTTGCACCAATGGAAGATGTGACAGACGTTGTTTTCCGTCACGTAGTAAGTGAAGCTGGTCGTCCAGATGTATTCTTCACAGAGTTCACAAACTCAGATAGCTATTGTCATCCAGAAGGTATGAAAAGCGTACGTGGTCGTTTAATTTTTACAGAAGATGAACAGCCAATGGTGGCACATATTTGGGGAGATAATCCTGAATATTTCCGTCAAATGAGTATTGGTATGGCAGAGTTAGGATTTAAAGGTATTGATATTAATATGGGTTGCCCTGTGCCAAACGTAGCATCAAGAGGAAAAGGTAGTGGCCTTATCTTGCGTCCAGACGTTGCGGCAGAACTTATTCAAGCTGCAAAAGCGGGCGGATTACCTGTCAGCGTAAAAACAAGACTTGGCTTTAAAGAGTTAAGCGAGTGGGAAGATTGGTTAACGCACATTTTCAAACAAGATATTGCAAACCTTTCTATTCACTTACGTACAAGAGAAGAGATGAGCCAAGTAGATGCACACTGGGAGCTAATTCCGGAGATTAAAAAATTACGTGATCGTATTGCACCAAATACGCTCCTAACGATAAACGGAGACATTCCTGACCGTAAAACTGGGCTGGAACTTGCTGAAAAATACGGCATTGATGGCGTAATGATCGGACGAGGAATCTTTAAAAATCCATTTGCTTTCGAAAAAGAACCAAGAGAGCATAGCAGTAAAGAACATCTGGATCTTTTAAGACTACAACTTGATCTTCAAGATCAATATGCAGAAGTATTACCAAGATCCATAACAGGATTACATCGCTTCTTCAAAATTTATGTAAAAGGCTTCCCTGGGGCTGCTGAACTACGAAATCAATTGATGAGCACGAAGTCAACGGATGAAGTACGCGCATTGCTTAATAAGTTTGAGGCGAGTGTTAGTGAGACACAGGGTAGTGAAACGGTGTAACTTTTGAAAGTTAGAGGGATGGAGTGTAGTAATTTTATTAGTGTAAGGTGAACCGTATCAGAAGTAAGTGAGGTATTCTATATAAAACAAGGGTAAGAAAAGAATACAGGAGAAAATGGTAGGTTGATCTTGATTTTCACTGATATTAGCATGTTTATTTTATCCCGCTATTTGCAGGCAGTAAAACTCCCACCTCAAAATTCTGCTAGTGCAAAGGGGTTAGGTTGGATTCAGGCTGATAATAAGTGGGGGATGAATCACCCCTCACTTATTAAAGTTGCACTTTATTACGCCTATAATTGGAGGCTATGCAAATGTTAAGTGATCAAACGAGATATTCTAGGCTCGCGAATATAACCAAAATAATAAATACAAAATTAGAACTACGTGAAGTATTGCAGCGTGTAACAATGGCGATATCAGAGGAGATTGTTAGGTGTGACGCTGTTGGAATTTATTTACCTGAAGAGGATGGAACATTTAGAGGGTTTGCAGGAAAACCAGAGACCATAAATGGCGTAATGCTCGATACTCAAGTAATTGACCCTGAAGTAGACTTACTGGCAAAAGAAGTTATTGAAACTAAAAAAACCATCTATATTCCTGATACCTCAAAGGATCATCGACCGGATCCGAGACCAGTCGATGCGTTCAAAATTAAGTCTTTATTAGCTCTGCCTATCTCATTTGGGCAAGAGTTATTTGGTCTTGTTTTTTTATTTGATTATGGAGTTCCAATGAACTTAACAGATTCAGAAATTCAAAGTGTTGAAGCTTATGTAAACATGGCGGCGGTCGCCATTCAAAATGCAAAAAATTTAACCCAAAAAGAAAATCTTATTGCCGAGAAGCAGCTGTTACTAAATGTTACCCGTGATTTATCAATGTGTTCCTCAATACAGGAGAGTTTTGATAAATGCTTTTTTTACTTAGGACAGATTTTAGAGAGTAAAAACATGGCTGCCCACCTTTTAGATCCGCTAGACAAAACAACGATTAAGACAACGAAGTTAAGCTCGGGCTGTGATTGGATAGAAGCAGATTGGATGGAGAAAAGCTATGAAGCCAAGATTCAAGAGATTATTCGAACAAAACATATAGATAGTAAGGGTTTACTGATGATGCCATTGGTTTCAATGGGAGAAGTATTAGGGGTAATCGTCGTTGGCAAAGAGGAAAAAACTCATAATTACGATGATTCCCGAATTCAACTGGCAAAATCTATCGTTGATGCCACAGCTCCTACGTTTTCAAACTTGTTATATATGGATCAACTTGAAAGCATGGTGGAAGAACGAACGAGAGAACTGGCTGCTGCTAATGAAAAAGTCACAAGTGTGATTGAAAGTATTACGGATGGATTCTTGACTTTGAATAATAAATGGGAATTTACTTATGTAAATAAACATCAACATTTCCCACAAAGAAAAACAGCAAAAGACGTATTAGGTAAGAATATATGGGAGGTCTTCCCAAGTAGCGTAGATACAGTTATATATAAGGAGCTTCATCGTGTAATGTCAGAGCGAACTACAGTTCATTTTGAATTTTTTTCTACTTCTGATGAATATTGGCATGAAGTTATTGCATATCCGTATGATGATGGTATTTGTTGTATTTGTAAAAACATAACAGAAAAAAAACAATATGAGCAGGAATTGAAAAGGTTATCCAACATAGAGTTAATAGGGCAAATGGCAGCAGGTATCAGCCACGAGATTAGAAATCCAATGACAACAATACGAGGATTTTTGCAGTTATTAAAAGAAGAGAATAACTATGAGAAACATAATAACTACTTTAATTTAATGGTTGAAGAACTTGACCGTGCCAATTCTATTATTACTGAATTTCTCTCAATAGGTAATACAAAGAAATCAGATTTGCAGATGTTAGATTTAAACTCAATTATCCACGATATTATTCCTTTAATAAAGATAGATACGCATAATCAAAATAAATATATTCAAGTCGATACAAATGACGTTCCAGCATTACTTTTAAATCGTAATGAGATACGGCAATTATTAATGAACCTATACTGTAATGGCTTAGAAGCGATGAGTACAGGGAAAACTCTAACCATTAGCACCTATAAGGAAGGGCAAAATTGTGTGGTGCTTGCAGTGCGGGATGAAGGGAAAGGTATCAGCCCTGAAGTATTAGAGAAACTGGGGACTCCATTTTACACAACCAAAGATAATGGAACTGGATTGGGATTAGGCGTATGTTATGCCATTGCTACCCGTCATAATGCAAAAATAGAAATTCAAACAGGATCGGAAGGCACTACCTTTTTTGTTAAATTTAATTATGAAAATAATAAAAAATAATCTTATTTAGATTAGTTACGGTAAACTGTATTACAAATAAAAAGTTAAAAATAATCAACATTTCAGGAGGAAACCCAATGGCAATGAGCAACAACGATATATTAAAAAGAGTAAGATATGCTTTAGATATAAAAGATATAGATATGGTAGAAATTTTTAAACTTGGCGGAATGGAAGTAACGAAAGAAGACGTAGTTGATATGCTTACAAAAATAAAGAGAGCGCCTCAGCACGAACCTGAAAACCCTGATGTGGAAGAAGATGAGTACGTAAAAACATGCGATATGATGATGTTAGAGGCATTTTTAAATGGATTTATTACTTTAAAAAGAGGTAAGCAAGATCCGAAACCAGGGCAACCGGCACCTGTACAAAGCAAAGAAAGTGCGAATAACCTTCTTCTAAAGAAAATGAAAATAGCACTATCTTTAACGAGTGAGGATGTACTTGACATATTAGATAGCGTAGGCGTTACGGTGACTAAGGGAGAACTAGGCGCTCTATTAAGAAAAAAAGGCCATAAAAATTACAAAGAGTGCGGCGATAGATACGCAAGGAATTTCATTAAAGGATTAGCTGTAAAGTATAGAGGATAATGATTCCGTTAAAGCGGTAAATGATATAATAGGTAGAGTAGGACGTTTGTATCCTACTCCTTTTTATTTGTAAAAATAATATGCTAGGTGATGAAATGGTACATACATATTTAGGCGAAACAATTAATTTTCATATAACTTATAAAAAGAAAAAATCGGTGCGTTTTTTGGTGGATTCTTATGGGAATGTTGAGGTGCAAGCTCCAAAAGGGACACCTGTTAAATATTTAGTCCAGTTGCTAGAAGAGAAGTGGGATTGGATTCAGACAACACGTAAGGAAATGGCGGAGCGAGCGCGTGGACCACAGGAAAAGGATTATGATCAAGGAGAAGGCTTTTTGTATTTAGGAAGTACGTATCCGATACAAATTTCTCAAGATACAAATATTACGCAAGACAATGCAGTGTTTGAAGGAGATAAGCTACATATTTATGTGAAAGATCTTAAAGATGAGAAAATACAGCAAGCTTTAAAACGATTTTACTATAAGCAGTGTAAGTCATTAGTAGAGAAGAGTATTAAAGCACATCAAAGTAACTTTAAAACAAAACCGCGTTCTATTCGTATTACAGATAGTAGTCGTACGTGGGGCACTTGCGGTTCAAATTTACAGCTAACATTCAATTGGAAGCTAGCGATGGCACCACAGCGAGTAATTGATTATGTAGTTGTTCATGAAATGTGCCATATGGTTCATTTAAATCATGATCGCTCTTTTTGGCGCCTTGTCGGGAAGATCATGCCTGATTATAAGGAAATGGAGAATTGGTTAGCGTTATCTAGTTGGAAGATGACGGTTTAGTGGTGCACTTATTGTCAATCTTTGTCGGTAAGTCGATATATTTTGGAAATCGCTGATATATTTGGAGTTGCGCCGATATATTTTGGAAATCGCTGATATATTTGAAGTTGCAATCGATATGTTCAAGGAAGAGAAAGCAAAAGGAGATGTCACAGCAGACATCTCCTTTTTTCTAGCGTAGCAATTATCGCCCAAACTTCACAACAAAATCTTCATCCACCTTCTCCATTTCATACCCACGATAACCCTCCGAAAGCAACGCCTGTTGTCCACCAGCATTGTTCATTGGAATGCTCTTAATATCCGTCCAATCTCGTTCTTTAACTCCGCGCAATTCCTTCACAAAAACATACCGCATATTACCACCATACTTCTCCTTCAGCGCAGCAATCTCCATCCCTTGTGAGAACTTATCTTTTAAGCTTGGAATGTTAAAAGGTGCAACGGTGCAGCACACATAATCATATTTGCTGTTTTCTTTTTGTAATTCGTCCATGATGACTGTCGCTAATATTTTTTGTATCCCATTTCCGCGGTAGTTCGGATGAACGTTTGAGATTTCTTGATAGATGACGCGGTGTAGTTCACTTTCTGGTAAGCCGATATCAAGTCCTAAATGTTCATCGTCGATAGGAGGGACGAGTAGGGCGCGAAATGCGATGAGTTCGTTTTTGATAAAAGCACCGATCATCATGCCATTTCCTTCTAGAATGTATTGAAATTCTTCTTGTGAAAGTGGTTGTAAACGGCTTTTATCTTCTAGTGCTTCAACTACAATGTTCTGTAGTAATAAAATTTGTTCGATGTGCTCTTTGGATAGTAATGTAACATGAAATGGATCGTTATTTTGTTTTAATGATCCTTTGTATAGAACTGTCATGCATTAGTCCTCCTTTAGCGTACAACGTCTTGAAATACAGTTAGTTCTTGTAGTGTATCTTCGTTTATTTCAATGCCGAGTCCTGGCTTTTCGTTTAAGCGAATAAATGGTACATCGTAATGTAAGTTTCCGATGTCTTTCGTGAACTTTAACGGACCTGTAAGTTCAACGCTCGTAATGATTTTCTTTGAGAAAGCGACATGGAATCCTGCGGAAGAGGCAACAGATGATTCGACCATTGATCCCACTTGGCATTCAATGCCGGCCATTTCTGCTTGATGAGCGAGTTTTACAGCGGGATATATGCCGCCGCATTTCATTAGTTTTATATTTACTTTATCAGCCGCGTCTAATTTAATGATTTGGCGCATTTCACGAGAACCTTTTAATCCTTCATCAATCATAAGCGGAAGGTCTGTTTTCGAACGAATGTGAGCCATTGCGTCAATATCGTCTGCAATGACAGGCTGTTCAATCCAGTCGATGTTTAAATGACTTAATGAACGAAGTGCTGTTAATGTGTTGGCGCTATTTTTCCAACCTTGGTTTACATCAACACGAATCGCAATATCATTTCCTACACGTTCACGTACCGCCTCAATTCTTTTTACATCTTCTTTTACATTTGTACCGACTTTCATTTTGAAAGATTGGTAACCTTTTTGAATCATGGAAGCAGCTTCTTTTGCCATGGCTTCAGGTTCGGCGATACTTAAGACGTGAGTGACAGGAAATTCCTCATGATATCGTCCGCCAATTAATTGATATACAGGTTGATTTAATTTTTTACCCATTATATCGAAACAAGCGATATCAATGGCAGCTTTCGCAGTAGGAACACCGTAAATTGTATTGTCCATCATATCGTGTATTTTCTCGATATACATTGGATTTTTCCCGATAAGAGCAGGAGCTAGTGTATGCTTTAAAGTATGGAAAGTACTTTCCCAAGATTCGCCTGTAACGTGATCATCAGCGACGCCTTCACCGTAACCGATAATGCCTTCGTCTGTTTCCATTTTGACAATAATAGAAGGCATATCAGAATAAGAACCGTAACTAATAACAAACGGATCGCGAAGCGGTAAACGAATTGCATAAAGATGAATAGCTGTAATTTTCATTAGGTAGAGACCCCTTCCTGTTTACAATGGTTTTGTACATTTGATATAGTTGACGTTAAATAGTCGTTAATTAATGATAAGGAGTTAGAGAAATGATGATAAAAATTGCAGTTGTCGGTTCAAAAGAGTTTATGGAGACACTTTTACCTATTGCTCATAAACTAGAAGAAATAGAAATTGATCCATATGTTTACCTTCATCCGGCAGAATCTTCTGAACTATTAAAGCGTTTAAAGCCTTGTGATTTCATCTTTTTCTCAGGTGCTTTACCTTATTATATGGCAAAAGAAATAAGAGAACAATTACGAATTCCAAGTACGTACTTACAGCAAGACGAGACGACTGTCGCATCTTCCATTCTTTCTGTCATGTATCACCAAGGGGTTCAACCACATAACATTTCAATTGATTTAGTAGACCGTTCATTCATTATAAATGTGTTCCATGATATTGGCATAAAAGAAAGTCCACAAGTGTTTGATTATGAAAATATGCTGTGGAGTAAAGATGAAATAAATAGAGTTATTGATTTTCATGTAGCTAAATATCAATCTGGAGAAGCTCATTTAGCTTTAACTAGTATTCACGCTGTCTATGATGAACTTCAAAAAATAGGTATTCCTTCAGAACGTATGATAGATCCGAAGCAATCTATTATACATGGGCTAAAAGATGCAAAAATAAAAGCTGAGTTAGCAAGAAGCCATTCAGCTAATGTTGGTGCTTGTATTATTTCTTCTTTAGAATTACGAGATGGTTTGCTTGAGCAATTAGATGTTATTTCAAAAGAACTACGTGGTTCATTTAAAACAATTGATGAAATGACGTTCATTTTATATACGACTCGTGGTGATATTGAATCCATTATAAAAACAAATACGATGAATAATTTATTTGCGAGTATAGAAGGAACGATAGCTATTGGATTTGGTTACGGAAAAACTGTGAAAGAAGCGGAGCAAAATGCTAAAATCGCCCAAGGTTTCGCGAAGAATAATCCAATAGACCACTGTTTTTATATACTAACAAGTGATAAAGAACTATTTGGTCCGTTCCCGAAAGAACAGAGAGTACAAAGTTTGAAAAATGATAATCCGGAACTAATGAAAATAGCGAAGGAAACGAAACTTAGCCCAGCAAATTTATCAAAAATCATTCAATTTAGTCAATCGCATCCGTCATTAAAGTTTACAGCAGCTGACCTTTCTGAGTACTTACAAGTGACTCGAAGATCGACAGAAAGGTTGTTAAAGAAATTAGTTGATTACGGGTATGCTCATATTTGCGGCGAGGAAATGCCTTATCAACAAGGGCGTCCTCGCGCAATATATGAACTGAATTTACCGTTATCTTTAAGCTTCTAATTGAGTGTTTTGTTTTTTTAGTAGTTCTGCTTTTTCAATGTCAGATAGTTTCGTAATTGTGAGACCAGTTATACCGTAAATGATCGAGATAATAGGTACGATGAAATTCAATATAGCATAAGGAGCATATTCGAAGGCACCTACGCCAAGTGTTGCGAGTATAAATACGCCGCATGTATTCCAAGGTACGAAAACAGAAGTTAATGTTCCGCCATCTTCTAATGCTCTGGATAAATTTTTAGAATGTAGTCCTTTTTCTGTGTATGCATTCGCGTACATTCTTGAAGGAACAACAATCGAAATATATTGTTCAGAGCAAGTAAGATTTGTTGCAAAGCAAGATGCGATAGTTGAAGCGATAAGTCCTTTTGCTGATGTCGCTAATTTTAAAATTTGATTTACAATGGAGCGAAGAATACCTGTATGTTCTAATACTCCTCCGAAAGTCATAGCGACAATTGTCATAGAGACGGTATTCATCATAGAGCTTAAACCACCACGATTAAATAGCTCGTCTACTAGCTTGTTGCCAGTGTCTATGACAAATCCACTTTGGAGTGCAGCGACAGCTGATGAGACAGAACCACCTTGAATAAAGACTTGTGATAAAAATCCTAAAATAATACCTACGAGAATAGCTGGTATAGCAGGAACTTTTTTAGCGACCAATACCATAACAACTACAGGTATGATTAATAGGAAAGGTGAGATAACAAAGTTTTGTTGCAATACTTGTAATGTTTGCTCGATGCTTTTTGCATCGATATTGTTAGCACCGAAGCTTCTTCCTAAGAACGCGTAAACGATAAGAGTAATAATTAAACCTGGAATTGTAGTAAATAACATATGACGAATATGTGTGAATAAATCTGTATTTGTTAATCCTGCGGCTAAGTTTGTTGTGTCTGAAAGCGGTGACATTTTATCGCCGAAATAAGAACCGGAAATGATAGCACCGGCAACCATCGGAGCTGGGATTCCCATACTTAGGCCAATACCCATTCCTGCAACACCAATTGTTCCCATTGTAGACCAAGAGCTACCAATAGCTAATGCAACAATAGAACAAATAATTGTAATTGAAACTAAAAATAGTGATGGTGTTAATAGATTTAAACCGTAATAAATCATTGTTGCGACGATTCCACCACCAATCCAAGCACCGATCGTTAAACCTACTAGAATAATGATAACGATAGCGGGTAATGCGAGGCGAATTCCTTTATACATTGCTTCTTCAATGTCGTTCCATTTGTAACCGTAACGCCAAGCGACGATGGAAGCAACGGTTGTACCGATAATAAGTGGGACGTGAGGGCTTTGTTTTAATACAACAATTGTGACCATCATAACTGCAACTGTAATGATAATAGGGATCATGGCTACACCAAAAGGTATTTCTTTTTTCATAAATGTCCTCCTTGTTATGTATGTTTGTTTGTATTTTTAGAATTGTCGTAAAATAGACGTTTATTAGGTTATGATAACTAAAAATATATGTAAGCGTCAACATAAAAGACAGAAAATAAGTAATATTCTAGTTGTTTGTTTAGTTTGTAATATAGATGTAGAGTAAGCTTTTTTAGTGTTTAAAAATAAACAATTGACTTTTTTCTTAAAATTCAATATGTTCATAAAAACATCTGTTTTTCATAAGTATAATTAACCTGAATGGTTTGGAATTTGGGAAGGAGAATGTAGCTTTGAAAACATTAGAACTACAAGAGCGTTTAACTGAAATTTTTCAGCATTTACATGAAAACCCTGAAGTGAGTTGGAAAGAGTATGAAACGACAGCGTATATTACTAACTTTTTAAAAGAAGAAGGAATTTCATATAAAATATTTGATGATTGCCCAGGGGTGATTGCTGAAATTGGAAGCGGAAATCCTGTTATTGCAATTCGCGCTGATATGGATGCACTTTGGCAAGAAGTGAATGGAGAATTTAAAGCGAATCATTCGTGTGGTCACGATGCTCATATGACGATTGTAATGGGACTTATTTTACAATTAAAGAATATGAGATGGAAAAGTGGTACAGTTAGATTTATTTTTCAGCCAGCAGAAGAGAAAGGGAATGGCGCTTTAAAAATGGTAGAGAAAGGTGCTGTGGATGATGCGGATTTCCTATTCGGTGTTCATTTGCGCCCGATTGAAGAACTATCTTTGAAACAAGCTGCCCCATCAATTCGTCACGGAGCAGCAGGATTTTTAGAGGGTACGATTCATGGAGAAGATGCACATGGAGCACGCCCACATCAAGGGATAAATGCGATTGATGTTATTTCCATGATTAATATCGGTTTGAAAAACATATGGCTACCACCGCAAAGTTCCTATTCAGTAAAGATGACGAGGTGCCAAGCTGGTGGTGATAATTTAAATATTATTCCGGGTAACGGGCATTTTAGTTTAGATGTCAGAGCGGAGAGTAATACATTATTAGAAGAATTGAAGAAAAAAATAGAGCATGTCATAGAATCAGCTGCATCGATGGGATCGAAAACTTCATATGAGTGGATTGATCTCGCGCCAGGAGCTGAAGTTTCAGAAGAAGCTGAGCGATTTATGCGTAAAGGCATTCTTGAAGTGTATGGGGAAGATAAATGTACGGGACCACTTTATACGACAGGAAGCGATGATTTCCATTACTACACAGTGAAGAGACCACATTTAAAAGCTGTCATGCTTGGATTAGGAGCAGACCTACAACCTGGATTACACCATCCGTATATGAAGTTCGATCATAGTTGCATTATGGATGGGGTAGAAATATTAAAACAAACTGTATTGAAAGTGTTAGAAGACAGGGGCTAGGGAGCTCCTGTTTTTTGTAGAAATTTGTCGTTAAGTCGATATCCTTTGTCGAAACGTCGATATATTGAAAAAATCGTTGATATATTTGAAATTACGATAGATATATTGAGAAAATCGTCGATATAATTTCACGTACCTATTAATTTGATGAAAAATGAGCATCCAGTACATGGTGTATAATAATAAGTACCATTTCTTAATAGGAGAAAACGAATGAACGAACAATATTACGATGCAGTTTTACATATAAAAACAGTCGGTGAGCAAAAAGGATTTAACAAGTCTATGCATTATCATCGTTATGAACCGACGCCGTATAGCGGATTAGATGAGTTATTGAATCAATATGAAATACGAAGTAGCGACCGAATTGTAGACTTTGGATGCGGAAAAGGACGATTAAACTTTTACATGCACCATAAGTGTGGTGCTTCAGCAGTTGGAATTGAAATGAATGAAGAGTTTTATAAAGAAGCGATGGATAATCGAGATCGTTATGCACGAAAGGCACGAAACAGTAAGGGGAAAATTCAATTCCAATGTTGTTTAGCGCAGGAATATGAAATTGATCCACGCGATAACCGTTTTTATTTCTTTAATCCATTTTCTGTACAAGTTTTTATGAATGTAGTAAATAACATTTTGCTTTCAGTAGAAGAAACGGGGAGAGAAGTGGATATTATTTTGTATTATCCTTCTGAGGACTATATTTTCTTCTTAGAAAATCAGACTGCGTTTGAGCTGAAGAAAGAAGTTAGATTGCCAGGTGCTTATGAGAAGAATGGGAATGAGAGATTTTTAATTTATACATTAAGATTATAAAAAAGCAGGTGCCAAGGCACCCGCTTTTTTTACTCACGTCTATATAATTAGTTACGGATTAAGTAATCAAATGCACCTAAAGCTGCGTTTGCACCTGAACCCATAGAGATGATGATTTGTTTGTACGGATTATTTGTACAGTCACCTGCAGCAAACACTCCTGGTACGTTTGTAGCGCCGTGCTTGTCTGTTACGATTTCACCGCGAACGCGTTCAACTGTTTCGCCTAACCAGTCTGTGTTTGGAACAAGACCGATTTGTACGAATACACCTTGTAATTCAACGTGATGAACTTCTTCAGTTTCACGATCGATGTAAGAAATACCGTTTACTTTATCAGTACCAGTAATTTCTTTTGTTTGAACGTTTTTCAGAACAGTTACGTTTGGTAAGCTGTTAAGACGTTCTTGTAATACAGCATCAGCTTTTAATTCCGGCATGAATTCAAGAACAGTTACGTGCTTAACAATACCTGCTAAGTCGATAGCTGCTTCAATACCAGAGTTACCTCCACCGATAACTGCTACGTCTTTTCCAGTGAATAATGGACCGTCACAGTGTGGGCAGTATGCTACACCTTTATTTTTGAACTCAGCTTCACCTGGTACGCCAACATTACGCCAGCGAGCACCTGTTGAAACGATTACGCTCTTACTTTTCAGAATAGCGCCGTTTTCAAGTTCCACTTCAATAAGTTCTTTTTTCTCTAAACGTTTCGCACGTTGTAGATTCATTACATCGATGTCGTATTCTTTAACGTGCTCTTCAAGACTTGCTACTAGCTTAGGACCTTCAGTGCGTTTTACGCTGATGAAGTTCTCAATGCCCATAGTATCCATTACTTGACCGCCGAAGCGCTCAGCAACGATACCAGTGCGGATTCCTTTACGTGCTGCATAAATTGCTGCACTTGCACCAGCAGGGCCGCCACCAACAACAAGAACATCGTATGGATCTTTATCAGAAAGCTCTGATGCATCTGGACCGTTACCCATTTTAGCTAAAATTTCTTCAAGTGTCATACGACCGCTGCCGAAAGATTCGCCGTTTAGGAAAACTGTTGGTACTGCCATGATGTCTTTGCTTTCTACTTCCTCTTTGAATGCAGCGCCATCAATCATAGTATGTGTAATACCAGAGTTAAGAACGCTCATTACGTTAAGAGCTTGTACAACATCAGGACAGTTATGACAACTTAGGCTGATATAAGATTCAAAATGATATTCGCCTTGAATGTTTTTAATTTGATCGATTAATTTTTGTTCAACTTTTGGAGCGCGTCCACTTACTTGTAGTAAAGCTAACACTAATGAAGTAAATTCGTGTCCTAATGGAATACCAGCGAATACGACACCAGTGTCTTCACCAGGGCGGTTTACGCTAAAGCTTGGTGTTCTCTCTAATTCAACTTTTTCTACTGTAATCTTAGATGACATAGTAGCTAATTCGTCTACTAGAGCTAACATATCTTTAGATACGTCATCGTCTCCTGCGCTTACTTTAAGTAAAATATCGTTCTCCATTAATTGAAGATATTGGGATAGTTGTGTTTTTATATCTGCATCTAGTATCATTTTGATCGAACTCCTTAGATTTTGCCTACAAGGTCAAGGCTTGGTTTAAGTGTAGCAGAACCCTCTTGCCATTTAGCTGGGCAAACTTCACCTGGGTTGTTACGTACGTATTGAGCTGCTTTAATTTTGTTAACAAGAATGCTTGCGTCACGGCCGATACCGTCAGCATTGATTTCCATAGATTGGATAACGCCGTCTGGATCGATGATGAATGTACCACGAGCAGCAAGACCTTCTTCTTCCATTAAAACGTTGAAGTTGCTAGTGATTGTGCGAGTTGGGTCACCAATCATGATGTACTCGATTTTGCCGATAGTTTCTGAGCTATCATGCCATGCTTTGTGAGTGAAGTGAGTGTCTGTAGATACAGAGTATACTTCAACGCCTAAATCTTTAAGAGTTGCATATTGGTTTTGTAAGTCTTCAAGTTCAGTTGGGCAAACGAATGTGAAGTCAGCTGGGTAGAAACAAACTACACTCCATTTTCCTTTTAAACTTTCGTCAGTAACTTGGATAAATTCTCCATTATGGTAAGCATTAGCTTTAAACGGTTTTACTTCTGTGCCGATTAATAACATATTAAAATTCCTCCTAAATGTTGGTTTTGAGCATCAAAAAATAGTGTGCTCATAAAATATATTTTTTAATTAACTATAATAATTCTAATTCGATATTAATTATCATATAGAAGTGGTTATTTTGTCAAGCGAATAAACGAACTTTATATCAATTTAATTAATATTTATTCTCAATTAAGGATAACAGGGAATGGAAAGGTAATTTTAAGTTTATAAATTTTCAATGAGTGCTTGAATGAGTAGTGTGTATGTTAGAGATATGATGTAAGTATAAATTCTTAGGAAGGAAATATTTCTTAGAAGTTGTCTTTTTGAAAAGGAACTGCGTATTTCTATTTTACAAAGAATTGTGTGATAAATAAAATAAAATGAACTAGAATCTTTTTGAACAATTTTTGTCCTCTCAAATATATAATTAGGAAGCATATTGCAATGATATAGAAACATTGACTCAAGATATTAACAAGATATAATAAAACCTAGATATACATTTCAAAAAGAAGAACATATATTATAGGATGAAAGATTTAATCCTATTATTTTTTATAGCTTTTAGAAAACGCTTACAATTAGTGTGGAGGGGAAACCATGTCTAAGTTCACGAAGTATTTTTTAATGGAAGCTAGCGATGTGATTGTATATGTGAAAGAGAAATTATGTAAGTTTGAACATGCAAAGGGGTTACAGTGTAAAGAAATAGGCGATGGTAATTTAAATTATGTATTCCGCGTTTGGGATGAACAGAAGAACATTTCTGTCATTGTAAAGCAAGCTGGGGATACAGCACGTATTTCAGATGAGTTTAAGTTGTCGACGAATCGTATTCGTATAGAATCAGATGTTTTGCAGTTAGAGGAAGAGTTAGCACCTGGACTTGTTCCGAAGGTGTATTTGTTTGATAGTGTGATGAATTGTTGCGTAATGGAGGACTTATCGGATCACACAATATTACGTACAGCACTTATACATCATGAAATATTTCCGAGGCTTGCGGATGATTTAACTACCTTTATGGTAAATACACTCTTATTAACATCAGATGTTGTAATGAATCATAAAGAGAAGAAGGAGCTTGTGAAGAATTATATAAATCCTGAGTTATGTGAGATTACAGAAGAACTCGTATACGCTGAGCCATTTACAAATCATAATAAGCGTAATGAGTTATTTCTGTTAAATGAAGGGTGGATTAGAGAACATATTTATAGTGATAAAGAGCTTCGTATAGAAGTAGCAAAACTTAAGTTTTCTTTTATGACGAATGCACAGGCGCTTATTCACGGTGATTTGCATACTGGTTCTGTTTTTGTAAAAAATGATTCTACAAAGGTAATTGATCCTGAGTTTGCTTTTTATGGACCAATGGGCTATGACATTGGGAATGTAATGGCGAATTTAATGTTTGCTTGGGTAAATGCAGATGCAACGATGTCAGCTGGAGCTGAGAAAGATACGTATATGGATTGGTTACAATCGACAATAATAGAGGTAATTGATTTATTTAAGAAGAAGTTTTTAGACGCTTGGGATATTCATGTGACAGAGATTATGGCGAAGGAAGAAGGCTTTAACGAAGTATATTTACAATCTGTATTAGAGGATACAGCTGCAGTGACAGGTCTTGAGTTAATTCGTCGTATTGTTGGGCTTGCGAAAGTAAAAGATATTACTTGTATTGAGAATGAGGAAGCACGTGCTAGAGCAGAACGCATTTGTCTTCAAGTAGCAAAGAAATTTATTTTACGAGCGAATCAATATAAAACAGGTACAAGCTTTGTAGAAACGTTAAAAGAACAGTCAATGCACTACGCGAAGTAAGGGGAGAAGATGATGGAAGAGCAATTAATACCAATTCAGTGGAAAGATGATGCTTTAGTTTTATTAGATCAAACATTATTACCGAATGAGGTTGTCTATGAATCTTTTAAAACAGCTGAAAGTGTGTGGGATGCCATTCAAGTAATGAAAGTAAGAGGAGCGCCGGCGATTGGTGTTTCAGCAGCTTACGGTGTGTATTTAGGAGCCAAGGAAGTTACTCAAAATACGGTGGAAGAATTGATAGAGGAAGTAAAAAAGGTATGTGCATACTTAGCAACATCAAGACCGACAGCAGTAAACTTATTTTGGGCACTTGAAAGAATGGAGGCAGTCGCGATAGAGAACGCACACTTATCAATCGCCCAGTTGAAAGATAGATTATTAGAAGAGGCAAAAGAGATTCATAGAGAAGATGAAGAAATTAACCGTCACATTGGAGAACATGCACTAACATTATTCCATGATGGAATGGGAGTATTAACACATTGTAATGCAGGTGCGTTAGCGACGACTAAGTATGGTACTGCGACAGCTCCAATGTACTTAGCGAAAGAAAAAGGATGGGACTTGAAAATCTATTCAGATGAGACACGTCCTAGATTACAAGGTTCAACGTTAACAGCATTAGAATTACAGCGAGCGGGAATTGACGTCACTGTCATTACAGATAATATGGCAGCTATGGTTATGTCACAAGGGAAGATTGACGCGGTAATCGTTGGATGTGACCGTGTGGCAGCAAATGGTGATATAGCAAATAAAATTGGGACATTAGGCGTATCTATTTTAGCGAAATACTACAACATTCCGTTTTATGTAGCAGCACCAACACCGACAATCGACTTAAAAACACCGACAGGAAAAGAAATTCCGATCGAGGAAAGGGATGCTTCTGAAGTGATTAATCGCTTTGGGCAATATTCTGCTCCGAAAGAAAGTAAAGTATATAATCCAGCATTTGATGTCACGCCACATGAAAATGTAACAGCGATTATTACGGAAAAAGGGATTGTAAAAGCACCGTTTACGGAGAACTTAAAAAAGCTATTTCAATAAGTAGATAGATACAAAGTCAGTCATCATAAGCTTCATACTTAGGGGGATGTATATGTTATTACAAAAAGAGAGAGAAGAAATTGTAGCGTATGGAAAGAAAATGATTTCTAGCGGTTTAACAAAGGGAACAGGCGGTAATATTAGTATTTTCAATCGGGAGCAAGGTCTTGTTGCCATTAGCCCAAGTGGTTTAGATTATTATGAAACGAAGCCTGAAGATGTAGTTATATTAAACTTAGATGGCGATGTAGTAGAGGGAGAGAGAAAACCATCAAGCGAACTTGATATGCATCTTATTTATTATAGAAAGCGTGAAGATATAAATGCGCTTGTGCATACACATTCTCCTTATGCAAAGACGATTGCATCATTAGGATGGGAACTGCCCGCAGTATCGTATTTAATTGCTTTCGCAGGCCCAAATGTTCGTTGTGCACCGTATGAAACATTTGGTACGAAGCAATTAGCAGAGGCTGCTTTTGAAGGGATGATTGATCGCCGTGCCGTTTTACTTGCGAACCACGGTTTAATTGCAGGTGCAAATCATATAAAAATGGCATTTACCGTTGCGGAAGAAATTGAGTTTTGTGCGCAAATTTATTATCAAACGAAAAGCATTGGGGAACCGAAGCTATTGCCAGAAGACGAGATGGAGAATTTGGCGAAGAAGTTTGAAGGGTATGGGCAGCAGTAGTTAGCTATGGAGTGTTTTGTCTATTGCGATAGATTCGGAAAAGGATCTATTGCAGTAGATTTTTTTATAAATATTAAATCCTTTTAAGGGGATAATTTAATTTAATGATATAATGAGGTAAATATTGTAACTTTTATTAAGGATAGAGAAGCATAAAATATAAGTAGTTTAGAAAAGTATATACATATTTTGGGGAGAATAACTGATAAAGTGAAGAGAATGAAGGGATGGATAAGGTTTGGGGAATAGTGAAATGTTAATGAATCAATTATTTCAGGGAATACAGTCTACTAATGATAGTTTGGAAGAAAAGATTATTTTACCGAATTTGACTGGCGGATATGATTTGAAAAGCAGAAGCGGAGAAGTAGTCGCGGAGTATCAGCCGTCTCCTGTTGAAGGTGGTGGCGTTATAATGGATGGTCATGGAGAAACAATTGCTCGTGTTCAAGAGAATGCGTATGATGGAACGACCTTTGATTTTGGAGGTGGACATACCGTTTCTTCTAGCCAAAATATGTATGGTGGGGAAACTTTTCATGATAATGTTGAAGGGATAATAGGGTACTCACAGCCTAATAGTTCGGGTGGCTTAACAATGAATACAGCTACGGGAGAAAAATTATATGATATGAACTCGAATCCACTAGGGGAAGGGATGACAATTGATACAAGTCCAGAATTCATATCCCCGAATATAGATATAGATGTGATTGATACTACTCATTTGGACGCTTTAGATGTAGTGAATAGTGTTGTGGATATAACGGATGCGGGTTCTATTTTGTCTACGTCTGTAGATGGATTAGATATTTTAGATTTGTTTGGGAATCTGTTTTGAGTTATATAAAAGAAAAAGAGCAAGCTGATAATCCAGTAGAGCTGTATTTAGAAACCAAAAAACAATTATATGAGCAACTTACTCATAATGTAGCAGAAGAAATTGAATCTTTTGTCGAGAGAGTAGGAGAGGCACTTTTCCAAAAAATTCATGAAAGTATTGAAAAACGGAATAAAATGCTAGAAGAAGAAGTCTTTAAGCCTTTACAAAATCCAGATAATAAAGAAATGTATTCACAATATATTACCCGTTTTTTTCAATTAACTCAGGTGGGCGAAATTAGAGATGAGCTGAAGGGGATACTAAGTTTTCCATATTTAGGGAAAGTGTATTATGAATTTCTTGAAGAAATATCAAAAAATCAACATGGACATTTATTTAAAAAATTATATTTTACAGGTAATGTTTTTGAGGGGTTAAAGAAAAGAATGAACCTTTCAATGGATACCACGATTAAAAACTTTCAAAATTACTATGAGGCATATGGTCAATATACAGAATTATTAAGAGATATACAAAGTAGGCTTCCAGGGAAAAAATTTGTGCAGCTTGTATCACAAATAATGGCATCGTTAATTATGGGGTTTGGAGGCTCCTTCTTAGTTAAAGGACTTGCAAAATTATTAGACCCAGATGCTTTAAAAATAGTAAACGCGCAAGAGAATGTACGACAAATGTGGGATAAATATAATGAACAGTTGAAGGTGGATCTGGAACAATTAAAAACCCATTATAAGTATGTTCAATTGAGTTTATATGGTGGCGCATTTGTAACTGTTAATAAGCAGCTGAAAAAGAGTGGCATAGAATTTCAAAAGTTATATTTGCAAGATAACGTTTATAAATTGCAATTAATTAAAGGTGAGCAAGGACAGGTAGTAACATGGGCAATAGAAACGATTTCTCATATACAATCTTTATTACAGAAAAAAGAAATTGACAAAGCAGTCCAAGTATCTAACCAGTTTTATCAACACGTTAGCAAGTATCCAATTATGGAACGAACAATTATAAAGAATGGGAAAAGTATTAAATATTATGCGAACTTATTAAAATTTGCAGCGCTTATGTGCAAATCGTTAGAACTATGCGAAAAAGAAAAGGATACTTTTATCACCTTTACTGCAGAGTTATTTAAACAATTACCGATGGTAGTTCATGATCATGATCTTAGGAATTTAGGTTTGATGACAAAGACTGAGTTTACAATGAAATTTTTGCATCATGGTTTGAAAGAGAATCAAAAATTAAATCTGATTTTGGACTATGAAATGCGTATGGTTAAACGAAAAGATGAGCATGATTTATATCCTGGTGAAGAATTAAAAGAGTTTAGCTCTTCTCAATACCTTGCTACTTTACTTGCTCGATTTATGAAATCGAAGCGTCAGAAAGTAAATTCTCTTTACCGAATATCACAAAATAAAGAGGTACCATTCGCTGTTATGATTAGTTTGAAAAGATTGTATAAAAAGACACAGGGATGGGATTCTTTCTATAAATATTTACTCGCTTGTACAACTAATGAAAGACTTTCAAAGACCTTCAATAAGGTGAAAGGTGTACTACAGGTTATAAAAAAAGATAAAAGAATCTATATTCCACTTGGCATGGTTATATTGATGCTATTTGGTATAAGTGGAATGTACTTGATGAAAGAGGACAATAACAGTGCTTGGCATGGAGAGAAAATAGTATGGCGTAGTAATGGAGAGAAGAGTTCTTCTCAAGAAAATACTACTCTTGCAAAAGAATCGGATGCAGATAAGTCAATTCCATCAATATCGGTGAATGATAGCGCTGGTTCTTCTTATAATTTTAAAGTTAAAACAAAGCAAGAACTAAAACAGGTTCTAGAAACAGCTTTAATTGACGGGAATTTGGGACCATTTGGATTGAATGTGATTGGACAAGAACAATCTGCAGTGAAACAAGAATTTGGTACACCTGATGCTTTACAGGAAGCAAAGTGTACAGCTTGTGATGCAGCTAATACTGTTACTTATGGTGATTATAACCTGGATATGTTTCCTTCAAAAGTTAAAAAAATTTGGTTACATATGAATATTCCTGTAAATGAGTTAAAGAGTTGGTTAGGTGAGCCGTATGGAATAGAAGAAGGGATAGATAGTGATGCCCTTGTATACCGCAAGGAGGGCTACGCTATCTATTTCAGTGTCGCTGATGGTTTTGTAAAACGCGTTGATATGTATAAAGGTGAATAAAATGCTGGAGATAAAAATACCCTCAAGATTTCATTCTTGAGGGTGTTTTTTACGCCTTCTTAAGCAACAAATACATAAAGTAAGGAGCACCAATTAAAGCGACAACAATACCTGCTGGGATACCGTTAGGTTCAACGATATTTCGTCCGATTGTGTCTGCTAATAGTAATAGCCATCCGCCGATTAAAAGGGCGATAGGCATGAAGATTTGATGCCTTGGACCTACTAAAGATTTTGCAATGTGAGGAGCCATTAGTCCAATAAAGCTAATTCCTCCTGTTACGGAAACAGCTGCAGCTGCAAGCGCAACGGCCGCCACTAATAAGTATCTGCGTTCTTTTTCAATTTCAATTCCAACGCCAATTGCGACTGGTTCGTTTAATGCTAGAATGTTTAATCGGTTTGCTTTATAGAAAACGAACGGAATGAATACGATTAACCATGGGAGCATTGCTAAAACGAAGATCCAGTCATCTCCCCAAATATTTCCGGCAATCCATTTGGCGATAAAGTCCACTTTCATACGATCTGCGGATGAAATAAGGACGATCATCATTCCAGATAGTGCAAATGCAAAACCGATACCGGTTAATGTTAATCGCACCGGCTGAAGTCCAGTTGATTTACTATATGAAAATACGTAGATTAGAACAGCTGTCAGAAACGCTCCGATAAATCCAACGATAGGTAGTAAGTAAAGAAATGAACCTACATCTATTGGAAAGTATAAAAAGAAAATAGCAACAGCAACACCGGCCCCAGAGTTGATTCCGAGAATACCAGGTTCAGCTAAATCATTTCGGGTAATTCCTTGCAGAATAGCTCCTGATAAAGCGAGAGCCATACCAGCTAATAATGTAATGATAATTCTAGGTAGTCTTAAAGAGTATAAAACGAACTCCTCTTTAAAAGTTCCTTGTCCCATTAACGTTGGGAGTAGTCGATCATAAGATAAAGATGCTGAACCGAGCCCCATTCCAATTACAATAGTTGTAATGGTTAGTATAAGTAAAGCGAGTATGATAAGACGTTGTTTTCTTAGAATAGATGGTATCATGAGAACATTTTTCCTCCTTTACGTACAATGAATAGGAAGAATGGTAATCCTACAATTGCGACAATAGCAGCAACTGGTGTTTCGTACGGAGCGTTAATGGTACGTCCGATTGTATCTGCAAGTAGCATAAAGGAAGCCCCAGCAATTGCTGACATCGGTATAACAAATCGGTAATCTGGACCGACAATTGGGCGTACCATGTGAGGTACCATTAAACCGATAAATGCCATATTTCCGACAAGTGCTACAGACGCACCTGCAAGTAAGATAATAATGATAAATAGAATGGTTTTAATAACAATAATTTTTTGACCGAGTCCAATAGCCACTTCTTCACTGAAACTAAGAACTGTCAATTTTTTTGCTAGTAAGATAGCGATAAAGATACTAATTGAAATGACTGGAATAATAACTTTCAATTGGCTCCAAGTAGTTCCAATTACGCCTCCAGCAGTCCAAAGTGATACATCTTGTGAAATTTTGAAGTAAATGCCGACTCCTTCTGAAATTGCGAGTAGAAATGCTGAAACGGCAGCACCAGCTAATACAATTCGAAGAGGGGAGAGACCGCCTTTTTTCACCATACCAATTCCAAATACCATAATTGCACCAACTGCAGCACCGATAAAGCAAGCTAATGTTAAGTAAAGATAGCTGATGGAAGGATTGAAAGCAAGTGTTAGTGCAAGCGCAGCATTTGCTCCACCAGATAGCCCGAGTAATCCAGGATCTGCAAGTGGATTTCTTGTTAATCCTTGCATAATTGCTCCAGAAACAGCAAGTCCAGCTCCTACAAAAATAGCGGCAACTTCACGGGGCAAACGTATTTCGCGAATGATAGATATTTTATCCCCTTTAGCGGAGGAAGTGAGTGCTGACCATACGTCTTTTATTGAAGTATCTGCAGCACCTAATACCATTGCTACCATAAAAATAAGAAAGAATGCAATTATGCTTAAAATTAATTTGTATGTAAAAGCTATAGAACGTGTATTGTCATGTTCTTTTGTCATTCGTTTCACATCTTTTCTTTTCATAGAATAAAGGAAGAGGAATTCTTAAAATAAGAATTCCTCATGTTTGTATTATTTACCAAGAAAGCTCTTCTTGAAGAAGTCTAGTTGGAAATCTAATGTAAGTGGATCGTTGAAATAGAATTCCATCATGTTTGCTTCGTATACACGATTATTTTTTACTGCTGGGATGTTTTTATATGATTCTGTCTCTTGGAATGAGTTATCAGTATCTTTGTTTTTACTTACGATTAAGTAATCACCAGCAAACTCAGGTAATACCTCAGTAGATAATGCGTAGTAACCTTCTTTTAATGCTTTTTCTTTTACTTTTTCAGGCATTTTTAATTTCATTTCTTGGTACAGAATTTCTGTTCCGCGGCCCCAGTTCTCGCCGTATACATAAAGCTGTTTGTTGAAGTTTTCTACAACAGAAACTGTAGCATCTTCACCGATTTTTGCTTTAATTTCTTTACCAGCTTCTTGTGCACGTTTCTTGAAGTCATCAACCCAAGTTTTTGCTTCTTTTTCTTTGTTTAATAACTTACCAATTTCTAAATGCTGTGTTAAGTAATCAACTTTTCCGTAAGTGTATGTTACAGTAGGAGCGATTTTCTTTAACTTATCAACATTTTTAATATTTGATAAACCGATGATTAAATCTGGATTTAGTTCAGCGATTTTTTCAACATTTTCATCTGATACTTCAGCAACGTCTTTAAGTTTGCTATCAAAACGTGGGTTTTGTTTAGACCATGAATCTACCCCAACAAGATTTACACCTAATGACATTACGTTACCAGCGAATGATGATAAAACAACAACGCGTTTTGGATTTGCAGGAACTTCTACTTTACCATTTTCAGATTGGTATGTAATGGTTTCTGATTTACTACCTTTTGCATCGTTCTTTTTGTCTGTAGAGCCATTGCTACAAGCGCTCATAACAAGGACGAAAAGAACTGTTAGTGAAATAAATAACTTTTTCATCGTCTGTCTCCTTTAAATAGATGATATGTGTATACAATAATTTGTTTAACTGCAATCTTTTTGAAAGAGTAGTGGTAATACAAAATGTTTATTAAAAATTTTGAATGTGAGATGTCACAATATAGTATTAACCATACTAATAAAAGAAGATGTAATCTCAAATTTTCTAATTATTAACAAATTGATAATGATTATCACTATTGATTCATTAAATAATATAATTTTATCTAGTTGTATTGTCAATAGTAATTTTAATTGTAAATTTTGCGGAAACAGGTTATATTTTATTGAGAATGATAATCAATGATTAGTAGCTGAGGAGTGAGCACGAATGAATCGAGAAGAATTGTTTGATGTAACTGTGATAGGCGGAGGACCTGCAGGGCTTTATTCAGCTTTTTATAGTGGACTCAGAGAAATGAAAACGAAAATAATAGAATTTCAACCACAGTTAGGTGGAAAAATACATGTTTATCCAGAGAAGATGATTTGGGATGTAGGAGGACTATTACCAGTTACAGGTGATAAATTAATTGAGCAACTTGTACAACAAGGGTTAACATTTAAGCCGGAAGTTGTATTAAATACAAAAGTAGAATCGATTATTCGTAATAAAGATGGCACTTTTACGTTAAAAGCAAACGATGGAAAAGAACACTTTTCAAAAACAGTTATTGTGGCAACTGGAAGTGGTATATTGAAACCACAAAAGTTATCAATTGAAGGTGCTGAGCGATTTGAAGTATCGAATTTAAATTATACAGTGAAGTCTTTAAAGCGTTTCAAAGATAAAACGATCATTATTTCCGGCGGAGGAAATTCTGCCGTTGATTGGGCAAATGAATTAGAACCAATCGCGAAAAAAGTATATGTAACATATAGAAAAGAAGAATTATCTGGTCATGAAGCACAAGTGAAGCAACTGCTGAACAGCTCAGCTGAGTGTTTCTTTCATACATCGATTACAAAATTAATTGCTGGTGATAGTCATGAAGCGATTGAATATGTAGAATTAACGAATCATGAGACAGGTGAAGTTTCTCATTTACCTATTGATGAAGTTATTATTAATCATGGATATGAACGTGACATTACATTATTAGAAAATAGTGAGTTAGACGTTGCGATTATAGATAATTTTTATATTGCAGGGAATGCAAATAGTGAGTCTTCAGTAGACGGATTATATGCTGCTGGGGATATTTTAAAGCATGAAGGAAAATTACACTTAATTGCGGGAGCATTCCAAGATGCTGGAAATGCTGTGAATAAAGCGAAACAATTTATTCAGCCAGATGCAAGTGAGTATGGAATGGTTTCTTCGCATAATGAGGTATTTAAGAAGAGAAATCGAGAATTGATTAAGCAGATGATGAAATAGTAAAGGAACAAGTATCCCCCCATTTACTTCTCTATTCGAATGACGAGAGAGGTAAATGGGGGTTTTCCTGTTTACTATATTTTCAATCATTATAATGACACCGGTTTCATCAGTTCATGTGACATGAACATTTTATTTGTGAATCTTCCTAGAAAATAATGAATCTATGTTTTGCTGACGCAGAACTGTATTACATTATGCTGTTCCTTTAGCTCGTTCGTTAGGAAATGGCATGTTTAATATAGAAGCAATGTACTGTTTTCCATGCATTCGAGCTAATGATTCTAATATTTGGCGAACACGTTTTGTAAGATGACCTTGTTTTTTTATTTCCTCACAATATGCGTCATAGAAAACGTATTTAGCCCAAAGGAAATCATCTTGTTGGAATAAGAAATGATTTTTGTACCATTCTCCAATTGTATGGTAACAATTGTTTTCCTGTATTGCTACGCTTTGAGAAAGAATACGATCAGATAAAGATGCAGTTAAATGAGAAATTGTGTTTTCTGTTTCAATTTGTAATGTTTTTTCTAACATTGTAATGATGTGACGAGTAGCCATATGTTAACTCTCCTTTGTGTAAATGGGTAATACCATTCTATATTTAAAAAATTCTTACTATATACTATTATACAATATATGGAATGCATCTACCTGCTTTTTAGGTTGCATTTACAAAATCTTTTTTATTTGTTTACAAAAATAAAGTAAGATACAGTATATAGGAAAAAATAATAAAGGAATGAACGAGTTGTATATAACAGTAGAAGAAGCTGCGGAGTATTTGAATTTACCAAAGTCGTATATTGAAGAGTTAATTCAGCAAAAGAAAATTCGTGCACTATTTGATGGAGAGCAATATTTATTAAATAAAGAACAATTCAATACACATTTAGAACAAATGGAGAAATATAAGCAATTAGTGGAAGAAATATTGAACGAACCAATTCCAGAAGATATGGATGTTAAAGACGAAGATTAAACTATGGGAAATCCCTTATGAAGATATGCAGAAATGTATCTTCATAAGGGATTTTTTTGTTTAAAGATATTAAAAGAATAAGGAGTTCTTAGCCTTTCCTCAAATTTTGATAGGTAGTAGTCTACCATGTTAAAAGCATATTTTTTTCTAGCTAGGACAAACATAGAGAACGTAACCTGTACAGATACATATACTATCAGTGCAAAAGCTTATAAATTAATGGAAGGGGTTTTCTCGTGAGTTTATTTCATTGTGATTTTTTGAAAGACTTAATTGGATCTTTTGTGAGAGTAAACAGGGGTGGTCCAGAATCTCAAAAAGGAACAATAATATCAGTATGTCCGGACTACTTCGTATTGCAGAATGAAAAAGGTGAACTTTATTACTATCAACTTAAACATCTAAAGAGTATCACAAAAAATGCGAAAGAATGTGGATCAAGTGATTGCGAGTGGGAAGATTGCGCCTGTGCAGAAGACTTTGAAGAACTGCTTGAAAGTTTCAAATATTGCTGGGTGAAAATTAATCGCGGTGGTCCAGAGAAAGTGGAAGGCATTTTACAAGATGTTTCTTGTGACTTCGTAACATTAATCGTAAAAGAAGAAATTATCTTAATTGCAATAAAGCATATTAAAAGTGTTAACTATAATGCTTTAGCTTGTGGAGAGAGCGATGAGAGCGACGATAGTAAGGAAAGTAGCAATAATTCAGGTCGTGCTCGTGCACAAAGACAATCAAGTAGAGGAAGATAATAAGAAAGGGGGATACGAAATTGGAGAATGTATTATGTTGTGACCAAATTAAATGTTTAGTTGGTGAGACTGTCAAAGTAAACCTTCGCGGACCAGAAAGTCGAGTTGGTGAGCTTGTATCGTTAGGAAAAGATTATCTAACGTTACAATTACCACATGGTGAATTAGTATATTATCACTTGAAGCATGTGAAGAGTCTAGTTAAGAAAGTAAAAGAAAGTAAATGTGGTGATTGCTATAGTTCATGTTTCTGCTCTGATGAGGATACTTTTCTAGATATATTAAAAGACTTGAAGTATAAGTGGGTAAAAATTAATCGTGGTGGTCCAGAATGTGTGGAAGGTTTGTTAAGTGAGGTACACCATGGCTGCATTACACTAGTAAACTGCGATGAAGTGATTTATGTAGTTAAGTCTCATATTAAGAGTGTGAGTCAAGTAGTTAAATGTAAAAAGAATGAAGATGAATAATGTTTAATAAATAAGAGGGGCATTATGAGGGAAAGAGAAGAACAATTTCTTATTTCAATAGTATGAAAAGGAATTACTTACTATTAAAACAGAACTTTGCCCTGATTATTTTTTTAGAAATGAAAGACAGGAAAGAAGAAATTCATAGGAAGGAGGATATAGATGAATGAGTTAAACAAAAGTATTGGAGAAAATATATATGTTAAATTAATTGGTGAAAAAAGGTTTAAAGGTGTATTAATAGACGTAGGAAATGATATCGTTGTTCTTTACAATGGACAAGACTACGTATATATATCTTTATACCATGTACAATATTATAAATTTTTACGATCACATGATGAAGAAATCTTAAAACCAGATGTGGATTCTGTAATTAAGAGAGAGTCACCTTCAATTTCTTTGAGGAAAGTATTAAGTACTTCCAAAGGGATTTTTACGGAAATTTATGTAGCAGGAAATGCTCCAATACATGGGTATGTTACAAGTGTAATGAACGATTATATTGTTTTTTATAGTCCAGTTTATAAAACTGTATATATATCTTTAAAACACTTGAAATGGTTAATTCCGTATAAAGAAAATCAAGTGCCTTACGCCCTCAATAAAAATGAACTCCCCGTGAATCCCTTAAATATTACGTTAGCTCGAACGTTTGAAGAACAACTTATTAAAATGTCTGGAAAAATTATGGTGTTCGATTTAGGTGAGGAATATAATAAAATCGGAAAGATGGCGAAGATTGATGAAGGGCATATTGAAATATTAAAAGCGCGTGATGCGAAAATGTATGTAAATATTCAACATGTAAAATCTGTCCATTGTCCGTAAGTTAATTGAAAGGGCTGGCTTTTTCTTTTATATGCAGAAGAAAAGGTCGAGCCTATTTGTTTAGCTTGATCTGAATATGAGGGGAAAAATGAATTGAATATAAATATGTTAGTATGGCTGTTGAAGAGGAAATTTTGTACTAAATTATAAAGAATATGTACGAGCTATCTTTTGATGTATTCAATTTATTTTTTTGAGGGAGAACTGCTTAACTAATATATTAAAGGGGTTTTGTTGGTGGAGCAGTTTCCAAATTCGTTATCGATTACATTACTTGGTAGTGCTGGTGGAGCAGCAAAAGCAGTTTTAGCGATTTTAAATCAAGCGATAGTAAATGAAAAAGACCCGATTTATGAAGTGATAAAGAATGTTACATTTTATTTGGTTGATATAAAACAAAAAGATAGGACGTATTATGACGAGTTGTTTCCAAATTTGGAAGATCAATTGTTTTTATCCGAAATAGATCTCCAAGATGTAGTGACATTTAAAAAACATTTAAAAGAAAGTAGTACGAGCGTTGTGATTGATGTTTCAGGGGCAGATACGATCAGAGTATTAAGCTGTTGTAATGAACTTGGAATTTGTTATATTAATTCAGCTTTGGAAAACGAGGCAGTAGATCAGGACGATAGTTTAATCGGCTTTCAGCTTACGGAAAGATATACGAGATTTGAGAAGGAAAAAGATAAATTTAAAAATACAAAAGCAATTATAGGCTCAGGTATGAATCCAGGTGTCGTTCAATGGATGGTTGTTGAACTTATGAAGGAACGCCCGAATGAAAAGCCAAGAGCATGCTATATAGTAGAACATGATACGTCATTTTTGAATGATACAGCACTTATAAAGCCTCATACACTGTATGCTTCATGGGCAGTAGAGCGATTTCTAGATGAAGCGATATGGAGTTATCCGATGTATATGAGTCATCATCGTCCTCTTTACTTTTATGAAGATGTATATGCTTCAGAGTATAAAGTAAAGTTGGGAGAGAAAGAATTTTATGGTTGTTTGATGCCGCATGAGGAAGTTTTAATTTTAGGGAAAAACTTTAACATGGAAGTAGGGTTTCTTTACCGAATTAACGAGTATACAACAAATATAATTAGACAGAACTTAGATAAGGTAGAAGATCTATGGAATTGGAATCGTAAAGTATTTAATCCAGCCGAAGAAGAGATTGCGGGCGAGGATCTAGTCGGTGTATTACTCGTTTATGAAAATAGCGAGACCTATATGTATAACGTGATGAATAGCAGTCAAGTTTTTCATAAATATAAAACGAATGCGACATACTTCCAAGTAGGATGTGGCATTTATGCTGGCTTGTGTAGTTTACTGTTCGATAACTTTAAACAAGGTGCCTATTATGTAGAGGAATTATTATTAAATACAGAAAGTAAGTACGGAGAATATTTGAATTTATATATGAATGATTTTGTAGTTGGTGGAAATGACTTTACGGATGGATTGCTACATGATCGAGTAAGGTGGATATAAATTGTGATGAAAAGGAAGGGGAAATCTCCTTCCTTTTCTCGTTATAAGGTTACAGATTGCTCTGAAAGTAATTTCCTTATCATTTAATGAGATAATATGTAGAGTTTTTGTATTGATCATGAGGAGTAGCAAGGAAGTATTGCGATTCAAAGTAGCGGAGAGCTAGGAATGAAGGTGGAGATTTTTTTACCGATAGCATAATGCGCTAGAAGAAAATATTTTTCAGAAAAGTGTTCTTGTTGCGTAAATATAAACATTTTATAAAATGTTTCGAGAAGGGTTTTTTTTATAAAATACTTCGTTTATAATGGAGGAAAATATCGACATGAGATTTGTTATTCATGTAACGGTTCGGTAGTGTTAGAAAAAGAAGGGGTGCACGCGCATCCTTTTTTCTATGCAGATATTATGAAAGAGGTGGTATGATGGAATTAACATTAAATTCGACTGTATGCTTACACGCGATTCAATTTCGAAAAGAGCAAAAGAATTATATTGTAAAAGATACAATTACAGGAGAAAAATATGAAATGCCGCCACTTTGGATTGATGCATTGGCAATGATGCGTGACGGTTTTTTATTAGGGGAAATTGAGGAGAAATTAAAGGAAGAGTATCCGGAAGAAGAAATAAATATGTTAGCATTTACGAGGCAACTGTTAGAGCTAGAACTTGTCGGAATGGTCGATGGGGAAGAAATAGCTTGTACAAAGAAGAAAGAGAAAGATTATTTAGCTTGGTTACGTCCTCGCGTTGAGCAATTCTTTCTTAGTTTAAATAAAAGAAATAGAAGCAAAGGTCAATGATGATCTTTGCTTTTTTGTATAGTTTGTTTAAAAAATTACAGCGAATGCTCTTGCGAAAGCACCGTCGCTATTTTTAATTTTTAAAGGTGCCGCTGAGAAAAAGAAACGTTTCGCATTAATGGCATCTAAGTTTGTTAAGTTTTCGATTAAATAAATATTATTCCCAAGTAGTATGTGATGAATTGGCGATGTTTCTGTCGTTACCTCGTCAGGAGAAATGAAATCTAAACCGACAGATTTTACTTTTAATTGAACTAATTCTTCAGCTAATTCTTCAGAAAGATAAAAGGCTTCTTGTTCATACGCTTCTGTATTCCATTTATTAGATAGGTTGGAATGGAAAATGACAATATCACCTTCTTTTATGTCAGCATTGTGTAATACTTCTTTAGGTAGTTTTCGTTCTTGTACATGAGTTACGTCGATAAGAACAGCTTCACCTACAAATTGGTCTAGGGGCAATTGATCAATAGTCGTTGCGCCTGAAATGAAATGAGCAGGAGCATCACAATGTGTACCAACATGAACGACAGAATGAAAATCTGTAACTTGATAACCTGTTTCTTCAACGCTTGTAATGGCTTCTAAATTGATTTTTGGTGTTCCAGGAAATTGAGACATATTGTTTTCAAATGTTTGGGATAGGTCAATTACTTTCACTTTAAATACCTCCAAGTATATATTTTGAAATATAAAAAACTCACCTTTCATAATCAAGAAAGATGAGTTTTGCACACAATAGTTACGTTTTATCTTTCAAAATGCAATGCATTTTGCAGGAATTAGCACCTATTCAGTTTGTATAAACTGAGGTTGCTGGGCTTCAAAGGGCCGGTCCCTCTGCCTCTCTTGATAAAGGTATATTCAATTCAAAGTTCGGAATTTTCGTGATAATAAAATTGTAATTCATTTCCTTTTTCTGTGCAACACAAAATAGGTATTCACCCAAATAAAGTTGCTCGCATATTGTAGCTTATGTAAATAGAATGCTGCGAAGGAGTGAGTGCAGTGACAGGGAATGTATTGAATTATTATGCTGGTGGAAATACAGCTAGAGGATTTCATAATTTATATGAAGAGAATTTAAAAGGACTAAACAGATTATTTATTTTAAAGGGTGGACCTGGAACGGGAAAATCTTCTTTAATTAAGGTAATAGGTCGTGAATGGGTTGAAAAGGGATATGATATTGAATTTTTACACTGTTCTTCTGATAATAAATCGGTTGATGGTGTCATTATCCCGAAGTTAAAAGTAGGAATTGTTGATGGAACATCACCGCATGTTATTGAGCCAAAAATGCCAGGAGTTGTCGAGGAGTATATTAATTTAGGAATTGCTTGGGATTCAGATAAGTTAAGAAAGCAGAAAGTGGAAATTGAACGATTTGTTTCAGAAGCAAGCAAAGCTTTTCAAGCTGCTTACGCTCGTTTTAACGAGGCATTAGTTATACATGATGAGTGGGAGAAAATATATATTAGTAATATTGATTTTAATAAAGCGAACGAACTAACCGAGCAGCTCATTCAGAAATTATTTACAGATAAAGTTGGGAAACAATCGCTTGTGAAACATCGGTTTTTAGGAGCAGCTACACCGAAAGGAGCAGTTGATTTTGTTCCTAATTTAACAGAAGGATTACCACATCGTTATTTTATAAAAGGACGCCCAGGTTCTGGGAAATCAACAATGCTCAAAAAATTAGCTAAGGCAGCAGAAGAAAAAGGATTTGAAGTTGAAGTATATCATTGTGGGTTTGATCCAAATAGTCTTGATATGGTGATCGTAAGAGAATTAGGGTTTGCGATTTTCGATAGCACCGCACCACATGAATATTTTCCGAGCCGCGAAGGTGATGAAATTATAGATATGTATGCCCTTATTGTAACACCAGGGACGGATGAGAAGTATGCGGAGGAAATTCGTGACGTCTCTATTCAATATAAAGCAAAAATGAATGAGGCGATGTCTTTTTTAGCGAAAGCGAAATCAGTTCGTGATAAATTAGAACGAATTTATATTGCTGCTATGGACTTTTCAAAAGTAGATGCATACAAAGAGGAGATCCAAAAAGAGTTTGAACGAATTGCGGTTAGTGTAACTGAAAAGAACAAGTAAAAAATAACGAATTTTGACAGGCTGTCGGGAATTTTCTGACAGCTATTTTAGTATGTAGTAAACTTAGTAATATATTTGTCGAATTTCCAAGGAAATAATCAAAAAATGGAGAGGGTATGAAATGAGAGAGAATATTAAGTTGGAGTTAGAACGAATTGAGAAAGAAAATGATGTGAAAATTTTATTCGCTGTGGAGTCAGGGAGTCGTGCATGGGGATTTCCATCAAAAGATAGTGATTATGATGTTAGATTCGTTTATATGCACCCGGTAGAATGGTATTTATCCATTCATGATAAACGAGATGTAATTGAGTATCCGATTAGTGATGATTTAGATATAAGCGGATGGGATATTAAAAAAGCGTTACAACTATTTGCAAAGTCAAACCCAGCTTTACTCGAATGGATTCGATCACCCATTTTTTATTCGAAAAACTCTAATTTTCCAGAACAGCTTCAGCAAATGAGTGAAAAGAACTTCGATCCGAAAGCAACGATATATCATTACTTACATATGGCTTCAAAAAATTATCGTGAATTTTTGCAAGGTGAGAATGTAAAATTAAAAAAGTACTTTTATGTATTGCGTCCTATTTTGGCTTGTAAGTGGCTAGAGGAGAAAACAACTTTGCCTCCTGTAGAATTCGATCGATTAATTACAGAATTATCATTGGAGCGTAGCGTATTAGATGAAATTGAACAGTTGTTAATAAAGAAAAAGGCAGGTACTGAATTAGATGTTGGATTAAAAATTGATGTGTTGAATCAATTTTTAGAAGAACAAATTCATTACTATCAGCAATATGTAAAAGGAATTGAAAAGGGATCAGGGATCGATATTGAGAGTTTAAATACATTGTTTCGAGATATGTTGTTTGCGGTATACGAAAAAGAGCACAAGTAAGTTTGTGCTCTTTTTATTTTGTAGGAATAAAGAAAACAGATATAGCTGCAAGAAGACCTGCAAATGAGAATAAGTAAAAATTCCATACTAAGTCATATTGCATTGTCATAATAATACCGACAAGAATAGGACCAGTAATTGCGCCAACTCGGCCAAGTCCAAGTCCCCAGCCTAAGGAAGTAGCTCGGATATGGGATGGGAAGTATTGTGTCACATATGCATTTAATATTTGAGTAATACCGACCGATCCAATTCCAGCAAGACCAATTAAAAGATAAATGATTGTAACAGATGGTTTAATTGTTAATAGTCCAATACATACAGCTGCCATAAGATAGGAAATGCTAATAACAATTTTGGCTCCTATACGATCTGCGATTGCTCCAGCAAATAATGCACCGATAGCGGCGGTAATATTTAGCATAAGTAGAAATGATAAACTAGATCCAAGAGGATATCCTGCCTGTCGCATCATCTGAGGTAACCAAGTATTTAAACCGTATATTAAAAACATCCCCATTATATAAGTGATCCAAAAAAGCAGCGTTGCTTTTATGTATTCTTTTGAGAATAAAGTAAGAAATCCATTTTTCTTTCGTATATTAGATGGGGGTTGATGAGTTTTCTCTTTTGCATGGAATTCAATTTGAAAACGATTAAGAATTTTATCCACTTCTTCTTGGCGGTTACGTGATAACAAAAATTGAATGGATTCAGGTAAATAACGAATAATGAAAGGAATGAGGAGTAGTGGAATCATTCCGATGCCAAACATAATTCTCCATCCGAAATCTTCTAACATAAACATGGACAAAATAGCGCCTAACACGATACCTAAAGGATAGCCAGTAAACATAAGAGCATAAATAAAAGATTGTCGCTTTTTGGGTGAATATTCAACAGTAAGTGCGGAAGCTGTTGGAATGACACCGCCTAGTCCAATTCCTCCGATAAATCGCCATAGTCCAAATAATTCAGGAGAAGGAGCAAGTGCAGCTAGGCCCATTGTAGTAGAAAAAAGTGCTAAACAGCATATAAGTGTCCATTTTCTTCCAATTAGATCTGTAATAGTTCCAACTAGAATAGCGCCAATAAACATTCCAAACAAAGCATAGCTGGCAATTGTACCAGCATGAGCTGGTGATAGTGCCCAGCTGTTGTCTTCCAGTAGCTTAGGCAGAACGGCCCCGTAAATACCTAAATCATAGCCGTCAGCTAGAATGGCTAGCCAACAAATAAAAACAACAAGCTTTGTAATAGAGTTCGAAAAGATAGTTTTTGTAGGTTCTAGATGAGGTGGAGCTGAAGGTTGCATAATGTTCACCCCTTTTGATTTGTAGATGAATATATTATTTCATTTGATGTTAATATTTCCCTTCTTATGTCGGGATTTATATGAAAAAGTTTTATAGCAAATAAAGAAGTTCAACAGTCATTCTGTTGAACTTCTTTATTTATTTACTCATTATCAACTCGTTTTAACGGTTGATCTGCCGGACCTTCAATAACATCGCCTTCAATTGAAAAACGGGAACCGTGGCAAGGGCAGTCCCAAGTACAATCACCATTATTCCATTCCACTTCGCAGCCGAGATGTGTACAAGTTGTATCGACAATATGTAATTTTCCATCTTTGTCCTTATAAGCACCTGCTCGTTTCCCGTTAACATGTACGACAGATCCTTCACCAACTTCGAGATCTTCTGGCTTACGTAATGCAGTTTCAATCTTTCCTTCAATTAAATGTTTCGCAACATCAATGTTTTGGGAGAAGAATGTTTTTATATCTGGATTTGCATGAAAGCGTGAAGGTGCATATAGTTCTTTATATGGACTATCTACTTTTAGAATGGAATCCTTCAGTAAATGAGCAGCAGCAGTTCCAGTTGTCATCCCCCATTTACGATATCCAGTTGCAACAAATATATTTGGATTGCTCTCGTTAATATGTCCGATATAAGGGACCTTATCTAGCGTGATTAAATCTTGTGCTGACCATCTATAAGGAACCTCATCTACCCCAAACGTTGCTTCTGCAAAAGAATACAGTGCTTCATAATGAAGCATCGTGTTTATTCCTTGGCCTGTTTTATGACTTTCTCCGCCAATTAAAATTAATTTTTCCCCATTGCTTGTTGTGTAGCGTAAGGAGCGTTTTGGGTCATCAATACTTAAATACATGCCACCTGGATAATCTGTTTTTGTTTTAATAGCAAGAGCATAAGAGCGTTCTGCGTACATTCGCGTAAAGAAAAAGCTATTCGCATCATAAAAAGGAAAGTGTGAACAAGAGACAACATATTCACACGTAATGCGATGTCCGTCCTTTGTAATGACTTGTGGAGAATCTCCTTTTTCTACATCCATAGCAGTCGTTTGTTCATAAACTTTTCCACCCATCTCCACAAACTTTTCTAAAAGCGTTTTCAAATAAAGAAGGGGATGAAACTGGGCTTGATTTTTCATGACAAGTGCAGATTGTACTGGAATTGGAATCGATAGAGATTGAACATAGTCACAAGGTATATTTAATTTTTGATAAGCTTCATATTCTTTCGATAAATTTCTTAATCCCTTATCAGTAGTTGTATATAAATATGAATCTTCATTTGAGAAATTACAGTCGATTTTATATGTTTGCAAAGTTTCATTAATAAATTGTAGGGCATGATTATTTGATTCATAGTAAAGCCCGGCCTTTTCCATACCGAAATGGTTTATTAATTCATCATAAATAAGATCATGTTGCGCTGTTATCTTCGCTGTTGTATGTCCAGTCGTCCCGTTTAAAATAAGACCAGAATCAATTAATACAACATCGATGCCTTCTTTTGCAAGTAAATAGGCAGTAGTAATACCTGTAATACCAGCACCTATAATAGCGACTTTTGTCTTTATATTTTCAGATAAAGGGGGAAAAGCAGGGAGTTGAGTAGATTCAATCCAATAAGATGATGGGAATTGTGGAAATGTATCGCTTGTCATTAAGGAAACCTCCTGATTTAGAACAATTTTCCTTTTAATATTTCCATATGAGATGAAATTCATGTGTGCTGTTTTAGAGGAAGGCTATTTTTATTTAAAAGAAAGATAAAATTATTTCAGTATAATTATTAGGTCTTGTTGGTATGAAGAGGTAGAAGTTGTGTAAAGCTTAAATTTAAGTGAGTGTATTTGTTGTTTACACAGAGAGTTCTTGAATAAGATAGAGTCTATAGCATGTCAAGGTACGTATATGTATAATAGATGAAACCTTATAAAATATGTGTTTTTTCTTTATTGAAATAAAGTATAATTATAAAAATATAACCAACTTTTATTACTAGGTCATAAAAGTTATTGACAATGTAGAAATTCTATTGATATGATTCATCATGTGGAAAGGTTGATAGAGAGTAAAAAGATAAATGTTTTTCATTGATAATAAAAGCGAAAAATAAGTGACGATAGAGTGAGTATATTTTCCTTATACTAGATGCTTTTTAATCACCTAGTAAAATCAATCTGGAAGCAAGAATTGATATATGTAAGTTGCGCAAGGCGCGGCATAAGAAAGGGGCAAAAGGATGAAGGAGCTTCATACGTTTGGGTGGTATGCAGCACGTGTATCACCACATTTGCCGAAAAAAGCATTTAAACCAGTTCCTACTCGTTTATTTGGCGGACTGGCTTATTTACTTGTGGCATTGGCGGGGTTAATATCGATTGGTGTATTTGAATTGAATGTGTGGGCTAATCTAGGAATTGCGATCGTTCTTGGATTATGTTTTGCTTCACTTGGGTTTTTAGGGCATGAAATTTTACATGGAACTGTTGTAAGAAAGGCATGGCTTCGTGATTTCTTAGGAGCGATTGCATTTATGCCATTATCAACAGGTCCTAAACTTTGGCGAAAGTGGCATAATGCAACGCATCACGTTCATACACAACATGAAGAGAATGATCCAGATGCATGGCCTACACTTGAGAAGCTTAAAAAGAGTAAGTTTTTGAGCTGGGTATATCGCATGCCTCTTCATGTACGTTCATTCTTTAGTTTTCTGTCACTAACAATTCAATTTACATTGCATTCGACTCGAATGTTCTTTCATTTTATAAAAGAGTTTAAGTCATCCAATCAAAAATCTGTATGGCTTCAACTTCTTTTGCCTTGGACTGTTTGGATTAGTTTATTGTTTATTATGGGACCTGGAAAATGGTTATTTGCATATGTGATTCCATTGTTAATTGCTAACTTTATTGTAATGGCATATATCGCAACAAATCACCGCTTAAATCCAATTGTTCCAGTAAATGATCCGTTAGCAAACTGTTTATCAGTAACAGTGCCGCGTTGGGTAGACGTTTTACATTTCAATTTCTCATATCATACAGAACATCATTTGTTCCCTGCTATGAGCTCTAAATACTACCCGTTAGTAAAAGAGAAAATTAAAGAAATGTGGCCGGAACGCTATCATGAGATGCCGATGACAAAAGCTTTGGCAGCGCTATGGAATACACCACGTGTGTATTATCAAGGAAGTGAATTAGTGGATCCGCATAGAGAGCATTTCTATGGTTCTTTAGGAAATGGGCTAGATCCTCATAATATTTCATATCGTGAGGAACATATAGAGGAAGAAGAGAGTATTAAAAAAGTAAATCAGTAAATATATATACATTTTGAAAAAAGCAAGCTACTGAAAAGTAGCTTGCTTTTTGTTATTTTGTAGCTTGATATACTTTTTGCATGTAGTAGTAACTTTTCTTGAGTCGTGATGTATATTCGACAACATCACCCCATTTTGAATAGTTATACATAGCGTATTCTCCATCTTGTGCAGTTGTAATGTTTTCAGCTCCAATTTGAACTGTAAAGCCAATTGCGTTAATAATTTGTTTCGTAGTTAAACCATCTATTTCTTCATTTGCATAAATATCACCAATAAATTCTTTTATATTTGGTGCCTTCGCATTTAATAACATCCAAGGAATCCGAATCTCAATTGTCTCTTTTTTCGGAGTAGAAAAATCTGCAAGTGAGTTGTAATCAGCACTATCTGGATTACTATTTCCCATAGTTAATGCTCCGACATTAAATTTTTCAAATGGCAATTGTTCCTGAGTTAGTGGTAATGTAATTGGTAAACTTAACGCTGTATAAATAGGAGAGAATTGTCCGCTATTTTTTTCTAGTTTTGTATAAGGAACTAGATTTCGTTGGAAACCAAATTCATAAGAGAATACATCATAATAAGAATCAACAAGTACTTGATTAGATTGTCCGCCGTGCAAATCAATTTTAAAATCAGCGCCTTCTCTCATAGAAAGGCCGTTAAATTCTTTATTTCCTTGTTCAGGTAATATGTTTACTCCAATTGTAATAGGTTCCTCTTCAAGAGGTCTAGCTTTTGGACGATCAATGGATAAGTATAAATAGGACTCATCGTGTGTTACGAAAGTCGTGTAACCATTCTTATCCCCAATTTTTGTTTTTGTTTTCCAATCACTCGTATCACCATCGACATTAATAGTATGGGATTCAAATGATAGCAAACCGAAATGTTGTTCAGGAACTTGTACGTTGTTCCAATGTGGGCGTTCTTCCGTATTATCATATTTAGTTGTATTCCAAGAGAATTTAAACCATTCATCTTGCCAAATGAATACAATACCGCCGGCCAATTTCGCCTGAATAATATCTTCGAAGAGCTCTGCATTACGTTTCCCTTGTTCATCTTCATTCATATGCCCTTGGTCTTTTCCATGTATATTTTTATGAGAAATACCTCGGGATCCTGGGATACCAAATTCCGAAATAACAACAGGCATTTCATGTGAATCATGCAAGTCTTTTAAATAAGCAGCGTAACTATTGGATTGCCCTCGATGGTCTTTGAAATTTGCTTTATCTGGATCGAAATTTAAGAAGTCAGGGTAATAAGGATACACGTGATAAGAGGCAAACGCCCCGCTTGGGTAATTCTTATTAGCAAAGATATGATTTGGATTTATAGATACAGCATCTTCACCGATGAACGGTTCAGCAGGGTGATCTAGTAAATCTGTTGTAACCCAGTTGGAAAAAGCGATAGGCTGAGCGGTCTCATATTTGCTAATAGAATATTGAGCGATATGATTCATTCCTTCAGCTAGCCAAATTTCAAATGGACTAGCATTCTTTGCTTCGAAATATTTACCCTTAAATGAAGTTTTATCAGCATGTTTTTTATTTGTTTCGATGACCATGTCAGGATCCCACTCAATCCCGAGAATCCAACCAGCTAAATATTGTGACACATCATAATTATATTCACCGTAAGCATGTCCTTTTTCAGCAGCGATTGTTGTATTACCATGAATTACATCGGCTGTTCTTTCAATATTTTTAAAGAGTTCATTTTTTGATTTGTAAGCATCTTTTGTTTCTAACAGTTGTTCTTCTTCAACCCATACACCATGGAAGAAATATAAAGGTTGTTTTGCTTGTTGGTTAAATTCAAATAAAGCTTCGTAAAAAGCAGGAGGGTGAATGGTATAAATACGAATCGTATTTGCACCCATTTCGCTAATTTGTTTCAACCATTTTTTATATTCTGCTTTTGTAATTGCAGCATCACCTGGAAATGCCCCTGGTTTTGCCATACCTAGGTTCACACCTTTAATTGTCCAATCTTCCCATTTGCCTCCTGTATAATGTTGAAGGTTTTGCTTATTTCGCTCTGCTTTAAAACCATATGAAATATTATCTGCAGGGTTTTTTAGGAATGTTGGTTGCAATCGGTGTTTTGTTGCATCTATGCCGAAAATAACAGCTAAAATAATTAGGATGAAGGCGATTCTTCGCAGCCACCAAAAACGCTCTGAGGATTGATTTTCAAGCGATTTACGCTTCATCTTCCCCCAACCTTTAATTCGGAAAAGACTTTGAAACAGTCCTAAAAATCGGTACCAAACAGTCAGTGGACGATACCAAAATGATTCAGTTAACGACCAGAGAAGTAAGAGTGTGAAATCTTTAATGCTATTTTGCTTTTTCATACTCCATTCTTCTAATAAAACAACTCCTACGGATAGGAATGATCCGTATAGTACGGTAGCAGCTAACAGTAAAAATACATATTCTGTGAAAATTTCATCGAATAGTAAATGATACAGTAGTAGTAAATAGCCAAGTATTTCAATAATAGGACCGAGCCATTCTAGTAATAAATAAAAAGGCATTGCAATCATACCGAAAGCTTTATATTTTGGACGGAATAAAATATCTTTATGGCGCCATAAAGTTTCACCTAAACCACGGTGCCAACGACTCCGTTGTTTGCGGAAGGTTGTTAAATCATCGGGAGCCTGTGTCCAGCAAATTGCGTTTGGGTTATAAATGATTTTCTTTTCTTCTCTTCTCCATCCTGTAAAGCTTTTTTATGAAGGTGAACGACAAGCTCCATATCTTCTCCGACAGTTTTTCGCTGATAACCTCCAACACGAATAACTTCTCCTTTATCGAAAATACCAAATGCACCAGAAATGATAGGAAGAATATTATACTTGCTCCATGCTAAGCGACCAAATAAGAATCCACGCAAATACTCGATAATTTGCATGAGCGCAAGAGGTTGTTTTGGAAGACGATTTTCAATCATTTGTCCATTTTGTATGTAAGAACCGTTCACAATTCGAACACTCCCGCCAGTTACCATAACTTTTTCTGGAGATTCATAAATTGGTTTCATAGCTTTCATAAGTGCATCACGTTCTAAGAGAGAATCAGCATCTAATGAACAAACGTACGGATAGTTGGAAATATTGATACCTGCATTTAATGCATCTGCTTTGCCGCCGTTTTCTTTATCGACAACGATAATTTGTTTATTAACAGATGAGCGATATATTTTTCGAATAGTCTCTGTTTCCAATTGTAATCTAACCACGTTCTGAATTTCGTATAGTTGGAAATGATCTTTTAATTGTTCTAACGTATCATCGCTTGATCCATCGTTTACGACGATTACCTCAAACTCAGGGTATTCTAAAGTTAAAAGTGATTGGACACTTGATACGATAGTGACTCCTTCGTTATAGGCAGGAACAATAATAGAGACAGGTCGAGTAATACCAGACTGTAAATAATGAAGTAATTCCCTATTTTCATCACGTTCTCTTTTTTTTCTTAAGGTGAATGCAGAAATCAGAAATATAGCTGTATAGAATAAGATAGCAACACCCATGTATAGTAAGAAGAGCCATTGTGAAATTTTAAAAAATATATCAAGATAATGCATATGTTGTCACATCCTTTCGTGCTAAAGCCTCTAATGCACTTTCACGTGCGAAACGATCAGGGTGATGTAATGCAATTTCAATATACTTTTCTTGCCAGTTTGAATAATATTGAATTGCATGTTGGACTTCACGACGTATCCACCAAGATTGATGCCCTGCTTGTTCTAGTAAATAAGGGAAGTATCCTTCATCTTTAAAGGGGGTTATTACACGAATAAGCATGAGGTGAATTTGCCAACTGTCCTTTTTAAATAAATGTTCAATGTGCTCTTTTGTTTCTGTTTTAGGCATTAACTTTGAAATAGCATGTAACGAGCGAATAATAATTTCCTCATCTTCATTCATTAAGTTTTGAATGAGGAAAAGATAGTAGCTATTTTCTTCCCGTGTACCGATTGCATTTAAAATTTCATATTGAAATTGTTTAGGTAATGTATGGAAAAACTCAACCCAAACAGAAAAATTTTCAGTTTGAGAAATACTTAAAGCGATCATAGTGATGGGAATAGAGTCATGGACTCTTGTAGCAAGTAAAATTGCTTGCCTTGTGTTTAATGTACTTAATGTAGTAAATGCTTGATGCTGGATAGATCCAGATGTTTGAGTGCATATATCTTTTACCTCATTTTCAAACTCTTTTATTTTGAAGAAAGAAATAATATCTAATATATTTTGTTTTTCTATATGAGTGCCGTGAACTAATTTTTCTTTATAATGGGGAAACAAATAGACTTGTAATAAATGATGAATGCGCTGTTTTTCATCAATCCCGGATACGAGCTGTGTAGCTTTAATGCAGAGAGATTCTAGTGCGTGAATATCTGCTGTATGTTCAATTTTGAAATCATGGCATTTATTATGCATGATAAATTCATATAGAGATTTTCTATTTTCTTCTTTCCATTTATTATTTTTTCTTTTGAAATTTCTACTACGTAATTTTAGTGAAATTAAATATATATACGCTATAAGAATAGCAACTATTAAAAAGATAACTATGGATTGTACAATTGTAACTATAATCAATAGCCTTCATTCCTTCCTTCTAATAAGTGCGCCAAACGAACCTTAAATTCTAAAGGTGAAAACGGCTTTTCAATAAAATCATCAGCACCGGCTTTAAATGCTTCCTCCAGGTGGTGGGCTGTTGATTTAGTAGAGGTCATAAAAATTCGGAAATGTCGACTAGGCAACAATCTCTTTAATCGATTAATAAGTTCTAAACCATCCATTTGTGGCATCATCCAATCCACAATTAGTATGAAGAATGGAAACTGTTCATAGATTTTTTCTGTGAAAAAGTGCTTTCCACTAGTGAAATGATATACGTTTAGTAAAGTTGTGTATTCAGTTTTTATAAATTTTGTTAATAAGTCGTCAGCGGTTACTACTAATAGTGGAGGGGTTTGGCGAGATACTGACATATATTTTTGTAATCTCTTCTGGATTGTTTCAAAAGGTAATTTTGTATGTAAAACCTCTTGTACTCCGTGATGCACAATTTGTTCATCATCTACGTTCTCATAAAAATAAATGATAGGCTGTTGTATGAAATAAGAAGGGATAGTTTCTTTATATACAACAACACAATCAGCATTATTTATGTTGTCGAAAATTTGAATGGAGGCATTTTGAAGTACCTCAGGGATAGTACCAATTATATAAATTTTAAGTAATTGATCATCCTGTTTAAAGGAAAGCATCATTTCTGTGATATGCTCGACTACATCGTAGACAGAGCTAGAATCTTTTAACGTTGTAGATAATTGTTGTAAATCCTTTTGTAATTGATAGAATCCTAATGTTTCAGCCAGGCTAATTAAGTTGTTTATGTAGCTTGTAAGTTGCTGAAGGTTATAAATTTGATATTTTTGTTTCAGCCAATCTTTATAAATTAAATCCAGCATAGTGACCTCCTTATACTATTTAAGACGTCTAGATGTGCATATCCATCTTTACTATATTATGGATAATTTTATGATGTGTAAAGAGGGAGACTGTAGAAATATAATGAATTTCTTATACATAGAAAAATATTATTGGAGTAAAAAGTATGGAGAAGAAATAAAAACAGGTTAAGGAAATAGTCCTTAACCTGTTAGTTTGTTCAAAGAGAAATTTCTTTTGTTTTCTTTTTTGCAGTTTGTATAGAGTTTGTTTCTTTTCGCTGTAATCGTTTTTCTAAAAGATTAACAAGGTAAGTGAATAGGAGAACGAGCACGAGATAATATAAACCAACGATTATATATGTATCTAATTGTTGGAAGTTCCCTGCAGCGATTGATAAACCTGACCCCCATAATTCGGACAATCCTACGTAAGCAACAAGTGAAGAATCTTTTAATCCAATAATAAATTGATTTCCTAAAGGAGGAATAGATTGACGAAATGCTTGCGGTAATACAATACGGCGCATTGCTAAAGGATACGGCATACCTAGAGAGCGAGCAGCTTCCATTTGCCCACGATCGACAGATTGGATAGAGCCGCGGAAAATTTCAGTAATATATGCACCGTTATGAATTGCTAAAGCAATGGCTCCTGCCCAAAAAGGAGTAAAAACAACAACGGATGTAATCCCAAAATAGAGAATGGCGATTTGAACAATTAAAGGTGTTCCACGAATAATGGCGATGTATACGTGAGCGATACTATTTAAAACTTTATTGTTAGAGATTCGAAAGAAAGCGAATAGTAATCCAATTATTGAACCGAGTAATAGGGATGTTAGTGTTAATTGTAATGTGACAATAGTAGCTTTTAAGAGTGTGGGATAGGTAGAGATAAAAATTTCAAACATGCGTTTCACCTCATATTGTATAGATTTTAGTAGAGAATGAAATGCCCCACACAAAGTGGGGCATGATTTATGGGAACTTTGAAGGGCTAAATTACTTTGTTTTTTCCTCTTCACCAAGAATATTACGCCCAAACCATTTTTTACTGATCTTTTCATACGTACCATCTTTAATAATTTCATCTAAAGCTTTATTTACTTTCTCGACCATTTCTTTATCATCTTTACGAATAGCAATTCCCATTTCATCAAGGTTTAGTGGTTTTCCAGCTTCTTTTATATTTGATTTACCTTCTTTGATCATGCGTAAACCAACCATTTGATCTGTAATTACTGCGTCGATACGTCCAGGCTCTAAGTCCATAAGTGCAGTAATATCGCTATCGTATTCTGTAATTTGATCTGTATATTTTGCAACGAGGTCTTTAAAGGTACTAGCTTTTACAACACCAATTTTCTTACCCTTTAAATCTTCTGGAGAAGAGATAGATGTATTCTTTTTAGCTACAAAAATTTGGGCACCAGAACGATAATAAGGATTTGAGAAATTAACAGCTTTTAAGCGTTCTTCTGTAATTGCCATACTGCCCAGTATTACATCATACTTTTTCGCTTTGAGACCTTGGATTAGCGTTTCCCATGGATTTGTAATAGGGGTTGGTTTCATATTCATTTTTTTCGCAAGTGCTTCACCTAGTTCTACATCAAAACCGACAAGTTTTCCGTCATTTTCTTTATAGTTAAAAGGCTTATATAAGCCACTCATCGCATAACGAAATTCTTTTTCACCATTTGAAGAAGTAGTAGCACTTTCCTTACTACAGGCTCCTAGTATAAAGGATGTGCATAATGTAATACTCGCAACAATGGTTAATAGTTTTCTTTTCATAAAACCCCTCCTTATATATTGATCATACGGATGGTTTTAAGTATGTTATTGAAATATTTTATTTAGATGATTAGTTGTGCACCGTATGAATGAATTTCTTTTCGTTTGAAACAGAAGTTATATTATAAAACGTTACGTAAAAATTGTTTCGCTCGTTCATGTGATGGAGCTGAAAAGAATTGTGCTGGCGGAGCATCTTCTACAATTTTTCCATCATCCATAAAAATGACGCGATCAGCTACATCTCTTGCGAAATTCATTTCATGAGTAACAATAACCATGGTCATTCCTTCTTCAGCAAGTTCTTTCATAACTTGCAATACTTCTCCAACAAGTTCAGGGTCTAAAGCTGAGGTAGGTTCATCAAATAGCATAATTTTAGGATTCATAGCAAGAGCTCGTGCAATAGCAATACGCTGTTTTTGACCACCTGATAGGAGATGGGGCGTTACATCTGCTTTATCTTGTAGGCCGACTTTTTGCAGAAGCTGATTTCCGATTTCTTTTGCATTTGCTGCTTCTAATTTTTTTACATGAATAGGTGCTTCTATGATGTTTTCTAGTGAGGTCATATGAGGAAAGAGGTTAAAGTGCTGAAAAACCATACCGACATTTTCGCGGACTTTGTTTAAATTTGAATGCTTTGGATCAATTCGTTCACCTTGTAAGTGAATTTCACCTTCATCGTACATTTCTAAAAAGTTAAGACAGCGAAGTAATGTACTTTTACCGGAACCACTGGCACCAATTAAAACGACAACTTCTTTTTCATTTACTTCTAAATCAATTCCCTTTAAAACATCAAGTGAGCCGAATGATTTTACTAGATTTCGAACCTGAATCATACAAAACCCCCAGTCAAAAATATATTTTACAAATGTTGCCCCTTATTTCTGTTATTAGTCACAAATTGTCAGAATCCTTTATTTTTTTTGGAGGACAGTTATTATATAAGTAAATCTGAATGTGTAATTAAAATAGAAAGACCAACTAAATTAGGTGGTCTTTCATATACTTACAAGTTTTAAATTTTAAATTGAGTTGCAGACTTTTCTAATTCGTCAACAAGTTTTTGCATTTGAAGAGACATATTTGTAATGTCCTGTATTGATACTGACTGAGCTTGTGAAGATTGGGATGTATGATTAGTCTCCGAAACTATATTTTGTGAAATTGAAGAGATATTAATAAGGGCACTATTTATTTCTTCTGAGCTTGCTGACATTTCTTCTGCACTTGCTGTTATATCTTGTATTTGATCTGTAACTTCATTAATATGATCCACAATATTATGGAATGCTAATTTTGCATTTTGCACAGTATGAATGCCTTCTTGAATTTCTTGTTGTCCTTTCCCCATAACGTTGACTACATCTTTTGTATCATTTTGTACAAGTAAATTAAGTTTTGTAATATCTGTAGCTGCTTGTTTTGATTGTTCAGCAAGTTTACGAACTTCTTCAGATACAACAGCAAATCCCTTTCCATGTTCACCGGCGCGGGCAGATTCAATTGCGGCATTTAAAGATAATAGATTTGTTTGTTCAGAAATGTAAGTAATAGTTTGTAATGCTTTATCGATATCTTGCGTACGAACAACCAATTGATCTACTACTTTATATATTTCATCCATGACAGTATGGATAGTTGTCATTTGAGAAATGGATTTTTCAATGATTTCAGTTCCTACATTCGCCTTATCAGAAGTAGAAATAGCTAAGTTTGAAATCGTTGTAGAAGATTCAGCTATGCTTTGCACTCCATTTGCTATTTCATCCATTGCTGTAGAACTATCTTTAATATTTGCAGACTGATCATTAATATGGTGAGACAACTGTTTCATTGCATTTGCGATGTTATCCATAGTGGAAGAGGAAACGGTTGCTGTTTCAACAATATGATTTGTAGAGCTTTTGACTTTTGCACTTGTTTGAATCACATTGTTAATAATTTGTCGTAAGTTTGATATCATTTGATCAAAACTATTAAACATATGACCAAATTCATGATGATATTGTTTTGGTACGGCAATGGTTAAATCCCCTTTTCCAGCTGTATTCATTATGCTCCGTAATGAATTGATTGGATTTATAATTGATTTAGCAGTAAATAAGGAGATAAGAATGCAAAGAACTAAACAGGCAATGAATAAAATAATAGTTATGCTTATCACTTGTTTATAAGAGTGTTCGCTGTCGTTATACAGACCTTCAGCTAACTTTTCATTATAATCACTAAGATTTTTTAAAGCGCCTACTGTAGCTGATAAATTAGGTTCAACTGTAGTTAGGTAGAATGAATATGCTTGATTCAGTTTATTCTCTTTAATGAAATCTAGCATTTGAGCACGATGTTTTTTATAGTTTTCTAGTTTTTCTTTATATTGGCTAAGGAGTTTTTTTTCTTCGCCTGTTATATATGTATTTTCGTATTGAGCCTGTAATTTTTCGGTTTCTTTATTTGTATCATTTAATTTATTTAAAATTGTAGTACGTCGATTTTCATCTTCAGTAATAATGAGTTCCTTTACATAACTAAATTCTTGGTACAGGCTGCTCTCAATAGATCCAAGCCATTTAATAGGTTGTAGCCGATCGACATATACTGTTTGAAGTTGGTTGTGCATGTGTTGTAAATTCATATAATTTACAACGCTAATAATTAATATGGAAATAATGGGTACTGCTACTAATAATATTAATCTGTTTATAACGTTTAACCGATATAGAATTTTTAACATAGAATCACCTAACCTTAAATTATTTAGTTGAATATATAATGGGCATCCAAATAAAATTATACATTATTTACATATTATATACAGAAAAAGTAATGTAATTAATATGTAAATAAAAAAATGGAAATCTGTATATCTTTCTATAAAGAAAATATGGATAATAATATATAGGTAGTACTTATATTACTTATAAAAAGGGGGAAAGAAGAGATGGAAAAAGAAAGGAAGGTATTTTCCTTTGGCTTACGTACACAACTTATGCTATTCACTACAGTTTTAGCTTTAATTACATATTCAACAAGTATATTTTTTATTTATGTGATATATGATTATTTTCAAAGTTATGTAAGTCAAACTACATATAATATTATCGTTATGCTATTAGGAGTAGTATGGTCTGGAATTTTAGCATATGGAGCAGCCGTATTTTTAATTAAACCGCTTCGAAAGTTAGAGGAGGCGGCGAGAAAAGCGGCTGAAGGAGACATTCGTGAAGATGTTCCGTTACCGAAGACTGATGATGAAATTAAATCTTTAAGTGTTGCATTTAATATGATGCTTGGGAACTTAAGGGGCATGGTAAAAAATATTGATACAACATTTTCGTATACAAACAATCAAGTACAGCAAATTAGAAAACAAACAGGCGAAGCAACGAAACAAGCACAAGGTGTTTCTGAAACTCTTGCAGAGATTTCTTCTGGCGCTGAGCAATCAGCGGCATCAATTCAAGCGATTGTTTCCGCTGTTGATACAACAACTTCTATTGCAAGTGAAGTAGAAGAGAAAGCGAAACAGTCTGATGAGTTGTCTTCAGAAATGGTTCAAGCTTTAGGGCATAGTACTCGTGTCTTTACGTCTTTAATTCAAGGTATTCAAACATTGGCGAAAGAAAATGAAGATTCAATGCAAAATGTACAGAAGTTAGAGGAAAGAATGAAACAAGTAGAACACATTGTATCTGTGGTGAGTGAGATTGCTAGCCAAACGAATTTATTAGCACTTAATGCTTCTATTGAGGCTGCTCGTGCTGGAGAGCATGGACGGGGCTTTGCCGTTGTAGCTGAAGAAGTACGTAAACTTGCAGATGAAAGTGACCATTCTGCAAGAAATATATCGCAGTTATTAAGGAATATGCAAGAGGAAGTGCAACAAGTTGCAACGAAAATGACAGAACAAGTGAAAATAGCTAAGGAAGAGGCGAAACGTGGGGAAGCTACCGAATTAATTTTAAAAGAAATGTCATCAAGTGTTATGGAAGTAGCGGATGCAACGAAGCAAATTAGTAGCTATATGAATGAACAAGTGAGTCACATTCATCAAACAGGGGCACAGACGAAGGCCGTAGCAGCAATTGCTGAAGAAACGTCAGCTGGTTCACAAGAAGTAGCACGTGTAACGTTGCAACAATCTAAAAATATGATAGCGATCGATCAATTATTAAAGGATTTAGAGAAACAAGCAACAGAATTGAAACAGACAATTGAAAGATTTTCAATGTGAAAAGGAAGAACAGCATTTTTGTTCTTCCTTTTTTATATATGAACAAGGTTTGTAATAAGCGTGGACAAGGAGATGAGAAGAATGAGATTTGCCTTTGTGAGAAATAAATAAAGCATAAGAATCAAGAAACTACATAGAGTTCAATGAAAACAGTTGCAAACTATTCATATTTTGTTATGATAGTGTTACGAAAACGTTTGCATAAAATTCCGATGGGATGCAAAAGGAGAGAATGACTATGAATAAGACATGGTGGAAAGAAGCGGTTGCTTATCAAATTTATCCACGTAGCTTTATGGATTCAAATGGCGATGGTATTGGAGATTTACAAGGTATTATTGCGAAACTGGACTATTTAAAAGATTTAGGAATAGATGTAATTTGGATTTGTCCAATGTATAAGTCACCTAATGATGATAATGGTTATGACATTAGTGATTATCAAGATATTATGGATGAGTTTGGTACGATGGAAGACTTTGATGCTTTACTAGATGAGGTTCATAAACGTGATATGAAGCTTATTATTGATTTAGTTATTAATCATACAAGTGATGAACATCCATGGTTTATTGAGTCTCGTTCATCTAAAGACAATCCGAAGCGTGATTGGTATATTTGGCATGATGGTAAAGATGGTGCGGAACCAAACAACTGGGAAAGTATTTTTAATGGTTCGGCATGGGAATATGATGAAGTAACAGGACAATATTATTTACACTTATTCTCGCGTAAACAACCAGATTTAAACTGGGAGAATAAAGAAGTTCGAGAAGTGTTATACGACACAGTTAATTGGTGGCTTGATAAAGGAATTGATGGTTTCCGTGTGGATGCGATCAGCCATATTAAAAAAGAAGATGGCTTTAAAGATATGCCAAATCCAAAAGAACTAAAGTATGTACCATCCTTTGATAAACATATGAATGTGGATGGTATTCAACCGTTATTAGAAGAGTTAAAAGAAAATACATTTTCTAAGTACGATATTATGACTGTTGGTGAAGCGAATGGCGTTAAGATTGAAGATGCTGAGCTTTGGGTTGGAGAAGAGCAAGGTAAGTTTAATATGGTATTCCAATTCGAACATTTAAGCTTATGGGATGCTGAAAAGAAGAAAGACCTTGATGTTGTAGGACTGAAAAAGGTATTAACAAAATGGCAAAAAGGGTTAGAAAATAAAGGGTGGAATGCCTTATATATTGAGAATCACGATAAACCACGTATCGTTTCAACTTGGGGGGATGATAAACAATATTGGCGTGAAAGTGCAACGGCTCTAGGCGCAATGTACTTCTTTATGCATGGCACACCGTTTATTTATCAAGGGCAAGAAATTGGGATGACAAATGTCCAATTACCAAATGTTGAAGATTACGATGATGTTGCAACTAAAAATTTATATCGTGAGAAAATTGCAGAGGGCGTATCACATCAAGATATGATGGAAATTATATGGGCTTCTTGCCGTGATAATTCACGTACACCTATGCAGTGGAACGATGAGATGAATGCTGGCTTCACAACAGGTGCACCTTGGTTTAGTATGAATCAAAACTACAAAGAAATTAATGTTGAAAAGCAAAAGAATGAAGAGAACTCTATTTTCAATTTCTATAAGAAAATGATTGCCTTGAAAAAAGAGCACGATGTACTGAATTACGGTACGTACGATTTACTTTTAGAAGATGATCCGCAAATTTATGCATATACTCGTACATTAAATGATGAAAAGATTATTGTAATTAGTAATATCTCAAAAGAGGAAGCTGTATATAATGAGGGTTCATTTGCACTAGAACGCAAACGTTTGCTTTTGAATAACTATGAAGTTGCGGAACATGAACAAGTAACTACAATCACGTTAAAGCCTTATGAAACAAGGGTTTATCGCATTTCATAATAAAAAAGGATGCTCTTAGAGCATCTTTTTTTATGAAAAATAATAAATTTCTATTGCAAAGTGAAAACGCTTTTATTAAAATAGATTTATGAAAACGGTTGCGTAAAGATAAAAATGAAGTAACATAAGGAATCGTTTTCATAAAGGAAACAGAAATTATAATTTAAATCATTATGTTGTTATAAATAAAGGGGAGGAAGAACAGATGAAAATTACGTCTTTTGATTTTTGGCAAAAGTTCGGGAAAGCGTTATTAGTTGTTGTAGCTGTAATGCCAGCAGCTGGTTTAATGATTTCTATCGGTAAGTTAATTGGAATGTCTGCTGGGGATATTAACGCAGTTCATACAATCGCTCGCGTAATGGAAGACATCGGTTGGGCAATTATTACTAATCTACACATCTTATTCGCAGTAGCAATTGGGGGATCTTGGGCGAAAGATCGTGCAGGTGGTGCATTTGCAGCGCTATTAGCATTCGTCTTAACCAACAGAATTACAGGAGCTATATTTGGCGTAAACGCTGAAATGTTAGCGGATTCAAAAGCGAAAGTTTCTTCAGTATTAGCGGGAGATTTAATTGTAAAAGATTACTTTACTTCTGTACTTGGTGCACCAGCATTAAACATGGGAGTTTTCGTAGGGATTATCACAGGTTTCTTAGGAGCTACTTTATATAACAAATATTATAACTATAACAAACTGCCACAAGCATTAGCATTCTTTAACGGAAAACGATTCGTACCATTCGTTGTAATTGTTTGGTCTACAGTAACTGCAATTGTATTATCACTTTTATGGCCATTCATCCAAAGTGGATTAAATGAATTTGGTCGCTGGATTGCAGCTTCAAAAGATAGTGCACCAATTGTTGCACCATTTGTATATGGAACGTTAGAACGTTTACTATTACCATTCGGTTTACACCATATGTTAACAATTCCGATGAACTATACTGAGCTAGGTGGAACATATACGATGTTAACTGGCTCGAAAATTGGACAAGTTGTAGCAGGACAAGATCCTTTATGGCTTGCATGGATTACAGATTTAAATAACTTATTAGCAAATGGAGATACAAAAGCATATAACGATCTATTAAATAACGTTGTACCAGCTCGTTTCAAAGCTGGACAAGTTATCGGTTCAACAGCAGCATTAATGGGTATTGCTTTCGCGATGTTCCGTAATGTTGATAAAGAAAAACGTTCAAAATATAAACCAATGTTCTTATCAGCAGCATTAGCAGTATTTTTAACAGGTGTAACAGAACCAATTGAATTCATGTTCATGTTTATTGCTCCAGTATTATATGTTGTATATGCAATTACAACAGGACTTGCATTCGCATTAGCAGATTTAATTAACTTACGTGTTCACGCATTCGGATTTATTGAGTTAATTACTCGTACACCGATGATGGTTAATGCAGGACTAACTAGAGATTTAATCAATTTCGTTATCGTTTCATTAGTATTCTTCGGTTTGAACTTTACATTATTCAATTTCTTAATTAAAAAGTTCAACTTACCAACACCAGGACGTGCAGGTAACTATATTGATAACGAAGATGAGGCATCAGAAGGAACAGGAAATGTACAAGATGGTTCATTAGCAACAAAAGTTATTGATCTATTAGGTGGAAAAGAAAATATTGCTGACGTAGATGCTTGTATGACACGTTTACGTGTAACAGTAAAAGATTTAGATGTTGTTGCACCAGAAGCGCAGTGGAAACAAAATGGTGCTTTAGGACTAATCGTAAAAGATAAAGGTGTACAAGCGGTATATGGCCCGAAAGCTGACGTATTAAAGTCAGACATTCAAGATATGTTAGGTGCGTAATAATATGAAATTGCTAACTTTAAACTGTCACTCTTGGCAAGAAGAAAATCAAATAGAAAAGATAAAATATCTTGCTAAAGTCATTCAAGAAGAAGAGTACGATGTTATCGCATTACAAGAAGTAAGTCAGTCGATAGGAGCTAAAAATGTATGCGGTAACAAGAAAGAAGATAATTTTGGACTTTTACTATTAGAAGAGTTAAAAGCGTTACATGTAAAAGATTACAATATTACTTGGGATTTCTCTCATATTGGTTATGATGTGTATGAAGAAGGATTAGCGATTATAACGAAGCATAATGTTGTAAAAGAAGATACGTTCTTTATTTCAGAAAATAAGGATACAACGTATTGGAAAACACGCAAAATTGTAAGTGCAACAATTGCTTATAATGGTAAGAACATCACGTTTTACTCTTGCCACCTCGGTTGGTGGAATGATGAAGAAGAATCATTTAAAGATCAAGTGAATCGTTTGATGGAGCATGTAGATAGCAATGAATTTTCCTTCTTAATGGGTGATTTTAATAATAATGCCCGTTTACAAGGTGAGGGCTATGAATATATGATGCAAAAAGGTTTGCATGACACATATGAACTAGCAATAGAGAAGGATGAAGGAACAACTGTCCAAGGGGAAATTGCTGGTTGGGATGAAAATAAACATAATCTACGAATCGATCTAATATTGTGTAACCGAAGTGAAAAAGTTCGTTCTTCAAAAGTTATTTTTAATGGTACAAACCGAAATATAATTTCAGATCATTTCGGTGTAGAAGTGCAAGTAGATATATAATAGAAGAAATCCTCACAGATAATAAAAAGCTGTGAGGATTTTTTTGAGGAATACAAGTATTTCCAAGAGAAAATACTTGTATTTTTTATGACATTTCCTATATATTTGTTATTATTGAATGTAAAACCGATTTGGTCATTTTGTATTCATACTTTGACTTACTTCGTTATATAATGTAGTAAGTTAAAGTTAATGGGAAAAAATAGTTCGTTTTTGGTTAATCCACGATGTAGAAAGTGATATAATTGCAAAATGTATGTATCATTTTCTAAAGAAGGAAAAATATATAATTAGGTGATAACTTCTATGAAACAAATTTGGCGTATTTATAAGACAGATTTACGGAATGTAGCAAAACATTGGGCTGCAATTGTTATTGTTGTAGGGTTAATGATTTTACCATCGTTATATGCATGGTTTAACATTAAAGCTTCTTGGGATCCATATGGAAATACAAAAGAAGTTCCCATTGCAGTTTCTAACGAAGATGCAGGCTCTAATTTAAGAGGAAAAGATATCAATATCGGGAACGAGATTGTAGATTCTCTGAAGAAAAACAAAAATCTTGGCTGGAAATTTGTAGATGAAAAACAAGCAATTTACGGAGTGGAACGCGGGGATTACTATGCAAGCATTACAATTCCAAAAGACTTCTCTGAAAAGATTGCAACTGTTCTGGATGAAAATCCACAGAAACCAGAACTTGATTACTATGTAAATGAAAAGGTAAATGCGATTGCACCGAAGATTACAGCAAAAGGTGCATCAGGTATTACAGAAGAAATTAGTAAAAACTTTGTTAAAACAGCGAACGGTGAGATTTTTAAAATCTTCAATGACCTTGGAATCGATTTAGAAACAAACTTACCAAGTATTGAGAAAGTAAAAGATCTTGTATTTAAGTTAGAAGCGCAGTTCCCAGAAATGAATACACTTATGGATAAGGCGTTAGATGATGCGACTCGAGCGGAAGATGTTGTGAAAGTAGCGCAGAAAGAATTGCCGGTTGTGGAAAGTGTTATTAATGATGGTCAGGATACACTTAAGAGCTTAGATGCATTCTTTGCGAGAAACGATGAAACATTGAATCGTGCTCCGGGAACTATTAAGAATAATTTAATTGTAACGAAGCAGGGCTTGGATGCTGCAGCGAAAATTACGGATTACTTAAAAAATCCTTCATTTGATTTTAATCTGACACTTCCAGATCCAGCTAAATTCCCAGTGTTACCTAACATAACTCTTCCACAAATACCGCAAATACCAGAAATTCCAGCGTTACCGCAAGTGAATGGTGATGGGTATAAGAATATTGCTAAAAATATTGATCAAACTGTAAATAATGTTTTCAGCTCAATACGTGTTGGAACAACTTATGCACAAGGTGTTATAAACGGGTTACAAAATGGTAATTTTGATCCAGAAAAAGCAAAACAAGATCTTAATAATGTTTCTGAGACGCTGCAAGGACGTGCGGATAGTGTTTCATATGTAATTGATGTCTTTACTAAATTTAAAGAGTCGGCATCAACTGATTTTGGAAAAGAATTCTTCCAAAAGAGAATAGAAAGATTAACAAACCTTAAATCAGCTATCGAAAATGCAAATGGTGGCGTTAAAGATATTGCTAATATTATTGGTACAGGGCAAGAAGTGAAAAAAGATGTAAGAGATGCTACTAATAAAAAGTTAGATGCAATAAATAACTTGGTAAATCAAGCAGAAGCAGATTATAATGCAACATTCGTAACTGATTTTGAAAAAGCAGTAAGTACAGCCGAGCAATTGAAAGATAAGGCTGAAGGTGTAAAAGAAGATGCGCAACAACTTAGAGGTAATTTAAATCAAGATATAAAGAAAGCAAATGAGTTAGTAAATCAAACAAATGAGGCATTAGACAGTGGTAGAGAAAAGTACGATAAGGCTGTAAGTGATTACAGCAGAGTAAAAACAGAACTTGGAAAAGCAAGAGAAGACTTAAGCAACGCAGGTGTTAATGGATTAGACTCTACAAAAGTAGCCTTAAATGATTTAAATGGACAGTTCAAAGCAGCATGGAATTTAGTTAATGATATGATTCCAGTTCTGGAAAATACAAATAAAGTTTTAGCAGATGTAAATAGTGATAAGAACACGAATAACACTATTTCTAAATTAAATAAAGTAAAAGATGGTCTTCAAAAAGGAATCAATTTAACTGATAAAGGAATTGACGCTATTAATAAAGGGCAAAAACCAGCAGCAGATGTTATTGAGAGTATTAATGAAGTATCTAAGAGTGTTTCGGGTCAAATTGGTGACATTTTAGCTAAATATGATTCAGAAATCACTCCAAATTTCAATGCGGCTATTGCTCGTACGAAAGAGATGTCTAAAAACACATCTCAAATTTTAAAAGAAGCAGACAAAAAGCTTCCGGATGTTAAAAAAATACTAGAAGATTCATCAAAAGGCTTAGTAGATGGTAAAAAGAAATTAGCAGACATTAAAGCTGAAATGCCAGCTACTGAGAAAAAGATTAAAGAATTAGCAGATAAAATTCGTGATTTTGAATCTGAAGAGGATTTAAAAGACATCATACGCTTATTGAAAAATGATGTTGAAAAGCAAAGTGACTACTTTGCGAATCCAGTAAATTTAAAAGAGAATAAATTATTTGCAATGCCGAACTACGGTTCAGCAATGTCACCGTTCTATACAGTGCTTGCATTATGGGTAGGCGCATTATTAATGGTTTCATTATTAACAGTAGAAGTACATGAAGAGGGCGCGAATTATAAGAGCCATGAAATTTACTTCGGACGTTTATTAACATTCTTAACGATAGGTCTTTCACAAGCGTTTATCGTATCGATGGGAGATATATTCTTACTCGGTACGTACGTAGTCGATAAGTTCTGGTTTGTATTATTTAGTTTATTTATTGGTGGAGTATTTGTTTGTATCGTGTACTCACTCGTTTCTATTTTCGGAAACGTTGGGAAATCGATGGCGATTATTTTACTTGTACTACAAGTAGCAGGGTCGGGCGGAACATTCCCAATTCAAATGACACCGAAATTCTTCCAAGCAATTTATCCGTTCTTACCGTTCACATATGCAATTAGTGCAATTCGTGAAACAGTAGGCGGAATGCTATGGGATATTGTAACGCGAGATTTACTTGTGTTAAGTGCTTTCGTAGTAGTTATGATTGTTGCTGCGTTATTACTGAAAACACCAATTAACAAATCAAGTGAAAAATTTGTTGAGAATGCAAAAGGAAGTAAAATCATTCACTAACAAAAAAGGTTCCTACCGATAGAGGTAGGAACCTTTTTGTTTAATCGAATTTTAATTTCTTTAATGCTTCTGCAAATGGGTTATTTAATGGTTCTTCTTCTTTTTTCTGTTGTTTCATATATTTTTGAACGTCACGTTTATCAGCTTTGTTTCCAGATTCTTTTTTACGTCTTTCTTGGAATGTGGATAATTTTTCGCGATAGCCACATTTACATGCAAAGATTTGCCCTGCACCTTCACCACGTAATTCTAACTTCTTCTTACACTGAGGGCAACGAGCGTTTGTTGTACGAGATACATTTTTACGATGACCACATTCACGGTCTTGGCAAACGAGCATTTTTCCTTTTTTGCCGTTTACCTCTAGCATTGGTTTACCGCAATCTGGACAAGACTTCGTTGAAATGTTGTCATGTTTATATTTTTTATCACTCGATTTAATTTCAGAAACAATTTCTTTCGTATAGTTCTTCATTTCGGAAATGAATACTTCTTTTTTCAGTTTCCCCTTTGCAATTGCCTCTAGCTTTTGTTCCCACTCACCAGTTAGTGTAGGTGATTTTAATTCTTCTGGTACTAAATCAAGTAACTGACGGCCTTTTGAAGTAATGTGAATATCTTTACCACGTTTTTCAATTAAGAATGAATTGAATAGCTTGTCGATAATATCAGCTCGTGTTGCTACAGTACCTAATCCACCAGTTGATTTTAACGTATCAGCAAGTTGTTTATTTTGCGTATCCATATATTTTGTAGGATTTTCCATTGCTGAAAGTAAAGTCGCTTCGTTAAAACGTGCAGGTGCTTTCGTTTGACCTGATGTTTGCATAATTAACTTTACAGTTAATGTATCGCCTTTTTCGATGCGAGGTAAAAGCTGCTCTTTTACGTCATCTGTTACATCATCATCTTCAAAGCGATTTTCGTATACTTCTTTCCAGCCGGCATGTAAAATTGTTTTTCCGCGTGCAATGAACGTTTCATTGCCAACTTTTGTGCGTAACGTTAGTTGTTCGTATTCGAATGCTGGGAATAAAACGGCTAAGAAACGTTTGACAACTAAATCATAAATTTTACGTTCTTTATCTGTGAAGGCAGAGAAATTAACGTATCCTTCTGTCGGAATAATTGCGTGATGATCGCTTACTTTACTATCATCAACAAATGACTTATTAGCCTTGATAGGCTTTTGTAATACTTTATGTGCTAAAGGACGATATTCCCCAACGCCGCACGCCTTTAGACGTTCTGGAAGTGTTCCAACGATATCAGATGAAATGTAACGCGAATCTGTACGAGGGTATGTTAGCACTTTATGCTGCTCATACAATTTCTGCATAATATTCAATGTTTCTTTCGCAGAGTAACCGAACTTTTTATTGGCATCACGTTGCAATTCAGTTAAATCGTAAAGACCAGGAGAGAATGACTTCTTCTGTTTTTTATCAATTTCTAAAACAGTAGCATTATGCTTATCTAAACCTTTTACAATACCATCAATTTTTTCTTTATTGAAGCTGCGGCTATTGCCGTTTGCATCTTGCCAAGTTAGTTTTAACTGATTGGTCGTTTGAGCCTCGATGCCGTAGTAAGTTTGAGCTTTGAAGTTCTTTATTTCATCTTCACGATTAGCAATCATTGCGACAGTAGGTGTTTGCACACGGCCGCAATTCAGTTGGGCATTAAAGCGAGTCGTTAAAGCTCGAGTTGCGTTAAGACCGATATACCAGTCAGCTTCTGAACGTGCAACTGCTGAAGCGTATAAATTGTCATATGCTTTACCTGGTTTTAAATTTGCAAAACCATCTTTAATTGCTTTATCAGTAACAGATGAAATCCATAGACGTTTAATTGGTTTGTTAATTCGAACTTTATCAATAATCCAACGAGCGACTAATTCTCCTTCACGCCCAGCGTCTGTCGCTACAATAATTTCATTTACATCTTTTCTAAGAAGCTGACTTTTTACAGCATTAAATTGTTTCCCTGTTTGTTTAATAACAGTTAATTTCAAACGCTCAGGTAGCATAGGTAAATCTTCTAAATTCCACTTTTTATATTTCACATCGTAGCTTTCTGGATCTGCTAATGTAACGAGATGACCTAAAGCCCAAGTTACAATATATTTACTACCTTCAAGGTAGCCGTTTCCCTTTTTATCGCACTTCAGTACACGTGCAATATCTCGTGCAACGGAAGGCTTTTCAGCGATTACAACGCTTTTTGACATATTTAAAACATCCTTTCAAATTTCCATACGTTAACTATAGCATACATCTTCTTGAGATTCAGTTTCGCTCCAGATTTGAACGTTTTTTAATGGGATAACATCTGTTTGAAAGTGAATGATCGTGACAGAACATAATATGCACCATGATGAGACTGTGAGAAATAGATAGTTATTATGCGTATTGTTTTATTAGTTGCTTCTATATTAAATAGAAAAGTAAAGAACTTGTTATTTTACTAGAATAAGAGTAGACTTTGAAGTAGAAGAATACTAAACACATGGGAGTTTGTGGATACAAACTGAGAGTATGACTAGTCCGTCATTGACCATTTGAACCTGTTGGATAATGCCAGCGTAGGGAGAGTGTAAAAGCACATGTTCAGGCACTTTGCGTACGCGCAAAGTGCCTTTTTGTGTATCTCCCATCACTATAGTTAGGAGATGAGAAGGATGAATATGAAAGAAATTAGTAAAGTAGTGGATTTGGTGAGAGAATCTAATCCGCTCGTTCATAATATTACAAATGTTGTTGTAACAAATTTTACCGCTAACGGTTTGTTAGCGTTAGGGGCATCGCCTGTAATGGCGTATGCAAAAGAAGAAGTGGCAGAAATGGCTAGCATTGCTGGAGCGTTAGTATTAAATATGGGAACACTTCGTCCGGAAGAAGTAGAAGCGATGTTACTTGCCGGTAAATCAGCAAATGTGAACAATGTACCAGTACTGTTTGATCCAGTTGGTGCAGGAGCAACATCGTATCGAACAGAAGTTGCGAGACATATTCCGGCTGAAATTGAATTAGCGATTATTCGCGGAAATGCAGCTGAAATAGCGAACGTTATTAATGAGAGATGGGAAATTAAAGGGGTAGACGCTGGTGCTGGAAATGGTAATGTCGTAAGTATTGCAAAGCAGGCAGCGGATGAATTGAATACAGTTACGGTAATTACTGGGAAAGAAGATGTTGTTACAGATGGGCAGCGAACGATTGTTATTCGAAATGGCCATCCTATTTTAACGAAAGTTACGGGAACTGGTTGTTTACTAACTTCTGTAATAGGAGCATTTGTAGCGATAGAAAAGGATTATGTAAAGGCAGCGGTAGCGGCATTAACGTTTTATGGGGTAGCGGCAGAACTGGCAGCCGCTAAGACAGTGGAAAAAGGACCTGGTAGTTTTCAAATTGAATTTTTGAATCAGTTAGCGAATACGACTTCAGGTGATATAGAGAAATATGGGAAAATTGAGGTTATATAGTAAGGAGGGAAAATAAATGTCACGTATTTCAAAGTCAGAAATGTCTAGGTTGTTATCCGTATATTTTATTATGGGAAGTAACAATTGTACGAAGGATCCACTACAAATATTGAAAGATGCACTTGAAGGCGGTATAACAATTTTTCAATTTCGTGAAAAGGGAGAAGGGGCTTTAACAGGAGAAGAACGTATTTGTTTCGCAAAAGAATTACAAGCAATTTGTAAGGAGTATGGTGTACCATTCATCGTAAATGATGATGTGGAACTAGCTCTCGAGTTAGATGCGGATGGTGTGCATGTAGGGCAAGATGATGAAGGAATTACCTCTGTTCGTGAAAAAATGGGTGATAAAATTATCGGTGTATCTACACATACAATTGAAGAAGCACGCTGGGCAATTGAAAATGGAGCGGATTATTTAGGTGTAGGACCTATTTTTCCAACGAGTACGAAAAAAGATACGAAAGCAGTGCAAGGAACGAAAGGTTTAGCTCATTTTAGAGAACAAGGAATTACAATACCGATTGTCGGAATTGGAGGCATTTCAATTGAAAATACCGCTTCGGTTATAGAAGCAGGTGCGGACGGTGTTTCAGTTATTTCAGCGATTAGTTTAGCGGAATCTGCTTATGAAAGTACGAAGAGGCTAGTAGAGGAAGTGAGTAAGAGTTTGTAGAAGAAGGCTATGTAGTATTAAAACGCTACATAGCTTTTTATGTTTTGATATCGATAGTTAGAAAAAGGGGGAGGATTGTTTGAAAAGGAAACAGTTTATAGAGTTGCAAAATGAATTGTTTCGTTTATTCGAAAAAAGAGAATTCGAAGCGATTTATAGATGCATAGATAAAGTAAAAAGGGAGTTTCCTGAAAGAATAGAAAAAACTAGTTTCTGGGAAGTGTGTGCACTTTCGGCAGAAGGTAAGTATGAGGAAGCGATTGTTAGTTTAAACGAAGCTTTAGAAAAGGGGATTTGGTGGAATCCACCTACACTTATGGGGGATGAAGATTTAAAGGGATTACGAGAGAATGCAGCTTTTAAAATGATAGTGAAAAAGTGTGAAGAAATCTTTAAGAAACAGCAGCTAACAGCCGAACCGAAATTATTTACTTATGGAAATAAAGAGGCGAAGATAGGGTTATTTTCTTTGCATTGGAGAGGATCAAATATAAATGATTTTGCACCATATTGGTGTGAAGAAGAAATACTAAATGAGTATATATTAGGTTTTCCTCGGTCCTCACAAATACATGGAATGAAGTCGTATAGCTGGGATAATCATGAAATAGCTATAAAAGACGTTATGAAAACTTTTAATGATTTTGTAAATAAATATAACTTGGAGGACATCATCATCGCGGGAGCTTCTCAAGGGGGAAATATAGCGATAGAGTTAGCGTTAAATAATATGTCAGCGACTCAAAAATTTATTGCAGTTATACCTGCTATTCGAGATGTTAAGGAAATTGAAAGTATAGTTGTATCAAATGATATAACGAATGTAGAAGGATATATTGTTACGGGAGACAAAGATCCATTTTATGAAAACACACTTCAATTAATGTCTATGTTTGAGGAATATAATGTGGACTGTAAATTAATTGTGAGAGAAGGTTTGGGGCATCTTTTCCCAGCGGATTTTACACAAATATTAAAGAACATAATGGAAGAATGGACAGCTAAAAATATTTAAACAAACGTTTGATTAAAAAAGCACAAACCCTGTAGATTTGTAGGTTTGTGCTTTTTCTTTAAAACATAATTGATATTAAGAGCATTCCAATTCCTATAGAAGTGAATGTTGCGATTAGGCCTGGAATCATAAAGCTATGATTTAAAACATATTTACCAATGCCAGTTGTACCAGTACGATCAAAGTTAATGGCAGCAACAATTGTTCCGTAGTTTGGAATGAAGAAATATCCATTTACTGCAGGGAACATCGCGATCAGTAGTGCTGGTGGAATACCGAGTGATAATCCAAGAGGCATTAAAGCACGTACTGTTGCGGCTTGGCTATATAGTAAAATAGATAGAATGAATAATGCGATGGCAAATAGCCATGGCGCACTTGTTACTAGATGCTGAATTGATCCTTGAATCATATTTAAGTTTCCGTTAAAGAAAGTATCTCCCATCCAAGCGATACCGAAAATAGCAACAACTGCTGTTGCCCCCGCTTTAAAGACGTTACCAGACACGATGCTTTCTACATTTGGTTTACAGAAAATAATAATAAGAGCTGCGATCGTTAACATAACCATTTCAATTGTGTTTGGCATGGAAAGACGGGCTAACTTCCCATCAACTATCCATCCTGGACGAAGTGCTTCAAATGAACCGAGAAGTACGACAAGGAAAGTTCCTACTAAGAAAAGGATAACTGATAATTTAGCGCCTTTTACATCAACAAATTCTTTTTTCTCTTCAATCTTAGGAATCATTCCTTCTTTTAATCGTTTTAAGTATTCAGGGTCTTCATTTAATTCTTTCCCCATTTTGCTAGCAACAAATGCAGCTATCATACAAGCGATAAAAGTAGAAGGGATACTTACTTTTAAAATATCTAATAAGGTGATTTTATAGTCAGCTAACATTGCTAAAAGTGCAACTGTTGCAGCTGATATAGGACTAGCTGTAATTGCTTGTTGGGAAGCAATTACGGCAATTGACATTGGTCGTTCCGGTCTAATTCCAGATTCGCGAGAGACTTCTGCGATAACAGGAAGTACAGAATAAGCAACGTGACCAGTTCCTGCACAAAGTGTAAATAGATAAGTAACAATTGGAGCAAAGAATGTAATGCGTTTTGGATTTTTTCGTAATGCTTTCTCGGCCAGATGAACAAGGTAGTCCATTCCTCCAGCGGCTTGGAGTGCACCAGCAGCTGTAATTACTGCTAAAATCATAAGCATGACATCAATAGGAGGAGCTGTAGGTTGTAAGTGGAAGACGAAAACAAGTATTGCCATACCAACGCCACCCATTACTCCTAGACCAACTCCGCCTAGACGTGCGCCAATAAAAATGCAGAGTAGTAACGTAAGAAATTGTAGCCAAAACATGATAAACTACCTCCGAAATTCATTAGTTAAGATATATTCGAATAATTTAATTTAAAAGAAAATTAAAATAAATATTCAAAACAATCCTTGTGTTATATACATTTTTTATTATATAACACAAGAAATGTAACATTCACGTACTTTGTTAAATTATTTTGAAAAAATAATACAGCCAAATTTTACATTTGTATCTCTAAATAGGTGGACATTTTAATTTTTATGTTGTAATCTTTGATAGAGAATAATGTAATTCTCATAGAACTCCCATATCGTTCAACTCGTTCAGCGAGAAAGGCAAACTGATGGAAACATTAGGACGCAAAACTACAGGAGCTAAGGCCGAAAGGCTACGCTAGCCAGTTACCGGACGGATAGGGTTGGTCTTGACCAATGCTTTTTCATTGGTCTTTTTTTATTTGCAAACAAATGAGAAACCTTATCAGTTGTTGATAAGGTTTCTATTTTAATAGTTTTCCTTTATATTAAGTTAATTAAGAAAGGTGATGTGAATGAAAAAATATTGGCACAAGCTATCATTTCTTCAAAAGAATGTATTGTTAACTGTGTTAGTTATTTTGACGCTTGTTGGTACTATGGGTGCGTTAAGTTTTAACATGTTTCAAAATAGCATGATGTCTATATTTGAAAGGCATTCTTTTGAAACAGGAGATACGGTATTACATAAATTAGACGAAGAAATAGTGAGAGATGTTACAAAAGACCCAGTGGCACAAAGAGAAAAGAGAGAGAAGTTAACAGAGAAATTAGATGAAGCAACGGAAGAATTGAATAGTGTTGGACAAACGTATATTGTTGGAGCAAAAAAAAATGAAAAAGGTGAGTTACTAATCGTCGACTTGTCTACAGACTTAGCAAATGTTGTTGAAGTAAGGCCGGGAGAATATTATAAACAACCAGATCTTTGGATGAAAGCATACGATAAGGTAATGAGCACGAAAAAAGCAAACATGACAGTAGTATATGAAGATCTATTAGGATCATGGGTAACGATATTAGAGCCAATTAAAGATGGAGACGGAAATATTGTGGCAATTGTTGCAGCCGATGTAGATGCTTCTATTGTTCCTATTACAAAGGAAAAATTCATTATACAAGGTTTAATGTTTATTTGTATTTCTGTTTTAATTGCAACTGTTATTCAATTCTTAATCGTACGTAACGCACTTGCTCCATTGCTGGATTTACGTGAAGGATTACGCAGAGTTGGTGAAGGTGATTTAAGTATTAAATTAGAGGAAAGACCAGATGATATTGGTATTATTAATGCGTATTTTAATAATACCATCGAGAAGTTTAAAGGAATTATAGATAAAGTGAAGCAGACAGCAGAACAGGTTTCCTCATCTTCACAAGAATTGTCAGTGAGTACGAAAGAAAATAGCATGGCAGTCCAAGGAATCGTAAGTTCTATAGTTGAGTTAAGGGCTGGCGTTCAATTGCAAGAAACGTCAGTACCAAAGTATTTAGATATTGTATATGAAATGGAAGATAGGATGGAAGAGATAACTAATATTGCAAAACAAATGACGAAAGAGTCTGAAGGTACAAAGCATCATTCAGAAAAAGGAAAAGGTATTATTGAACAGACGATGAATCAAATGAACATAATACAAAATGCAGTACAAGATTTATCTTCTATCATTTATTCTTTGGAAGTAAGATCAAAAGAAATTAGTGATATTGTAACTGTAATTACAAGTATTTCAAATCAAGCGAATTCGCTAGCTTTACATGCTACTATTGAAGCTTCACGTGCTGAGGAAACAGGAGAGGGATTTGCCGTTGTTGCTGATGAAGTGCGTAAATTAGCAGAGCAGACGGAAGCATCAGCAAAAGATATAGCAAAATTAATAGGAGAAACACAAGCAGGAACGGAAGAAGCTGTTGTTTTAATGCAAAAAACCTCAAAAGAAGTAGAGTCTGGAATGAAACTTGTTGAAAGTAGTGGTGCTTTCTTTGAAAAAATTTCGAAATCAGCACAAACTGTTACCAATCAAGTTGGAGTTGTTTCTAGCAATTCAAATAATATATTGCAAAATAGCCAAAATATTGTTCGTGTTGTAAATGAACTATCACTTATTGCAAATAAGTATGCGAATAGTAGTAGTAATGTTGAAGAAATCATGAAAGAACAGGAAATGTCTGTACAGGATATTGCTGAATTAGCCAGTTCTTTAAGCTGGCTCTCACAGGAGTTACAAGAGTTAATTGGGGAATTCAAAAGTTAAATGAAATGATTATACATGCTTTTGTTTGTTCAATAAAATAAATCATGCTACAATGAAAACGAATTAAGGACCGGGGAGCCAATTGGCTGAGAGGATGTGAGCAAACATCGACCCTCAACCTGATCTGGATAATGCCAGCGTAGGGAGTTACTTAAAGTGATGTAGCATATGTTATTCTATAATAACTTGCATACAAGGCTTTCCTACGCAGTAGGAAAGCCTTTTCTTGTTTTAAAATTTAATTTCATAAGGGGGATTTTATTATGTCACAACAAGTTACAATTTCGTTTTCAGTAGTACCACAAGCAAAGAACAAAGATGTGTATTCTGTTGTTGATAAAGCGATTGAGGTTGTACAACAATCGGGAGTTCGTTATGAAGTAGGGGCAATGGAAACGACGCTGGAAGGAGAATTAGATGTACTTCTTGATATCATTAAACGTGCACAACAAGCTTGTGTGGACGCTGGAGCAGAAGAAGTGATTACTTCTATTAAAATCCATTATCGTCCAAGCACTGGTGTAACGATAGATGAAAAAGTTTGGAAGTACCGTGATGAATATGCAAAACCAGAAGCAATCTAAAATAATTACAGCAATTTGGCTTATCCTTCTCATTGCGATATGGGAAGGATCTGTTTCATTATTTAAAATTGAACCGTGGATTTTACCGAAGCCTTCTGCCATTGTTCAAGAATTAATTGGAATGAAAGATTTACTATTACCGAATACGATGCAGACGCTGCAAGAGGTTATAATTGGACTGTTCTTTGCGATTTTAATTGGGACAAGCATTGCAATTCTTATGGACGTTATCCCTTTATTTCGTATTTTAATAAATCCGTTGCTTGTTATTTCGCAAACGATTCCAATCGTTGTACTTGCACCGTTATTTATTATTTGGTTTGGATATGGAATGCTACCGAAAGTAATGGTAGTCATACTCGTTTGTTTCTTCCCGATTGCGCTTAGCATTTTAGAAGGTTTTCAAACGGTAGATAAAAATATGTTGAAGTTGTTGCAAACGATGAAGGCAACGAAATGGCAAGTTTACCAGAAAGTAAAGTTTCCAGCAGTGCTTCCATACTTTTTCTCCGGTTTAAAAATTGCAGTTACATATAGCGTAATGGGAGCGATTATTGGAGAATGGCTCGGTGCCAGTGAAGGATTAGGAGTTATGCTTACAAGGGCTACGAAATCCTTTTTAACAGCCCGAGTCTTTGGTGTTGCAGCAATTATTGTAATGGTGACATTATGTCTGTATTTTATCGTGGAGTTTATGGCAAGAATAACAGCACCATGGATATATAGAAAGGACGGCAGAAAATGAAAAAAGGTTTAAAAGTTATGTTGGCTGCCTTATTAGCAGTAGGTGTAGCTGGATGTAATCCGGCGAAGAAAGAAGAAAGTGCAAGTAAAGATCAAAAAGTAAAAGTCGTATTAGATTGGTTTCCGAATACGAATCATACTGGCTTATATGTAGCACAAGCGAAAGATTATTATAAAAAACAAGGCTTAGATGTAGAAATCATTCAGCCTGGTGATAATGTGACGGCGGAGCAAATGATAGCTTCAGGAAAAGCTGACTTCGCAATAAGCGCACAAGAAAATGTAACGTTGGCTCGTGTGGAAGGTATTCCTGTTGTATCTGTAGGTGCGATTATTCAGCATAACACTTCAGCTTTTGCATCGCTTAAGAAAGATAATATGACGTCACCGAAAGATTTTGAAGGGAAACGTTACGGTGGCTGGGGCGGACCAGCGGAAGAAGCGACATTAAAGACAATTATGGATAAGCACCAAGCCGATTTTAATAAAGTTGAAAAAATCATTTTAGGACAAACAGATTTCTTTAAATCAATTGGTCGTGATGCAGACTTTGAATGGATTTATTACGGATGGGATGGAATTGAAGCGAAGCGCCAAGGAAAAGAGTTAAATACGATTATGGTGAAAGACTTAGATCCAGCGCTTGATTTCTATAGTCCTGTTATGATTACGAGTGAAAAACATACGAAGCAAGATAAAGACTTTGTGAAAAAGTTTATGAGTGCAACGACAGAGGGTTATAATTTTGCAATTAAAGAGCCGAAAGAAGCTGCTGATATTTTAATTAAAGCTGTTCCAGATGTAAATAAAGATTTAGTACAAGAAAGTCAAAAATGGTTAAGTACGAAGTATCAAGATGATGCAAAAGCGTGGGGAGTACAGAAGGAAGAAGTTTGGACGAATTACATGAATTTCTTATATGATAACAAAGTTATTAAGAAGAAAATTGATGTGAAAGATGCCTTTACAAATGAGTTCCTTCCAAGTGAAAAATGAGTGGATTACAAATAAAAGATATTGTGAAATCTTTCGATGGCAAGAATGTATTAGCAAATATTAGTGCTTCTATACGAGAGGGAGAATTTGTTTCTTTTGTAGGACCGAGTGGTTGCGGGAAAAGTACACTATTAAATATGATCGCAAATGTTGAAAATCCAACAAGTGGAAGTGTAACGTATAACGATAAGCAAATACAAGAGCAAGATGTTGTAAGTTATATGCCGCAACAGGATTTATTACTACCGTGGCGATCAGCTTTACAAAATATCGTTCTTCCGTTAGAAATTGAAGGGAAGCCGAAAAAACAAAGGCTGACAGAAGGAATGGAAGCATTAAAGCAGTTTGAACTAGATGAATATGCAGACCATTATCCAGATGAATTGTCTGGAGGGATGCGTCAAAGAATTAGTTTTCTGCGCACATATTTATGTGAAAAGCCAATTATGTTACTTGATGAGCCTTTTGGTAAATTAGATGCTTTTACAAAAATGGAAGTACATAGCTGGCTTCTAAACTCTTGGCACCAAGAGAAGCAAACAATCGTTATGGTTACACACGACTTAGATGAGGCAATCTTGCTTTCGGATCGCGTATTTATTTTATCTCAAAGACCAGCATCAATAGTTGGTGAGGTACAAGTGAAATTACCTAGGCCGAGAACGATGGATATGTTAACATCACTTGAGTTAAAGAAAGATAAGGAAGAAATTTTGAGAGTATTAGCTCCTTATATGAAAAAATAGAAAAAGCCTTTTAACAGTTTTTTGTATAATTACTGTTAAGAGGCTTTTTTATATAGGGGGAGAAAGATGAAAACTATAGAGAAAATAGTGGATGAATTAACGGCAGATAATCTTGAAGAAAGAAAAGCTGTATTAAAAAATCATATTTTATTAATGAAGTATGGTATGGAACATCATGAATTAAAAGAAGAAGAAATGACAGAAATTTTAAAGTGGGTTCAAGGTCGAGATCAATTGAGAAAAGATGTTCCGGAGTTACGTGATTTACATTTAATTAAAAAGTTTCAAGCGGTATTAGATGAATTTATTCATTCCATAATTTCAAATGGTTATGTAGAAGACGCGGTAGAAATTCTAGAGAGTGTATTAAAAAGTATGGGGGCAGTCGCTCATATTGTAAAAATTATGTTTGTCGGCAAAATGAAAGTTGATAGAAATTCTTTGGAAATGGTAGAGGTGCTAAAACGAGAGTGCTACAATTTAATGGAACAGCGTGCTGTTGTTGGTTTACATGCTCAAATTTTTCACGTTTTAGGTTTTGTTCATTCAATACAGTTTGATTTAGAAGAAAGATCACAGGAACACGGACGAGTTGTGATAGGTCTTTTAACAGATTTTAAAACGAGTGAATTGAAGTCTGTACAACAATTTCAAGCTGAAGACCATATTTCAGAAGTGAAAAGTATGGTGAGTAAAGGATACGGAATAGAATTACAGAGAAGAATTTATATGTGGAAATCGTTAACGCTCATCTTTACAAGTCCATATGCATTAGAAAAGATGTATAAAGAAATTTATGTAGAAAACGATAACATGGGGAAGGAACAAAAGGAAAAGTAGAGAATAGAATATAACAGAGTAGTTTATACTCTTAATATAACAAATGTTAAAGGAGTGAAAGGATAAAATGACTTTATCAACTGTTCTTCAAATGGTTTTAGCTTGATATGGGAGAAGTCTGCCCATTTTTATCGATTAAGCTAAATTGAAGACAGCAGGTAAAGAACCTTAATCCTTTCTTACGATAATATGTAATGGGTAAGGTGTATTCACCTTACCCATTTTTTATATGCACAATTAAATAAGGCTTTATACTGTTGCTCTCTCTATTTAGCTTATGAATCATAAGTAAAGGAGAGAAAATAATGAGTATATTAACGGTAGAAAATTTAAGTCATTCGTATGGTGAGAAAACCATTTTATATAATGCATGTTTTCGAATCTTGAAGGGTGAGCATGTTGGGGTAGTAGGGCAAAATGGAATTGGAAAATCAACATTGCTAAGGATTTTAACAGGAGAACTTATACATGATGATGGGAACATTGAATGGTTTCCACATGTGAAGGTAGGTTTCTTGCAGCAGCATATGGATTTACAAGAAGGGATGACAATTGAGGGATACTTGCAAAGTGCATTTGCTGATTTGTATGCGATTGAATACGAAATGTTAAAAATTGCTGAAGAAATGAATGGAGCAGGAGAAGTAGAAAAACTGTTAGTAAAGTATGGAGAATTACAAACTATATTGGAAAGCTCTAATTTCTATCACATTCATACAGAAGTTGAAGAAGTAGCAATCGGTTTAGGTTTATTTGAAATAGGTTTGAAAAAGGATGTATCGAAGTTAAGTGGGGGACAGCGAACAAAGTTATTACTTGGGAAGCTTCTTTTAGAAAAAGCTGATGTTTTATTACTAGATGAGCCAACAAATTATTTAGATACAGCTCATATAGAATGGTTGCAATCATATTTGAGACTATATGAAAAAGCTTATGTAATCATTTCGCATGACGAATTATTTTTGAACAGTATTACAAATGTTATTTTTCATCTAGAAGGAGGAAAAGTGAAGCGATACGTAGGAAACTATGAAAAGTTTGTGCAAAGTTACCAAGTGCAAAAGAAACAATTACAATCGGCGTATGCGAAACAACAAAAAGAAATCTCTCAGTTAGAAATATTTATTCAAAAAAATAAAATTCGAAAAGCGAAACAGGCTAAAAGTCGAGAGAAAGTATTAGAGAAAATGCAAAGGATTGAAAAGATTCATTCTGTAACTCGATCCCGTTTTGATTTCAGTGTTTATGAGGAGCCGGTGAGTCGTATATTGCAAGCTGAGAAACTAAGGATAGGTTATAGTGATCCTTTATGTCCAGAGTTGAATTTACAAGTGAAAAAAGGAGAAAAGATAGCGATTATTGGTCATAATGGAATTGGAAAAACGACGATGTTAAAAACATTATTAGGTCAAATTAAGCCGCTAAGCGGTTCAATTTCTGTTGGAGAACGAGTAAATCCTGCGTACTTTGCCCAGGAAGAGTTTGCTTCAGAAACAACACCCTTAGAGAAAGTTTGGGCAGAGCGACCAGATATGACAAAGAAAGAAGTGCGCCAAGCATTAGCAAAGTGTGGATTGCGAGAAGAACATGTATTAAAGCCTATTCGTTTATTAAGCGGCGGAGAACAAACGAAAGTACGTTTATGTGAACTGATCGTAACGAAAAGTAATGTTTTAATTTTAGATGAACCAACTAATCATTTGGATATAGAAACAAAGAAGGCGTTGCAGGAAGCGCTACAACGATATAAAGGAACCGTTTTACTTGTATCACATGAGCCTTCTTTCTATGAAGCATGGATAACAAAAGTGTGGAATATAGAAGAATGGAACGCTGAACAATATGAATAAAGAAAAGGCATTAGCTTGTATAAGCTAATGCCTTTTCTTTGTGATTAACATGATTTTCGAGAACTCTTACATGAGAATTGTATGAAGAAGCACTCTTATGGTGCGCTTATAAGCGTGCTTTTTCTTTTGTTATGTTTATATTTATAATAATACTAGATGCCTTTCCCTAATAGGCGACTATCCTTCTTTATGTATATATAGATAGTTTGAAATGGAATGAAAATAATTCCTATATGTAAAGGATAATGTGATTAGTATAGGAAGACAATAGAGCTTAAAGGAAATTCATGTAAAATTCAGGTGAACTTCACACGAACTTCATATTGTAAACTAAATATAGTTATAATAGGTTATTATAATGTTAATTTGTGATTTTTCATAAAATTAAAAGTTTGAATTTAGGAGAGAGGAATCAAACCTAAATTCAAACTTTAGTGAAATAATTATTGGAAGTTACGTTTAGTTTTCGCTAATGGATGGATTTACAAGTTCAGCAGGAGTGCCTGTTCCTGCTCCTCCGATTGTAATCGATCCACCAGGAGGAATTTCACCATTCCATCCTGCATTCGTAATTACGTAATGATTATTTATTTTACTACTAATTTTAGAATCCCAAACTTGTGTTAAATTGCCGTTATAATCAAATTCTAATTTCCAGTTTTTAATAGAGGTCGTTCCACTATTTTTAATTACAATCGAGAAGTTGTAACCACTTCCCCAATTTGAAGTGACTGAAAAGGTAGCATTGCTATTTCCACCAGGAGGTGTTGTGTTAGCATCATCTGTTTTAACTGTAATAGCGGTAGGCTGTGACTTATTTCCGGCAGCATCTTTGGCAATTACTGAAAATGTGTATTCTGTATTAGATTTTAAGTTTTTAATTGTAATGCTATTTGTTGTTGTACTCCACTTCTCTTCTCCAGCAGTAATTTCATATTCCGTAACTCCTACGTTATCAGTAGATGCCGTCCAGTTTAATTGAACTGAGTTTGAATTTTTATTTGTTACAGCAATATTTTTTACGTTTGTTGGTGGCTCAATATCTTTTTGAGTAATAGGTCCACCTAGTAATTCTTTTACTAACGTATCAAGTAATTTTGGTCCACTACAACTATATTTTGGACTGGTGCGACAGTCACCACTAAGCTCCCAAAACATTGCACCACTTAAACCTTTTGTCTTTATATAGTCTGTTTTATATTTCATAGATTCGTTGTCATCATAGCTAATAAATGTACCTGTAGTTGCATTATATAAATAAGGTACTTTCGCCACATCGTTCCATCCGCGAACAAAGCCATTTTTATTAACATAATTAGCTGCTAAATCACCATAATCGTACACACCTGTATCGCCGGTAGAATAGTCATCCCAAGTACCTTTAGAAGCGAGCTTTCCATCACTACCTGGTTTACAAGGTTGGTATTGTCCGTTATTTTCTTTTCCACAACTTTTCCACCCGCGTCCGTAAAAAGGTACACCTAATACGAGTTTATCTGCTGGAACCCCTTCATTTGTATAAACGTCTATCGCACCATCTACGTAAAATTTCGTATCCGCTGCTGGGTCATTTGGATCTTTGTATAGAGCTGCATTATGGTTAGAAGTAGCTTCCCATCCACCGTGGAAATCATATGTCATAATATTAATCCAATCCAGTATTTGAGAGATTTTCTTTAGCTCTGTATGATCAGCGTAACGTTGGCTTGCACCTGATGCAATTGTTAGTAAATATTGTTTACCATCTTCTGCACCAGCTTTCGTTAATGCATTTCGAACTTCTTGAAGGAGTAGGGTGAAGTTTTGCTTATCTTCAGGACGATAACTACCACCAGGAATCGTTTCTACGCCCGGATATTCCCAGTCTAAATCAACGCCGTCAAATCCATATTCGCGAAGGAAATCGACTGTAGATTCAGCGAATACTTTTCTTGTTTTTTCATCAGCGGCCATGTCAGAAAAGCGGTTAGACCAAGTCCAGCCACCAACAGAAATAATTGTTTTTAAGTGAGGATACTTAGCTTTTAATCGTTTTAGTTCGCCGAAATTTCCGCAGCGTGCGTATTTATCACAATCTTCCCAAGTTGTACCTGAGCCAGGATAAGATTTTGTGACATCGGCCCATGGTTCACCGAGTACGAGAGTACCATTAGGGACCTCTTTATTTTGCAGTGGTACACCAGATTCTTTACAGTTCCACGTTTGTTTATTTGGATTATCGGGGTGAGTAGAAGGGTTTCCATGTTTTCCATTCCAGCAAATATCAGCGAAAGCATAGTTTAAATGAGTTAGCTTTGATGCATCAATATCTGCAACTTGATAATTACGTCCGTAAATGCCCCATGAAGGAAAATACCCAACAATTTTTTGACCTTGCTTTTGTGAATCTGCTAATGCGACATTGGGAGTAATAAAGTTTGTGAGAAAAAGAGGTAAGAAGAGTAGTAGGGATAGTAATAGCAGTGTGAATTTTTTTGATTTCATAGCCATTTCTCCTTTCAAAATAAAAGATATATTTAAAGGCATGCGCCAATAAATCAAAATGAATCTAGATAAAAATGATCAGACATCACGAAGTCTATACAAGGAGCTGAAGCTGATTAAATCGTAGCAAATGTAAGATTTGGTGTAAACGCTTTATTGAATTCGAAAAGACTTTCTCAATATGAAATGGCTCTAATACAGATTACACATGAAAATAAAATATCGATTAGAGAGGAAAGGGCTTCTTGGAGTTAAATTTGAGAAAGAATTGTATGAGGTCAATTTGTAATAGCGTAGCAAGATAATGAAATTTCATGTAAAATAATAGTAAAAATATGTAAGGGAGGGAGTAATGTGGATGTGTTTTTGAATATTGCCGAAGAAAAAATTCGACAAGCAATACGGAATGGAGACCTTGATCATATTCCGGGAAAAGGAAAACCACTACAATTAGAAGACCTTTCAATGGTACCTCCAGAACTTAGAATGAGTTATAAAATTTTAAAAAACGCGGGCATGATTCCACCAGAAATGGAACTGCAAAAAGATATATTAAAAATAGAGGATTTAATTGCTTGCTGTTATGATGAAGAAGAGAGAAAAAAATTAAAAGAAGAGTTAACGGCAAAAACGCTACGTTTTCAGCAAGTAATGGAAAAAAGAAAGATTAAAGATAGTTCAGCATTTCGTATGTATCAAGATAAAGTATTTCATAAACTACGTTAAGAGGGATAAGATGAAAAACTTTGAAACAATAGAAGAATTAGTAACATATATTGAAGAACAACAATTAGTACTTCTGTTTATTAAAACGGAAAATTGTGGTGTTTGTGATGTCATGTTAAGGAAAGTAAATTACGTATTAGAGAATTATGATTACGTAGAGAAAATAGAGATATTACTGCAAGACATGCAAGAGGTTGCAGGGCGATATGCAGTATTTACTGGACCGACAATTTTATTATTTCATAATGGAAAAGAGATTCTTCGTGAATCGCGCTTCATTTCGCTTGAAAATCTAGAGAGAACCATTCAATTATTCGAGGAATAAGGGAGGCTTTTATATGGAATTTATTATTTTCATACTATTATTTGTTGTAGTTGTAACAATCTTAACAGCAGTTCGATCAAACAAAAAGAAGGTAAATCTTACAAAACAAAATAACATTCATAACTCATCTAACAACTCATCACCATTATTTTTCTTTGCGGGATCTGATAATGATAGCTCGCATGGAGGTTCACATGATTGTGGAGGGTCTTCTGGTGGAGATAGCGGAGGCAGCTGCGATGGTGGTGGAGGTGGCGGTGATTGATGAAAATGCGCCTTATATAGGCGTATTTCTTTTTAAACAAACGTTTAATTAGTTGGCTTACATTATGCATAAAAACAGTTAAACAAACGTTTGTTTAAATATTTTTAATATACTAAGGGGAATGGAAATGAAAAGGGAGCCGAAAGTGAAAAACAAGGGGAAAGTAATGTTATTTTTATTAGCTGCGGGAGGCGTATTTCTTGTTAAATTAGGAGTTAAAATTGGAATTATACACATGATTCGAACGTGGTTTGAGAGTATGTTTTCTTAAATAAGGAATATAGCCTCTTGTAATAGAGGTTTTTAATTTGTTATTATTAGACTGAACGGTCGGTTTAAAGAGGTGTGAATATGAGAAGAAGTGCAGAAGAGATAAAGAAAGAAATTGCATATAAAGCAGAAAGTCTGTTTTCACAGAAGGGCTATGCAGCTACATCTATGGAAGAGATTTGTGAAATTACAGAACGAAGTAAAGGAAGTATTTATTATCACTTTAAAAGTAAAGAAGAATTATTTTTATTTGTGGTAAAACAGCATACGTATGATTGGCTTGAAAAATGGAATGAAAAAGAGAAGTCGTATAGTACGAATACTGAAAAATTATATGGTCTCGCGGAATATCATGTAGAGGACATACAGCAACCAATTTCAAATGCAATAGAGGAATTCTCTATGAGCCAAGTTGTAAGTAAAGAGATTTTGGATGAACTATTAGCTTTAACTAGAGAATCATATGTTATGTTTGAGAAACTAATTGAAGCAGGCATACAGTCTGGAGAGTTTCGTGAAGATAATACGCGCGATCTTATGTATATTGTGCATGGATTATTATCAGGGCTTGGAGTACTTTACTACGAGTTAGATTATAAAGAGTTGAAACGTATTTATAAAAAGGCAATAGATGTATTGTTAAAAGGAATGGCAGCTGAATAATAAGTCAGTTGCTTTTCTATAAAATAAATTAGACCGAACGGTCGGTTTATGAAAGGGGAATGAAAATGAACGCTTTATTTAAAAACCGAGCATTTATGCTCGTTATGGCGTCTGATATTTTACAACAATTTGCAATTTGGATCAGAAATATGGCCCTTCTATATTTCATAATGGAGCGAACGAATAATGATCCAGTTTCCGTTTCATTGTTATCGGTTATGGAATATGCACCTATTTTTATTTTCTCGTTTATCGGTGGTGCGCTAGCTGATCGCTGGAATCCGAAAAGAACAATGGTCGCTGGAGATGTATTAAGTGTAATGTCTATTATAGGAATTGTCCTGTTGTTAAAACTGGATTATTGGCAGGCTATATTTTTTGCAACACTCATTTCCGCGATTGTAGGCCAGTTCTCTCAGCCATCATCTGCGCGTATATTTAAGCGCTACGTAAAGGAAGAACAGGTAGCGAATGCGATTGCATTTAACCAAACATTACAGTCATTATTTATAATTTTTGGACCAGTGGTAGGATCACTTGTGTATACACAACTTGGTTTATTTACGTCACTATATAGCTTAATCATTTTATTTTTGTTATCTGCTATCGCTCTTTCATTTTTACCGAAATGGGTTGAACAAGAGCAAGTGGCGAGAGATTCATTAAAAAATGATATAAAAGAAGGGTGGAAATACGTTCTTCATACGAAAAATTTACGTATGATTACAATTACTTTCACCATTATAGGCTTAGCTGTTGGATTAACAACGCCATTAGAAGTGTTTCTTGTAATAGAACGCCTTGGAATGGAAAAGGAAGCAGTTCAATATTTAGCTGCAGCTGATGGAATAGGTATGTTAATTGGTGGTATTGTTGCTGCGATTTTCACTTCAAAAGTGAACCCGAAAAAGATGTTCGTATTCGGTATGGGCATATTAGCGATGTCATTTTTAGTAGAAGGGCTATCTACATCATTTTGGATTACTAGTTTCATGAGATTTGGAACAGGTATTTGTTTAGCCTGTGTTAATATCGTTGTCGGTACGCTTATGATTCAACTTGTACCAGAAAATATGGTTGGAAGAGTAAATGGGACGATTTTACCGCTGTTTATGGGAGCTATGCTAATTGGTACTGCTTTAGCTGGAGGATTAAAGGAAATGACATCACTAGTTATTGTGTTTTGTATAGCAATGGCACTTATTTTATTAGCAATAGGGCCAGTTCTACGCATGCAAATAAAGAAAGAAGATGTCACTAATAAAGAGGAACTAACAAATTCGTTAGCGTCGAAATAACTATTGTAAGGGAGCAGAAGTGCTCCCTTTTTCTTTGGCGAACTTTTGACAACTATATGAGCCAATTATATACTGATGATGTAAAAACGATTTTACAGGTTAGGAGAAATGGTGTGAAAAATCAAATCTATGAATTACGCACTGAAAATAATATTTCACAAGGCGCATTAGCTGATAAATGTAAGGTTTCTAGACAAACGATAAATGCAATTGAGAATAATAAATATGATCCAAGCTTAGCGTTAGCTTTTCGTTTAGCGGAAGTATTAGGAACAACTGTTGATAAACTATTTTTGTACAAGCAGTAGGGGGAGTAGTTGTTGGGGAAAGAAAAGATAAGCCTTTTCGTTACTATATTAGTTGCTATAGGTACGTTAGTGTATGCACTTTACTATTGGTTAACTGAACTTCAAGTAAACTGGTATGCACTATTTATTTGTAGCATCGCGTTACATTATCTATTTAAAAGTTTGGCATCACATAGCGTCGAAGGGGATACTGAGGAGAAAGATGATTTAGAAAAACATGTATTAAAAACAAGTGCCAATGTTACATATTATGTACTCGTTGTATTAATTTTTGGCTTGTTTTTCGCATCGGTAGGCTTTAATAGATGGATTGATTTTCATAACATACCGTTATTGTTTGCGTTATGTGCTGCGATAGTTGTAAAGCCGGCTGTTGAGTTTTTAATTGTAAGACGTTATAGATAAAAAAGATCCTCTTCTTGCATGAAGAGGATCTTTTTCTTATAGCGTTTTAGTTTTCGGATTAGGTGGTGTAACGGATGTATTATTTTCAGGGACCTTAGTTAATAAAAATCCACCGATAATAAACAACACAATAATACTAAGAACACCAGCATTTGTTTTTCCTGTTAATTGCGTTGTAACACCGACTAATACTGGACCCATAATCGCGGCAAATTTGCCAAATATATTATAAAATCCAAAAAATTCATTTGCAGATTCTTTAGGTACTAGTTTTGCAAAATAGGAACGACTAAGTGCTTGAATCCCGCCCTGAGAAGTAGCAACTAACATTGCTAAAATCCAGAAATCGAGTTTCGTTTTTAAGAAATAAGCATATATGCAGATAATGATGTAAATAATAATACCGACATATAGCATTTTTTTACCGGTAAATGTCTCCGATAGTTTTCCGTACAATAAAGCGAATGGACAAGCTACAATTTGTGTGACGAATAATATGATTAATAGATTTGTTGCACTAATACCGAGGTCTGTTCCGTAAGCGGTGGACATAGTAATAATTGTATCGACCCCATCAATATAGAAAAAGTAAGCAATTAAGAACATAAAGACCGTTTTATATTCTTTAATATTTTTAAAAGTATCAGCAAGGCGTTTGAAGCTCATTGTAATTGGTCTTGGGTGACGTTCAATATAGTGCGTTTGTTCTACGTTTTTTAGCATTGGAATTGTAAATAATCCCCACCAAAGAGCTGTGATCGCAAATGAAATTTGACTAGCAATGCCGACTGATAAAGGGATAGTTCCTTTTTGAGCAAGAATGATAAGAGCGATACAACCGATAAATGGAATAGTACTCCCAATATAGCCTAAAGCGAAACCTCTTGTAGAAATTCGATCCATTCTATCTTCAGAAGTGACATCTACTAAAAATGCATCATAAAAAATGTTTGCTCCAGCAAAACCGACTAATGCGAGCATATAGCATCCTAGTAATAAGTACCACTGAGATGTTGGAACGACTGCTAGCATACTTGTAAATACGATACCGAGTCCAAAGAAGAATGTGAAAAATCGTTTTTTAAATCCTTTATAATCAGCAACTGTGCCGAGAATAGGAGCAAGTATAGAAATTAAAAGTGTTGCGAACGAGTTTGCATATCCCCAATATGCTGTTGAAGTTGCACCAGATAACCCAGCTTCTTTTGCAGCTGCTTTAAAGTAAATTGGGAATAATGCGGTTGTAATGACGAGCGAATATACGGAGTTCGCCCAATCGTATAATATCCAGCTTTTTTCTTGTCTGGACATTTTTTTCATATAATGTTCCCCCTCAAATTTGTTCTACTAACAGTGTACAAAAATAAAAATTATAAAAAGAGAAACAATGATGAATTTTACATAACTTTTACATATATACACAGTTCTTTACAATTGGAGTAAATCCTCTACAATTGATCCGTCTGTTTCACCTAAGTGTAAACCGAGTAGTCTAGCGATAGTTGGGCCTTCATCAATAAGTCTCATATACGGTATGGTAATGCCGCTTTTTATTCCTTTCCCAGCAGCTATAAAAATTGTTTCATAGTTAGGTTTTGTTGGAGAGTATCCATGCGTACCAAATGTATATTTTTTACTAGGCGTAACATCTTTTTCAGTAATTTCTTTTATAAAATCTCCTGTATAGTTTTCAGTGAAATAATACCCTTCTCGTGCTTCCAACATAAATAAACAATTGCCATCTGCACCGCATTCCTTCGCATCCTCATCATGAAGTATAAATTCAATACCGTTTTGTTTATTTTGAAGCAGTTCTTCAAGGAGTAGTTGTACTTCTCGAATTGTATCGGTATCGTTTTTGTCTTTCACATATACATAGGCGGACCCATCGCAACTTTGGCAATAAGCATTCCAGTCTACTAATTTTCCTTTTGAATTTATAGAGATAAGCCCTTTTTGATGAAATAGTACATTTAATTGAATGGCTTTGTTTTCACTTAAAGCGCTATGATCACCAAGAGCGATAATAGTGCTCTCTTCGTATAGTCCACTGTCTTTTAAAGCTTGAATAATTTTCCCTAGTCGCTCATCATGTCTATGAATTGCGGCTATTGTTTCTTTTGATTCAAAGCCGTGATAGTGTCTTTGGGTGTCTAAATCGGTGAAATGTACAAACATGACATTAGGCTTTTTCGTCTGGATTGTATGCACAGCAGAAGCAAGTACAAAATCATCGAGTTCAGGTTGTGACACTCCATTTCGTATATGGCCGAAACGACGATTTAAATCTAATTGATATAGCGGGCTACCGCTAAATAATGAAACTAAAACTTGATTTTGCCACGGTCTATTTGGAAAGATTTCTGGTAAATTGTAATCAATATTTGCTCTGCCGGTAACAGGCCATAGAAGGGCAGCTGTCGTTAAATTTGCTTTATGTGCTTCATCATATAACGTTTTTCCTTGTATTGATTTTCGGTACCAATGCCAATCGGGTGATTCACGTCCAGGTTGAAGTAACGTATTGCTAACAACACCATGTTTATTAGGGTAATTACCAGTTACGATTGTTGAGTGACTTGGGTATGTTACAGAAGGATAAATTGGTTCTACTTTTTCGACAACCGTACCCTTTTTGATTAGAGATTGGAAGTGAGGTAATTTTTGTAGTATAGGAAAATCTAAAGCTGATAAACAGTCGAATGATAAAATGATGACACGATTCGTTAATGCTTTATCCATAAAGTAATCCTCCTAATTATATAAAACCTATTACTATATACTACTATTAATACCTAGTAATAAAAATATGTTTTTAAATAAAATTTATTATTTATTTTCAGAAAAGTTGAACATATAATAAGTATAAGGGAATCTATGGAAGGAGGGAATGGTATGGACTGGTTAGATGGATTTGGTATATTTTACATCATTGGCGGAATCACGATTATCCTTGTATTTGCTATTTCGTATTTACTAAAGAAACGGTTTCCAGACAAGCAGCTCGATATTATATTTGCACTTAGTCTAATACTTCTTTGTTTAGCATCCTTTCCTGTTACAATGATGGTTATTGGTGGATGGGAAGGAATGGGGTATGGGTTTATTGGTTTCTTCGTCCTACTTGGTACACTTATTGGTATGATTGCACATCAACTTTTAAAAATATCACGAAAAAGCTACGTATAAAACTGTAAAAAATGAAAAGAATATATAAAAATAAGAAAATTCACTCTTGTTTTGAAGTGAAATTTATATTATGATATTCAACAAATTTATTTTGTTATAACGATGAAAAAGGACTAGTATATGTTCAACCTTTTTAGCAGAGAGAGAATCCGTCAGGCTGAAAGATTCTTAAAAAGACAACATGGAACCTACCTTTGCGTTCTGCATATGCAGCGGGAATTTCCCGTTATCAAAAAGAGAGCATGCGCAATTTTGTGCATGAATCAGGGTGGTAACGCCGGCAAAGCTCGGTCCCTATTTAGGGACGCGGGCTTTTTTGTATTTTCTAGAAGGAGGAAGACGGACTATGGCAAAAGAACAAGTACAAGCGATTACGAAGATGGAAGAGGACTTTGCACAGTGGTACACAGATATTGTAAAAAAAGCAGAACTTGTTGATTATTCAAGTGTAAAAGGATGTATGATTCTACGCCCGTACGGCTATGCCTTATGGGAAAATATGCAGAAAGTTATGGATGAGAAGTTAAAAGCAAACGGTCATGAAAACGTGTATATGCCAATGTTTATCCCAGAGAGCTTATTACAAAAAGAGAAGGATCATGTAGAAGGATTTGCTCCTGAAGTAGCATGGGTGACACATGGGGGGGATGAAAAATTAGCAGAAAGACTTTGTATACGCCCTACATCTGAAACTTTATTCTGTGAGCACTTTTCAAAAATTGTGCAATCCTATAATGATTTGCCAAAGTTATATAATCAGTGGTGTTCAGTAGTTCGTTGGGAAAAGACAACGAGGCCATTTCTTCGCACAACGGAATTCTTATGGCAAGAGGGACATACAATCCATGAAACAGCAGAAGAATCTCAAGCTGAAACGTTAAATATTTTAAATCTATATGCTTCTTTCTGTGAAGACTATTTAGCGATACCGGTAATTAAAGGACAAAAAACAGAAAAAGAAAAATTTGCGGGAGCAAAGGCAACTTATACGATTGAAAGCTTAATGCATGATGGGAAAGCACTTCAAACAGGAACATCCCATAACTTTGGAACGAATTTCTCTGAAGCATTTGATATTAAATTTTTAGATCGTACCGGTAAGTGGCAATATGTACACCAAACATCTTGGGGTGTATCAACGAGAATGATAGGTGGACTGATTATGGTTCATAGTGATAATAATGGGCTTGTAATGCCTCCTAAAGTTGCACCAGTGCAAGTTGTTATTGTACCGATTGCGCAGCATAAAGAAGGAGTTTTGGCGAAAGCGCTAGAGTTACAAGGACATATTCAAAAGGTTGCACGAGTAAAAATAGATGCTAGTAATAAAACACCAGGTTGGAAATTTAATGAGTATGAAATGAAAGGTATTCCAATTCGATTAGAAGTTGGTCCTAAAGATATTGAAAAGAATCAAGTTGTACTCGTAAGAAGAGATACGAAAGAAAAAGAGTTTATATCAATGGATCAATTAGAAGAACGCATTCCAGCACTACTTGAGGAAATTCATAACTCTTTATTTAATAAAGCAAAAGTATTTCGTGATGAAAATACGTATAGTGTGACGAAGTTTGAAGAGATGAAAAAATTAGCTGATGAAAAGCAAGGATTTATTAAGGCGATGTGGTGCGGGGAACTAGCTTGTGAAGAGAAATTAAAAGAAGAAGTCGGAGTATCTTCTCGCTGTATGCCTTTTGAGCAAGAGCATTTAGCTGACGAATGTATTTGTTGTGGTAAAGAAGCAAAACAAATGGTGTATTGGGGAAAAGCGTATTAATGCTCTTTTGGATAGGAAGGATGAAAAGGACTTTAGGCTGCATAATAAAATGCAATCCAAAGTCCTTTTTAGTTTTACAATTTGTTTCATGTATTTTTAAGATGGAAGGATATGTTTTTATTTTGCGTTTTTACGGCGAATGAATAGTAACATACCAATTAGGAATGTTGAAAGTCCCATTAAAATAGATGCAGGATAATGTGTTGCAGTATTCGGTAACTTATCGCCTTGTTTTTTCGCGTTATCTTTTACGTTACCACCTTTGGAACTATTGCCACCTTGAGGGCCATTTCCTCCTTGAGAACTGCTATCGCCTTTACCACGGTTACCTCCATGAGAGTCATTTCCCCCTTGAGAACTGCTATCGCCTTTACCACGATTGCCGCTAGAGCCATTGCCACCAGAGCCATTGCCACCAGAGCCATTGCCGCCAGAGCCATTGCCGCCAGAACCGTTGTCGCCAGAGCCATTGCCGCCAGAGCCGTTGTCGCCAGAGCCATTGCCGCCAGAGCCGTTGTCGCCAGAGCCGTTGTCGCCAGAGCCATTGCCGCCAGAGCTGTTGTCGCCAGAGCCACTGCCGCCAGAGCCGTTGCCACCAGAACCATTACCGCCGGAACCACTGCCATCAGAACCGCTACCGCCGGAACCATTGCCACCAGAACCACTGCCATCAGAACCGCTAGAGCCATTGCCACCAGAACTGTTACCGCCGGAACCATTGCCACCAGAACCACTGCCATCAGAACCGCTAGAGCCATTGCCACCAGAACCGTTACCGCCGGAACCATTGCCACCAGAACCATTGCCATCAGAACCGTTACCGCCGGAACCATTGCCACCAGAGCCGTTGCCACCAGAACCACTGCCATCAGAACCGCTACCGCCGGAACCATTGCCACCAGAACCACTGCCATCAGAACCGCTACCGCTAGAGCCATTGCCACCAGAGCCGTTGCCACCAGAACCACTGCCATCAGAACCGCTACCGCTAGAGCCATTGCCACCAGAGCCGTTGCCATCAGAACCATTGCCACCAGAACCATTGCCATCAGGGCCGTTGCCGCCAGAACCATTGCCACCAGAACCACTATCGTCCTGAGAACCACCGTTTCCTGGTGGTTTATTATTATCTTTTGAGTTACCTTCTGCGAAATGATCGTTATTTTGTACAATCGCATTTGTTACTGGAGAGAAGTTTTCTGTTGCTGCATTACCAATATTTAAACCACTAAAAAAAGATAAAGAAAGAGTTGATGCTAAAATAAAAATTTTCGTCATTGATTTCCTCCTGAAAAATTAATATTCCATCTAAAATACATCCCTTTGTAATATTTCATAGGAAAAAGAGTTTTATACAAAAAAATCTATATATAGAAAAAGGTGGTGTATTTCTAAAGAGAGAAAAGAGTTAGTGTAAATTCTTTATAATAGTAGAGTAGTGGGAATTTCACACACATTACAGTAGAGGAAGTGACAGCAGATGAAAGAGTATATTGCATTTGATATTGGTGGTACACACATTAAATATGGAATTGTTTCAGAAACAGGAACAGTACTAAAGCATAAAACAGTTCCAACAGAAATTCATTTGGGCGGAGAACAAATCATTCAAAAACTCATTCTTTTATCAAAAAAATTAATGGGGGAACATAAGGTTTGGGGAATTGGTATTAGTACGGCGGGAATTGTTGACGTTAATAAAGGGGTGGTGACGGGAGGTGTGGATCATATTCCGGGCTATAGTATGATTCCTATTATGAATAGATTGCAAGAGGTATTAAAAGTTCCTGTATCCATTGATAATGATGTGAATTGTGCAGCGTTTGGAGAAAAGTGGAATGGTAGTGGAAGAGAGAAAGGAAATTTTATTATGTTCACCCTTGGAACTGGTATTGGAGGAGCAATTTTTATAGATGGAGAGTTATATAGAGGGCATTCGTTTAGTGCTGGTGAATGGGGAAATATGTTAATAGAAGGAAAAGCGTTTGAAGAGGTCGCTTCCGTTTCAGGGTTAATTCGTCTTGTGCGAGAATATAAAGGTGAAAGCGATTGGAATGGAAAAAAGATTTTCGAACTGTATGATAAAGGTGATAGGGAAGTTACCCAAGCAGTTGAGGTTTTCTTCAAACATTTAGCGATTGGAATTAGTAACCTTGCTTATATTTTTAATCCAGAAGTGATTGTTATAGGTGGCGGAATTACTGCTAGGGGAAATCAGTTCTTAAAAGAAGTAAAAGAAGAGGTAGAAAAATATTTAGATAAAGAGATTTATAGTAATTGTGAGATTGAACTTGCACAAAACGGTAATTGTGCAGGAATGGTTGGTGCTATTTACCACTTCTTACATCATCATAAGTAAATTATATGAATGTTTTCATATAACTGAGAATTTATCCTTTTTATCACTAGGTAAATAATGCTACAATATAAGAGGAGAATACAATATTTTCCGTATTGGAAAATGCTTTGTAGAAAGGAAGAAACTGCATGCCTATTATTTTAGAAAAAGGTCAAAAGATCGATTTAACGAAAGGACAACCCAAAGTAGCAAAACTACAGGTTGGCTTAGGCTGGGATCCAATTGGGCAATCAGGTGGGTTTCTGTCTTCATTATTTGGAAGTAAACCAAATGTAGATTGTGATGCATCAGTTGTTATGTTAGAAGAAGATCGTTTTTTAAACAAAAACGATTTAGTTTACTTCGGAAACAAGCTTTCTACTTGTGGTAGTATTATTCATTCAGGAGATAATTTAACAGGCGAAGGCGCTGGTGATGACGAAACAATTTTCGTAGAATTACATAAAGTTCCGAGCCGTATTAATCGTTTAGTATTCGTTGTAAATATTTATGACTGTGTAAATCGTCGTCAAGATTTCGGGATGATTCGTAATGCATATATTCGTATTCAAAACCCGCAAACTGGCGAAGAATTCGCACGCTATAATTTATCGGATAATTATGCTGGCAAAACGACTCTAATTGCAGGTGAAATGTATCGCCACGGAAGTGAATGGAAGTTTTCAGCTGTTGGAGAAGGAACACAAGATAAAAACTTAAGTGAGATTGTATCACGTTATCAATAATATAAACCGAGGAGGAATTGTATATGGCATCAATTTCATTGAAAAAAGGACAAAAGGTAGACTTAACAAAAACGAATCCAGGTCTTTCAAAAGTTCTTGTAGGACTTGGTTGGGATACAAATCGTTATGATGGACAAGCTGATTTTGATTTAGATGTTAGTATCTTTTTAGTAGGTGCTAACGGTAAAGTTTCAGGAGCAGAAGATTTTGTTTTCTATAATAACCCAAAAGGTGCGAATGGTGCTGTAGAACATTTAGGAGATAACCGAACTGGCGAAGGTGAAGGCGATGATGAATCTATCAAAGTAGATTTGAAAAATGTACCTGCACATATCGAACGTATTTGTTTCACAATTACAATTTACGATGGAGAAGGTCGTAGCCAAAACTTTGGTCAAGTTTCTAACTCTTTCGTACGTATTTTAGATGAAGAAAAGAATGCAGAGTTAATTCGTTACGATTTAGGAGAAGATTTCTCTATTGAAACAGCTGTTGTAGTAGGTGAACTATACCGCCATGCAGGTGACTGGAAGTTCAATGCAATCGGAAGTGGATTCCAAGGTGGATTAGCGTCTCTATGTAACAATTTCGGTTTAGATGTAGAGTAATAGATTTAGCTATCCATTAGTAAATATATATTTGCTAATGGATATATTTTTAAAGATTAAAATATAGGGGTGAATATACATGGCCATTCAGTTACAAAAAGGACAGAAAATCGATTTAGGTAAAACAAGCCCTGGCTTAACGAAAGCAGTAATTGGTCTTGGTTGGGATATTAAATCTTATGATGGTGGAGCTGATTTCGATTTAGATGCATCTGCCTTTTTATTAGATGTGAACGGAAAATGTACGAAGGAAACTGATTTTATCTTCTATAACAATTTACAGTCTCCTTGTGGATCTGTTCTACATACAGGAGATAATCGTACAGGTGAAGGTGAAGGCGACGATGAGCAACTTGTTGTAGATTTGAAGAAAGTTCCAGCAGATGTGCACAAAATTGCTATTACAGTTACAATTTATGATGCAGAAGGCCGTAGTCAAAACTTTGGACAAGTAGGAAATGCGTTCGTTCGTTTAGCGAATGAAGAAACGAATGAAGAAGTTCTTCGTTTTGATTTAGGGGAAGATTTCTCCATCGAAACAGCAGTTGTCTTTTGTGAATTATACCGTCATAATGGACAGTGGAAGTTTAATGCAGTAGGAAGTGGATTCCAAGGTGGCTTAGGTGCGCTTGTAAGAGCGTATGGCTTGGATGCATAGGAAGGAAACGATATTCGTTTCCTTTTTTTGACCTTTCTATAAATCTAGCAAAGAATAGGGGATATAGGTAAGATGAGTATTTTGCAAGGAATCCTTGATACGTATGCTCAATTTTTCGACTTGGACATGTGGATTAAAGTGTTGCAGGATCCAGTATCTTGGGGATTAATAGGTACACTTGTTGTACTTGAAGGATTGTTATCTGCTGATAACGCACTTGTATTAGCGGTAATGGTAAAACACCTTCCGGAAGAAAAACGTAAAAAAGCATTATTCTATGGACTTATTGGAGCTTATGTATTTCGATTTATCGCAATTGGAATTGGAATGTTCTTAATTAAATTAGCATGGGTAAAAGTGTTAGGTGCACTTTACTTAGCATGGCTTTCAGTTAAATACTTTATTGATAAACGAAAAGGTAATGCAGAAGAAGAGGAAGCTCATGGTATGAACCAAAACAGTGTTCTCTTCAGAATGTTTGGTGTCTTCTGGGGAACAGTTGCGATGGTTGAATTAATGGATATCGCATTCTCTGTAGATAGCGTACTTGCTGCATTTGGTGTATCAAATGAAGTTTGGATTCTATTATTAGGTGGAATGCTCGGTATTTTAATGATGCGCGGTATCGCTGGTGTATTCTTAAAATTGTTAGAGCGTATTCCAGAACTTGAAACGACAGCATATATTTTAATCTTAATTATCGCAGCAAAAATGTTATTGTCTGTCATTCATATTGAAATAAGCCATACAGTGTTCTTCATTATTTTAGTTGTAGCATTTGGAGCAACATTTATACTTCACTACATGAAGAATTCTGGACAAGCTAAAGAAGAAGTTGCAGCTACTAAAGAAGACAATAAATAATTGAAATGGGTTTGCTCGTTTTACGAGCGCCCATTTTTTATAGACAGAAATAGTTTATAATAGAAGAAAGACTTAGAAAAAGTAAATGTTTTTGGAGGTGAACTGTTGTGTTTTCACGTTTTACACTTCAACCATATGCATTAAAAGATGAATCAGATTTAAAGCAATTTGAAACGCTTTTAGAAAAACGTCCACAATATGAGCTGACAGAGAATGAGATGAAATTTAGTTATATAGCATGTCGAATCCTTGGCGTTCCTAATGATGTAGATGAATATTTCAATGAACTATTTGATTATAGTGAAGCGAAAGGAATTGAAGTTTTACATGAACAAAATTTAAATAAAGTAATCGATTCGGAAAAACTTCGTCATATTCAAGAAGTGTTCGGATTACATCAAGAAGCACCAAATGGTCTAACAGTAAATAGGCTAGTGGCACACTTATCTGGGAAACAACTTTTGCCGAAAGTAGATAATCCTGATTTACAACATTATATACATACGACATTTATTTCTGTATTGAAATTATATGAGAAACAACATAATCAATCTTTAAAGACAGAAGGCTTCCGTCGTTTCTTAATCGACATGATTAAATTAAGCGAAAATTACGTAGCGAAGTGGTTCTCTACGATTAACTATAAGAAACAAATGCCGCGTATTGTTTGGTACGGTGATGCACAGGAAAGCCGTATATATTTCTTATACTTTCTTATTATGCTCGGCTGCGATGTACTTTATTATCACCCAGAAGGAAAAGATGGATTTGAGAATGTCGATGAAGAGGGAAGGACATTTATTATGTCTCATCCAGGCCGTATTGCTCTTGAACCATTTCCAGATCGCCGCCGTGAGCGTGTGGCAACAGTAGCGTATCAAGCTTCAAAAGAAATTGAGCAAGTACTTCACCACGATAATTCACTGCTGTACAAGCCATGGCAATTCCGTTCCTATACGCCTGTAGCTCGTACATTAAAAACAACATATGATGAACTCTTTTTAATTACGAAAGAAAAGGCGTTTGTACGCCCGACATTCTTTGTTGAAAATAAACACATTTATATCCCTTCTTTATTTGCGAAAATATCAGGTGTTTCAAAGAATGATAAAGAGTATTTTCAACGATTAAAGGCTGTTACATCATTTGATAACAGTTTATTAATTAATACATTTCCGTTTACGAAAGAACAAAAAGCAAATTTCCAATACCATTATCGAGATGCATTAGACCGTGGGGGGAAATTGCATCCAGATTTAATTATGAACAGTCATTGGTGGCCACACAAACGATTGCCAGAAGGATTACAACATGGTATTGCAGAAGCGATTATCCATACGTGTGAAAGCGAAATGTGTAAACCAATTGCAAAAGAGACGAAACAAGATGTAGCGCTATATGTTTTCGCGCAACTTTCTCAAATACCACCGAATATTTTAGAACAGCTTGAGAAATTTGATTATTCACAAGATGTACCGAAAATTGTTATATTTAATAATGAGAAGAGTGGAGAGTTAACTCGTTCTGATGCTGTTTTATTACTATTTTTAAATCAAATTGGAGTAGATGTATTCCATTTCAATCCAACGGGAAGAAACGATATTGAACCATATATTGAAGCGGGGGCATTTGATTCACATTGGCTTGAAGAAGTTAATTTCGATCTTGAGTTTCATGGTTCATCAGCCTATAAAAATTTATCACAAACAATAAAAGGACTATTTCGTCCATTTTTATAAGGAAAGGGAGAATACCATATGAATAACCCAGTCGTACTAGATTCGAAAACAGAATTAAATGAGCAAACAGCACAAGATGTTCGCTTGCAACTTAGACAAGATGCGGATGTACAACGTATTTATAATGCGGTAGATATTAAAGATCAATTAGAATTAATTGAACTTGGAAAAGAACCTTCTATGGAAATTTCACGTTTTGCTGATCAAATTTTACATACAATGTCATTATCAAAGATAGAAGATTCTGGTGAATTATTAAAACAGCTTGGTAAAATTATGGACCGATTCGATAGCAAAGACTTTGCGGAAGAGAAAAGCGGTTTCTTCTCACGTATGTTCAAAAAAGCGGATAAAATGATTGAACAAATCTTTAGCAAATATCAAACGATGGGCCGTGAAATTGATAAAGTGTATGTGGAAATTACAAAGTATCAAGATGAAATGAAAAAATCAATTGGTACGTTAGATGGTTTATATGAGCAAAACTTAAAATATTATTTAGACTTAGAAAAATACGTAGTAGCAGGAGAAATGTTATTAGAGCGTTTAAATACAGAGTTAGTTCCGATGTATGAAGAGCGTGTACGTAATAATGATCAATTAGCAGGTATTGAATTAGAGTCGCTTAAAAACTCTGTTGAAATTTTAGAACAGCGTATTGATGATTTAGAAAAAGCACGTATGGTTGCGTTACTTACAGCACCACAAATTCGTATGATTCAACGTGGTAATAATAAATTAATTGGTAAAATCAATACAGCATTTATTACAACGATTCCTATCTTTAAAAATGGTATCATTCAAGCGGTAAATGCGAAGCGTCAAAAGCTTGTTGCAGATTCTATGGCTGAACTGGATCGCCGTACAAATGAATTACTTAAGAAAAATGCACAAAATATCGCGACGCAAAGTGTGGAAGTAGCGAGGTTATCAGGTTCTTCTAGTATTAAGATGGAAACACTTGAGGAAACTTGGAACATTATTTCAAGAGGTATGCAAGAAACACAACAAATTGAAGAACAAAATAAACGTGAGCGTGAAGAAAGCCGCAAACGTATGGCTACATTAACAGAGAACATTAAAAAAGAATTACAAGGATAAAGTGAAACTTTAATCAGTGGGGTAAACGAAAAGGCAATGAGGAATAGTCCTCATTGCCTTTTAGTTTTTCTTCACTAATTTAATGATTTCATTCACAACAAGCGGAATGATACTTAATAAGAGAACAAATCCCCAATCTCGCATCGTTAATGCATGCACACCGAATATATTTGCAAGGGGCGGGATGGAGATGATACAAACTTGCATAAGAACACCGATAAGAAGGGAGAAGACTAAATATTTATTTGTAAAAATCCCAATTGAAAAGATCGATTTCGTTCTTGAACGCAAGTTAAATGAATGAACGAGCTGAGAAAAACTAAGAACGACAAATGCCATCGTTTGAGCGTGTAATAGAGCATCCTCATCAATTTGCTCTGGGAAAAGAGGGAATAGATGTGTATCTCCAGTATAGAACTTTGCTCCGGCGATAAAGGCTATTAGCGTCAAAAGGCCAATGACAACCCCATTGAAAATAAGGAAAGGAACGCTACCACTAAATAAGCTTTCTTTCGCATGTCGTGGTTTTTCCTTCATCACATCAGGATCTTCAGGATCAACCCCAAGTGATAATGCAGGCAGCGTATCTGTAATTAAATTCACCCACAAAATGTGAATAGGTCGTAGTGGTGTTGCCCAGCCGAGTAAAATGGCTAAAAATAAAGTGATAATTTCTCCGAAGTTACAAGAGAGTAGGAAGAGAATTGATTTTTTTATGTTACGATAAATGTTTCTACCTTCCTCAACAGCTTTCACGATAGATGAGAAATTATCATCTGTTAATACGACATCCGCTGCCCCTTTTGCAACATCTGTTCCTGTAATGCCCATCGCTACGCCAACATCTGCTTGTTTTAAAGATGGAGCGTCATTGACGCCATCACCAGTCATAGAAACGATATTGCCTTTTGCACGTAATGCTTTTACGATCTTTACTTTATGTTCTGGAGAGACTCTAGCGAATACATGTAAGCGATCAATTTTGTTTGCTAGTTCTGTATCTGAAATGTTGTCTAATTCAGTTCCAATCATAATTTCAGATATTTCTTCAGCGATGCCAAGTTCTTTAGCAATTGCAAAGGCGGTATCTTTATGGTCACCAGTAATCATAACTGTGCGAATACCGGCTTTTTTACATTCTGTAATTGAATCTTTTACTTCAGTTCGCGGTGGATCAATCATACCGACAAGACCAATAAAGATGAGATTTTCTTCGAGATGATCTATATCCACATCGTTTGAATTGTATTGTTTAAATGCGAATGAAAGTACTCTTAAAGCTTCTTGAGACATTGACCCAGCGGCTTCTAATATTTGATCTTTATCAGCATCTGTTAGAACCTCGATTTTACCGTTTTTAAATATGTGGGTACATCGAGGTAAGAGTTTATCGATAGCACCTTTCGTCATGCTATAGTAGCTTTCATCATATGTATGCACGGTTGACATCATTTTACGATCTGAATCAAAAGGTAGCTCATTTACACGTTCATGTATTTTTTCTAAATGATCTTTTTGCATATTAAAGGTGCTCCCGGCAACGAGAAGAGCAATTTCAGTCGGGTCTCCCGTTTGTGAGTCATTATTGTAAGATGCATCATTACATAGCACCATATTTTCTAACAATAGACGTTGCACATCATTATTTACGTTTAAATTTTCTAATTGATCGTATGTGTTATCACTATAAAAGTGAGTAACGGTCATTTTATTTTGTGTTAACGTACCTGTTTTATCTGAACAAATAATTGTGACAGAACCGAGAGCTTCAACAGCTGGTAGTTTCCGAATGATAACATTTTGTTTAATCATACGCTGCACACCAATTGCAAGAACGATGGAAACGATAGCTGGCAAACCTTCTGGAATAGCTGCAACGGCTAAACTAATTGCAGTCATAAACATTTCTAGTGTATCTCGTCCTTGTAAAAAGCCGATGAGAAACATCACGATACAAATAGCTACAGCAACAAAGCCTAAATACTTTCCGACTTGTGCTAAGCTTTTTTGAAGTGGTGTCATATCATCGTCTGCTTCATGTAACAAGGTAGCAATCTTACCAATTTGTGAGTTCATTCCAGTTTCAACAGCAACACCAACGCCTCGTCCATATGTAACAAGAGTAGACATAAAGGCCATATTCTTTTGATCACCGAGTGGTACTTGTTCATCACTTTGCATGGAAGGGTGGTAGATTGCATCTTTATCAACAGGGACAGATTCACCAGTTAGAGCAGATTCTTCAACTTTTAAATTTGCGGTTTCGATCAGGCGTAAATCGCATGGGATATATCGTCCGGCGTCGAGCATAACGATATCACCTGGAACGACGTGCTCAGATGGAATTTCTTTTAGTTCACCATCTCGCTTGACGATAGCTTTAGGTGTCGCCATCTTTTTCAATGCCTCTAAAGCTTGTTCTGCTTTCGATTCTTGGACGACACCGATAACAGCATTTAAAACTACAACGAGCGCAATAATACTTGCATCAGCCCATTCACCTACAAAGGCTGAAATAAGGGCAGCAATAATAAGGACATATACGAGGACGTCATTAATTTGGGCGAAAATACGCTGCCATAAAGTGCGTTTTTGTTTTGTAGCTAATTCATTAGAACCGTATTGCTTTAAACGTCCATTTACAATTTCTTCTGTTAAACCGTGTTGTTCGTTTGTTTCTAGGTCGATTAATGTTTGATCTTTCGTCTTACTGTACCAATTGCTCATAAGTAAGCACCTCCAGTAAAAACAGTTAGCAATGGTAGTGTTGCTATTATTTGTGAGTAGTATGTATGGAGAAAAAATCTAAGGTGAGGTTCTACTTCTATTGTACAATATTTTACAGTTGATTGAGGGAAAGAGAAGAGTTGTCATGAATTTGTTGGAAGTAAAAAAGAGCCTCATAAACGAGGCTCCTTTACTTTTTAATTAATGTACCTAATTCTTCTGTAATAGCTTGCATTTCACTAATGCTGAATGTTTCACGTTTCATAACATGCTCATAAATGTCACGTAAGTCTTCGTACATTTCTTCATTAAAGCTAGCAGCTCTCATCGCTCCAGCATTAACCATACGTAATTTTTCTTTAATAGCTTCAACCATATATTCAACGTTTTCTTCTGACTTTACGGATAAATCCACCGAAGTGTCCCCCTTTAAAATAACATAAGGCTATCTTAACATTTTTTATCATTTTCGTTAATGAATCTTTTCAATCCTATTAAATTAGTAGGGATTTCCTTTATATTCACTAATTGGTTGTTTATACTATAAGTATATATAAAGAAATGCACCAAGAAAGGAAGAAACAAAAATATGGTTCAAGTATTGTTTGTTTGTCTTGGGAACATTTGCCGTTCTCCGATGGCAGAAGCGATTTTTCGAGATCTTGTCGTAAAAGAGGGACTCGAAGAGAAAATTGTCATTGATTCTGCAGGAACTGGAGATTGGCATGTTGGCCATCCGCCACATAAAGGAACACAAAAAATTTTAAAAGAAAATGCAGTCACTTTTGAAGGAATTAAAGCAAGGCAAGTAGAAAAAGAAGACTTAACAAAGTTTGATTATATTATTGCCATGGACAACAAGAATATAGCAGATTTAAAAAGTTTAGGTAAAACTGGAGGCTATATTGGTAGGCTGTCCGATTTTGTTCCAGACGGTGGCTGGACAGACGTTCCCGACCCTTACTATACAGGGAATTTCCAAGAAGTATATGACCTTGTAACAGAAGGGTGTGCAAAGCTATTAGCTTTCATTCGAAAAGAACAAGGAATATGAGGAAGCTTAGAAAGAAATACTTTCTAACATAAGAAATGAAAGGGTGAAGGAATATGGCAAAGAAAAATAATATTGCTCGAAACATTGCGATTGGTGTAGCTGCAGGTGTAGCTGTATCTATGTTGAAGAAAGAAAACCGTGAAAAAGTAAAAAATACTGCAGAAAAAGCAAAAACAAAGATGATTGAAATTGGTGAAAATGCAAAAATCAAAGAAAAAGTGCAAACTGTTACAGATAAAGGACGCGAACTTGCTGATTTAAATGTAGTGAAAGCAAAAGTAGCAGAAATTAAAAAATTGACGCCGTCTGTTGTAGAGACGTTAAAAGAAACGAAAGAAATTTTTAGTAAGAAAAAGGTTGAGCCAGCAGAGAAGCCAGAAACGATTGAAATTCAAGCTGTTTCTCCAAAAGTAGATGAACTGAAAGCAGAAGAAGAGCCGGTAGTTGCTGAAGATGGCGGTATGAAAGAAGCGCGTGAACTATTTATGAAAGACTCCAATGTAGAGGAAAAAAAAACTGAAGCGTACATTGAGTTGAAGCAAGATAAAGAAGAGAAGAAAAGCGTTTAACCATATATGAGAAAAATTTTAGAAAAGGTGAGAAGAAATCGTACTTATTCGTTTGGTAAAGATTTATATGACCGAACGATGCGCGATGATGTAGCGGGCTTGGCAGCACAGCTCGCTTATTTCTTCTTGCTTGCGATTTTTCCTGGGCTTGTTTTCTTAATTACGCTTCTTGGATTTATTGACCTTCAAACAGAAAGTGTGCTCAACTTATTAGAACCGTACGTACCTGAAGATGCAATGTCTTTGATTGAAGTAAACGTGGATAAAGTTGTAAATGAGCAAAATGGTGGTTTATTATCATTTGGTTTATTATCAATGCTATGGTTTGCTTCAAATGGTGTAAATGCGGTGATGAATGCTTTTAACCGTGCGTATGATGTAACAGAAACACGTTCTTTTATTAAAACGAGGGCGTTATCAATTGTATTTACATTAGCGATTATTTTTATGATTGTGTTTGCACTAATTGTTCCAGTGTTTGGACAAGTCATTGGGGCAGCTGTATTTAAAGCAATTGGTTTATCGGATAGTTTTTCTTACGTGTGGAGTATTACGCGTTTAGTAGCGAGTTTCTTCGTGTTATTTGCATTGTTTAGTTTTTTATATACATTTGCACCAGATCGAAAATTAAAAAGAAGAGAAGTCATTTCAGGAGCAACATTTGCTACTGTAGGATGGATTGTGGTATCGTACTCATTTGCTTATTATGTAGATAAGTTTGCGAATTACGCCAATACATATGGTGGTCTCGGTGGTATTATTATTTTAATGTTATGGTTTTACTTAACTGGATGGGTAATTTTACTTGGCGGTGAAATTAATGGTTTACTCCATCATTATAGGACGGGTGACAATAATTCCCGTAATGAAAAGTGAGCTCTTGTTCCATAATAATAGGGAACAGGGGGGATATTTCATGAGTAATAATAAAAAGAATCACAACAATAAAAATAACAATAAACAAAAGAGTAGTTCGCATCCAAAGCATAAAACGAGTGGTAGTGCAAACGGGCATAATAGCTACCATTAGAAAAAACGGGTCCTTTATGAGGGACCCGTTTTAATTGTTTCCTTTTAATAATCGTAAGCCATTTAAAATAACAAGAATCGTACTTCCCTCATGCCCGATAACACCGAATGGAAGAGCTAAAAATTGCATGAAGTTTGAACAAATCAGCATTGCAATTACAGCTAGTGAAAAGATTACGTTTTGCTTTACAATACGGTTCATTCGTTTTGATAAACGAATTGCTTGTGAAAGTCGAGATAACTCGTTCTTCATAAGTACAACGTCTGCCGTTTCTAAAGCTACGTCTGTTCCTTCTCCCATCGCTACACCAATGCTAGCAGTAGCGAGTGCAGGGGCATCATTTATACCATCTCCGACCATTGCTACTGTCCCGTATTTTTCTTTTAGCTTTTTAATCGTTTCCACTTTTGTTTCTGGTAAGCATGATGCGTAATATTCCTTTATATTACTTTCAGAGGCAATTGCTTTTGCTGTTTCTTCATTATCACCAGTAATCATAATTGCTTCGACACCGATGCTTTGTAATTCGCGAATAGCAGCTATCGTTTCTTGGCGAAGTGTATCTTTTAAAGCGATAAGCCCAAGGATGCCATCCTCGTCACTAATATAAACGACAGTTTTACCTTCTTTTTCAAGGGAAGCAGAAATACCATTATGAAATGTCTTTGTTTCTTCACCGATAAAATCAGCTTTACCTATTTTATAAGCTTTGTTTTCGAATGTTCCTTTTAGCCCAAAACCAGTTACATCTTCAACGTTTTCTGGTTTTTTTAATGTAATGTCATACGCATGTTGTGCATACTTCACAATAGATTCAGCTAAAGGATGTGTAGAGTGACTTTCAATTGCTGCTGTAATTGAAAGTACTTCTTTTTCTGTCATATTTTCTCGAACATATACATCTGTTACGGTAGGTTTTCCTTCTGTTAATGTCCCTGTTTTATCAAAAGCAATTGCTTTTACTGAAGCGAGGCGTTCTAAATGTATGCCACCTTTAAAGAGAATTCCATTTCTTGCTCCGTTAGAAATAGCAGATAACGTTGCTGGTGTAATGGCAGCAACGAGTGCACAAGGAGATGCGACTACAAGTAAGATCATAGCGCGATAAAACGTTTCATTCCAGCTCCAATCTAGTAAGAAATGAGGGACGAACATCATAAGCGCAACAACGAGTAGTACACCTTTTACATATGTTCCTTCAAACTTTTCGATGAATAGTTGTGATGGTGATTTTTCACTTTGTGCACTTTGAACGAGACGGATAATCTTTTGGAATAATGTTTGATCGCTCGGCTTCGTAATTTTAACTTCGATAGCACCGCGTAAGTTTACAGTACCAGCAAATACTTCATCACCATGTTTTTTTTCATTTGGAATAGGTTCACCAGTAATCGCTGCCTCATCGATATTTGTTTCACCGCTATGAATCGTACCGTCAGCAGGAACGCGCTCACCTGGCTTAATTAAAATAATGTCGTTAATTTGTAATCGTCCAACAGGAACACGTTCCTCGGTTCCATTTGAAATACGTAATGCTTCTTCAGGTTGTAGATCAAGAAGCGCTGAAATTTCTTTTTGGCTTTTACTTAATGTATAAGATTCCATTGCACCGCTTAGTGCGAAAATAAAGATTAAAATCGCGCCTTCTGCCCAGTAGCCAATAATTGCAGCACCGATAGCAGCAAAGAGCATAAGCATTTCGACATTTAGCTCTTTCTCCTCAATTGTATCTTCAATACCTTCTTTTGCTTTTGCATATCCACCAACTATATAAGCAAGGATATAGCAAGTAATGCCTACATTCATTACATCGTTCTTTGTGAATAACCAACCAGCTAAAATGAAAATACCAGATGCGATTGCAAATATAAGTTCATAATGTTTCTTTAATGTATCCCATAAAGAGGGATGAGAAATAGACTTTTGTACTTGTAATGTTTTTACTTCTGAGTTCATTACTACTCGCTCCTTCCAAATTCTTATTGAGAAAAATAATCAAAATCGAAACCCCTATAAAACGACGAAAGCTGCCATCCATAATGGATAGCAGCATTTCTGTTGAATCTGTTTTTAACAGTTATTATGTTGTAATTATTCTATAGTATAGCATATGTTTTCGTTAGATGATATGTTTTTGTTTGCGTATAAACTGAAAACTTGTGTTTTCACAGTTCCTTTGGTATATATGAATATTGTTCGTAAAAAGATCGGAAAGGAAGACAACAAGTGAAGACAGAGAAATTTTTTACCCATCCGATTGGCGTGTTTATTGCTGCAATAGTAGCGACTTTTTTATGGGGGAGCGCATTCCCTTTTATTAAATTAAGTTATGCTGAACTTGGAATTCAGCCACAAGAAGTTGGGGAGCAAATATTATTTGCTGGTTATCGTTTCTTCTTATCTGGGGTTATGCTTTTATTCTTCTTTAAAGCGTTAGGAAAAGATATGAATTTCAAAAAAGGAACGGGGAAGCAGTTAGTACAAATTGGTTTATTTCAAACATTTCTTCAATATATATGCTTTTATATTGGAATGAGCTATAGTTCTGGTATTGAAGGAGCTATCATTTCAGGAACCTCATCATTCTTTCAAATTTTACTCGCACATTTTTTATATAAAGATGATGCTCTTAATGTGAGAAAAGTAATTGGAGTTTCTATCGGCTTCTGTGGTGTCATTTTAGTAAATGTACCGAGTGATGGTAGTTTGTCATTCCATTTCGGAATTGGTAGTTTATTACTTCTGATTGCAGCAATGTTGTACTCGTATGGGAATATATTGGCGAAAGAAGGTAGTAAAACATTAGATGTTGGCTATATGACAGCATACCAAATGATTTTTGGTTCTATCGGGCTATTATGTATAGGGGCTTTGCAAGTTGGAGTCATGCCATTTACATTCAGTGTACATGCAATACTTATGCTGATTTACTTATCTTTCTTATCCGCAGCAGGATTTTGCATTTGGAATACAATTATGAAGTACAACAAGGTTGGAAAAGTATCAATGTACATGTTCTTCATACCCGTATTTGGTGTGTTATTATCGAGCATGATTTTAGGAGAAGCAATTCATTCATTTGTATTATTTGGTTTAGCATGTGTAGCCGCGGGAATTATCGTGGTGAATCGTACGCCAGCTAAGCAGAAAATGGAGCAAGAAAAACAAGTAGCATAAATAACAGGAAAACGATTAAAAAAGAAGAACAGTACTGTTCTTCTTTTTTTATGTAGAAAAAGGATAATAGACTAGGTGTAACGAAAAAAGATACAAAAAGCATTTTATTGGGGAGAACATATTATGAATCTACTTTACATGGTGTTAATTGCACAAATCATTCTTTTTTTAATTGGTGTAATTTATGCAATAGGACAGACAAAAAAGAAAAGAAATAATATGCCGTTACCTTTAGCGGTGCGTCTTATTCTTAGTTTTTCTTTAACAGCAAGTGCAATTTGGATATGGTTACAAGATCCATCAGTAGATTATAGTACGTGGGTTGCACTAGGTATGACGTTATCAACTGTAGGGGATTTATTTATGGCAGGTTTAATTCCAATTGGTCACAGGCTAATTGGAGGGATGATTACTTTCGCGCTTGCGCATTGTTTTTATGTAAAAGCATTTTTGCAAACAGGCATTTCATGGAATGGTTTTTGGATTGGTTTACTCGCATACGGACTCTTTCTCATTATAGGATGGTTCTTTTTTATTCGAAATGAGAAACAAGATAAATTGTTTACGATAGGAGCGCTAATTTACGGATTGTGGGTTGGAGGAATGGCTTGCTTTGCATTCGCCTTATACTATGAGAATACAGGAATATGGTGGATACCAGCTTTTGGTGGTTTACTATTTGTGATTTCTGATTTTATTATTGGCGTGACAGATATTGGAGGGCGCAAATTAAAGTATGAACCACTTTGGATTTGGTTTACATATGTAGCGGCTCAAATGTGTATTGTATATGTGGGAATATAAAAGGATACTCTCCAAATAGTAGATAGACTATTTGGAGAGTATCTTTTTTACTATTTTGCTTCAGCCAAATTTTACTGTCTATAAATAGTGAGGTACATATAAAATATGGTATATAAAAATAAGGATTTTATGAGGATGTTATTTTAAAGTTTTTAATATTCTAATTTTAAAATTCAGAATTTTATAGAAATTAAGTAGTTGAAGTCTTTATAATAAAAGTAAAAACATGATGAGATGGTGGAATGATGCAAAAGAAAAAACGGTTGCGTGAATTCTTTGGAACAATTGCAATTGCTTGTTTGCTCGTGTTTTTGGCGAAAATTTTCGTATTTTTTCCTACGACTGTAAAAGGGGCGTCTATGAAGCCAACGTTACAAGATGGGGATAAGGTGATTGTGAATAAGTTGGCAAAGAAATTTGAAAGTTATGGGAGAGAAGATATTATTGTTGTAAAGACAGATAATTTTTATGTGAAAAGGGTTATTGGTTTGCCTGGCGATGTTATTGAGGTGAGAAATGATCAATTATATGTGAATCATGAAGTGATAGAGGAAGCGTATTTGTATAGTAATAAAAAACAAGCTGAAAAAAAACTTATGAATTTAACGGAGGACTTTGGACCAATTACAGTTCCTAAAAACAAGATTTTTGTTATGGGAGATAATCGCTTAATAAGCAGAGATAGTAGAAATGGTTTAGGACTCATTGATAAAGCTGATGTATTAGGAGAATTAGCGGCAATTTATTATCCATTTGAACATATGAAAATAATGAATTAAAGTAAAAAACCAAGCAAATTTCAGTTTGCTTGGTTTTTTATCCCGCTTTAATGGGCAGTAAGACCCCCACCTCAAAATTCAGCGAAAGCAAGGAAGTTAGGTGGGGGATGAAGACCCCCCACTGATTAAAGTTTCACTTTATGTTAAATCGTAGGAGACTCATTAAATTCATAGACGTCTTCATTGTTTTTGTGCGTACTTAAAACGAATTTGTGTTGCAATAGTTGCAGTTTAAAGAATGCTAACGGATCGTGATAAGTTTCTGGGTTGCTTCTTAACGTTGCTAATGTTTGCTCGTCTTCCTGTATTTCAAGTTGAGCGGCTTCTACATTTTGTTTCAGTATGCTAAGTGGATCTTTAAAGAACATCATGATATCTCGTTCTAATGCGCCTTCAAATACTTCAAATTGAAGGAAGAATTGTTTTGAAATCGTTTGAGCAATTTCCGTATAGTCTTCCGTTTCAATATATTGTTTATATTTGTTTGCAAGCATAGATTGATTTTTTTGCATGTTACCAAATAGTTTTCCTGCACTCTTTAAGAAAAATTGTGTCGGTGTAAAACGTAATAAAATATTGATATTCGATACTGTAATTCTATTGGTCATGCGTACAACATCTCGATGCCAATCATCTAGTAATTTGAAATCGCAAGGAAGTTTCATTCGTTCTTCTTTATATAATTTATTAAACGTTTCACTCATTTCATCTAAATAAGATTGAGCTTGAATAAATTCATTATGTGCTGTTTCAATCCACTCTTGAATAAACCCAGTAAATTTAGGGAGAAGCACTTGCTGTACATGTTTTTGAATTCGTTCGTTCATCGCAGTATTTAATTCTTCATGAACTAATTTGAAATCACTATCTTCTTGAACAAGGTCAGAGCAGCTCTGTAATAATTCAGGAATTTGAGAATGGATATCTCTTGTGATTTCTTCTTTCGTTAAAAGATAAGATTCTGTAATAGAACGAATTTTATCTTTTTCAAGAGCAGTAAGATTGTTAATAAATCCGTTTAGTTTTACTGAGATATGTTTATTCCAGCGTACTGATTTGACTAATGTATTTTCTAATTCCACACGTTCATTTACAAGGTATGCGATTGTCTTTTGAGTAAACCATATTAGTTTTTCGATACGTTCTTGTTCTATATCGCGTTCTGCTAGATTAGAAAGAATAGACTCTGTCACGTCCCCAAGTTGTTGGCTCCCCTCTTGTGAAGGAGAGTATGGGAAGAACTGCGCATTTGGGAAATGGACTTTCATCTTACTCATTAGTTTTTCATTCGTATCCGCACTATTTGTATGTAATACGAAATGAATTTGTAAGTTTGGTACTTGTTCACGTAAATAAAGTAATGTATCAAGTTCTTCACCATGTAATGATGAAGCAGAATTTAATACGTAAATAAGGCTATCTGCGGCTTGTAAGTATTCAAAATATGAGCTGTTTTTTTCCACTTGTCCTCGAACAGATGGTGTAACAAGAAATGCAAATTTATTCTTTCTCAAAAATCTACTTGGTAATTTAATTTCTATACATTTGTTCTCAAGTTCTGATTGTTCAGGTGTAGCCATTATTTGATGGAATTCATCAAAGTTCGGTATATTGTGCACATCTAACGCAGTGAATTCTGTTATTTCAGTTTGGCTATCATCTTTAAATAGAATAGGAGTTGTTATAGTTTCAGTTAAGATGTTCTCTCCTAATATTGAATTGACGAATGATAATTTATCATAGTCACTAGTTCCCGAAATTAGTAATTTTGTAACATTTAAATCACATAGTTCATGAACGAGTAACGTAAATTGATGACTTAAATCTACATCATTTTTTTCAGCCCATACAGCAATTGTTTCGAATAAATGAGAAACAGTTTCCATATTCACATTTGTTTCAGCTGTTGAATTAGAGAGTAGGGCTCCCGCACTTTTTACGAGTAATGACTCTAAAGTTGTAGGTGAAACTTCATTCCACGCTAACACTGCAGCAGAGACGAATAGGGCGTCTTTTGCTCTCGTTAAACTAAACCAATTTGTTAATAAGTCAGGTACAAGTCCTTGCATTTCATGCATGAAATGTTCACCAGTAATTAATTCAAAGTACGTATCTTGATAGCGTTCAACAATTTCATGCCAATCGTCATTGTTGTCTGTTTCAATATGTAAGAATAAATGATTGATTGTTTGAATCCAAGGTAGATGTGATTTTTCATTTTGATAGCTGTTCCAAAGAGCAATAACAAGTTCCTTAAATTGGACTTGATCAATTGCATATAAAGCTTTTAAAGATTCATAGAAATATTCTGGTTTGATTTGTTTCGTAAATCCTTGATTCACATAATTAATTAAAGTATCGAACCAGTGTAATGATTTTGTTCGAATTCCTTCTTGAACGGCAAGTTCGATGGCGTTATTCCAATCTTCTTGTTTTTCATAGAATGAACGAGCAATTGAAGTAATATTTGGATAGTCAGGTTGAAATGCAACAGCCTCACTAATCGTCTTAAATGCTAGACCTAAACGATCTTGTTCGATATAAAGAGAAAGAAGTTGTAAGGAAACTTCCATTGTAAGAGTTGTATCTTCCGTTTGGATAGATTGATACATTTCTTCTGCCTTTGGTAAGAATCCTAGTTCAAAATAAGCATCTGCAATATTCTTGGTTGCCCAAAGTGCAAGCTCATTATTTACTTTCTCCCATTTAAATATTGCTGCTTCAAAGTCTTTATTTTGGTAATACAATTCACCTTGAGCAAAGCGAATATTAGAAATGTTGGAGAATTCATTTGTAGATTCATTTATATATGCTTCACCGAGTACTTCTGATACTGGAGTAGAAGTTTTTTCTGTTAAAAATGTTTTATAGTAAACCTTTTGGATAAATTGATTTTCAATGGTCATGTTCGTTCCCCCTGTATAATTTAGAAAAATGATGTTGTATGTAAAGGGTGCATGTTCTTTTAATAGGTAGAAGTTGCATTATATCGACCAAACTATGTTTTTGCTAGGTATATCATTTTTCCTGAGAGTTAAACCGTTGCGAAAAGTAACTTTCCTTTATTGTAACAAAAAAACAAGCATATGAATTTTTATTTTTTAATCATGGTATTTGTGGATAGTAAGATTAGTCCTTCAAGAGGAGATGGATATAAGGAAAGAAGGCGGGAGTCTAGCACGTGATTGATGTGTACTAAGAATGAGCGAGGTCACTGATTAATAGTTCAATTTCTGCCTGCTAAAGGAATGGATAGAAGTAGAGTTCATTATAAAAACAATGTATAGTGAATATGTATACCATGTTTGTCTGAAAGATAGAAAGGGCACAATGTGGAATAACGATCGTGTATAGGATGTGTCTTCCGAATGGAACAACATATTGGCGAGTTAATCGCACATTATGGGTATTTTGGAATTATTATAGCTTTAGCTGGCGGGATTGTTGGATTACCGATACCAGACGAGTTTTTATTGACCTTCGTTGGTTATAACGTTTCAAAAGGCGTTATGTCAGGCACAGCTGCGTTTTTAAGTGGGATGGCTGGTGCGATGTTAGGCATTACATTAAGCTACATATTAGGTTTAAAACTTGGACTCCCTGTTTTAAAAAAATATGGACCGAAAATTAGAATTAAAGAACATCACATTGAAAAAACACATATTTTATTTGAAAAATATGGCCCATTTCTTTTAATAGTTGGTTATTTTATCCCAGGAGTACGTCATTTAACAGCGTATTTTGCTGGGATGTCGAATTTAACACTTTGGCGTTTTTGTTTGTACGCTTACGGTGGTGCACTTATTTGGATAAGTGTTTTTATTGGACTTGGCTGGAAGTTAGGAGAGAAGTGGCGTTTCGTTGAGTATAGTTTGCATCATTATGGAATATGGATTTTATCCATTTCAGTAGTTGTTACATGTGTCGTATGGTTTTACATAAAGAAAAAGAAAAACCGCGAGTAGCGGTTTTTTAGCTGAAAGCGATAAATAGTACACCAGCTGTAATAAAGACAACACCAATACCAGTCATAAAGTTTAACTTTTCGCCGAGTATAATCATAGCGAGAATAATAGAAAATACGACACTTAATTTATCGACAGGAGCTACTTGTGAAACCTTTCCTGTTTTAAGGGCAAGAAAATAAAATAGCCATGACGAAGCACCTGCAACTCCACTTAATGTGATAAAGAGCAGTGCTTTTTTATTTAGCAGTACGTCGCCGATATTTTGAAATTTACCTTGTATAATAATAACGCCTACCATAAATAATGCCATAATAATAGAACGAACCGTCGTAGCAACATTGGCATCGATTCCATCTAAACCAATCTTACCGAAAATAGATACAAGGGCAGCAGTAATTGCTGATAATAGTGCGAATAAGAGCCATGAACTCATAGTAAAATTCCTCCAATCGTACATTATTATACATGAAAATCATTCTCACGTATAAAGTGAATGGGATTTTACCGCCTCGCAAAGAGCTGGATAGATAACGAAATAATCCCCACCTTATATTTTTCATAAGGTGGGGATTATTATACTACTCTGCAATTTCTTCATATAAAAAGTACGTTACATTATAAATATGTTCTACTTCATCATCTGTCATAAACAATAATTCGTCACGCTCAATCCCTTTTTTCTTTTCGATAAACTCAATCATGTTTTTACGTTCTTCTCTTTTCATCAATTTTATTTCTCCTCTCAATCTGTTTTAATACAGTTTATTTAAGTTACTGCTATTATATAACAGAATCTTTAGAAAGTTCCACCTATTTTATTGTTTTTTTCAGAAGAACTTTTCGACAAAACAAGCCCACCTAAAGGTGGGCTTGTTTCACTTTATAGTCGTAAAAACTCGGGCTCCGTCGTACCCGCACCATCGATGTAATAAATTGTATCGGGGTTGATTTTAATTAGTACATAATTAGGGTCTTCAGGACCGAGTAACCAACGCTTTAAGCTATTACTCCAAAACTTGTTTTTTAATGTGGAGTCTTCCTCGATGGAGGCTAAGCCTTCCACTTCGATATAATCTTCATCTAATTTTTTTCCTTCACGACCAAGTAGTACATGTACATTTGGATTGTTTTTAATATCTGTTATCTTTTTTGATTGTCGATCTGTTGCAACATACAGTACAAAATCTTCGTGGAAAAACATCATAAAGGCGCTATGAGGTTTCTCATTTCGTACTGTAGATAATACACCGGTACGTTGACCTTGAATAATAGTTGCGATTTTTTCTTTTAAGTGCATAATTTTAACCCCTTTTCATAATTTATAATTCTGTCTGTTTCAACAAGGTAATTTAAATATCTTTCATACTGTTTTCTTCAATCCGATTTTTTAAACGCAATTGTGATGAAATCGGACAAGTTAGGAGAAGAATAATAATAATATCGAGGAGAAATACATACGATGGAAGGATGGAAAGCATGTTTAATAAAATATTTCTTATAGTGGCGCTTATAGGTGTACCACTGTCTGTACTTGGGAAAACACTTCATTGGCCTCAAACAATTATGTTTGCTGTGTATTGTATTACGATTATCGCATTAGCGGGTTTTATGGGGAGAGCGACAGAAAGTTTGGCAATTGTATCTGGTCCTAGAATAGGTGGATTATTAAATGCTACTTTCGGTAATGCCGTTGAACTAATCATTTCAATTTTTGCCCTTCAGGCAGGATTAATTGAAGTTGTGTTAGCTTCTTTAACGGGTTCTGTACTTGGAAATTTATTATTAGTAGGAGGGCTATCCTTCTTTGTGGGAGGGCTTAAATATAAGAGACAAAGTTTTAATGTATATGATGCAAGGCATAATTCGGCTTTATTAATCTTTGCTGTAGTAGTAGCATTTGTTATTCCAGAGATTTTTTCAATGAAGATGGACGCTGGAAAGACGTATCAGTTAAGTATAGGTGTCTCGATTATTATGATTATTATGTACCTTGCTGCATTGCTATTTAAGTTAGTTACGCACCGTGGTGTATATCAGCAGAAAAGTGATGAAGTCGCTCATGAGGAAGAACCAGAGTGGTCGAAAGGGAAAGCATTACTCATTTTAGCGATAGCAACAATTGCGGTAGCTTATGTGTCAGAGGCGCTCGTGCATACATTTGAGACAGTTGCAAAATCATTTGGTTGGTCAGAATTGTTTATAGGTGTTATTATCGTTGCGATTGTTGGAAATGCAGCAGAACATGCATCTGCAATTATTATGGCGTATAAAAATAAAGTAAATATTGCAGTTGAGATTGCGATAGGTTCTACATTACAAATTGCCATGTTTGTTGCTCCTGTATTAGTACTGCTTTCTATGTTTTTCACGCAAAGGATGCCTTTAGTATTTACAATACCAGAACTTGTTTCTATGATTACAGCTGTTTTCTTAACGATTGCGATTTCAAATGATGGAGATACAAACTGGTTTGAAGGCGGTACTTTATTAGCTGCGTATGTCATTATGGGAATTGGTTTTTATTTATTATGAAAAATAGGCATAACAATTGTGCTCAGAGAAAACAATAAACGAAGTAGTATATATACCTTTATGTAGGAAGGAGCCAGACAGGTGAAACGAGTATACAGCATATGTCTTTCAACTATGGTCTCGTTTATTTTATTATTTCCTAACAGTGGCTTTGCAAAGACAACAGTAGAAACAAAAATGCCTTCATCTGTTTTAAATATTTCTAAAGACAATACGTTTCCAAATGATGCGCAAGATTTACCGCGTTTACAGCCGAGTAAGTTTGCTCAAGAATTATTAAAAACAGCAAATATTAAAATTGAAAATCCGGACTTAATTCGAATGTTTAATGAAACAACAATTTCGAATGCGCCGCTTGCGGTAGGGTACCGAGCAAAGATTTATTTAGGGCAATGGGCTTTACATTATGAATCGATTGATACATCGGTTAATTGGGAATATAAACAAGTAAATCGCAATGTGTACGATAATCGCGGAGGAGATCGCCTATATCCACTACGCTATAAGCAAGAAACACAAAAGACGGTTGAAGGTGATTTAACAGCAGATATGAAAGATGCTGCAGATGTGAAAAAAATGATGCTTCTCAAAGCACTTGAAAAAGTACAATTGCCACTTTCATTTAAAACGACTATTGGTTATGGTACTGGACATGAGAGAGTGTATAATATTAGTCCGAGTCAACTTGGATATTTATACGCTTATACACCAGCGGTAAATGAAAAAGGAAAAGTAACATTTGGAGAAGTATACCTCGTATTAAAAGGAAATCAAAAAAGGCTTGTTGTAAAAAATATTACTTCTCAAGGAATTGGAGCCGCTATCCCAATTCATGATCATTTATATTTTAAATTCATTTCTTCTTCTCATTCGCAATAAGATAAAAAACGTCAGCTTATAAGCTGACGTTTTTTTATAATGTAATGTTTGCCGTTTTTGATAAGAAATCTTCGGTTGGATAGTAGCTGTTTTTTACAAGAACATTCGGTCCAAGACATTTTACTGCTGGACAGTGACAGCTTAATGATTTTGCTGTTTTTGAAGCGCTCCATTTTTCATACGCTTCTTGTAACGTATTTGTTTGAATGTTACCTAGAAGTGGAACATCACCAAAGTCCGTTACAATAATATTTCCATCAAAAATATTTACATTTAAACGAGAACGGCCATCTGGATCATTACGAACTGTTACGTTTTTGCTTTTTTGTAATTTCTTAAATGTGGCAATGTCTCGTTCGTCATCGCTACAAGCATAGAAAGGTAAAGTTCCAAATAACATCCATACATTTTCATCGCGAATTTCTAGTAAATGCTCAATTGCATCACGAATTTCAGCTTTTGTTAAAATCTCTAGATTACTCGCGAAGTCACTTGGATACATTGGGTGAACCTCATGACGTTTACATCCCATTTCATCAACGATTTGACGATGAATATGCTCAATGTGTGGTAGAGTTCGTTTATTCAACATCGTTTCGGCTGATACGAGTACACCTGCATCTGATAGAGCTTTACTATTTGTGATCATACGTTCAAATAATTTTGCACGCTGTTCATACGTAGGTTTACGCTCCATCATTGCAAATCCGCCTTCAACGAAGTCGTCAATTGTTCCCCAGTTATGAGATATATGCAATACGTCTAAATAGGGAATAATTTGTTCGTAACGTGCTAAATCTATAGTTAAGTTTGAGTTGATTTGAGTGCGAACACCTCGTTCGTGGGCGTATTTTAAGAGTGGTGTTACATAGTTGTCGACGGATTTTTTTGAAAGCATAGGTTCTCCGCCAGTAATACTTAAAGAACGTAAATGAGGAATCTCATCTAATCGTTTTAATAAAAGATCCATCGGAAGCGGATTCGGGTCTTTCGGCTGTAACGTGTAACCAACAGCGCAATGCTCACAGCGCATATTGCATAACGTCGTCGTTGTAAACTCAACATTTGTTAATAGTAGTTTGCCGTACTCTTCAAGGTCCATATACGCTTCCCATGGATCGTAAGAAGGAGTAATCGGCTTCATTTTTTGTGATATCGTCATATGAAATACTCCTTTGACTATTGAAATAACAATTTGTCCATCCTCTATAATAGAAGAATATGTGCTTTTTATAAAGCGAAACTTTTTAGAGGAAAAAGAGAGAGGGCTTACATTATAGTGAATAACCGTGACAAAATTGATGAAATTACATACCCATTGTAATCATTTTTGCGGTATAATAAAAGCAACTCGAATTAAAAGGAGAGTGCCTTCATGGGAAAAGCAATTCAAGATAAAGATACACAATTAGTATATTTAAAAGAACGTTTAAATATGTTCATTGAAGTAATTGATACAATTGAACCTGAAGAAGTAGAATTAGAAGATGTAGATCGTCTTCTTGCAATGCTAGATGAATTAGAATTAAAATGTGAGCAATTTAAAAAAGACGAATAATATATTAAAAAGGCTGCCAATTCCAATTTGGTAGCCTTTTTCTGTGCGGATAATAGAAGGACGATAGAAAAAGAGGTATAATCAAGTTGTGAAAAATTTCATGTATGCTTGAATAGCGTGAAACAAATAAAAAGCTGCAGAGCATAATAGTGGAAATTTCAGCTCATAACGTTTTGGTAGCGTTCACAATTGAGGGGGAAGTAACAATGGAAAAGCTTCAAGAAAGCATGTATCAACTAATTGTTGAAACGTCAACGAACTTACCGAAAGATGTTCGTCGTGCGATTCAACAAGCGAAAGAGCGAGAAAATGCAGGGACTCGTTCTGCGATGGCACTTGGCACAATTACAAATAATATTAAAATGGCTGATGATAACATCTCGCCAATTTGCCAAGATACAGGGATGCCAACGTTTAAAATTTATACACCAGTTGGTGTGAATCAATTAAAGTTGAAGGAAGCTATCTATAATGCGCTTGAGCGGGCGACAAAAGATGGTAAACTTCGTCCAAATTCTGTTGATTCTCTTTTTGGAGACAATAGTGGAAATAATTTAGGACCAGGTACACCGGTTATTAAGTTTGAACAATGGGAAAAAGATTATATTGATGCACGTTTAATCCTAAAGGGGGGTGGCTGTGAGAATAAAAATATTCAGTATAGCTTACCGTGTGAACTAGAAGGACTTGGACGAGCTGGCCGCGATTTAGAAGGGATTCGTAAATGCCTTCTTCATGCGGTATATCAAGCACAAGGTCAAGGATGTAGTGCAGGTGTAATTGGTGTTGGTATCGGGGGAGACCGCACATCAGGTTACGAATTAGCAAAAAATCAATTATTCCGTACATTAGATGATGTCAATCCAATCCCAGAATTACAACAACTTGAAGAATATGTATTAGAAAATGCGAATAAGCTTGGCATTGGTACGATGGGATTTGGCGGAGAAACAACTTTACTTGGCTGTAAAATTGGCGTGTATAACCGTCTGCCAGCTAGTTTCTACGTATCTGTGGCGTATAATTGCTGGGCATACCGTCGCCTTGGTGTAACAATCCATCCTGAAACAGGTGAAATTATGGATTGGTTATATCAAGAAGGTGAAGATACACTGGAGCAAGAAGTACAAGAAAAAACGGAGCAGCGTGAAATTGTATTACAAGCGCCAATTACAGAAGAGCAAATTCGTGAACTTCGCGTTGGTGATGTTGTAACAATTAATGGCATGATGTATACAGGTCGTGATGCAATTCATAAGCATTTAATGGATAACGATTGTCCAGTAGATTTAAATGGACAAATTATTTACCACTGTGGTCCAGTTGTTGTGAAAGATGAAAATGACAATTGGCAAATTAAAGCGGCAGGTCCAACGACAAGTATTCGTGAAGAACCGTACCAAGGTGATATTATGAAGAAATTCGGTATTAGAGCTGTCATTGGAAAAGGCGGCATGGGTGCGAAAACATTAGCAGCTTTAGAAGAACACGGTGGTGTATATTTAAACGCAATCGGTGGTGCAGCGCAATATTATGCTGAATGTATTAAAGAAGTGAAAGATGTTGATTTCTTACAATTTGGTATTCCAGAGGCAATGTGGCATTTACGTATCGATGGATTTAAAGCAGTTGTAACGATGGATTCTCACGGTAATAGCTTACATGCAGATGTTGATAAAACATCACTTGAAAAATTAGCTAGCTTTAAAGAGCCAGTATTTAAGTAAACAAAAATGCATCTCGAACGATTCGAGATGCATTTTTTTGGTATATATAGAAAAACATGTTCAGCATGAAAGAATGCGTAGCAACAGAAACTACGAGTACGATTATATATGGAAAGGAGACTATTTATGAAACATAAATGGTTATATATCGGTCTCATTTTTTCAATTATGATGGCACTTGTTCCAGTTTCGGCACTAGCTTATACAAATACTCCACATAACTGGGGAATCCCGCGCCCTAAAAATGAAACAGTACCAGATGCAGGAAAGTTATATACAGATTTGCTACAAAAAAATGGTGGTTTTTATTTAGGGGATACGAAGAAAAAGGATATTTATTTAACATTTGATAATGGATATGAGAATGGATACACAGGAAAAATCTTAGACGTATTAAAAGAGAAAAAAGTACCAGCAACTTTCTTTGTAACGGGGCATTATATTAAAACACAAAAAGATTTATTGTTAAGAATGAAGAATGAAGGACACATTATTGGAAACCATTCGTGGAGCCATCCTGATTTCACAGCGGTAAATGATGAGAAACTTCGTCAAGAATTAACGAGTGTAACGGAAGAAATTAAAAAAGTAACCGGGCAAAAAGAAGTGAAATATGTACGTCCTCCGCGCGGCGTATTTAGTGAAAGAACGTTAGCTCTTACGAAAGAAATGGGCTACTATAATGTATTTTGGTCACTTGCATTTTTGGATTGGAAAGTGGATGAGCAAAGAGGGTGGCAATATGCTCATAATAATGTTATGACGATGATTCATCCAGGATCTATTTTATTACTTCATGCAATATCAAAAGATAATGCAGAAGCACTTGCGAAAATCATTGATGATTTGCGCGAGAAAGGGTATCATTTTAAAAGTCTAGATGACTTAGTAAAAAGCAATCAACCGTAAGCATGTATGCTTGCGGTTTTCTCATGCTATAATGATGTGTAAAAAGGATGGGGAAACGTATGTGGAGCGAACATGTTACGTTAGAGTATCCGTATCATTTTGAAGAAGTATTAAAACGTTTATCTTTTGATCCTCTTAACGTCATTCAATTAGATGAGAAAGTTATTTATGTCCCGCTTTGTATAGACGAGGAACAGATTGTTGTTCGCCTGCAAGGGATTGGTACTGTTCAAAATCCACAGTTTTGGATTTCTAGTCAGACAGGAGATCCAGAGAAAGTTATGAAACGAATGAGGGCCATTTTTCATTGGAATGAACCGTTTCAAGATATACAAAATCATTTTTTAAACACATCATTACGTCCACTATTTGAAACATATGCTTATACTCCAATTATTTTAGAATTTGATTATTTTGCTTGTCTTCTTCGCTGTATCATTCATCAACAAATAAATTTGAAATTTGCTACTGTGTTAACAGAACAGTTTGTGAAACGATATGGAACAGAAAAGAACGGTGTATTCTTTTTCCCCACTCCAGAAATAGTAGCAAATATTTCAATAGAGGAATTGAGAGAGCAGAAGTTTAGTCAGCGAAAGGCTGAATATATAGTAGGATTAGGTCGAAGTATTGCCAGCGGTACATTAAATTTAGCGAGTATAGAAACCAAGGCGGAAGAAGAGATTTCAGCACAACTGTTACCAATTAGGGGGATTGGTACATGGACAGTGCAAAATTTTTTAATGTTTGGGCTTGGACGGAAAAACATGTTTCCGAAAGCGGACATTGGGATTCAGCGTGCAGTACAAGGTGTATTTCAATTAGATGATAAGCCTGATGATGCATTTTTAGAAAAAGTGAAACAAGAGTGTGAACCATACTGCAGTTATGCAGCGTTATATTTATGGAAAAGTATAGAGTAGAGGTGTAATAATGATACAAAAGCAACATGAGAGTAAGTTGGAAGTTGGTCAAACGTTCCCTGTGACAATTAAACGTCTTGGGATTAACGGAGAAGGCGTTGGTTATTTTAAGAGACAAGTTGTTTTCATTCCAGGGGCATTACCAGGAGAAGAAGTTGTTGCAGAAACAACGAAAATTCAGCGTGGCTTCGCTGAAGCGAAAGTGAAAAAAGTTCGTAAAGCTTCACCACATCGTGTGAAAGCACCATGTCCGGTATATGAAGAGTGTGGCGGTTGCCAATTGCAACATTTAGACTATAAAGAACAATTAAATCAAAAGCGTGATATCGTTGTACAAGCATTCCAGAAGTATATGAACAACGGTTTGGAAGAGAAAATTCGTCCGACGCTTGGCATGGAAAATCCATGGCATTATCGTAATAAGAGTCAACTACAAGTGGGGCGTAAAGACGAAAAGGTTATTACAGGACTGTATAAACAAAATTCACATCAGTTAATTGATATTGCTCATTGTATGATTCAACATAAAGCAACGAATGAAGCGACAAAAGTTGTAAGACGTATTTTAGAAAAATTAAATGTTTCTATTTACAATGAGAAAAAACAAAAAGGTTTAGTACGTACAATTGTGACACGTACTGCAGTTCAAACAGGGGAAGTACAAGTTACACTTATTACAACAAAAGAAGAGTTGCCAAATAAAGAACAATTTATTGCAGAAGTACAAAAACAGATGCCAGCTGTTAAATCAATTATGCAAAATGTAAACTGGCGTAAAACATCTGTTATTTTCGGTGATAAAACATTTAAATTAGCTGGAAAAGAAGTAATTCAAGAAACACTTGGTGATTTATCATTTGAATTATCAGCACGTGCATTCTTCCAGTTGAATCCAGAACAAACGGTTGTTTTATACAATGAAGCGAAAAAAGCCGCTGCTTTAACTGGCAATGAGAAAATTGTAGATGCGTATTGTGGTGTTGGTACAATCGGACTTTGGCTTGCAAATGATGCAGCGGAAGTACGTGGTATGGATGTAATTCCAGAAGCAATTGCAGACGCAAGAAAAAATGCGAAGCGCCACGGATTTACAAATACGAAATATGAAGCAGGTAAAGCTGAACAATGGCTACCGAAATGGGTAAAAGAAGGATGGCGTCCAGATGTAATTGTTGTCGATCCACCTCGTACAGGTTGCGATGATAAATTACTGGAAACAATTTTAAAAGTGAAGCCGAAACAAGTTGTTTACGTATCTTGTAACCCTTCTTCATTAGCACGTGATGTACAAGCGTTAATGAAGAGCTATGAAGTGGAATATGTACAACCAGTTGATATGTTCCCGCATACAGCCCATGTAGAAAATGTAGTGAAGCTTGTTAGAAAGTAAAGTGTATTTATATTCCCTCACGATATGAGGGAATATTTTCTATGAAGGAGAATAAAATGAACAATTATAAATTAACGATTCAGTACGATGGTGCACGTTTTAAAGGATGGCAACGTCTCGGTAATAACGATAATACGATTCAAGGAAAAATCGAAAGTGTCATTTCCGAAATGGTCGGAAAAGAAATTGAAATTATCGGTTGTAGTAGAACAGACGCTGGTGTACATGCTTTGAATCAAGTTGCTAACTTTCAAAGTGATGAGAAGTTAGTGGAACATAAAGTAAAAAAATATTTAAATCAATATTTGCCAAATGATATTAGCATTACAAATGTGGAAGAAGTACATGATCGATTCCATGCTCGTTACAATTCTAAAGCAAAAACATATCTGTATAAAATTTGGAATGAAGAGCATACGAACCCATTTATGCGTAAATACAGCATGCATGTGAATAAAAAATTAAATGTGAAAAGCATGAAAGAAGCTGCGAAACATTTAGTTGGTTCACATGACTTTACTGCTTTTTCAAATGCAAAATCAAAGAAAAAGTCTATGGTGCGAGAAGTATATACACTTGATGTGATGGAAGAGGCAGGATTTGTACAAATTAGAGTAAGTGGTAACGGATTCCTTCATAACATGGTACGAAAAATTGTTGGAGCATTAATTGAAGTTGGATTAGGACAATTAGATGCAGAGGCGATTCCACACATTTTAGAGGCGAAACAACGTAATCAGATTAATTGCCTTGCTGAGGCAAGTGGTTTGTATTTGGAGAATGTTGAGTTTTAATAATCAGTAAAAAAATCGAGCGGTGTAGGCTCGATTTTTTTTATGTTTTAGCGTTAAGAAGATCTTTCTTTCTTCATACGTATCTTCAAATTCCAAAAAGCAGCAAGCATAATAGCTGCAAAAGAGCCGCTAAGTGTTGCTAGTAGCTTTGCATAAGGATAGGCATTTATATCAACTAGTAACATCATACATACAATGGTAGGGAAAAAGGCTAAGTATTGTAATAACTTTAACTTTGTATTACTACTCATATATATCATTCCTTTCAAGTATGTTATATGTTAATTATATCATATTTTACCAATTTTTTATTTGTACTTGGAAACAGATTGATCCCGTTTTAATAGGCAATAAAAGACTAATTGGTGAGGGCTAGTCATCAGTCGAAGATGGACAAAACCGCCACTGATTAAAGTCTTATTTTATATGTGTAAATGCAGTTTTTTAATTCGATATTGTAAGTTTTGTCTACTTAATCCTAAAAACTTTGCAGCTTGTGAGATATTACCGTGATATTCTTTTAGAATTTGATTGATGTAGTTCTTTTCCATTGCTTCTATTGTGTGTTTTAATGTTTTAGGTGTATCAGTATCGTTATTAGTTAGGAAAGGTTGCGTATTGAATTCTTTTTTTATTCGTTCGCGAAAGCGAGTGGGAAGATGAAACGCTGTAATGATGTTTTCATCTTCAACTAAATTCATTGAACCTTCAATGATATGTTCCAATTCTCTTACGTTTCCAGGCCAATCATATGCATACAAAAATTCTCTTACATGCACATCTACATCTGTTACACTAAGTCCAAATTGAATGTTGTATTTTTCGATAAAGTGTTGAACAAGAGCCGGAATATCGTCTTTTCGTTCACGTAAAGGCGGGAGGCATAAAGTAACGACACTTAATCGATAATATAAGTCTTCCCGTAATCGATTGTGTGTCATAGCTTCAAGAGGGTCTTCATTAATAGTTGCTATAATGCGAACATCAATTTCTTTTTCTTGTGTGCCTCCGATTCTTCGTATTGTTTTTTCTTGTATAGCTCGCAGTAATTTCGCTTGAAGCGCTGGACTTAATGAGTTAATCTCATCTAATAGTAAAGTTCCTCCGTTTGCTTCTTCAAATAAACCAGCTTTATCAATAGCTCCTGTAAATGCACCGCGGTTCGTACCAAATAATAAGCTTTCCATGAGTGTATCAGGTATAGCGGCACAGTTTTGTGAAATAAATGGTTTGCCTGAACGCTGGCTTTCATTATGGATACTTTGTGCAAATAGTTCTTTCCCAGTGCCTGTCTCTCCTACGAGAAGTATAGAGGAGGATGTACGAATTACCCTTTTCCCTTCCGCAATGATTGATTGAATGGCTTCAGAATCACCAATTATGTGATCAAAGGTAAACTTATTATTTTGTTTTCGGGAAAGGTTTTTTTTCATTGTTTGTTTAGAATTGCTAATCTCTTTTGAAATTTCAATAGCGCCTTTAATTTTTCCATTTTCTATTATAGGGAAAGTATTGTTAATCGTCGTAATTTCTTGCCCTTTATTGTTAAAGTATGTTTGTTTTATATTTTTGTTTGTTTTTCCTAATTTTAATGCTTCTATAAGAGTACTATTTTTATTTTCTTCAAATGCGAATACTTCTAAAGGATTTTTATATAACACATCTGAGCGTTCCATTGATTCAATTTCCATCATTTTGCGGTTATAGATAATCGTTTTACTTTCCTCATTAATAATATGAATCCCGATATCGAGTTCATTGAGTAAAGTTTCATATAGCATATTCATTTCAATGATCTGTTTTAAATTAATTTCTTCTGTACGCATAGATTATCTTCTCCTCATTTCACCCTATGAAGACTGACTTTTTATAATTTTATTAAAATTCTTATAAAACCGCAAAATTTTTTTGCTATTTTCTTTTTAAAACTTCTTAAATGCTAGAAAAATTTTGCGGTTATGAAGTTTTTTTTGTGAGAAACCTTCATTTTAAATAGGAATTGGAGATTGGTACGCATTTTGCATAAATAATAATTGAAATTTTTAAAGGAGGGATATGCAACGTTTCAGTACCAACTAATAAGAAGGAGGAATTTATAAAGTGAAGACGGTTATAGAAGGCGTGTATAGTCCTTGTTACGGGAAAGTAGAGAAGTTATTTGTTAAGGAAAGTTCTTACGTATATGAGTGGGAGAAATTAGCGTTAATTGAAACGATAGATAAACAGAAAGTAGAAATTAAGGTAGGAATAAGTGGGTATATTGAATCATTAGAAGTAGTAGAGGGACAAGCTATCGCTGATCAAAAGTTATTAATAACAATGAGGGATGATCTTTTAATAACAGGTAGTGATTAATTGCATGATATGTATTTTGCACTCTTTAATAATTTATTTTACGATGAAGAATTTTTGAAACGCTTACATTTAATAGGGTTACAAAGTGAAAAGGGGGGATTTATATGATGGATCAAAACCAAGGATTAAAAAGGGAATTGAAAAGCAGACACATATTTATGATTGCACTTGGAGGAGTTATTGGTACCGGACTTTTTTTAGGATCGGGGTATACAATTCATGAAGCTGGGCCTGGAGGAGCGATTGTAGCTTATCTTGTTGGAGGATTTGTTATGTATTTAACGATGCTCTGTCTCGGAGAATTAGCTGTTGCGATGCCTGACGCAGGATCTTATCAAACGTATGCGACAAAGCATATTTCTCCTGCAGCAGGTTATGTAGTTGGATGGATGTCATGGTTAAACTGGTCGGCTACGATAGGTATTGAACTAATTGCAGTTAGTATTTTAATGAAACGCTGGTTTCCTGATGTACCGTCTTGGATTTGGTGCGTAGTGTTTGCGGTACTACTTTTTGCTATTAACGCGTTATCTTCAAGAAGTTTTGCAGAAGTTGAATTTTGGTTTGCAAGTATTAAAGTCATTACAATCATTGCATTTATTATTTTGGGCGGGGCAGCGATGTTTGGTTTTCTAGATATGAAAGGAAATGAACCAGCACCAATGTTCTCTAGTTTTACTGATTATGGTGGATTGTTTCCAAATGGATTATCCGCTATTTTAATTACGATGATTGCTGTTAACTTTTCCTTCCAAGGAACAGAACTAGTCGGTATTGCAGCAGGTGAGAGTGAAAATCCAGAGAAAACAATCCCGAAGGCAATTAATAATACAGTTTGGCGTATACTCGTGTTCTTTGTATTATCTATTTTCATTCTTGCAGGATTATTCCCTTGGCAACAGGCGGGAGTAATAGAAAGTCCATTTGTAGTTGTATTTGATAAAATTGGTATTCCTTATGCAGCCGATATTATCAATTTCGTTATTATTACAGCGGTTCTATCCGTTGCGAATTCAGGATTATATGCAACTTCTCGTATGCTATGGTCTATGTCTAATCAAGGAATGATTAGTCCGATTTTTGGTAAGTTATCTAAAAATGGTGTTCCTATTTATGCATTGATTGTAAGTACAATTGTAGGTTGCCTTTCATTACTATCAGGTATTTATGCGGAAGATACAGTTTATTTATGGCTACTTTCTATTGCTGGGTTCGGAGCGATATTAGTTTGGGCATCTATTGCTCTATCTAACTTATTAGCTAGAAGGTCATATATAAAGCAGGGCGGAGATGTGAAAGACTTGAAATTTAAAACACCGCTGTATCCATTCGTTCCACTGCTTGCGTTAGTATTAAATATAACGGTAATTGTAGGTATGGCCTTTATTCCAGAACAAAGAATGGCATTGTATTGTGGAATTCCATTTATGATTGTTTGCTTACTGTTTTACCGTGCGACAAGAAATAAGGCACATAAAGTAGAACATATTGAAAAGACAGATACAACAGAAGTAGAAAGTTTATAATATTGAGTAATTTGGAGACTGTAAAATTGTAAACAGTCTCTTTTTTTGTGAAAATAAAGCTGGAAACATACTATGTATGCAAAGGGGGATTAGCGATGAATGAAGAAGTTTCACAGCTATTAGAACAGATTGATTTACGAAAAGATGAGTTACTAGAGCTTACAAAAACCTTAATTCGTTTTGAAACACCAGCACCGCCGGCGAGAAACACAAATGAGGCGCAAGAATTTGTTGCACAGTTTTTAAGAAAACGAAATTTTAGTGTTGATAAATGGGATGTATATCCGAATGATCCGAACGTTGTTGGGGTGAAAAAAGGGATAGAAAGTGACACATATAAAAGTCTTATTATTAATGGGCATATGGATGTAGCGGAAATATCAGCAGGTGAGGCGTGGGAAACGAATCCGTTTGAGCCATTTATAAAAGATGGTTGGTTAGTTGGACGTGGTGCAGCAGATATGAAAGGGGGACTGGCTGGGGCACTATTTGCTATTCAGCTATTACAAGAAGCTGGTATTGAATTACCTGGAGATCTAATCTTTCAATCCGTAATTGGGGAAGAAGTGGGAGAAGCGGGTACACTTCAATGCTGCAAAAGAGGGTATGATGCTGATTTTGCAGTCGTAGTAGATACGAGTGATTTACATATGCAAGGACAGGGCGGCGTAATTACTGGGTGGATTACTGTGAAAAGCCCGCAAACGTTTCATGATGCAACACGTAGGCAAATGATCCATGCAGGGGGGCGTTTATTCGGAGCGAGCGCGATTGAAAAAATGATGAAAATTGTGCAAAGTTTACAAGAATTAGAGCGTCACTGGGCAGTTATGAAAACATATGAAGGCTATCCATTTGGAACAACAACAATTAATCCAGCTGTTATTGAAGGCGGAAGACATGCAGCATTTATTGCGGATGAGTGCCGGTTATGGATAACAGTACACTTTTATCCGAATGAAACACATGAACAAATAATAAAAGAAATTGAAGAGTATATTGGGAAAGTGGCAGCTGCCGATCCATGGCTAACTGAAAATCCACCACATTTTAAGTGGGGCGGAGAATCAATGATTGTGGATCGTGGCGAAATTTTCCCTTCTTTAGAAATAGATAGTGAACATGCAGCTGTAAAAACGCTTAGCTTAGTACACGAATCAATTCTTTCTAAAAATGCAATTTTAGATATGTCTGCAACGGTAACGGATGGTGGTTGGTTTAGTGAATTTCATATTCCGGCCGTTATTTACGGACCAGGTACATTAGAGGAAGCTCATTCAATAAATGAGAAAGTAGAAATAGAACAGTTAATTGAATTTACAAAAGTAATAACAGCATTTATATACGAATGGTGTCATACGAAAAAAATAGATTAGTATGTTGAAATCGTACAGGTATGTATACTTGTACGATTTTTTAGTGAACTATTTCAGAGTTGGATAGAAACAACTGAAATAGTTCTTTATTTTTCTATGTCTTTCGTTTTAGCTCAATTAATTTCTCTTTCGCTAATTCAACAGCAATTGCATCATCTAAATAACCAATTGGAAAGAGATAGTCGGGAATAATATCTGTCGATAAAATGAAATACAGTAATGCGCCGCCAAGGACTGCACGCTCTTCTTTTGGAATCGTTTCATTGCAAAATTGTTGATACATATCCGTTAATTGTTCAATGAAAGGACCAGCACTATCAATTTGTTCTAACTTGCTTGCAAAACTTTCATGAATACGTTTTTCACCTTCTGTTGTTTGCGCATATCGTTCATAGTTTTCAAGTTCTTGTTTTACGCGGGTTGTTGTGTAGTCGAAATCGAATAAGTTAGAGGATTGCAGCGTTTGCTGAATTGTATCAAGAGATGTGTACATATCCGTCTTTTCTTTATTAATGTGAGGAGAATCAGGATACATTTCATCAAATAACAATTGGGGTGGAACTTGCAGACATTCTGCGAATTTTTGTAGGTGTTTTTGTTTTGGCGGTTGTTTACCATTCATAATTCTTGAGATTGTTGCGGGATCAATATTTGTAAGCATTCCGAGTTGGCGCATAGATAAGGCACGTTCTTTTAAAAGTTTTTTTATTAATCTACTAAGCCGCTCATTTGGATTTTCTTTAGGCATAGCGAAGGCACTCCTTTTTATTGTTGAAAAAATGTTGAGCATTTATTACATGTATATGAAACAGACAGGCACAGTTGCTCAACATTTTCATAAGATGCATTGAAAAGTGAGAAAAAGGGGTGGCTATTTATGAGTACGGCAGGTCTATTTTCAATTTTTTTAATTGGGATTGCTTCTAATTTAGATAATGCAGGTGTTGGGATTGCATATGGCATTCGTAAAATTAGAATTTTGTGGTTCAACAATTTTATCATCGCATTTTTTGGTTTTTTATTTACTTTATTAGCTGGATTTTTTGGGAACTGGATTGCGTTATTTATTTCAGAGTTTACAGCAAACTTGATTGGAGCAATCGTTTTAGGGATAATCGGTGTGTTTATTTTGTGCCAGCCTTTCTTGGGGCAAAGAAATACCGTAGGCTCTAAAGATGGTAATGTACTTATGGGAATTTTACGTGATCCAGAAAAAGCAGATTTTGATGGTTCTAAAACGATTAGTTTTTCAGAAGCAATTGTTTTAGGGATTGCTTTGTCTATTAATAATATTGCAGGTGGATTTGATGCTGGAGTAACAAACTTGAACCTTTGGCTTACAGCAACTATTTCTGGGGTGTTTAGTTTTATTTGCATAAGTGGTTTTGCGTATGTAGGAAAACGATATTTAGCAGAATACTTAGGGAAATGGGCTACGGTTATTGCGGGCGTGTTATTAATTCTTATCGGGATAGATCAGTTGTTGTAAGGAGAGTAGAAAACAAGGTTCGAGTATTTCCTTGGAAATACAGCAAGGGATTGCATATATCGACGTACTTTTCTCCATACTAATACGGATTTCTTTTAAGAAAGGGGGATTTGTATGGGACGCGGGAAAGCATTTGATCATAAGAAAAAAGGGCATGATCACCAACCACCTAAAGGTGCGTTCATTCATAAAGATGTAAATGAACATACTTTGGAAGAGGAAGAGCTACCAGTAAATATTGAAGCGTATAAAAATAGTTTGAAAAAACATTAAAAGCACCTACATAGGTGCTTTTTTTAACGTATATCTTCAATTAATTGTTCCGATTCTTCATGCATACTGTACTCACTTAATACTTGGATACAAAGCCACTTTAATTCTTCAATTGTATGTTCAAGTTCTTCAGGAAGCACATGATGAATGTCTTCAAGTCCCATTCCGAAATGAATAAGTTCCAGTACTTGATCATCGATGTTCCGATCCATTAATAGTTCAAGTACTTCTAAATTGAATATGTATCGGTGAGCTTCATCGAGTGAAACGACTTTTAACTTCAAGCTTTCTACAATACTCAATATAAAAAGAAGAATTGTTTTTTCAAGAACAGGTTGTTTTCCCATTTGAAATATTAGTTTCATCTTTCACACCTCCACATATAGCGCTAGGTTGTACTATATTATTCAGGAGGGGGGAGCAAATATGCATGATATAGAGAAACTTTCAGCACGGTTTTTGTACGGGCGTGGATAGTTGATACAGTTAAGGTTTTTATGAAATGAAAAAATCCTGCTAGTATAGCAGGATAGCTCTCAATTAAAAAATACTCCAACCTTCTTGGGCAGAAAGAAGTTCAAGAATTTTAAAGCCAGCGATACTATTTCCGTTTGCATCTAAAGCTGGTCCGAAAATACCAATGCCCATTTCTCCTTTTACACAGCCGAAAATGCCACCAGCTACACCACTTTTTGCGGGGATACCAACACGAATCGCAAATTCACCAGACTCGTTATACATACCGCATGTAACCATAAATGTTTTACAAATCTTTGTAATATGCTTAGGGATAATTTGTTTTTCCTTATATGGATCATATCCATCCATCGCAAAAATTAAACCGATACGCGCTAAATCGATACAGTTTACCTCAACTGCACATTGACGAGTGTATAAATCCATCAGTTCTTCGATATCACAATCAATAATTCCGTTTTGTTTCATATAGTAACAAAGTGAACGATTTAAGTAAGCTGTCTCTAATTCTGAATTGGCAACTTTAGAAGAATAATTAATAGTAGGATTATCTGTTATTTCACGTACGAAATGAAGAATGCGATCCATTTTTTCTTCATTATCTTTTCCTGCTAACATGCTTGTAATGGCTAGTGCCCCTGCATTAATCATTGGATTAAGTGGTTTAGAAGGACTTGTCGTTTCTAATTTAATAATAGAATTAAATGGATCACCGGTTGGTTCCATTCCAACTTTAGAAAATACATATTCTTCACCACGATCTAAAAGGGCAAGTGCAAGTGTAATTACTTTTGAAATACTTTGAAGAGTGAATAGTGTTTGTGAGTTGCCAGCATGGATGTATTCTGTTTCTTTATGAAAAATGGCAATCCCTAAATCATCTGGATTGGCATTTCCTAGTTCGGGGATATAAGTAGCAAGCTTTCCTTTTTTCGTATATGGTTTTACTTGTTCTAACAACTGTTGTAAGTTGTTTGTTTCAATGCACTGCATAGTACCAACGCTCCTATTTCGAATTAACTAAGTTTACTTTTCCCGATATGCTCGGAAATAAATAATAACATGAAAAAGTGGAATGATAAAACGAAAGTTGCATGTTCTATAGAGGGTCTTTCGTTTTGAATATTCTGTAGTGAAAAAGGAGAAATTTCCTTTTATATAACAGTTTGGAAATAGGAGATTTATCCATAAAAAATTCAAAAATAAAAACTACACATCTATACAACTATATGTTATTATGGTTATGTAAATAGAAAGCGTTTTCTAAGGCGTACTTATAATGATAACGATTTCATAAATTTGATAGGGGGAATTAAAATGTTGCAGTTTCTACAACGTATTGGTAAAGCGTTAATGCTTCCAATTGCCGTACTACCAGCAGCAGGATTATTGCTTCGTTTAGGACAAGAAGACGTATTTAACATTCCTGTTATGGCACAGGCCGGTGCAGCAATTTTTGATAATTTAGCACTTATTTTTGCAATTGGTGTTGCAATCGGTTTGTCTGTTGACGGTAGTGGAGCAGCTGGACTTGCCGGAGCAATCGGATATCTTGTTTTACAAAATACAACGAATGCTCTAAGTAAGACGTATTCAGCAGCAGAGTTAAATGATAAATTAAAAAGTGTTCAAGATTTAGTCGGTTCAGTAGATCCAACTAAATTAGCAGATACAATGACAAAGGTTTCAAAAGCAGCGGCGTTAACGCCAAAAATAAACATGGCCATACTCGGTGGTATTATTGCAGGGGTTGTTGCGGGACTATTATACAACAAATTCCATAAGATTAAACTACCAGAATGGTTAGGATTCTTTGCAGGAAAACGCTTTGTACCAATCATTACTTCAATCGTAATGTTACTTTTAGGATTAGTATTCGGTCAAATTTGGCCAACAATTCAAAGTGGTATTGATGCAGTGGCACATGGTATCGTGAACTTAGGTTCAATTGGTGCTGGTTTATTTGGATTATTAAACCGTTTATTAATTCCAATTGGTTTACACCACGTAATGAACACATACTTCTGGTTCGTACTTGGTGACTTTACAAATGCAGCAGGCGATATCGTTCATGGTGATATTGCACGTTTCTTTGCAAAAGATCCATCAGCAGGTATGTTCATGACTGGTTTCTTCCCAGTTATGATGTTCGGTTTACCAGCAGCATGTTTCGCAATGATTGCAGCTGCTAAACCAGAAAAACGTAAAATGGTTACAGGTATGTTAGGTGGTCTAGCATTAACTTCATTCTTAACTGGTATTACAGAGCCAATTGAATTCTCATTCATGTTCTTATCACCAGTACTATATGGAATTCATGCTGTATTAACAGGTCTGTCTCTATTCATTACAACAACACTTGGCATTCATGATGGTTTCTCATTTAGTGCCGGGGCAATCGATTACGTCTTAAACTTCGGTATTGCAACAAAACCATTGTTACTAGCAGGAATCGGTTTAATTTACGCAGCAATTTACTTTGTAGTATTCTACTTCTTAATTAAGAAGTTCGACTTAAAAACTCCTGGTCGTGAAGATGAAGAGGAAATGGCTGAAGGCGAAGAAGCTCCAGTTGCAGGTTCAATTGGTGAAACTTACGTAGCAGCTTTAGGTGGAAAAGAAAACTTAACAGTTATTGATAACTGTGCAACACGTCTACGCTTACAAGTGAAAGATGCTGGTCAAGTAAACGAAGCAGCATTAAAACGTGCTGGTGCAAAAGGTGTTATGAAATTAAGTAACACGAGTGTCCAAGTTATCGTAGGTACAAATGTTGAATCTGTTGCCGATGATATGAAAAAACACGTATAAATAATTAGATAAGAGGATATCCAAAAAGATTGATAACATCAGTTTTTAGAGGATATCCTCTTTTTTTATGTTAAAAATTTAACGGGAATCTTACTTTTGTAAATTTTCTTTTTCTTTTTTATACATATAGGTTGGTAATATGTGCAGTGCGTGATAAAGTAGGGATGACATAGAATGGATTATCCATAATCTACTAAAATAAATCTTTAGTAGAGAGATTAAATTATTGGTGAATAAGGGGAAAAAAGTAATCATGGATCACGAAAAAAATAATGCGAATGGGAAATCACGTCGGCCGATTGTATACATAAAAAGAACAATCATTCTCGTCTTACTATTTTCACTTGTATATTTCATGTATACAAAAATTGTTGCGCATAATAAGAAAGAAGAAACTTTAAAAGTAGCAGCAGAAATGAAGAAACAAGAAGAGCTAAAAAAGAAAGAAGAAAAAAAGAAGCAAGAAGCAAAAAAACAAATAGAGCAGGAAGAACAAGTGAAGCAAGCACAAGCTGCAGAACAGCCTGCTGAGGGACCACCTCAAGAAATTAATGAAAACGCTCAATTAGATCAATATTTGCAAAAAACAGGATTTAGCGGGACAGCGGTTATTGTGAAGAACGGAAAGGTTCTTTTGAATAAAGGATACGGTATGGCGAATAAAGAGAAACAAGTACCGAATAATTCAGAGACAACTTTTTATATTGGTTCTATTTCAAAGGCTTTTGTAGCGACTGCTATTATGCAATTAAAAGATCAAAATAAGTTAAATGTAGAGGATACGATTGCGAAGTATATTCCAGATTTCCCTCAAGGTAATGGTATTCAGTTAAAACATTTACTAACACATACATCAGGAATTCCAGAGTACGAGCAGGGAACAGAGGATATCTCTCATGAAGAATTGATAAAACGAATAGGAAAGCAAAAGCGTATTGGAAGTCCAGGAGAGAAATGGAAGTATTCCGATTCTAACTATTCGATACTTGCCTATATTGCTGAGAAGGTAAGCGGACAACCGTTAGAAGAGTATATTAAACAACATGTTTTTGCTACTGCTGGTATGAAACATTCTGGTTTTGGTAGAGAGCTAGAACAAACGAGATTTCCATCGACAGGTTATAAAATAGTAAATAACAATATGACAACACCTAATATTCCAAGTATGTCACAACTTTATGGTTGTGGTGATATATATACAAGTGCCCATGATTTATATTTATTTAATGAAGCGCTCTTCTCTGGAAAGTTGATTTCAAAAGAAAGCTACGATCAAATGTTTACAGGTGGAAAAAAAGATTACGGGTTTGGATGGTACGTAGACCCGGGAAGTTATTCGAATCACGGTGTAATGCCAGGCTGGAACTGTTTAAATGGATTTAGTAAAAATGGTAGTGTGTATGTTGTTTTATTATCTAACATTCAAAACAACATTAAATCTTTTGGTAAAGTGAATAATGACATTTATACGATGTTACGAAATATTGAAGTGTAAGAGACTATCTTTTTAGGTAGTCTTTTTTTTATGTGATTAGAACATATTGTTTCGTTGAAAAATGTATGTCTTACCTATCACAAAAAGAGTCTGCTTTGTATACATTAAGATGTATGGATATATTTTTATAATTTAAAAATAATAGGAGGAGAAGTGTATGTGTTTATTCGGTAAGTATTGGAAAAAGTTATCGAGATTGTTTAATAGACAATTAGATTATTTTTTAGATAATAAGTTATTGCCTGCTGTGGAACGACTTTTGTTTTCGCAAAACTTCGCGAGGTTTATTCAAAGAAACTCCAAGCAAGCTACGGAAGAATTTATTGAATCAAGTAGATTTCAATCTATTATTTGTAACATTTTAAAAGAATGTAATACATCACCTTTTAAAGAAATTGCAGAGCAGTATTTAGGTAAAAATGTAGAAATTACGGTGACAGTTGGACAGTTAACAGGTGTAATTGTAGCAGTTGGTGATGATTTCTTAACACTGCAAGAAGGAATAGGAACAGAAGTTTTATTACCATTTACAAGTATTATATCAATTAAAGAAGCGTAAGAAAGGAGACTTATATATGTTATTTACTGAAGAATTACGTAACCATGTTGGTGAGCTAGTGCAAGTTGTGACAGCGGTCGAAATTGTTGCGGGTATTTTGTTATCTGTGACAGACGGGGCAGTAAGTGTTCGTACTTCTCCTTCTTATGGACCACCGGAAGATGTAGTTGTACGTATTCCTATCATTTCTTATGTTCGCTTGGAAGGGTAAGCGTGGTACAAGTATGAGGGTATCAGTTATTATTCCGGCGCATAATGAAGCGAGTACTTTATCACAAGTCTTAGTAGAAGTGGAGAAATTGAAACCATATGAAATTATCGTAGTAGATAATGGGTCGACAGATGGAACAAAAGAAATAGCCTTACAACATCATTGCCATGTCATTTATTATAAATATTCTCTTGGTAATGATGTTGGACGGGCAATTGGTGCAAGAGAAGCGAAAGGCGACATTGTTTTGTTTTTAGATGGTGATATCGTCATTGATCATAGAGAGCTGCAACGTTTTATAAAAGGCATTCAGCAAGGCCACCAAATTGTTGTGAATAATTTAACATGGTCCGTTTATTTAAAGATGAGACCGCATTATACGACAGTTGGAAAATTTATGTTGAATCGTTATTTGAATAAAAAAGAGCTTGTTGTTGGATCTTTAATCGCAATTCCGCATGCAATGAGTAGGGAAGTTATTCAGAAGTTTGGTTGGTGGAATTTAGCGGATCCAGCACTATTTCAAGCGATGGCGATGTCTAGAGGAGTAGATATTGTCGATATGGCTTCAGTCGATGTCATTCATACAAATAAAGTGCGTCCTGTTCATACTGGTACATCACCCGGTTCTCCTTATCCGAAAGCGACTAGCCGTATTATGGGGGATCATTTACGTGCTTTGCAATACGTAATCGAAATATATGGTAAGCGTGGCGGCTTTTCGGAAGGAAAGAGGGATAGAGAATTTATAGGAAAGTATAAACCAATTTTATTACAAAGAGAAAAAGCAAAATATAGTGCGATTATCCCAGTATCAGAAGAAAAGACGACTATAAGATCTGTTATACAAGAAGTGAAAAAAGCAGGTATAGATGAAATTATAGTTGTTGCGAATGGAGCGGACGTTGAGACAGTTAAACAAGCAAAGCTAGAGAATGTCATTGTTATTGAATTTGAGGAAGCGCTTGGACATAATGTAGCCCGAGCGATAGGAGCTATGCATGCTACGGCCGATATTTGTTTATTTGTCGATGGTGATTTTGTTATTCCAGGGGAAAAACTAATTCCATTTTTACATGCTATCGAAGATGGAAATGATGTGGCATTGAATGATTTACAGTGTTTATTAGATATGTTTCATCCGGCAGACCCAATTAGCATGGGAAAATATTTTGTGAATTTGGTAGCGAAACGACCAGATTTATGGAATAACTCATTAACGGCAGTACCACATGCTATGCATAAAAAGGTAATAGAGAAAATCGGATATGATTCTCTTATCATTCCACCACTCGCTCAAATGAAAGCTATTTTGGAGGGATTTTCTATTACAGCGGTAGACTTTGTAGATGTCATAAAAACAAATCGAGTACGCCCAGAGCAACATGGATTTGTAAATGGGCGTATTCCAGCATTTGATCGTATTTTCGGTGATCAACTTGAGGCGATTGCATATTTATTGCAATCCACAGACGAGCGCGGGGGTTTTACAGATGGAGAGCGGAATAGAAATATCATTCAACAATTGAGAAAGGAAGAAGAGAATACAGATGAATGTTAGTAGTACAGTTGCCATTATCGGATTAGGATATGTTGGTCTTCCTTTGGCAGTTCATTTTGCAGAGAGAGGACATACAGTGCTTGGATTAGATAAAGATACTAGAAAAATAGAATCAATTATACAGGGAGAAAGTTATATTCCAGATGTTTCTTCTAAATTGTTACAGAGTTTATTGACTAGAAAAAAATTAATAGTCAATACACCGGATCAAGGTATTGCTGATTTTCAAAATAGTGATTATGTTATTGTCACTGTCCCAACTCCAATTAATGAACAAAGAGAACCGGACTTAAGTGCCCTTATTTCAGCTTCGCATTATATACAACAAAACCTTCAAAAAGGACAAACCTTCATTTTCGAAAGTTCCACATATCCAGGTACGCTCGAGGAAGTTATTATTCCGATTATTTCTCAAACAGGAAAAAAGGTAGGAGAAGATTTCTATATTGGGTATTCTCCTGAGAGAATTGACCCAGCTAATAGTCAATATTCAGTTCAAACGATTCCAAAAGTCATTAGTGGACAAACAGAAATGTGTAAACAAAAAGTACAGGCTTTGTATAGCACTATATTTGATGTAGTTGTTCCAGTTAGCTCCCCAAAAGTAGCAGAAATGTGTAAGCTATTTGAAAATATTCAGCGCTTAGTCAATATTTCATTAGTAAATGAGTTAAATACACTATGTGAAAGTTTAGGAATTGATTTTTATGAGGCACTTGAAGCGGCATCTACAAAACCGTTTGGATTTACGCCGTATTGGCCAGGACCAGGGATAGGGGGACACTGTATTCCGGTAGATCCTTTATATTTCCAGTGGAGAATAAAAAAGAATGGAGCAATTAGTCAATTAATTGAGGCGGCACATGTAATTAATGAGGAAATGCCAGAGAAAGTGGTCCGGAAAGTAAAAGGTGTGGTGCAATCACCTGCAACGGTTTTAATTGTAGGGATTGCATATAAAAAAGATGTAAATGACTTAAGAGAATCGCCAGCGTTGCCAATTATTGAATTGTTAATAAAAGCAGGATATGAGATAACGTATCACGATCCATATATTTCTTCTGCAAAATTTGGAGATAAGGTGTATCAATCTGTTTCTTTGGATGAACAAGTCGTTAAACAAGCGGATTGTATTTTAATTTTAACAGACCACTCTAATATCGATTGGAAGGTTTTTAAAGGGATAAAGCAAGTCGTAGATACACGTGGAATTATAAAGAAGGTGAGTGTATGAGTAAGAAATGTTTAATTACAGGTGGAGCAGGATTTATTGGATCGCATTTAGCTGAAGAGCTGGTGAAAAGAGGTTATGATGTCACTATCGTTGATAACTTCTATAAAGGGAAAAATAAATATCATGATGAGTTAATGAAAGAAATTCGGGTTATTCCAATAAGTGTTTTAGATAAAAATTCTATTTATGAATTAGTAAATCAACATGATGTAGTGTTTCATTTAGCAGCAATTTTAGGTGTGAAAACGACAATGGAAAAGAGCATAGAGCTTATTGAAACGAATTTTGATGGAACGAGAAACATTTTACAAGCAGCGCTAAAAGGAAAGAAGAAAGTAGTTTTTGCGTCTACTTCAGAAGTATATGGTAAGGCAAAGCCGCCCTTTTCTGAAGAAGGAGATCGATTATACGGTGCAACCTCTAAAATACGTTGGAGTTATGCAATTTGTAAAACGTTAGAAGAAACATTATGTTTAGGATACGCTTTAGAAGGTTTACCTGTAACGATTGTTCGTTATTTTAATATTTATGGTCCAAGAGCGAAAGATGGTCCGTATGCAGGGGTAATCCCACGATTTATCCGCGCAGCACTGCGAGGAGAAGACATTCTCGTATATGGAGATGGAAAGCAGACACGTTGTTTTACGTATGTAAGTGATGCGGTAGAGGCAACGATTCGAGCAATGGATGAGAAGGTAAATGGTGAGATTATTAATATAGGTTCTGAGAATGAAAAGAGTATAAAAGAAGTAGCAGCAGTAATAAAAAAATTAACGAATTCTTCTTCAAAAATTGTTCAAGTTCCTTTCGAAGAAGTATATCCACATGGCTTTGAAGAAATTCCAAATAGAAGACCAGATGTAACGAAATTAAGAGAACTTGTTCAATTTCAAGCGAAAGTAACGTGGGAACAAGGGTTGAAAGAAACTATTAAATGGTTTCGTGAAGAAAACAATGGCTAAGTCACTATCGATTATTATACCTGTATGTAATGAAGTGGATACGATTTCAGACGTTATTCAATCGGCAAAAGGATTAAATCCAGTAGAGATTATTGTAGTAGCAAACGGTTGTAACGATGGTACAGAAGAGGTTGCTGATCATTTAGGGTGTAAAGTAATCAAGTATACAGAGCTACTGGGGAATGATGTGGGCCGTGCAGTTGGCGCAAAACACGCGATAGGTGATGTATTACTATTTATAGATGGAGATTTTGTTATTCAAACTTCAAAGTTACAATTATTCCTAAATCCAATTTTACATGATCAGGCCGACATCGTTTTAAATAATTTGGATGCGTTATTTTTAAAGAAACAAAAACCGCACTCAGTGACAGTGTGGCGCCAAATATTAAATGCAATGTTAGAGAGTGAGGAGTTAAAAATTGACTCTTTATTATCTGTACCTCATGCGTTGACGAAAGAAGTTGTTCAAAGCATTGGGTATGAATGTTTTGTTAATCCTATTGTCGCTCATTTACGTCTTGTTCAAAGCAAATGGAGAATTAGTCGACATTGTGCAATTGACGTTATTACACCAAATAAATTTCGGCCGACCGAGCATGCTGCGTATGGCACGGGTCTTTCTCATTCTGAAAAACGGATGATAGGTGACCATATAGAAGCTGTAGCGGAGCGAATAGTAGGTAGCGATGAGCGCGGAGGGTATTATGATGGAAATAGGAAAAGAGATAGTGTCTATCATACTTTAGATTTTGAAGATTTTTATCAAGGATGGGGCGTTACATCGAATTTGTATAAGGGAAAGCAATTATCGGTCATTATTCCTGTACAAGATGAAGAGAAAACAATTGGAAACGTTATAGAAGAACTTCGCAAAATTGAACCTTTTGAAATTATCGTTGTTGTAAATGGTTCGTCTGATCAAACAGCAACGATTGCAAAAGAAAAGGGAGCAACGACAATCGTATATAAAGAAGCACTCGGAAATGATGTGGGGCGCTCACTTGGAACGTATTTCGCAAAAGGAGAAATTGTATTATTTATAGACGGCGATTTTGTTATTCCAGCAAGTGAGTTATATCCTTTTGCAAAAGCTATTGCAGATGGAACAGATGTTGCATTAAATGATCTAAATCATTATTTAGATTTAAGAGTACCGCTTCATCTTGTAACTGCATTTAAATATGCATTAAATTTAGCTTGTGATAGAAAAGATCTAGGCGTAGGCTCTCTTATTGCTGTACCGAATGCATTTAGTCGTAAGTGTTTGAAAGAAATTGGATATAGATCTTTACTGGCACCGTGTGTAGCTCAAGTGAAAGCTATTCTTTCAGGATTTGAAGTTGCATGTGTAAGTCGTGTTGAAGTCGATAAGATGAACCGTATTCGACCCAGTGAACATTTTGCTAAAATAGGTCATCCACCAGCTGTACTTCGAATTATTGGTGATCATATAGAAGGGTTAGAGCAATTAATTGCATTAACAGGCAGTCGTGGTGGATTCCATGATGGAAATAGAAAAAGAGATATTTTATAGGTAACAAAAAAGTGTACAACATATGTACACTTTTTTGTTCTGTTATAAAAACTATAACAGATTAGGAGATAAGAGTATTACAGCTCTACAATGGGTATTGTTTTTATATTACAAAATAGGACTCGTATATAAGAATACCAAAAAAATACAATTAAGGAAAGGGTTAATTTTAAAGACTTTAAAATGAAGTTAACACTATGTATATAGTAGTTTGCTCAACATTTCACAAACATGTCACAACTATTTCGTTCACTTTCGTAAAAAAGTAGTATTCTAAGTGTGTAAGCTGTTATATAAAAAATCTTAGTCCTGTACTAATCAAAAATGGAGGAGATTAGGATGACTCAAGTATTAGAAAATGTTAAAAATGCATGGGAAAACTTTAAAGGTGAAAAATGGAAAGCAGAGATTGATGTTCGCGATTTCATTTTAAATAATGTAAACGTTTACGAGGGAGATGAATCTTTCTTAGCGGGAGCAACTGAAGCAACGAAACAACTTTGGGATCAAGTAATGGATTTAACAACGAAAGAACGTGAAAACGGTGGCGTTCTTGATATGGATACAAAAATTGTTTCTTCTATTACATCACATGAACCAGGATATTTAAATAAAGAGACTGAAAAAGTAGTCGGTTTCCAAACTGATAAACCATTTAAACGTTCTTTACAACCGTATGGTGGTATTCGTATGGCGGAACAAGCTTGTGAATCTTATGGATACGAAATGGATAAAGAGCTTAGTCGTATTTTTAGAGATTGGAGAAAAACTCATAACCAAGGTGTATTTGATGCTTATACACCAGAAATGAGAGCTGCTCGTAAATCAGGTGTTATTACGGGTCTTCCGGATGCATACGGACGTGGACGTATTATCGGTGACTACCGCCGCGTAGCATTATATGGAGTAGATCATTTAATTGAAGCGAAGAAAGCAGATTTAAATTTAACTGGCGGTGTAATGAGTGAAGATACAATGCGTTTACGCGAAGAGTTATCTGAACAAATACGTGCACTTCAAGAGTTAAAACAAATGGCTGCTTCTCATGGCTTTGATATTTCTAAGCCAGCAACAACTGCTCAAGAAGCATTCCAATGGTTATACTTCGCATATCTTGCAGCAATTAAAGAGCAAAACGGAGCTGCAATGAGTCTTGGACGTACTTCTACATTCTTAGATATTTATATTGAAAGAGATTTAGCAAATGGTACTTTAACAGAAGAAGACGTACAAGAAATTGTGGATCACTTCATTATGAAATTACGTCTTGTGAAATTTGCAAGAACACCTGATTATAATGAATTATTCTCTGGTGACCCAACTTGGGTAACTGAGTCTATCGGCGGTATGGCATTAGATGGCCGTCCATTAGTAACAAAGAACTCATTCCGTTTCTTGCATACACTAGATAATTTAGGACCAGCTCCAGAACCAAACTTAACAGTTCTTTGGTCTAAACAATTACCACAGAACTTTAAAAACTACTGTGCGAAAATGTCTATTAAAACATCAGCAATTCAATATGAAAATGATGACATTATGCGTGCTGACTACGGCGATGACTACGGGATTGCTTGTTGTGTATCTGCAATGAGAATCGGTAAACAAATGCAATTCTTCGGTGCACGTGCAAACTTAGCAAAAGCATTGCTATATGCGATTAACGGTGGTAAAGATGAAAAATCTAAAGCACAAGTTGGTCCTGAGTACGCACCGATTACTTCTGAAGTATTAGATTATGAAGAAGTTATGCATAAGTTTGATATGACAATGGAATGGTTAGCGGGTCTATATTTAAACACATTAAATGTTATTCACTACATGCACGATAAATATAGCTATGAACGTATTGAAATGGCACTTCACGATACAAATGTTCTTCGTACAATGGCAACAGGTATCGCGGGTCTATCTGTAGTAGCAGACTCTTTAAGTGCAATTAAATACGCAAAAGTAAAACCAATTCGCGATGAAAACGGAATTGCAGTTGACTTTGAAATTGAAGGAGATTTCCCTAAATACGGTAACAATGATGACCGTGTAGATGAAATTGCTGTAAATCTTGTGAAAACATTTATGAATAAACTTCGTAAACATAAAACATATAGAAACTCTGTTCATACAATGTCAATCTTAACAATCACATCTAACGTTGTATACGGTAAGAAAACTGGTAACACTCCAGATGGTCGCCGTACTGGAGAACCATTTGCACCAGGTGCGAACCCGATGCATGGACGTGATACAAAAGGTGCGTTAGCTTCATTATTATCTGTAGCTAAATTACCATATGAAGATGCACAAGATGGCATTTCTAATACATTCTCTATTATTCCAAAAGCACTTGGTAAAGAGGATGAGGTACAAGTACGTAACTTAGTGTCAATGCTTGATGGTTATGCAGTAAAAGAAGGACATCACTTAAATATTAACGTATTTAACCGTGAAACATTAATGGATGCAATGGAACATCCTGAGAAATATCCACAATTAACAATTCGCGTATCTGGTTACGCTGTAAACTTTATTAAATTAACTCGTGAACAACAAATCGATGTAATTAACCGTACAATGCATGAAAGCATGTAAATGAAAAAAGTGTCCCTCTGCATTTTATAAATAGCAGAGGGAGGCTGTTTCAATAAAGGAGGAAGTAACATGGTAAAAGGAAGAATTCATTCTGTAGAGTCTTGTGGTACTGTTGATGGCCCAGGAATTCGTTATGTCATATTTACACAAGGGTGTTTATTACGTTGTCAATATTGTCATAATGCTGATACGTGGGAGATCGGTAAAGGAAAAGAAATAACAGTCGAAGAAGTAATGCAGGATGTGACATGTTACCTTCCTTTTATTGAAGCTTCCGGAGGCGGTATAACAGTTAGTGGTGGGGAACCATTATTACAACTAGATTTCTTAATTGAATTATTTAAGAAGTGTAAGGAAATTGGAATTCATACAACAATTGACTCTTCGGGTGGTTGTTATTCTGAAGAACCAGAATTCCAAAATAAGCTAGATATTTTAATGGAGTACACAGATTTAGTTTTATTGGATTTGAAACATATTGATTCAAAGAAACATCGTAAATTAACAGGAAAACCAAATGAACATATTTTACAATTTGCTCGTTATTTATCGGATAAGAATAAACCGATTTGGGTACGACACGTATTAGTTCCTGGCATTACTGATAATGAGGAGGATCTACAAAAACTATCTAGTTTTATTCAAAGTCTGTCTAATGTTCAGAAAGTTGAAGTGCTACCATACCATAAGCTTGGTGTATATAAATGGGAGGCACTTGGGCATAAGTATCCACTCGCAAATGTAGAACCGCCTACTGAAAAAAATGTAGAAGAAGCAAGACATATTTTACAAGCAGTCTAATCCAAATGTTGGGTTAGGCTTTTTGCTTTCTTTACAATAAAACCTAGAGTATATATGGAGAAAAGAGTATACTGAAAATAGAATATCCATATTTTTGTAAGGAATAAGTGGAGAAATTTACATAATTGTAAAGGGAAATCAAAATAGTAAAAAGAATTAAGAAGTAAAAGAGTGAGTATCATGGAATAGAGAACATTTGTAAGTTATTGCGAAAGCTCTTATAGGAAAGTATAATGTAAAGATATGAGCACAGATAGGATTAAGGGGTCAATCTTATATGCTTTGCATATCCACGACAGGTACATAGCTGAAAGAGAAATATTAGAGTCTGTTTATGTAATTTTTAAGGAAAATGTTTTTCCTATTGTCGTATATGCAATATGGAGAAACAATAAGCTAGGAGTGGATTTGTTTGATAAAAAACCCCAAGGTTTTAATATTAACTGCACATTACGGAAACGGTCATGTGCAAGTAGCGAAAACATTAGAACAAACATTTCGCCAAAAAGGAATTAAAGATGTAATTGTATGCGATTTGTTCGGAGAATCACATCCGGTTATAACCGATATTACAAAATATTTATATTTAAAAAGTTATACAATAGGAAAAGAATTGTACCGCTTGTTTTATTATGGCGTGGAAAAAATTTATGATAAAAAAATAGCATCTTGGTATGCTAATTTTGGAAGAAAACGTTTGAAATTACTTTTACAAGCGGAGAAACCGGATATTGTTATTAATACGTTTCCGATTATAGCTGTACCAGAATTAAAAAAGCAAACAGGTATTTCAATTCCTGTGTATAACGTATTAACGGATTTCTGTGTGCACAAAATATGGATTCATCGGGAAGTAGATCGTTATTTTGTAGCAACTGATCACGTAAAAGAAGTTATGGTTGATATTGGTGTGCCTGCGGAGCAAATTGTTGAAACTGGAATTCCGATTCGTAGTAGTTTTGAGTTAAAGATCAATTCAGATATTATATATAATAAATATCAGTTATGTAAGAATAAAAAGATTTTACTAATTGTAGCAGGTGCTCATGGAGTATTAGGAAGTGTAAAAGAACTATGCCAATCATTTATGTCAGTACCTGATTTACAAGTAGTTGTTGTTTGTGGGAAAAATGAAGCGTTAAAACAGGATTTGTTAGGGTTACAGGAAAAAAATCCTGATGCATTAAAAGTATTTGGTTATGTAGAAAATATTGATGAACTATTCCGTGTTACTTCTTGTATGATTACAAAGCCAGGCGGTATTACGTTAAGTGAAGCGGCAGCATTGCAAGTACCTGTCATTTTATATAAGCCTGTTCCAGGACAAGAAAATGAAAATGCGATGTACTTTGAAAGAAAAGGGGCTGCAGTTGTCATTCGTGATGATAGTGAGGTTTTTGCAAAAACAGAGGCGTTATTACAAGATGATATGAGGCTTCTTCAAATGAAAGAAGCGATGAAAAGCATTTATCGTCCAGAGCCAGCTGATCATATTGTGGATACAATTTTGGCAGAAAACCATGTAGAACCGAATCATATACCTATTAAATCACCTGCTCTTGCACAATCATTTACTTAATATGAAACCCTCTTTTGTATGTTTAAAGAGGGTTCTTTATTATTTTCGAAGATAAAGACTTATCCACATGAAGAGTGTGCTTTCATTAAACAGTAAAGTCGGAATATTAACAACTATATCCACATTATCCACAATTTTTAGAAAAATATCCACAATTCTAACATTTGATGTGCGTTACGATATATAAACTGGTGAAAGGTTTGCCTAATTTATTCACAATTCTATAAATTATGTGGATAACGTTATCCACATAAAAAAGGTTCCTTATTTATAAGGAACCTTTTTCCTACTCTATCACGTAGAAAAAATATGTAATGAGAATGAATAATTAGGGGGGGGAGAACTTCTAATTATTCATTCTCACTTTAAATACTTTTCGAGCGATAACCCGCTGCGCGATCTGCTTTACGAAATTCTCGTTGGTAGAGAACTTCTTGTGTACTAGATAATGCGTTTTTTGCTTTATCACGTTTCTTTTTATCCATTACAAATCACCTCGTGTCCTAAAGTCACTATTTATCGTTTCCAAAGACATGGGGTGATATACGTATATATCAAAATGTTAATGGTTAATTATTATTTCTGAAAATTTAGATTATGCTTCTTTTAAGTGATGAGAATCTTGGAACGTTGTATCTCGCATTGTAGCAAGTGTATATTGATCTTTTGGAATTTCATATAAGTTATATACTTCTTCATTTGCGTTAATTTCATCATAAACGGCTTTTCTTGTTTCGTTTGCTAGGTTTACATATTGTAATTTTTCTGCAGCTTTAATAGAACGAATATTTATTTTGCGAATACGCATAAAGATCGTTTCAATATCTAACTCGTAGAAAAGTTCGCTAAAAAATGAATCTTTTGCCAATTTATTGTAGCCTTTTCCGTGATAAGGTTTGCCAAGCCATGTTCCAAGGAATCCGGCTTTTTCTTGCACATCAAATAAAGTAATTGTTCCGATAGGGTTACCCCATTCATCTAAAATTGTGCGTGAAATTAATTCCCCACGCTCTTCAGCTTCAATCGTTTGTTTCGTTAAAAATAAATATTCCTCATAAGAATAAGCCTTTTGACGCACAAAAGGGAAGACAGCTGGATCCACCATTAACTCGTATAGAACGTGGCTGTCGTGTAAGTCGCGTTTTTTCAACATACTAACTCCTCCTCACACGAGGGTAGCATGACGAAAAAACACCCCACCCTCGAAATTTTTATATCAATCTTTAAAAAATTTCGGGGTGGGAATCGAACCCACTAGAACCAGTTTCTAACGCTGGTGGCGCACCATTTGCCTTCCCCATTCATCAATTTGAAAATGATAATCACGACACAAATTGATTATGGTTTCATTCAGTTTATAATCGTATAATACTTTATCTAGTCAAAAAAATAAACTAGTTTTTTTTATTTTTTTTGTAAATTATTTTTCCATCAATCATAGTTAGTACAGGCTTGGCTAAATAATGGAAAGGATGATGGGTCCAGAGCACAAGATCAGCGTCTTTTCCAGCCTCAATGCTTCCAATTCTATCCTCTAAACGTAAATTTCGCGCTGGAAATATAGTGATTCCTTCTAGTGCAGTTTTTTCGTCTAATCCTTCCCTTACTGCGACAGCAGCACAAACATTTAAATATTGAATGGGTGTATAGGGGTGATCTGTTGTGATGGAAACTTCCACTCCATTTTTTGATAATATATGGTAAGTATCCCACGTTTTATTTTTTAGTTCGATTTTAGAACGGCGTGTAAGCGTGGGGCCAACTGAAACCTTCAAATTGTGTTTTGAAAGTTCTTCAACAATAAAGTGTCCTTCTGTACAATGTTCAATACGTAAATCAAGATTGAACTCTGTTGCAAAGCGTAGAGCGGAACTAATATCATCTGCTCGGTGAGCGTGGATACGTACGGGTATTTCACGGCGTAATGCTTTTAAAATAGGAAGCATTCGAAAATCTGCTTCATGCCCGTAGTGCTGTGCTTCATAAAATGATTCCCGAAGTAATCCCATAATTCCCATACGCGTAATGGACTCTTTTGTTCCATTACTATGGACTTTTTTAGGATTTTCGCCAAAGGCAATCTTTAAGCCAGCAGGTTCTTGAATGATCATATGATCAATACAAGTTCCGGCTGTTTTTATTACACAAGTCGTACCACCGATAATGTTTTGACTTCCTGGCATAACGTGAACAGTTGTAATTCCATTTTGTACCGCATCTTTAAATGCAATATCCAAAGGGTGGATTCCGTCTAAAGAACGGATATGGGGTGTTGAAACTTCAGACGTTTCATTTGCATCATTGCCAGCCCAACCAGTACCTTCATCATAGAGACCAAGATGGGTATGGACATCAATAAATCCAGGTAAGAGATGAAGAGCACGTGCGTCTATAACTGTCATATCTTGAGTAGGTTGAATGGAAGGCTTGACCTCAGCAATTTTTTCTCCTATAACGAGTACATCCCCTTGAAATTTTTGGGATGTAATAGGATAGACAATGGCTTGTTTGAGCAATATTTTCATAGGTACCTCATTTCTGTTACTTTATAATGTTAATGGAATGTAAGGGAAAGTAACTGAAAGATTATTTGTGTAATAATGCTTCGGATGCTAGAAAATAAAAGTTTTGAAAGGGCCCTCTGTAAAACTGTGTTTTAGAAGTACTACATTGTATGCGAAAGTATATTTTGTAATGCATGGTCTATTGACGGAAATGTGTATTGATACCCATACTCAATTGCTTTACTAGGTAATACATGTTGCCCTTCTAGTACAAGTATGCTCATCTCGCCTAATAAAGCACGAAGCATAAATGAAGGGACAGGTAACCAATGAGGTTTTTTTATTATAGTTGCAATGATTTCTCCAAATTCCTTCATTCTTATAGGATCAGGAGCTGTAATGTTAAGAGGTCCATCAATTTCTTCTTTGTGTATGATGAAATCAATCATGGAAGCGACATCGTCTATATGAATCCATGATAACCATTGATTTCCAGATCCAACTGTACCTCCGATATAGAATTGATAGGGAAGTAGCATTTTTGGAAGGGCTCCTCCGTCTGGACCTAATACGACTCCGAATCTTGCGTAGATTGTCCGTATTCCGAGAGCACGTGCTTTAGATGCTTCTTGTTCCCATGAATATACTGTATTTGCTAAAAAGTCATTTCCAGGAGTCACATGCTGTTCTGTAAAAGACTCGGTTTCAGACGTTCCATAGTATCCAATTGCACTTGCGTTAATAAATGTGTGTGGTTTTGTAGGGAGTGCCTGCAATTGTTTAATGAGTCCTTTTGTTGTTTGAATTCTACTGTTTAAAATGACTTTCTTTTGTTTCTTTGTCCATCTACTATTAATAGACTCTCCAGCTAGATTAATAACTACATCAATAGAAGAGAGGGGGAAGGTTTGTAAATCTGGTGTCCATTGTACATACTGAAGGTTAGGATCGGAAGTTTCAGCAGTTTTTTTTCGTGAGAGAATATAAACAGTATATCCTTTTTGAATAAAAAAGGTAGAAAGGTATTTACCTATAAAGCCGGTACCACCAGAAATTGCGATTTTCACAATTATTTCCTCCTCATTATATATATTCTTGAAAAGCAAAAACGTTCCTTAACTATGTTAAAATAATAGAGAGGTGAGAGTATGGCTGTCATTACAAAAATAGAAGTGCAAAAACGATCGAAAGAACGGTTTAATATTTATATCGATAAAGGTCAAGGTGAAGAATACGGATTTAGTGTCAATGAAGTAATCTTAATAAAACATGGATTACAAAAAGGCTTAGAAATTGATGAAATAGCTTTAGGAAATATTTTGTACAATGAAGAGGTACAAAAAGCATATTTACAAGCAATCTCCTATTTATCCTATCAAATGAGAACGAAACTAGAAATAGAAGATTTTTTACGAAAAAAAGAAGTTGGACAAGCCATCATCTCTGAGGTCGTTTCGAAATTATTACATGACCGATATATTAATGATAAAGAGTATGCTATTTTATATACGAGAACGCAAAGTAATGTGAATCGAAAAGGTCCAACGGTTATTAAAAGAGAGTTGTTAAATAAAGGTGTTCAGGATTTAATTATTACGCATAGTTTACAAGAATATCCGAAGGAAAAGCAAATTGAGAATGCTTTAATTCTTATAGAAAAGAAGAAGAAATCTTATCAAAAGCATTCCTTTTTACAAATGAAGCTAAAGTTAGACGAAATGCTGGTTCGTAAAGGATATTCTAGAGATGTGATTCAAATTTGTTTAGAAGAATTGAAAGACGAAAAAGATGACGAAAAGCAACGAGAAGCGTTACACTATCATGGGAATAAATACTATGAGAAATATAAGAAGTATGATGGATGGACATTTGAAAATAAGATGAAACAAGCGTTATATCGCAAAGGATTCTCTATCGATGAGATAGAGATATTTTTGCAAATGAAACGCGAAGAGGGATGAGGGAATAAAATGAATATGCCAAAACGCTACAGTGAAATGACACCATATGAGCTAAGGGAAGAAATTGGGGTTTTGAAAGAGCAAGCGATAAAAGCTGAGCAACTTGGAATTGTAAATGAGTTCGATGTATTAATGCGAAAGATAGCAATGGCTCGCGCTTATATAACTGACATAAACAAATTCCATATCGGTGAGACATATGAATTAGTAGAAGAACCTGGTATATTATTTGAAATTACGTATTTCAATGGGGTATTTGCTTGGGGACATAAGCAAAATGATAATGAAGAGATTGGAATACCGATTTCTTTATTGCAAGAAAAATAAAAACCAGAGAGCGAATATCTCTCTGGTTTTCATCTTTGGTAGGCGTTACAGGAGATAGGAGATTCTAAAATTGGCGTTTTTTACATTCATTCGCCAATATAATGAGAGACTGGGTTTGTTGCGTCTGTCCGTTAACTTGCGCTTTTGCATGTTTCGGACGAGTCCACGTATGGTTAAATAATTCAGAACGACTATCTAAGCGATCACGGTAGCTCATCTTTATCACCTCGTGTAGGAAGTTAAGTTACTTTGTTACTACTCTTCCTGCTGATTTGCAGCACGCATACGTTCTTGTGGGTGCGTGTTAATTGTGCCGTTAGGTCGTTTCGAAGCGAAGCGTGATTTCGCTTTCGGTTGACCGTCGATTTTGCTGTTGTTTTTTGACTCAGACCAAAATTCGGCTTGTTTACCCATTGCGAACGCCCTCCTCATCATCAGTTGATACCTCTTGAAGAAGTATCAATTATAGAATGTGCAAAATAGAAGAAACTATCCTTTAGAAATGAAGGGATAATTAGGTAAAGGAGACTAGAACATGAATGATATTTATGAAGCATTAACGAAAGAACTATTAGACAAAAATGACAAGCTTTCTTATGCACAAGCGCGTGCTTGGGTTGAATTACTGTGGGAAGATTTTCAAACGACTTATGCGAAATCAGGTCGTTATCAAGGAGAAGAAATGACTGAACAAGTTGTGCGATCATGGATTAATAATCATGGAGGACGCCTTCATGAAATGCGTACAAATAATCCGAAATATAGCCATCTAATCAATCAAGAAGATCATTTGAAACATTAAAAAAAGCGACTGAAGTCGCTTTTTTTAATGTGGAAGTAACTCCAGTTTTTTTTGAAGTTTTTCTTCACTAAAAATCCATCCTGTATAGGAACTAATAATATTTAAATTATGATCGAGTTGAACGATCGCAACGAATGGATAATAGTCTTTACTACGATATCGCAAATCAATGAATCGAACTTCATAATAATGATCATAATCGAAAATGTCCCAGCGATATACAGGGGAGAAAGATAAAAATGCTGAGATGTTTTCATCTTGTTTAGCTGCGCGCATAATAGCATTATCTGGGAACGGTACCCGATCGAACTTATCATAGATCATAATGTTACCACGATGCCATCTAGCAACGTAGTAATAATCGGTTGTAACGACTGCTAAATGATAATGATAAAATCGATAAGAAGGAGAAATGATTATCTTCTCAACATTTTTGAAACGTTTTTGTACAACACTTCTTATATTTCTATGCATCATAATCCGTCCGATGTAGTAAACAATCATTAATATATACGCTGCTAAGGCAGTATATCCTTTATGGGAACCTACGAGCATACAAGCAATTGCGAGTATATGGATAAAGAAAATGACGGTATCAAATGTATTAATGATGCCGAGCGCTACCCATTTTTTTGTGAAGGGCCGTAATGCTTGTGTACCGTAGGCATTAAAAATATCTACAAAGACATGAAGAAAGACGGCAATAAAGGACCAAAGTAGTAGATGCAAATATGGAGCGTCTGAAAAGAAGGCGAAAGAGATGCTACTTATAAGGAAAGACCAAAGAATCACTGCAGGAATGGAATGAGTAATCCCACGATGATTTCTTATATATTTAGCGTTATTACGCAATTTTAAAACTGTATCGATGTCAGGAATATTGGAGCCGGCAATTGTAGCAAGCATAACTGCTTGTGGCCCAATATCACTTTGTGCTATGGCTGGATCTAACGTGGCCAAACTGCCTAGAGTAACGCCCATAACAAGGTGAGTGGCTGTGTCCATAGAAATCCACCTCCGTTTTTTATTAATGTAACTCTTTTTATTCGATACCTCAAGTCCTTTGCCTTCTATTTCCTATGTCATCTTACTTAAATTTTTTCCTAAAATCTTTATAATAGTACTTATATGCAAAAAAATGAGGGGGACCAAGTTTGACACTTGAAATATTAAATAATTTTAACATAGAGCAGTTTCAAAATGATTTAATTGGTTGGTTTGAAAAAGAGCAACGCGACTTACCGTGGCGTAAAAATAAAGATCCATACCGTGTTTGGGTTTCGGAAATTATGTTGCAGCAAACTAGGGTAGAAGCTGTAAAACCATATTACGCAAATTTCATGGGGAAGTTTCCTACTCTAGAAGCTTTGGCAAATGCTGATGATGAAGAAGTGTTAAAAGCATGGGAAGGTTTAGGCTATTATTCTAGAGCGCGAAATTTACATGCAGCCGTAAAAGAAGTAAAAGAAGTATATGGCGGGATTGTGCCAAGTGATGTAAAGAAGATTGAGAAATTAAAGGGAGTCGGTCCCTATACAAAAGGTGCTATTTTAAGTATCGCATATGGTATACCAGAGCCGGCAGTTGACGGAAATGTTATGCGTGTATTATCTCGCATTTTATCAGTATGGGATGACATTGCAAAACCAAAAACGAGAAAAGTGTTTGAAGAGATTGTGCGTGAAATTATTTCGGCTGAAAATCCATCTTATTTTAATCAAGGTTTGATGGAATTAGGAGCACTGATTTGTATTCCTAAAAATCCAGCATGCTTACTTTGTCCTGTACGTGAGCATTGCAGGGGATATGCTGAAGGTGTTCAAAAGGAATTACCAGTAAAAAGTAAAGCGAAAGCCCCTACGATGGTACCGATCGTTGCAGGAGTACTTCAAACTGAAGATGGTCGTTACGTCATTAATAAACGTCCAAGTACCGGTTTATTAGCTAACATGTGGGAGTTTCCGAATATTGAACTTGGCGAAGGGATTCGAAGTCAGAAAGAACAGCTTACAGATTATATGAAAGAAAAATTTGAGCTCTCGATTTCTATTGATGAATACGCAATGAATGTACAACATACATTTACACATCGCACATGGGATATATTCGTATTTTACGGAAAAGTAACTGGTGATATCGTTGAAACAGATACATTGAAATTTGTATCGAAAGAAGCATTTGAGCAGTTACCTTTCTCTAAATCACATCGTACGATTTATGAGAATTGTGTTGAGAAAATTACAATGCAATAAAGTGAAACTTTAATCAGTGGGGGTTTTCTTCATCCCCCACTGATTATCAGCCCTCACCAATCGGACTTTTATGGGCAGCCCGACCCCCACCTCACTTCTTTGCTTTCGCTGTATTTTGAGGTGGGGGTCTTACTGCCCATTAAAGCGGGATAAACAAAAAAAGTGTTCCCAGGTTGGGAACACTTTTTTAATCGTAAGAAATTTTTGTCCCATGAGTCCAACTAGCATCACCTTCTTGTAAGCCGCCTCTTGATTCAATTTCTATTACAATTTCTTTGTAGATACTTTGACCTTCTGCATTTAAATACGGCAGAATCTGTTGTAATGAATGATGAAAATAAGCCAATTCATCTTCTTTCCACTCACTTTTTGAAACCATCGTTAGTTCAGTCATATCGCGTCCTACATACATATTCCCACCTCCATTTTCTATAGTTTGAATGAGTAACAAGAGATATATGCGGAATTTTTTCAAAAGAAAATTACGGATAGCTTCTAGTTGAATTGGTTACATTATTGATTGTGGAGGTGAGAAAGATGAGTAAAAAACAACAAGGTTATAACAAGGCAACTTCTGGTGCTAGCATTCAAAGTACAAATGCTAGTTATGGTACAGAGTTTTCAACTGAAACAGATGTGCAAGCAGTAAAACAAGCAAACGCACAATCAGAAGCGAAGAAAGCACAAGCTTCTGGTGCACAAAGTGCAAACGCTAGTTATGGTACTGAATTTGCAACTGAAACAGACGTGCATGCTGTGAAAAAACAAAATGCACAATCAGCTGCAAAACAATCACAATCTTCTAGTTCAAATCAGTAATGAAAGAAAAACACTTCTCTAATTCGAGAGAAGTGTTTTCTTTGTGCTTTGGTCATGGGAATGAAAATAAAACGAACGACATAACTTCTAATAAGTCAACAAATGTAGTCAAAGGAGAAGGAAGTTAAAGATTAGAAATATGTAATGAGGAATAATAAATGATAAATAAGTCCAAAAGGGGGTAAGTAATGAACGATTTTGATAAGTTGGTAGGAGAGCAATTGGAAACGATGGATGAGTTGTTGAAGTTACAAGCTCACCTAGAGAAGTATCAGCAAATTGAAATGAGCGAAAAGGATACGTGCGATAAAAAAGAATTACATTTTATCCGCCAAGAAATATATAGAACAGAATTAGCGCTCAAGCTATTACATGAGAAATTTGAAGAGCAAACAAATAGTGTAATTCAATCTTTTGAAACTGAAAAAATGATTTCAAATTTAGGATAAGATATATCGTTACCTTTAGGTGAAAGGTCCTTCTTTACATGGAAATGAGGAAGGACTTTTTTTATTCTCATTTCTTCCTTTATAAAATGTTAAGCGAAGATCCTTGTTTCTTAATAGGATTAAGGATATCGTATTCAGTGTAAAATATAGAGTCTTATCGCTTTAGTTTTAAAATTTCGACAAAAAAGTTATAATAGAAAAAAAGTGAATGCAGTTCAAAGGGCATTTGCAGTTGAAGGAAGGGAGCATATATGGGATTTCCCAAAGAAGGAGAAAAAGTACAAATACATAGTTATAAACATAATGGCTCCATTCATAGAATGTGGGAAGAGACAACGGTTTTAAAAGGGACACAGAGCCTTGTAATCGGAGCGAATGATCGTACAGTAGTGACGGAATCAGATGGCCGAACATGGATTACTCGTGAACCAGCAATTTGTTATTTTCATGCAAACTATTGGTTTAATGTAATTGGAATGTTAAGGGAAGAGGGAGTATATTATTATTGTAATTTAAGCTCACCTTTTGCATATGATTCTGAAGCGTTAAAGTATATTGATTATGATTTAGATATTAAAGTGTATCCAGATATGACATATACGCTTTTAGATGAAGATGAATATGAAAAACATAGTCAAATTATGCAATATCCACCTGTGATTGATACGATTTTAAAACGAAATGTAGCACAATTAACACAATGGATTCATCAAAGAAAAGGGCCATTCGCACCAGACTTTGTAGATATGTGGTATGAGAGATATTTAATGTACAGAAATTAAAACAAACCTGCAGGGGATTTCCCCGCAGGTTTGTCCTATTAGAGGGGGGATTATGTGCAAGGTATAAAAAGATATTTGCAATTTGTTAAACCATATCGATGGCTTATTGCTATTACGATTATGATTGGTCTAGTTAAATTCGGCATCCCGCTCATTATGCCGTGGTTATTAAAGTATATTATTGATGATGTCATTCAGGGCGGAGGGTCACTTCAAGATAAGACGTCTCAACTAGTAACAGCGATTGGGATTGCTTTTTTTATTTTTGCAGTGTTAAGACCACCGATTGAATATTATCGTCAATATTTTGCGCAGCGTATCGCAAATACAATACTATATGATTTGCGAAAACATATTTTTGGTCATTTACAAAAGTTGAGTTTACGTTATTATTCGAATACAAAAACAGGGGAGATTATTTCGCGCGTCATTCATGATGTAGAACAAACGAAGGATTTTGTAATTACTGGTTTGATGAATGTTTGGTTAGACACGGCAACAATTGCTATCGCTATCATTGTTATGTTTTCTATGAATATAAAATTGACATTTGTCGCGCTATTAATTTTACCTATTTATGTAGTGGCAGTGAAATATTTTTTCGGGCGTCTTCGAAAATTGACGAAAGAGCGTTCACAAGCGTTAGCAACGATGCAAGGGTATTTACATGAACGTATTCAAGGGATGCAAGTGACACGTAGCTTTGCATTAGAAGAGTATGAAGGGAAGCAATTTGAAAAAAGAAATAATGAATTTTTGACGAAAGCGTTAACACATACGAGTTGGACGGCGAGAACATTTTCGGCAGTAAATACGTTAACAGATTTAGGGCCGTTACTCGTGATCGGTTTTGCGGCGTATGAAGTGATTCAGGGGCAGTTAACCTTAGGAACTATGGTTGCCTTTGTTGGATATATGGATAGTTTGTATAGTCCACTTCGCCGCCTTGTCAATTCCTCTACGACATTAACACAGTCTTTTGCATCGATGGATCGGGTGTTTGAACTATTAGATGAAAAATACGATATTGTGAATGTGCCAAGTGCGGTACAAACGAAAAAATTAAATGGTGAAGTGATATTTGATAATGTATCTTTTCGTTACAATTCGGATGAAAAAGAGGTATTACATAACCTTTCGTTAACTATGTTACCAGGAGAGAAGGTAGCACTTGTAGGAGCGAGTGGGGGAGGGAAGTCATCTCTTGCTAGTTTAATCCCGCGTTTCTATGATGTCTCTTCAGGCGTAGTTTATGTAGATGGGATAGATGTTAGAAAGTATGATATGAGAAATTTACGTAGCCATATTGGAATTGTACTGCAAGATAATTTGTTATTTAGCGATACAATCGGGGCAAATATTTTATATGGGAATCCGAAAGCTACAGAGGAAGAAGTAATTGCAGCTGCCAAAGCTGCGCAAATTCATGATTTTATTATTGAGTTACCTGATGGTTATGATACTGTCGTCGGGGAACGCGGTGTGAAGTTATCTGGTGGGCAAAGGCAACGTGTAGCGATTGCACGCGTGTTTTTAAAGAATCCATCGTTACTTATATTAGATGAAGCGACTTCCGCTTTGGATCTAGAAAATGAACGATATATTCAAGAGGCGCTTCAAACGTTAGCTGCTGATCGAACGACGATCATAATTGCACATCGATTGGCGACGATTACGCATGTGGATACGATTATTTACATTGAAGATGGTGAAATTAAAGAAACAGGATCTCATGAAGAATTAATGAAAAAAAGAGGATATTACCACAATTTATATCAACTTCAACATATAACAGAAACAGCTCCTTTAGCGTAAAAGGAGCTGTTTTTTTATTCGTCTTCTTTTTTATCATCGATTTTAAGTTCTGCTTCTGGTTTATGGTATGTGTAGAAGCTATCCACAAGTAAATCTAAATGCTCTACTTCTTCACTATAGTTAATAATAGCAGAAATAAGAGGGAAGAGATGTAGCCATGTTTTATATGCCTCTTCATCATCCTTGTTTTGATATTCCATAAAGATATCAATTAATTCCTGTTTACCTGTTTCAACTTCATCAAGCATTTCAACAGATTGTTGTTTTTTTGCTTTACCAATAAATTTTAATAAAACTTGTTCATGATAATGTGTTAATGAATCAAGTTCGTTCTGAATAGATTCCTGGAATTCTTCTGGCATATAGCGCAGTTCGTTTTCAGTACGATGTAATGATTTTAACGTACTTAAAGCACGACTTGTTGTCGCTAACATTTGTCTGAATAAAACAAGCTTACGAATTTTTGCGAACTTTACTTTTTTCGTATAGCTTCTTTCTTCTTTATACAGCAAATAGTAATGGTTTAGTTTGATCATTTTTTCTTTCATTCGATCAATATCAGTTTTTAATGTTGTAAAATCAGAAGCTTGCCTGCTATTCATTCGAATCCATTTTACAATTTCTTCTGTATTATCAACGATGCGATGATATAACTTTGTTTCGTATTTTGGCGGCATAAACACTAAATTTACAAGTGAAGCCGCAATAATTCCAACCATAATCGTCGCAAATCGAAGTAAGGCAAAACTAAAGAAATCTTCACCTTGATACTCCATAATAGCGATAACTGTTACTAAAGCAATTGATATTGTGTTTTCTAATCGTAATTGCAATGTAAGAGCAATTACTAATATACATGTTAATCCAATAATAAAAGGATTATGTCCAAAAGCAGTAGCGAATGCGATAGCGAATACCGCACCAATGACGTTTGCTTGAATTTGTTCAAGTGCAGTTAAATACGAACGGTATACAGACGGTTGAACAGCGAAGATAGCTGAGATTCCCGCAAATACTGGACTCGGTAAGTTAAGTAAAATACAAGCAAATAAAGCTAATGTGATGGCAATACCCGTTTTTAAAATGCGAGCACCAAGTTTCATACCCTTAATAAGATCCTTTCTCTTGTCATAATGAATGTACAACATGATACTATACATTCATTACAATATGTTAGCAAGTGATATTTTAGTGACGTTAATAAGAAATTAAGATTCATTTTATACTTTTTCCTAATTCTTTTTAAACATCAATTTTTAGTAAAAAAACCTGCTGAATTTCAGCAGGTTTCAAATTGTTACTATAGATTACTATGAGAAGTGTACTTCGTCAATTTTTTTCTTGAAGATGAAAATTAGGCATATCACTCTGTTGAGATAGATGGATCAGCCTGCTCTTTTTTCGGGATGATTTCAAAAAACTGTTGCTGCATATCATCGAATAACGGTGTCAATAAAGCAACTTCCTCGTATTGCTCATGTTCATTTAATACACGGATATAATCTAGTAATAACTCGGTCACATCTTGCACACCATTTTTACTAAGTGGTTGTAATGTAACATTTGCTCCTTTTGCGATTCTTCTTTTTAAGGCCTGTTCTGTTAAACCTAAGCTTGAATCATGGCGTAAATAAACAACACCGCCAGTCATACCAGCGCAAATCCATGGACCAGGATCTCCTAAAACAAGCGCGCGCCCATTTGTCATATATTCAAAAGCGAAACCTTTAATATTAGAGTATGCTCCTATATTCCCTTGTTCTTTTTCGCGGAGTGGCTTTATCATGCGTCCGCCAATTATCATGTCTGCTCCAGAGAGGCGAATGCCAGCGCGAGCATCAGCGTTACCTTGAACGTATAGCGCCCCTTTTTGTGCACCGTATCCAAAACCTTTTCCGACAGAACCGTTATAATATAGACCATCTTTTCCTTTTGCTTTCGTTATATAAATACCACCACCAAAGGAGGTTTTACCAATACCATCTTGTGCGCCGCCGTTTACGTGTATAAATAAGTTCTCACTATTGTAAGCACCTAATCCATTTCCAGGAATCGAGCCATTCGTATACTTTAATGTAAGTGGTTCAAGCTTCGTGTCTTCATATAATTTACTACGAACGCGATAACAAGATTCTAGACCACCCATAACGCGTTGCTCTACGCCAACGCCTACTAATTCTTTTGAATGAGGAGAATGAATTGTTTCAAATTGTTTTTCTAGTACGTGTTCTGTTTTTGTACCAGATGGATGTTCTATCGTTTGTAGTAAATTACATAAGTTTAATAAATTTTTGCCTCGAACTTGTTCTAATAAATCGGAACGCCCGACAATTTCTTGTAAATTTGTATAGCCGAGATTTCCTGTTAATCGTTTTAGTTCTTCGCCAAAAGTAGTGAATAAATGTAATAATCCAGCCACGGCGCTTTCTAATTCACGCGGGACGAAGCGGCGTAATCCGTGTTCTTTCGCTTGAGCTTCAGATTCAATCTGTGTTGCGATTCCAACGTGGCAAGTATCTAGATGACATCCGCGGCAAGTTGTACAGCCAATTGCAATCATGGATAATGTACCAAATCCAATGCGGTTTGCTCCAAGGAGCATAATTTTCAAGGCATCATTCACACTTCGAATACCACCATCAGCCCAAATTTCTACTTTATGTCTCATATTTGCTTCTAATAAAGCATTGTGAGCGGCTTTCACACCAATTTCTACAGGAAGCCCTACATGTTGCAATGCGTGAATACGTGCGGCACCTGTACCACCATCAAATCCGCTAATGTTAATAAAATCAGCACCAGCTTTAGCGATACCGACAGCAATTGTTCCAATGTTAGGGACGACAGGAACTTTTACAGCTACTTTTGCAAGTTGATTAGCCGTTTTAATTTCTGTAATCATTTGAGCTAAATCTTCAATGGAATAAATATCATGATTGTTAGAAGGTGAAATTAAATCAGAGCCAATTGTAGCATTACGCGCTTCAGCGATTTTGGCTGTTACTTTTGAACCTGGCAAATGTCCACCTTCACCAGGCTTGGCACCTTGCCCAATTTTTATTTCAATTAAGTTTGATGAATTGAGTAGTTCGGCGTTTACGCCAAATCGTCCGGACGCGATTTGTTGTCCACGTGTATGTGGATATTTTCCAATCATATCTTTAATTTCGCCGCCTTCACCGTTCAAACTAATCATATTTAGCTGATCGGCTGCTTCTGCATATGCACGAAAGGCAATTTCATTTTGAGAACCGAATGACATGGAACTAATAATAAATGGTAAATCATGATTTTGAATACTGATGGACACTTCTTCAGCCGGAACGACATGTTTTGTTTCTTTCGTTTGAACAAGATGTCTAATTGCGATTGGGTTATTTTCTTCTAATTCACTTAATTTTTCACGGTAATCATCATAAGAGTTTCCCTTTGCAACATCGCCGATTGCTTTCCAAATTCGCGGGAATATATGAAAAGATTTTCGCATTCTAACTTTAGGATTGTTATAATCGTTCGCTCGCATTTGTGCATCTTCAGCAAGTGATTCAAGAGAAAAAGCTAAATCATTTGAACCTAAGAAATTTGTAATTTGCAATATATTTGCGATTTCTTCATGTAACCCGATAGAAGAATAGAGGCGACCGTAACCACGCAATTCATGAATTCCAATTGTTGAAATGACTTTTTCCAGTCCTTTATTAAGTGCATGATATAAATTCGTAATTGGTGTTTTTGTCCCATCATTTACGGTTGCAAATAGTAAATATGGATTGATACTATCTGCTCCTAATCCATACAGTGTGACGATATCGTGTAAGGAGCGAAGGGCACCAGAACGTATAACGAGAGAGCAGTTTCGGCGTAATTTATTTTCGCTTAATACTTGATGTACTTTCGCGGTAACTAAATGCGGATCAATCCATAATCGTCCATTTAGGTGAGCGTCAGCATCGTCTATTAATAATAGGGAAGCTCCATCGTTCACGGCTGTTATCGCTTCAGAACTAATTCGACTTAAGGCACATTGTAAAGTTTCTGCCTGACTGAATGTAGCAGAGATTGTAGCGATAGAGCTATGAGTATTGAATAGTTGTATAAGTTGCTCGTACGTAATTGTGTGTAATTCTTCTACAATAGATTGTGCTACACTTCCTTCTAAAATGATTGGGGAAAGCATCTCAACTACAAATGGCTGTTTAGCATCAGCCAATAAACTTGGACGTTTGCCAAGTATCGTTCGTGTGGAGAAGTGTTCAACTTCTCGATCGCGATCGATTGCTGGATTTGTAACAACAGCTACACTTTCCTTAATGAAGTCAGCGATATTTCGTCTATCAGTATCAAGTGCAGCGAGTGGTGAGTCATGCCCAAGTGAGCGAATTGGTTCAACACCTTTTGTTGCCATCTGTTCAAGAAGCTGAATATGTTCACGATCCCATCCGAAAGCAACGTATTGTTTTGTGTCAACTTGCATAGAATCACATAATCCTTGGATTTCTTTCGTTTCAGGGGTAGATAAGTTTAAATGATAATCTTTAGTATCCACTCGTTTTTTAAAACGGTCATATACTCGAGCTTGGTATTTGTCATATTCATAAAGAACAAGCTCATCTTGTTCATTCCACTTTAGTCCGACTTTTTCCCCTGGAGCGAGTGGTTTTGGTTCTGCTACATATTCAGTTGGGGATACAACTCCAGGTTCAGAAGAGAAAATATAAGAGCTTTCTGTCTCTACTTTCCATACTGGTCGTAGCCCGAGGGAATCCACGCTGAAAACAGCTTCATCTTTATAACGTGAAATAATGCCAGCTGGACCTTGTGCAAAATGGCCCCATGCTTCACGTATATACGTATATAAATCTTGTAAATGTGGTTCATAAAGTTTAATTTCATTAATAATTGGCGGGAATAGTATATCCATTGCTTCAAATAAACTGTAGTTGTATTGAACAAGTAGAGTTTCTAAGGTGCGGTTTAAATCTTGGGAGTCACTGCCCCCAGCAGTAAGTGGAACGTGAATCATTTCAGCTTGATCGCGTAATTTTGCAATTGTGTTAATTTCACCATTATGTCCGAGGATACTAAATGGTTGTACACGAAAGAAGTTAGATAATGTATTAGTAGAATAGCGATTATGTCCTAGTGTCATAGTTGAAGCAATAAGTGGGTGTTGTAAATCATTGTAATAGGCAACAAGTGTATCCCCAGCACCGAGAACTTTATATACAACGTGATCACGACTTAAGGAAGCAACATGAATCGCTTCATTTTCTTCTATTTTTATCGTTACTGTAAATAATGTTTGCTCAATATTTGCAACTTCATTTTCTGCGATAAGAGCAACTTGCCAAAATAAAGGTTCTTCTTGTTTACCAAGTGGACCGAGTGCATCGGAGTTTATTACATCATCACTTTCGAAAAGAATTGCAAAGTTTTCGTTGTTTAGTTGTGTACGAATATGATTTTTTAAATTAACTATATTTTCGTTTTTGTTTAGAAAAAAATGTCCAACGATAAAGTGGGGATGATCCACGATCGTTGGATTATATCCGCTACTTTTTAATTTTTCATTCCAAAGTGATTTTGGTACATCAATGTGAATACCGATTCCATCGCCTTCGCCATTAATGAAACCAGCTCTATGATTCATTTTGACGAGCGATTGTATGCAAAGGTCAATATTTTCTTTTGTAGGAATTTTTCGTTTCTCCATAACGGAAACGATTCCACACGCATCGTGTTCCGCATTTTTGTAATCTCGAAATAAAGACGGTGTCCATGTGTTTGTTTTATTGAGCATCCGTCAATCCCCCCTCTTATGAAAGTTTGAATAATCTTACTATTTGAGGCGTGAGCAGCCTTGTATACAAAGATAGTAAGGATATAAAATAAAATTAAACAGATAATTATGAATAATTATACTATTAATGAGGGATTTATGAAATAGAAAAAAGGAAAAAAGAAAGGTGTGCTTTCTTTTTTCCTTTTAATGGCGGGATTATTTATTGTTTGCTAAAGCAGCAAATGCTCTACCTACAGCTTCAATTGTATATTCAATATCTTCTTTTGTATGTTCTGTCGTTAAGAACCATGCCTCGTATTTAGAAGGTGCTAAGTTAATTCCTTCTTGCAGCATAAGCTTGAAGAATTTACCGAACATTTCTCCGTCTGTATCTTGTGCTGCATCGTAATCTTCAATTGTATTTGTTGTGAAGTATACAGTTAAAGCGCCTTTTAGGCGGTTTAATGTAATATCGATATTATGTTTTTCAGCCTGCTCTAAAATTCCTTTTTCAAGCATTGCACCAAGTTCATCTAATTTTTCATAAAGCCCTTCTTGTTGAAGAACTTCTAGACAAGCAATACCAGATGCCATAGAAGCAGGATTTCCTGCCATTGTACCAGCTTGATATGCAGGTCCAAGAGGGGCAACTTGTTCCATAATTTCTTTCTTACCACCGTAAGCACCGATTGGAAGTCCGCCGCCAATAACTTTACCAAGCGCTGTTAAGTCTGGTGTTACGCCAAGTAAGTCTTGAGCACCACCGTACATGAAGCGGAAAGCAGTAATAACTTCATCATAAATTACTAGTGCACCAGCTTCGTGAACAAGTTCATTCACTTTCTCAAGGAAGCCAGGTTTTGGCTCTACAATACCGAAGTTTCCAACGATTGGTTCTACAAGAATAGCTGCTACTTCATGTCCCCATTTATCTAATGCTTCTTTTAAAGTTTCTACATTATTAAATGGAACGGTAATAACTTCTTGAGCGATACTTTGTGGTACACCTGCTGAGTCAGGAGTTCCTAGTGTAGAAGGGCCAGATCCAGCTGCTACAAGTACTAAATCAGAATGACCGTGGTAACAACCAGCGAATTTCATAATTTTTGTGCGGCCTGTGTAAGCGCGAGCGACACGAATTGTTGTCATTACAGCTTCAGTACCAGAGTTTACGAAGCGAACTTTATCTAATGCAGGCATTGCTTCTTTTAACATTTTTGCAAATTTTACTTCTAGCGCTGTTGGAGTTCCGTAAAGTACACCATTTTCAGCAGCTGTTGTAATTGCTTTTGTAATGTGCGGGTGAGCATGTCCAGTAATAATAGGACCGTATGCTGCTAAATAATCGATATATTTATTTCCGTCTACATCCCAGAAATAAGCACCTTTTCCACGTTCCATAGCAACAGGAGCGCCGCCACCAACTGCTTTAAAAGAACGAGAAGGACTATTAACACCGCCAACGATATGTTCTAAAGCTTCTTTATGTAATGCTTCTGATTTTGTGAATTTCACTACCATTCATCTCCTTACAAAAATCTATGTATTATTCTAACATGTTTTTCGAAAAGACGTATTGTTTGTGATAGAGAAGGCAGTTGGGTAAACTATTCGTTGTGACATTTAGGAAGGGGGTCCGGTTATGAAATCGGTAATTGAGGTACAAGGGTTACGTAAAGAATTTACAGCCTATTCAAGTCGTCCAGGTTTAAAGGGTGCATTTCGCGATTTATTAAATCGTAATTATAAAATAGTACCAGCAGTAAATGATGTATCTTTTACTGTGAAACAAGGTGAAATGGTTGGATATATCGGTGAGAACGGTGCCGGTAAATCAACGACAATTAAAATGCTTACGGGAATTTTGACTCCGACATCAGGAGACATTTTAGTAAATGGGATGAACCCACATAAGCAGAGGGAAGAATTTGTAAGAACAATTGGTGTTGTTTTCGGTCAACGCTCGCAGCTTTGGTGGGATATTGCCGTGCAAGAATCGTTTCGTTTATTAAAAAAAGTGTACGGTGTATCAGACGCTCAGTATAAGGAACATATGGAGCACGTAATCGAAACGTTAGATATTGGTCCTTTGTTAGACAAGCCAGTTCGAAAGTTATCTTTAGGTCAAAGAATGCGTTGTGAATTAGCGGCGGCATTAATTCATAATCCACCGTTATTATTTTTAGATGAACCAACAATTGGGCTAGATGTACTTGTGAAATTGAAAATACGTGAATTTTTAAAAGAAATGAATGAACGTTATAAAACAACAATTTTATTAACAACCCATGATATTACTGATATTGAAGCATTATGTGAGCGCGTTATCATGCTGGATGAAGGAAATATTATGTATGACGGTTCTTTACATAATCTTCGTACGCAGTGGGGAGCAGAGAAGGAAATACATTTTCAGTTTGTCGCACCAGTTTCCTATCAGGCTTTATCAATGGTTATGCCAGATAGTCATGTCGTTTGGTCGAAAGCGAAAGAGGAAAACGCGTGGATTGCCAAAATACCGAATGAAGAAGTTATTATTTCAATGCTTATTTCTAAAGTGGTACAAGCCTTTCAAATTAAAGATTTAAAAATTAACGAAGTGTCTACAGAGGAAATTATTCGTAACATTTATGAAGAAGGTATTAAACATGGGTAAGTACATCGAAATGATTCGAATTCGCTTTTTAATGATGCTTGCGTATCGCACAAATTATTATAGCGGGATTTTAATTTATACGATTAATATCGGTGCGTATTATTTTTTATGGCAAGCAATTTATAGCGGAAAAGAGAATATTGAAAGTTTATCTATTTCGCAAATGACTACGTATATCGCAATTGCGTGGATGGCACGTGCTTTTTATTTTAATAATATAGACAGGGAAATTGCGATGGAGATTCAAGAAGGACGTGTAGCGGTAGAACTGATACGTCCATATAACTATTTAGGGATGAAAGTGATGCAAGGTCTTGGTGAAGGAATATTTCGCTTTGCCTTCTTTTCCATTCCGGGTATGGTCATCGTTACCTTATTATTTTCATTGCAAATTACAACGAACTTTCAAACGTGGTTATATTTCTTCTTATCTTTAATATTTAGTTTTATTATTAATACACAAATTAATTTAATGACGGGAATGCTCACATTCTTCTTATTTAATAATAGTGGAATTATGTATGCAAAACGTGTTGTTATTGATTTGTTTTCAGGTCTATTATTACCAATTAGTTTTTATCCGTTATGGGCCCAAAAGGCAATGATGTTTTTACCGTTTCAGGCTATTAGTTATATTCCGAGTATGATTTTCTCAGAAGGTATACAAGGAAGTAAATTGTATGAGGCATTATTATTCCAAGTAATTTGGGCCATTGTACTTATTATTCCGATTGTACTCATGTGGAGAACGGCGAGAAAACGTCTAATTGTACAAGGGGGATGATGAGATGATATATATAAAACTATTTTTGCAATATGCAAGTCAATATATAAAAACAAAATTGGAGTATCGGGGCGATTTTATCGTTGGATTACTTTCTGATTTATCACTACAGGCTGTTAATTTAATCTTTATTCTTGTTGTGTTTGGACATACGCAAGCATTAAAAGGTTGGAGTAGAGAAGAAGTCATCTTTATTTATGGTTTCTTTTTAGTGCCGTTTGCCATTTTCTCAGCTTTCTTTAACATATGGGACTTTAATGATCGTTACATTATTAAAGGAGAAATGGATCGCATATTAACGAGACCGATTCATAGTTTATTTCAAATTATTTTAGAAAGAATGGAGCTTGAATCTTTAATTGGAGCAATTACGGGAATGATTGTAATGGGCTACGCAGCAGTGGAGTTGCAATTATCTTTTTACTGGTACGATATCTTCTTATTCTTGTTGATGGTAGGAGGGGGCGCACTTGTATACGGAGGAATATTTGTTACGCTTGCAAGTCTTGGTTTTTGGTCGGACGCGAAAAGTTCGATTATGCCGCTAATGTATAACATAGGGAATTATGGCCGCTATCCTGTTAATATTTATAACCGTGTGATTCGCTTCATTTTAACGTTTGTCTTACCATTTGCGTTTGTCGGAGTGTATCCAGCAGCGTACTTTTTAAGAAAAACAGAGTGGAATAGCTATGCATTTGCAACACCGCTCGTTGGTGTTATCTGTTTTACGATTGCAATTACTCTTTGGAATCAAGGGGTAAAAAGGTACCGTGGTGCAGGGAATTAATTATAAAAGCTTGTTTGTTTCTAAGGGATAAATCCAATGGCTGTCTCATACATATAAAATGAGGTGGAGGACATGTTATGGGGGTTTATTCTATTAATTGTAGCAATTGCTATTTTGAGAAGTGTCCAATTGTTATGGAGTTCCTATTCAGATTCAACGCGTTTTTTTTCGCTGTATAATTTAGCCACATTATTTTTGATTTATACAACTGTACTAATTGCGTTTGGATTAAGTTATGTTGTATTAGAAGAAATGGGTTTTGCAGTTTTGAAAGAGGATGGAGAAAGCTTAAACGCTCACTCTTTTCAACTCGTTGAAATTTGTTTATATTTTAGCGCAGTTACTTTATTGTCTGTTGGATATGGTGATATATCTCCAATTGGAATTGGGCGGTGGATTGCAATTGGAGAAGCGCTAATTGGATATACATTACCGTTTGCTTTCGTGATGAGGTCTGTAATAGACAATGAAAAATAAGGAAGCATTTGTTATAGTAAAAGAAAAGAGTAGGAGTGATAACAATGATCACAGTAGGAGAAATGGCTCCAGAATTTACATTAGAGGGAAGTAACGGGGAACAAGTTCGCTTAGCTGATTTTCGTGGTAAAAATGTAGTTCTATATTTTTATCCGAAAGATATGACTCCAGGGTGTACAACTGAAGCGTGTGATTTCCGTGATTCTTATGGATTATTTCAAGAGAAGGACACGGTTATTCTTGGAGTGAGTCCGGATTCGGCAAATAGACATTTGAAATTTATTGAGAAGCATGAACTTCCATTTACACTTTTAGTAGATGAGGATCATAAAGTAGCAGAATTATACGATGTTTGGAAATTGAAAAAGAACTTTGGGAAAGAGTACATGGGAATTGAGCGCTCTACATTCCTGATTAATAAAGCCGGTGAGCTTGTAAAAGAGTGGCGTAAAGTGAAAGTGAAGGGACATATTGAAGATGTTCTTTCTTATATAAAGTAAATCCATTGTGGAGATAAAATATATAGAAGTAAGGCGAGTGTCTATACATATTTTATTGTCTTACATAAAGTGAAGTGTAGGGCATACCTCCTCAGATGATAGTATTCCAAGTGCGATTATGTCGCACTTTTTTTCTATTGTAAATGCATAAAAAATAGGGAAAGATACATAAGAATAAGGCTATATACAAAAATAAACCACATACTTATAGTAGAAATATTGACGATTTATAAGAAAAGGAGTACACTCTTTATAAGAATTATAAAATAATAATCCGTATAGAATCGGGGTGCATGACGGTGGTCAAAGAAGAATTAAAAGAAGCGCTAGAAATGCTGAAAAATACGGGTGTACGCATTACTCCACAGCGTCATGCTATTTTAGAGTACCTTGTGGAATCAATGACGCACCCAACAGCGGATGATATTTATAAAGCATTAGAAGGTAAGTTTCCAAATATGAGTGTTGCAACTGTCTATAATAACTTACGTGTATTTAAAGAGGTTGGGCTTGTAAAGGAATTAACTTATGGAGACGCTTCAAGTAGATTTGATTATGTTACAAGTCAACATTATCATGTGATTTGTGAAAAATGTGGTAAAATTGTTGATTTTCCTTATGGAGGTTTGGAACAACTTGAAGAGGAAGCTGCAAAAACAACAGGCTTCGTTATTAATAGTCATCGCTTAGAAATTTATGGCGTTTGTCCAGAGTGTCATAAGGCGTAATATATAATAAAGAAAGAGGCTGACGGCTTTACGTCAACCTCTTTCTTTATTATATATGGGAATTACGTTAGGTTCAGAAGGAGTTAAAATGTTCAGTGGAGATCTAATTTAATTAAGAATAAATACAAAAGGTGATTTCTTAACCAAGAAATCACCTTTTAATGTTTAGCTCAGTAAGGATACATTTTCCTTACTGTACTCATATGTGCCTATGATTTATAGCTCTTCTTATTATATTTTTCATCAAATTCTTTTCCTTCTAGATTTCGATCCATTGTTAAAGGTTGGTTGCAATGCATACATGCGTCGACACGACCGAGCATTTTTGTAGGTTTATGGCAGCTTGGACAAATAATTTGTACAGTTTTAGTAGATAACATACCAATCCAAAAATAAACGACTGTACTAGCGATAACAGCTAAAAAGCCAACCATCATAAATGTTGTCATAATAATAATGTTCTCACGGAAAAAGACTCCTAAGTATGCAATGAAGAGGCCGATAAATACTAAACTTAATGCAAAGGTCCGGATTTTATTGATTTTGTTTGAATACTTAATGCTCATTCTCACCACGCTCCTATAACAATAATATAACATAAAATTTAGAATTTTCTATCGTGCAGAAATATGGTAAAGTGATAAGATATGAAATGCAGAAGGAAGGGAGATTATAATGATTTTTGAAACATGTTTTTAAACTTTTAACGGGATGTGAAATTTTTTTATAAAAAGTATTGACCATGTATGTACTGCATGATATATTAATAACCGTCGCTGATGCGGAAACGCAGAAAACGATAAAAAAGAAATTAAAAAACTTAGTTGACATCGAAAAACGAAGATGTTAACATAAGGAAGTCGCAAATGAGCGACTAAGTAGTTCTTTGAAAACTGAACGAAACAAACAACGTGAAACGTCAATTTTTATTTTAGATGCTAGACAAACTAACTTTATTGGAGAGTTTGATCCTGGCTCAGGATGAAC
>NZ_JBQAGP010000006.1:0-209181 GCF_051916425.1 Bacillus cereus group sp. MYBK222-1
CGCAGGTTCAAATCCTGTCCCCGCAACCAAATGGTCCCGTGGTGTAGTGGTTAACATGCCTGCCTGTCACGCAGGAGATCGCCGGTTCGACCCCGGTCGGGACCGCCATTTTAATAAGGCTCGGTAGCTCAGTCGGTAGAGCAGAGGACTGAAAATCCTCGTGTCGGCGGTTCGATTCCGTCCCGAGCCACCATTTACTTTAATAAAATACGCCGGCTTAGCTCAATTGGTAGAGCAACTGACTTGTAATCAGTAGGTTGGGGGTTCAAGTCCTCTAGCCGGCACCATGTAAGTTTCGGAGGGGTAGCGAAGTGGCTAAACGCGGCGGACTGTAAATCCGCTCCTTCGGGTTCGGCAGTTCGAATCTGCCCCCCTCCACCATTTACATAGGGGCATAGTTTAAAGGTAGAACTGAGGTCTCCAAAACCTCCAGTGTGGGTTCGATTCCTACTGCCCCTGCCAAATATATTTACACAACATGGCGGTTGTGGCGAAGTGGTTAACGCACCGGATTGTGGCTCCGGCATTCGTGGGTTCGATTCCCATCAGTCGCCCCATTTTTATTTTAAAAATTATAAATAATCTAATGGATACTTACATATAATTAAGTAAGAATTCGATGGGCTATAGCCAAGCGGTAAGGCAACGGACTTTGACTCCGTCATGCGCTGGTTCGAATCCAGCTAGCCCAGCCATTTTTGCGGAAGTAGTTCAGTGGTAGAATACAACCTTGCCAAGGTTGGGGTCGCGGGTTCGAATCCCGTCTTCCGCTCCAGTAAAATTTTATATGGCGGCATAGCCAAGTGGTAAGGCAGAGGTCTGCAAAACCTTTATCACCGGTTCAAATCCGGTTGCCGCCTTTTCTTTTGTGCCGATGTGGCGGAATTGGCAGACGCGCACGACTCAAAATCGTGTTCCTTCGGGAGTGTCGGTTCGACCCCGACCATCGGTATCACGAACGGCGTAATAAAAAGACTCTACACCAAATGTGTAGAGTCTTTTTATATTTTCATCACACTACAAAATAAGCATAAATAGTGTGTTGGTGAAATGGTAGGATTTTTTTGCTAAATTATGTTATGTGCTTCTAAAATTCGTAATAAACGTAGGAATTCATGTATAATATAACTTGTCGAAAGAACAAAATGATAGTGATTTATATTATGTCTGTAATATGAATCAAAAATGAACTTTTTATATTTCTTTTAAAAATGTGTTGAACACACATGATATTTCATATTAATATTTTTATGTAGATTTAAAACGGGAAAGAGAGTGGAAAGTATGGGTCGTAAATGGAATAATATTAAAGATAAAAAAGCATCAAAAGATGCAAATACTAGCCGTATATACGCGAAATTTGGACGTGAAATTTATGTAGCGGCAAAACAAGGCGAGCCAGATCCGGAATCAAACCAAGCGCTTAGAGTTGTATTAGAACGTGCGAAAACATACAATGTTCCAAGAACAATTATCGATCGTGCAGTTGAAAAAGCAAAAGGTGGTTCAGAAGAAAATTATGACGAGCTTCGTTATGAAGGATTCGGACCAAATGGAGCTATGGTAATTGTAGATACACTTACAAACAACGTAAACCGTACTGCAGCAGATGTACGAGCTGCATTTAGCAAAAACGGTGGTAACATGGGTGTAAACGGTTCTGTAGCTTACATGTTTGATGCAACAGCTGTTATCGGCCTTGAAGGGAAAACATCAGATGAAGTTCTTGAGATTTTAATGGAAGCAGATGTGGATGCACGTGACATACTTGAAGAAGAAGATGCTGTTATCGTGTATGCTGAACCAGATCAATTCCATGCAGTACAATCTGCTCTTAAAGATGCGGGTGTTGAAGAATTTACAGTTGCCGAATTAACAATGCTTGCACAAAACGATGTAACACTTCCTGAAGATGCACAAGCACAATTTGAAAAAATGGTTGATGCATTAGAAGATTTAGAAGATGTACAACAAGTTTATCACAACGTAGACTTAGGAGAATAATACGATAAAAGCCCCTGTTCGTTTAACGAATAGGGGCTTTTTTAATAAAGGTATTTTATTGTAAACAGGGAATATGCTTATAGGGATATATGAAATATTCATTATTGCTAGGAGGCTTAACATGGAACAAAAAACACCAAAACATATCGTTGCTGTAGCAGGCTATTTAACAAATGAAAAAGATGAAGTGTTATTAGCAAAGGTACACTGGCGAGCTGATACGTGGGAGTTACCAGGAGGACAGGTAGAAGAAGGGGAAGCACTCGATCAAGCTGTTTGTAGGGAAATGCTTGAGGAGACGGGTTTAACTGTGAAGCCGCTTGGAGTTACAGGAGTTTATTATAATGCTTCCATGAACATTTTAGCTGTCGTTTTTAAAGTAGCATATGTAAGCGGTGAAATAAAAATTCAACATGAAGAAATACAAGAGGCTAAATTTGTTGCTTTAAACGAAGAGAACATAAATGAGTATATAACGCGTCCTCATATGAAATCCAGAACACTTGATGCGATGAGAGCAACCCATTTCATTCCGTATGAAACGTGGGAAGTGCAGCCGTATAACTTAATAGGAAGATTGTAAAGAAAAGAGTAGCCGATTTGAGATACAGTCAAATCACTACTCTTTTTTGTATACTGTTTAAGAAAAAGGTCAAAATAATAATAGTGTTAGTATTGATTTAAAGAACGTTTGTTCTGTATAATATATGATATATTATGTACATTTAGATTACTAGATACTCAAAAGTATATATATTGGTAGATGATATAATGAAAATAGGGCGCTTTAATAGAGAAAGTATAATAGCCTTAAGATCTAATCTGCTATTGATTTAGCATAATCTATATTCAATATTTTAGATGAATAGTAGATAAAAAAGGACTGTGATACAATACTTTTTTATCCCGCTATTTGCCGGGCAGCCAGATTGGTGGGGGTCTGATGAAAGTTTCAATTTATACCTTACAATGATGTAAGGTACGTGTAAGAGAAATCGATGGGATATTTTTTTACAACAAGGTATTCTTAAAGTAAGAGTTATACGCTATGTGGAAAAGAGGTGTTTAAGATGAAAGAACGAGTATTATCTAGGGTGAATTATCATCAAAAAGTTGCATTAAATCCAATGACTAAGTTTTTTTATAAAGCCATTATTTTATTATTATTGTTAAGTTTTACGTTATTATTCATTGGAAATGTAATGATTGAGAAAAGTGATATTAGTAAATTACATGTACCGGCTAAGTTAGAGGTACCAGAATCATTGACACATGCATTTATTGCGACAGAAGATAAAAGGTTTTATCATCATAACGGTTTAGATTATATAGCGATTGTCAGAGCGTCTGTTGAAAATATAAAAGCTGGTGGTGTTGTGCAAGGCGGAAGCACAATTACACAGCAGTTATCTAAAAATGCTTTTTTAACGAATGAACGTACATTTTCTCGTAAGTGGAAAGAGATTTTCTATACGAAAAAAATTGAACGTACATTTACGAAGGATGAAATTTTAAAATTGTATGTAAGCAATATTTATTACGGAGAAGGAGCATGGGGAATTGAAAAAGCAGCAAACCTATACTTCGGTAAAAAGGTGAGCCAATTAACATTGGCTGAAAGTGCAATGATGGCTGCTGTAGTAAAGGCACCTGCTTATTACTCACCGGCACAAAATTATGATAAGGCCGTAGAGAGACGAAATGTCGTTTTGAGATTGATGGAGAAAGAAGGCTATATCAATCATGATGAGTATGTGCAAGCAGTTAGTGAGAAGTTAGTCATTCGTCATGATATAAAAACAGAGCAGTCGATGTTAAATAGTGCTCGTGAAAAAGCAGTAAGCTAATGGAAGTTCCTACATAGGAGCTTCTTTTTTTGAATAAATTGTGACAAATCGTGACACAATATCGTCACAATTATTGTGTTTTTGTAATTTATGTGAGCGTGTTCATTGCGTGACGTATATAAGTGTTGATATTATGTGTATTGTGTACAATGCTGTATACAGAATATGAAATTAAAGAGGAATGTATATGAAATCATCGAACAAACTCATGGCTCTTGGTATAGTTTTTTCCATTGCAGTATTGATTGTGATCGGAACGATTGCGTATAGCATCATAAATGACAAAAAAGATAAAGGGAATGAGATGTTTGCTTATTCCACACAACAATCTTTAGGGAAAGATGATGCTCCGGTTAAGGTAGTTGAATTTGGAGACTTCAAATGTCCCGCTTGTCGTACTTGGGATGTAACAGTATTGCCACGATTAAAAGAAGAGTATATTGATAAAGGTAAAGTGCAGTTATACTTTATTAATTTTCCGTTTATTGGGAAAGACTCTGATTTAGGTGCAGCAGCTGGTGAAGCAATTTATAAACAAGATAAAGATTCATTCTGGACTTTCTATGATGAGATTTATCAAAGTCAAAAGAAAGATACGGAAGAATGGATTACAGAAGAATTACTTCTTAACATTGTGAAAGAGAAGCTTCCGAAAGTTGATGTAGATCAATTTAAGAAAGATTTACACAGTAAAGAAATAAAAGAAAAAGTACGTAAAGATTCAGATCGTGCTCAAAAATTAAAAGTTCAAGGTGCTCCTTCAGTATATATAAACGGAAATCTTGCAAACCCTGATTTCGATAGTATGAAGAAGGCGATTGATAAAGAATTGAAAAAGTGATGAGCTACTCATCACTTTTTCGACTTTTTTCGATAAAATTCTTGCTTCCGCTTTTTGTACATGCTATACTACTTTACATAAGTTATTCTAATATCTTATATGTATTTCATATTTGCGGGTGTAGTTTAGTGGTAAAACAAGAGCCTTCCAAGCTCTGGTCGAGAGTTCGATTCTCTTCACCCGCTCCAAATTTTATTAAATGTTTTTCTATAAATTGTGATCAACGCAGTGTTTCGTTTCCGAGATAAACGAGGCATTGCGTTTTTTAATGTTTGGAAAACGTAATTGTATGCGAAAATAGAAGTAAAGAATAGTATTCCGAAAGTGAATTGCTAACTAATAGATCGTTACATAAAGGATGGATTCATCTGAGGAGGCGATTAGGAATGGATTTTGAACAATTAAAGCAAGATGTTATTGCGTATAGTAAAACGATTGGTATAGATAAAATAGGCTTTGCTAGTGCTTCACCATTTGAAGAATTAAAGCAGCGGTTAATCCAGCAGCAACAATTAAATTATCAATCTGGATTTGAAGAGCCTGATATAGAAAAGAGAACGAACCCACAGCTTCTATTACCTGGTGCAAAATCAATTATTGCGATTGCATTAGCGTATCCTTCAAAATTAAAAAATGCACCATTAAGTAAGCGTGGAGAACGCCGCGGGATTTTTTGTCGTGCTTCTTGGGGACAAGATTATCATCTCGTTTTACGAGATCGTTTGCAGAAATTAGAAGCATATTTAATCGAAAAACTTCCCGATATAGAAGTTAAGTCAATGGTTGATACGGGTGAATTAAGTGATCGAGCTGTTTCAGAGCGTGCTGGTATTGGATGGAGCGGTAAGAACTGCTCTATTATTACACCTGAATTTGGTTCGTATGTATATTTAGGAGAAATGATTACAAACGTTCCATTCCCACCAGATCAGCCGATAGAAGATCAATGCGGGAGCTGTACAAAGTGTATTGATATTTGTCCTACAGGTGCTTTAATACAAGGAGGACAGTTAGATTCGAAGAAGTGTATAGCATTTTTAACACAGACGAAAGGATTCCTACCAGAAGAGTATCGCGACAAAATAGGTAATCGTATTTATGGATGTGATACGTGTCAGACAGTTTGTCCGAAAAATAAAGGAATGGATTTTCATAATCACCCTGAGATGGAACCAGATCCTGAGTTAGTTAAACCGTTATTAACACCGCTTTTAACAATTAGCAATCGTGATTTTAAAGAGAAATATGGAATTATGTCTGGTTCATGGAGAGGTAAAAAACCGTTGCAACGAAATGCAATTTTGGCACTTGCACATTTTAAAGAAGCATCAGCAATTCCAGATTTAATAGGTGTTATGAAAGATGATCCAAGACCAGTGCTTCGCGGGACGGCAGCGTGGGCGCTTGGAAAAATTGGTGGAGACGGCGTGGGCGAAGCTATTGAAAAAGCGATGCAACGTGAGAAAGACGAAGAGGTTCTTCATGAAATGAATCGCGGACTTGAACTGTTAGCGCAGAAAAAAGAGTAGATAATATCTCCCTTTTTCATATTGTAATATGGGAGGGAGACGAAATGGTTGTAAAAATAAATATTGAAAAGCAAGTCCAACACTTTTTAGCATATATAACAGAGAAACGAACAAATGTAGATGGTATTGCTGAAGATTTATTACAAATAGCAAAGAGAAAGAAACAATTATTTCAAAAGCGTAATGCAGAGATAGTAAAAGCAACTGCGGATGTTTCTTTTATGAGGCAATTAAATAATAGCAATCATCAAGAAATTGATTATCAAATACATTTTAAATATTTAATTAAGCATAAAGAATTATTTTATATTGAAGAGGAACAATTAAAACGAAGAGTTTGTTTAAATAATAGCCGGATAATAAGTGATTATGCTATTGAAGTGCCAGAAGCAGTTGGAATGAGTGAGACATTAGAAAGGGAAGTTACAAAAGAGAAGTACGGTTCCTATCAGTACAACCGTTTAGAGGCAGTTAAATATGCAGAGCGTTGGTGGGATGATCGAAACCCTGCATATCGTAATTTCCCTGATAATTGTACGAATTTTATTTCTCAATGTCTTCATACTGGAGAAGTACCAATGAATGGATATCCTAATATTCGTAAAGGATGGTGGCAAAGGGAGAATCAGTGGAGTTGGAGCTGGGCTGTTGCACACTCTTTTTATTGGTATTTGTCAGGTGCTACATCAGGACTTCGAGCTGAAGCTGTAGAAAGGCCAGAGGACCTTATTCTTGGTGATGTCATCGCTTATGATTTCGAGGATGATGGTAGGTGGAACCATACGACGATTGTAGTAGCAAAAGACGCAGATGGTATGCCACTTGTAAATGCACATTCAGCGAATAGCCGTCGGCGTTATTGGAACTATGAAGATTCTAGTAAATATACACCACAAATGAAATATAAATTCTTTCATATTATTAATGGGTAGAGATTTTTCGCTCAAGTGGTATAATACGTAGTAGACAAAAAACAGAGGTGAATATCGCGTGGGAGTACATGTTGTTTTATATCAACCAGAAATTCCAGCAAATACAGGGAATATTGCTCGTACTTGTGCAGCAACTGGAACAGAATTACATTTGATTAGACCGCTTGGATTTTCAACGGATGATAAAATGTTAAAGCGTGCAGGATTAGATTATTGGCAGCACGTGAAAATTACGTATTATGATTCAATTGAAGAGTTTTATGAGAAAAATAAAGACGGTGAATTCTTCTATTTAACAAAGTATGGCGAGAAAGCTCATACAGCGTTTGATTATAGCAAACGTGAGAAGGATTACTATTTTGTATTTGGAAGAGAAACGAACGGCTTACCAGCTAATGTAATCGAAGAAAATTTCGATCATTGTTTACGTATTCCAATGACTGATAAAGTGCGTTCATTAAATTTATCTAACACAGCAGCTATTTTAATTTATGAAGCATTCCGTCAACAAAATTATCCAGGATTAGATTTAGAAATTGTTTATTAAAAGTCGCCATATGGCGACTTTTTTTCTAAAAATAAAAATAATATGTAATCATACATTTAAAAAAGGATACATATTCATATAAAATGGGATATATGAATAAAAATAGATCAGACGGGTTGAGATAAATATGAAGGAACAATATAGTAATCAAAATACCTTTTTAAGTATGATAGATATGGATTTAATAAGAAGAGGATTATTACATGCTATTCAAGATTTAGTATTTATTGTTAAAGTTATTGATGATGAAACATTTACATATATTTATGTAAATAAGTTAGGTATGGATTATGCGAAGCTAAGTGAAGAATGTTATGGAAAAACTTTTGCAGAAGTATTACCGGAAGATACGGCGGAAATATTGCAAGTACAATATGCAAAAGTAGCGAGCGAAGCGAAAGCACATACCTTTTGTGATGTAGTTAGTTTACCAACTGGTAACTTACATTATGAATCTTCACTTAATCCTGTATTTGATGAAGAAGGAGTATGTCAGTTTATTATTTGTATTACAAGGGATATCACAGCTCAAATAGAGGAGAAGATGGAGATAGAGGAAAAACAAATGCTGTTTAAGTCATTACTAGAATATAATAATGACTCCATCATATCTATAGATTCTATAGGAAGAATTACATATGCAAATCCAGCAACGTATGAAATATTTGGATACCGATTTGAAGAATTAAATAATAAGTTTATTTTTGAATTTATTAATAAAGAATATGAAAAAGATTTTCAAATTATATTTAAAGAAGCCATGCAAGGAAGGGCAAAGCAAATTGTTTCAAAGAAATATGTTCATAAAGAAGGGTACGAGCTCTATATTTCCTTGAGAACTATCCCGATTATTGTAAATGGTGAAATTGTTGGAGTATATATTGTTACAAGGGATGTTACAAAGCAAATATTAAATGAAATGAGAACGGAATATTTAGCTTATTATGATCAGCTAACAGGATTAATGAATAGAATTTCATGTACAAATAAGTTAAATGATTTTTTAAATGAGAAGGTAGCTTTTGCGTTTATCTTTATAGATTTAGATGAATTTCACCTTATTAATGATACGTTTGGTCATAAAGAAGGAGATAAAGTGTTACAAAAAGTTACAGAATGTTTAAGCAGTTTTCAAATACCCGGTATACACTTATTTAGAGAACACGATGATCAATTTGTTATGTTAATAGAAAATATAACGAAAGAACGTGTAGAGGGAGTTTCCAAAAACATACTGAAAAGGATTAGTGAACATTTTGTAATCGAAGAAGAGGACGTGTATTTAAGTGCTTCAATCGGAATTGTAATGGCTCCAACAGATGGAGAAGATGAAAAGATATTATTCCAAAGAGTTGATGCTGCTTTGGAAAAAGCAAAAGAAAAAGGAAAAGGGCATTATCATTTTTATTGCAGTGGGTTAGATTGTGAGCGTGAACAAAGATTTATAATAGAAAACCAATTACATCGTGCTATAGAAAAAAATGAATTCTTCTTATATTATCAGCCGCAAATTAATATTGAAACGAAAAAAATAGCTAGTATGGAGGCTTTAATAAGGTGGGAGAATAAAGAATTAGGATTTGTCTCTCCCAATCAATTTATTCCGCTAGCAGAAAGAACAGGATTTATTATTAAGCTTGATGAATGGGTAGTAAATGAAGTGTGTCGACAAATACGCGAATGGTTAAATAAAGGATATGAAGTTGTCCCAATTGCAGTTAATATTTCAGCCAGGCATTTTCGCTCTATTACATTAATAGAGATGATTACACGAGCTTTACATAAGTACAATGTACCAGCTCATTTATTAGCGATAGAGGTTACAGAAGGAGCCCTTATACATAAAGATATATCGAAAAGAGTATTGCTACAATTAAAAGAACAAAATTTAAAGATTCATTTAGATGATTTTGGTACAGGGTATTCATCTTTGAGTTATTTAAAAACGTATCCAATTGATACTTTGAAAATTGATCGTTCTTTTATGGAAGGTATACATGTAGATGAACGCGATACGAATATTACGGCTGCAATTATTCATCTAGCTCATACGTTGGAATTGAATGTAATTGCAGAAGGGGTAGAAAAAGCGGAACAAATACAATTTTTGAAGGAAAAGAATGTGAAGTTTGTACAAGGTTATTATTATAGCCGCCCTTTATCAAAATATGATGTGGAAAATGTGTATTATAAATAATCGATAAAAAAAGTGATGTGCTAAGAAGCACATCACTTTTTATGTGTACCGGGTTTATCATTGTAACCAGATGTAAAAATAGCTGTAAGAAATGTGAGTGATACACCTAAAATTAATAATAATTTCATACTAATATCCCTCCTATTTTTTCAGTTTACGAATCTGAAATATGAATCGAAATGTATGTAATGTTCTTGGAAGAAAAGAATTTATTTAAAATGAATAGAGGTGTAAAAACTTTAATACCTATATTATACAGAATTTTCTTTGAATTTTGGAGAGAATTTTATAACACTACTGTATATTTCATTTTGATTTAAAGAATGTTTAAGGACATCCTAGCATACCTTTTATAATAATCCGATTGAACAAGGAGATGGGGGAGGAGCTATAATGGATATTCTAAAAAAAATTGAACAGCATCGAGAAGCAGAAGAACGCTTACAATGGGAAGGTACGTTTGCGGAGTATTTGGAGCTTGTGAAGGAAAGACCATGGGTGGCTCAAACAGCACACTCTCGCATTTACAATATGATAAAAGATGCTGGAATTGAAGAAGTTGATGGTAGAAGAAAGTATAACTTCTTTAGTAATCAGCTATTTGGGTTAGAGGATGCTTTAGAACGTCTTGTAGAGGAATATTTTCATCCGTCTGCAAAACGATTAGATGTTAGAAAACGTATTTTATTATTAATGGGTCCTGTTAGTGGAGGTAAATCAACATTAGTTACGATGTTGAAACGAGGATTAGAAACATATTCAAGAACAGATCGAGGAGCAATTTTTGCAATTAAAGGGTGCCCAATGCATGAAGATCCACTTCATTTAATTCCGCATCATTTACGAGATGATTTCTTTGATGAGTATGGAGTAAGAATTGAAGGGAATTTATCACCACTCAACGTTATGCGCCTAGAGCAAGAATATGGTGGGAGAATTGAAGATGTAGTTGTGGAGCGTATTTTCTTCTCTGAAGATCGCCGAACTGGTATTGGTACATTTAGCCCTTCTGATCCTAAATCACAAGATATTGCAGATTTAACAGGTAGCTTGGACTTTTCTACAATTGCAGAATATGGTTCAGAATCAGATCCACGAGCGTATCGCTTCGATGGAGAATTGAATAAGGCAAACCGTGGGATGATGGAATTCCAAGAGATGTTAAAATGCGACGAGAAGTTTTTATGGCATTTATTATCGCTTACGCAAGAAGGGAATTTTAAAGCGGGAAGATTTGCACTTATTTCAGCAGATGAATTAATTGTAGCGCATACGAATGAAACAGAGTATCGCTCTTTCATAGCAAATAAGAAAAATGAAGCATTACACTCAAGAATTATTGTAATGCCAGTTCCATATAATTTACGAGTGAGTGAAGAAGAACATATTTATGAAAAAATGATTCGTGAAAGTGACGTGTCCGATGTGCACATTGCACCGCATACACTTCGGGTTGCAGCAATGTTTACGATTTTAACTCGTTTAAAAGATCCGAAGCGTCCAGATATTGATTTAATTAAAAAGATGCGTTTGTATGATGGAGAAACGGTAGAAGGTTATAATGCGATTGATGTAGAGGAGTTGCAACGCGAATATCAAGATGAAGGTATGAAAGGTATTGATCCTCGTTACGTTATTAACCGCATTTCTTCTACAATTATTCGAAAAGAGGTACCATCTATTAATGCTCTAGATGTGCTTAGATCTTTAAAAGATGGATTGGATCAGCATCCATCGATTAGTAATGAAGACCGAGAGCGCTATATGAACTTCATTTCATTAGCAAGAAAAGAATATGATGAAATTGCTAAAAAAGAAGTACAAAAAGCGTTTGTTTATTCGTATGAAGAATCCGCTAAGACACTTATGGATAATTACTTAGACAACGTTGAGGCGTACTGCAATAAGTCGAAATTACGTGATCCGTTAACAGGTGAAGAAATGAGCCCAGATGAAAAGTTAATGCGCTCGATTGAGGAGCAAATTGGAATTTCAGAAAATGCTAAAAAAGCATTCCGGGAAGAAATATTAATTCGCATCTCTGCTTATGCACGTAAAGGAAAACGCTTCGACTATAATTCGCACGAACGTCTTCGTGAAGCGATTCAGAAGAAGCTATTTGCTGATTTAAAAGATATAGTGAAAATTACAACATCAACGAAAACACCAGACGAAAATCAGCTGAAGAAAATTAATGATGTTGTTGCACGTTTAATTGATGAGCACGGCTATAATTCTTCTTCAGCAAATGAATTATTACGCTATGTAGGTAGTCTGCTAAACCGATAGTTTGATAACAAAACGCTGTCTCTTGTATTTTGCGGGACAGCGTTTTATTATCCAGTCATATGTGTAAAGTGTCATACCTTGTCCAAATGCAATAAATTAAGATGCAATTTTATGAATTTATTGTCAATTATTTTTACAATATGCATATGATAGAGTAACCAACCATTCATACGAAAAAAGCCAACACAATACAATATGTTGCAAAGTGTAAATGTGTGCAACTATGCATTGTGTTTCTTTCTTATCAAAGGCTGAATGATTCTTTTCTAGTATGTGAGTGGCAAAATTTTGTTTAGGATGCTCGGAGTATTATATGAAAAACGTTATATATGTTTATGGGATGATTTTCGATGGGCAGTTACCTTTCATTCTAGCTGGCACAGTATAAAACAAAATTTCTAGCTTGCTGTTCATATAGGAAGACAATTACAGTAAGGAGGGAAAGAAATGGGTGAAGAAAACCAACCAAATTATACGATTTCACAGGAAAACTGGTCCCTCCATCGCAAAGGATATGACGACCAACAACGCCATCAAGAGAAAGTACAAGAGGCAATTAAGAATAATTTACCCGATCTTGTAACAGAAGAAAGCATTGTTATGTCTAATGGTAAGGATGTTGTAAAAATACCGATTCGTTCTTTAGATGAATATAAGATTAGGTACAATTATGATAAAAACAAACACGTTGGGCAAGGAAATGGTGACAGCAAAGTTGGTGATGTCGTTGCGAGAGATGGATCAGGTGGTCAAAAGCAAAAAGGACCAGGAAAAGGGCAAGGAGCAGGGGATGCGGCTGGGGAAGATTATTATGAAGCTGAAGTCTCTATTTTGGAATTAGAGCAAGCATTTTTCAAAGAGTTAGAGCTGCCTAATTTAAAGAGAAAAGAAATGGATGAAAACAGGATTGAACATGTTGAATTTAATGATATTAGAAAAACGGGATTATGGGGCAACATTGATAAGAAAAGAACGATGATATCCGCATATAAACGAAATGCGATGCGTGGTAAAGCATCTTTCCATCCAATTCATCAAGAAGATTTAAAGTTCCGCACTTGGAATGAAGTATTAAAGCCAGATTCAAAAGCTGTTGTATTAGCGATGATGGATACGAGTGGATCGATGGGCATATGGGAGAAATATATGGCACGGAGCTTCTTTTTCTGGATGACGAGATTTCTACGCACAAAGTATGAAACAGTAGATATTGAATTTATTGCCCATCATACGGAGGCAAAAGTAGTTCCAGAGGAAGAGTTTTTCTCAAAAGGAGAAAGTGGTGGAACAATTTGTTCTTCTGTATACAAAAAAGCACTCGAGCTAATTGATAATAAATACTCACCAGACCGCTATAATATTTATCCATTCCATTTTTCAGACGGTGATAATTTAACATCAGATAATGCTAGATGTGTAAAACTTGTTGAAGAATTAATGAAGAAGTGTAATATGTTTGGGTATGGGGAAGTGAATCAGTACAATCGCCACAGTACACTTATGTCAGCCTATAAAAATATTAAAGATGAAAACTTCAGATATTATATTTTAAAGCAAAAAGCAGATGTATTCCATGCGATGAAGAGCTTTTTTAGAGAAGAATCAGGAGAGAAAATGGCATAACCCCTTTTTGAGGGGTTATTTTTTTAGTTGACATTGATAATGAAAATCATTATCATTTATTCGAGAAATGATTACATTTTAACTTATATATTTTGGAGGAGATGTCAAGTTGAAAAGAAATAAAAGAAAACATATAAATGCAATGATTATAGCGGCGACGTTATCACTTCCGTTTGCTGTTTATTCAACACCTGCTTTAGCGGCAGTAGCAATTGAGGCGAATAAAACGGGACAAGGTTTAGAAGATGGTACATATGACGCTGTTATTAAAGCGTATAAAGATAAAACAAATGAAGAGTCTATGGCAGCTGTTTATATAAAAAATCCGAAATTAACAGTTGAGAACGGAAAGAAAATTGTAACAGCAACGTTAAGTGATAGTGATTTCTTTCAATACTTGAAAACAGAGGATATACATACTCCTGGTGTGTTTCATGATGTGAAAGTAATATCAGAAGATAAAAAGAAAAATGGAACGAAAGTGATTCAGTTTGAAGTAGGGGAATTAGGAAAAAGGTATAATATGCAAATGCATATTTATATTCCGACAATGGCTTATGACAATAAGTATCAAGTACAGTTTGAAGTAAATACATTGAATTTAGAAAATAATGTTCCAGAAGCACAAAAGGAAAATAAAGAGGATAAAGTGGATCAACAAGATGAAAATGGAAATGTAATATTAGATAAGCAATTACAAAAGCATATTAATAAATATAACTTGAATAGAGAAAATTTAGATACCCCAATAACTAAGGAAGATTTATTAAAAGTTAAATCTTTAATAGTCGTTGAAGCTAAAAGTAAAGGAATAAAAGACGTAAGCAGTCTAGAATATATGAAGAACTTAGAAAACTTAACGTTGGAAGAAGTTAAGTTAGAAAATATAAAATTTATCTCGAATTTGAGGCAATTGAAATCATTAAGTATAACCTATGGCGAACTTGAAGATATTGGACCTTTGGCTGAGTTAGAACATATTGAGAGTTTAAGCTTGAGAAATAATAAAATTTCAGATTTAAGCCCACTAAGTCAAATGAAGAAGATTAAATTGCTAGATTTAAATAGTAATTATATAAAAGATATTAAACCATTATTTACAGCGAAATCTTTAAGGACTTTGACTGTAGCAAATAATCAAATTAGTAATGCTAATCTTGCTGGGATTGAGCAACTGAAGAATGTGAAGAGTTTATCTTTAAGTAACAATGGACTTACTAATATTGAACATATTACACCAATGAAAAAATTAGTAGAGTTAGACCTTTCTAAAAATGAATTAGAAAACATCGAACCTTTATCAAGAATGTCTACTGTACAATCACTTAATTTAGAAGAAAACTATATTTCAGATATAACACCACTTAGTCAATTAACAGGTTTATATGATTTAAAGCTAGCGTTAAATGAAATTCGTGATGTTAGACCGGTTCAAGAGTTAGGAAAAAGAACGTACATTGACGTTCAAAGACAAAAAATCTTTTTAGATGATGTAGAAAAAGATAAGGAAGTTAAAATACCTATCTATAATTTACAAGGCGAGCCACTCGATACTATTCAATTAAAGAATGGAGATGGAATAGTTAATAATGGTTCTGTTAAATGGAGTACTACCGGTGAAAAAACATATGAATTTATATTAGATATAAAGCCAGAAGAAAATCGTATTAAGTTTAATGGAACAGTAATTCAAAATGTTGTTGAAAGGTTAGATGAAATAAAAGAGGATAATGAACAAAAGGAAAATGTAATTCTCGATAAAACTTTACAACAACATATTAATAAAGAGAATTTAGGTAGAGAGAATTTAAACGCTCCTATCACAAAAGAAGATTTATTACAGATTAAAAAATTAGAGATCCTTAAAGAAAAAGGAAAAGAGATAAAAGATATAACAGGCTTAGAATACATGATGAACTTAGAAAAACTCACTTTGGAAGGAGTAGGTCTGAAAAATATTGAGTTCATCTTAAACATGAAACAATTGAATAATTTGAATGTATCTCATAATCAAATTGAAGATACTACTCCATTATCTTCATTAAAAAATTTACAATGGTTAAATCTTACAGATAATCGTATTAAAGATGTGTCAGTTCTTGGATCAATGTTAGACTTACTTAGTTTAAAATTAGCTGAAAATGAGATTCGTGATGTAAGGCCGTTAATACAATTAGGCCAGTGGGGAACAATTGATGTTAGAAGGCAAAAGGTCATTTTGGATGATGCAGAAATAAATAAAGAAGTGAAAATACCTGTATATGATTTAGAAGGGGAACGAATTGAAAAGATTACGTTAAAGAGTGCAGGTGGAATGCTTACTGATGAGGGAATCATTTGGAGTACTCTAGGAGAAAAAATATATGAATTTGACTTGGATGCAGATCATTATGAGACGGGCATATTATATAGTGGCATCGTCATGCAGAATATAGTAGAAAAATTAATACCGAAAGAAGAAGTAAAAGAGCCGGAAAAAGAAGTTGAAGAAACAAAAGAAGAAGTGAAAGAAACGATAAAAGAAGTTGAAGAAGAGCAGGAGGAAGTAAAAGAGCTGGAAAAAGAAGTTGAAGAAACAAAAGAAGAAGTGAAAGAAACGATAAAAGAAGTTGAAGAAGAGCAGGAGGAAGTAAAAGAGCCGGAAAAAGAAGTTGAAGAAACAAAAGAAGAAGTGAAAGAAACGATAAAAGAAGTTGAAGAAGAGCAAGAGGAAGTAAAAGAGCCAATAAAAGAAGTTGAAGAGGTAAAAGAAGAAGTGGACGAGCCAACAACAGGAGTTGAAGGGGCGAAAGCTGAGATAAAAGGAACAGGAAAAGAAATTGAAGGTTCAAAAGACGCAGTAAATCAATCCACAGTAGTCCAAGAACAAAACGTGAATAATGAAGTTGTGAAAGAAAATAAACCAGTTGTTAATAAGCAAGAAGAAAGTAAGAAATCATTAGGAGCAACAGGTGGACAAGAGAATACCTCAATATTACTTTCAGGCATAGCGTTAGTTCTTTCAGCATTGAGTATGTTTGTATTTAGAAAGAGATTATTTAAGAAATAAAAAACGTTTTATTTTATTATAATGTAATATGATTATATGAGTTTTTAAGAAGACATTATCATGGCGATTTCATTTTGAAATATGCTTATGATGATGTCTTTTTTAGAAGGAGATAAATGGAAAAGGTGTCGGAGAGCGGTTATTACAAGCTTCAATTCAATATATTTTCTCCTTCCAAGGGATGAGAGAGGTAGAACTATGTTTGAATACGAATTATGATCGTGCGATGAAGTTGTACAAGAAAGTAGGTTTTGAGGAGAAGGCATGTTTACAACACTATATAATAGAGTAAAAAACCCCATTCGTATGAAAATTATATTTCATACGAATGGGGTTTTTTAATTTACTTTTTTCCTCATTTATCATGGATTTAGAAATAATTTGAGGTGCCAATCGTTACATAACCTTTTTTATTTTTTGCGGAACTTCTTTCGTTTGCAAATTAACATCTTCTTTTCGTAGCTCTTTAAAGAGTGAAGTAACCATAAGGACGACTACGATAGAAAATGGTAGTGCTGCGATGATCGCTGCAATTTGCAGTGCATTTAATCCTCCAGCTTGTAATAAAATAGCTGCAATAATCGCGATTGTTAATCCCCATATAAGTTTTAAACTATTTTTTGGTGATAAGCTTCCGTTACTTGTTTGCATAGAAACGACAAATGTTGCCGAGTCAGCAGAAGTAACGAAAAATGTGGCTACTAAAATTAACCCGATAATTGTTAAAAATGTAGAGAACGGTAGATGTGAAATAACAGCAAATAATCCAATCTCTGTACCATTTTTTGCGATTTCATCAGCTATACCAAGCGATTGGAACATTTCCATATGGATAGCGGTACCGCCAAATACTGCAAACCAAAATGTGCAGATGAGAGTTGGGACTAATACAACTCCAAAAATAAATTCTTTTATTGTGCGTCCTTTAGAAATACGGGCGATGAATGTACCGACGAATGGAGACCAAGAGATCCACCATCCCCAATAGAAAATAGTCCAGTTTTCTATCCAAGAAGAAGATTTTTCATTAAATGCTCCTAAATTTAATCCCATACTAGGTAAAGCTCCAATATAAGAACCGAGTGTAGATGTGAAATATTTCATAATAAATACAGTTGGTCCTAAAAGTAAGAAGGAGACGAGTAATATACCTGCAAGAGAGAAATTTAAGTTACTCAAATATTTAATCCCACGATCTAAGCCTGTTTGTGCACTTGTTAAATATAAAACAGCGAAGATAGCGATAAGTACGAGCTGTGTAAGTAAAGTGTTATGAATAGAAGGGAATAAATAGCTTAATCCTCCAGCAATTTGTTGAGCACCAATCCCAACAGAGGGCACAATACCAAATACTGTGGCTAAAACAGCTAAAATATCGACTGTTTTTCCGATAGGAGAATTTTTCGATCGATTAAATAATGGAGTAACTGTAGCCCCAATTGTGCTACCTTTTTGTTTGCGGAATGTGAAATATGCAATTGTTAAAGCAACCATTGCGTATAGTGACCATGGAAAGAGACCCCAGTGGAAAAATGAATATTGCATAGCGAGCTTGGCGCTTTCCTCTGTACCTGCTTTTCCTGTTAGTGGATCTGTAAAGTGTGAAATCGGTTCAGCGATTCCATAAAAGAGGAGTCCAATTCCCATTCCTGCCCCAAATAACATGGATAGCCAAGATGGATAACTATACTTTGGTTTTTCTCCATCTTTACCAAGACGAATAGAACCGTACTTAGAAAATGCTAAATAAGCAGCTAAAATAATCATTGCAGTCATAAGTAGAGAGTAAAACCATCCAAATTTATTGAGGATAAATGAGTTTAAAGAAGATGTAACGCTTTGTAAATCATAGCCTTGTATCCAACTTGCCGGGGTAATTCCCCATATGATGAATAATGTTGTTAGCAAGATGGAGATATAAAATACACTGTTCTCTTTTTTTATCATAGAATCCCACCCTTGTTTAATAAAGTTAACAATTATATTAATCATAACAATTAAAGGGTTAATTGTCAAAAAATTCGATTTTTAATGTGTGTAAAAGGACTGTTTAATCGCTAAAGATTCATAACTATTGGCGGCTAGATAGTAGGGAGATTGTTCACGATATGTACAAAATGTAAGGAGAAATAATATGAAATATTGCATTTTATATTGTTGTATCTAGATTTTATGTTAAATTCTTGGATGGAATATTAAAATAGGGGGCAAGGATATGAACAAGAAATCAAAGATCAATAAAGTGATGCTTAGCATTAGTACAATGGCTCTATCGCTGGGGGCAATTCAAACTCATGCATCAGCAGAAGAAAAGGTGCCATATAATGTATTGCATTCGAAACCAGTAGGAATTGAAAAGCCAGTAGATGAGATTGGACACGTTTCTAAAGCGGAGGAAACATTATCGTTTCAAGAACGGTTAAAAGTAGGAGACTTTTCACAACGACCAGCATCTATTCCGAACAAAGCGGCAGTAAAGCAAGTTAAAGAAAGCTATTCAATGGCTGATTTAAACAAAATGAATGATCAAGAATTAGTCGAAACGTTAGGTAGTATTAAGTGGCACCAAATTACAGACTTATTCCAGTTTAATGAAGATGCAAAAGCTTTTTATAAAGATAAAGGGAAAATGCAAGTCGTTATAGATGAATTAGCTCATCGGGGTAGTACATTTACGAAAGATGATTCAAAAGGAATTCAAACGTTTACGGAAGTGCTACGTTCAGCTTTTTATCTGGCATTTTATAATAACGAATTAAGTGAATTAAATGAAAGAAGTTTCCAGGACAAATGTTTACCTGCTTTAAAATCTATCGCAAAAAATCCAAACTTTAAGCTTGGTACAGCTGAACAAGATACAGTCGTATCTGCATACGGAAAATTGATTAGTAACGCTTCAAGTGATGTTGAAACGGTTCAATACGCAGCTAATATTTTAAAACAATATAATGATAATCTTCATACGTATGTAGACGATCGTATGAAAGGACAAGCTGTATACGATATTATGCAAGGGATTGACTATGATATACAGTCTTACTTAATTGAGGCTCGTAAAGAAGCGAATGAAACGATGTGGTATGGAAAAGTAGATGGGTTTATTAATGAAATAAATCGTATTGCTCTTCTAAATGAAGTAACACCAGAAAATAAGTGGCTCGTTAATAATGGAATTTACTTTGCTAGTCGTTTAGGGAAGTTTCATAGCAATCCAAATAAAGGATTAGAAGTTGTGACACAGGCAATGCATATGTATCCACGTTTAAGTGAGCCGTATTTTGTCGCAGTAGAACAAATTACAACAAATTATAACGGAAAAGATTATAGCGGGAATACAGTAGATTTAGAGAAAATACGTAAAGAAGGAAAAGAGCAGTACTTACCAAAAACGTATACATTTGATGATGGATCTATCGTATTTAAAACAGGAGATAAAGTATCGGAAGAAAAAATTAAGAGACTATACTGGGCTGCAAAGGAAGTAAAAGCGCAGTATCATCGTGTAATTGGGAATGATAAAGCGTTAGAGCCGGGCAATGCAGATGATATATTAACGATCGTAATTTATAACAGTCCAGAAGAGTACCAATTAAATAGACAACTGTATGGATATGAAACGAACAACGGTGGAATTTATATTGAAGAAACAGGAACATTCTTTACATATGAACGCACGCCAGAACAAAGTATTTATAGTTTAGAAGAATTATTCCGCCATGAGTTTACCCATTATCTGCAAGGGAGATATGAAGTGCCAGGTTTATTCGGAAGAGGAGATATGTATCAAAATGAAAGGTTAACTTGGTTCCAAGAAGGAAATGCAGAGTTTTTCGCAGGGTCTACTCGAACAAATAATGTAGTACCGAGAAAGAGCATCATTAGTGGATTATCATCTGATCCTGCAAGTCGTTATACAGCAGAGCGTACATTATTTGCTAAATACGGTTCTTGGGATTTCTATAATTACTCGTTCGCATTGCAGTCTTACTTATATACGCATCAGTTTGAAACATTTGATAAAATTCAAGATTTGATTCGTGCGAATGACGTGAAAAATTATGATGCATATCGTGAAAATCTAAGTAAAGATCCTAAGTTAAATAAAGAGTATCAAGAGTATATGCAGCAGCTAATCGATAATCAAGATAAATATAATGTACCGGCAGTAGCAGATGATTATTTAGCTGAACATGCCCCAAAATCATTAACAGCAGTAGAGAAAGAAATGACTGAAACGTTGCCGATGAAAGATGCAAAAATGACAAAACATAGCTCCCAATTCTTTAATACATTTACATTAGAAGGTACGTATACAGGTAGTGTAACAAAAGGTGAGTCAGAAGATTGGAACGCAATGAGTAAGAAAGTAAATGAAGTTTTGGAACAACTTGCGCAAAAAGAATGGAGTGGCTACAAAACTGTTACAGCATATTTCGTCAATTATCGTGTAAATAGCTCAAATGAATTTGAATATGATGTAGTCTTCCACGGTATCGCAAAAGATGACGGAGAAAATAAAGCTCCAACGGTTAATATAAATGGCCCTTATAATGGACTTGTAAAAGAAGGTATTCAATTTAAAAGCGACGGCTCAAAAGATGAAGATGGAAAAATCGTTTCTTATTTATGGGACTTTGGAGACGGAAGCACAAGTGCAGAAGTAAATCCAGTACATGTATATGAAAGAGAAGGTTCATATAAAGTAGCGTTAATAGTAAAAGATGATAAAGGGAAAGAGAGTAGAAGCGAAACAACGGTTACGGTTAAAGATGGAAGTTTAACAGAATCAGAACCAAATAATCGCCCGGAGGAAGCAAATCGTATTGGACTAAACACTACGATAAAAGGTAGCCTTATCGGCGGGGATCACACTGATGTTTATACATTTAGTGTAGCATCAGCGAAAAATATTGATATTTCCGTTTTAAATGAGTATGGAATCGGGATGACATGGGTACTTCACCATGAATCAGATATGCAAAATTATGCTGCTTACGGTCAAGCAAATGGCAATCATATAGAGGCAAACTTTAATGCAAAACCAGGTAAATATTACTTGTATGTATATAAATATGATAATGGCGATGGAACATACGAATTATCAGTAAAATAAGTGCTTTTCCAATGTATGTTTAACTTTACTTTTTGTGGAAAATAGTATATTATATAGATATATAATATATCGGTTATTTTCTAGGAGGAGCCTGTCACAATAGGCTTCTCCTGTTCTTTTTTAGAGGCCTGTACTGCAGGCTTTTCTTTAAAGAATAAATAACTGAAAATTAAGAACAATAATCTTTGAAAGAGGTGGGGCATACACATAACAAAAAAGGGATTGTTTAAGAGAGGGGGATAAGAAATGGTTTTGTTTGGTTATCCACTTGAGACAATTTATTTATACGGATTTATTATTGCTACTATACTCACTGTGATTTATATCTTTTTTGGGGATATATTTGAATCCATATTTAGTTTTGGAGGCGGATCTGTATCCGTTGTTACTTTATTACTTAGTTTTTTCGCTATGTTATGTGGACTTAGTTATATAGGAGAATATTTATTTTCCTTTAATAGTATTCTTATTTTCGTGGCTGCATTTGCTATATCCTTTATTGGTGTATTCATAATGAAAATATTAATTTTAAAGCCGATTGCAGAGGCTGAACAAAATACTGTGCAACGTATGGATGAATTCATTGGTTGCAAGGGAGAAGTCATTACGACAATTCCTACAGAAGGATTTGGTGAAGTATTAATATCCTCCCAATTTGGAAGTAATGCAATTCCAGCTAAAACAATTGGGAAAAAAGATATTTCACAAGGAACTGAAGTTATTATCGAGGGAGTCCAAGATGGTGTTTTGCTTGTACAAAACATCGCTTATTCTTTAAAAAAACCAAAATTATAAGGGGGAATTTACATGACGATTCCATTAATTATTGGTGGAGTTTTACTCGCAATTTTAATTCTACTCATTTTAGTATTCATTACGAAGTATCGAACAGTTGGACCAGATGAAGCGTTAATTGTTACAGGGAACTGGCTTGGTGGTGGGAAAAATGTAGTTACCACTGATGATGGAAAGAAGATTAAGATTATTCGCGGTGGCGGTACATTCGTAGTGCCAATTATGCAAAGAGCAGAACCTTTAAGCCTACTAAATTACAAGTTAGAAGTGGGTACACGTGATACGTATACGAAGCAAGGTGTTCCAGTTACAGTAAATGGTGTTTCTATTATTAAAGTAGGTTCTACAATTGAAGAAGTATCTACAGCAGCTGAGCAATATTTAGGAAAAGAGACAGAAGAGTTAAAGGTAGAAGCAAAAGAGGTTTTAGAAGGTCATTTACGTGCGATTTTATCCTCTATGACAGTAGAAGATGCGTATAGTAATAGAGAGCAATTTGCTCAAAAAGTGCATGAAGTAGCTTCTACAGATTTAAAGAAAATGGGTCTTCGCATCGTTTCCTTTACAATTAAAGAAATCATGGATAAGAACGGTTACTTAGATGCACTTGGTCAGCCACAAATTGCGACGGTTAAGCGTGATGCAACAATTGCAAATGCAGAGCGTGAAAAGGAAGCTCGTATTGAAAAAGCTCGTGCTGAGAAAGAAGCGAAAGAAGCTGAATACCAACGTGATGCCCAAATCGCTGAAGCTGAAAAACATAAAGAATTAAAAGTACAATCTTATAAGAGAGAGCAAGAACAAGCTCGTGCAGATGCGGATCTTTCTTACGAATTACAACAAGCGAAAGCGCAACAAGGTGTTACAGAAGAGCAAATGCGCGTTAAAATCATTGAGCGTGAGAAACAAATTGAATTAGAAGAAAAAGAGATTGCGCGTCGTGAAAAGCAATACGATGCAGAAGTAAAGAAAAAAGCAGATGCAGATCGCTATGCTGTTGAGCAATCAGCGGAAGCAGAAAAAGTAAAACAAATTAAAAAGGCAGATGCGGATCAATATAAGATTGAAGCTGAAGCGAGAGCACGTGCGGAAGAAGTACGTGTGGAAGGTTTAGCGAAGGCGGAAATCGAAAAAGCGCAAGGTCAAGCGAAAGCGGAAGTACAAAAAGCACAAGGTACGGCGGAAGCCGATGTTATTAGGTTAAAAGGTTTAGCAGAAGCAGAAGCGAAACAAAAAATTGCAGAGGCATTTGAGTTATATGGCCAAGCGGCAATTATGGATATGGTACTTAAAATGCTTCCAAGTTATGCGAAGGAAGTTGCAAGCCCACTTAGTAACATTGATAAAATTACAGTTGTCGATACAGGCGGCGGTGGTAAAAATAGCGGCGCCGGAAAAGTTGCAGGTTATGCGACTGATTTAATGGCAACGATGCAAGAAACATTAAAAGCTTCTTCTGGTATTGATTTAAAAGAGTTATTAGAAGGATTTGCTGGAAAAGGAGCAGTACAACAATTATCAAACGATAAACCGGTTGTATCAGTAGTAGAAGATGAGAAAAAAGAAGTAGAAAAAGATAAAGAATAGTATAGTGGGTGGAACCTCTAGTAAGTGAGATACTAGAGGTTCTTCTGTGAATTGTTCGAATAATTTACATTTTAATATATTGTTTTAATTATTTAATTTATATAGAATGAAAAAGGTATGTATTAATTCTTTAATAGAAAAAGAGATAAAGAGTTGATACGTTTTAATCGTATAATTTATATAAAGAAATTAAATGTAAAACAATTACATTTAAAACGGTATGGAGGGGTAGAGATATGTTTCAAGGGAAATTAAGAAGAAGTAGTTTAAAAGCAAAGTTACTTGTGTCATTTGTTATTGTTTTAATTCTTCCAAGTATTGTAATTGGTTGGACGTCTTATCAGCAAGCAAAGACAAATTTTAATGAAACAATTTTACAATCAGCGGAAGATAACGTAAAGATTTTAAATAATGTTATTAATAAAGAGATAGACAGTAAAAAGGTAGACGCAGTATATTTTACAAAGTTATTTAACGGAGTAAGTTACGGAACTGATCAGCTTCAAAATGTGCAAAATAAATTAGAAGAATATAATAAATTACATCCAGAAATAGAAGCAATTTATACGGGGGCTAGTACGGGACAATTTATTCAATCACCGTCTATTCAAATGCCAGATGGGTATAATCCTACCGAAAGAGATTGGTATAAAGAAGCAGCGAAAAAAAGCGGAGAAGTGGTTATCACAGCCCCATATAAGTCAAGTACAACAGGGAATATTGTTATTACAATAGCAAAACAAAATGAGGATAAGAGCGGTGTTCTCGGTATTGATTTAATTATTAATGATATTGTAAATACTTCAAAAATGGTCAATATCGGCAAAAAAGGATATGTAGCAATCTTCGACCAATCTAAACATGTAATAGCACATCCGACGATGAAACCGGGTGACAAAATAGAAGAAAAACTTGAGAAGGAATTGTACAAACAGGAAACAGGTGATTTTAAATTCAAACTCGATGGTGATGATCGCAATATTACCTTTATAACAAATAAGCAGACTGGATGGAAAATAGCAGGAATTATGCCTTCAAAAGAAATTATTGAAGCAGCTAATCCTATTTTCTATAAAACGCTAACTGTTATTGGTATTTCATTAATAATTGGTGGGATTTTAATTTACTTCATAATTGCTTCTATCATTAGTCCGTTAAAACAACTTGTTATATCATCGAAAAAGATTAGTGAAGGCGATTTAACAGAAACAATTACAGTTCATTCTAAAGATGAAATTGGACAGCTAGGAGAAAGTTTTAATGAGATGGCGGCATCATTACATCAGGTCATTTCCAATATAAATACTTCAGCAAGTCACGTGGCGGCATCTTCAGAAGAATTAACAGCTAGTATGAAGCAGACAAGTGAAGCGACGGAACAAATTACACAAGCAATAGAGCAAGTGTCGAGCGGGGCTGAAATACAAACGAAAGAAGTTGAAGAAGGCGCAACATTATTAGAAGAAGTTACAGAAGGAATTCAGCGTGTTGCAGATAGTTCTTCATTAGTATCCACAGCATCTATGTATACGAAGAAAAAGGCTGAAGATGGTGGGAAGTTAGTTGAACAAACTGTGAATCAAATGCAATTAATCCATGAGTCTGTTTCACAATCAGATAAAGTTATTGTTTTGTTAGATGATAAATCAAAACAAATTGGAGCAATTCTTGAGGTGATTCAACACATTGCAGAGCAGACCAATTTATTAGCGTTAAATGCGGCAATTGAGGCTGCAAGAGCTGGAGAGCAAGGAAGAGGATTTGCAATTGTAGCAGATGAAGTACGAAAATTAGCTGAGCAATCAGGACAGTCTTCTACGGAAATTGGAAAACTAGTGAAAGAGATCCAATTTGATATCAAGGAAACGGTAAGTTCTATGAAGCAAGTTGGGACAGAAGTACAATCAGGGCTTGTAGTTGCAAATGAAACGAAGCAAAGCTTTGCTGAAATACTGAAATCTACGGATGATACAGTTGTACAAATTGATAACATGGTAGAAGTAGCGAAGCAAATGACAGTAGATGCAAAACAAGTTAGTGCATCAATTAATGAAATTGCAGCTACGATTGAAGAAAATGCAGCAAGCGTTCAAAATATTGCTGGTTCTTCAGAAGAACAATTAGCTTCAGTAGATGAAATCAATGCAGCAGCAGTTCATTTATCACAAATGGCAGAAGAATTACAGGAGATGATTGGTAAGTTTAAAGTGTAATAATGATTGTTAAGAAACGAGGTAATAATTTTACTTCGTTTCTTTTTTATGAAGAGAAAAAGAAAGAAATATAGAGTAACCGTGTTATGATTAAGTATAATTAAAGAGACTGTATATTCTTTAAATTCTATCTTTAATCATGTTAGGGGAATGGTTTTGAAATTTAAAAAATTAAAACTCCAACCGAGAATCACATTAACTATTAGTACACTTATTCTTGTTGTACTTATGCTAACGAGTTATTTATTTTATTACATATTATCTGAAACGGTAGAAGAGCAAATTGGCAAAAGAGCTTTGCATGTTGCGAAAACAGTTGCTGCTATACCAGAAATCAAGGAAGCTTTTCAAACAGAAAATCCAGCTTCTATTATTCAACCGATTGCGGAAAAAATTCGAATTGATACAGATGCTGATTTTATTGTAGTTGGAAATAAAGAAGGGATTCGTTATGCACATCCTAGGAAAGATAAAATAGGAGAAGCAATGGTTGGCGGAGATAACAAAGGAGTTTTATTAGAAGGGAAATCTTACGTTTCGAAAGCAACTGGATCATTAGGCCCTTCATTACGTGGAAAAGTTCCAATCCATAATCAGGAAAATGAAATCATTGGTGTGGTATCTGTTGGATTTTCAATGGATGATATTCATGGAGCGGTAGAAGTGTATGGAAAGCGTGTGTTTTGGATTACAATAATAGGCTTATTAATTGGAGTAATCGGCTCTATATATTTAGCTGGCAGTATAAAAAGAATGATGTTTGGGATGGAGCCAGAAGAAATTTCATCTTTATATGAAGAGCATAGTACAGTGATTCAATCTGTACGTGAGGGGATTATTGTCATTGATCAACATGGCATAATTAGTTTAGTTAATCAAGCAGCCTATGATATTCTTTCGCTAGATGAACAACGAAATATTATTGGAGAATTTATTTTAGATATAATTCCTAATTCAACGATATTAGATGTACTTCAAACTGGTGAAGAACAGTTTGACCGCCAATTAAATATAAAAGGGCAGGCTGTTATTGCGAACCGTCTACCCATTAAAGTAAAGAATAAAGTAACTGGCGTTGTATCGAGCTTACGTTTGAAATCTGAAATGGATCAGTTAACAGCAGAATTATCTCAGACGAAGCAATATACAGAGGCATTACGAGCGCAAACGCATGAATATAACAATTTGTTGTATACGCTTTCAGGTCTTATCCAGCTAGAATTATATGAAGATGCTTTGGAGCTTATTCATAAGGAAACAGCGGTATATCAAGATTTTGTTCAATTTATTATGAAACGAATTCAAAATCCATGGTTAGGTGGGATTTTAATTGGATTCTATAATAGAGCAAGAGAGTTGAAGATTGATTTTATGCTAGATAGAGAGAGTAGCTTAGACAAATTAAGCCCGCATATTGAGAGTAATTATGTCGTTTCTATTTTAGGAAATTTAATTACGAATGCATTTGAAGCGATTGAAAGAAATGAAGAACATGATAAGAAAGTAAGAATGTTTGTAACTGATATCGGAGAAGAAATAGTCATTGAAGTGGAAGACTCAGGACAAGGGATTCATGATGAGGTCATTACTAGCATATTCTATAAAGGCTTCTCGACGAAAGAAGGCGAGAAGCGAGGATATGGATTAGCAAAGGTGAAAGAGTTAGTAGAAGATTTAAATGGAAGTATCGCAATCGAAAAAGGGGATTTAGGTGGTGCATTGTTTATTATTGCATTACCAAAAGAGAGAGGCGAATTGTAATGGGTGAGGAGATTGAAGTATTGATTGTAGAAGATGATATTCGAATTGCAGACATTCATCGTCGTTTTACTGAAAAGATTGAGGGATTTAAAGTAATTGGAACAGCGACGACTGGGGAACAAGCGAAAGAATGGCTAGATCTTGTGAAGCCACAGCTCGTTTTATTAGACGTGTACTTACCTGATATGCAAGGAACGGAACTTGTCACATATATTAGACATAATTTACATGATACAGATATTATTATGATTACAGCTGCATCGGAAACAGATGTAGTGAGGCACGCCCTGCGAGGTGGAGTAACAGATTATATCGTAAAGCCACTTATGTTTGATCGATTTAAAGCAAGTTTGGAAAATTACCAAAAAAAGCTTGTGCAGTTAAAGAAAAATAACCAATTATCTATCGAACAAATAGAACATCTATGGTCTCAAAGAGGCGTAAAGGGAAATGAAATAGAATATGCCCCGAAAGGTATAGACCCCTTAACTTTAGCAAAAATAAAAAAGCATATGTTAACAGTGAATGAAGAAGGTATTACTGCGGAAGTGCTAAGCTCAATGGTCGGAGTAAGCAGATCGACAGCGAGGCGTTATTTAGAATATTTAATATCAGGAAAGAAAGTTCATGCGGAGCTTATATATGGGAGTGTTGGGAGACCAGAAAGAAGATATTTTCTTATTCCTTCATAATAAAAAACAGTAGAGGATATATGTCCGCTACTGTTTTTTTATTTTATATTGGAATAACCCCAATTAAAATTCCAGTAATCAACATGACCATTGTCGTTCCAACTGCCCACAATAAAGTAAAACGTTGATGTTCACCAAAATCAACCTTTGCCATCCCAACTAATAAATAAGTGGATGCAACAAGAGGGCTTAATAAGTGAACAGGTTGCCCGAGTAAGGAAGCGCGTCCCATTTCAGCTGCACTAATTCCATAGGTAGCAGCAGCTTTCGTTAAAATAGGTAGTACACCGAAGTAAAATGCATCATTGGACATGAAGAATGTGAATGGCATACTAAGAAGTGCTGTAATAATTGGTAATTGTGGGCCAAGAGCATCTGGTATAAGAGTTACTACACTTTTAGCCATTGCATCTACCATTTTTGTTCCTGATAAAATTCCAGTGAAAATCCCAGCGGCAAATACGAGAGAAACAACTGCTAATACGTTTCCTGCGTGAGAAGCAATACGCTCTTTCTGTTGCTCTAAGTTCGGATAGTTAATCATAACAGCAATAGCGAAAGCGATTGTAAATAAAACAGGTAATGGCATAACTTCTAGTATAAGACAGACAAGTAAGGTAGCAGTTAATAAAAAGTTAATCCATAGAAGTTTAGGGCGCTTATGAACAGCAGCTTCTACTGTTGCAGCTTGCTCATCTGTTGTTTGCATTTGTTTTAAATATTGTATATCCATAATTCCTAAACGTTTTCTTTCTTTTTTTCCAAGATAGTAAGCAACGAAAACTACCCAAAGTGCACCAGCAATCATTCCTGGTATAAGTGGTGTAAAGAGCTCTGATGCGTCTAGTCCAAGTGCACTCATAACACGAGCTGTCGGTCCACCCCACGGTGTAAGATTTGTCACGCCTGCACCTAACATAACAACCCCAGCTAATATAAGTGGATTCATTCCAAGGCGTTTATATAGTGGGTACATTGCGGAAACAGTAATCATATACGTTGTCGTTCCATCCCCATCTAATGAAACGATAATTGTAAGAATCGCTGTACCAACAACAATTTTTAAAGGATCTCCTTTTACAAATTTCAAAATCCTACTAATGACAGGATCAAATAAACCGCTATCAATCATAATTCCAAAATATAAAATAGCAAACATAAGCATAATACCAGTAGGTGCTAGTTTTTGAATGCCCTCTAACATCATAGGTCCCATGTTTGCATAAAATCCTCCAATTAATGCGAACGTAATTGGAATTAATATTAATGCTACTAGTGCTGACATACGTTTTGTCATAATTAAAAACATAAAGACAAATACCATTGCAAATCCAAGTAGTGCTAACATGTAATCTCCCCCTCAAAAATGATTGCGCTTTCAAAATAAAATAAAAATTCAGAAAAAGGTTTTTTGTTTATCATAAAAGCATCTATTTGAATGGTAAATAATTTGAAAAATAACATCATTAGAAGCATAATTTTTATTTTGGTCATTTTGTTCACGGGAGTTAATTTGAATTTTTAAAAAGTAAGCTGCTCTCCATAAGAATGGTAGAATAAGATGACAATATTGAAGTGTGAAATAGGGAGTAGATTTTATATGAAAACAAGAATGGAAGAGATTTGTAGTTCTTATGAAGGAAAAGTAGAAGAGATTTTTGTTAATGAATCTTCTTACGTATATGAGTGGGAAAAATTAATGATGATCCGAAAAAATAACGGTGAACTTGAAAAGGTTGCAGTCGGCATCAGTGGAAATATAAGATTAGTAAATGTAGTTGTTGGGCAGCAAATTCATACAGATACATTATTAATTAAAATAGAAGATGATTTAGTAATTACAGGTTGTGAATGATGAGAGGTGTGTAGAGAGGACTACACATCTTTTTTGTTCCATATATTACAAAAGACACATCATTTTTTCACAAATCGCACACAAGTTTTTGATATGCTCCTTGTAGAAGATACGGTTAGGGAGGAAATACAATGAGAACAAAGTATGTGATGCTTGCTATATGCTTATTCTTTGTCTTTACAATTGTAGGATGTGGTAAGAAACAAGCAGAGGCTGTGGCAATTGATGAGAAGCATGATAAGTGTGATATTTGCCAAATTGGGGTAATGGATAATCAATTTGCAACAGAAATCATTTTAGAAAATGGAAAAGCATTAAAGTTTGATGATATCGGTTGTATGTATAAATGGATGGAGATTAATCCAGGTGAAAAGACGAAAGAAAAATTTGTTCGAGATTATGATTCGAAAGATTGGGTTTCGTTAGAAGACGCTACTTATGTATATGATAAAACAATTACAACACCAATGGCTTATAATGTCATTTCATTTAAAAACAAAAAAGATGCAAAGAGCTTTGTATCTAACTATAAGGGGAAAGTTCTCTCGTATAAAGAGCTAGCAGAGCATAAATGGGAAATGAATAAAGAAATGATGGGGAACACGAAAAAGGGAAATCACGGTGGGCATCATTAATACTAGAAAAAGACAACTGCATAGTTGTCTTTTTCTAGTATTATTCAGGTGCAAATATAGAAAAGGTGTAAAATTTTTAGAAGAACGGTTACAATGGAATGTAGTGACCTAAAGCAACCATGTATGTACTTTTTAGAAATGTATACAAATGCGGTGAAAACGTGCTAAACTAATTGCTTCATAATGCTAATGATGAGGCCATCAGGCGTATCATTCCAATAGGTTGAGAAACATCATATAAGTTTAAGATAATCCAATTAAAGAAGGAATATAAAGTGCTTATGGATAAATGTACTCAAGAAGAGTTATTGTATGTGATGGAGGAATGGTTAAGAAAACATTATCTTTCATAGGAGCTGTAGTTGTGAGAAAACAAAAAATTTTATTATGTATGTTATTAGGACTTTTAATGACGGTAGTGGCTTGCGATAAGCAAGAAGAGCCAGAATCGAAACCGGTTCATGTGAAAAACGAAAAGAAACAAGAGAAGCATAAAGAACAGGAAGAATCTAAAGAAGAAAAAAGTATAAATTTAATGGACAAACAGTTGCTACTTTCTGCCACTCTTGGAGACACAGAAACAGCTATGAAGTTGATTCAAGATGGAGCGAATATAAATGTAGAAGGTGACAACGGAGAAACACCTGTCCTTGCAGCAACGTACCAAAATCATGTAGAGACAGTGAAAGCATTAATTGGTGCAGGTGCTAATATTGAAATTAAAGATGAGAAACAAAGTAATCCACTTCTTTATGCGAGTAGAGAAGGATATACGGATATTGTAAAAGTATTAATTAATGCAGGAGTTAATACGAAAGAAACGACTAAGTCAGGTGGAACAGCACTTATTTCTGCATCTGAGCGTGGCCATGTAGAGGTCGTAAAAGAATTGTTAGAGCATACAGATATTGATGTCAATTATAAAAATGCTCGTGGTGGAACAGCTTTAGTAGAAGCAATTGTATTAGGAAATGGTAGTGAAAATCACAAGAAAGTAATTCAAATGCTTATTGACCACGGGGCAGATGTAAATATGGCCAATAAGGAAAATATTACGCCACTGCAATATGCTGAAAAAAGAGGTTTTAAAGATATTGCAAATATGTTGAGGGTAGCTGGAGCGAATGAAGTAGTACAGCCACAACCGCAACCGGTAGAATAACAAGTATGAAATAATCCCATTTAGATAGACAGAATGAAGAAGTCATTGAGTATGATGGATTCAGTAATGTGTATGTAAATGGGATTTTTGTTTTGGGCATGAAAAATAGATTATGAATGGTATATGGAGTAACTAAGGAGAATATAAATGAGGCTCTCAGAACTTGATTTAATAGCAATTCAGGTAGAGGTTTTATTTGTTCATAATCAAGTAGGAAAAATGAAATATGTAAATGAACAAGGAAATCCGAAAGCACCACGCTGTTTTCTTGGCAGAACTCGTGAAGGGAGTATAACGAGATATCATTGTGATCTGGATGATGAAACGGTAGGTAAGATTGAGAAATTAATTCGAGAACCTTCAAATCATATAGAGATAGCAAAGATTATCCATGTATTAAATGAAGAAAGAACAGTAAAAAATATTTGGATGGGCCCTGCTTTCATGTTCTCTAATAATTTACATAAGCCAACTAGAACAATACAGATAACAGAGAAGAATAAAGAGCTTTTGCGAGAAAATTTTCCTAATCTAATAGAACAGATGGAGTGGAGGCAACCTTACTTTGCAATTGTAAAAAATGAAAAGGTAGTTTCTATATGTTGCAGTGCTAGGAGTACACCTGTAGCTGCTGAGGCGAGTGTGGAAACTTTAGCGGAGAATGGGTATGGTACTGATGTTGTTACAGCCTGGGCGATATCAATACAAGAAGAAAACCGCATTTCACTTTATAGTACTTCTTGGGATAATTATGCCTCACAAGAAGTTGCGAGAAAACTAAAATTGATTAACTATGGAATGAATTTGCATATTACTTGAATTTTAAAGATAGTTGTTTGCTGTTGGGGGTTATTCGTATATCTAGATTAATGTTAAGAAAATATGGTGAATATTAACATTCGATTAACAGCTAATTAACAATCTATCAAAACTGACTTAATAAATGCATACTATAGTAAAGGTAACAAAATAACTAGGGTAGAGAACATTTGAGAACACCCGCTTACATATAACGTGCCACTTTCTTAGGTGTGCTCTATTCCCTAGAGTTCAAATAAGGAGAAAGGTGTTCTATGTAAGTAGGTGTTTTTAGTTTGGATAAAAACAGAAAAGCTAGGTGGAATGAATGTTTAAAGAACCTTATATTGCGATGATAAAGGATTGGAAAGGATACAACACATACAAAAAATTACCGAAAACAGTTTTTCTTATGACGGGTTCAATGCTGGAGTTACCAGAGCGTGTATATGAATTACAGAAACATGGACATGATGTCTTTCTTCATTGTGATTTTATACAAGGTTTAAATACGAATACAGAGGAAGCACTTTTGTATATTCAAGACGTTATCGGAGCACAAGGTATTATTTCAACAAAAGGATCTACAATTCGAAATGCCAATAAAATTGGATTAAAAACGATCCAACGTATTTTTATTGTCGATACTTTATCTCTTACAAAATCAATTGAAAATTGTAAAACGACTAAACCGAATGCAGTAGAGATTATGCCTGGTATTATGCCTTCCATTATTAAGCAGTTAGCAGAGGAAATAGAATTTCCTATCATTGCAGGCGGACTGATTCAAACACGAGAAGATGCGGAAATTGCTATTCGTGCAGGCGCAAGTGCAATTTCAACGAGTCATTATGAAGTATGGATACAAGAAGAAAAAAGGAGTGCAACTTTGTGATTGAATTGAAAAATGTTTCAAAGGTATATAAAAATGCAGAAGAGACAGCGGTTAAGGGGGTATCGGTTCACATTAAAAAGGGTGAGTTTTTTGTTTTAGTTGGGCCTTCAGGATGTGGGAAAAGCACATTATTACGAATGATCGCTGGCCTAGAAGAAATTTCTTCGGGGGATTTAATTATTAATGAACGTGTTGCAAATGATTTAGAGCCGAAAGATCGTAATCTATCAATGGTATTTCAAAATTATGCACTATACCCACACTTATCTGTAGAAGAAAATATTTTATTTGGACTTAAGGTAAGGAAAGTACAAAAAGAAGAGCGGCAAAAGAGATTAATGGAAGCTATTGAAATGGTAGGGCTGAAAGAGTATGTGAAAATGAAACCAGGTCAATTATCAGGTGGACAAAGACAGCGTGTTGCGCTTGCTAGAGCGATTGTGAGCCAAGCACCGATTTGTTTAATGGATGAACCACTTTCGAATTTAGACGCGAAATTACGTGCGCAAATGAGAATTGAAATTAGAGAAATTCAGCAGCGTTTAGGAATTACAATGATTTACGTTACTCATGATCAAATAGAGGCGATGACTATGGGAGATCGCATCATGGTTTTAAATAAAGGAAGCATACAGCAAGTTGGAACACCGCTTGACATCTATAACGAACCAGCAAATGAATTTGTTGCAAGTTTTATAGGGTCTCCTTCGATGAATATAAATGATGGAGAAGTAAACAAAGAAAAAGGTGTATTACATATAGGGCAATTGCAAATTCCGTTATCTATTGGACAGTTAAAGCAATTACCAGAAGGAATAATTCGCATAGGCATGCGTCCTGAGCATATTGCCCTGTCTGAGGAAGGACAAGAAGTTACGCTACAATCTGTAGAAGTATTAGGCAACGAATCTATATTAAACTTCGCAATAAATGGAACAACTTGGAGTGCAAAAGTCATTGGACAGCTAATCCTGAACAAAGGTGACAAAGTAAAATTATTATTCTCACAAGATAAGTTATGCTTCTTTCATCAAAATACGAATGAACGATTAAAAGTGGTAGCTGAAGAAGAGTTGAAAGTGGTGGCGAAATAATGATTGAAGTAGGCAAGTTACCAGCCCAAGCAAAGGTGGCAAAAAAGAAGAATTTATGGAGTAGAACGAAAGATTTAAGAATAGGATTATTATTTTTAGCGCCATCTATTTTATTGTTCTCGATTTTTCTTTTTTATCCATTATTTAGGACGATTTACTATAGCTTTTATTTAACAGATATACACGGAGAAGCTAATCTTTTCGTTGGCTTAGAAAATTATCAATACTTATTTTCTGATCCTGCTTTCTACAAAAGCATAAAGTCAACTTTATTATTTGTTGTATATACAGTGCCTACGAGTATTATACTCGCTTTATTTCTTGCATTGATTGCAAACGGAAAGGTAAGAGGTATTGGGTTATTTCGAGTTCTGTTTTCTTCGACAATGGGAATATCAGTAGCTGCTAGTGCGGTGATTTGGTTATTTTTATTTCATCCAAGTGTCGGGTTATTCAATAATATATTAGCTTCTATGAATTTTCCTGCAATTGCATGGTTAACGAGTCCGGACTGGGCACTATTCTCTGTATCAGTTACAACGGTTTGGGTGAATACAGGATTTGCATTTTTAGTTATATTAGGTGGTTTACAAAATATTGATACGTCTTTATATGAGAGTGCATCTATAGATGGTGCTAGCTATTTATATAAGCTTCGTCGTGTTACATTACCGATGCTATCACCAACTTTATTCTTTATCGTGACAGTAACGTTAATTAGTGCGTTCCAAAGCTTTGGACAGATTGATATTTTAACGCACGGTGGACCAAATGATGCAACAAATTTAATTGTATATTCGATTTATAAAGAGGCATTTGTGAATCATCAATTTGGGACAGCAAGTGCACAAGCGATGGTACTATTTGTTTTCATTTTCATTGCTACATTACTTCAATTTAAGTTTGCTGAGAGAAAGGTGCATTATAAATGATCGTTAAACAGTGGAAACAAAATTTCCTGCTATACATGCTGCTCATAATTAGTGCAGTAATGGTATTTTTTCCTGTGCTGTATGCGTTTTTAATAAGCTTTATGACACCAGACGATATTCAAATGAGAAGGATATTTCCAACTCAATTTACTTTTGATAATTTCATTAATATTTTTCAAAAAGTACCACTTTTTACATATTTATATAACAGCTTAGTTGTATCGACAGTTGTTATGATTGGACAACTTATCGTGTCAAGCTTAGCGGCGTATGCTTTTGTCTTTCTTCAGTTTAAGGGAAGAAATCTTATTTTTTTCCTGTTTATTTCAACGATGCTTATTCCGTGGGAAGCGACGATGGTACCTAACTTTTTAACGATTCAAAACTTTGGCTGGATCAATAGTTTCGCTGGGATGACAGTGCCGTTTTTTGCAACAGCTTTCGGTATTTTCTTGTTACGCCAACATTTTATGACACTTCCGAATGAACTGAAAGAAGCTGCTTTTATTGAAGGGATTGGAAATGTAAGATTTTTGTTCAGCGTTGTAATTCCGTATTGTAAAACGAGTTTTATTACGCTTGGCGTATATAGTTTTTTAACAACATGGAATATGTACTTATGGCCACTTTTAGTGACCACTGATGAAAAGGTAAGAACAGTTCAAATTGGTGTGAAGCAGCTTCAATCTCAAGAAGTTGCAACTGATTGGGGAAGCGTAATGGCTGGCGTTACGGTTATCGTTATACCAACATTGATTCTATTATTTTTAGGACAAAAGCAATTACAACAAGGATTAACAAAAGGTGCAATTAAATAACTAAGAGAAGGTGAGATTAAAATGAGTCTAGTTAAAAAAGGTGCTGCTCTATTAATGGTAGCAACAATGGCATTATCTAGTGCTGCTTGTTCAAATAGTAAAACAGAAGGAAAACCTGAAGCACAGGCGAAAGTAGCACCAGTTGAAAAAAATGGTGATAAAACTGTAATTCGTTTTTGGCACGCGATGGGTGGAAAAACACAAGGGGTATTAGATGGGCTTGTTGCGGACTATAATAAGTCACAAAATAAATACGAGATAAAGCCAGAGTTCCAAGGGACATATGAAGAGTCTTTAACGAAATTTAAAACGATGTCTGCTACGAAAGAAGCGCCAGCTCTTGTTCAGTCGAGTGAAATTACAACAAAATATATGATTGATAGTAAAAAGATTACGCCAATTGATAGTTGGATAAAAAAAGATAAGTACGATACTTCAAAGTTGGAAAAAGCAATTACAAATTATTATTCAGTTGATGGAAAAATGTATTCTATGCCATTTAATTCATCTACACCAGTATTAATTTATAATAAAGATGCTTTCGCAAAGGCGGGCTTAGATCCAGAGAAAGCTCCAAAAACATATGCGGAATTGCAAGAAGCAGCGAAAAAGTTAACGATTAAAGAAGGCGGAAATGTAAAACAATATGGATTTTCAATGCTGAATTATGGTTGGTTCTTTGAGGAATTGTTAGCGACACAAGGCGCTTTATATGTAGATAATGAAAATGGTCGTAAAGATGCTGCAAAGAAAGCTGTATTTAACGGTAAAGAAGGACAGAAAGTATTTGGGATGCTAGATGAGTTAAATAAAGCTGGTGCACTAGGAAAGTATGGAGCAAGTTGGGATGATATTCGTGCCGCGTTCCAGTCTGGACAAGTTGCTATGTATTTAGATTCTTCAGCTGGTGTTCGCGACTTAATTGATGCATCTAAGTTTAATATAGGCGTGTCATATATTCCATATCCAGAGGATTCGAAACAAAATGGTGTTGTTATTGGAGGAGCATCATTATGGATGACGAATATGGTTTCAGAAGAAACACAACAAGGTGCTTGGGACTTTATGAAATATTTAACGAAGTCAGACGTACAAGCAAAATGGCATACTGCAACAGGTTATTTCTCTATTAATCCAGATGCATATAATGAACCATTAGTAAAAGAGCAATATGAAAAATATCCACAGTTAAAAGTAACAGTAGATCAATTGCAAGCGACGAAACAATCTCCAGCAACACAAGGTGCTTTAATTAGTGTATTCCCAGAATCACGAGATGCAGTTGTAAAAGCATTAGAAGCAATGTATGACGGAAAGAATAGTAAAGAAGCGTTAGATGAAGCTGCCAAAGCGACAGATAGAGCAATTAGCATTTCAGCTCGTACGAGTCAAAAATAAGAGAAAGCCGTATCCGAAAAAGGATACGGCTTTCTTTAGGAGATAAGGGATCAAAAAAATGAAGAAGTCTTATCTCTTTTATATGAGTAAAGGGTCTAGAATGAATCTTGTCCTTTTCATTATTTGTTTAACTCCATTGCAACTTGTTTGCCATTTACGAAAACCTCTGCCACTGCTACTAAAACTTCCATCACTTTTTTCATTTCTCATCTCTCCTTGTTTTTTGTTTCATTTCTTACTTTTAGTATAAGGAAATATAGCAATTGCAACTATCGAATTGAATGACAAGAGACTTACATTGTTGTAAGGATAATCGTTGTATCTGTAATAAATACGGTTTTAAAATACAATTCTGAAGTTTCTGTCGTTTTGAATTATAATTAGAAAGAGGGGTGATAATATGAAAAGAATTCTTGTTATTAGTGATATTCATGGCGAAATAGAAAAGTTCGAACAGTTATTAGAAGAAGCTCAATACGATGCAAAAAAGGATCAACTAATTTTATTAGGGGATTATGTAGATCGTGGTCCAAATGCACGTGCAGTAATTGAAAGGGTAAAAGAGTTAAAAGAAGATGGAGCCCTCGTTCTAAAGGGAAATCATGAAGATATGATGATTAAGGCGTTAACGACTGATGAGGAACGTTCATGGAACCATTGGGTAAAAAGGAATGGTGGAGATAAGACATTATATAGCTATGGATTTGTAGAAGAAGATATTGTAGTTAATGAGGAAGACTTCCAAAAACCAATTTTACAATCGCATGTTTTAGAAGATCATGTAAAGTTTATTCAAGAATTAAATCATTACATTGAAACAGAAGAGTACATATTTGTACATGCTGGTGTTGAGCCTATGAAACGAGTTTCTGAATGTGAACCATATACGTTAATGTGGATCCGTAATGAGTTTCATAATGGATATAGTGGCGAAAAGGTTGTTGTATTTGGCCATACGGAAACAAAAACGCTTCACGGTAGTGAGAATTGTGGCGTGTATTTTGGTAGTAATCGAATTATTGGAATTGATGGCGGGGCTGTGTATGGTGGTCAGCTAAATTGTTTGGAATTGCCAAGTAAAAAGGTATATGTAGTAAAAAATTGAAAGAGATAAGGGAAATCTTATTTCTTTCAATTTTTTATTAAGCTAAATTTAAGAAAGAGTCTTTATAATTAATCTTTAAAATTCTGTATCAAGAAAAAGTGTAGAAAGAACGAATTAAAAATGAAGTTACAAAATATAATGATATTCTTTTGTTAGGAAAAGCAGGAATGTGATTATAAATAGAATCGAACGATATGGTGGAAGGTGAGAATATGCGCTTACTCGTAGTAGAAGATAATGCTTCGTTATTAGAGTCTATCGTACAAATTTTGCGTGATGAATTTGAAGTAGATACAGCATTGAATGGAGAAGAGGGATTATTTCTAGCGTTACAAAATATATATGATGCAATTTTGCTTGATGTGATGATGCCAGAGATGGATGGTTTTGAAGTAATTCAAAGAATACGTGATGAAAAGATTGAAACACCAGTCCTGTTTTTAACAGCGAGAGATTCTTTAGAAGATCGGGTGAAGGGATTGGACTTTGGTGGAGATGACTATATCGTTAAGCCATTTCAGGCCCCTGAATTAAAAGCGAGAATTCGTGCTTTACTACGCAGAAGTGGTAGTTTAACAACAAAGCAGACTATTCGATATAAAGGGATTGAACTGTTCGGAAAAGATAAAGATGTTCAAGTAGATGGACAAAGTATGAAGCTAACATTAAAACAATATGAGCTTCTAGAGTACCTTATTCAAAATAGCGGAAAGATTTTAATGAGGGAACAAATTTTTGATCGTGTTTGGGGATTTGATTCAGATACGACAGTGGCAATTGTAGAAGTGTATGTACATCATTTACGTAAAAAATTAGAGCCATTCGGTTATCAGAAAGATATTCAAACCGTTCGAGGTATTGGATATATATTAAAAGAACAATGAAAAAGGGAAGTATGTTTCAGAAGACGCGTATTCGATTGACTATATTGAATTCATTAGTATTTATCATTTTGATAGGCGTATTAGGTAGTATCATTTATTCTTACACATATAAGCGTATTTATAGTGGAGTAAATGAATCGATAGAAAAAGCCGTTCAACATAGAAAGAATGCAGATGATAAAAAACTACCTAAAAAAATTAGAGGCTATCCTCCAATTGGGGATCCAAGGATAATGGAGTTAACTTGGCTTGGAAACACGGTGGAGATAGATATTGAAAACGGCAAACGTCGTTTTATTTTTGAAGACAATTTGGAGAAGTTTTCTCCAAAGAAATTAGGAACTTTGCAAGATATAGAAGTGCAAGGACTATATTTTAGGACGTTTGCATTTCAACAAGATGGAAAAATAGTTCAAATCGTACGCGATATAACAGCTGAAGAAGAAATGTTAAATACTTTATTTTTAATTCTTACTATAGGTTGTAGCATAGGAAGCCTCTGTGCAATCGGTATCGGCTTTTTCCTAGCTGGTAGGGCACTCGTACCTATTCAAAATTCATGGGAAAAACAGCAGCAATTCGTTTCTGATGCATCACATGAACTAAGGACACCGCTTGCAGTTATTCAATCAAAAACAGATGTTTTATTCCAGTCACCATCCGCTACGATAGAAGAAAAAGCGATGGATATTTCTACAATTTCAAAAGAATGTAGGCGGTTATCAAAACTCGTTAGTAATTTATTATTGCTAGCACGTTCTGATTCTAATCAAATTGAGATGGATAAGAAAACATTTGAACTCGATAAATTGTTAGAGGAAATAGTAGCTCCATATAAGGAGATTGCTTCTTATCAAGAAAAAGAAATGATACTAAAAGTAGAACGTGGCGTATCTTTTATGGGTGATAGAGAGCGGATTCATCAAATGATGGTCATACTGTTAGATAATGCGATGAAGTATACGAACGAAGGCGGGCAGATTCAAATCAATTGCACGCAAACGAGTAGTTCAATTCGTATACAGGTGAAAGATGACGGGATAGGAGTGAAAGAAGAAGATATTCCGAAATTATTTGATCGTTTTTATCAAGGGGATAAAGCAAGAAGTACGTCAGAAGGAGCTGGATTAGGTCTTTCAATCGCAAATTGGATTGTAGAAAAACATTACGGAAAAATATCAGTAGAGAGCAAATGGGAAGAGGGCACTTGTTTTGAAGTGATTTTCCCTAAACACCAAAGAATATAAGTGAGAAGACGATCTTGTTTTTACAAGGTCGTCTTTTTTTAAGGGAAAGTTAAGAAACTATTTTTAACATGTATTATATACAGAAAAGTTCGCCCTATAAAAAGAAGCGATTATAAAAAGGTATTTGAGTAGATTATATCGATCATAATGTTATTTCGATTATGAATAGGGAATGATGGAAAAGAAAGTGTAAGAGGGAGGAATTAATTTTGAAAAAGAAAATGATGATGGTATTCACTATTGGAGTAATGAGTTTAAGTATATTAGGGGGTGCCTCTCCTTCTGAAACATCAAAAGGAAAGACAGATTACACACAGCGCAGCAAAGAACAATTAAACAATGGAAAGATACATGCTGTGCATACAGAAGAAAAGGCGGAGAATTTAGGGATTGAAACGGCAGGGAAAGAACAAATTACGCTAGAAAAAGAAATCCATGAGACGGAAGTAGGAAGAGAAGCAGAACAGTTAGGAATTTCGATTGAAGGAAAAGATGTTGGAACTCTTTCAGAAGAAATCTATGAAACAAAAGTGAAGCAAGAAGCGTTAAAGCTAGGCATATCAATAGAAAATACATCAATTGTAAATTTGATTACTCAAATTAATACGATTAAAATTAACGATGAAGCGGATAAATTAGGTATTTCGACAAATGGAAAAGAAATAGAGGACATTGCAGAAGAAATCTATGGAACGAAAGTAAGAGAGGAAGCAGGCAAGTTAGGTATTTCACCAAAAGGAAAAGAGATAGAAGTGTTAGCGCAAGAAGTATACGAACAAAAAGTACAGGAAGAAGCAAAAGAATATCATATCGATTTGTATGGGAAAGATATATATCAAGTATTAAGCGAAATTAATGAACAAAAAGTGTTACAAATGGCAGATGAGCTTAATATGGATAAAACGAATAGGAACGTTCAAGAATTAGCAGAAAAAATAAAAAAGGATCAGCCTGAAAAAGGAAAAGAACTAAATTTTGTACCAGTGATTCGAACGGATGCGGACGCGTTTTATTCTTATTTAACGAACTAAAAAGGGCGTGAAAGTGATACGGAAGTTTAAGTGGTATATAGGTATGGCTTTACTCGTTATAGCAGTATGGGGGATCTATACAAATGGAATTACAAAGTATGTGGAGAAATTAACATTCTTCAATATGAAAAGTGGAAAACAAGTAGAGTTTAATCGTGATGAAAAGGTCATTTTATCAAATGTACCTTTCATTCAGCAGTTACCAGAGTTAGATAGAGGCTGTGAAGTGACGAGCTTAGCGATGATGTTACAATACGCAGGTATTACAGTGGATAAGATGAAATTAGCAAACGAAATAAAGAAAGTTGATTTTATGAACGATGGTGTACGTGGGAATCCGAATGAAGGATTTGTAGGAAATATTTATACCTTTTCTGAATCAGGATATGGTGTATATCATGGACCACTTTTTCAATTAGCGAAAAAGTATTTACCTAACAAAGCTGTGGACTTAACAGGGAAGAGTATAGAAGAGCTTTATAAGAGTGTAAAATCAGGACAACCGGTAGTCATGATTACGAATGCAACATTTGCGCCATTAGATAAAGATGAATTTACTACATGGGAAACAAATAGTGGAGATGTTTCTATTACGTATAATGAACATTGTGTAGTACTTATTGGATATGATAAGGAGTTTGTATATATTCGAGATCCTCTAAGTGATAGCTTAGATGTAAAAGTACCGAGAGAAAGTTTTGAAAAGGCATGGGTGCAAATGGGTAGTCAGGCGATTAGTTACATATAAGATGGGTAAATAAAAGGAAGGAGGCTGAAACAGCCTCCTTCCTTTTATTTATTTTCTGTTGCATTGATTACAAACTGATCATAATATTTTTCATTCACGTATATATTTAATACCCATAATCCAGATGAAGGTAGTGACATAGTGAGTGGGAGTTCGGTTGTAGTAGAATCAATTGTATTTGAAGTAGTCCAAGTTGGTTTAGAAGTTTCTTGTTGAAAGAGTACGGGTGTTGGGGTTACTGATCCTTGTTTTAGTGCAATAATAGATAGTTTTCCAGTTGGCATTTCAGGATCTAAAAAGTACCACATCATTTCATTTTTTTCATTTGCGATAATAGGGCTATCAGCCAGTGCGATTTTTTCTTCGATACCTTTTAAAGGTGTTTTTTCTTGTATGAAGGAGGGTGTTTCTTCCCAATTTACATCTTTTAAAACGCTAAGATGAAAGAAGGAAGGTGCATTAACTTGGGTGGATGACGTGGCGATAGCTTCTTTTTTAGGTGCTTCTGAATCAGGCTGCAATTGCGAGCATCCAGTGATGAGAAAGGAGAAAAGTAGCATAGTTCCAATTTTTTTCATGGTGTCACACTCCTAATTTTTACTGTTAGTGTAATTGTATTTGCCAGAAAGAGGGACAATTCCTTTAAAGTATAAAAAGAGGTCGTAAGTTTTGTACGACCTCTTTTGACATTTTTTATATTTGTTCAGTTGAAAAGGTTGGTTCTCGTTCTTTTTGAGGCATCGTTAAGAAAATAACAGAAAGAACGATACATACGCCGCCTAGTAATTGATACGCTCCAAATGATTCATTTAGCCAAGCGATTGAAACGATAGCTGCTACAAGTGGTTCAATGCTAGATAAAATGCTCGTTTCTGTTGCTGCTAAATATTTCAGACTACCGATATAAAGAAGGAAAGAAAGAGTGCCACTTATAATGATAAGGATAAGCATAGAAAAAGTTTTTGGTGTAAAGGTTTGTGAAAGTTGACTCCATCCAAACGAGCGATTAAAAATAAGCAGAGCGATGCCGCCGATTAGCATCCCCCAGCCAATTACTATGGTTGTTCCGCATTCTTTAATAAGAGAAGCTGGATGGAGGGTATAAAATGCAAATCCAATTGCTGTTAATAGGCCAAAAATAATGGCTTCTTTCGATAAAACAATATTTTCAATTGAACCGTTTGTAATAATAAAGTACGTTCCCGTTAGTGCAGTAATAATTGCGAGTAGTTGCATAGAAGCAGGGAATTTTCTTTGTCCAAATGCGACATAAATGGTAATAAAAACAGGACCTAGAAATTGAAATAATGTCGCTGTGACCGCATTACTAATATGAACTGTTTCGATAAAGGCATATTGCGCACCGAGCATGCCGAGAATAGAGAAAATAATAAGTTGTATAGAATGTCTAGAGTGTTTCCAAATTTGAAATATGTTTTGTTTCTTTATAAGTAAAAAAGATAAAATAAATAATCCCGCAAGCAACAAGCGAATTGTTAAAAAATCAATTGATGATACGTTAGTATGTTGAAATAGCCACTGAATCATCGGACCAGATAATCCCCATAAGGTAGCTCCTGTAATAATCATAATGAGTCCAATCCGTCTACTATTGTTCATAATCATGCATCTCCTCTCGAGTATTTGATTTTTTATGTGTGACATGATAAAAGGAATTATATATAACTTCTGGTACTGTAAAAAGTATCAGATTTTAGTTTTATTAAGGGGTCAGATATTATGTTAGAATTAACGCCTAATTTAAATATGAATAGTAAAAAGGCATTGTACGTGCAATTGTATGAGTATATAAAAAAAGAGATTAAGGATGGAACGATTTCCGCTTTTACAAAATTACCCGCAAAGAGAAAGCTGGCGAGCTATTTACAAGTGAGTAAGAATACAATAGAAGCGGCTTACGAGCAATTACTTGCAGAAGGTTATATTGAGTCGATATCAAGAAAAGGTTATTTTGTATGTAAATTTGAACAAATGATGGATGTAGAAGGAAGCGAAGCGAAAGTAGAAGAAGTATCGTTTCGGGAGGAGAACTATACATTTGATTTCACACAAACAGGGGTTGATACAAAAACTTTTCCGTTCACTATGTACCGCAAGCTTATAAATGATGTATGGCAGCCGCGTAATAATGATTTACTTTTTCTTGGACACCCTCAAGGAGAATTAAGCTTACGAGAGGAAATTGCGAACTATTTGTATGAATCTAGAGGTGTACGTTGTTCAGCTAGTCAAATTGTATTAGGTGCGGGAACACAAATATTAGTGAAGTTACTTTTTCAATTGTTGAAGGGAAGTAATTACGCTGTTGAAAATCCAGGGTACCATAGGAAAATGGTCGTTTTTGAACAGGGAGAAAAGAAGGTTCAAATGTTGTCTTTAGATAGGGACGGCATTTGTATGGCAGATTTAGAAAATAGCACTGCAAATGTTGTATTTGTAACTCCTTCTCATCAGTTTCCATATGGAATGATTATGCCTATTACGAGAAGGACGCAGCTTTTACAATGGGCAAAGAAAGAAGAAGATAGGTATATTATTGAAGATGATTACGATAGTGAATTTCGTTATTCAGGAAAGCCAATTCCGGCACTACAAGGGTTAGATACAGATGGGAAAGTTATTTATATGGGGACGTTATCAAAAGCTTTGTTGCCCTCATTACGGATGAGCTATATAGTATTACCGAAGAATTTAATTAAAAAGTATCAAAAAGAATATTTATTTTATACACAAAGTGTTTCAAGAATGGATCAAGAAGTGATTAGAAAGTTTTTACATGAAGGTTATTGGGAAAAACATATTCATAAAATGCGTGTCGTCTACCGGAAAAAGAGGGATCGACTTGTTTTTGAAATAGAGAAGTATTTCTCTAATCATGTTGAAGTGATAGGAGAAGATTCGGGATTACACATTTTATTAAAAGTACATAATGGAATGCGAGAAGAAGAACTCATTCAAGAAGCTGCAAAATATAGTATTAAAATATATCCTGTTTCTACGTACTATAAAGACGGTACTGCACCTGAAAATGTCGTTTTACTTGGGTTTGCGATCTTATCAGAAGAAGAAATTGCGCAAGCGATTCAACTATTAAATACAGCGTGGTTTAGAAAAAAGTAAAAAAACATCCTCATACATGAGAGGATGTTTTTTATTATTTATTTTCGTCTAAGAATAAGACCATATGCTCTTCGTCCCAATATTGTCCGTTATATTTTAATGAACGTTCTTGTACACCGAATGTTTTAAATCCTAATGATTCATAAAGTTTTTTTGCTCCATCGTTGCCAACAACAACATCAAGCATAACTTGTTCCACCTCTAAAGATTTAGCAAGCTCAAGACATTCTTTAATAAGTGCTTTCCCTGCTCCAAGTCCGCGTGCTTTTGGAGATACATATACAGAACCGATTTTAGCTTTATGTTCTTGTTTTACATATGGTTTCGTTTCCAGCGTTGCAACCCCGATTAATTTTCCATCTTTGAATGCGCCTAGCGTATAGTTTTCATCTTGTGCTAATTTTTGTGCTTTATATTCAATCGCACACTCTTTATTAATAATATCTTCATAAGAAGAGCTGAAAGCCTCAGGGTTTTGCTTTAATCCTTCTACACGAAGTTCTAAGTAAATTTCCGCTTCGTCTTTTGTTAATACATGGATATCCAATTATATCACCCTCCAAATCTTTGACAAATGTATCTTTATTTTATATTGAAATAAGAATAATTTCAAAAGCTTAGCTTATATAAGCTGATTTTATGAACAAAATAACACCAGTAGTTTTTACTATTACTGGTGTTTTCACACACATATTATTCAAAAGGTAGCTCAATTATAAAGGTAGTTCCTACCCCTAATTTGCTTGTTACTAGAATGGCACCGTTATGCAATTCCACAATTTCTTTAGCAACAGCTAGCCCGATACCTTTTCCCCCAGTAGCTCTCGTTCTAGATTTATCAACACGATAAAAACGATCGAAAATATGCGGAATATCTTCTTCAGGAATACCTTCACCTTCATCTTGTACACTTATTGTAAAAGAATTTGTTTCAGCGAGTACGCGTATCGTAATAGTAGTGTTTTCTAGTGAGTGTTGATAAGCATTGTGTAATAAATTTAACATAACTTGTTCCATACGTCTTTCGTCTATGCAAACTCCTAAATCGTCTTTGCAATATACATGGAGTTGCATTTGTTTGTTAGTTAATGTTGTTTTTGTTTTTTCAACCATTCGCTCTAAAAAAGGCCTAAGAAGCACTTTTTGTTTTTTTATAACAAATTGGTGTTGTTCTAATTGTACAAGCATAAATAAATCTTGAACGAGATCAGTTACACTATCTGTTTCATCCTCAATGATTTGTAAGTATTCTTCTCGCTCTTCTTTCGTTAAAGTGTCTCTCTTTGCCACTTTCGCATAACCTTTCATATAGGTTAATGGAGTTAATAATTCATGAGCAACACTAGCGAGAAACTCACCTCTTTCTTTTTTCATGTAAGTCAGTTCACTGGATAAATCTTCAATCGTTTTTGCTAAGCTTCCAAGTTCATCATTCCGTTTAATACCTAATTGAATTGGCTTATTTAATTTTGACATTTTTTCTGTTGCCCTCTTCATTTTGATGAGCGGTTCTGTAATAACACGAGAAAAAATAAAGACAGAAATAGTCGTTAAAATAATCGTCAAAACACTAATAATAAGAAATTGCTTCATGAGTTTAAGTAACATGTTTTCTAAGAAAGATGTTTTTAATAACATATATAACTTTCCTTGAAACTTTGTTGTGTTAAGTGGGCTTACTGTGGTGATGAATTTTGATTTTTTCCAGTTTCTTTCAACGATTAATCCGCTTTCTGGGACAGATTCTGTTTTACAAGTAAGTTGTTTTTGCATTTCTTTTGTTACGGGTTCTGAGGTGGAAATAATTTTGCCGTTATGGTCAGTAATAATAATAGCTATATCGGAGTTAGAAATTGATTCCGATTCAACTAAGTGTGCAGCCGCATTCGCAATATCGAACTCGGGGTACACGGGGCGTTTAGGATTTTTATTATGTTCAGTGTGTTGCATTTCTTTATAATATTCATCCCGTCTCTCGCGGTTTTTAATTTTTTTACTATAGCGATTACCTTTTTCTAAAAGAGCGAGTGTTTCCTCTTCAATGCGCATTTTAGAAATACTTTTGTAAAAAGATACGAAAGCAATCGTTTCAATGCATAAAGCTAATATTAAAAAGTATGTCCCGATTTTAAGTGAAAGTTTACTCATTTTCTCACCATACCTTATTCATAATAAAGGGTCAGTGGTATACTAGTTTCCACTGACCGAAGTGATTATTCACTTTTCCATTTATATCCGACCTTATAAACAGTTTCTAAGTAATTTTCAACTGGAAATCCTTTTTTCCGTAATTTATCGCGGATATTGCGAATATGTGAATCGATTGTTCTATATTCAATGTCTGTTTCATAACCCCAAATTTTTTCGATTAAATCATCTCGGCTATAAGCACGGTTTGTATTTTGTAAAAATAGTCCAAGTAACGAAAATTCGATAGGAGTCAGTGAGATTTTTTCGTCATACACTGTGACAGTATGTTTCGTTTTATCCCACTCAATACCATTGAAGCTAACAAATCCATCTTTCTTTGTACGGCGTAATATAGCCTCAATTCGTGCAACTAATACATGCTCATCAAATGGTTTTGTAATATAGTCATCTGCGCCGATCGTAAGGCCTTTTACCATATCGTAATTTTGATTACGAGCTGTTAGCATAATGATTGGAACGTTGGAAATTTGACGAATTTGATAGCAAGTATCCCATCCATCCATATTCGGCATCATTACATCTAACAAAACAATATCGAAGTCTTTTTGTTCTATTAACTTTAGTGCTTCAAGGCCAGAGGTAGCTTTCATACAAAAATAGCCACGAGGACTTAAGAACAGATCTAATAATCGTAACATACGTTCTTCATCGTCTACTAATAAAATTTTTACCATAATCTTGTGCACCCCAAACTGTTCATTCTACTTGTATAGTTTACATGAAAATGATAAAAAACTCTTTTTATGTGATTGAGTGGAAGAGTGATTTCTCGCTCAGAGTAATTGACATAAAAAATGCACTAGTTTTGCACAACTATTTTTTATAATAGAAAACGTAGCGACACAAAATACCCTATGTTGCGACATAACGTCATGTCATTTTATTTATAAAATGACAATTCCATTCTATTGTGTATGTGAGATAGAGAGGGTTTTCGTATTCACCTCGCATCGGATAAGAAAAATTTCCTATCTCACACTTTTTTTAAAAGGAGATCATACACATGAATCCAAAAGAAGAAATTTCAAAAAAAGAAAAGCAAGATCGTAATACGGTTGTCATGTGCGTTGCCGTATCTATGGTTATTATTATAAGTTGTGTAAATAAAATTTTGGGGATTTTATAATATAAAAAAAGCTTATTGCTTCTTAAGAAGCAATAAGCTTTTTTCGTTGTTAGGGGGAGTATTTTTATATAATAAACCAAGGTAAAATTGCTAATCCAGAAGTTACAATTGCTGTAGTAAATATTAAAAGCATAGCTCGTTTGTTTTGTTTCATGTCACATTCTCCTCTACATATCAAGTACATGCGATCAGCGTGGGATGTAGTTCCCCACTGAGTAAAGTTTCACTTTATATTTTTAGTATAATGAATGGAAAGGTTTGGTACGATCGATAAAGGTGACATGAAGATTACATTGTTGTAATGAAAAAAGCATCTTTCTTAATAAAAAGATGCTTTTGGAAAACTAGATTGAAGTATTAATCATTTAAGAATAGAACCATATGTTCTTCGTCCCAATATTGACCGTTATGTTTTAATGAACGCTCTTGTACGCCGTAAGTTTGGAAACCTAATGACTCATATAATTTTTTTGCTGCATCGTTACCAACTACAACATCGAGCATAAGTTGTTCTACATGTAATTTATCGGCATTTTCAATAATTGCTTTAATAAGAGCTCGTCCTGCTCCAAGGCCACGTGCTTTAGGGGAAACAAAAACGGAACCGATTTTTGCTTTATGTTCTTGTTTAATGAAAGGCTTTGTTTCTAAAGTAGCAATGCCGATTAAATCGTTATCTTTGAAGACACCTAGAGTATACTTATCCGGATTGCTTAATCGTTTTGCCATAGCAGCTACAGGATCCTCATGTTTAAGAACATCTTCATAAGAAGAGCTAAAAGCTTCCGGGTTCTTCGTTAAACCTTCCATACAAACTTTTAAATATATTTCTGCGTCCTCTGTCGTTAATAAGCGAATTTCCATCGTTGTAACCTCCTTGGTCGATTTCAAATAAAGTGAACCTTTTATAAGATTGTGTATGTGTTTTGTGAGCAGTCTCTTTTAATTTGTAAAAGAATGAAAAGATATATGCTACAATGTTTTGTTTTTTAATATGTAATGAAATTATATATTAACTTTATTAACTATTCAAGTGTTTAATATATTACATTTTTATAACTAAAATAACTCCTCGATTGAGGAGTTATTTTAGTTATTCGATTGATAACCATCAATTCGATGTGGATGCGTGTAAATATTACAAGAGTCATTTCTAATAAATCCTACGACTGTAATGCCTAAATCGTGAGCGAGTTGCAATGCTAGTTTTGTTGGAGCGGATTTAGATAGAACAATTTCACATCCGATTTTTGAAACTTTGAGTAAAATTTCGGATGAAATACGCCCGCTAAATGCAATGATTTTTCCTTTAACAGATATATCGTTGCGTAAACAATGTCCATATATTTTATCTAATGCATTATGTCTTCCAATATCCATTCTTGATAGGAGGATATTGTTTCGATCACATAGCGCGGTATTGTGAACACCGCCGGTTTGGCGAAAGGTAGTAGAAGATTGTTGTAAAGTATTCATTAAGTAAAAGCATTCTTCAGGAGTAATTTTTATATGTATATCATGTAAATCTTTTGCTTTTGCTGCATCGTTAGCGAAAATAAAACCTTGTCTACCTTTTCCGCAGCAGGAAGTGATGTATCGTTTATTATATAAATTTTGATAGAGCGGATTTATTTTTGATGATGTTACATGGACAATTCCGTTATCTTTTTGAACCCATAGTTCTTCAATATCTTTATAGGAAGAAATAATCCCCTCAGAAATTAAAAAACCAATTACCATATCTTCAATATAATTTGGTGTACATACGACTGTTACATATTCTTCACCATTCAATTTAATAGTAATAGGAGATTCTGTAACAATCTCATCAGTTTGTTTTGAAAATGTACCAGAGTGATAGCGTACAATTGTATAACTCTCTTGCGTAGGTCCCATATGAAATTCCCCTTTTATATGTATTTTCTCCCACATTCATCATAAAACATTGAAAAAATAAAAACATCTATTAGAAGGAAGGTATCAGATTATTTTGGTTATTATTGTATATATACGATATAATAGAAATGTAGAATAGTGAAATTTTCAAGCTTTCGTAGTGATACCTTATAAACATCTAGAATCGACTTCATAAGAAAAGTATTTAGGCAGGGCGTTTCAAAAATATGTACAGTAATTCATTTGTGAAAACGGATTCACAAGTGTGTTGTACAGTTGGTTGTAAGGAGAGGGGAAACTATGGCAGAACAGACAGTCCGTGTAACCGTAGATGGTAAAGAATTTTCAGCATCAGGTGAAAAGACGATACTACAATTATTTAACGAGAGTAATTTGGAACATCCTCAAATTTGTCATGTACCAGAAGTAGATCCAATTCAAACTTGTGATACGTGTATTGTAGAAGTAGATGGGAAGTTAATGCGTGCTTGTTCAACGCAAATAGAGAATGGTATGCATATTGAAAGACAGTCACAGCGTGCGAAAGAGGCGCAGACTGAGGCGATGGATCGAATATTAGAGAATCATTTATTGTATTGTACCGTATGTGATAACAATAACGGTAATTGTAAGGTTCATAATACAGTACATATGATGGGAATTGAAGAACAGAAATATCCGTATGAGCCGAAAGTAAGTGCTTGTGAAGTGGATATGTCACATCCGTTTTATCGGTATGATCCAAATCAATGTATTGCTTGTGGACAGTGTGTAGAAGTATGTCAAAACCTACAGGTTAATGAAACGATATCGATAGACTGGAGCTTAGATCGTCCGCGTGTTATATGGGATCATGGTGTAAGTATAAATGACTCATCTTGTGTAAGTTGCGGGCAGTGTGTAACAGTATGTCCATGTAATGCGTTAATGGAAAAATCAATGTTAGGTGAAGCTGGATTCATGACAGGATTAAAACCAGATGTGTTAGATCCGATGATTGATTTTGTAAAGGATGTAGAGCCTGGATATAGTAGTATTTTAGCGGTTTCAGAAGTAGAGGCTGCGATGCGTAAGACGAAAGTGAATAAAACAAAAACAGTTTGTACATTTTGTGGTGTCGGTTGTTCATTCGAAGTATGGACGAAAGATCGCCATATATTAAAAGTGCAACCTGTTTCAGATGCACCGGTTAATGGTATTTCCACATGTGTAAAAGGTAAATTTGGATGGGACTTTGTAAATAGTGAAGATCGAATTACGAAGCCATTAATTCGCCAAGGAGATATGTTTGTTGAAGCTTCATGGGAAGAAGCGTTAGAAGTTGTTGCTTCTAACATGCAACATATTAAATCAGAATACGGCAGCGATGCATTTGGATTTATTTCTTCTTCGAAAGTAACGAATGAAGAAAATTATCTTATGCAAAAACTAGCTCGTCAAATATATGGAACAAATAATGTAGATAACTGCTCGCGTTATTGCCAATCTCCAGCAACAGATGGTTTATTTAAAACTGTCGGTATGGGCGGCGATGCTGGAACAGTGAAAGATATAGCTGAAGCAGGCCTTGTCATTATCGTTGGTGCGAATCCAACAGAAGGACATCCTGTACTCGCGACGCGTGTAAAACGTGCTCATAAATTACACGAGCAAAAACTGATTGTAGCAGATCTTCGTAAACATGAAATGGCAGAGCGTGCGGATTTATTTATTCATCCGCGCCAAGGTACAGATTACGTATGGCTTGCTGGTATTACGAAATATATTATTGATCAAGATTGGCATGATAAAAAGTTCATAGCTGAAAATGTGAAGAACTTTGATGAATATAGCACAATGTTAGAAAAGTATACGCTTGATTATACAGAAGAAATTACGGGAATTTCGAAAGAAAACCTGAAAGCAATGGCTCGTATGGTATATGAAGCAGATGGAACTTGTATACTTTGGGGAATGGGTGTAACGCAAAATACAGGAGGAAGTACAACATCTGCTGCCATTTCCAATTTACTGCTTGTTACGGGGAACTATCGTCGTCCTGGTGCAGGCGCATATCCATTACGAGGTCATAATAACGTACAAGGTGCTTGTGATATGGCGACATTACCAAACTGGCTTCCAGGTTATCAAGCAGTATCGGATGATACGCTTCGTGCTAAGTTTGAAAAAGCATACGGCACAACGATTCCGAAAGCACCAGGATTAAATAATATCGCAATGTTACTTGCGGCAGAAGAAGGAAAACTACGTGGTATGTATGTCATGGGGGAAGAAATGGCTTTAGTCGATTCCAATGCGAACCATGTGCAACATATTTTAGCGAATTTAGACTTCCTCGTTGTTCAAGATATGTTCTTATCAAAAACAGCTCGTTTTGCTGATGTTATTTTACCAGCGGCACCAAGCTTAGAAAAAGAAGGAACGTTTACGAATACAGAGCGACGTATTCAAAGATTATATGAAGTATTAAAACCACTAGGTGATTCAAAACCAGATTGGTGGATTTTACAAAAAGTTGCTCGTGCACTCGGTGGGGATTGGAATTACGAAAGTCCAAGTGAAATTATGGACGAAATCGCATCGCTTGCACCGTTATACTCTCAAGCAACGTACGATCGTCTAGAAGGATGGAATAGTTTATGTTGGGGTAGTCATGATGGTAGTGATACACCGCTATTATATGTAGACGGATTTAACTTCCCAGATAAACTAGCTCGTTTATCATTAGATGAATGGGTACCACCAGTTGTAGCGCCAGATGAGTATGATTTACTTTTAAATAATGGACGTATGCTAGAACATTTCCATGAAGGGAATATGACGAATAAGTCGGCTGGTATTTTATCTAAAGTATCTGAAGTGTTCGTTGAAATTTCACCTGAGCTTGCTATAGAGCGCAATGTGAAAGATGGTGGTCTTGTAGAATTAGCATCACCATTTGGCAAAATTAAAGTACAAGCGCTTATTACTGAGCGTGTAACGGGGAAAGAGCTATACTTACCGATGCATGCAACGATAAATGAAGAAGCGATCAATATTTTAACTGGGACGGCAACAGACCTTTATACGTGTACACCGGCGTACAAACAAACGATGGTGAAAATGCGTGTATTACGTGAAAAAGGAAATCGTCCGTTACCATCTTCAAACCCGCGAGATAAAAAGCGTAATCCGCAAAATGGTGTTGAAATCGAGCAAAAATGGCAAAGAAAACAATACGTATCACTCGTGGACTAGGGGGCGGAGATAGTGGCGAAAGAGATTACTTTAATTAAAAAGAAAGTTGTAACAGAGGAAGAACAGAAACAGCAAGTAGCAGATGAACTTCTAAATGAGCTATCTAATAATCGTGAAGCAGTAGAAGAAACGATGCAGCTGTTAGCGCAGTTACAGAAGGCTGGAATATTAGATGCGGCGATTAGTTTACTTGCTGCTAAGGAAGATGTTTCAAAAATCGCTGTGGAGCAATTAAATCGTGAACCAGTTAAAAATGCACTTAACAACATGATGGGGGCGGGGGAAGCACTGTCCTCAGTTGACCCAGAAGTAACAAAGCAAATCACATCGAGTTTAGTCACTGGATTGCAATTTGCAACAGATGAATTAAAGAGTGGTAAAAAAACAAAAGTGATGGACTTCTTTAAAGTGTTAAAAGATCCAGATATCAATAGAGCCATCACATTCGGATTTAGCTTCTTGAAAGCATTTGGACAAGGGTTAGAGAAAAAATAGAGTAAGTGAAAAGTGATGGGAAGTAGCCATCACTTTTTTCATTGTATGTATAAGAGTGTTCATGTTAAGCGGAATATATTATTATTAAAGGGATGGGTTAGAAATGGAAATGTGGAATCCATCTCAAATATCGTTTTAGAATGTGGAGGAATATATGCAACACCGTAAAAGACTATCTATACCAGGAGTAATGAGACATTCCTTTCAAACTGTTAGATTTGCCTTTTGGAATGTGTTAACATTCCAACTTGCTTATAAATTGTTAGCAGCGATTGTGTTTATCCCGCTTTTCGGTATTATTTTCAATAAGTTGTTGTACTTTGGTGGGTATGCAAACGCAACAAATGATGAGTTATTAGCATTTTTGAAAACACCATACGGGATTTTGGCGATCGTAATTTTATCTATATTGGCATTGTTCCTGATCTTTACAGAGTTTGCAGTACTTATTATCATTTCGTACTTCGCTCATAAAAGGCAGAAGGTGAGATTACGTCCGATTTTATATAAAACAGTAACGTATTTACCTTCTCTGTTTACATATTGCTTACCTGGCTTTGTTTTGTATGCAGTTGTACTATTACCACTATTAAGTATGGGATATAAATCTGCATTGATTCCTGAAATTCAAATTCCTAATTTTATTACAGGTGAACTATTTAAGACAACAATGGGGCAAGTTGGATATTATACTTTCTTTGCTGTAGTTGCCTATTTGAACCTTCGTTGGATTTTTGTTTTACCTATTATCGTTTTAGAGGAGAAGCCGTTCCGTACGGCAGCACGCAAAAGCGCAAACTTAGTAAAAGAAAGCTTCTTTAAAGTTTTGTTCTTTTTAGTAGGTTTTTTCATATCTGTAGGAATTGTTTTTCTTTTATGTGTAGGAGTTTATTTACTTTGTCTGTGGGGAGTATATGAATTTACAAACCCAGAAGGGACATTTGCACTACTAGCAGAGTCAACTATTTCAGTTTTCCTAACAAGTACATTGTATCTATTTAGCTTTATTATGACACCGTTCTATATTATGGCGTTAACAAGATTGTATTTACAAAAGGTTCCAGTCGAAGATGTTTTATTAGAAGAAGGATTAGATTATTCAAAGACGAAGGCAGATAAATGTTTCTTCCAAAAACATCGTTGGAAATTTATTGGTGTATATATTGTAGGAATTATTACGGCGGGAATGGTTGTTGCTTTCATTGTGACCTTTATTACAAACACATATAAAGAACCGATTATTATGGCTCATCGCGGTTATATTTCAAAAGGTGTAGAAAATACGAAAGAAGCTGTGCAGGGAGCTATTGATGCGAAAGCAGACTACGCTGAAATAGATGTATTACAAACAAAAGACGGTGAACTAGCAGTTATACATGATTTGAAGTTGAAACGTCTTGCCAATGCTAACGTTCATGTTTCGGATTTAACGATGGAAGAGTTAAGGCAGCTTACCCTTAGTCAAGATGGTTTTTCAGGACAAATCAGTACGCTGGATGAAATCATTAAGTTGGCAAAGGGTAAAATCAAACTCAATATTGAAGTGAAGCTTCATGGGGGCGAAAAAGACTTTGTAAACAAAGTATTAAAAACGATTAAAGATAATGAATTTGAGAAGCAATGTGTTATTCAAACGTTACATTATCCGCTTATAAAAGAGTTTAAGCGTGCAAATCCAAATATAAAAGTAGGATATATATTATATGCAAGTAGAGCTCACTTAAAGAATGTAAAGGCTGATTTTTATGTAGCGGAAGAATACATGTTAAATAAGAAATTAGTAAAAGAAGCAAGGAAGTTAAATAAACCAATTTACGTATGGACGGTAAATGATATGGAAAGTTTAAAGGGATATTATAAATTGAACGTAGATGGTATCATTACCGATTATCCTGAATCGGCACGTGAAACAATTAAGATGTTAAAAGAGCAAGAAGAGGAAGAAAGTGATCTGTTTGATAAAATTACGGAAACAACAGATGATTTATTTTCCAAGTTATTTATAAGTTATCCAGCTGCTAGTTAAATGCTAGCAGCTGTTTTTTTAGGGAAAGAATATATCTCTAAAGTATTGTTTAAACTTATAACTGTATATGTATACGGCATCATTGGTATTTCTTACATTGTTACATTATTGTCGAATAATAAATGATTGCTGCTTATTTTAAAGGAGTATAATAAAAATAGAGTGATAGATAATGAGATGGAACAACGAGGCTAATAGAATCAATGTTTTATATATTTACACTATTCTAAATATATAAACTTTAAAAATATGGTATGTTAGCGTTTTCATAACTTTTAAGTTATGCTAGAATAAGGACATAAGTTATTAATTATTACAAAAAGAAAAAAGACTTTCTTTTTTCTGTTAATTATAAGGGGGCATTTCATTATGCGTATTGGGGTACCAGCAGAAATTAAAAACAACGAAAACCGTGTGGCAATGACACCAGCAGGTGTTGTACATTTAATTCGTAACAATCACGAAGTATTCATTCAAAAGGGTGCAGGTTTAGGATCTGGTTTCACAGATGCTCAGTATGTTGAAGCGGGAGCGAAAATTGTTGATACAGCTGAAGAAGCTTGGAACATGGAAATGGTTATGAAAGTTAAGGAACCAATTGAAAGCGAATACAAACACTTCAGCGAAGGTTTAATTTTATTCACATACTTACACTTAGCTCCAGAACCAGAATTAACAAAAGCATTAATCGAAAAGAAAGTTGTTTCTATTGCATATGAAACAGTACAATTAGAAAACCGTTCTCTACCATTACTTGCACCTATGAGTGAAGTAGCTGGTCGTATGGCTGCACAAATTGGTGCACAATTCCTTGAGAAGAACAAAGGCGGTAAAGGAATTTTACTTGCAGGTGTTCCAGGGGTTAAACGTGGTAAAGTAACAATCATCGGTGGTGGACAAGCTGGTACAAATGCTGCTAAAATTGCAGTTGGACTAGGTGCGGATGTAACAATCATCGACTTAAGTGCAGAACGTCTTCGTCAATTAGATGACATTTTCGGAAACCAAGTAAAAACTTTAATGTCTAATCCGTACAATATTGCAGAAGCTGTAAAAGAGTCTGATCTTGTAATCGGTGCAGTATTAATCCCAGGTGCAAAAGCGCCAAAACTTGTAACAGAAGAAATGATTAAATCAATGGAACCAGGTTCTGTTGTTGTAGATATCGCGATTGACCAAGGTGGTATTTTCGAAACAACTGACCGTATTACAACTCATGATAACCCAACTTACGAAAAACACGGCGTTGTTCATTATGCAGTTGCAAACATGCCAGGTGCGGTTCCACGTACATCAACTCTTGCATTAACAAACGTAACAGTACCATACGCAGTACAAATTGCTAACAAAGGCTACAAAGAAGCTTGCTTAGGCAACTCTGCATTACTAAAAGGTATTAACACATTAGATGGCTATGTAACATTCGAAGCAGTTGCAGAAGCTCACGGTGTAGAGTACAAAGGTGCTAAAGAATTATTAGAAGCAGAAACAGTATCTTGCTAATACAAGCATTATACAAAACAAAATCGAACAATATATAAACCAACATGATAAGAGCTAAGAGTGAATATCTCTTAGCTCTTCTTGGCAAAAGGGGGCATACATCGTGGCCAACCTATTTAAAAAGAAATCCGTTACGCAATTGTTAGGGGAAAGTAAAAGTAAAACTTTAACGAAAACGCTAGGGGCATTTGACCTAACAATGCTAGGGATTGGTGCGATAATTGGTACAGGAGTACTAGTATTAACAGGATTAGTAGCAGCAAGAGATGCTGGTCCAGCAGTTATCTTTTCATTCATGATTGCAGCGATTGTTTGTGGATTTGCAGCGTTGTGTTATGCAGAAGTTGCATCTACACTTCCGGTTTCAGGTAGTGTGTACACATATTCATATGCGACAATTGGTGAGTTTATTGCCCATCTAATGGGATGGACATTACTATCTGTATATGTCGTAACAACTGCCGCAGTAGCTGGTGGATGGACAGGTTATTTTAATAACTTAGTGAGTGGATTCGGATTAGAAATTCCAACAGAGTTGTTAAAGATTCCATCACAAGGTGGGATCGTGAATTTACCAGCAGTAGTCATTACATTAGTTTTAACTTGGTTACTATCAAGAGGTACGAAAGAAAGTAAGCGTGTGAATAACATAATGGTATTAATTAAAATTGGTATTGTTATTTTATTCATTGCAGTTGGTGCGTTTTACGTACAACCAGAAAACTGGACACCATTTGCACCATACGGTATTAGCGGAATCTTTGCCGGCGGAGCAGCAGTATTCTTTGCTTTCTTAGGATTTGATGCATTAGCAACTTCTGCTGAAGAAGTAAAAAATCCACAACGTGATTTACCGATTGGTATTATTGCTTCATTAGTTATTTGTACAATTATTTATGTTGTAGTATGTCTCGTTATGACAGGTATGGTTTCTTATAAAGAATTAGATGTACCAGAAGCTATGGCATATGTATTAGAAGTTGTAGGACAAGATAAAGTAGCGGGTGTAATCGCAGTTGGAGCTGTAATTGGTATTATGGCTGTAATCTTTGCTTACATTTATGCAACGACACGTGTATTCTTCGCGATGAGCCGTGACGGTTTATTACCAAAATCATTTGCGAAAATTAATAAGAAAACAGAAGCGCCAGTATTCTCAACTTGGTTAACAGGTATTGGTAGTGCTTTAATTGCTGGATTTATCGATTTAAAAGAATTGTCGAATTTAGCGAATATTGGAGCATTGTTAACATTTGCGATGGTAGGTGTGTCAGTTATTATTCTTCGTAAAACACATCCGAACTTAAAACGTGGCTTTATGGTACCACTTGTACCAACGCTACCGCTTATTTCAATCGCATGTTGTCTATTCTTAATGTTTAACCTACCATTAACAACATGGATCTACTTCGGTATTTGGTTAGCAATTGGAGTAGTTGTATACTTTGTTTATTCGAAAAAACATAGTCATTTAAAAGACGATGGAAGTTCGCAGGATAATTTAGAACAAGCTAATTAAAAGCTTAGTTAAAAGGGATATAAGTATAGTAAGCCTTGTGCGTCTAGGGAACGCGCAAGGCTTTTTCTTTTGTGTAAAGTGTATATTCTTTTTTGTATGAGAATGTAATGGATGCGGAAAATATGTGTAGATCTTTTTAAAATGTGAACGAAATGTTCAAAAAAATGTATGAGATTTCATTGACACATATGAATGGACGCTCATATAATAAAGGTATAAGATATATGAATGATTGTTCATATGTTCAAATAAAGAGGTGAGCTATAATGGCTGGAAATAAAGTAGAAACACCACAAGAGACATGTTCTCAAACGATAATTCATGAAGAAGTTGTTGATCAAGTAAAACAAACAATTCCAACGGATGAAAGTTTAAGTAAAGTAGCAGAATTATTTAAAGTATTAGGTGATCGTACACGTACAAGAATATTACATGCGTTATTTGAAGCTGAAATGTGTGTTTGTGATTTAGCGTATTTATTAGGAATGACACAATCATCTATTTCACATCAGCTTCGTGTGTTAAAGCAAGCGAAACTTGTAAAGAATCGTAAAGAAGGAAAGGTCGTTTATTATTCGTTAGCTGACCAACACGTAATTCATATCTTCGAGCAAGCGTTTGAACACGTAAACGAGGAAGAATAAATAGAACGCGAGGAGGGAGAACGATGGCTGAAGCATTAGTGAAAAAGAAACTGATGTTAGAAGGTTTAGATTGTGCAAACTGTGCAATGAAAATTGAAAAAGGCGTTGGGAATATAGAAGGAGTAAATTCTTGCTCTGTAAATTTCGCGACAAAAACAATGGTTTTAGAAACAGCGCAAAATAAAGAAAGCGAAGTTGTTACAGAAGCAAAACAACTCGTTACAAAATTAGAACCGCACATTAAAGTGCAAGAAGAAAAAAACACAAAAATGGCAAAAGAAGTGTTTATATTAGAAGGTTTAGATTGCGCAAATTGTGCGATGAAGATTGAAAATAAAGTTAAGGAAATGCCGACGGTTTCAGCAGCAACTGTTGATTTCGTATCAAAGAAATTACGAATTGAAGTAGCGAATAAAAGAGAATTAGAAACGACTGTAGCCAATATAACAAATGTCGTTCAAAAGTTAGAACCAGATGTGAAAGTTGTTCGTGAAGAAAAGGGTGGTCATGACCATGGACATAGTCACGATCATGGAGAAGCAAATGTGAAAAAAATGGTAGGACGATTAGTGGTTGGAGGAATTTTGACAGCAATTGCTGCATTAGCTGGCTTACCACAAATGATCACAATTCCGTTATTCGTCCTTGCGTATGTATTAATTGGTGGAGATATCGTTTGGAGAGCAGTAAGAAACATAACTCGTGGCCAAGTGTTTGATGAGAACTTCTTAATGGCAATTGCAACACTAGGAGCTTTCGCAATTCAACAATACCCAGAAGCGGTTGCAGTAATGTTATTCTATCAAGTAGGAGAACTATTCCAAAGTATTGCGGTAAACCGTTCTCGAAAATCAATTACTTCATTAATGGATATTCGTCCTGATTACGCGAATGTAAAGATTGGAAATGAAACGAAACAAGTATCACCAGAAGATGTACAAATCGGCGATTATATTATCGTGAAACCTGGTGAGAAAGTACCGTTAGACGGAAAAGTAGTTGAAGGAACATCAATGGTAGATACTTCAGCATTGACTGGTGAATCTGTACCACGTGAAGTTGAAATTGGAAATGATGTATTAAGTGGTTTTGTGAACCAAAATGGTGTATTAACAATTGAAGTTACAAAAGAATTTGGTGAATCAACTGTATCAAAAATTTTAGATTTAGTTCAAAATGCAAGCAGTAAAAAAGCGCCAACAGAAAACTTTATTACGAAGTTCGCGCGTTACTACACTCCAGTTGTAGTAATTACAGCAGCGATCATGGCGTTTATTCCACCACTTATTTTAGAAGGAGCTACATTCTCGGATTGGATTTATCGAGCTTTAGTGTTCTTAGTAATTTCTTGTCCGTGTGCGTTAGTTGTATCTATTCCTCTTGGATTCTTTGGAGGTATCGGTGGTGCATCTAAAAGTGGTGTGTTAGTAAAAGGGAGTAACTATTTAGAAGCTTTAAATGATGTGAAATATATTGTTTTTGATAAAACAGGCACATTAACAAAAGGTGTCTTCAAAGTTACAAAAATGGAACCGAGCGAAGGTATTACAAATGAAGAATTATTAGAGTATGCAGCATTTGCTGAAGTGTATTCTAACCATCCAATTGCACAATCGATTCGAAATGCATATGGAAAATCAGTTGATGAAAAAATAATCGATGATTATAACGAAATTTCTGGTCACGGTACAGTCGTAAAAGTACAAGGAAAAGAAATTTTTGCAGGTAATGCTAAATTAATGAGAAAAGAGAACATTACATTTAAGCAACCAGAAACAGTAGGTACATTAGTTCACGTTGCTGTAGATGGAAAATATGCAGGTTATATCGTTATCTCTGATGAAGTAAAAGAAGATTCAAAACAAGCAATTCAAAAATTAAAAGAACTAGGTATTAAGAAAACAGTCATGTTAACTGGTGATGCAAAACCAGTTGGTGAAGCTGTTGGTAAAGAGTTAGGTTTAGATGAAGTTCACGCAGAACTATTACCGCAACAAAAAGTAGAAGAGATTGAAAAAATTGATGCAGCAAAGCATGGAAAAGAAAAAGTTGCTTTCGTTGGTGATGGTATTAATGATACACCGGTATTAGCAAGAGCCGATGTTGGTATTGCAATGGGTGGTTTAGGATCAGATGCAGCAATTGAAGCAGCAGATATCGTTATTATGACTGATGAGCCTTCAAAAATTGCAACAGCTGTAAACATTGCAAAACGTACAAGACGCATTGTATGGCAAAATATTATCTTTGCATTAGGGGTAAAAGGATTAGTTTTACTACTTGGTGCTTTCGGTATTGCAACAATGTGGGAAGCGGTTTTCTCAGATGTTGGTGTGACACTACTGGCAGTGTTAAATGCAATGCGTGTACTACGAGTGAAAGATTTATAAAGTGAAACCTTAATCAGTGGGGGGCTTCATCCCCCGCTGATTATTAGCCTTCACCAATCGGGCTTTTACGGACAGTTGATCCCCCATCTAACGCCCTTGCTTTTGCTGAATTTTGGGGGTCTTACTGCCCGTTAATGCGGGATAAAAAAGAGGACGCAACCTGCGTCCTCTTTTTTAGGTTATTCTGTTGAAATTGACTCAATAAAATAATAACAAATATTATTTTAGAAATAAATAACGTAATATTAAAATTTACAAATAAAAAATATTTGTCTTGTTATTTTAATATATTTTTTACAAAGATATATAGCATTGAAGAAAACAGAGAAGGAGCAGCTTCTCTGTTTTATTTTTGTATATTTTTTTCAACTTGTTCTCGAACAGTTTGAATGTAATTCATTTTATGATCCCAGCATTCTTGACTTAAATCGACAGGGTACTCTTCAGGATTTAAAGTTCGCATATACTCTTCCCAAAATAACGCGAGACTCTGTTCATTGTATTTTTGAATATCCAATATGTCAGGTAGTTCATATGTTCTTTCACCGTTAACGAAAATGTCTTTATGCAGTTCGCGCGCTTCAAAGTTTGTTACAAATTTACTTATATACGTGTGAACAGGGTGAAACATTTTTAAGCGTTCTTCTTTTCCTGGTTCTTCACAATCTAATGCAATATAATCGCCTTCTGCATGATCATTAACTCGGTTGATAATGCGATAAATTCGTTTCAGTCCTGGAGTAGTAATTTTTTCAGGGTTAGATGAAATTTTAATTGTATCATTTAACTTTCCATCAGTATCTTCAATCGCAACGAGTTTATAAACAGCTCCTAAAGCTGGTTGCTCAAAGGACGTAATCAATTTTGTTCCAACGCCCCATACATCAATTTTTGCTCCTTGAGATTTTAAATGCATAATGGTGTATTCATCTAAATCGCTAGAAGCAATAATTTTTGTATTTGTAAACCCGGCTTCATCTAGTAGTTTTCTTGCCTTTTTAGATAAATAAGCCATATCACCACTATCGAGGCGAATGCCATAAAAATCGATGCGATCCCCGAACTCTTTTGCCACGCGAATTGCATTTGGAACACCAGATTTTAATGTGTCATATGTATCAACGAGAAAGACACACTTTTTATGAGTTTCAGCGTATTTCTTAAAAGCAACATATTCATCGCGATAAGCTTGAACAAAAGAGTGCGCATGTGTGCCGGCTACAGGTATCCCAAAGCGTTTTCCAGCCCGTACGTTACTCGTAGATGAGAAACCACCGATAAAGGCAGCACGTGTACCCCAAAGGGCTGCATCGAACTCGTGGGCACGTCTTGTTCCGAACTCTAAAAGTTCATCGTTATTTGCAGCGTGCTTCATACGAGCTGCTTTCGTTGCAATTAATGTTTGGTAATTCACAATGTTTAACAGGGCGGTTTCAATAATTTGTGCTTCCCCGAGCGGTGCATCGACACGTAATAAAGGCTCGTTATTAAAGACAACTTCACCTTCTTGCATACTTCGAATCGTCCCGGTGAATTTCATATTTTGTAAATACTGAAGAAATTCTTCTTCAAATTGTAATTCTGCTAAATAAGCGATATCGCTTTCGGTAAAGCTGAAGTTTTCTATGTACTCTACAATTTTTTCAAGGCCAGCAAAAACAGCATAACCGTTCTCGAATGGAAGTTTTCGAAAGTATAAATCAAACACCGAGCGGCGGTTATGAATACCATCTTTCCAATATGTATAAGCCATATTAATTTGATATAAATCTGTATGTAAGGCATAGCTATCGTCTTTATAATAAGTCATCGCGAAAACACCTCCATAATTTGGTTATAGTATACCAATTTTTCACGGATCGTAGCAAAGAATAGATATGAAAGTATAGTCAAGAGGGAAAAAAATGAAATATTGCATATTTTTTAGAAAATTAACATTTATCAATTTATATTTCTCAAGATTTTATGTATTATTAAAGTAATGGGGGTAAATGAGAATGGAGGAGGACAATGCAACAAACATTAGAAAAAATAGGCAAACAAGTCTTTTACAAACGGCTACAGCAAAAAATGACACAAGAAGAATTATGTCAGGGCATTTGTTCTGTCTCATACTTAAGTAAAATCGAAAATGGAAAAATCGAAGCATCAGAAGAGATTCTACAATTGCTCTGCGCAAGATTAGAAATTGCCGTGACGGATTTGAGAGATGTAGAAGAAGATGTGAAGGGGAAGCTGGATGAATGGTTAAATGCATTAGTTCATTTGGACAAGCCACAAGTAGAACGCATATATGAAGAATTACAAGGTGAAATGAAGCATGTTTTGGATTTTGAAATTATAAATTATTATAAACTGCTTTATACGCGTTATTTAATTATGAAAAGGGATATTGCTACACTTGAAGAAGAATTAGATAGATTGAAGAAGGTATATAAAAAGTATTCTCCATTTCAGAAGTTATTATATATGTATAGTAGAGGGTTATTGTGCTGTTTGCAATATAGATGGAAGGAGGGGCTAGATTACTTATTAAAAACAGAAGTAATGGCCAAGGAACAAGGTTATCATGAAACAGGCCTATATTATAATATAGCGCTTGTATATACTCATTTAGATATTCATCATCTTGCAATCCATTTTGTAAATATAGCATTAGAAGGCTTTCGTAGTGAATATAAGTTTAGAAACATAATTAACTGCCAAATACTTATTGCGGTAAGTTATACAGAAAAAGGTCAGTATGAAGAAGCTTTAAAAATGTATGAGAGTATTTTGAGAGAGTCCGCATCTTTTGCTGATAAGGATGTACTTTTAGCTATTACTTTAAGTAATATGGGAAGCATCTATTATAAAAAAGGCAAATATCAGCAAGCAAAAAAATATTATTTAGATAGTCTACAACTTCAAAAACAAATAGATTTAAATTATTTAGATACAATATATGAAATGGCAGTAGTATGCATTAAATTAGAAGAGTTAGAGGAGGCAAAGGCATTAATTGATAAGGGAATTGATGCAGCAAAACAAGAAGAGAGATTTAATGCAAAATTATACTTGCTTTTAATGCTTAGATATAAATATTTTGAAGAAGCGAAAGATTATAAAGCATTTTTGGAAAATGAGGCTATCCCATTGTATAAATCTGCGGGAAATAAAATAGAATTAAAGAAAGTATACATTGAACTAGCAGAACATTTTTCCAGTTTATCGAGATTTGAAGAAAGTAATCGATATTATAGGTTAGTTATTGATTTAATGAATGATAAGGAGGAATAAAAATGAAAAAGATGGTATTTGGAGCATTAGCATTTATAGTGACTCTTACAGTTGTTGGAGGAATACATCAGTATAGCAGTAAACCTGATATTGTTGGTCAAGAAGCTAAAACAGTTCAACAAATTAATTCATAATTAAAAACCCCTTTCCAACCGGAAAGGGGTTTTTTCAATATTTGTTCCTCAAAATTCTACAAAACTTGAGAAAAAAATTAATTGAATTTTTAGTATATTAATAGTGGAAACATAATGCTAATATGAAACTACTCTTTTTCAAAAAATAATTTATTAGGGGGAAGGTTCATGAAAAAGAAAAGTTTAGCATTAGTGTTAGCGACAGGAATGGCAGTTACAACGTTCGGAGGGACAGGCTCTGCATTTGCAGATTCTAAAAATGTGCTCTCTACGAAGAAGTACAATGAGACAGTACAGTCACCGGAGTTTGTTTCTGGGGATCTAACTGGGGCAACTGGTAAGAAAGCAGAATCTGTTGTGTTTGATTACTTAAACGCAGCAAAAGGTGATTACAAGTTAGGGGAAAAGAGTGCGCAAGATTCTTTCAAAGTGAAACAAGTGAAGAAAGATGCTGTAACTGATTCAACAGTATTACGTTTGCAACAAGTATATGAAGGAGTACCTGTATGGGGGTCTACGCAAGTAGCTCACGTAAGTAAAGATGGTTCTTTAAAAGTATTGTCTGGAACAGTTGCGCCTGATTTAGACAAAAAAGAAAAATTGAAAAATAAAAATAAGATCGAAGGCGCAAAAGCAATTGAAATTGCGCAAAAAGATTTAGGGATTACACCTAAATATGAGGTAGAACCAAAAGCGGACTTATATGTATATCAAAACGGTGAAGAAACAACATATGCATACGTTGTAAATTTAAACTTCTTAGACCCGAGTCCAGGAAACTACTACTATTTCATTGAAGCAGACAGCGGTAAAGTGTTAAATAAATATAATAAACTTGATCATGTAGCAAATGAAGATAAATCACCAGTTAAGCAAGAGGCACCTAAACAGGAAGCGAAACCAGCTGTAAAGCCTGTAACAGGAACAAATGCAGTGGGTACTGGTAAAGGTGTATTAGGAGATACGAAGTCGCTTAATACAACGTTATCTGGCTCATCTTACTACTTACAAGATAATACGCGCGGAGCAACGATTTTCACATATGATGCGAAAAATCGTACTACATTGCCAGGAACATTATGGGTAGATGCAGATAATGTTTTCAATGCAGCGTATGATGCAGCAGCGGTAGATGCTCATTACTATGCGGGTAAAACATATGATTACTATAAAGCTACTTTTAATAGAAACTCTATTAATGATGCAGGAGCGCCATTAAAATCAACAGTTCATTATGGAAGTAGATATAATAATGCGTTCTGGAATGGCTCTCAAATGGTATACGGAGATGGTGATGGTGTAACATTCACTTCATTGTCTGGTGGAATTGATGTAATTGGCCATGAATTAACGCATGCTGTTACAGAGTATAGCTCAGATTTAATCTATCAAAATGAATCAGGGGCATTAAATGAAGCTATTTCAGATGTTTTTGGTACTTTAGTAGAATTCTATGATAACCGTAACCCAGATTGGGAAATTGGTGAAGATATTTATACGCCTGGTAAAGCAGGAGATGCGCTTCGCTCTATGAGTGATCCAACGAAATATGGTGATCCAGATCATTATTCTAAGCGTTACACTGGTACTAGTGATAACGGTGGGGTTCATACGAACAGTGGTATTATTAACAAACAAGCTTATTTATTAGCAAATGGAGGTACGCATTACGGTGTAACTGTAACTGGTATTGGTAAAGATAAGCTAGGTGCAATTTATTACCGTGCAAACACACAATATTTCACGCAATCTACTACATTTAGTCAAGCGCGTGCTGGTGCAGTACAAGCTGCAGCTGATTTATATGGTGCGAACTCTGCTGAAGTAAATGCAGTTAAGCAATCATTTAGTGCTGTTGGTATTAACTAACGATCTAAAGGATAGCTATTAATAAAATACCTCAAAAATAAAGAAGGAGCATAGGCTCCTTCTTTATTTTTTTCTCCATTTTTTCCACAAATAAAACAATCCAATAGCGCCCGCGATTGTTACAATCCACTTCGCTTCATTTGTTCCGTTCATGACATGATAAGCAGAATATACCTCGATTAATAATGCCGGTATTTTACCTATTGTACTGGCAATACTGAAGGATAGTAATGACATTTTGCCTAGAGCTGCAAATAAAGTCACGATACTAGACGGAATGAAAGGAATGAGGCGGAACGATAGGACGAGTAGAAAGGCCTCTCTACCTTCTACATAAAGTAGGCGTTCTACCTTTGGATACTTATTTACTTTGCTGTGAGTGAATTTCTGAAGGCCTATACGATAAATATAAAACGAGATAATAGCCCCTAATGCCTCACCTGCGATCGAAATAAGGGTTCCGTTTGTTACACCAAAGAGCTGTATGTTAATAGCGGTCAAAAAAATACTAGGGATAACACCTAAAAGGCTAATGACTATGTTGATTAAGATACTAAGTGGAATTGCGATTGAATAATAGTCTGTTAAGAAGTTTTGAATTGTTTCAGCCATTGTTTAAAATCCTTTATCTTTTTTTTGCATTACACCATATTTCCATTGTGTAGGCAAGTACAAATTTACATAATGTAGAAAAACGTTAAAAAACACCATTATTATACCTTATATGGGTATTAGGTATATGAAGTAAGGGGTATATTTTACTTTTTAAAAAAATACAAATAAAACCTTTATTTAAAAGGTTAATAGATGATTTTAGGGGGAGGTTTAACTCGGGAAATAATCATAAAAACATAGGGGTATATTTATGTAAGGGCGAAAATAGCGGTTTTATGAAAAACGGGTGGTAATTTGGCAAAATAGATGAGGAATTTGAAAAATGTGTATGTTTTTTCGATGTGAAATTGACTTTTAGTGAAGTTACGATAATAATCATGAAAGAGGTGATATGATGAAACGAATAAGTAGTCTTTTCGTGAGTAGTTTATTGGCACTCATGCTGATCTTAAGTGGATGTGCAGGAAAAGAACAAAAAACAGAGAAACAAACAGGGAATCAATCGGCATCAGTAGAAAAAATTAGTGATAATATTTTAGACGAAATGGAAGGACCACCTAAAAATGGTCATACGATTGAAAGACATGTAGGCAAATCAGAAGAAGATTTGAAGAATCGCTTGAAGACAGATAAAGTATCAGCAGCAAGTACATACTATGACAAGGAAACGGCAACGAAAGCTGTAAAAGATAGTTTGAAGCAGCATGATAAGGAAATTCAAGATTGGTTAAAAAATTCTAAAGAGGCTCGTCTCGTATTAAATACAACACATTCATTCCCGGTTGGAAAAACGGTAATAAAGAAAAATATGAATGTAAAAGACAAGTTAGTCAAAACTGTTACTGTTTTAGCGAGAGATAAGTCAGGGGATTTAGGATATAAGATCATTACTTCTTATCCATCTGATAAATAAGAAGGGGGAGTAAATATGTATACGACATTACAATATTTTTTCAAATCGTATTGTACGTTAAGTATCCATGAAGATGAAATAGTAGGCGTGATGGAAGAGTTTATAGAGCAAGAAGACGAAGAAATTGTTTTGAAATTACGCGATGAATTATTATATATGAAGAAAAAGGATGCTTGGGAAGAGGCGTGCGTACTAGCTGCGAAGCAAGGAAATCGTATGTGGTCGTTAGAAGAAACGAAAGACCATCTTGCAACCTTTTTATTATTATTGCAAAAGAAAAAGGCGTGAGTAGATCACGCCTTTTTGTTTGATAGTGTCTTATTGTTTTGGAGCGCTTTTATATACGCTTTTTGAAATTTGTCCATTAGATATTACTTCACCGTTTTGTGTAACTTTTTTATATGTAACTGCTGTTATTTTATCATTAGTCCTACTAATTACTTGAGAAGAAACTTCAACATTTTTACCAGTATTTGTGCCGAAAATACGTGTAGTAATACTACCTCCATTTGAAAATGCTTGAATATAAATATGATTGCCTGTATTATTTTTAAATTTTAAATCTGGACCATAATCTGCTACTGCTGCATCTTGCCCAAGTGGTAAATAATTTACGGGCATAGAATGGTTGCTTCGAGAAACAATTCCTAAATCTGCTCTTAAAGCTGCGCTATATAAAGTACTACTCACTTGGCAAACGCCTCCGCCTGCACTTTGTATAACTTTCCCTTGTGAATATACAGCTGCGGATTTATAACCATGAGCAGCATCCGTTACGCCAACGCGGCCATTAAAACTAAATGTTTCATCAGGTGCGACAATCACTCCACTTAAAGTATTAGCTGACTTATTTACGTTAAAGGATTGATTCCCATTACGGCCAGCCATTGGAGTTGAATATTCAGCAATTACTTCTTTAATCCCCATTTTCTGTATATCTTCTGTAGAACGTTCAGGCTTTAATAGTGTAACGGGTAATGTAACATCAGATGTGCCAGAAGTAATGGCTTGCCGCGTTAAATCAGTTAACTTTTCTTTATCGATTTTTTCTCCATTTTGGCTCTGGCTAATATTTACTGTAGTGCCTTCAATACTTAATTCTGCATTAACAGGATTTTTTAATGTTTCATTATATTTATCCTTCATAAAGCTTTCATAAGCAGTTGTATTTAATTGAGGTGTTAATTTATAGTCACGTTTTAATTCGCCGTTCTCAGCTTGTTTCCGCATTTTGTAACGATTTATTGCGTTGCCTTCTTGTTCTTTAAAGATTTTGTCGATAATATCTTTTTCTTTATAATTTATCCCTAAATCTTTCCATGTGTAAGTTTGTTTATCGTTTTGGAATATGTACGTAAGTGATTTTTGATCTAATTCAGTGATTTTTTGATTAATAATAGCTTGAATATCTTTTTTATTTTTTCCATCGAGAGAAATACCTTCAAATGTAGTATTGGGTAATGCAGTAGTATCTAATTGATTATTTAGTTTGGATACATATTGATATCCGCCAACACCGCCAACACAAAGTAATATGCCTCCAGCAATTGCAGAACCGATCAGTATTTTACTTAGCTTCATTTATTTCCCCCCAGAAATTTTTGTATAAATATATGTATTACATTTTTTGTATAAAAATGATGAAAATAACATTATGTACGTACTAGTATACTATTATTTTCACTGTATGTGTAATGTTTTTATAAAATATGTTACACTGTTGTAATAATTGTCTCTTTTTGTCACAATGTGTACGAGAAATATGTTGAAAATTATAATAAAAAGGCTGTCTAGAAAGTTCTAGCAGCCTTTTTATTATAATTTTTTATGTTCATTTTTATTCGTAACACCGAGATGTTCTTGTAGTGTTGTCGAAATATTATCGACGCTTTTTTCGTTTGGAACGTAATAATAAATACCACCTATATATTTATCAGTACCTTCTACTTGCAATTTGTCCATTTTTAAGTTTGAACCCATTGAATTTTTCGCAATTGTCATCATATCATCAAAAGTTAAATTTGTTTTTAAGTCTTTATCAACAGCGTCTAATAAACCACCGATTTTATTAATGGAATTCAGAGATAATGCCTTTTCAGCAATAGCTTCTAAAACAAGCTGTTGTCGTTGACCGCGCATATAATCACTATCGATATGACGAGTTCTTGCTAGTGCCAGTGCTTCTTCTCCATTTAAATGTTGACGTCCCTTTTTAAGGTGAACTGCATCTGCTTCATCTTTACTATTTTGTTCTGTGAACTCCACTGGAACATCTACAGTAATGCCACCAAGGGAATCAACAATTTTGATAAAGGATTTAAAGTTGAATTTTACATAGTAATCAACTGGAACATCTAAAAATTTCTCAACTGTATCAATCGTGCTGTCTACACCACCGAATACGTGCGCATGTGTAATTTTATCGTATTTATCACGTGATTTAATATAGACACGTGAATCACGTGGAATACTGACAAGCTTAACAGATTTATCGTTTTTATTAATGGTTGCAAGTAATAGTGCATCTGTACGAGTTGCTTTCCCATAATTTTTGTCCCTAATATCACTTTCATCAACACCCATAATAAGTACGGAAATGTTGTCAGTCATAGGTTTAACGGCTTTTTCACGTTTGCTGGATTTGTCTCCGCGACCAAGTTCAGAATAGGCATTACTTAGAATTGATTTTGCTTTACTGTATATATGGAAGGAGTAGCCTCCTGCTCCAAGTGCTATAATCAGTAATGGAATAAGAAGGAACCAAAGTAGACGTTTTTTCTTTGAGCGTCCCTTTTTGGCTCGAGTATCTTTGTGCATATCGGATTTCATCATTTTTTCTCCTTTAAAACTATCAAAGTATATACATCTAGAAGCGCATTTAAACACATAAAAAATATTGTACGCTAAATAAAAGCGATTGTACATGTATAAAAAATAGATGTCTTGATTATTTATAAAGACATCTATTCGTTATTGTATACAAAAGATAGGGATAAGAAAATGATAAAATTTTACCTAATTACAACATAATGCTTACGATAATTGCAGATAAAATGCTAACGAGAGTCGCTCCGTATAGTAATTTAAGGCCAAATCTGGCAACGACGTTTCCTTGTTCTTCGTTTAATCCTTTTACCGCACCTGAAATAATGCCGATAGAAGAAAAGTTGGCAAAAGAGACGAGGAAGACAGAAATAATACCAACTGTACGAGGAGAAAGGCTATTAGAAATTTTACTAAGATCCATCATTGCTACAAATTCATTCGTTACAAGCTTCGTTGCCATAATGCTACCAGCCGCGACAATTTCAGAACTTGGTACACCAATAAGAAATGCAATTGGTGCAAAGACGTAGCCGATTAATTGCTGGAAAGTAATGCCGAATATAATGAGGAATAGATCATTAATGCAGCTCATTAATGCGACGAATCCGATAAGCATAGCACCGACAACGATAGCTACTCGAAAGCCATCTAGAATGTATTCTCCAAGCATTTCAAAAAAGCTTTGCTTTTCGCCTTTTATTTCTAAAATATCTTCATCATCTTTCACGTCGTAGGGGTTAATAATCAGTACGATAATAAAACCGCTAAATAAATTGAGAACGAGTGCGGTTACTACATATTTAGGTTCGATCATTGTCATATAGGCACCTACGATAGACATAGATACAGTTGACATAGCAGATGCGCAAAGTGTATAAAGACGGTGTTTTGGAATTTGAGCTAATTGTTTTTTGACCGTAATAAAAACTTCTGATTGGCCGACAATGGCAGATGCGATAGCATTGTAAGATTCTAATTTCCCAAGACCATTTATTTTACTGAGGAAGTAACCGATCCAACGAATGAAAAATGGTAGTATTTTGAAATGTTGCAGTATACCGATCAAGACGGAAATGAAGACAATTGGTAATAAGACAGTAAGGAAAAAGGGCATTTCACCTTTATTGGCAAGGCCGCCAAATACGAAGTTTATACCATCAGCAGCATACTCGAGTAGCTTTGTAAACAAACTGGAGATGAACCGAATAAGTATGAGACCGATTTCTGTATTCAATAATAAATAGGTTAAAATTAACTGTATAAGAAGCATGATGAAAATAGGTTTAAATTTAATATGCTTCTTATTGTTACTAGCGATATAAGCAAGGAAGAAGACGACGATAAGTCCTAAGAAAAAGGTAATAAATTTCATAGTAAGCCCCCTAAAAGAGATATTCTGCTATATATGTTTTTCATTTCAAGGGAGAATATGCATCTTTGGTAAAGAAAGGAATAGAGAGAGTATGAATATATGTAGAGTACACCACGTTGCAATTATTTGTTCAAATTATGATGTGTCAAAAGATTTTTATACTAGGATATTAGGTTTTGAAGAGGTAAAAGAGGTATATAGAAAGGAACGAGATTCTTATAAGTTAGATTTATGTGTAGGGGGAGAGTATCAAATTGAATTATTTTCATTCCCAAGTCCGCCTGAGCGCCCGAGTTTTCCAGAAGCGTCTGGACTTAGGCATTTAGCATTTGCTGTTACAAATATAGAAGAAGCCGTGCAACATTTAAGTCAATGTGGTGTTGAAACTGAGGCGATACGTATTGATGAGATAACCGGGAAAAAATTTGTTTTTTTCCAAGATCCGGATGGTTTACCTTTAGAATTGTATGAGGTTTGAAATTGGTGAATTTTATATAGGGTTGCTTTTGAGTAAATGAAGAAACTAAAGTGAAACTTCTTTTTTAAAGGAGGTGTCACTTTAGCTAAGAAAGCTAAAGGATATATGTGGATATTTTAAAATTACTGATGGTAGTCATTCTTATTGCATTAACAGGTTTTTTTGTAGCTGTTGAGTTTGCAATTATTAAGGTGCGTAGCAGTCGTATTGACCAACTCGTTAGTGAGAAACGACGAGGAGCATTGGCAGCAAAAAAAGTAACTTCAAATTTAGATGAATATTTATCAGCATGTCAGTTAGGTATTACCATTACCGCTTTAGGGCTTGGGTGGTTAGGCGAGCCGACTATAAAACATTTACTAGAGCCGTTGTTTTTAAAACTACACCTATCTTCTGCAATTGCAAGTACCGTTTCATTTATTATTGCTTTTGCAGTTATTACGTTTTTACATGTTGTTATTGGTGAACTTGCTCCTAAGACGTTCGCCATACAAAGAGCAGAGCAAGTTAGCTTATTATTATCGAAACCACTTATTTATTTTTACCGAGTAATGTATCCGTTTATTTGGGCTTTAAATGGTTCAGCAAGGCTTGTAACAGGGTTATTCGGATTACATCCGGCTTCTGAACATGAAGTTGCTCATTCGGAAGAAGAATTACGATTAATCTTATCTGAGAGTTATGAGAGCGGAGAGATTAATCAAAGGGAATTTAAATATGTAAATAATATTTTTGAATTTGATAATAGAGTGGCAAAGGAAATTATGGTGCCTCGTACGGAAGTTGTAGGTTTATATGAGGACGAACCATTTGAAACACATATTAAAATAATCGCACAAGAAAAATATACGAGGTATCCTGTATTTGGTGAAGATAAAGATGAAATCATTGGAATGGTTAATGTAAAGGATTTATTTATTCGTTATATGGATGGTAATCGGGACGAGGAGTGCTCGATTATGCCATATACAAGGCCGGTCATTGAAGTGCTAGAAAATATTCCAATTCATGATTTACTATTACAAATGCAAAGAAAACACATTCCATTAGCTGTGTTGTATGATGAATATGGTGGTACAGCTGGGATTGTTACATTAGAAGATATTTTAGAAGAAATTGTTGGGGAAATTCGAGATGAATACGATGAAGATGAACACCCGCCTATAGAGCATATAAGTGAAGGGTGTAAAATTGTAGAGGGGAAAGTGCTTATTAGTGAAGTAAATGATTTATTTGGCATACACTTAATCGCTGATGATGTAGATACAATTGGTGGATGGATTATGGTACAAAAGCAAATCGTTGCTGAAGGAGATATTATTGAAAAACACGGCTTTTCTTTTAAAGTTCTGGAAAAAGATATGCATCAAATTAAACGAGTGGAAATAAAGAAGGGAGAAGAATGATTTTCTATAAAAGGTATATATAGAAAATTAAATGTTTGCGCTTTCAAAAAAGGTACTATATAGTGAAGGTGGACACTGAAAAATTCTTCTGAATGATACTCGTATTTTTAGAGGGCGAATTTTTTAAATAGGGATTTAGAATGAAAAGTATAGGTGATGAAAATGATAGCAACGAAGGATATACGTATAGAAAAAGATTTTTTAGGTGAAAAGGAAGTACCAAGTAGAGCTTATTACGGTGTACAAACATTACGTGCGGTAGAAAACTTCCCGATTACAGGATATCGCATCCATCCGTCACTCATTACGGCAATGGCAATTGTGAAAAAAGCGGCGGCACTTGCAAATATCGATACTGGTTACTTGGCGAAAGACATTGGACATGAAATTGCGGAGGCAGCGCAAGAAATTGTTGATGGGAAATTCCATGATCAATTTATCGTAGATCCAATTCAGGGCGGTGCTGGAACTTCTATTAATATGAATACAAACGAAGTAATTGCTAATCGAGCGTTAGAACGTATGGGATATGAAAAAGGCGAGTATGCAAAAATTAGCCCAAATACGCATGTAAACATGGCTCAGTCAACGAATGATGCGTTCCCAACGGGAATTCATATTGCAACTCTTATGATGTTAGAAGAACTTCTTATTACAATGGAAGAACTTCATGCTGCTTTCCGTGCAAAAGCAAACGAGTTCGATCACGTCATTAAAATGGGACGTACGCATTTACAAGATGCTGTTCCGATTCGTCTTGGACAAGAATTTGAAGCGTATAGCAGAGTGCTTGCGCGTGATATAAAAAGAATTAAACAATCTCGCCAACATTTATATGAAGTGAATATGGGGGCGACAGCTGTTGGTACGGGATTAAATGCAAACCCTACCTACATTGAACAAGTGGTTAAACACTTACGAACATTTAGCGGATTCCCACTTGTTGGTGCAGAGCATTTAGTTGATGCAACACAAAATACAGATGCATACACAGAAGTATCTGCAGCGTTAAAAGTATGTATGATGAATATGTCTAAAATTGCGAACGACCTTCGTATTATGGCATCTGGTCCACGTGTTGGATTGGCGGAAATTCAATTACCAGCTCGTCAGCCAGGTTCATCTATTATGCCAGGTAAAGTAAATCCTGTTATGGCAGAAGTAATTAATCAAGTCGCTTTCCAAGTAATTGGTAATGATCATACAATTTGCTTAGCGTCAGAAGCAGGACAACTGGAGCTCAACGTAATGGAGCCTGTGCTTGTATTTAATTTAATTCAATCTATTAGTATTATGAATAACGGATTCCGTGTATTCCGTGAATATTGTATTAAAGGAATTACAGCAAATGAAGAACTGCTGAAACAATATGTTGAGAAAAGTGTTGGAATTATTACAGCAGTTAACCCTCATATTGGTTATGAAGCAGCATCACGTATTGCACGTGAAGCAATTGAAACAGGAAAATCTGTTCGGGAGTTATGTTTAGAACATGGTGTACTGACAGAAGAAGAATTGGATATTATTTTAGATCCATTCGAAATGACGCATCCTGAAATTGCTGGAGCTTCTTTACTAAAGAATAAGAAGATGTAATGTAAGAAACACCGATCCATTTGGATCGGTGTTTTATTTTAAAAGATATTAAATACAGCGTTTAATTGAAGTAAGCTAATGATAGCTAAGAAGATTAGACTGTATTTCATTGCTGTTTTAAATAAGGCAGATTCTTTACCAACTAGTCCAACTGCTGCACAAGCAACTGCTACAGATTGAGGTGAAACCATTTTTGCCATTGTACCACCTACTACGTTTAAGGCAACAAGAGTAGAAGGAACGATGTTTAATTGATCTGCAGTTACTGCTTGAAGCGGTGCGAATAATGAACCACTTGATACTACTGATCCTGTAATGAATACGCCGATCCATCCTAAGATTGGAGAAAGAATTGGGAATGCATTACCAGTAGAAGAGAATGCAAGTCCAAGTGTAGATGACATACCAGAGTAGTTTTCTACGTAAGCTAACGCGATAACGCTACAGATTGTATATACTGGAGCTTTTAGCTCTTTCATTGTTTCAACCATTAATTCTTTAACCATTTTACCTTTAACGCGGTACACGATAAGTGAAACGATAATTGCTAATACAATTGCAGTAGTTGTAGATGAGAATACATCAAATTTGAAAACAGCTGCGAAAGGTGTATCAGCTTTTGTAATTGGTGTAGTTTTCATAACAGCATTATGAAGACCAGGGAATTGAATGTTAAATACTAAGTTTGCTAGTGCACCATCCGGAGCAAATAACGCTTTAATTGGTTTTAAATTAAAGATTGTTACGAATGCAGTTAAGAATACGAATGGAGACCAAGCATATAAAATTTGATTGAATGTATGAGCTTCTTTTTCTTCTGGTTTTTCTTCTTTAGTAGAAGATTTTGGCTGCCAAACACGTAAGAATAATGCAAGAGAGATCATACTTACAACGGCTGCGAAAATATTAGTAAGTTCTGCACCTAAGAAGTAAGTTACAACGAACTGAGTAATTGCGAAAGAAATACCACTTACAAGAATACCTTGCCAAGTTTCTTTAATACCTTTAATTCCATCGACCATTGAAACAAGTAAGAAAGGTAATACAATACTAATGAATGGTAGAATAAGAACAGTTTGACGACCGATAGTTAATGCATCAAGTTCAGTTAATTGTGCTGGTACTGTAACTGGGATACCCATAGCACCCATAGCACCACCAGCGATGTTTGCTACTAAACAAATACCTGCTGCTTTTAATGGGTTAAAGCCCATACCTACAAGTAGTGCAGCTGTAATAGCAACTGGAACCCCTAGACCAGCTGCGCCTTCTAAGAAAGCACCGAAAGAATAAGCGATTAATAATACTTGTAAGCGTTGATCATTTGTAATGCTTGAAATGCTATCACGAATGATGTTGAATTGCTCTGTTTTAACAGTTAATTTGTAAAGGAAAATTGCTGCGATAACAATAGTACAAATTGGATAAAATCCAGATAAAATACCGAATCCGGCAGATGCTACAGCTACTGTTGCTGGCATTTTATAAACGAATATAGCAAGAATAATAGCGACAATCACACTGTAAAGACCAGCGATATAACTTTTCATTTTCAGTCCCATTAAACAAATGATGAAGCAAAAAATTGGAAGTGCTGCGATTAGAGCAGATAACCAAATATTGTTTAATGGGTCATAAATTTGTGTCCAAGTACTCATAATAATGACAACTCCTATCTATTTTATGTGAAGAAATTCACATTATTTGTGAAACTATTCACAATCAACTTACATGCTTAGTATATTCTCCTTCAACACTATTGTCAACGTAAAAAAGTATAATTATTCCATAATAGTGTTAAAAGAAATGCTTTGTTCATAAAGTAGACAAAAAGCCCACCCAAATCTATTTGAGTGGGTGAGATAAATTATTTGCATATTCTTTTCTTTCAGTTGTTTATACATTATTGATACTACAGCTCTATAGTAGAGACCGTCTTTGTATCGAATATAGAGCTGCAGAATGTACCGTTTGTCCTATTTGATCAAGTCAGGGGTGGGACAGTAAATGTACTTAATAGGAAGTGTTCCATCATAGTTCAAGCGATTGAATATTAATTAAAAAGCAATAAGTTAAAATTTAATGTTATGATATCTCTTTTTACTGAAAATTCCTTTTAGCATAACAAAGAGGTTAAATATAACCCCAAAACGTTACGATAGGTTATCAATTATAGACGGTATTTTACAATATAATTACTGTACGTTGCAATGAGGTGAAAATATAACAAAAAGCTTGATAAAACAACGTTTGTAAGCAAAGTATTCATAGTCCTTACTTTTGCTTTTTCGTTATATCATATAGTATAATATTCAAAATCAGCAAGGAATTTTTCCTGAATTCTTTCCTGATAAAGGTGGAAAAATTTTTCAGCTTTATAGGTTGATAAAGTTATGTCGTAACAGGAAATATAAGAACAGATATATAAATAAATAAAAAGAAAATAAAAACGAAAATGAGGGGAACTTTATGAGCCAAAATCAATTCGAATGTCATATTTCAGAAGAAGATGTACAAATGTTAAGAGCGTTAGCGCATCCGTTACGTCTACGTCTAGTAATGGAACTAATGCAACGTGGAACATGTAATGTAACACAATTACAGGAAGTGCTAGAAATTCCACAATCAACAGTTTCGCAACATTTAACAAAATTAAAACAAAATAAAGTAGTACGCTTTGAAAGACGAGGATTAGAAGTGTATTATCAAATTCATAATGATAAAGTAAGTGAAGTTGTAAAAACATTATTTTCTTAAAATTTGAATATTATGGAAAAAGACGTGTGGGACCTACGTCTTTTTTTATTTGTTAGAAGGTGATATGAGAAAGAATGTTAATATGTAAGGAAAAAAGGCTAACCATTAAAATGTTGCTATATGGAATATATTCTAAAAGGAAAAGAAAAGATAGAAAGGAGTGTAATAAGTCAAAGGAGGGATAGTAGAATGGATGTAAAACGTGTGAAACAAATTTTATCTTCTTCAAGTAGAATCGACGTTACATATGAAGGTGTACCAGTATGGATTGAGAGCTGTGACGAGCAGAGTGGGGTTGCTCAAGTGTATGATGTATCTAATCCTGGAGAAAGCGTCCACGTGAACGTGACGGCTTTAGAGGAGAAGTAATAGAAAAGACGCTTCTGATTTTAGAAGCGTCTGTTTTTGTATTATTCCATCATACTCGCAACTTTTTTAGAGAAGAGAAGGAGTACAAGTCCTAAGACGATAACGATAATGCCAATACTTGCAAATACTTCAAGGTATCCTAATGATTGTGTAAAGGAAGCAAGTTTACCAGCTAACCAGTTAGCCATACCTGAACCAGCTAACCATACACCCATTAGTAATGATGCTAATTTAACAGGTGCAATTGCACTTACCATTGATAGACCGATTGGTGATAAGAATAGTTCTCCAATTGTATGGAACATATAAGTGATAACGATGAATAATAAGTTTGCTTTAACAGTTATATCAGCTTCACTACTTCCAGTTTTTAGAACCGCTAATGTTAAAACAAGGTAACCTATACCTAGTAAAATCATACCAAATGCCATTTTTGTTGGTATTTTTAAATCGCCACGCTTTGATTTAGAAAGTTTTAACCATAGCATAGATACGAATGGTGCAAGTAGTACGATGAACGCTGGATTAACGGATTGGAACCAAGATGTTGGGATTTCCCATCCAAAAATTGTACGATCAACAAATTTATCTGTATAAAGTGTTAAAGAACTACCAGCTTGTTCAAAGCCTGCCCAGAAGAATACTACGAAACAAGTTAAAATTACAATTGCCCAAGTGCGGTTTTTTTCTTGTTTTGTTAAAGGTTTCTTTTCGACTGCAGGTTGATTTTTTGTTTTTTTACCAACAACTGTTGTTCCTGCTGTACCAAGATAGCGAGGAGCTAATAAGTTGAAAACAATTTGTCCAATAATCATACCGATACAAGCTGCTAAGAATCCGTATTTATATCCCATAACCATAACGCCATCAACGCTTGTTTTAAAGAAATCTTCTGCTAAAAATCCACAAATAAGTGGAGCGAAGAAAGCACCTACGTTAATACCCATATAGAAGATAGTAAATGCACTGTCACGACGTGAATCATTTTCACTATACAATTCACCTAACAGTGTAGAAATATTTGGTTTGAAGAACCCATTACCAATAACTAATAGTATTAATCCTAGAAATAGTCCTGTTTTTGTATTCATTGAGAATAGTACAAAGTTGCCGATTGCCATAATAATTCCGCCGAGAGTAATGGCATGACGTCTTGTAATATAATGATCCGTTAGCCATCCACCTATAATTGGCATGAAATATACTGCCGCTGTAAAAGTACCATATAATTGCACTGCAAACGCCTTATCAAATCCTAACCCGCCACTAACCGCAGCAGTCGTTAAGTAAAGAACTAAAAGGCCACGCATTCCATAATAACTAAATCTTTCCCACATTTCTGTTAAGAACAACAAGTACAATCCTGGTGGATGTTTTTTTGGTGATTGTTGCTCTCCAGCTTTGTCTAATTTTAAAGCTGCATCCATTTTTGTTTCCCCCTAATCCTGTATAACGGATATTTATGTAATCATTTTAATTTACAAAATATTTAGAAGTCAATAGAATTATATGGAAATAGAAAGAAAATTTCTAAAAAAGTTCTATTTTACTTCGACCGTTACTGTATTTTGCCCTGAAAACAAGATGATAAGCGTTTTCAAATGTAATAATTGAATTCTAAAAGAAAATAAAATAGTGATTAATCAGAAAATTTAGATTAAAATATTTATTCTGATATAGAGAAAATATATTCTATTTACTTTTATAATATAACATATTGGGAATAAAAATACAAAATGAAATAATGTGACATTTAAGTGAATTGAAAAATAACCAGCTCCATAGAAGGGGAGCTGGTTAGGGAAATACTATTTAACAAAGCGTTTTTCGATATCATCTAATAGTAGGTTAGCAGCCATTACACCGCCAGCAGTATTCCAAATCACATCGTCAACTTTGTATGCTTTATTATTTTTCACTGCATTTAAATTTTTAAATAGTGGATCATTGATATATTCTTTTTCTAATTCAGAGCCTTTTTTCTCATTTCCTTTATCGAATGTGAAGTAGAACAATACATCGCCATCCATTGCAGAAATACGTTCTTTAGATACGTTACGCTCTGCGAAGTCATCTTTATTTTGATCGCCAGGACGTTTAAATCCAAGTTCTTTTAAAATAACACCAGAGAATGTATCACCATGATAAATACGAACATCACCAGGCATGAAGCGAACCATAGAGATTTCTTGATTTACTTTATCACCTAGTTTGGCTTTTAAATCTTTCATACGTTTATCGTAATCAGCTAAAACCTTTTGTCCTTCTTTTTCTTTATTTAATGCTTTCGCATAAAACTTGAAGTTATCTTTCCATTCACCACGTAATGTTTCAGAGAACACAGTAGGTGCAATTGCTTTTAGTTGCTCGTACACTTTTTCGTGACGCATTTTGTTACCTATAATTAAGTCTGGTTTTAAAGAAGCGATTGTTTCTACGTTCACTTGTCCTTCATCACCAACAACTTTTACATCTTTCATTTTATCTTTAATATGTGGATACCATGGATCACCAGTCCAAGATTTTACAGCCCCAACTGGTTTAACACCTAATTCAAGTAAAGCTTCAGTACCTTCATTTGTTAAAATGACTACACGTTTTGGATTAGCAGGAACTTCTGTTTTACCCATTGCATGTTCCACAGGAATCATTTCTTTTTTCGTACCTTCTTTTGATTCTTCTTTCGTATTTGATTTTCCACAAGCACTTAAAAGTAGTGAAAAGGCTAATAAAAATACAAATACTGTAAACGATTTCTTTCGCATGAAATTCATTATGTACCCCCTACATAGTGAGAATTTTTTTCAATAGCAAGCATGATATTAAGCCTTTATCTTTAGATTGTCAATACATACGGTTGAAAATAATTCTCATTTCCGTTGACAATGAGAATTAAGTTGAAATACACTTACAACGTATCATTATACATTGAAGGGGAAACGCTGCATGTTATTAAAAACAAATCGAGCAAAATGGATTGGATTATTTGTTGGGATCATTGCAGTCATTACTTGTATTTGGGGCAGTATTATTTTCGGATATACAAATACGAGTTGGAAATTAGCGTTAGATGCTTTTTTCCATTTTAATGGGTCCAATGAACATATTATTATTCAAAATGTGCGTCTACCAAGGGCATTAATTGCAGCGAGTGTTGGTGCTAGTTTAGCCATTGCAGGTTGTCTTATGCAAACTTTAACGAAAAATCCACTTGCTTCTCCAGATTTTATTGGATTAAATTCAGGTGCTGCTTTCTTCATAGTTGTAGCAATTGTTATTTTTTCCGTGACATCATTATCAGCTTTCACGTGGATTGCCTTCTTAGGGGCAGCAATTGCAGCTGTACTTGTATTTGCTTCTAGCTCTTTAGGAAAAGAGGGGACAACGCCTCTTAAATTAACGTTAGCAGGAGTGGCAATTAGTGCGTTATTTTCATCATTAACACAAGGATTACTTGTTTTAAATGAAAAGGCGCTTGAAGAAGTATTATTTTGGCTTGCCGGATCTGTGCAAGGAAGAAAGTTAGAAATGTTACAATCAGTATTCCCGTATTTATTAATAGGCTGGATTGCATCTATTATGATGGCAGGGAAAGTAAATACATTGATGATGGGAGAAGACGTTGCAAAAGGACTTGGTCAAAGAACGATTTTAATGAAATCATTCGTACTACTTATTATTGTCCTGTTATCCGGTGGTTCAGTTGCGGTCGCAGGTCCTATTGGGTTTATTGGTATTGTTACCCCGCATTTTGCCAGATTTCTTGTTGGAGTAGATCATAGGTGGAGAGTACCGTATAGCGGCTTATTAGGTGCAATACTATTGATCTTAGCTGATATCGCAGCAAGATATGTCATTATGCCACAAGAAGTACCAGTAGGGGTTATGACAGCATTTATTGGTGCGCCGTTCTTTATTTATATTGCACGTAAGAGAGGGCTTAGCAAATGAAGAAGTATATTCCGTTTCGTATAGGAAAAGGCGGGCTCTCGTTTTTAATGTACAAACGAGCTTGTCTCGTCTTATTCAGTTTACTAGTTGTTTTAATAGGATTGTTTTTTGCGAGTGCAGGTATGGGAGACATGAAAATTGCTCCTTATGATGTATGGCAAGCGATTACTGGAAATGGCGATGCGATGTCTAATATGGTTGTAAATAAGTTTCGTATGCCTCGTATTTTAATTGCTATCCTTGTAGGAATCGCACTTGCTGTAGCAGGATGTATTTTACAAGGGCTCGTTCGAAATCCACTTGCTTCTCCGGATATCATCGGGATTACAGGTGGTGCAAGTGTTGCAGTGGTATTATTTTTAGCTATATTTAGTGATAAAAATAATGCGCTAACTGTAAGCATTCATTATATGCCGTTAGCAGCTTTTATTGGGGCAACGATTGTAGCACTTTTTGTATATTTATTTGCATGGAGAAATGACGGATTATCACCGATTAGTCTTGTTTTAATTGGTGTTGGTTTTTGGGCATTAACGAAAGCGGCAACGACTTTGTTTATGTTGTTAGCGCCAATTTACCAAGCGAGTCAAGCGAATGTATGGATTACAGGCACTGTTTACGGGTCTTCATGGCAAAACGTCATGGTACTTGCGCCGTGGGTTCTTATTTTAACGGTAATATCATTTATAGCTGCTAGACATTTAAATGCGCAAGAGCTAGGGGATGATATTGCGGTAGGGCTTGGTGTTCCTTTAACAAAGTCACGCATATTTATGTTATTACTTAGTACAGCTTTAATTGGTGGAGCAGTTGCCTTTGCTGGTGGAATTGGATTTGTCGGTTTAATGGCACCTCATATTTCACGAAGACTAGTTGGTTCTTTATACGGTGCATTACTCCCGGTTGCGGCTATTGTCGGTGCGATTTTAGTACTTGCTGCAGATTTAATTGGGCGTACAGTTTTCACCCCACTTGAAATTCCAGCAGGGGTATTTACATCAGCAATTGGTGCACCTTATTTTATTTATTTACTTTATAAAAGTCGGAATTCATAAAGGAAGATGAATATGCAAAAAGCATTGGAGACGAAACGTTTGACGTTGTCTTACGGTGAAACAATTATTATTGATGAGTTAAATTTAGAAATTCCAAAAGGTGAAATTACCATCTTTATCGGTTCTAACGGTTGCGGGAAATCGACCTTATTACGTTCACTAGCTAGATTATTAAAACCAACAGCTGGTGACATTTTGTTAGATAATCAAGCCATTCAAAATATGCAAACGAAGCAAATCGCTCGTCAAATGGCAATTTTACCGCAAGGACCGCAAGCGCCAGAAGGGCTTACAGTATTGCAACTTGTAAAGCAAGGACGTTATCCGTATCAAACATGGCTGAAGCAATGGTCAGAAAAAGATGAGGAAATGGTACAGAAAGCACTTGCAGCAACAGGTATGACAGAATTTGCTGAGCGTGATGTGCATGCTCTTTCAGGTGGACAACGACAACGTGCTTGGATTGCAATGACGCTTGCGCAAGATACAGATATTATTTTATTGGATGAGCCTACTACCTATTTAGATATGACTCACCAAATTGAAGTGCTAGATTTATTATTCGAATTAAATGAAACAGAACAAAGAACAATTGTTATGGTACTACACGATTTAAATTTGGCCTGCCGTTATGCAGACAATATTGTAGCCATTCAAGATAAACAAATATATGCACAAGGTAAGCCAGAAGAAGTAGTAGATGAGAAGCTAGTACGTGATGTATTCCGAATGGAATGTCAAATTAGTACGGATCCGTTATTTGGGACGCCACTTTGTATTCCGCATGGAAAAGGAAGACGTGTACGTAAAGAAGTTGCTCATGCAATGAGATAAAGAAAAAGACGATGAGGAAATCATCGTCTTTTTTATTTTCGGCAAGAGAATAAGAGAAAGAGGGGAATACGTAAACGACGTTCATATTCTTCCGCGCTTTGAAAATAAGTTTGATCTGGTGTAGCTTCTTTTAAATTTGTAATTGTAAATCCAGCTTGTTGTAATAGTGTAAAATATTCTTCCGTTGTACGATGATATTTAATAACTTCTTGATCAATCCAAGGTTCAACCCGTTTGCCTAGTTTAAAGTAATCATCGACAAGCCAACTCGTTCTTTTTCCGCTCGTTTGCAAGCTTTCAAATGAAGAGGTAATAATAGGGTGTTGAACGCTAAAAGTAAAGGTTCCATTTGTCTTTAAAGTTTCGTACACATTTTGAAAAATGATAGTAAGATGTTCGATATAATGTAAGGCGAGTCTAGATGTTACTAAATCAAAAGTAGAAGGAGGGTATGTGTAGTCTTTGAGGTTTAAAAAATGAACGGCGCCATTTTTGTTCTCTAGTTGTTTTTTAGCTTTTTCATACATAAGTTCGGAGCCTTCAATACCGGTGTAAGAGTGGCAGTCTTTTTCTAATAATTCCTTGCCAAATTTTGCGTCCCCACAGCCTAAATCGAGAATTTTCTTTCCTTTCACATCACCAATGAGTTGAAAGAAGGCTGGTTTTTCAAGTGATTCATTTGGGCTATTTTCTCGGTATCTTCGTTTCATATATTGTTCAAAAAACGCTTCGTTATCATATACATCAGATTCAGTAAATGCCATGATTGAAGCCCCCTTACATATTTTTTTTATTCTACCAAATATGAAAAGTAAATGATAGATTTCTTGTAATGAATCATATATAATCTAGAATTGTAAGCGGTTACTTTAAACTATTTTTCTATAATAAATTCTGAAAACGTGTTAAGCTAGTAGAGGGATTATTAGAACTATTAAGACAATAATTCGCTTACATGAACGATGGGAGGCTTCACGATGTCTAGTAAAACACTTGCGAAATTTTTAGAAGAAAATTTAGAGGATTTAAAATCAAAGGGGCTTTATAACGTAATTGATCCGCTCGAAAGTTCAAATGGACCGATCATTACAATTGGCGGAAAAGAATATATTAACTTATCTTCAAACAACTATCTTGGATTAGCAACAGATAGCCGTTTGCAAGAAGCTGCAATTGGTGCAATTCATAAGTACGGCGTTGGAGCAGGAGCGGTTCGTACAATTAACGGTACTTTAGATTTGCATATTAAATTAGAAGAAACAATTGCAAAGTTTAAACATACAGAAGCAGCAATTGCTTATCAATCAGGATTTAATTGTAATATGGCAGCGATTTCAGCTGTTATGGATAAAAATGATGCGATTCTTTCAGACGAGTTAAACCATGCTTCTATTATTGATGGTAGTCGTCTATCAAAAGCAAAAATTATTGTTTATAAACATTCTGATATGGAAGATTTACGCCAAAAAGCAATCGCAGCGAAAGAATCAGGACTTTACAATAAATTAATGGTAATTACAGACGGTGTCTTTTCAATGGATGGAGATGTTGCAAAACTACCAGAAATTGTTGAGATTGCGGAAGAATTAGATTTAATGACATACGTAGATGATGCACACGGTTCAGGTGTACTTGGTAAAGGGGCAGGAACTGTAAAGCACTTTGGTCTGTCTGATAAAGTTGATTTCCAAATTGGTACATTATCAAAAGCAATTGGGGTAATTGGTGGATATGTAGCAGGGAAACAAAACTTAATTGACTGGTTAAAAGTTCGTTCACGTCCATTCTTATTCTCTACAGCATTAACACCAGCTGATGCTGCAGCTTGCATGAGATCAATTGAAATCTTAATGGAAAGCACAGAGTTGCACGATCGTTTATGGGAAAATGGTCGCTATTTAAAACAAGGGTTAAAAGAACTTGGCTTTAACATCGGAGAAAGTGAAACGCCAATTACACCTTGTATTATTGGTGACGAAGTATTAACACAAGAATTTAGTAAACGTCTAAATGAAGAAGGCGTATATGCAAAATCTATCGTGTTCCCAACTGTAGCTAAAGGAACAGGACGTGTTCGTAATATGCCAACAGCAGCTCATACGAAAGAAATGTTAGATGAAGCAATTCGTAAGTATGAAAAAGTAGGGAAAGAAATGGGCATCATTTAAGTAACGACATCTTTTGAATAGCTTGCAAATGAGGAGTGGGGAAAATGAAAAAAATTCTAGTAACCGGTTCTTTAGGGCAAATTGGTTCTGAACTAGTAATGAAACTTCGTGATGTATACGGCGCATCAAATGTTATTGCAACAGATATTCGTGAAACAGATAGTGAAGTAGTAACGTCTGGTCCATTTGAAACGTTAGATGTAACAGATGGACAAAAACTACATGATATCGCAAAGCGCAATGAAGTAGATACAATTATTCATTTAGCAGCTTTACTTTCAGCAACAGCAGAAAAAAATCCGTTATTTGCATGGAATTTAAATATGGGCGGACTTGTAAATGCATTAGAAGCAGCTCGTGAATTAAACTGTAAGTTTTTCACGCCAAGTTCTATCGGTGCATTCGGTCCATCAACACCGAAAGATAATACACCACAAGATACAATTCAACGTCCTACTACGATGTATGGGGTAAACAAAGTAGCAGGGGAATTATTATGTGATTATTATCATCAAAAATTTGGCGTTGATACGCGCGGTGTACGTTTCCCAGGTTTAATTTCTTACGTAGCTCCTCCAGGAGGCGGAACAACTGACTATGCAGTTGAAATTTATTATGAGGCGATTAAAAAAGGCACATACACCTCATACATTGCAGAAGGAACATACATGGATATGATGTACATGCCAGATGCTTTACAAGCGATCATTTCATTAATGGAAGCTGATCCAAGTAAGTTAGTGCATAGAAATGCATTTAATATTACAGCAATGAGCTTTGAGCCAGAGCAAATCGCAGCATCAATTCGTAAACACATTCCGACGTTTACAATGGACTACGCTGTAGATCCAGCTCGTCAAACAATCGCTGATAGTTGGCCAAACTCTATTGATGCAACAGCAGCAATGAAAGAGTGGGGCTTTAAAGCAGAATACGATTTAGACAAAATGACAACGGACATGTTGGCTAAGTTAAAAAAAAAGCTCACAGCTGAGTTAGTGATGAATTAATAGGAAGAGTCGATTCTTAGGAATCGACTCTTTTTATTTGTATTTTAGGAATATACAAATAATTACAAGTGTGATAGAATGAGTTAATTTGTGTGTAAAGGGGAGACAGGGAATGGAGAAATGGGAGTTAGCAAAGGAAATTTACAATACGTCACGTTTAACGGGAACATTTAAACTTCGATCAGGACAAGTATCAAATCAATACTTTGATAAGTACTTATTTGAATCTAATCCAGCATTGTTAGTAGAAATTGCTAAGCAATTGAAAGAGCTCATTCCTCCTGAGACAGAAGTGCTGGCAGGTTTAGAGATGGGAGGAATCCCAGTAGCAACAGCATTATCTTTACAAACGGGTATACCAGTTGTATTTGTAAGAAAAGAAGCGAAGAAGTACGGTACATGTAAGTTAGCAGAAGGCGTTAATATTACTGAGAAAAATGTTTGTGTTGTTGAAGATGTTATTACGACAGGTGGTCAAATATTATTAAGCACGAAAGATTTAAGAGAACTAGGTGCGAAGGTACATCATGTTTTAGGCGTAATTGAACGAACAAAAGAGGGAAGAGAAAACTTATTAGAAGATGGCTTACAGCTACATTCTTTATTTACAATGGATGAGTTAATTGAAGGAGAAAAGGAACATGCAAAGGGTTGATGTCGTATACGCACTAATACATGACGAAGAAACAGATAAAATATTAATGGTACATAATGTAGAACAAAATGTTTGGTCATTGCCGGGTGGGGCTGTTGAAAAGGGTGAAACGTTAGAGGAAGCTTTAGTAAGGGAAGTAAAAGAAGAGACAGGTTTAACTGCTGTGGCAGGTGGACTTGTTGCGATTAATGAAAAATTCTTTGAAGAGCCAGGGAATCATGCGCTATTATTTACATTTCGAGCGCATGTAGTAAAAGGTGAACTTGTTGCAGCAGATGAAGGAGAAATTTCCGCAATGGAGTGGGTGGACAGAGCAATTGCAAATGAACGATTCCCATTCTACGATGGAGGATTCGATTCATTATTAGAAGTAGCCATTCCATATAAGTTTCAACCAGAAACAAAGTGATTGAATAGAAAAAACAGGAGCGCAAAGCTCCTGTTTTTCTATTCAATCGTCTTCAGTAATAACTTTTTCAATAGTGGTTTAATCTTCAGACGTAAATCTTCAGCGTGATTTGCAACTAAGAAGTGATGGTTATAAATGTTCTTCATTAATTGATAAGTTGCTTCTTTCGCTTCGCCTTCTTCGATGAAAATTCCGATTACTTCCATACCACTTTTACGAGCAAGTTTGACAGCTTCATGCGTATCTAAAATACCGTCTTGTTGGTAGTCTAGCGCAGAAGGTTCACCGTCTGTGAAGACAAGTAAGAATTTATGCTTTTCTGGTCTTTTTGCAAGTTTTTCAGAAACGATCCGAATGATATATCCATCGCGATTATCTTCTTCTTCGCGAAGCTGCATAATTTCGGGACCAACGTTTGGTAACGTTGAGTTTTTATACGTTACAACTTCATGGATAACGTTCGGTTTATCTTCAGGTTTCGCACTAGAAGCATCTTCCCAAAATCCGCTAATAGCGTGCGGGATTTTTAAAGATTTTAACGCTTCATGGAATAGAACCACACTCTTTTTCGTTTCTTCCATCTTGTTATACATAGAACCAGAACAGTCTACTAACAGTTGGAATGCAACGTCAAGCTCTTGTGATTCTTGTCCTTTTTTATAAAACATGCGAGGCTGCTTTTCAGTATAAATACGAAGGAATTTCTTACGAAGTCTTCCGTAATATTTATCACTATTTGCATTCGTTTTATTTTCAATCGTTTTTTCGATAATTTTCTTTAATTCTTTTACATCTTTATTAACGACTGATTTGATAGCTTGGTAATCCTTTTTCTCATCAGGATTTGGTTTACGTGCTTCTTTAAATGTATGAGAAGCGCCAGTGTTATATTTACCATATGCACCATCATTTTGACTAGAAGCGTGAGAAGCTCTTGCTTCTTTTGTGTCAGCACCATCAAAGTTAGATTGTGTACTTTTTTGAGAAGTACCTTGTACAGAGCCAAGTGCTTGGTCGCCATCTTCTGATTCGCGAGCAGTGTCACCCATCATATTTGTTTTTGTTCCGCTTTCTAATTCAAAGCGTAAAAAGTTCTCGTTTTCATTGTTTTTATTTTCACGGTGCCATGTTGAGAAGCTTTCATCCATTTTGTTTTTATTTTCATCGTCATCTATGAGCTGCGTATCATCGTTTGCTAAATCTTCGACGCGACAGTTTTTTTCATCTGCAATGACAGATAAATAAAGCGGTGCATGCCCGAAATAGTTGTTCAGCATATCACTTTCAAGAAGCTCCTCTAAGCGATAGCGAATTTTCTCAACGATATACATAATATCTTCCGTATTACGAGCTTGGAATGTTTCATGCAAAATAGCTTCAATTTGCTCGAAATATTCATTATTAAACATTTCATATTTATCGCTCGTTAATGAAAGATAGCATAGACAAAATAGACGATCACCGTGATAGTTACGAACACGATTGATTTCATTTTGTGAGCTAAAGTAATTGCGATACATTTCTTTTCTTCTTTTAAAAACATGCTTTGTGCCAGGGCGTAAGTTTTTTACGATTTCCTCAACACGTAAATCTTCTAATAGAACAAATAATTGTGTTAAAAACTTTTTTAAGGGTGATTCTTGCAATTCAATTGCATAAGAACGAATTAAAGTCATGTCCGAGTAATGTTTATTACCAAGTGCTTTTAAAAACACTTCGCTTTTTAATCCGATTACTGTATCCTCTTCTTTTCGATCATCCCAAAAGTGACTAATGACAACCTTTTTTTCAATTTCGTCGTAGTATGCTTTATAGCCATACTCAAGGTAGGCATCATCTTCTTTGAGAAGGGCATACATTAAGTTTTCCATTTGTAGAAACAGCGACGCATCAATTTTTTTGTCACTAAAAATTTGTCTCATAAATTACCCCTCAAAGAAATAACTTTCTGCTAATTCACGGACAGTCATTTGTTCTGTTTCATCGTTTAATTTTGCGATAATACTACGTTCAATTGCACGCATAACGGGAATATATACACCTAAATCACATGCATCGATAATGCCACGAATACTTGCTGCTTCTTCACTTACGCGGCCATCACGAGCTAAAGGCATAAGATCGCTTGCAAATGCAACGAACTTTTCAATTGTTGCAGTGTCTTTTAGTTTTGATTCTGCTAATAATAGTTCTTTTAATGTATCACCTTGGATGTAGGGAACTTCAATAATAACGAAACGGTTTTTTAACGCTTCGTTTAGTTCACTTGTTCCAACGTAGCCTTCATTAATTGCTGCGATTACACGATACTCATCATCACCGTATACAACTTCTTGTGTAAACGGGTTTGTAATCATTTTACGGTAATCTAATGCACCGTGAAGAAGTGGTAACGTTTCAGGTTTTGCCATATTGATTTCATCAATATATAGGAAATGACCGTTCTTCATTGCTTTCATAAGAGGACCGTTAACGAATGTAACTTCAGATGCGCCATCTTTCGTTTGTAGTGTGTTGTATCCTAAAATACCTTCTACATCTAAATCGACAGAACAGTTAATGCTATGCATTGGTTTTTGGAATAAAGAAGAAAGAGTTTCAGCTAGTACGGTTTTACCACTACCAGTCGGCCCTTTTAATAGAATATTTTTGCCAAGAAGAAGTGCTGTAATGGCATCTTCGATAATGCTATTATCAGATGCTTTATATACTTTTGTACCGATTAAATGTGCATTTTCACCAGCTTCTTGTTTATTCTTTTCGTGAATTGTAGAAAGTTGCTGTTTTAAATCAGCATGTATATGAAATTGTTCTAACATGTATGTCCCACCTAACATTATTTTCATAAAGTAATACATCTTATGATAACTTGTTTTAATATGGTATGCAAAGAAAAGGAGAGGGGACAAATATAAAAGAAAAAGCAATCAATAGTACATTGATTGCTTATAGTAAAGGAGAAATGAGCCTCATAAAAGACTCTAATATTCGTTTTTTGATACTTCTCTTTTGGAAAGCGTTCCATTTAATTTCAGTAGAATGCTTAAAGTCATCTTCAAAATCACGTTTAATATCATGAACAGTTTCTGATTCATACAGTACGCTAATAATTTCGTAATTCAATTCAAAGCTGCGTACGTCCATATTTGCTGTTCCGATTGTTGCAATTTTATCATCAACAAGTACAATTTTTGCATGCATAAAGCCATCTTTATAACTATAAATGGAGGCACCAGCTTTTAAAAGTGGAGTGAAGTAGGACTGAGATGCTTGGTCACTAATAATACTATCACTTTTACCAGGATATAAAATGCGTACATCTATGCCAGATATTGCACTTAAACGTAATAATGTTAAAGTTTCTTGATCTGGAATAAAGTATGGTGTAGCAATCCAAATAGATTTTTTTGCCGAGCCCATAACAGCTAATAATGTATTGCGAATGCTCTTATCATCTGAGCTTGGCCCGCTTGCTACAATTTGCACGGCACCTTCTGCACTTGAAATTTCTTTACCTGGGAAGTATTGTCTATTCATAAATTGATCCCAAGAATAGGTTTTCAAACCACTAGATGCATAGAGCCAGTCCTCTAGAAAAATTGCTTGTAATTTATATAACGCTTTTCCTTCGATTTTTAAATGACTATCACGCCAAACGGGAAACTTTTTTGAACGGCCAAGATATTCATCACCGACGTTAAGTCCTCCAGTAAAACCGATTTCTCCATCTACAATGACGATTTTACGGTGGTTACGATAATTGACGGTTTCAAGTAACCAAGCTGAAAAAATAGGATCAAATTCAACAATTTCAATCCCAGCTTCTTTCATAGGTTTTAAAAAGCGTCTTCTTAACGTATTACTTCCTAATCCATCATAAAGGAAGCGTACAATAACACCAGCTTTTGCTTTGTTTATTAAAGCATCCCGAACTTTTGTACCAATCTCATCAGATTTATAAATATAGTATTGAATATGTATATGATGTTTTGCTTGCTCGATCGCTTGCAAAATTGCTGAAAATGTTTGATCTCCGTTTGTTAAAAGTTTTGTAGTTGTTCTATCTGCGGCAGGCCCGCCTCCAAATTTTTGTACAACTTCTGTTAAATGGGTAGAGCGTTCACTTAATGGGACTTTGAGTGATAACTCTAGTCGTTTTCCTTCTAATATTTCACGGAATAATTTTCTTTGTTCTTCTGAACGATGGAGATGCTTTTTTCTTCTCCAACGGCTACGCCCGAAAATAGAGTATAAAAGTACACCTACAACGGGAAGAAGTGCTAATACTAAAAACCACGCTAAGGTACTTTGCGGAGACCTATTTTCGATAAAAATAACGAATGAAATTCCTACAATTGTGATGGACCAGAGAACGCCGACAAATGTATATAACGAAATATACGATGTATTTAATAGGAAAAGAACGATAGATACAATTGTAAATATTAATAGTAATTGGACAATAGGTTTCTTCATTTCTATATAATTCCTCTAATCTTTCTTCAATATAGACTTCCTAAATAGCGGATGTAATGTGACATTTTTATCCCACTTTAATGGGCAGTAAGCCCCCCACTGATTAAAGTTTCACTTTATTATAAAGTGTTTTCTGTTTTTTACAAAATGTAGGTATTTCCCCCATACTTTCCGCATTTGTCCTACATACAGTGTATTGTTACGTTTTTAAAGAGAAAAGGAAGGTGAATAAAATGTATGGTCGTCCAATTGGAGGATTTGGTCACGGAGGTTTTCATGGTGGTTTTGGACATTCACCATTTTTTGGTGGAGGTTTCTTTCCAGGGTTTGTAGCAGGAGCATTACTCAGCCCTGGATTTGGTTATGGCGGATATGGTTATCCGTATTACTCGGATTATTCTTATTATACAGGTTACCAACAAGATCCATATTATTCTTACAATACCTATTAAGATGAGAAAATGGAAAAGGAGAGGGGAAATATGAATTATATAGAAAATAACGGATTGTATTATCGTAATCATCATCATGGAGGGCACCATCATAACGGCGGACATCACCACCATGGTGGGCACAATCACCATGATCATCATCACCATCACGGAGGTGGATGGGGCTGGGGTGGCGGCTCATGGGGCGGTGGATTTTTCCCTGGAAGTTTTGCTGGAGGTGTGTTAGGTGGGCTTACAGCTGGCGCATTAACGGGTGCAGCAGGTGGAGGCTACTATCCAGCACCATACCCAGTAACTTATCCAGCGCCATATCCAGTACCATATCCAGCACCGTACCCAGTAACTTATTCAGCGCCATATCCAACACCATATCCGTATTAAACAAAAAAGAGGATATCCTCTTTTTTGTTTAATACAGTATTTATTTATAAAATTCTTCCAAAATCAAGGTGAAAATATGTTAATATTTTGTTATTATAATTCAAAAACTACTATTTATAATCGAAACGGTATTATATTGCTTTTTATTACAAATAATATTATGTTATTTTAATCGACATATTTCAAAACGTGATGTATGTAAAGAACGATTATTAGGAAATGAAATATCTCTATTTCTATGAAAAGAAACAAGTTGTGTTTTAGTCAGATAGGAAGCAAGGAGAGATGCGCATGCTAGAACAAAGAGGTCATGCATTATATGAATCTTCATTGCGAGATTTAAAGTTAGCATTAGATGAGTCTTCAATTGTTGCGATTACAGACCGAAAGGGTCTTATTACATATGTAAATGATAAGTTTTGTGAAATCTCCAAATATACACGAGAAGAGTTAATAGGGAAAGATCATCGTATTTTAAATTCAGGACATCATCCGAAAACATTTTTTCAAATGCTATGGAAGCGTATTTTGAGCGGAAAAGTATGGAGAGGGGAGATTCGAAATCAAGCAAAAGATGGTACATATTATTGGGTTAAAACAACAATTGTTCCATTTTTAAATGAAAAAGGAGAGCCATATCAATTTATTGCGATCCGAAATGATATTAGTAGTAGGAAAGAAGCAGAACAGAGGTTACGGTTAAGCGAAAGTCGTTATAGGGAGCTTGCGTATCATGATGCTTTAACGAGTTTACCGAACCGTTTACAATTAATAACGACTGTTAACGAATTAATTGCAGATAAAAGAGAGTTTGGTATGATTTATTTTGATTTGGATCGTTTTAAATTAGTAAACGATACGCTAGGTCATATGATAGGAGATTTACTTTTAAGCGAAGTTGCTTCACGGTTGCATTATGTGCTAGGAGAGAAAGATGTTCTGGCTAGGCTGGGTGGCGACGAATTTGTGTTGTTAACAAAAAATCATACACAAGATGAGATGAGGCAGCTAGCGACATCTGTGTTGTCATGCTTTCAGGCGCCATTTATACTTGAAGGTCATGAAGTATACATTTCAGCTAGTCTAGGACTGTGCTCATATCCGCAAGATGGACAAGATGTAGAAACTCTATTGAAGAATTCAGATTTAGCTATGTATAGTGCGAAAGAACAAGGAAGAAATGCAGCGTGTTTCTTTACAGATGAGTTACGTGCGAAAATAAATCGTAGAATGAAAATTGAATTTGCTTTGCAAAAGGCAATTCGTGATGAAGAGTTAGATGTGGCACTGCAGCCTATTATTGATTTGAAAACGAAGAAATATACTGGTATTGAAGCTTTAGCGCGTTGTTCGACAGAAGAAGGACCTATTTCGCCAGACGAATTTATTCCAGTAGCTGAAGAATCTGGACTTATTATAAAATTAGGAGACTGGGTATTAGAAAAGTCATGTCGCTTGTTTAAAACATTGCCAGAGTATGAAGAAGGACTAAAGTTATCTGTGAATTTATCCATACAACAATTAATGCAAAAGCGTTTTATTTTATCTGTACGTAGCATTTTAAGGAGAACTGGATTTCCTGCAAATCGTTTAATTTTAGAAATAACGGAAAGCATTGCTGTTCGTCATTTTGATTATATTATTGCTACATTACAAGAATTAAGAAATATGGGTATTTTAATTGCTTTAGATGATTTCGGAACGGGTTATTCTTCCTTATATTATTTAAAACAACTACCGCTGGATATAGTAAAAATTGATCGTAATTTTATTCGTGAATTTCATTATGATCATGCACAGCCAGAGCGAACGATTGTAAAATCTGTTATTGAAATTGCCCATAGCTTACATTTAGCAGTAGTTGCTGAAGGGGTAGAGACAGTAGAGCAAGAAAGCTTATTAAAATCGATGGGCTGTGATTATGTACAAGGATTTTATTATGCAAAACCTTTATCTGTAGCAGAGTTAAAGGAAAAGTTAATTATAGACTTCTAATAAAAAAGAGAAGCCAGAAGCTTCTCCTTTTTTAATTCATTTTTTGTGAGTCTTTCATTAGTACAGGATAAAGAATAAGACCTAATACGAACAATCCGATTCCTAAGAAGAACGTTTTTAAATCAGCAGTTCCCGTTTTGATAACCCAAATAGAATATATGAATGCTAATGTAGTAATGATGCCGTCCTTTATTCGAGAGCCAGGCATTATATCATACGTTTCTCCTGTAATAACTAATTTGAATTGGTACAGTGTAGAAACAAGGTATGGAATTAAATAAGCTAATGTTGCTACAACGATAGCGAAATTATAAGCTTCTGATACGGTACCAGAAATCGTTGAGAATAAGAAAATTTGCGTCATCACATTTGTAATAAATAATGATTTTGAAGGACTACCTTTTTTATTTGTTTTCGCGAAAAATTTAGGGAAAAGCCCATTTTTTGCTGCCTGATAAGGAACCTCTGAACTAACAACGATCCAGCCAACTGTAGATCCAAATAAAGATACAAGTGCAAGTAAAGCCATTATATATGCGCCTTTATTGCCAATTGCTAAATTTAATGCGTCTACTAATGGTTTTTGAGACTCTTTTAAAGCATCTTGCGGGAGAGCGCCCATTGTAAGTAGAGTAATTGACATGTAAATAAGAAGAGCGATAATTAATCCGAAAATAGTCGCTTTTTTTACATCGCGCTGAGATTTTGCACGATTAGAAAGCATGACAGCCGATTCAATACCGATAAATGCCCAAAGTGTTGCAATAGCAGCTGAATTGATTTGTCCACCTAACGAAATTGATTGTCCTGCTTCATTCATAAATGTTTGCCCGTCTCCGAAATTAGAGGCATTGAAAATGAATAATGTGATTACAATAAACATTGTAAATCCGATAATTTTTGCAATAGTAGCAAGAAGATTCATATTTCCAGCACGATCAATATTTTGAGAAAGAATATATTGAATTCCCCATAACATAAGGCTACATACGAGGAACGTTAACCCTTTTCCAAGTTCTAGTGAAAATCCGTTCGTTGAAAAGAGAATTTGCTTACTTTGTAAAACTGGAAAGAATGTTGATAAATATCCAGCAAAGGAAATAATAACAGATGCTGTTGCAGCCCAGTTCGCAGCCCAATATCCCCATGCCATACTATAGCCTGCAACTTTACCCGCTTTTTTTGAAGGGAACATCGCTTGAGCATAGCTTTGTGGTCCCGCTTTTAATTCTGGTTTTCGGATTGCTAAATTTCCAAATACGAGTGCAATCATAAATACGCCAAGTCCTGTAATACTCCATGCAAGTGTAGAACCCATTGGACCTGATACTTGTGCTAAATTTGCTGGGAGCATAAATACGCCACCGCCAACCATATTCCCGATAACAAAAGCTGTTAAAACCCATAATCCCCATTTTTTCGTTTCCATTTTTGTTAACTCCTTTGTAGTAATATTTGCTTAAACATCATTTTTTACTAGCTTTTTGGCAATAAAAAAAGAGCCATGTAGATAAAAAATACCTACATGGCTCTTCGCCAAAGCGTAGGTACAACGGGAATAACCCTTGTACCTACGCGTAATTTTTCCGCTAGGTTTCAAGGGTTACGTATGATGATGATGTTTTTGTGCAAATGTAACTACAATTGTTGTATAAGTAAGCATAGTTCTTTGCTCCCTTTCTCCTCTGATTTTGAAGTTAGTATACTACATGTTTTTTTGAATGAAAAGAAAAATATAAAAATTTTTATAAAAATACGTTTTAGAGATTAAATATTTACCTTTATTTTTCCTATACTGGAAAATAAGTGAGAGATTGGCAGAAGAGTGTAGCATGGTATAATACATATAGAACTAGAAGGTGACAAGGGGCTATTGTAGATGATGAGTAAGTATGAACAAATTTATACAGAAATCAGTAATTCTATTGATAATAGGCAATTAAAAGAGGGATGCAAAATCCCATCAGAAACTGAATTAATGAAGCAATATGAAGCGAGCCGCGGTACTGTAAGAAAAGCTGTAGATTTATTACAAGAACGTGGATATGTTCAAAAAATACATGGAAAAGGTGTTTTTGTTTTAAAGCGAAAAAATATTGAATTCAACTTTGGTGGTATTGTAAGTTTCCAAGAAGAAAATGAACGTTTAGGACGCCATTGTATTACAGAAGTCGTGGAAATGGAGAAAGTAAAAGCGACAAAAGAGGTTGCAAAGCTATTAAATGTGAAAGAGAAAACAGACATAGATCATATTAAACGCGTACGAAATATTGATGGAGAAAAAGTAATTTTGGATATTAATCATTTTGTATCGGAATATATTCCTGGATTAACGAGTGAGATTGCAGCGGGGTCCATTTATAAATATATTGAGAAAGAACTAGGTCTTCATATTAGTTACTCACAGAGAGTAATTGAAGTGCAACCATGTACAGAGGACGATAGAAAGTATTTAGATTTAAATGGAACAGATTATGTTGTTGTCGTGAAAAACTTTACGCATTTGTATGATGGAAGTCAGTTCGAATATACAGAATCCCGCCACCGCTTAGATATTTTTCATTTTTCGGATGTGGCGCGGAGAAAATAAGGAGATGGAACGTAATGTTTCATCTCTTTTTTTATAAAAAAATGACAAACTCGTATATACGAGTGTTGACTAACTTATATATACGAGTTAATATGTAATTGTAAACGGTATCAAAAAAGAAAAGAGGGACGGGAATATGGGGAAAGACTATCGTAAAACAGCAGAGGAAGTGTTGCAGTATATTGGCGGGAAAGACAATATTGAACAAGCTGCGCACTGTGTAACGAGACTCCGTATCGCTTTAAAGGATGAAAGTAATATAGATAACGATAAATTGCAGTCTGTTTCATTAGTGAAGGGAGCGTTTCATAACGCTGGGGTATTTCAAATTGTAATTGGTCCAGGAGATGTTGATCGAGTATATGCTGAATTGATAACGCTTGCAGGTATGAAGGAAGCGACAGTAGCTGATGTAAAAGATTCTGGAAACCAAAAGTTAAATCCAGCTCAAAAGTTTGTAAAAGTATTTTCAGATGTATTTATGCCGATATTACCAGCAATCGTAACAGCTGGTTTATTAATGGGTATTAATAATCTATTAGGCGCAAAGGACTTATTTTTTGATGGAAAAAATTTATTAGATGTGTATCCAAACTTAGGCGGGCTTTGGGATTTAATTAATATGATGGCGAATACAGCATTCGTATTCTTACCGGCACTTGTCGGGTGGTCAGCAACAAAACGTTTTGGTGGTAGTCCAATACTAGGGATTGTTATGGGATTAATGCTTGTGCATCCGGCCTTATTAAATGCCTGGGACTATGGAAAAGCAGCGACTGGTTTAGATGGTCAAAAGATTGAGTACTTCAATATTTTAGGGCTGTTCCAAATTGAGAAGGTAGGATATCAAGGACAAATTTTACCTGTTTTAGTAGCAGCATTTGTATTAAGTAAAGTAGAAATCTTTTTAAAGAAACATGTACCAAATGCAATTCAATTATTAGTTGTACCAATTACAACAATCGTTGTGACAGGTGTATTAGCATTAGGGATTATTGGTCCGGTTACACGTCATATTGGAGATTTATTAACAGTAGGATTAGTAGGTGTATATGAAACAGTACCAGTAGTTGGAGCAGTATTATTTGGAGCATTGTATGCACCACTTGTAATTACAGGTATGCATCATATGTTTATTGCTATTGATTTACAATTAATTGCACAACACGGTGGTACATTCATTTGGCCGATGATTGCTCTTTCTAACATTGCGCAAGGTAGTGCGGCACTTGCGATGTTCTGGATTTCTAAAAATCAAAATGATAAAAGTATGGCATCGACATCAGCAATCTCGGCATATTTCGGTATTACAGAGCCAGCTATGTTTGGTGTAAACTTACGAAATAAATTCCCGTTCTATGCAGCGATTATCGGATCGGCTGTGGCGGCGATATTCATTACATTAAATGGTGTATTAGCACCTGCTATCGGAATTGGTGGATTACCAGCATTTATTTCTATCATTCCGAAATCGATTCCAATGTTTATTGTCGGAATGGTTATCGCAATTGTAATTCCATTTACGTTAACGTGGTTATTTGCAAAACGAGTAAAACAGAAGTAGGAGGAAGTTAAACATGAAGGATTGGCATAAAAGTGTAGTTTATCAAATTTATCCGAAGAGCTTTAATAGCTATTACAATAAAGAAACCGGTGATATAAAAGGGGTTACAGAAAAACTAGATTACTTAAAAGAACTCGGAGTAGATTATATTTGGTTAACACCGATATACCAATCGCCACAAAATGATAATGGATACGATGTAAGTGATTACTACAATATTGATCCATCTTACGGAACGATGGAAGAGTTTGAAGAGCTTTTAGAAGAAGCAAAAGCACGTAACATTGAAATTATGCTTGATATCGTTGTAAATCATAGTTCGACGGAGCATAAGTGGTTTAAAGAAGCGAAGGAAGATAAAAATAGTCCATATCGTAATTACTATATTTGGCGTGATGAAAAAAATAATTGGCAATCTAAGTTTGGTGGGTCTGCTTGGAAATATGATGAGAAGACAGAGCAATATTATTTACATCTATTTGATGAGACACAAGCAGATTTAAACTGGGAAAATGAAAAACTTCGTGAAGAAGTATATGATATGATGCGCTTTTGGCTTGATAAAGGGGTAACTGGATTCCGATTAGATGTTATTAATTTAATTTCAAAAGATCAACAGTTTTTAAATGATAATGGAAGTACGGCGACAAGCGATGGCCGTAAATATTATACAGATGGCCCACGTGTTCATGAATATTTACAAGAAATGAACCGAAATGTTTTTGAAGGGAAAGATGTAATTACAGTTGGAGAAATGTCATCTACGACAATTGATAATTGTATTAAATATTCAAACCCTGAGCGTAATGAATTAAGTATGACGTTTAGTTTCCATCATTTAAAAGTTGATTATCCGAATGGTGATAAGTGGACGAAGGCTGATTTTGATTTTATTAAATTAAAAGAGATTATGTCTAATTGGCAAATTGAAATGCAAAAGGGCGGGGGATGGAATGCGTTATTCTGGTGTAATCATGACCAGCCTCGTATTGTGTCACGCTTCGGTAATGATGAGAAGTATAGAAATGAATCTGCAAAAATGTTAGCAACGGCTATGCATATGTTGCAAGGAACGCCTTATATTTATCAAGGCGAAGAAATCGGTATGACGAATCCTAATTTTGAGTCTATTGAACAATATCGTGATGTGGAATCGTTAAATATATATGATATAAAGTTGGAAGAAGGATTATCAAAAGAAGAGATTATCGGGATTTTAAAACAAAAATCTCGTGACAACTCCCGTACTCCAATGCAGTGGAATGAAGAGATGAACAGTGGCTTTACAACAAGTACACCTTGGATTTCAGTGGCTGAAAACTTTAAAGAAATAAACGTAGAGAAGGCATTAGAAGATAAAGAGTCTGTATTTTATCATTATAAAGAGTTAATAGAACTTAGAAAAACGTATGATGTAATTACAGAAGGAGAATATGCTATTTTGGATGAAAATGATCCTAAAATTTGGGCATATACTCGTACTACAGAAAGTGAAGTGCTACTTGTTATCAATAACTTCTATGGAGAGGAAATAACGTACTCTGTACCAGCGCACGTTCAATTAGATGGAATGCAACAAGAAGTATTACTGTCGAATTATAAAGATTCCAGCAAGGATATTACAAACCTTGACTTAAGACCATATGAATCAATTGTATATCGATATACGAAATAAAAGGTTGTATGCCTGCGTGGCATACAACCTTTTATTTTAAGACACCACTATACAAAATGCTTACTTCTACCTCAGGCTTAAATTTTACTTTTGCATAATCTTTATTCCAATTTTTTTTCTTCCATAGGTCAGGATGATAAGCGATAAGATGTCTACCAATTCCGAAAGCATCACAATTTGCCTTTTGTAACTTTTTCGTTATTTTTTTCGCTTCTTTCGTGAGCTGTTTGGATAGTTCCTTATTTAGTTTTTTTCTTTCATCCATTTTGTAAAGATTATCTCTCGGAGCTTCAAGGGCTATAACTTTTAATTGAAGCTTAATGTGGGCATAAACATTTCCTTTTTTATCTGTTGTTATTTTTAAGTCTCGTTTTAATTTCCGATTGCTCACTTCCATTGTTAAATAGTCAGATGTCTTCTCGGATTCATCGCTAGTAAGTTTTTGGGTTATACGGGCACTTGTTCCCATTTTTCCAGTTAATAATACGAATAAAACAGATTGTTTTAAAGGTAAATGCCCGGTCAATTTATCATTGTTAAATAAAGCTAATCCGTTTGTAATTACTTCTTTTCCTTTTATTTTTATAGAAGGGAGGGTAAAGTCTTTACCCGGATCTAACATTTTTGTAGCAGCTGTTTCTAAAGTTTCTTTTGGAAATACACTCATATCTTCTAAGCTTTTCACTTTTTTCTTTAGAAAATCTCCAATTAGTAAATTTCCTACTTTCTTTTTTTCTAGTATCTCGGATGTTTCACCATCTACTGCAATAAGTTTTACTAAAGCAGTTGGGTTTGTTGGGTCCCGAAAGCTGACATCTAAATAAGGTAGTATACCTTTTTTTAAAATTTTGGTTCCTAGTAATTGAACACCATATTTAAAATAACGAATATTTCCAGTCACATTTTTTTTCAGTGCATCGCTTGTATCTCTTATGTTATGCCCGGTTGCTGAATGTATTTCATTCTCGAATGAAGATTGTTCGCCGCTTGAACTTTTTACGAGCTCAATTGTTTGCTGGAGTTGATTCTCTTCCGTAATATCAGATCCAATACTATAAGCTAACCTTGCTTCCCTTAATGGTTCTTGATCCCAACAGCCAGCAAGGAATGCACTAGTGCATAATACAAAAAGTAATTTAACTCTTTTTTTGAACATACTGTTCTCCTTTCTTATTTCTTATTACTGAATAAAGTAGAAATAAAAGAGGGAGGACAACGATGAAAATATAGGTGAACTTATCTGTGAAAGTTGCAATCACTTTTAATTCTTCAGGTGTATCGATAAATAGGGCTATACTAAAAGCAATAATACCAACGATTGGGACAGCCTTTTTATGATTACCAAGATTGAATATATGTCCAATTCCTATAGAAGCAGCGCAGTAATAACTAGCGATAGAAGCTACAACTGTTATCATCCAAATTGGTATGAATAGTAAATCAGTTCGGTCTATAATCCCGATATGCAAGGATCGTAATAAGTAAGCAACTGGTTCTGGAATAAGCTCAATTTGTTTTGGACTAAATACGATAAAGCAAATCCAAACAGTAAAAGTATAAAAAAGGGTTACAAATCCATTCGCGATAGAAATTGCCTTTAGTTTTGCGACAGAACTGCCATTTACTTTTGGAAAAGCGATAAGAATGATTTCAAAACCATACATGGCTGTAATTGTTTCCTTGGATGCTTGAATTATATTCCACCAGCCGGCTTCTGTAATGGGAAAAATATAAGAGAAATCAGCTCGGGAAAGCCCTAGGGCAATTAAAAGAGCCATTGGTAAAATGAGAATAGAGGCCATGACATAAAATCGTACGATGACTTTAAAAGTGTTATAAGCTACATAACAACAAGCTATTGTAAATAGTATGAGAATGGCATACCAAGGAGTTGCTTGTAATATCCACACTTTAATGACATTACAAGCATTCAACATAACCGTCATACCAATAAGGGTAAAATAAAAAACATAAGCAAAACCTAATAGTTTTCCAAACTTATTCCCAAATAGCATACAAACACTTTCATACATATCTGCATCAGGGAATCGTTTTAAGAAAAGCCACATAAGTAAAATAATAAGCTGAATCGCAAGCCCGGCGATGAGCGCGGAAATCCACCCACCGCCTTTTGCTATTGGGTGAAGACGGTTAGGCAGGGAAAGTATACCCACTCCAATTTGGCATTGAATAACGAAAAAGGTAAATTGAACTAGCGAAATTTTACTTTGCGTGTTTGTCACCGTCCTCATCCTCTCTCGTTACATGTTGGCGCTGCATTTTTTTCGGTTTTGGATCATGTGGTCGTTCCCAAAATGACCAAATTGGTAGTCTGACAAAAGAATCTTTCATATCTTTAATCCGCATTGGTGCAACAGGAGAAAGATATGGTGTATGAAAAGAATGAAGCTGACATAAATGAACGAAAGTTATAATGAGACCGAACGATATTCCTACATATCCGAATAGGGCAGCAAGGAGCATTAATGGAAATCGAAGAATCCGAACTGCTGAACTCATATCGTTTGATGGAACGAGAAAAGATGAGATTGCAGTTAAAGCTACAACGATAATCATTGTGTAAGAAACGAGTCCGGCTTTTACAATTGCATCACCAATTACTAAACCGCCTACAATACCGATTGTTTGTCCAACTCTGCTCGGCAAGCGAATACCAGCTTCCCGTAATAACTCGAAAATTAGCTCCATTAAGAGAGCTTCAAAAATAGGAGGAAGTGGTACTTTCTCTAATGAAGCTTTAATTGTATACACAAGTTCGAGTGGCAATACATCAGGATGAAAGGCTACGGTTGCGATATATATAGCTGGTAAGAGAAAAGCAATCAAGAAACTCACTAATCGAATCATTCGGACGAAAGAACCGACAATCCAGCGGTTATTATAATCATCTGGTGATTGATAGAAAGCGAATAATGTAACAGGAACGATGAGCGCTGTTGGATCTCCATCAGATAAAATAGCAACTCGTCCTTCCATTAAATTTGCTGCGACTCTATCTGGACGCTCTGTATTTAATTGCTGCGGAAATGGTGAGAAAGACGTATCCTCTATAAATTCTTGTATATATCCCGGAGGCATAAGTGCATCTGTCTTAATCGTTTCTAACCTTCTTTTTACTTCTGTAACTAAATCGTCATTCGCTATGTTTTGCATATAAGCAATTGCCACTTTCGTATGCATTTCTTCACCAAGTGTGAAATATTTAACGACGATATTTGGACTTTTTATGAGTTTACGAATGGAAGCTAAATTGGTTGCTAAATCTTCTACAAAACCAGTATGTGGTCCACGTACAATGCCTTCATTATCAGGCTCTGCTATATCTCTCTTTAAAGATAAAGCTGTTTCGAAAATACAAAAACTGTCGACTTGTTCATGAAAATATAATGATTTGCCTTGTAATAAAAGTTGCACACCGTAATTTAAATTTGTTTCTTTCTTCATACTTAATGTGGCAAAAGCTTTATCTAAAGACAAATCCGACCGAGTTAATAAAGGCTCAAGAGCTAATTGGTGAATTAAATTTAAATCTGCTAAAGATTCGATATATAAGATTGTTCCTTTTCCGTTTTGAAATGGGACATCTAATTTTTTTATATCATCTGAGTGACATAGCTTATTTTCAATGTAATTAATATTTTCCGGAAGTGATGGAAACATATGCTTTTTGTTATTATCTTGTTGTGAGTGCTTCTGTTCGGTCATAATTTCCATCTCCTTTACATTGAAATTATTTCTGTTAATTTTTGTTTTTTGTGAGAAAATTATGCTTGGATTTTTTAGAAAAGTAGGGAAATGGAAAGAACGTATATATTTGCGATATTAATATATATCTTTTGTACTATAGGAGAGTAAATCTAGCGGGATGCATAATTACATCATTTGATGAATAGGAAATTTAAGAAAAACGATTTATAATACTAGTATTGTGTCTTGCCTTTTTAGGTACAGTACACAGCCGGTGATTGGCTAGTGGATGTTCTTCCATTTTGCCAGTGCCGGTTTTTTATTGGATAATAGGGAAAATGAAGTTTTTATAAAGAAAGAAGGGGTTGTTTTGAAGGATGTAAATTCTATCTTTATGAGAGAAAAGATTGCTAGTTCTTATCTTTATTTTATTTCTTTTCTTGGTTTGGTTACTATAACTATATCTTTACTTGAAATTAAAATCCCTTCTCATCCAACAATACTAATAATGTTGTTACTATTTATGGGGATTGCAGAGTATTTTCCTGTAAGATTTTGGAGAGGAACTAGCTCGCTTACTTTTCCGATCATTTACGCTATGAGTTGGCAGTTTGGAATCCATATAACTATTACTGCTATTGTATTCGTAACGCTAATTATTCACCTGCATCGTCGTTCACCGATACAAAGAATGTTATTTAATAGTACTCAGCATGCACTTAGTTTGATTTTGGCCGAATGGTTTTCAAACAAATGTATGTCCTTATTACTTAATAAGATAGTTATGCCAGTTCTATATGAAAATTTAATATCTTTGTTATTATTTTGCGTGTTTTTTTGTTTTTTCAACAATCGTTTTTACGATTTGTTGATGATACTTCTTCCACAGCCATATTCAATATATCAGTGGTATAAAAAAACTGTAACGGTATTTCTTTGCGAAACTTTTGGTTTCTCTTATGCGGCCCTGATGCATGTATTAATTAGTATATATAGTGTGGAAATAAACGAGATTACAGTACTGTTTTTCTTTTTTCCACTTGTAGCAGCTTCAGTTATTAGTTCTTTTTCTGTACGGATAAGGATGGAGAAGGAACGATTATATGAGTTATTTCTTATTACGACCGAAATTAGTCGAGGATTAACTGGAGGAAACTTGAAACATATTAAACAAGCACTTAAAGGTTTTTTTGGCATACAAGCATATGTAATATGGACAAAAGATGATGGGAACTGGAGTATTCTATTAAAAGATGGGAAAGTGCGCTCTTATATTTCTGATGATTCAGAAATATCAAGGGCGTTTGAGGAACTTTCTAAAAATCTTGTATTTAATGATTGGAAAATTGGTACGGCTCCTGGAGATGAAATATTTGATAGTGTTATACGCTCACTTGTATATTTTCCTCTTATAGTAAATGATGAATTAGTCGGAATGTTTGTTGCAGGGAAAAGTAGAAATGCGGGTTTCTTTCCGGAAGATGTACAGTCGTTAGCTACATTTTCTAACCAATTAGCTAACGTTGTTAAAACAAGGATATTGATTTCTGAACAGAAAAAAAGAATGATTTTAGAAGAAAGAAATAGAATTGCCCGTGAAATTCACGATGGTATTGCGCAAACATTAGCGGGGGTAATATTCCAACTAGAATCCGCACGGAAAAAATACCATGATAAACCAAAAGATATGCAGCAAGTAGTTGAGAAAAGCATAAAAGATTTAAGAGGAAGTCTAGGAGAAGTTCGCTATTCTATTTATGCTTTAAAACCATATCCGACACAACAATTAGGTCTTAAGCAGGCAATAGCAAGTAAAATAAAATCTTTAAAACGAGAATATGAATTAGACATTACCTATCATGAAAGAGGTCATGCACGTGCGCTTAGTTTTTCAAAAGAAAGAGTTATATTTGATACATTACAAGAGAGTTTGCAAAACATTGTAAAACATGCACAAGCAAAAAAGGCTGATGTTTTACTCAGTTATCAAAGTGAACACGTTCTTTTAAGGATTAAGGATAATGGAGTTGGCTTTTCACTATTTGAGTCTATGGTTAAAACAAAGAATGAGCCACATTATGGTATATTACATATGAATGAACAAGCTGACCAATTAGGGGCTAGTTTACAGATTGATAGTTCTATAGGAAAGGGGACAGAAATTACACTGTTAATTCCAGATTCACAAACAAGGGGTGCGTAAAATGATTAAAATATTAGTAGTAGATGATCATGCTTTTTTACGGGATGCAATTCGGAGCATACTAGAAGATGAATCTGATATGAAAGTGGTTGGAGAAGCTAGCTCTGGGGATGAAGTATTGGGAAAAGTAGAAGAATGCGGACCAGATTGTATTTTGATGGATATTAACCTGCCAGGGAAAAATGGGATTGAAGCTACAGAGTTAGTGAAAAAAATTTATCCGAGTTGCCGAGTACTTGTGTTTACAATGTATGAACATGATGAGTATTTAATGGATGCACTTCAGGCCGGTGCTGATGGTTATTTATTGAAGGATTCCTCATCAGAGCAGGTAGTAGCAGCAATTCGAATGTTATATCGAGGTGATTCAGTTATTCATCCGCGTATGACTAAAAAATTAATTACATATCATCAGCAAAAAATGAAAGTAGAATCAAATGAAAATGAACTGACGGAACGTGAAAAGGAAATTCTCTTTGAACTAGTAAAAGGACTTAGTAATAAAGAAATTGCTGAAGTTTTATATATTAGTGATAAAACAGTTAAAATACACATCAATAAAATTTTTAAAAAACTAAATGTGAAAAGTCGATCGCAAGCAGTGATTTATGCAGTTCGAAATCAATTGGTTCCGCTAGATTAAATAAGAAATTTATCAAAGAACTATCGTGTCGATTTATTCTGTATCACAAAGAATAAATGACAAGATAGTTCTTTTGTACTATGTAGGCATAGAATAATTAGAGAAAAGATACTCCTTTTGTTTAATTTTCAGAATAATCAAAATGTGAAATAATAAAAATAGAATTATATTTTAATATTGTTAATAATTCATTTCATGAAAATCTTTTGTTGGAAATAAATGATGGGGGGCTCTTATAAAAAGAGTAAAGTGAGTGGTTAGCTATATGAGGTATGGGGATGGTAGTAGTGTTGGAATCTTTCATGATACAAAAGATTAAGATTGATAGAGTTTCCGATGCTACATGGGAATGTAAGAATCAATTTGTTTCAAAAATAATATGAATAATGGGGAGATGCAATATGAAACGAGGGAAATTTGGAAAGGTTCTTATTGGAACGTTAACAGTTGGAATGTTATTGTCTCAAGGGATTCCATATAACGTATTAGCGGAAGAGGTAAATACATCTACTTTAACTGGAATTGATGATGCAGATGCTATCTTAAAAGGCCTTACAAAGGAACAACGTAATGCCTTAAAAACGTTAGATACAAAACCAGGTTTTGTTATTTCGCCAGGTATCAATACAGCAAGTCCTAATAATGTAAATGTGATTATAGAATTTAAGCAAGCGCCTAGCAAAATTGAGGTATTAAAACAAGCGGCTAAAGGGAAAAAGATAGCTCTTTCAAATGCGGAACAAAAGGTAGAGGCATCACATAAAGGATTTAAAGCAGAGTTTGAACAGCTTCAAAAGAATAAAGAGAAAGGGACAAATGTAAAATCTGCAAAAATAACAAGAGAGTATAAGAATGCTTTTAATGGTGTAGCGATTTCTTTACCAGCAAATATGATCGAAGACTTAGTTCGTACCGGTATCGTTAAGCGCGTATGGGAAGATCATGAGGTTAAAATTGATTTGCCGAAAGAAACAGCTAAGACTGCTGTTGAACCAAAAATGGTAGATAGTGTACCGCAAATTGGTGTGGACAAGCTGCATGATGAAAAAATAACAGGTAAAGGAATTAAGGTAGGTGTACTGGACACAGGTATTGATTACAACCACCCGGATTTGAAAGATGCATATAAAGGATATCGTGCAAAACAAGGTGAAGATCCAAGTAAAGTAGATCCGAACTCAATAAAAGGATGGGACTTTGTGAATAATGATGCTGATCCAATGGAGACAACGTATAAGGATTGGCAAAATTCTGGAGGATATCCTGAAATTTATGAGGGAAGTGCATATTATACATCCCATGGTACGCATGTAGCCGGGACAATTGCTGCAGACAAACAGAATAGTGTGGATTATGCAGTGAAGGGCGTTGCTCCAGATGTAGATTTATATTCATATCGCGTACTAGGTCCGTATGGAAGTGGACAAACAAGCGGTATTCTTGCTGCGATTGATAAAGCAGTGAAAGACGATATGGATGTTATCAATTTATCACTAGGAGCGTCTATTAATGATCCTTTATATCCTACTTCTGTTGCAGTGAACAATGCGATGTTAGCTGGTGTTGTTACAGTAGTAGCAGCTGGTAATAGTGGTCCGGAAGAAGGTACGATAGGATCACCTAGTGCAGCGGCACTTCCCATTACAGTTGGAGCCAGTGACGCTGCAATGAATATTCCAACGTTTTCCGCCGATGCAGGTGATGTACATGTAGATAAGATGATGCTACTTGGAAAAAGCTTTACTGATAAGATTGAAGATTTGAAAGGACAATCCTTATCGGTTGTATATGCAGGACTTGGGAAATCAGATGATTTTACAGGGAAAGATGTAAAAGGGAAGTTAGCTCTTATCCAACGTGGTGAGATTACATTTGATGAAAAAATTAAAAATGCTAAGGAAGCAGGCGCAAAGGCGGTAATTGTATACAACAATGTAGATGGGGAAATTACAAGTTATCTTGGGGAAAGTACTTCATCTATTCCATCGTTCCGCTTAACAAAAGTAGATGGTGAGAAATTGCAAGCAAAAGCTGTACAAGGAGATGTGTCGTTAGCATTTGGAGAACTTAGTAATATAAAAACAGAGGGAGATCATTTGGCTGATTTCAGCTCCCGTGGTCCTGCAACTAAAACAGATGATATTAAGCCAGATATTGTAGCACCAGGTGTGTCTATTTTCTCAACTGTTCCTGAATATATTAATGATCCAAAAGATGGAGAAAATTATCCGGTAGCGTATGGACGTCTGTCAGGTACATCTATGGCAACTCCTCATACTGCAGGGGTAGCGGCACTTATTTTACAAGAACATCCAAACTATAGTCCATTTGAAGTAAAAGAAGCACTTATGAATACCGCAGTTGACTTAAAAGAAGAGCGTTCTGTATTTGAGGTGGGTTCTGGACGAATTGATGCATATCGTGCAGTTCATGCAGATACATCTATCGAGGTTATCGATAAAACATCAAACGTTGTAGATGATGAAGAAGTAGAAATTGAAGAAAAAACAGGTTCTATTGCGTTTGGATATAAAAATCAAATTGAAAATGGGCCTATTAAAGATAGTCGAAAAGTCTTAATTAAGAACAGCAGTAAAACTGATGGAAAAGAGTTTAAATTAGAAGTAGAGTTTTCATCTACAAGTGTAGGTGTGCAAGATGCAGCGAAGAATGGTGTGAAGCTAAATGTACCAGATTCTATTAAAGTAGCTCCTAGTACATCAGAGGAAATTAGCCCTGAAATTATCATTCCAGAAAACGCTGAATTTGGTAGATATGAGGGCTATATTCATATTTCAAATAAAAACAATGAAAAAGAAGTGTATCAAGTACCATTTGCAGTTAAATTCACAGAAAAAGGGATTGCATCTGTAGATTTACTGAGAGATGCAATGGCAACAGATGCATCTAAATTCCATCCGTTTATGGAGAGACCAAGTTCGCCTTTGACATTTAAACTAAATAGTCCTCTTGAAACTATTGATGCAGTTGTGAAGGACCGAAAGACAGGAAAGGCATTAGGAGTCGTTGGTACACTTAATGCAAGTAGTCTAACACCGAATATTGAATATATGATGTTTTCTGGTATGGGAGGGTATGTACTTCCATTCACAGGAGATCCAGCTCATCCAATTGGGGATAAACCTGTTATGTTGCCTGATGGAGATTACGAATTGAACTTCGTTGGATATGATAAAGAAGGAAAATCGTATACAAAAGGCGATAGCATTATCATTGATAATGTTATACCGGAAATGAAATTTAAGGATGTACAACCTGGTATACATGAAGTAAATGATTCTATGTTTAAAGAAGAAGACGGCCAACGTGCATTATGGGTGCATGGTAATATTTATGATTCTACAGTAGATGCATTAAAAGCAAAAGGCTTGCAGTATAGTCAAAAAGCGAACCAAATTGTATATTATCAAAACTCAGCCTTTCCATCAGGTTGGCTGAATACAATTCAAGCAAATGGTGATTTTAAATTTGGAGTACTTCCAGAGGAAATAAATGAGCCGTTAAATTTAAAATTATTTGGATATGATCTTGCAACTGCAGGGAATATGGCAACTGGATATAAAGATTACGTCTTTGTAAAGGAAGGGACAGAATACGCTGTTCCAAGTTATGACAAAGATAAAATCAAATTAGGAGAGAAAATTACGTTAACTTTGAATCTTAATAATGTAAAACAGCTTATGTCAGGTACATTTGAAATTCCTTATTATAAGCAGCTCTTTAAATTTACAGATGTGAAACCAAATCCAGCACTTACGGAATATGTAAAACAACATGGACTGAACCTTAAATTAGAAGATCCGAAGATAAGTGAAGAAGGAGCTTGGGAAAACAAGGTGAAAGTTGGGGCATCATTAGAAGGAAAAGAATTTAAAGGATTAGATGGAGATACACCATTTTTAGATGTTACATTCGAGATGACGAACGATGAATACTTTAATGATTTAACTGCATTTGGAGTAGAGAAGTTCTCTTATACAAAAGCTGGTGCATCAGAAGGCATTGAGATTCCTGCGTTTAAAGATAAATCTTTTGCTATTGTTTCGAAACATTCAACGATTACAGGATATATTGGCCCGGAAGCTTTCTTGAATGAAGAGGGGTATTTAGGTAAGAAAGACTATACAAAACTAGGAGCAAAAGTGTACGCAGTTGGCAAGGATGGAAAGAAATATACAGGAACGATTGGTGATAACGGGCAATTTGAAATTCATAGTGTCCCAGTAAGCGATAAAGAATATGATATTTTCGTAGAAATGTCAGGTCATTTAAATAGTAAATTAACAACAAAAATAGGGAAGGTGCAAGATGGTGAATTAGTGGGACAAAACTTTAGAGCTGACATGGATGATAACCTTGCAGGTGATGTAAATGGAGATAAAATGGTAGACATTCAAGATGCTAGAATAGCAGCTTTATCGTATGGAAAAGGAAAAGTATCTGTAAAAGATGGAGATATAAATCAAGATGGTGTTGTAGATGAAACAGATATTCGTTTTATTGAGAAAAACTTCTTGAAAAAGAGTTCAGATGCTAAAGAAAATCAGAAACCGAAAGAAAATGTAGGTCCGGTGACATTAGATAAAATCTTACGCTCTATTGGCTTAGAACCCAAAAAATAAGTGGGCAAAATTCTAGAGTAAATAATGCAATCAGACAATGAATAGTAAATGAAATGAGATTGGCTAACAAATAACCGGTAATAATTTACGGTAACATTACCGGTTATTTTAAAAGTAATAGTCGTTTTGATACATGAAGTAACTAGTTTAAAGTTGGTTCACTTTCGCTGTGGGACAAGGTAGTTGCTTAAATTATTTTGTGGGATGGAAATAAGGTTTGTAGTTTGAACTTTGAACTTTAAAAATAGGGTGACTTGTGAAATGAGTATTAAGAAAAAACTTGGTATGGGTGTTGTAACTGCAGCACTTGGCTTATCTTTAATTGGCGGGGGAACATATGCGTATTTTAGTGATAAGGAAGTGTCACAAAACACTTTTGCAGCGGGGACTTTAGATTTGAGTGTGAATCCTGAAGTTGTTATTAATGTCGATAATATTAAACCAGGTGATGAAATGGAGCGTGGTTTTCAATTAGTAAACAAAGGAACTTTAGCAATAGGAGATGTGAAACTCCTGACAGATTACAGTGTAATCGATGCTAAAGGAGATAATGGAAATGCTGATTTTGGTGATCATATCCGCGTTGATTTCTTGTGGAATTTGGATAAAAATGAGGTTCCAATTTGGTCTACTACATTATCTGAATTAAAGGTATCTACGCAAAATGGAAGTATTCCTGATCTTGTACAAAAAGGTGTTGTAGACCGAGAAGGAAATGGACTTGCTCCTGGTGATGATGATACTTTCTATGTAATGTTCACATTTGTAGATAATAATGCAGAGCAAAATGTATTTCAAGGAGATTCATTAAAATTAAATTGGACTTTCAATTCAATGCAGACAAAAGGTGAAGAGAAATAAAAATAAATGTTATATACGAGAATCAATTGATAAATAAAACTTTTAATAATGTAAAGGTTGATTTAGTGAATCAACCTTTTTTTATTTTTAGATTTTTTATAGTATTCATAGCAGTACTTCTAATATGTATGGTGAATTGAATAGAGGATATATGGAAGTGATGGAAACATATGCTTTTGGTTTTTACTCTTTTGTTGTTCTTTTTGCGAGAAATTTATGCTTGGACTATTTTTGAAAAAGTAGCTTGAAAGTTACGTTACGTCATCTTTTATACTATAGAAAATAGGATATAGGGGATGATATAGGTGACTTTGAGGTATATGTGGGGATGGAAAGAAATTTTATATTTATTAGTTTTCGTATTTCTTATTGTCCCAGTAACAGTTGAATCTCTTTTATATGAATATGCTTTAAAGATAATAGGGAACTCATTATATGCTGGAGTATTAATGGGATTTATAATGGCGGTGATATTTACTACTGTAGTTTATCTTTTTTGTATAAAAAGATATCAACTGTCTTGGAAAGATATTGGAATTCGAAAACTTTCATGGAAAGATTTTTTATGGGCAGTTATAGCATTGATTACCTTAATTGTAGTTAGTATTGCTGTATTAATGATAATGGAGAAAATGGGTATTTCTTTTGAAAATAGTAAAACGGAGACGGTCCAAAATGATAAATCAATATATTCGTTCTGTATCGCGGTAATTGGAGCAGCAGTTATATCACCAATTTATGAAGAGATTTTATATCGAGGTGTTTTTTATACATTTTTTCGTGATAAATATGGTATATGGGGTGGAGTGCTTGTAAGTTCTATAATATTTACTGTTGTTCATATTCCCACATATAACACATTACCAGTGAATTTTTTAAGTGGAGTAGTATTTGCTTGGTTATATGAGAAAACAAATTCTATTTTATCAGCTATGATTGCCCACGCATTATTCAATTTCATAGCAGTACTTTTAACATTTATGTCGAATTAAGAAGATATATAGGAGGGATACATATGGAAATAGCTGTAGAACGTGTTTTTACGAAAGAGATTTTAAAAAGAGCAGCGAGTTTGTTTCGTGTAACAGTGGAAGACAAGCCGCTTGGAGATTTTGAGAATTATATTTTTAAGGCGAAGGGTGATAATGATGAAGACTATGTATTACGTTTAACGCATTCGTCGCATCGCTCTAAAAAAGAAGTCGAGGCTGAACTAGATTTTTTACGATATGTTGCAGAGAACGGAGCAAAGGTAGCAGGCCCCCTGTACTCAACGTTTCAAAATCTTGTAGAAGAAATCGGAGCAGAGGATGAAACTTTCTTTTTCGTTTCCTTATTTACATATGCAAAAGGTGAGCAAGTAAAAGGAGAGGAATCGCCTTATTGGGGAGACGCTTACTTTGAAGCATGGGGAAAAGCGATTGGACAACTGCATCGTCTAACAATGAACTATCCTAAAACGGATCATCGTGATACGTGGGAAGAAGATGAGAGTGGGATTGTTAATGAATTAGAGGATAATCAAGTGAAAAAGATTGCTGCGGTATTAATGGATGAGATAAAGGCTCTTCCAATTGAAAGAGAAACATTCGGCCTTATGCATGGGGATATTCATCCAGGTAATTTTCATTATGATGGAAAAGAGCTAACAATCTTTGATTTTGATGATGCGGCTTATAATTACTTTATACACGATTTAGCAATGGTTCTTTATTACTCTGTTCTATTTACAACGTGGACAGCGGAAGAGAAGACAGACTTTGCTCGTAAACAGTTACAAGTGTTACGGAAAGGCTATGAGTATGAGCACAGACTGGCGGATAGCTGGTATGAATCATTACCACTATTTTTACGTTTGCGTGACATAGGTCTATACGGTACGCTCCAAAAGAAATTTAAAGGGAAAGATATGCCAGATAATTTCCGAAAGTTATCAGAAGAGCTATACGAAAGAATTATAAAAAAAGAAGCAATTGTGAATATATAATACATTCTGTTCAAAACAAAGTATATAAAACAAATATATACTTTGTTTTTTTATACAAAAATATGTTTGTTTTATTAAAATAATATTGTCATAGATTCGGTATACACTTATAATTTTTATATATTCTGAATATTCTTGATAAAAAGGAGGGGGAATATTGGAAGCTTTCGTAAATTGGTTAAATAATATTGTTTGGAGTCCAGCACTTGTTTATTTATGTTTAGGAGCAGGTTTATATTTTTCTATTCGAACGAGGTTTTTACAAGTAAGGCACGTAGGAGAAATGGTGAAGCTGACATTTAAAGGAGAAAAATCAGAGGCTGGTGTTTCTTCATTCCAAGCGTTAGCACTTTCGTTATCAGGGCGCGTTGGGACAGGGAATATCGCTGGGGTAGCTACAGCGGTTGCCTTCGGTGGACCAGGGGCTGTATTTTGGATGTGGGCAGTAGCCTTTTTAGGAGCAGGATCAGCTTATGTAGAATCAACACTCGCGCAAATCTATAAGACAAAGCATCAAGGACAGTTTCGCGGTGGACCTGCTTATTACATTGAAAAAGGTTTAGGGGTTAAATGGTATGCATTAGTATTCGTTGCAGCGACAATCCTTGCAACTGGGCTTTTATTACCAGGCGTGCAAGCAAATAGTATTGCTGTAAGTTTAGAGACAGCTTTTGGAATTAATACTACTCTATCAGGGGCTTTATTAGTTGTTGTATTGGCTCTTATCATCTTCGGTGGAGTAAAACGAATTGTTAACGTAGCGCAAGTTGTCGTACCGTTTATGGCTGTTGGGTATATTTTAGTAGCTTGTGTTATTGTCGCTATGAATATTGAAAAACTGCCAGAAGCATTTATGTTAATTATAAGAAGTGCGTTTGCATTAGAAGCAGCATTTGGTGGTATTATCGGTTTAGCAATTTCTTGGGGAGTAAAGCGTGGTATTTATTCTAATGAAGCAGGGCAAGGAACTGGACCACATGCAGCAGCAGCAGCAGAAGTATCACATCCAGCTAAGCAAGGCTTAGTGCAAGCATTTTCCGTTTACATTGATACATTATTTGTTTGTTCAGCAACAGCATTTATGATGATTATTACAGGCATGTATAACGTATTTGATGCAAGCGGAAAAAACTTTATCGTAAATAAATTAAATGGTGCACAGCCAGGACCGGGATATACACAGGCAGCAGTAGAATCTGTTTTCCCTGGATTTGGAAACGGTTTCGTTGCAATCTCGTTACTATTCTTTGCATTTACAACAATTATGGCGTATTACTACATTGCAGAAACGAATATCGCGTACTTAAACCGTGATAAAGACCGCCCTTGGCTGTCTATGGTACTAAAGTTTGTCTTTTTAGGAGCTGTATTCTACGGTTGTATCAAAACAGCAGCAACGGCTTGGGCTTTAGGCGATATCGGTGTAGGAATTATGGCATGGGTAAATATCATTGCGATTTTACTATTACAAAAACCTGCATTAGTTGCATTAAAGGATTATGAAAAGCAGAAAAAAGAAGGAAAAGATCCAGTATTCGATCCAGGGCCATTAGGAATTAAAAATGCTGATTTCTGGGAGCATGAATACGGAAAAGATAAGAAAGAAGAAGTATCGTAATGGAATAGAGATGAAAAAGCAAAGGGGAAACCCCTTTGCTTTTTTTATGGGTGAAATGAGGATCAAAGTTATTTTTTTGCTTATTTTTGAATATAAAAAGAATGTACATGCTTTGTTAGGGGAAGGGGGGAGTATGTTGATAGAGTTTCGTAATGTAAATAAATATTATGGTAACTTTCAAGTTTTAAAAGATATTAATGTACAAGTGAAAAAAGGTGAAGTGGTAGTAGTTGTTGGGCCTTCAGGATCAGGAAAAAGCACGTTGCTTCGGTGTATAAACCAGTTAGAGTCAATTACAGATGGAGAGTTAATTGTACAAAATACGGAGGTACACAATGCGAAAACAGATATGAATGAATTACGCCGAAATATCGGAATGGTCTTTCAACATTTTTATTTATATCCACATAAAACGGTTCTTCAAAATATTACACTAGCACCTATTAAAGTAAATAAAATTTCAAAAGAGGAAGCAGAGAAAACGGCGATGTTTTATTTAGAGAAAGTAGGAATTCCGGAGAAGGCCAGTGTATATCCACATCAATTATCTGGTGGACAACAGCAAAGGGTGGCAATTGCTAGAGGACTTGCGATGCAGCCGGAAATTATGCTATTCGATGAGCCTACGTCTGCTCTTGATCCAGAGATGATCGGGGAAGTACTTGATGTTATGAAAACGCTAGCTAAAGAAGGGATGACGATGGTCGTTGTCACGCATGAAATGGGATTCGCGCGGGAGGTAGCCGATCGGATTTTATTTATGGATGATGGCAAAATCATTGAGGATACAACACCGGCGCAATTTTTTGCAAGTCCTGAACAAGAAAGAGCGCGTCTATTTTTAAGCCGAGTGTTAAACCATTAAAGGAGGAGTTTTATGCTTAAAATGAAAAAGTTGTTTACGTTAATCGTATTTTCATGTCTATTCGTACTTGTCGTTGCTGGGTGCGGAAGTAAAAAAGATGAGGCAAAAGAAACGAATACGAAGCAAGGCGGGGCTGTTGAGCAAATTAAGAAGCGCGGGAAATTAGTAGTTGGGGTGAAGAATGATACGAACTTATTTGGATTGAAAAACCCTTCAACAGGGCAGGTAGAAGGATTTGATGTTGATGTTGCAAAGGCGCTTGCGAAAAAAATTCTTGGAGATGAAAAGAAATTAGAATTAAAAGAGGTAACGTCTAAAACGCGTATTCCACTCCTGAAAAATGGTGACATTGATGCAATTATTGCAACGATGACAATTACAGAAGAACGTAAAAAAGAGGTCGATTTTTCAGATGTATACTTTAAAGCAGGGCAATCGTTACTCGTGAAAAAAGGAAGCGATATTAAAAGTATTGATGATGTGAAAAAGGGCGTAAAAGTGTTAGCAGTAAAAGGTTCAACATCGACAAATAACATTCGCCAAAAATCACCGGAAGCGACTGTATTAGAATTTGAAAATTACAGTGAGGCATTTACAGCGTTAAAAGCAGGAAAAGGTGATGTGTTAACGACAGATAATGCAATTCTTTACGGTATGGCAAAACAAGATTCGAATTATGAAGTTGTCGGGAAAATTTTCACGGATGAGCCGTACGGAATTGCAGTGCAAAAAGGTGCAGATGATTTAACGAAAGAGATTAATAATTTAATTAAAGACATGAAAGCAAGCGGAGAGTATGACAAATTATATGAGAAATGGATTGGGCAGAAACCAGAGAAGTAAAGTGATAAATAGTAAAAGTGAGAGGATGAGAGTACTCATCCTCTTCTTGTAAAGAAAGAGGGGAGAATATGTGCCTGATTTTTCTATATTAACGAATAACATTGATATGTATTTAGAGGGTTTTAAATATACAGTGTTGTCTAGTGTAATCGCATTAATAGGCAGTTTTATTTTAGGGGTAGTATTGGCGGTAATGCGTATTGCACCAATTCGCATTTTAAATTGGTTGGGAGCTGCTATTGTAGAATTTGTAAGAAATATTCCGCTCGTATTAATTGCATTCATATTCTATTTCGCTTTACCTGTAGTAGGAATTACTTTAAATGGTTTTGTAGCAGGAACAGTTACGCTTACCGTATATACTGCAGCGTTTATTGCGGAAGTCATTCGCGCTGGTATTTTATCCGTTGCAAAAGGTCAAATGGAAGCAGCACGTTCCTCAGGATTAACGTATGTACAGGGAATGTATTATATTGTTTTACCCCAGGCGATGAAAATCGTAATCCCTCCTTTAGGAAATCAATTTCTCAATTTAGTAAAAAACTCTTCTATACTCGGAATTATTGCTGGTGCTGATTTAATGTATCAAGGAGATTTAATTTCAACGAAGACGTTTGTTACGTTCGATGTGTATATATTTGTCGGGATGTTTTATTTAATATTAACAATTCCGCTCAGTATGCTAGTGCGTTATTTAGAAAAACGCTTAGCAAAGGAGGCGGTGTAAATGGATTTTAAGGGAGCAATTACAGGAGATCATATTCTCTTTTTATTAAAAGGATTACTCATCACATTAGAGGTAGCACTCGTAGCGATTGTACTTAGCTTTATTATCGGTAGTGTAATAGGGATTGTACGGTACACAAAAATACCCGTCTTCTCACAAATATTAGGAGTTATCGTTGAAGTAATTCGAAACTTACCACTACTTTTAATTATATTTTTCACATATTTTGCACTTCCAGAAGCAGGCTTGAAATTAGAAATTATAACAGCCGTAATTGTCGCTTTAACAATATTTGAAGCTGCAATGATATCTGAAATTGTTCGAAGTGGCCTATTATCTATTGAAAAAGGACAGATTGAGGCTGCAAGATCTTCAGGATTAACGTATGTGCAAGCACTTTGGCACATTATTTTACCACAAGCATTAAGAAGAATGGTCCCGCCACTTGTCAGTCAGTTTATTTCATTGCTGAAAGATACAGCGCTAGCAGTCGTTATATCACTCCCAGAGCTTATGCATAATGCTCAAATTATTAGCGGACAAAATGTAAATTATATGATTCCAACGTTTATAGTAGTAGCTTGTATGTACTTTATTGTAAACTATAGTTTATCAATTTTATCGAGAAGGTTAGAACTCCGTTAACCCTTACAATATATGTAAGGGTTTTTCCTTGTTTCTCCTTATTTTCCTCTAAATAGAATCTAAATCTTGCAATAATTCAATTTTTTATATTATTTTATCAGAAAAGTTTTAATTTTATATAGAAAATGTAATCGCTTTCGTGTATATTTTTATTATCAGAAAATTTTAACAAGATATAGGGGTATTGGTAGGGGGAGGATTTAGATGCAGCAACCAACGAATGAGAAATTACATCGTACGATGAAGAGTAGACATTTATTTATGATCGCACTAGGTGGTGTAATCGGAACTGGTTTTTTCTTAGGTTCAGGTTACACCATTAATCAGGCTGGACCAGGGGGAGCCATCCTTTCATATTTAGTAGGCGGATTTATTATGTATTTAACAATGCTTTGTCTTGGAGAGTTAACGGTAGCGATGCCAGTTTCAGGTTCTTTCCAAAAGTATGCGACGAAGTTTATTGGACCAGGAACGGGCTTTATGATCGGCTGGCTCTATTGGCTTGGCTGGGCAGTAACAGTAGGATTAGAATTAACGTCAATCGGTTTAATGATGAAAAGATGGTTTCCGAATGTTGATGTTTGGGTATGGTGTCTTGTATTCGGTGTTATTTTATATGCTTCAAACGCAATTTCGGCGAAAAGTTATGCTGAATTAGAATTTTGGTTCTCTAGTATTAAAGTAGTTACCATTCTTGCCTTTGTAGTTCTTGGTGGTAGTGCGTTACTAGGGTTTATATCATATGACGGAAAAGAAGCAGCACCTCTTTTCTCTAACTTTGTAAGCGAAGGTGGATTATTCCCGAATGGACTAGCTGCCGTATTACTTACAATGATTACAGTGAACTTCTCGTTCCAAGGAACAGAGTTAATCGGGATTGCAGCGGGAGAAAGCGAAGAGCCTGAAAAAACAATTCCACGTGCAATCCGTAATACAGTATGGCGCATTATGTTATTCTTCATTTTAACAATGACGATTTTAGTAGGATTAATTTCTTGGAAAGAAGCAGGGGTAATTGAAAGTCCATTTGTAGTTGTATTTGATAAAATCGGTATTCCATACGCAGCTGATATAATGAACTTCGTTATTATTACAGCGTTACTATCTGTAGCGAATTCAGGATTATATGCGGCAACTCGTATACTATGGTCACTTGCAAATGAAGGAATGGCACCAAAGTCTTTCCAGAAAGTAAATAAGCGTGGTATTCCAATTACAGCGCTAGTCGTAACAATTGCTGTAGCTGCTTTATCTTTATTAACAAGTTTCCTTGCAGAAGATACAGTATACATGTACTTATTATCTATAGCTGGTTTATCAGCTGTTTCAAGTTGGATCATTATTGCCCTGTCGCAATTGCGCTTTAGAAGTCAGTATATAAAAGGCGGAGGAAAGTTAGAGGACTTAAAATATAAAACACCGTTATATCCAATTGTTCCTATTTTAGCTTTAATTACAAATAGTATCGTTGTTATTAGTTTAGCGTTTATTCCAGAACAAAGAATGGCGTTATATTGTGGTATTCCATTTATCATTTTCTGCTACATATATTATTATATAAATAAGAAACGGCAGAAACCGATGAAGGTGGAGACAACAAATGAAACTAACCATCAAACAAGATGATATTGAGGCAGATTTATCGTATGGTCAATTAGCGATTGGAAAAGAAAACGGGTATTCACCGTTACAATTACTTATTTCTTCAATCGCAGGATGTAGTGCAATTGTCTTTCGAACAATTTTAGAAAAGAAACGTATTCCATACGATACGTTTACAATTGAAACGGAAATTGGTAGAAGTGATGCTTTATCAAAACCAGTTGAAAGTGTTCATTTGCATTATAAAATTAAAGCACAAAACATTACAGAAGAGCAGTTGGACAAGGCGTTGCAGCTTGCAGTGAAAAATTGCACAATTGTTCAATCTGTAAAGGATAGTATAAAAGTTACGGAAACAATTGAGCTAATAAAGTAAAACAGAAAAACGTGAGAATACGGCTCTCACGTTTTTCTGTTTTAGAGAGGGGGGGAAGTATGATGGAATGTTTAGGATGTAAATTAGCAAACGAAGAGGAGAAAATTTACAGAGTATACGAAGATGAGTATGTAACATGTTTTTTAGATCATGCACCTTTCTATCCAGGACATACTTTAATTGTGCCAAAACAGCATGTTGTAGAAGTAGATGAATTAGATGATGTTGTAGCAAAATCCATTATGGATGCTTCTAAGCTTATTGCAAAAGCGATTAAGGCATTATATAAACCAGATGGAGTTACAGTTTGTCAAAATGGTGGAGTATTTAACGAGTTAACACATTACCATATGCATGTCGTACCAAGATATAAAGAGCGCTCGTTTGCTGAATTTTATACGGTACAATCGGGAGAAAAGCAGAATCATAATTTTGAAGAGACTAAGCGCTTATTAAAAGGGGCGATAGAGCAAATACTGCTTAATGAAAAAGTGTAAGAGGGATGTTTTAAAGAAGTTTTCAGGAAAATTCTAATAAACAAAAGCCCAATTTCTCAGTTAAAATAGAGAAATTGGGCTTTTGTTTATTCTATTATTAAATTTTATCTATAAAAAGATTTTGCAGTGTCACAAAGTATGGTGCTCATTCGTTATATAGAGTGAGAGGAGGAATTATATGAAAGTTACAAACAACGATTATGAAAAGATGGAAGAGCTATATGAGTTGTATGAACAAAAGATTTATTATGTAGCTTATTCTATTTTAAATAATATTCAGCAGGCAGAAGATGCAGTTCAAGAGACGTTTATTACTCTTTATAAGAACTTGGAAAAGCTCCATAGCTTGAGTACTGAAGAGCTTAAACGATACATTTTGAGGGTTGCGAAAAACAAGGCGATTGATAGCTACCGGAAAAATAGACGACATGAAACATTTTTAGAAGAATATGAAAGAGAATCAGCAGAAGCAGTAGATGAAAATATTGAAGAGTGGGAAAAACGTGTAATGTCCGAGGTTCAAATTGATGCATTGTTAAAAGAGTTAAATGAATCTAACAAACAGGTGTTTAAGTATAAAGTCTTCTATAACTTAACGTATCAAGAAATTTCAAGCGTCATGGGGATAACGGAGGCTAATGTCCGAAAGCAGTTTGAGCGTGCTCGAAAAAGAGTCCAAAATATGATAGGAGGTATACAACATGACGAATTCAAAGAACTCCAAAGAAATATATGAACTTGCTGAAAAAATTGCTTTAGATGATTTTGATAAACTCGAAGAACAACATGAATTTTCACATACATATACGCGCAAAAAGAAATTGTTTATGGAAGAAATGAAGCTGAAAGACGAGAAGCCACAGAAAAAGCGTAAAAAACATCGTATGTTAATCGCTGCTGCTTGCTTATTGATTGGTATGCCGACAACCGTTTTTGGTGCAGTGAAAGTCTATAATATGATTGTCCAAAAACAAAATTACGAAGTAAATGTTTCGGTATCAAACAAGGACTCAAAAAAGAGTGATAAGTGGTATAAGTTGAAAATAGGTAAATTGCCAGAAAATATGGAAGCAATTGATGATAGTGCTATGAAATATTCATTTAAAGATAACTACGCAATGGGGGGATTTTCATTCGTTCTTTGGAGAGTAGGAGGGAATTCAGATTTTCCAACTCTGTACTCGAAAAGTTATGAAGAAAAAGAGATAAATGGTAAGAAGGCAGTAATTGTTCATAGAGAAAATGGTAATAAAGATTTAATGTTTAATAGAGTAATTTTTCTCTATTTTGAGGAAGAAGGAATTATGTTACAAAGTTATATTGGAAATGATATAAACGAAGAACAAATGATAGATGTGCTAGGGAGCATTTCACTTGAGCCCACGTCAAAAGAAAAGTCATCATATATAAGCGATTATGATAAAAAGTATTTTAGCCAAGAAAGTAAAACAACTAAGGTAATTCCTTTGAAGAAGGATAGCAAACGACTATTTCATATAGGGCAAAAGGTTCCAGTAACGATATCTATGGATAACAGCCAAATTGAATATGTGATAGAAAAAGTTGAAGTCTTTGATTCAATCAAAGATTTTAAACAAGAGAACTTTAATGAACTTGGCCTAGAGATATTAAGCAAGAATCAAGCTTTGGATCAAGAGGGACAATTGATACCATATAGACGCGATGTATATAAACTTGGAAATGGTAAAGATTCAATTCATAAATTAGTAGAAACAAAATTAATTAATCCTAAGTTTGTTTACTTAAAAACAACAGTAAAAAATATTGGTAAAAAGTCGACAGAAGAAATCTATATGCATCCATCTATAAAACAGCTTAAATTTGAAGGTAATGCATGGAACTACGCTAAAGAAGATGGAATCGCAGAAAAAAATATTATGACAGGCGAAGTTGATTATTTAGAGCCTCATGGAGATGGAAAAAGCTTCTACAATATTGGTAGTATCCGACCAGGAGAAACGGTGAAGGTTAACTTAGGTTATTTTGTAGATGAGGATAAACTAGATTCAATCTTTTTGGATGCTTTCAATTACAGAGGGACTGGCGACACTGAAAATATGAATGCGAAACATCGTTGGTGGATTGATATTCGTCAATAGTAACAAAGAGACTAAAAAGCTGCTTACATCTAGCAGCTTTTTTCGTCTTCATACATATGTAAAATTTCTTTCGCACGTATACGTAAACCATCTATTAATTCTTTCGGTTCTAACACTTTTGCATCTTTTCCAAGTCTATAAAATAAAGGGATAATAAAGTTTATTTCACCTTTATCAATTGTTGAATGTATATATCCTGTCCCGTCCTCGTTTACTACAACGAATTCTTCAAGGTAAGGCACGCTTTTACATTGGCGCACACCTTCTTTTGTCAGTAAAACATGTAACTGCGTAGGAATGTGTACGACGTTAGAGCTAGAGTCAAACCATTCTGCTAAATTCATGAATGTACTTTCATTTTTTTCCGTTGATAATATAGAAAGAATACGATCAACGCGATACAGTAATACTTTTTTTCTACTGAAGTCATAGGATGGTAAGTACCATAGTCCGTCATGAGCATATACACCGATAGGATGAACATGTTTTGTTTTTATCCCCGATTTAGATTCATATTGAAATTGTAAATTTTTATTTTCAATAGCCGCAGTTAGTACTTCGTTTAAAAGAGGTGTATCAATTGTACGCTTCGGATTCCAAAAGGCGATGTAAGAACGTATTTTATCAACTTTCACTTTCGCATCATGTTGTAGGGAGCTATACAGTTTATGTGTAACGGAATTGATTTCTGTGTTAAAAGGCAAGTCTCGATAGTAACTTAAAGATTGAAAAGCAAAAAAGATGGAGACTGCTTCTTCTTCCGTAAATAAGATAGGTGGAATGACTCTATTCGTTAATACTTTATAGCCGCCGTTACGACCTTGTTCTGCGTAAATGGGCAACCCCATATCACTTAAATCTAAAATGTATCTATGGACAGTACGAACGGAGATATTAAATTCATCAGCTATTTCTTGCGCTGTAAATGTCTTTTTGGCAGAAGCAAATATAAGAATATCTAATAAGCGTTTAGCTTTTGACAAATGTATCACCTTTTTTCTTTTTAACATGACATAAATTGTCATGTTTTATTGTTAGTATATTGTTTACATCATATGTTATCAAGATGATTATCAAGATGAGATGCAAGGAGGAAAAGATATGTCACGTGAAATAGTTTTATTTATTGCGGCGAGCTTAGATGGATATATTGCGAAAGAAAATGATGATTTAGAGTGGTTAATGGAAACAGAAGGAGAGGGAGATAACGGTTATACAGAAATGTATGAAACAATTGATACGATAATCATGGGAAAAAGAACGTACGATTATGTAGTAGAGCATATGGAAACATTCCCGTATGTAGATAAAAAATGTTATGTTTTCTCTAACTCAGAAAAAGGTTCGAACGAACACGTGGAGTTTGTAAATGAAGATGTAGTGGAGTTTACAAAAAGGTTGAAAGAGCAAGAAGGATCTAAAATATGGATGGTCGGTGGAGGGAGTCTACTGAGAGAGTTCTTTAAGAATAATCTAATTGATGAATATGTTGTTACGATTACACCGCATATATTAGGTTCTGGAGTTCCGTTATTTCAAGACAAGAACCCAGAAATTCATTTAACTTTAACGGATACGAAACGTTTTGGGCAATTTGTAAACTTATATTATAAAGTAAAATGATAAAGAAACACGACTACTGATGGTAGTCGTGTTTTTGTATAGATGGCAATGAAATAATAAAGCAAGATCCGTGATCAACTTCGCTCGTTACAGTAATATTCCCACCGTGCAGCTCTACAATTTCTTTCACGATAGATAATCCTAAACCAGTTCCGCCTGTAGCTCGTGATCTCGCTTTATCAACTCGATAAAAGCGGTCGAAAATGTGAGGGAGGTCTTTAAGCGGAATACCTTCGCCTTCATCTTCAATTGCAATGGAAATACTTTTATGTTCTTCTGTAACAGAAATGTTTATATGAGAATGCTCTTTTGAATGTCTATAAGCGTTATTTAAAATATTCACCACAACTTGTTCGAATCGTTGTTCATCTAAGTTTACTAGCAGTGTAGGAGGACAAGAGAAAGAAACTGTAATGTACCTTTCTTTATACATGGCGTTTACTTTTTCACATATACGCGTAAGGAAGGTGTGTAAATGCACTTCCTTTACTTGAATAGAAAAGTTATGTTGTTCCATTTGTGCAAGGGAGAACAAATCTTGAACTAAGTTTGTGATGTAATCAGACTCATCTTTTATAATAGATAAATACCGCAAACGTTGCTTGGGAGATGTGGTTTCTTTTAAAGCAATGTCAGCGTAACCTCTTACGTATGTCAAAGGTGTTCGTAATTCATGAGCAACACTTGCCAGAAATTCACTTCGCTCTGTTTTCATATAATGTAAATCATTTGCGAGTGTTTGAATAGATGATGCTAGTTCACCAATTTCATCATTTCGAGTAGTCGTTAATGAAACTGATAAATCTCCTTTACTCATTTTTTCAGTGGCATGTTTCATGTGTAACAATGGTTTTGTTAATAACCGAGATAAAAGAAAAATGGTAATGACTGTGAGTAGAAACGTGATGGCACCAGCGATAATGAATTGTTTTGTTAATCCATTCACCAACTTTTCAATGGATTCTGTCCCAAGAAACATATACACATACCCCTCATGTTTTCCAGCTACTATGATGGGACTAACCGTACATATATAATTAGATGTTTTCCAGTGATTCTCTATAATTGCTCCGTCATGATCTGTCCGTGTTTGCATCTTTTCAATATGCTTTTTTATAGTAGTATTTATTTCATTGGATTTAGCTAGTACTTCCTTATTTGCATTTGTAATAACAACAGTGGTTTCGGCTTCGGATTCCATTAGTGCAACATGAGAGATTGTTTGCTTATCAAAATACTTTTCAAGGACATCTCTGTGACTATTTCCGCGCTTTAATAAAGCTGTCATTTCTTCATTTACTCTATTGTTGACAAGACTATAATAAAGCGAGACAAATAGAACACTTTCGATTAAAAGTGTAACAATCAAAAAATAAAATCCGAGCTGAATAGAAATTCGCTTCATTGCTTTGCTCCTTAATCTAAAGTATCAACCCATCGATAGCCAACTCCGTACACAGTTTTTAAATGATCATCAATAGGGAAATTTACTTTTCGTAATTTATCACGCAAATTACGAATATGTGAATCGACAGTTCTATCTTCTGTATTTGTATTTAATCCCCAAATTCGTTCAATGAGCTGATCACGGTTCAATACGTAGTTCACATGACGTAAAAATAATCCGAGTAAAGAGAATTCAATTGGTGTAAGAAGAAGTTCTTCGTTATAGACAGAAACGAAATGCTTTGCCTCATCCCATAAAATGCCGTGATATTGGATTTGCGTCCGTTGATTCGTTCGCCTTAAAACAGCTTCAATTCTCGCGAAAAGCTCTTCTTCATGGAAAGGTTTCGTTACGTAATCATCTGCTCCGATTTTTAATCCTTGGACGACATCTACCGTTTGATCACGAGCTGTTACCATAATGATAGGAACGTTACTAAATGAGCGGATTTTTTTACACGTTTCCCATCCGTCCATCTTTGGCATCATAATATCCAGTAAAATAAATTTAAAGTTTTGATTTTCTATATGTGAAATCGCTTCTTCTCCGGATCGTGCACATATGCAGTTATATCCAATTGGAGTAAGATAAAGCGTTAATAATTCAAGCATTCTCGGTTCATCGTCTACGAGCAGTATATCAATCATAGAGAGCCCTCCATATATAATCTTTACTTAAATTGTAATGCAAAATCATGAAGAAATGGTGCAGATTGTAATGCGTCTGCATAATTTCTTCAGAATTGCTTGTTATTGTAAAGTTGAAATTCCATTTTAGGTAATCATATTGGCTCGAAAATGATTTATACGGAGGCGGTATAGTGAAAAAAATGACCCGAGTTTTTGGGATAACAATAATTACAGCAGTTGGTCTTGCGGCGTGTGGACAAACAAATGCAGATCATAAAAATCATGAATCTAAAGAAGCGAAGAAAACAGAGCAGAAGGAAATGAAAATGAATCAGGAGGTAACTGCGCCGAAAGAAATGAACAAAGGGGCATCAAATGATTTATTAACGATAAGTTTAAAAAATGTAACGAGATTAAACACAAATGATCCTCTTCAAATGGCAGTATTAACTTCGCAGACGATATGGCCAGCAACACATAAAGAGAATCAGCCAGGCGCTGTTATTTTAGTACCAGCAAAAGACTGGCAATTAGGTATTGCAAGTGCAGACCTTATTCATCATCCGAATAACGGACCGATTCTATTTATAGAAAAAGAAAAGGTACCCGAAATGACATTAAAAGAAATAAAACGATTAAATCCGCTCGGAACGAAAGATGGAACACAAATTATGGTGATGGGGGATGTCGATGCATCTATCCTTGAGCAATTAAAAGAGTATAAAGTAAAGCAAATAAAAGAAACGGATCCAGCTACATTTGCTAAAGATGTGGATAAAGAATATGCCGATATAACAGGTAGTTATCCGAATAGTGTTATTATCGGCTCATCTGAAGAGGAAGGGCATTTATATACAACACCAGCTGTAAACTGGATTTCTCATATGCCAGAACCACTACTTTATACAGAAAAGAATAAAGTGCCAGAAGCGACGATAGAGGCATTAAAGATGCGAAAAGATAAAGCAAATATATATGTACTAGGACCAGAAAAAATCATTTCAAAAGAAGTAGAAAAAGAGTTAAGCAAATACGGGAAAGTAACGCGTATTAGTGGAGAGACTCCAGTAGAGAATTCTATTGCATTTGCAAAGTTTAAAGATGAAAAAACAAAATTTGGATGGGGGTTCACAAAACCAGGTCACGGTGTATCATTTGTTTCAAGCAAAACACCAGACTTAGCAGTTGCAGGAGCACCATTTTCACATATGGGTAAACATGCCCCCGTTATCTTATTAGAGGAAGGAAAAGCTTCACAACCAGTGTATGATTTCCTTGCTACTATTCAACCGAAGTTTAAAGATGACCCAACACTTGGCCCGTATAACCACGGCTTCCTATTAGGAAGTACGAGTGATATTTCATTTGAAACACAAGGAATATTAGATGAGAGATTAGAGATTGTGCAAGAAAGTGGTCAAGGGCACGGTGGGCACTAATAAAAGGAGCAAAGGCGCTACTAAGGTAGGGTCTTTTTCTTTAGGAAACTTTTACATAGCACAAAATCCTCTACTCGTTATATAATAACCTTCGTGCAGTCGGCCTTGATTTTCTTACGGAGAAAATCAAATGATAAAAGAGTAGAGGAGTGGTATTTTGTTTCAGACGATAAAAAATGATTGGTTCTCCAACGTGAAAGGGGATGTGCTATCAGGAATAGTTGTTGCTTTAGCGTTAATCCCTGAAGCAATTGCTTTCTCTGTTATTGCAGGCGTGGATCCGACCGTTGGGTTGTACGCAGCCTTTTGTATTGCCGTTACCATTTCATTTGTTGGTGGACGAACTGGAATGATTTCAGCTGCAACAGGTGCAATGGCATTGTTAATGGTAACGCTTGTTAAAGATCATGGTTTGCAATATTTATTTGCTACAACAATATTAACAGGTATTGTCCAAATTATTTTTGGCGTGTTCAAACTGAGCTCATTTATGAAGTTTGTTCCGAAATCTGTTATGAGTGGTTTTTTAAATTCACTTGGAATTTTAGTTTTTACAGCACAATTGCCACATTTTAAAAATGCAACTTGGCAAATGTACGCGCTTGTCGCATTAGGACTTGTAATTATATATGTATTTCCACGTATTACGACGGCTGTCCCATCGACACTTATTTCCATTATTATTGTGACAAGTATTGCAATTATGAGCGGATTACAGTTAAAAACAGTAGGGGATATGGGAAGTTTGCCGAAAGAATTACCGTTCTTTAGTATTCCAGACGTGCCTTTTACACTTGAGACATTAGGGATTATTTTACCGTACGCAGTTATGCTTGCAATTATCGGTTTACTAGAGTCTTTATTAACAGCTTCAGTTTTAGATGATATGACGCATACGGAAAGTAATAAACATAAAGAAGCACGTGGGCAAGGTATTGCAAACATTGTTGCTGGTTTCTTCGGAGGAATGGCAGGATGTGCAATGATTGGACAATCTGTTATTAATATTAAATCAGGTGGACGCGGTCGTTTATCGACGTTTGTAGCGGGCGGATTTTTAATCGTATTACTATTCGTTTTAGGGGACTATGTTGTTCATATTCCGATGGCAGCTTTAGTTGCAGTTATGATTATGGTTTCAATCGGAACATTTGATTGGAACTCTGTAACAACGATTCATAAAGTACCAAAAGGGAATGCATTTGTTATGATCGTAACAGTTGTGATTGTCTTAATTACACATAATTTAGCATTAGGTGTAATTATCGGAACAGTAATTAGTGCGGTTTTATTTGCATTCAATATGGCAAAGATTCACGTGAAACATTTATATATTGAAAATAAGAAAATATACGAAATTCACGGTCAACTTTTCTTTGCGTCTACGGCAGACTTTATAAATGCTTTTTCATTTGATGAAGATGTAAAAGAAATTGAGATGAATTTTACTCATGCACATGTATGGGATGATTCAGCAGTGGCATCAATTGATAAAGTTATCATGAAGTATGAACAAAGTGGCGTGAAAGTAAGTATAACGGGATTAAATGAACGTAGTGCAAAACTTGTTACTAATTTAGCTACTTATAATAAAAGAATTGCTAGTTAGAAGCCTCCTTTTTAGGGGGCTTTATTATATAATACGAGTAGGATAACGAAAAGGGGATTCAGCATATGTATAAACAAATTATATTAGCATGTGACGGTTCTGAACATGCACTTCGAGCAGCGGAACATGCAACATATATTGCGAAATGTAGCGAAGAAGCAAATGTTGAAGTTGTGTACGTAGTAGATAATAGAACAGCAAAATCAGATATTATACAAGGTCAAACAGATTTAGAAACAATAACGGCTAGTCGAAAAGATAAATTGAAAGAGATTGAAGGTTTATTAAAGAAAGAGAACATTTCTTATAAAATTACGATATTACATGGCGATCCAGGAGATACAATTGTTCAATACGTAAATACAGGAGATATAGATCTTGTTATTGCTGGGAGTAGAGGGTTAAATACATTGCAAGAAATGGTGCTTGGTAGTGTCAGTCATAAAATAGCAAAGCGTGTGAAATGTCCGGTGATGATTATTAAATAAATTGAGTGAAATATTTTGTAGTGTAAGCAAGACCTTGATATAATTCGAGGTCTTTTTTGACGTATAAAAGGGGCGAGTGTGGACATAATAGATACATAAGTTTTAGAAAATATTAACTTACAAATTTGTAAGTTTTTTGTCAGAAAAATCGATGTTATGAAAATTATTCCATTGGTAAAATAAAAATAACGAAGGGGAGATAGGGAGGATGAAAAAGATGAAAGCACTTCAAAATTTATCATATAGCCAAGGTGTCGGTCTTATTTGTTTAGGGGGATTTGCTGCATCTGTTACATTAGCTGTTGTAATAAAGATGATTCATCAAATCTTTTAATTTTAGAGTGGGGAAGGAATTGGTTGTTATTAATAGCACTAAAAAGGTTGTAAATAAAAAATAGCTCCTGGCATGTATATAGATGCTAGGAGCTATTTTTATGATTATTTTTCTACTTCTGGCTTCTCACTTGTTACAGTAACGTCTTTCCAATGTGAAGTTATTTGATTCACTTCAGCATTGACATCAAAATCTTTTACGCGCTTATTAACACCTGTTAAATCAAATGTGTAATGAATTGGAATCATCGGTGCTTCGTCATGAATTAATTTTTGCCATTTATCGTATACTTCTTTACGATATTTTTCATCAGTAGCTTTTTCTGATAATCCTGCATCTAATAACTTCGTATTTTCATCATTTACCCAGCGCTGATAGTTAAAACCAGCATTTTTACCCCATAGACCAGAAAGGTCAGGATCAGAACCAGTGTTCCAAGCACCAGAGAAAATATCAACCTTTGGATCATCTTTTTTAATCATTTCACGCATAGCATTAAATTCATGTAAGCGTCCATCAACAAGTTCTACTTTTAAGCCGATATCCTTCCAAGATTGAATATAGAATTTAGCCAGTGGTTCACTTGTTTCACTACCGTTACTAGCTAGGAAGTTAATTTTAAATTCATTACCTTTTGGATCTTCACGGAATCCATCACCATTTTTATCTTTATAGCCAGCTTCATCTAATAGTTTTTTCGCTTTATCTACATCTAAGTTATATGAACCAACATCGTTATTATGGTACTTTGGCATAGATGGTGGAATTGGAGAGTTAGCTGGAACGCGAAGGCCGTGATATACTTTCTCTGCCAATTTTTCTCTATCAATTGCATGTGCCATCGCTTGACGTAAACGAACGTCTTTGAATTTATCTTTATCCATTACAGCTTCGTTCTTTGCTTTGTCCATATGTCCAAATTTAAATCCGATATAAGTGTAAGCAAGGTCAGTTTTACCAATTAGTTGTGTATTTTTTAATTTACTTACGTTCGGATATTGATCAGCAGTAATTGCTGCAATATCAATATCACCTTTTTTCAGAGATGCACTAACAATAGATGGATTTACAACTTTTAACGTTACATTTTTTAACTTTGGTTTACCAGCCCAATAATCATCGAAGCGCTCATACTCAACTGATTCACCAGGAACGATTTTCTTCACTTTAAATGGTCCGAATCCAATTGGATTTTGACGGATCTTATCAGATTCAGCTAGTTTTTCAATTGGTACATCGCCTAAATATTTTTTAGGTGTAGGATATGTCCAAATACCAGTTTTCAGTGAAGGGTTTACTTCTTTATAAGTAATGGAAATTGTTTTTGGATCGACTACTTTAATACCAGAAATTTTGTCAGCTTTTCCAGTATGATATTCTTCCATACCTTCAATCATTTGCATTTGTGTATCGTAACGGATACCTGTATATTTACTATTACCAATAATTAAGTAAGAATATTCCAAATCCTCAGCTGTTACAGGATTACCGTCGTGCCATTTTACATTATCTTTAACCTTAATAGTAATTGTTTTTTTATCTTCAGAAATTGTATACGTTGCAGCACCGTCATTTGTAATTTCCCAGTTTTTATCTGTAGCTAATAATTGTTCATCAAAGAAATCCATAATTTCTGAATCTGGAGCAACTTCATATAGTACTCTACTTAAAACACCAGCAAAAGGTGAATTTGAAACGAGTCCATATGTTAATGATCCGTCTTTAATCTCTTTAGCATCATTTTTTACAGCAGCACTAAATTTATTTGTTTCTACTTTTTTCGTATTTGTTTTTTTGCTACCGCTATCAGCACCCCCACATGCAGATAGTAATAATGTTGAAGCAGCAAGTGTACTTAATACTTTGTACAGTTTTGGTTTTTTCATAACTTCTCCACCCCTTATCCTTTTCTTTGTCTCGCATCAGCCGCACGTTTTAACGCTTGACCAATAAAATTTATACACAGCATCAACACTAAAATCATGATTGATGCGGGTAACCAAATCCACCATTTTTCTTGCAATACATCTGGGTTTGTTGCATAACTTACAAGTGTACCAAGACTCGGTGTGCTTTCTGGTAGACCGAAGCCTAAGTAAGTCAAACTAGATTCAATTCCGATGTTACCAGCAAGATTTAATGTAATATTTACGATAATAATAGAGCTCAAATTAGGTAATATTTGCTGGAAGATAATCTTCCAATTTGGTGTTCCTAACGTTTTAGATGCAGATACGTAATCAAGTTCTTTCTCAGTTAATACTTTAGAGCGTATAAGTCTTGCTTTTCCGACCCATAAGAAAGCGGTCATTATGAGAATAAATGTAGTAATATTGAAAGTTGGAACGAGTGAGATAAATACGATAACAATCATTAAGAATGGTAAAATCATCATAAAGTCGATAAAACGCATGATGATGTTATCGACAACTCCTCCAAAATAGCCAGCAATTAGTCCCATTGTAAGACCGATAAGAGTTGATAAAAGAGTGATGGCTAAACCAACTGTAAAGGAATTACGTGTACCAATAATTAATTGTCCGAAAATATCACGGCCTCCATAATCAGTTCCTAGCCAATGTTCAGCAGAAGGAGGATCATAAATGGCGAACAGATCGACTCGAACGATATCTTCTTGTTTCATAATAAATGAAGTTGTATAAACGGCTATTAATATTAAAGCTAAAAAGAATAGGGAAAACATTGCTAGTTTATCTTTACGAAATTCTCGCCACATAATGGAGAAACCAGAAGGGCTCTTTTCGTAATGAATGACCTCAGTTTGTTTTTCAGGATTTGCTAACATAACGTTTCTTCACCTCCATTAATCAATACGAATACGTGGATCAACGATGCTTAGAATAATATCGGAAAGAAGAGTCCCGAGTAGCGTTGCGAATCCAGTAAATAATACAAGAGCAGTTACGACACTGAAATCACGTTGAGTGATAGATTGGAAAAATAGTTGTCCAATTCCTGGGTAGCCGAAAATATTTTCTAGAATAATAGAGCCACCAACTAAACCTGTAATTTCATATCCTAAAAATGCTGCAATTGGTAAAAATGAATTTCGTAAAATATGTCTGGAATATACTTTAGATTCTGGTACACCTTTTGCTTTTACTGTGCGTACAAAATCTTTATGTTTCGTATCAATAATTTCACTTCGTAAATATTGTACAGTTCCTACAGTGCCAATTAATGCCCCAGATAAAGCTGGTAAAATCATATGATTTAATTTACTTAAATAGTAATCAAATGATCCGGCTGCCACTTGTGGATCAACGCTACCACTCGTAGGGAAGATCGGGTATAAAAAGCCGAATAAGAATAACATTACTAATCCGAAAATAAATAGGGGTGTACCAAATCCTAAAAAGTTATAGAGTGTAATGAGTCGGTCAGCCCACGTATCATTCCAACGCCCACTTATAACGCCAAGTGGAATGGCGATTAAATAAGTAAGAATAAGAATTAGAAGAGCTAACAGCACTGTATTACCAAGGCGTTCCCCAATAATATCTGTTACTTGTATTTTATGTGCGTAAGAAATACCGAAATCTCCTTGTACGGCGTTTGAAATCCACCTTACATATTGTGTGGGAATAGGATCATTTAACCCAAGTTTCTCACGTTGTTCTTCAATTACTTTTGGATCGGCTTTTGGGTTTGCTAGTTCAGCGCCACTTAATGCATCACCTGGCATTGCTTTAGCAAGTGTAAAGACGAGTACGCTTAATACGAATAATTGCGGTATCATAACTAAAATCCGGCGTAATATAAATTTCCACATGTTTTATCACTCCCTTATGGTAATGCCACCCGGTGAGTTGGCGAGATTGGTTTTAAATCGTAAGCACGTCCATTTTCATTGAAATAATTTTCGTATGATTTTTCGTACTCAGTGCTTACTTCACGACGCAATTTACGCTGTTGTTCGCGGTTTTCCGGACGAATATCAGGAATAGCTGATATTAGGCGCTTCGTATAGATGTGCTGTGGGTTATTATAAATTTCAGCACTAGTTGCTTCTTCCACAATGCGTCCGCGATACATAACACCGATACGGTCACACATATGGCGAATTACACCTAAATCATGACTAATAAATAAGTATGTTAGTCCGAGTTCAGATTGTAAATCTTGTAAGAAGTTTAAAACTTGCGCTTGTACTGACACATCAAGTGCAGATACAGGTTCATCTGCGATAATAAGCTTCGGCTTTAGTGTAAGTGCGCGTGCAATACCAATCCGCTGTCTTTGTCCACCGGAAAATTCATGTGGGTATTTATAAATAGACTCTGGATTTAAGCCAACTTTATCAAGATAATCTTGAACAGCTCTACGCTCTTCATCAGGTGAGAGTTTCTCAAAATTCCGAAGTGGTTCAGCGATAATATCCATAACACGTTTCTTCGGGTTTAAGGATGAATAAGGATCTTGAAAAATCATCTGAATATCTTTTCGCTGTTCTCTTAGTTCTGAGCGACTTAATTTTGTTAAATCTCTATTATTAAAATGAATGCTACCGCCTGTTGCTTTTGTTAAGTGCATAATTGCTTTTCCAGTTGTTGATTTGCCGCTCCCAGATTCCCCAACGATTCCGTACGTTTCGCCAGGTTGTAGTTCGAAGCTTACGCCATCAACAGCACGAACGTAATCTAATGTACGACCGAAAACACCACCTTTAATTGGAAAGTGTACTTTTAAATCTTCTACTTTAAGCAGTGCCATGAGTTACGTCATCTCCTTTCTTATCTTGGAAGTTAAAATGTTTGTAGCAAGTGCAACGTACCCAATGGTCTGGTTTTACTTCATGTAAAACGGGATTTTCCTCGTGCTGATCAGGTCTAATCCATGGAATTCGAGCTTGGAAGCGGCAACCTGTGCGAGGCATCTTCGCTAACGAAGGAACCACCCCTTGAATTACATGCAATTTTTCTTTTTCAGCATACGCAGATGGAATGGAGTTTAATAGAGAACGAGTATATGGGTGAAGAGGGTTGTTAAAAATCTCTTCAACTTTTCCTGTTTCTACAACTTGTCCAGCGTACATAACGACGATACGATCGGCTGTTTCTGCGACAACACTTAAATCGTGAGTAATTAAAATAATGCCCATTTTCGTTTGTTCTTGAATAGATTTTAGTAAGTCTAAAATTTGTGCTTGGATGGTTACGTCAAGAGCCGTTGTTGGCTCATCTGCAATAATAAGTGCTGGGTTACAAGCAATTGCAATTGCGATAACAATTCTTTGTCTCATTCCGCCAGATAATTCGTGTGGGTATTGTTTATATGTAAGTTCTGGTTTTGGAATACCAACTTGATGAAGTAGTTCTAAGGTGCGTTCTTTCTTTTCAACTTTTGAAAGGCTTGTGTGGTAGTCTAAATTTTCTTCGATTTGTTTTCCAACTGTCATAAGAGGATCGAGTGCTGTAAGAGGTTCTTGGAAAATCATACCGATGTTTGATCCGCGTACTTTATTCATCTCTGCGGCTGACATCGTTAGTAAATCCTTATCTCTATAGTTAAGCTGCCCTTGTAATTTTGTATTTGCTTCATTATGCAGTCGCATAATGGAAAGGGCAAGTGCACTTTTTCCGCAACCTGATTCACCAACTATCGCGACAATTTCATTTTCATGGACAGTTAACGAAACATCATCAACTGCGGCATGATATTGATCTTGTATGCGAAAGGAAGTCTGTAAGTTTTCAATGCGAAGAAGTGGATTCTTCATGGCTATCCCTCCATCTTTCTGAAAAGACTAAATATTTTGTATGTTGTTGTTATTTTAATATAAATTGACAATGTTTGACAAGCATAAGTTGAGAAAATATTCAAAAATCTTTTTATATAGAGATTGGATGCATGTATATAAGTAGTTGAAGCACTTTGAAAACGCTAACATGTATAAGAGAGAGAAATAAATCTTTTGTAAGAAAAAAGTATTATATGTAGAAAAAAGAGAGACGTTCTGGAAAGAACAGTCTCTCTTTTTTTGATAAGAATAATATTAGTGCTTAAGCTTGCTTTTGTTTTGGAGATCCTGTCTTTAAAGTAAGAGCAAGGAAGAACATTGCAAGTACACAAGATACAAGTAATAAGATGAATCCGCCATCCCATCCGAATGCATCGACGATAAAGCCCATAGCAGCACTAGCGAAAGCTGCTCCGCCTAAGTAACCGAAGAAGCCAGTTAATCCAGCTGCAGTTCCAGCCGCTTTCTTTGGTGCTAAGTCAAGAGCGTGTAGACCAATTAACATAACAGGTCCGTAAATTAAAAATCCAATTGCAACAAGTGCGATACTATCAACCATTGGATTACCAGGAGGGTTTAGCCAGTATACAAGAACGGCGATAAATACACCAACCATGAATAAAATACCAGCAGGTGCGCGGCGTCCTTTAAATAGTTTATCACTCATCCAGCCGCAAAGAAGTGTACCTGGAATACCAGCCCATTCATATAGAGCATAAGCTGTACGTGAGCTACTATGAGTAAAGCTTTTTTCTTCTACTAAATAAGTAGGAGCCCAGTCTACAACACCGTAACGTACGAAATAAACAAAAACGTTCGCAATAGCGATGTACCATAAAAATTTATTGTTTAGTACGTATGTAAATAAAATTTCCTTTACTGAAAGTTCGCGTTCGCGATCTTGTACTTTTTCATCTGGTGGATATTCTCCAGTATGTTCTTCAATAGAAGGTAATCCGCAAGATTGAGGTGTATCTCTCATCGTAATTAATACATAAATACCAACTAAAATTGAAAGAATACCTGGGAAGTAAAAAATACTTTTCCAGTCATTTGCAAAGAAATATAACCCTAATGTTACAAGGGAAGGCATAAGTGCGCCACCGACATTATGAGCGACGTTCCAAATAGACATTTTTGTACCACGTTCACTAATAGAGAACCAGTGAACCATTGTACGACCACAAGGAGGCCATCCCATCCCTTGTACCCATCCATTTAAAAACTGAAGTACAAACATAAGTATAATGCTCGTTGTAATGAAAGAAAATGAGCCGAAAATAATATTAATGATACCTGATAAAAATAGCCCAGCTGCTAAAAAGTAGCGAGGATTACAACGATCGGATACGATACCCATAAGAAATTTACTTAATCCGTAAGCGATAGAAACTGCTGAAAGGATAACCCCAAGTTCCCCTTTACTAAAGCCTTGTTCAATTAAGTATGGCATTGCTAGTGAAAAGTTTTTTCGAACAAAGTAATAACCTGCATAGCCGATGAAGATACCTAAAAATACTTGTAAACGTAGTTTACGGTATTCACTATCAACGCGGTCAGCTGGTAAGCGTTCCGCGTGGGGCGCAGGTTTAAAGAATTGTGTAAAAAACATAAAATGAAAATCCTCCCCAAATTAATTCGAAGTGTCGTGAGTCAGAGAGAATATAAAAAGGCCATGAAATATAAAAAAGTTTCCTTTTTTATGATTCATAGCCGTGTACTCCGATTCTCCGTGACTGTCAATATTAACTTCGTCGAAAATTATACAACTTTGTGACAAAAATGTAAACGTTTTTATAAATAAAAACGTTGACGGATTTTATTCGTCGGATTAATATTTAAATACATTAAATATTTTATTGTTTAAATAAGAGGTGGATAACATGCCAAATGATATGATGCATATCGATAAAATTCAAGCTCTTGCCTTTTCGATTGGAAAGAAAATGCAGACGGAGTTATTAGAACAAATGCAAGCAACAGGACTTACACCACCGCAGTTTTATATTTTAAAGATTTTAGATCATTATGGAGCTTCAAGGGCGACAAAATTAGCAAAAAAGATGTATGTAAAGCCTAGTGCAATTACAGTGATGATCGATCGCTTAATTGACCAAGAGCTTGTAGAGCGTTATCACGACAAAGAGGACCGTCGTGTTGTCGTCATTGAGTTAACCAAAAAGGGGAAAGCTAGAGTAGAAGAGGCAATGACCGCTCGTAATGAGCACATTGCAAAATATTTCTCACATTTAGAATTACAAGAAAGAGAAGATTTGTTACGCCTCTTTGAGAAGTTAGAAACAATTATTTGCGGGACACAAGAGAAAAAAGAGAATAACTAAGAGGAATTGAGGAGATTACATGGAGCAACAAGAAAATATAAATAGAAAGTTGTTGTTAATCGGTTTAATCATTGCGATGCTATTTGCTGCCTTAGATGGAACAATCGTTGGTACAGCAATGCCACGTATCGTCGGTGAACTAGGCGGATTAAGCTTAATGACGTGGTTAACAACAGCTTATATGTTAACATCAACGACAGTTGTACCAATCGCAGGTAAATTAGCGGATTTACTTGGCCGTCGTAACGTATATATAACAGGGCTAGTTATCTTTATGGTTGGCTCAGCATTATGTGGTATGGCAAATGGTATGACAGAATTAATTATTTTCCGTGGTATTCAAGGTCTTGGTGGCGGTATTATGATGCCAATGGCTATGATTATTATCGGAGATATGTTCACGGGGAAAGAACGTGCGAAATGGCAAGGTATTTTTGGTGCGTTATACGGTCTTGCTTCTGTAATTGGACCACAAGTGGGTGGTTGGATTGTAGATGCAGTGAACTGGAGATGGGTATTCTACATTAACTTGCCAGTTGGTATTTTAGCAACAATCTTTATTGCAATGGGGTTAAAATCACATAAACAAACAGGACCAATTAAAATTGATATCGCTGGGATCTTTACGATGATTCTCGGTGTTGTCAGTTTATTACTTGCATTAACGTTTGGTGGAAAAGATTACGCATGGGATTCTTGGCAAATTATCGGGTTATTTGCATTAGCTTTAATTGGTATCGTTAGCTTTGTTATCGTTGAAACGAAAGCGGAAGAACCAATTTTACCGATGCATTTCTTTAAAAATCGTACATTTACATTACTAAATGCGATTGGATTCTTTATGAGTATTGGAATGTTCGGTGCGATTATGTTCGTACCATTCTTCATGCAAGGAATTGTAGGAGTAAGTGCTGCTGAATCAGGAACAATTATGACGCCAATGATGATTACAATGATTGTGATGAGTATTATTGGCGGGCAACTTGTATTAAAAGTTGGTGTAAAACCACAAATTATTACAGGAATGCTTATAATGGCTGGAGGGTTCTGGTTATTAACAACGATGGATATGCACACAACTAAATTGACTGCTACTTCTTATATGATGGTTATCGGTTTAGGAATGGGTCTTGTAATGCCGACATTAACATTAGCGTTACAAGAAAGCTTCCCGAAAAAGGATCTTGGTGTCGTAACATCATCAAGTCAGTTCTTCCGTCAAATCGGCGGAACATTTGGTATTACAATTTTAGGATCAATCATGAATAACACTTCAGGTACAACGTTAACAAAAAATTTAGTACCTGTATTAGATACATTCCCAAAAGAAGCGGGACAAATGGTAACGAAATTTAAAGATATGATTCATACAGATCCGCAAGGCTTATATTCAATGTTATTTAGTCCAGAGGCATTAAAACAAATGCCAGAAGCATTCGCTAATAGCATTGTACCAATTTTGAAAAACTCTTTAGTAGACTCACTTCATACTGTATTCTTAACAGGATTAGTATTTATCGTAGTAGGCGCTATCTTTACGATTTTCTTACAGAAGATTAAACTGTCAGATCGTAAAAAAGATGCTGAAGAGCCAGCTACAGAGGAAAAAGAACAAACTGTATCCTATTCGTAATGAAAAAGCATCGCCTTATGGCGGTGCTTTTTTGAGTATAACCTTAAAAGCTTTTTCGTGAGAAATGATTGACGTATTTCTAGAAATACGTTATATTATTTTCTGTAAACGGTTACATGAAATGGAGAGGAAAGAAAATGAGTACGATTAAAGACGTTGCAAAATTAGCGGGAGTATCTGTTGCGACCGTTTCCAGAGTGTTAAATAAAAATGGATATGTTCATGAAGATACTTTAAAGAAAGTAGAACGAGCGATTGAGATGCTAGACTATAAGCCTAGTACAGTAGCGCGTTCACTGTATAATAAAAAATCTCGTTTAATTGGCTTAGTTGTTCCAAATATCGTGAATCCATTCTTTCCAGAAGTTGCACGTGCCGTAGAAGATGTAGCGCATAAGCAAGGGTATACAGTTGTACTTTGTAACTCTGATGAAAGTTTAGAGAAAGAAAAGCAATATATTGATGTACTTAGGCAAAATAATGTAGATGGATTTATTGTAGCGACAAATCCACAAAATAGTGTGAATTACATGAACTTGTCAGTACCAGTCGTTGCAATTGACCGTATGTTTAATGAGCGTATACCTGCTGTGTATGCAGATAACTATGCGGGAAGTCAGGTAGCGACAAAGTTATTAATAGATAAGGGCTGTAAACATATTGCACATATTCGTGGACCGCGTGACGTAAGCACAGCAAATGAACGTTTTGAAGGCTTTGTAGACGTTATTACGCAAAATAATCTTTCTTATATGATTGCAGAGAGTACATTTGATCCAGCTAATAGTGAGCGTGTAGCGGTGGAACTATTAGAACAATACCCGCATATTGATGGAATTGTTGCTGGGAATGATTTAATTGCAATAGGTATCGTAAAGGCTGCGCTTCAAAAGGGGATTTCTATTCCGGATGATTTACAAATTATCGGATTCGATGGAATTTCTTTAACAGAGATGATGTATCCATCTATTACAACTGTTGCACAGCCAATTTATGAAATGGGGAAAATTGCAACAGAACTGCTGTTAGAGCAGATGGAAGGAAACGTATTAGAAGAGAAACATTATCGTTTACCGATTGAAATTATAGAACGAAATACAACGAAGTAAGGAGATGAAATAGATGCCAAATATTGCAGTAGTAGGTAGTATTTCAATGGACTTAGTGGCCGTTTCAAAAAAACGTCCGAAAGCAGGGGAAACAGTAATTGGTGAAGCATTTCATACAATTCCAGGAGGGAAAGGAGCTAACCAGGCGGTTGCTGCAGCTAGATTAGGCGCAAATGTAGCGATGGTTGGAGCGGTAGGAGACGATAATTATGGAACTGTAGTTAGAAAAAATTTAGAGAACGAACGCGTTTTTATCGACTATGTGGTACCGGTTACAGATGCGGCGACAGGAATTGCTCATATCGTTTTAGCAGAAGAGGATAACAGTATTGTTGTCGTGCAAGGAGCGAATGCTCTTGTCAATGAGTCGGTTGTAAATCGTTCAAAAGATCTTCTTATAAAAGCTGATATGGTTGTGCTTCAACTAGAGATTCCGCTTGAAACAGTAAAATATGTATTAGCTATTTGTGAGGAACACAAAATCCCGGTTATGTTAAACCCAGCGCCAGCACAAGTGTTATCAGAAGATATTTTAGAAAAGGCAACTTATATTACGCCAAATGAACATGAGTGTCGCATCGTATTAGATGATTTCACATCACCAATTGAAGAGTTACTGGCTAAATATCCAAACAAACTATTGATGACAGAAGGTTCTAACGGTGTACGTTTCCATAATGGTACAGAGATTGTACATGTTCCTAGCATTGCTGTTGATGTAGTAGATACGACTGGAGCTGGTGATACATTTAATGGTGCATTAGCAGTTGCGCTTTCTGAAGGAGAAACACTTCAAAAAGCAATTCGTTTTGCGAATATTGCTGGTGGTCTTTCTGTAACGAAACTTGGGGCGCAAGGCGGTATGCCAACGAGAGATAGAGTACGTGAAGTGCAGGTGATTGTCGGATGAAGAAGCACGGCGTATTAAATAGTGAGATTGCATCAATCCTTGCTTCACTTGGGCATACGGATACGATTGTAATTGCTGATTGCGGTTTACCAATTCCTGACGGAGTAAAAAGAATTGATTTAGCTGTTGAAATAGGAAAACCTAGCTTTTTAGATGTATTGCAAGTGGTAGCTGATGATATGGCAATTGAAAAAGTGACGTTAGCAGAAGAGGTTATTAACAATAATGCGGAAATAAATAAAGAGATTGAGCTGAAATTAGTAGAGCCAGCGTTTGAATATGTATCTCATGAACAATTTAAAGAGCATACAAAGAAAGCGAAGGCCATTATTCGTACAGGCGAGGCTACGCCTTATGCCAATGTAATTTTACATGCAGGCGTGATTTTTTAATAAAGGGAAGTGATGGGAATGCGTATTGAAATGAAAAATATTTCAAAGGCGTTCAATGGAAATCCTGTTTTGAAGAATGCACAATTTATGATTGAAACAGGAGAAGTCCATGCATTGATGGGGGAAAATGGAGCGGGTAAATCAACGCTCATGAAGATTTTAACAGGTGTATACAAAAGAGATGGTGGAACGATCACGATTGATGGACAAGAACGAACTTTTAAAAATGCGAAAGAAGCTGAAGAGTACGGTATTGCATTTATACATCAAGAATTGAACATATTACCGAATTTAACAGTAGCTGAAAATATGTTTCTCGGTAAAGAGTTAATGTATGGGAAGACAGGTATTTTACGTACGCGCCAAATGAACGCGATTGCGCAGCAGCAACTAGCAGAGTTAGGATTACATGTAAAAGGAGCTATGTTGGCAGGAGAGTTATCGGTTGGACAACAGCAAATTATCGAAATTGCGAAAGCACTAATGACAAATGCAAGCGTTATTATTATGGATGAGCCTACTGCGGCACTGACGGATCGTGAAATCGAAACGCTCTTTACAGTAATCAATAAGTTACGTAAAGAAGGTGTTTCATTCGTGTACATTTCGCATCGTATGGAAGAGATTTTCTCAATATGTGATGCTATTACGATTTTGCGTGATGGAGAATACGTGGGAAAGAGATTAATTCCAGAAACATCATTTGATGAAGTAGTGAGTATGATGGTGGGGCGCAGCATTGGTGAACGTTACCCAGAACGAAATAGTCAAATTGGCGATGTGATTTTTGAGATGCGTAATGGAACGAAAAAAGGGAAGTTTGAAAATGTATCGTTTCAGGTGAGAAAAGGTGAAATCCTTGGTGTTGCTGGTTTGATGGGAGCTGGCCGTACAGATATTATGAAAGCGATATTTGGATACGAACCTTTAGATTCTGGCCAAATTTTTATAAATGGACAAGAAGTAAAGATTGATAGTCCGATAGATGCGATTAGACAAAGAATCGCTTTCATTACAGAGGATAGAAAATCTGAAGGATTAGTGTTAGATTTCTCAATTCGGGAAAATTTGGCTTTAACGAATTTAGAAAGTCTTTCAAAGGGGAGTGTCGTAAGTAACGAACTAGAACAACAGTTTACGGCGGACATGATGAAGCTTCTTAATGTGAAAGCATCTAGTGGAGAGCAAGCGGTAAAATCTCTTTCTGGTGGAAATCAGCAAAAGGTTGTAATTGCAAAATGGCTAGGTATCCACCCGCAGTTACTCATTTTAGATGAGCCAACAAGGGGTGTTGATGTTGGAGCAAAAAAAGAAATTTACTCTATTATGAATAAGCTTACCGAAGAAGGAGATGCCGTTATTATGGTATCATCTGAGCTTCCAGAAGTTTTAGGGATGAGTGATCGCGTTCTTGTTATTCATGAAGGAAAAGTCGGCGGCATTTTAGAGAAAGATGAGGCATCACAAGAGTCTATTATGGCACTAGCTACAGGGGGAGAGTAAGGATGGCTAAGAAGGGGAATGTATTACAACAACTTGGGTCTTTAATTGGACTAGCGCTAATTATTGTAGTAATTACGGCTTTAAATCCAGCGTTTATTGAAATTCCAAATTTATTTAATATACTGCGTCAAGTATCGATTAATGCGCTTATTGCATTCGGAATGACCTTTGTAATTTTAACAGGGGGTATTGACTTATCGGTAGGTTCTATTTTAGCATTATCAAGTGCACTTGTTGCTGGAATGATGGCAAGTGGCATGGACCCGTTCCTTGCGATGGCAGTTGGATTATTAGCTGGTCTTGTAATGGGAATTGTAAACGGTATCATCATAGCGAAGGGAAAAGTAGCTCCATTTATTGCGACTTTAGCAACAATGACTATTTTTCGCGGGTTGACGCTTGTTTATATGGACGGACGTCCGATCACTGGTCTTGGTGATCATTTAATGTTCCAAATGTTTGGCCGCGGTTATTTTCTTGGTATTCCAGTACCAGCTGTTACAATGATGATTGCTTTCGCAGTGCTGTACTTCATTTTGAAGAAAACGACATTTGGTCGCCGTACATTTGCAATTGGTGGAAATGAAGAAGCAGCAGCATTATCAGGTATTAATGTTACGAGAATTAAAGTAATGATTTACGGTCTTTCCGGAATTTTGGCAGCGCTTGCAGGTATTGTCTTAACATCACGACTAGATTCTGCACAGCCGACTGCAGGTACTTCTTACGAATTAGATGCAATTGCAGCAGTTGTATTAGGTGGAACTAGTCTTTCTGGGGGAAGAGGATGGATTGTTGGTACATTCATCGGTGTACTTATTATCGGTGTACTAAATAATGGTTTAAATTTATTAGGTGTATCTTCTTTCTTCCAACAAGTTGTAAAAGGACTTGTAATCTTACTAGCTGTATTAATTGATCGCCGAAAAGAAGCGTAATGGAGGGACAGTTCATGAAGAAATGGTTACTTATACTCGTTGCATGTATTATGGTCATTACTGCTGGTTGTTCAATGGAACCACCAGAATGGGCAAAGGATTCTAGCGATAAAGGTCGAAATAAAACTATTAAAGTTGGATTCTCTGTTTCAACTTTAAATAATCCCTTCTTTGTAACTTTGAAAAAAGGTGCAGAAAAGAAAGCGAAAGATAGTGGCATCGAATTGATTGCTGTTGATGCACAAAATGATGCAGCAAAGCAAACAAATGATGTTGAAGATTTAATTCAAAAAGGTGTCGATGTAGTTGTTATTAATCCAACTGATTCAGATGCTGTTGCTTCAGCAGTAAGTGCAGCAAATGCAGCGAATGTTCCTGTTATTACAGTAGACCGCGTTGCAAATTCAGGTAAAGTTGTTTCTCACATTGCCTCTAATAACATTGAAGGTGGTCAAATGGCTAGTGATTACATTCGTGAATTAGTTGGCGAAGGAGCAAACGTTGCTGAATTAGAAGGAATCCCTGGATCTTCTGCTGCTCGTGAGCGTGGGAAAGGATTCCATAACGTAGCGGATAAATCTTTAAAAGTAGTTGCTAAACAAGCGGCTGATTTTGATAGAGCAAAAGGATTATCTGTTATGGAAAACATTTTGCAAGCGAATAGCGACATTAAAGCGGTGTTTGCCCATAACGACGAAATGGCATTAGGGGCACTTGAAGCATTGAAGTCTGCTGGAAAAACAGATGTAGTCGTTGTTGGATTTGATGCAACTGAAGATGCTGTAAAAGCGGTTCAAGATGGGCGTATGGCTGCAACAGTTGCTCAAAAACCGGAATTAATCGGAGAGAAGGCGATGCAAACAGCAAAAGAGATCACGCAAGGTAAAAAAGTGGACAAATCTATTCCGATTGAATTAGAGCTTATTAAGAAAAATAAATAAATATAAAATGAAAATTAGGAAGGAAGAATAACAAATGAAATTCTTTATTGATACAGCAAACATTAACGAAATTAAAGAGGCAAATGCATTAGGCGTATTAGCTGGAGTAACGACAAATCCATCACTTGTAGCAAAAGAAGGCGTAGACTTCCACGAGCGCATTCGTGAAATTTGCAACGTTGTAGAAGGACCTGTAAGTGCAGAAGTAATTAGCTTAGAAGCAGATAAAATGATCGAAGAAGGAAAAGAGTTAGCGAAAATTGCTCCAAACGTTGTTGTAAAGGTTCCGATGACAACAGAAGGTTTAAAAGCAGTAAAAGCGTTCTCTGACTTAGGAATTCGTACAAACGTTACATTAGTGTTCTCAGCAGTTCAAGCATTACTTGCAGCTCGTGCTGGTGCAACATACGTTTCACCATTCTTAGGTCGCTTAGATGATATCGGTCATAACGGTATGGACTTAATTCGCCAAATCGCAGAAATCTTTGCAATTCATGGCATCGAAACAGAAATTATCGCAGCATCTGTACGTCACAGTGTTCACGTAACTGACGCAGCATTAAATGGTGCACATATTGCAACAATCCCAGCAAACGTAATTGCTTCATTAGTGAAGCATCCACTAACAGATCAAGGAATTGAGAAATTCTTAGCTGATTGGGAAAAAACACAAGAGAAATAATAGAAAATCAAGAATCCTAGTTTAAGTGACTAGGATTCTTTTTTTGTATTTAAAAGAATTTTCATGCAATTTTGCATATTGTCTTTTAAATTTGTTATATAAACTATTTAATATATACAAATCACTCTTTATTTTTCATATTTTGATATAGACAGATAGAGAGTCTGACCAGAAAACTGGAGGGCATGATTCTATAACAGAAAGCTTAATGTTTATAGAATTATGCCTTTTTATCCCGCATTAACGGTCAGTAAGACTCCCACCTCAAAATTCAGCTGGGGCAAAGAAGTTAGGTGGGGAATCAACTGCCCGTAAATGCCCGATTGGTTCAACTAATAATCAGTGGGGATGAACAAACTCCCCACTGATTAAAGTTTCACTTTATATAGGGAGGGCAGAAAGTAGAGCTTTTGATTTAAATGCACTTATTTATCCCACTTTATCTGAATTTTAAGTTTTATAAAAGGAGAGAAATGAAATGAGAAGAAAAGCGCCATTTAAAGTGTTATCGTCATTAGCAATTGCGGCAATTATCGGATGCACATCTGTAATGAGTGCCCCATTAGTATACGCAGAAACACCAGCAAAAGAGAAAGAAAATGTGTCTACAACACCAATTGATTACAATTTAATTCAAGAAGATCGTCTAGCGGAAGCTCTGAAAGAAAGAGGAGAAATTAATCCAGCATCTTCTAAAGAAGAGACGAAAAAGGCTGTAGAGAAATATATTGAAAAGAAACAAGGGGACCAGGCAAATAAAGAAATTCTTCCAGCTGATACTGCTAAAGAGGCATCTGATTTCGTGAAAAAAATAAAAGAGAAAAAAATGGAAGAAAAGGAAAAGGTAAAGAAACCTGAAAAAAACGTTAGCCCTGAGCAAAAGCCTGAACCAAATAAAAAACAATTGAATGGGCAAGTTCCAACATCTAAAGCAAAGCAAGCGCCGTATAAGGGATCTGTTCGAACGGATAAGGTATTAGTGTTACTTGTTGAATTTAGTGATTATAAACATAATAATATTGATCAAACACCAGGGTATATGTATTCGAATGACTTTAGTAGAGAGCATTATCAAAAGATGTTATTTGGTAATGAACCATATACGTTATTTGATGGTTCGAAAGTAAAAACATTTAAACAATATTACGAAGAGCAGTCTGGCGGTAGTTATACGACAGATGGATATGTAACGGAGTGGCTAACAGTTCCAGGAAAAGCATCTGATTACGGTGCTGATGGTAGCAGTGGTCATGATAACAAAGGTCCAAAAGGCGCACGTGATTTAGTGAAAGAAGCTTTACATGCAGCTGCTGAGAAAGGGTTAGATTTATCTCAGTTTGATCAGTTTGATAGATATGATACAAACGGGGATGGGAATCAAAATGAACCTGACGGTGTAATTGATCATTTAATGGTAATCCATGCTGGTGTTGGTCAAGAAGCTGGTGGAGGTAAATTAGGTGATGATGCCATTTGGTCACATCGTTCAAAATTAGCAATAGATCCAGTAGCAATTGAAGGGACAAAATCAAAGGTAGATTACTTTGGTGGCAAAGTAGCAGCACATGATTACACAATTGAACCAGAAGATGGAGCAGTAGGTGTATTTGCGCATGAATTTGGACATGATCTTGGCTTACCAGATGAATATGATACGAAATATACTGGAACTGGTTCACCTGTCGAAGCTTGGTCATTAATGAGTGGAGGTAGTTGGACAGGGAAAATTGCAGGAACAGAGCCAACTAGTTTTTCACCACAAAATAAAGATTTCTTACAAAAGAATATGGGGGGCAACTGGGCAAAAATTTTAGAAGTAGATTACGATAAAATTAAGCGTGGGGTAGGAGTTCCTACATATATTGATCAAAGTGTTACGAAATCAAATCGTCCAGGTGTTGTACGTGTTAACTTACCAGGCAAAAGTGTTGAAACAATTAAACCGGAGTTTGGAAAGCATGCATATTATAGTACAAGAGGCGATGATATGCATACAACATTAGAAACACCGTTCTTTGATTTAACAAAAGGAACAAATGCAAAGTTTGATTATAAAGCAAATTATGAGTTAGAAGCAGAGTGCGATTTTGTTGAAGTGCATGCAGTAACAGAAGATGGAACGAAAACATTAATTGATAGACTTGGAGAAAAAGTAGTCCAAGGAGATAAAGATACAACAGATGGGAAATGGATTGATAAGTCATACGATTTAAGTCAATTTAAAGGGAAAAAGGTAAAACTGCAATTCGATTATATTACAGATCCAGCAGTAACGTATAAAGGTTTCGCGATGGATAATGTAAATGTAACAGTTGATGGACAAGTAGTGTTTTCTGATGATGCAGAAGGAACATCAAAAATGCAGTTAAATGGATTCGTTGTTTCTGATGGAACAGAGAAAAAAGCTCATTATTACTACTTAGAGTGGAGAAACTATGCGGGATCAGATAATGGTTTAAAAGCAGGAAAAGGTCCAGTGTATAATACAGGTCTTGTCGTTTGGTATGCAGATGATAGCTTTAAAGATAACTGGGTTGGGGTGCATCCAGGTGAAGGATTCCTTGGTGTTGTAGATTCGCATCCAGAGGCACTTGTTGGCAATTTAAACGGAAAACCAACTTACGGTAATACAGGTATGCAAATTGCAGACGCTGCATTTTCATTTGATCAAACACCAGCATGGAGTGTAAATTCATTAACACGTGGACAGTTTAACTATTCTGGATTACAAGGTGTTACAACTTTTGATGATTCAAAAGTATATAGTAATAAACAAATTGCAGACGCAGGAAGAAAAGTTCCGAACCTTGGACTTAAATTCCAAGTTGTTGGACAGGCAGAGGATAAATCAGCAGGCGCTGTTTGGATTAAACGTTAATAACAGAAAAGCACATTCTTCATATGAAGAATGTGCTTTTGAATTTGTACAGTAAGTTATTATTTTAGCTTATGTAATACAAGTGTCTGTTTATATGTAGTGTATCAAATTATGTAGGGAAAGGAAATATTTCCGAGGAAATTGTCGAAGTATCGTTGGTATTGATAAACTTTTTTTGTAAAAGAAGAAATGTAGTATTGCCTTTACCATTCAATTTATTTACATTGTTACTTAGCTACACACAAAAGTAATATATTCGGCAATAAAAAAGCGCTATTGGATAGTGCTCTTTTTTATGGATAGAAAGGAGTGAGTTACATGAAAGAAGTAATTGAATGTCCACAGTGTGAAGGGAATATTACTGCACAACATATTATGGAGCTCCCGCATCCTTTTTCATTCAAGTGTCCACACTGTAAGGTGGGGCTAAAAGAAATGAGGATCACACCATGCTTAATATTAGCGGCAATTTGTATCATTCCACTGTTTATTATAATTGGAGAGAGTATTAAGGAATTGCTAGTAAAATATTTTTCTATTATAGACGATGTCCCAACTGTATTTATTTTCTTCTTATTTTGTTATCCATTGTATTATCTCTATGAAAAATATAATGCCATATTGTTTATTAAATACGGCTTATTGAAAGTTAAAAGTTGAATAGAAGTTTATCATTAAAAAAAGACAATGATGGAATTATCCTATCATTGTCTTTTTTACTTTGTCTCTGCCTTTTACTTTGCTTCTTACGTAAATCATTCCGGCAAATGTTAATAAGAATGCAGTTCCAATAACGAAGCTGACGCTAGGGGATGCCCCGATTGCTCCAACTGTAAAGGATCCAGCAACAACGCCTAATGAGAAGAAAGCATAAAACAATCCGAATGCTTTTCCGCGTTTATCATCTGTCGTATTTTCAACAAGTAATGCATTTATTGATGGGAAAAGGATAGCGAATCCAACGCCATAAATCATCATAACGATAAAGAGCATACCTTTTGTTGCGAATAATCCAAGTAAAGATAATGCTAATGCCATTACTGTAATACCGATTAGCATTAGTTTTGAACGATTAAATCGATCGTAAATACGATTTGTTGGCAGTAAGAAGAAGAGGATAGCGGTAATGCCGAATACACTTAACATCATGCCTGTTGTAGATGCTTTAAGTGCTAATGCCTCAACTTTCACTGGTAACATATAAGTGACAATTCCTTGTGAAAACATGAGTGTGAAAGCACCAATATATGCCTGTAATAACGGCTCTGATTTCAATAATTCAAACATATCTTCTTTGTTCATCATTTGTGTTCTTGAAGTATCTTTTCTTGATACGTTATTTGGTAAGAAGAAGAGCGATACAATCGTACCGAGAACCATTAAAATAGAGATGGTAATGAACACCCACTCTATACCAGCAGTTGCTTTCATAATACCGCTGAAAGCAGGTCCTACAATTGCCGCTGTTCCAACAGCAGCACCAGACAGAGCCATTGCCTTACCTTGTCTTGCTGCATTTGTTTGTTTGGATAAAAACGTAAAGGCAGCAGGAATTAAAAATCCATCACTAAAGCCATGCATAAAGCGCACAACTAATAGTTGTTCACCACTTTGAACAACAGTGTATAACAAGACTATGAAACTCGTAAGTCCCATGCTTATATAAAGTATTTTTTTTGCACCAAATTTATCGACAGCAGCGCCAGCAATAATATTACCGATCATATTAGCGAATGAGTACATGCCGACAACTAGCCCAATAATAAGAGGGGATCCTCCAAGACTTTGAGCGAATGTACTCATAATAGGTAATTGTGAAAATGTATCTAGAAACGCTACGATAACAATAAAGTAAATAAAATATTTCAAGCGATATTCACCTCTCCTATGCTATTATGGCATAATGCGAATTTCAACCGCAATGAAATTGAATTAACAGATGTGGAAAAAAGTACAAAGTGACAAAATATTGAACGTTATTTGTTAAAAATTAGTGGAAATGAGATTGTTTTTTTGAAATATATGGATAGAAGTATTATAATAGATTTGTAAACTTCACCAGGTTAAGTATATACATAGAGAGGGATGTATAAAATGAAAGCATTACTTTGGCATAATCAACGTGATGTAAGAGTAGAAGAAGTACCAGAACCAACTGTAAAACCAGGAGCAGTTAAGATTAAAGTGAAATGGTGTGGTATCTGCGGGACAGACCTGCATGAATATTTAGCAGGACCTATTTTTATTCCCACAGAAGAGCATCCATTAACACATGTAAAAGCACCGGTTATTTTAGGTCATGAGTTTAGCGGTGAGGTAGTTGAAATCGGTGAAGGCGTTACATCTCATAAAGTGGGAGACCGCGTCGTTGTAGAACCAATTTATTCTTGTGGTAAATGTGAAGCTTGTAAACATGGACATTACAATGTTTGTGAACAACTTGTTTTCCACGGTCTTGGCGGAGAAGGCGGCGGTTTCTCTGAATATACAGTAGTACCAGAAGATATGGTTCACCATATTCCAGATGAAATGACGTATGAACAAGGTGCACTTGTAGAACCAGCAGCTGTAGCAGTTCATGCAGTACGTCAAAGTAAATTAAAAGAAGGGGAAGCTGTAGCAGTATTTGGTTGTGGTCCAATTGGACTTCTTGTTATCCAAGCAGCTAAAGCAGCAGGAGCAACTCCTGTTATTGCAGTCGAGCTTTCTAAAGAACGTCAAGAGTTAGCAAAATTAGCAGGTGCGGATTACGTATTAAATCCAGCTACTCAAGATGTATTAGCAGAAATTCGTAACTTAACAAATGGTTTAGGTGTAAATGTGAGCTTTGAAGTAACAGGTGTTGAAGTTGTACTTCGTCAAGCAATTGAAAGTACAAGTTTCGAAGGACAAACTGTAATTGTTAGTGTATGGGAAAAAGACGCAACAATTACTCCAAACAATCTTGTACTAAAAGAAAAAGAAGTGGTTGGTATTTTAGGATACCGTCATATCTTCCCAGCTGTTATTAAATTAATTAGCTCTGGTCAAATTCAAGCAGAGAAATTAATTACGAAAAAAATCACAGTAGATCAAGTTGTTGAAGAAGGATTTGAAGCACTTGTAAAAGATAAAACACAAGTGAAAATTCTTGTTTCACCTAAATAATATAGAATAGTAAAAAGTAGCTCTTTTCTAGAAATAGAAGAGGGCTACTTTTTTTCTGTACAGAAAGGTGATAGACTTTCCTGTAACTACAGGTATTTTGTTTGGAAGGGGAAGTCTCATGCTTTCATTTATGTTGACATTGAAACGAATGCTAAAAGCTTGTTTACGAGCGTGGAAAGATAAAGAATTTCAAGTATTATTCGTATTAACATTTTTAACATTAACATCTGGTACGATTTTTTATAGTACAGTTGAAGAATTACGTCCTCTTGACGCTTTGTATTTTAGCGTTGTGACGCTGACGACTGTCGGTGATGCGAATTTTAGCCCGCAAACTGATTTTGGGAAGATATTTACAATCTTATACATATTTATTGGGATTGGATTAGTATTTGGATTTATTCATAAGTTGGCAGTTAATGTACAACTGCCGAGTATATTATCGAATAGAAAAAAAGAGTAAAGCATGTGGGTGCTTTACTCTTTTTTTACATTAGTTTAGATAAGCCTTAATAATAGTTTATTAAAATGAAAGTGTATTCATTCATTATATTCACTGTGTATAAAGTTATAATGATATGAACATTTGCATATTTTGATTTAGTAATAGAAATTTCATGAAAGGTGGGATATTCTAGTCATAGGTTAACCGGACGACATCATAGGATCCTAACAAAAAGTTTACAATAATTCGATTATAAAATGGAGGATTTCAGATGAAAAAGAAAATACTTGCTTTAGCAGCAGCTATTACAGTAGTAGCTCCTTTACAAAGCGTTGCATTTGCTCATGAAAACGATGGGGGAAGTAAAATAAAAATAGTTCACCGCTGGTCTGCTGAAGATAAACATAAAGAAGGTGTAAATTCTCATTTATGGATTGTAAACCGTGCGATTGATATTATGTCTCGCAATACAACACTTGTAAAACAAGATCGAGTTGCACAATTAAATGAATGGCGTACGGAGTTAGAGAACGGTATTTATGCTGCTGACTACGAAAATCCTTATTATGATAATAGCACATTTGCTTCACATTTCTATGATCCAGACAATGGAAAAACATATATTCCATTTGCAAAGCAGGCAAAAGAAACTGGAGCTAAATATTTTAAATTAGCTGGTGAATCATACAAAAATAAAGATATGAAACAAGCATTCTTCTATTTAGGATTATCTCTTCATTATTTAGGAGATGTAAACCAACCGATGCATGCGGCAAACTTTACAAATCTTTCGTATCCACAAGGATTCCATTCTAAATATGAAAACTTTGTAGATACGATAAAAGATAATTATAAAGTAACGGATGGAAATGGATATTGGAATTGGAAAGGTACAAATCCAGAAGATTGGATCCATGGAGCGGCAGTAGTGGCGAAACAAGATTACTCTGGAATTGTAAATGATAATACGAAAGATTGGTTCGTAAAAGCAGCTGTGTCACAAGAATATGCAGATAAATGGCGCGCTGAAGTTACGCCAATGACAGGTAAGCGATTAATGGATGCACAACGTGTTACTGCTGGATACATTCAGCTTTGGTTTGATACGTACGGAGATCGTTAAGTATTTAAAAAAGGTCAAATCTCACAATAGAGTATTTGACCTTTTTATCAATTTAGCCAAGAAGACTCCTTCCTCAAGGAGCGTGAAGGGCGTAGCCCAGCGAGTAGGTGGGAGATGAATTGGCTTCGAACAAGAGATGGCAGGAAGTCATCTTAATTGTTCGACATATGTAAAGTGTTACCGGATAATTTGTCATAATCACTTAACTAACTATCGAATGTGCGTTTGGTATATAATGGAAATATATCGAAATGGAGGTGAAATGAAGGATGATCAATAAAGCGTATAAATTTCGTATCTATCCAAATAAAGCACAAGCGATCCTGATCAATAAAACGATTGGTTGTTCTCGTTTTGTATTCAATCACTTCCTATCTCTATGGGATAATGCATACAAAGAAACAGGAAAAGGTTTGACATATGGTACATGCTCTGCCAAACTTCCTGCCATGAAGAAAGAGTTTGTTTGGCTAAAAGAAGTGGATAGTATTGCTATTCAATCGTCTGTTCGCAACCTTGTGGATGCTTATACACGCTTTTTTAAAAAACAAAACAGTGCCCCGCGTTTCAAATCTAAAAAGAACAACGTACAATCTTATACCACAAAACAAACAAATGAAAACATTGCTGTTGTCGGAAACAAAATGAAATTGCCGAAACTAGGTCTTGTTCGATTTGCCAAAAGTCGTGAAGTAAAGGGACGTATTTTAAATGCTACGGTTAGACGGAACCCTTCTGGCAGATACTTTGTGTCATTGTTAGTTGAAACAGAAGTGCAAGAACTTCCGAAAACACATTCTTATATTGGAATGGATGTAGGATTAAAAGATTTCGCCATTTTGTCAGATGGAACAACCTATAAAAACCCTAAATTTTTTCGCTCATTGGAAGAGAAGTTGGCAAAAGCACAGCGCGTTCTTTCTAGAAGAATGAAAGGATCTTCTCGCTGGAATAAACAACGAGTAAGGGTAGCTAGAATTCATGAATACATAGCTAATGCTAGAAAAGATTACTTGGACAAAATCTCAACTGAAATCATCAAAAACCACGATGTTATCGGTATAGAAGATTTGCAAGTATCGAATATGTTAAAAAATCATAAGTTAGCAAAAGCGATTAGTGAAGTATCTTGGTCACAATTTAGAACGTTGCTAGAATACAAGGCAAAATGGTATGGAAAACAAGTCATTCTGGTATCCAAAACATTTGCTTCAAGCCAATTATGTTCTTGTTGTGGGTATCAAAATAAAGACGTTAAGAATCTAAATCTTCGTGAATGGGATTGTCCTGAGTGCAATTGTCATCACGACAGAGATATTAACGCAAGTATCAATCTTAAAAATGAAGCTTTAAGGCTTCTAACCGTAGGAACTACGGGGATAGCCTAATGAATTAGAAGCCATTAGGCTTCTGTACTTAGGAATCTCCCACTTCAAACAGTCCGTAAGGACGTTAAGTGGTGAGTAGTTCAATACTATACACATGGAGGTATGGAACGTGAAAGGTAAATTGCTAAAAGGTGTACTTAGCTTTGGGATTGGTTTAGGAGTTTTATACGGAGGATCCTCAGCTCAAGCAGATACGTCTACAGATCAAAACAATACTTTGAAAGTGATGACGCATAACGTGTACATGCTATCAACTAACTTATATCCGAATTGGGGACAAAGTGAGCGTGCTGATTTAATTGGGGCGGCAGATTATATTAAGAATCAAGACGTTGTTATATTAAATGAAGTGTTTGATAATAGTGCTTCAGATCGCCTTTTAGGAAATTTGAAGAAAGAATACCCAAATCAAACAGCTGTATTAGGTCGTAGCAACGGAAATGAATGGGATAAAACGTTAGGTAGCTATTCATCTGCAACTCCTGAAGATGGAGGCGTTGCAATCGTTAGCAAATGGCCGATCGTTGAAAAGGTTCAATATGTATTTGCAAATGGATGTGGACCAGATAATTTATCGAATAAAGGATTTGTATACACGAAAATTAAGAAAAATGATCGTTTCGTTCATGTAATTGGGACGCATTTGCAGGCTGAAGATAGTATGTGCGGAAAAACTTCACCTGCATCTGTACGTACAAACCAGTTAAAAGAAATTCAAGATTTTATTAAAAATAAAAATATACCAAATGACGAGTACGTCCTATTTGGTGGTGATATGAATGTGAATAAAATAAATGCTGAGAACAATAGTGACTCAGAATACGCATCAATGTTCAAAACATTGCACGCTTCTATTCCATCTTATACAGGACATACAGCAACTTGGGATGCGACGACAAACAGTATTGCAAAATATAATTTCCCTGATAGCCCTGCCGAGTATTTAGATTATATTATTGCAAGTAAAGACCATGCGAACCCGTCATTTGTAGAGAATAAAGTGTTACAACCGAAATCTCCACAGTGGACTGTTACATCATGGCTCAAAAAATATACGTATGATGATTATTCTGATCATTATCCAGTAGCAGCAACTATTTCTATGAAGTAGTCCTAAAAAAGTTTCTTCTTAAATAGGAAGAAACTTTTTTATTTTGTAGAGGAGATTCCAACTTTCTTTCCAATATGTATAAGACATATAGAGAAGAGGAGAGAAAAAATGTGGATCGAGGAATTTTTAAAGAAGTTCCATTACCGTGTGCATTTTTGGATGAAGTAGCTTTAGATAGAAATATTCAATTGATTATAGAATTAAGTGGCAATAAGAAGATTCGTATAGCGAGTAAATCGTTACGTTCTGTTCCGGTTATGCAAAAGATTTTAGCTGCAAATGAACGATTTCAAGGTATTATGTGTTTTTCACCTAGGGAAGTTTTGTTTTTAATTGAACAAGGATTCAATGATTTATTGCTCGGATATCCTGCTTATGATGATAGGGCGTTACATGAAATAAGTTTGCTAACAAAGCAAGGGCTCATTATAACTTGTATGGTGGATTGTGAAGAGCATATTGTTTATTTAGAAAAAATTGCTGAGAAATCTAAAGGATGTTTTCGTGTTTGCTTAGATATTGATATGAGTAGTCGTTTTTTTAAGTTTCATTTTGGGGTCAAAAGATCACCGGTAAAAGATGTGCAAGGTACTTTGAAAATAGTAAAAAGGTTGAAAGAATCATTATTTTTAATACTAGATGGTGTAATGGGATATGAAGCCCAAATTGCTGGGGTAGGAGATCGCATACCGAATCAACGAGTGAAAAGTAAAGTGATTTCACATTTAAAGAAGAAATCAGTGTTAGAAGTTAAAGAAAGAAGAGGACATATCGTAAAAGAAATACAAAATCTAGGTATTGAACTAAGGTTCGTAAATGGGGGAGGCACAGGAAGTATAAAAACAACTGAGCAAGATCATTCAGTTTCAGAGATTACAATAGGTTCGGCTTTTTATGCCCCGAAGCTGTTTGATTATTATAAAGAGGTGCAATTTCATCCAGCTGTCGGGTTTGCTTTACCAGTTGTGCGTAAACCAGCCCCAACAATTTACACTTGTCTAGGTGGTGGATATATTGCCTCAGGCGCAATTGGGAAAGATAAAGAACCTGAGATTTGGAGGCCGAATGGTGCAAAACTATTAGCTTTAGAAGGCGCTGGTGAAGTGCAAACACCGATTTTTTATAACGGTGAGGAACGAGTAGAGATAGGAGATTCTATCTTATTTCGTCATAGTAAAGCTGGCGAATTATGTGAGCGGTTTCCGTTTTTATATCGTGTGAAAGAAGGAGAGATTGTTGGGGAGTATTCAACATATCGGGGGGATGGCCAATGCTTTCTATAAAGGGACAAAAATGGAGAAATTGGACAGGGAATGTAGAAGGAACACCGCATTATACGATGTATCCAGAAAGTATACAAGATGTAGTAGAAGTTATAGAGCTTGCGCGAAAGAAAGGGAAGAAAATTCGTGTTGTCGGTTCAGGACACTCGTTTACACCTCTTGTGCAAACGGAAGAAATTTTAGTTTCTTTAGATGAATTGAAGGGAATTGTGAATATTGATACGGAAGAAATGGTTGCCGAAGTATGGGCAGGAACAAAGTTACATGAGCTAGGGAAGTTACTTGAGGAAAAAGGTTATGCGCAAGAAAATTTAGGGGATATTGATTCGCAATCTATCGCAGGAGCAATTAGTACGGGGACGCATGGAACGGGTATTACCTTTGGAAGTTTATCAACACAAGTTATAGAGATTACGGCAGTTTTATCTACAGGTGAGACTATAGTTTGTTCGGAAACGGAGAATGTAGAATATTGGAGGGCCTTTCAGTTGTCACTTGGGATGCTAGGTATCATTGTAAGGATAAAATTGAAAGTTATCAGGGCGTATTCACTTGTGTATGAAAGTGAAAAACAAGCATTATCTACTGTAATGAACAAATTAGAAGAATATAAGAAGAATCGCCACTTTGAATTCTTTGTTTTTCCTTATTCAGATGAAGTGCAAGTGAAAGTTACAAACGAAACAACGGGTAAAAAAAGTGATTTGAAATGGCATAAACTAAAGGTAGAGTTACTAGAAAATAAGATGTTTTCTTTGTTATCTAAAGGATGCAAATGGTTTCCTTCTATAAGTAAAGGAGTAAGTCGATTATCGGCTAAAGCTGTACCGAATACAAAAATAATTGGTCCGAGTTATGAAGTATTTGCTACATCGCGTGCGGTTCCATTTTATGAAATGGAGTATAGTGTTCCTTCAAAGTATATGCAGGCCGTTGTAGAAGAAATTTCAAACCTTATTGAAAAGAAAAAGTATAAAGTGCACTTCCCAATTGAATGCCGTTATGTGAAAAGGGATGATATATGGCTCAGTCCAGCGTATGGAAGAGATTCTGCGTATATAGCTGTTCATATGTATAAAGGTATGAAGTATGCTGCTTATTTTGGTGAGGTGGAGAAAATTTTTCTAAAGTATGAAGGACGCCCGCATTGGGGAAAAATGCATACGTTAACGTACGAAAAATTACAAAATATATATCCAGAATTGCATTCGTTTCTAAAGGTGAGGAAATTATTAGATGAAGCAGAAATGTTTTCAAATCCTTACACAGAAAAGTTATTTACGATTATGAAAAAAAGCTGACAAAGTATTACTTGTCAGCTTTTTTTAGTACGATCGCATTTCTTGTTTGACTAATTCGCTCGTAAAATAGTAACTTATCACGACTAAATACATGTAATAAAACATGAATAATAAATAGACCGTTAATTACGAGTTGGAATAATAATATAACTATTAATACTAAAGGTTCTTTAAGATTTAAGATAGAGCTACTAGAAAGAATATAATTGATTCCACCTAAAACGAAATAGAATATACCATAACGGATGAATAGTTCCTTCAACGTAATACGATCTGATTGTCCTTTCACGTAAATACGAAGCAATGCTTTACCGATTGTCTTTCCATTCGTAAAGTATGGAATGATAATAAAGTAAATAAAGATCGAACACGTTATGAAAATGAGTTCGTATATGTTCGTGTAAGATTGAATATTAGAAACAAAGAAAGAATTTCCTTTGTTTTTAATGACAGGTACAACGATGGATAAGAAAATCCAATCAATTTGCATCGCGATAAAGCGACGAACGAATCCGACTGGTTTCGTTTCCAAATCAATATGACTATCTAATTCGCTTGCTTTCGGAAGGAAGTACGTAAAAATTGGTGCAATGATAAAGCCGATTACGCCGCCTAATGTATTTAAAAACAGATCATCTATATCAAATAAGCGGTACGCACAATTGTATATACCGTATAGTCCAGTCACTTGTGTTAGCTCGAAAAAGAGTGAAAGACAAAAAGAAATACAAATTGTTTGTAAGAAACTACGTCGGAAATAATACCGTAAGTAAATACCGAATGGAACGGTTAATAGAACGTTAAATGCTACTTGTAAAAACGCAGATTCTTTTAATAGGTAGAAATAAGTAGCTGGTTTCGTTAAAATTGCCGAAGTACGATTACTAATTTCTTGTATGAAATAAAATGGTGATAGTTGCATGTGCTGCGTATTAGCCGGTTGTAGGCTACAAGTATCATATGTTTGTGGCAACGGCAAAATCACAAGAAAATAGGCATTTAATAAGTAAAGCAATAATGAGTATAAAATAAATGAACGCCATTTATTTAAATAACCATACTTTCGATAATTAAATATTAAAAAAGGGATTAATAGAAACATTGCTAAAAAAGGAAATAAAATAAATGCTGTTTTTACAGGGAATAAATATGCAGTCAAAATGAAGCTCCTTTCAATGAAAATTCGTTTACCATTATAACGTTAAAAGAACCTTAAAACAAAATTAAAATATTTTGAAATAGAAAAAATTATAAATTTTAATAGAATTAAGTTATACTAAATTTAATATAAGGATATTATGATTATTATAAGTTGAAAGAGGGAACAAGATATGCGATATGAGCTTTTTTCTGTAAGTGGGAATCATATTACAACTTTTGAAAGTGCGTGGCGTTTTCAAGAGGGAGAACAGATTTTTGTTCATGATGATCAAATAAAACGAAATTTTATTATTATCCGCCTAACGCATGATGTATTTCAACAAAATAAACATGTTATTCGTTTGTATTGTCAAGAAAAGAAAGTATATGCATAAAAAAACGAGTCGTTCTAGTGTAATAGAATGACTCGCTTTTTGATTTGTAAGTTTCACCTTATAAGAAAATAAGAGTAAGTACACCTACGATAATGCAATAGAAAGAGAAATATTTTAAATTTCCTTTTGCCATAATGTTCATAAACCATTTTAATGAAATATACGTCATGATAAATGTTGCGATAAATGCAACGATATATGGTACGAATAGTGTATCTAGATTTGGATCTTTTGCAATGTCTGTAATACTTAATAATAAACCACCTAAGCTAACAGGTATATATAGTAAGAATGAGAAACGAAGAGCCGTTTCCTGCTTCATACCAAGTAACATCGCTGCTACGATTGTTGCACCTGATCGGCTTATCCCAGGAATTAGTGCGCAAGCTTGTGCTAGGCCAACAATGATTGCATCTTTCATAGAAAGGTCGCCATCATTTTTACGTCCACGCAAGTTTCTAATAATCCAAAGACCGACAGCGGTAATAAGAAGGGAAATCCCAACCATTTTCACACCTTTTAAGTATTGATCGATGTAATCTTTAAATAAAACACCAATAACACCTGCTGGAATGGTCGCAATAACAAGGTAAATAATAAAGAAGAAATCTGATTTTGCATCTTCTGCTCTTGTAAATATATAAGATAGACCATTCTTCGTTAGACGAATTAAATCATTTCTATAAATAAGTAATACAGCTAATAATGAAGCTGAATTAACAAGTAGTTCAAAGCTAAACCCTTCGATTTTTAGTCCTAGCAAATGCTGTGCTAAAACGAGGTGACCGCTTGAAGAAATCGGAATCGGTTCTGTTAGTCCTTGGAACAGACCAAGAATTAAATATTTTAAAATGTAGTAAAATTGTTCCATAATAACCTCCTTGTTTAATAGTCGAAAGAAACAACTTGTCCATTATAACAAAGATACGGATGAATATTGAGAAGAAATAAATATTCGAAATATAATAAAAATCCCTTATAGCAGTATAAGGGATTTTTATTGTTAACGAGAAACTGCTGTTTCTTCAAGACTTTTCGTTAATTGAACATCGACTTTCTCAGCATCATGAATGTGATTCATAATAGTAGTATTTAACTTTTGGAACATTTGTTGTGTAGTAGCGAATTCTCGTAATATATCATCATTACAAGACTTTTGGTTTTCAATAGCTTTAATAACATTAGTAGCACCGTTTTGTAACGTTTGAATCATAATTAAAATATTTTCAATTCTAGCGTTTGTATCGGCACTCATTTCTACACCTTCATCGACTAAATGCAAATTATCTTTTGTATTATCGTATGCTTTTTCAATTTCTTCTTGAATTTTTTTCGTTAAGTTGCCAATGTTTTTTGTACTTTCAGCTGTACTTTCAGCTAATTTTCTTACTTCATTGGCAACGACAGCGAATCCTTTACCGTGTTCACCAGCACGTGCAGCTTCAATGCTTGCATTTAAAGCAAGTAAATTTGTTTGTGCTGCAATGTTTTGAATGACTTCTACAATTTGCTCGATTTCTTTTGAGCGTTCACTTAAATGATTCATACTATTAGACGTACGTTGAGATTGTTCGCCTAATTTGTTAATTACAATAAGTAAACGGTGAACAGATTCTTTTCCTTCATTAGAGCAGTCAATGATTTCTTCAATAGATTGAATTAAGCTTTGTTCTTTTTGTAACATTTCATTATTTAATTCATTGGAATGTGTAGTGCGTGTTGAAACATTTTCGAAACATGAGCTTAATTGTTGAACTAAATTTTGAAGTGTATTGTGCTGGTTATTTACAAGTTGATGCTCTTGAACAACGCTTTGTACACGATCGTGGATAGAAGAAATAGTCTCTTGTTGTTCGATATCCTTTTGTTTTAATTCTGCTTCTAGTTCTTGTATACGACTTTCTAATTGATCAATTTTATGTTGGAGTGATTTCTTTTGAGTAAACATATATTTATTTCAACCGCCTTTAGAAGTTATATTTTCTCTATATTTGGATTTTAGCATCTTTTATAATTTTTAAATATAGGAATTGTTAAATATTTAAGAATCTATTACATTTTATGCATAATTCCCTTTTTTTCGTCATGAAAAATAAACTGTATTTAATGGTATTGTAAACAAACTGTAAAATAAATCATGTATAACTGTATAAGAAGGGAGTCGGATTATGAACTATTTTAAGCGAATCAGTAGTCTAGTATTAGCAGGAATTATAAGTCTTTCTAGTACAGTCGCTGTTAAAGCAGAGTCAAACGACGAGAAACTTAACAACATGCAACAGCAATTGCAGCAAAACGATGCAGAAATGCAAAAGAAAGAGCAAGAGAAGCAAGCTGTTAGTAAAGAAATTCAAGGTATCGAAAACGAACTACATAATTTAAATAATACAATTGCAAAAAATAAAGAGGATCAAGCTGCTATTCAACGTAAAATTGATGAAACACATAAGCAGATTGAACAAAAAAAGGAAGAAATTGTCGTTTTAGAGGATAAAGTCCTTGCTCGTAAAGATATTATGAGAAAACGTATGGTTTCTGTTCAAAACAGTTCAAATACAAGTTTAGTAGTAGAAGTTGTAGTAGAGTCAAAAAACTTTGCAGATTTCTTACAACGTATGAACGCAGTTTCTACTATTTTAGAAGCTGATAAAGAAATTTTACGTCTACAGGAACAAGATCTTCGTCAAATTGAAGCAGACAAGAAAACAATTGACGAAAAAGAAGCATCTTTAGTAGTAGACAAACAAAAATTAGCAAAAGCACAAGCTGATTTGCAAGATAACTTGAAAAAGCGTCAAGCTAACTTACAAACAGTTCAAGCTAAATATAATCAGGTTGCAAGCCAACTTAATTTAGCTGCAGAAGAAAAGGCTAAAATCGAATCAAACATGAAGGCAGTACAAGAAACGATTGCTCGTGAGCAAGAAGCAGCAAGAATTGCAGCAGAAGAGCGTGCAAAAGCGGAGGCAGCTGCAAAGGCTGAGCAAGAAGCTTTAGCGAAAGCGCAAGCGGAAATTGCTGAAAAGCAAAAGCAAGCAAAAGCTAGTAAACCAGCTGAACCAGTTACTAATAATAATTCGAAGGTAGAACCTCCACAACCTAAACCATCTCCTAAGCCAACTGCTGGTGGGAAAGAAATTTATGTAGAAGCTACAGCTTATACAGCTGATCCAGGGGAAAATGGTTATGCACCAGGTCAACAAGTATTCTCTGCATGGGGACCAGGTGGTAAAGGTTATAATCTAACTGCAAACCCAGGAATGAAATTAATTGCTGTAGATCCAAATGTTATTCCATTAGGTAAAACTGTAAATGTTGAAGGTTATGGAGTCGCAATTGCAGCAGATACTGGTGGAGCGATTAAAGGTAACAGAATTGATGTGTTAATGCCTGATAAAGGGTCTTCTAGTCAATGGGGAAGAAAAATCGTTAAAGTTACAATTTTAAACTAACACGTAATCCAACTTTACAATACGTAGAGTTGGATTTTTTTATAAAAACAATGTTAAGTTGAGTTTACATTTTGTTAAGGGTAGCATACAATGATGGTGAGAGGTGGTAAATTTGACCATTTTAAATAGAGTGAAGGAATTAAGAGCTCGGTTTAATTTTTCGCAAAGTGTATTAGCAGAAAAGGTTGGAGTGACGAGACAAACAATCGCGGCAATTGAAAAAGGGGATTATGTTCCGTCATTGTTATTAGCGCTTACGATTTGCGATGTGTTCGAGCTCAAGATGGAAGATGTGTTTGTTTTAAATAAGGAGGGGGAAGAGGATGAATAGACTTGTATTTTCCTATATGTTGAATGTACTTTTAATGGTATTAGCAGGTTGGGCATTTATTGAGTTGTATTATTTTACTATCGAAGTTGCTAATTTTATTCAAACGAAGAGGGTACCATTTGAAGTTTCGGTGAGTTTAATGCCAATAGGATTGCTTTTAATATTTGGTATTGTATCGACTGTTCTTTATAAAATTCAAAAGAAAAAATATAAAGAGCTATCATATTGGATGTTTCCACTGTTATTTCCTCAAGAAGACGAGCGGGAAAAGGCGATTACAGAAAAGGCTTGTCGTACTACATTTATGTCACTATGGTACGTGTTGCCTTGTGCGGTTGGTTTTTTAACGCTTTCTCCAATTGCTAATCTATATGTTCCTGCATATCCAATATATATTGCATTTAGTATTTTCTTTATTCAAATGACAATTTTCCACGTATCTTTATATCGAAATAAAATCGCTTAAAAAGAAACCTTCTTGCATCAGCAAGAAGGTTTCTTTTCAGCTTACACTTGTACATATAGCAATATTATCTTATCATTTTAAATAGAGTAAGATTTTGTAACGGAAAGGAATTGTATATGAATAAGCAAAGAATTTATAGTATAGTAGCAATCCTCCTATTTGTTGTAGGTGGTGTATTAATCGGCAAACCATTTTATGATGGATATCAAGCTGAAAAGAAACAGACTGAAAATGTACAGGCTGTTCAAAAAATGGATTATGAAAAACATGAGACAGAATTTGTAGATGCTTCGAAAATTAATCAACCAGACTTGGCAGAAGTAGCGAACGCATCTTTAGATAAGAAACAAGTAATTGGTCGTATTTCGATTCCGAGTGTTTCATTAGAACTTCCTGTTTTAAAGTCTTCTACTGAGAAAAACCTATTATCAGGTGCAGCAACAGTAAAAGAAAATCAAGTAATGGGAAAAGGGAATTATGCATTAGCAGGACATAACATGTCTAAAAAAGGTGTTTTATTTAGTGATATAGCGTCTCTAAAAAAAGGCGATAAAATTTATTTGTATGATAATGAAAACGAATATGAATATGCGGTTACTGGTGTATCTGAAGTAACTCCTGATAAATGGGAGGTTGTTGAAGATCATGGGAAAGATGAGATAACACTTATTACATGTGTATCTGTAAAAGATAATTCTAAACGTTATGTTGTTGCTGGTGATTTAGTAGGAACGAAGGCGAAGAAATAAAAAAGAAGGTCAACTCTCTAAAGAGTTGACCTTCTTTTTTACTAATGTTGAGAAATAATAGAATATTTTAGTTGGTATTTAAGTATTTTTCTATTTATGTATAATAAAGTTAGAATTCAAGATTTTGGGAGGAACAAGAGTGAAACAACAGGTGAAGAAACTTCTTTTAACAACAAGTGTAGCGTTATTGGTAGCTCCAATTTCAGCCTATGCGCATCCAGGACGTACAGATGCTAATGGGGGACATACGTGTCGTACAAATTGTGAAAAATGGGGATTGCAGTACGGGGAATATCATTATCACAATAAGCCAGCTTCTAGTAGTGGTGCAACAAGTCCAGCTCCTAGTCAAAATAATAATGGTGCTGTAGAAGCTGAAAGACAAGCAGAAGCACAGCGCAATGCTGAGGCTGAAAAACAACGTGCTGCAGAGGCGCAGCGTAAAGCTGAAGAAGAGAGACAACGTGTAGCGGAGGAACAAAGAAAAGCAGAGGCAGAGAGACAACGTGTAGCTGAAGAACAAAGAAAAGCGGAAGAAGCACGTAAGCAAGAGGAAGCACAACGTCAAGCTGATATGGAAAAAGGACAGCTTGAGGGACAAAAAAATGGAGAGATTGATTTTAAAGCAGGGAAAAATGATGCAGAATCACATTTAGCTGGAAAATCAGATACATATAAAGAAGCATTCAAAATTGCTTATGCTGCATCTTGGTCTTTAGAAGAGCAGAAGAAAACGAATTTTGAAAAAGGAAAAGAGCAAGGTTTAGCACAAGAGACGATGGAAGATAGTCAAATTGCTCCAGAGTTTAAGCCGAATTTTGCAGAAGGTTTCCAAGTAGGGAATAAAGAAAGAACAGAAAAAATTGAAAAAGAGCAAGCTGAACTAGGGGAAAAGGCAGGTAAGGAATTAGCCGGAAAGAACCCCGTAAATAGAGAGAAAGATGTGTACGTGAAGGCGTATGAAACAGCTTATGAAAAGGGTTATAAATCTACAAAAAAAGCAGTAGAAAAGGCTGGCTATAAGTATGCATTTGAAAACTATGATTTGAAAGTTCCTGCTAAATATGAAAAAAATGAATCGTTAAAGAAGTGGTTTATTGAAGGATTTAAATCAAATAAAAAAGCAGCAGAAATTAGAGAAGAAGGATATAAAAAAGGAGACAGTTGGCTTGCATTCTTCTATAAGAATTTTGTGCCAAGTGAATATAAAGAACATAAAAATCTGTACGAACAAGCGATAGAAAAAGGTAAGAATGCATAAAAAAGATGAGGGATTTCCCCTCATCTTTTTTAATCCATCCATTTCACTAACTTCTTAGAAATTAGTAATAAAACGCAGCCTAATACAATTGCTACAGCGCCAATTACTGTAAATACTTCAGCATATCCAAGTGAAGTTGTGAAGCTTGCAAGTTGTCCACCTAAAATGTTAGCGATTCCTGAGCTTGCTAACCATACTCCCATTAATAAAGAAGCAAGTTTTACTGGGGCAAGCGCACTAACCATTGATAGTCCAACAGGTGATAAGAATAGCTCACCTAACGTATGGAAAAGATACGTAAAGACGATAAATAGTAAGTTTGCTTTTTCTGTAATGTTATGTTCATCACTACCTGTTTTTAATGTAGCAATAACGAGAATGATATAACCGATACCGAGCAAGATCATACCAAGTCCCATTTTAGTTGGGATTTTTAAATCCCCGCGCTTGCGAGTTGCAAGTTTTGCCCATAATGCCGAAATAACTGGAGCAAGTAAAATAATAAATAATGGATTGACCGATTGGAACCAAGATGTTGGAACTTCCCATCCGAACACAGAGCGGTCTACAAATTTGTTTGTATATAATGTTAATGAACTACCAGCTTGTTCAAAGCCAGCCCAGAAGAAGACAACGAAGCATGTTAAAATGACGATAACTGCAGTACGTTGTTTTTCTTTTTTTGTTAAAGGTGTATCTCCTACTGATGGTTGTCCATCTGTTGTTTGTAAATCGCGAGTTGGTTTTTTACCGATATCACCAAGGAAGCGATTGGATAGTGTTGTAAATAAAATTTGTCCAATGATCATTCCGATTGAAGCGGCTAAGAATCCGTAACGGAATCCGTAATGTACAACGCCATCAACCGTTGTTTTGAATAAATTTTCTGATAAAAATCCGCAAACGAGTGGAGCTAAAAATGATCCGACATTAATACCCATGTAGAAAATGGTAAATGCACTATCACGTTTTGGATCGTTCTCTTCGTATAATTCCCCAACCAGTGTAGAGATGTTCGGTTTGAAGAATCCATTACCGATAATAATAAGCGCTAATCCGAGGTATAGGCCGACTTGGTTTTGTAAGGCAAATAGTGTAAGGTTACCGATTGCCATTGTTATACCACCAATTGTGATCGCTTTTCGTCTACCTAGAAAACGGTCTGTTAAGTATCCACCAATCATCGGTGTGAAATAACAGGCTCCAGTGTAAAATCCGTAAATAGAGAGTGCCCATCCAGGACTAAACCCAAGACCACCGCTTACTAAAGCTGTCGTTAAATATAATGTTAATAATCCTCGTAATCCATAGTAACTAAATCTTTCCCACATTTCTGTAAAGAAGAGTAAGTATAAACCTGGAGGATGTTTCTTTTTTCTTTGTTGTTCTCTTTCTAGTTGTATCGCTGATTCCATGTTATTTTCCTCCTGACACAAACAAAAACAAAGTTAATAATTTTGTACATTTAATATTTTACTTTATTAACTATTATAAGTCAATAAAGGTTGATTTTTCAGAAGAAATTGGAAAAGGGATATAGCTATAGAATGAGTGTTTCTTTTATGTTAGACTATGGACTATGTTTTCTTTGTAAAGAAGCGGTTTATTGCACTTTTTTATATGTGAAATTGATTTCATAAAAGATGAAATTAAAGAAGGAGAAAGAAATGAAATTGTTACAGAAAAAAGAAATTTTACTTATTAGTCTTATGTTATTCTCGATGTTCTTTGGAGCGGGGAATCTTATATTTCCACCTTTTCTTGGGTATGAAGCAGGAGAACATGTGTGGATTTCATTAGTAGGGTTTATTATATCAGCAACAGGTCTTCCGATATTGGGAGTTATTGCGATTGCAAAAGCAGGAAGTTTTCAAACGCTAGCGGGTAGAGTTCATTCTTCATTCGCCATTATTTTTCCGTGTATCGTGTATGTATTTATTGGACCAGGCCTTGGTATTCCGCGTGCAGGAAGTCTAGCTTTTGAAATGGGACCGGGTCAGCTATTTCCGGAAGCGGGTAGCGTAGTCTTATTATGTTACACAGTTATTTTCTTTAGTATTGTGTACTGGTTAAGTTTATCACCGTCTAAATTAATGGGGTTGTTCGGAAAAGTTTTAACACCGTTATTATTAGGTATGATTGCTCTTATCTTTATAAAAAGCATGTTTACATCAGTAGGTAGTGTGAAAGAGGCTGCTGGAAATTATGGACAAGCGCCTATGTTCCAAGGGTTTTTAGATGGATATTTAACGATGGATGCATTAGCAGCTTTAATTTTTGGGATTGTGATTGCAAATGCTCTTCGTGCAAAAGGTATTGAAGATGATAAAGGTTTAGCGAAATATATGAGTATTGCTGGAATTGGTGCAGGACTATTATTATCTATTATTTATGTCATACTTGGATATGTCGGTTCAATGAGTGGTTCATTGGGGACATTTGATAATGGCGCGCAAGTGTTAGCGCAAGTGATGACTACATTATTTGGGCAAGGCGGGGTCGTTTTATTAGGTCTTATTTTTACGATCGCGTGTTTATGTGTGTCAATCGGACTTGTTACATCTTGTAGTCAATTTTTCGCAAGTGCATTTCCGAAAGTAGCTTATAAAGTTTGGGCATTTATATTAAGTTTGGTTAGTATGATTTTAGCTAATTTAGGATTAACACAAATTTTAAAAGTATCAGTACCGATTCTTGGATTTATTTATCCAGTTGCATTAACGCTTATTATTTTAGGGCTATTCCATAAGTATATTGAGAAGTATGCATACGTATATACAGTAACTGTTGGAATTGTAGCGGTGTTTAGTGCAGTTGATATTTTCAATAAAAATGTGATGATGAATCAGTGGACATCAGTATTGAAATACATTCCGTTTTATATGGAAGGTGTTGGGTGGATTGTTCCAGCTATTATAGGTGCTTGTATTGGTGTTATCGTGAGTATTGTTATAAATAAGAATAAATAAGTAAAAGGTGTTTTCCAATTTCGGAAAACACCTTTCTTTTTTGGAAAAATAGTATTGAAAATGAATAGACTAAGAGTATGATAAAGGTAATTGGTAATATATAGGTTTTGAACGGATAAGGGGGAGCGTATGAAGGAGGATTTGAATAAGAAAATAGAAGCACTCGAAACGGCAATTGAAACGATTCAAGAAGCACTTTTTGAATTGAAAGCCAAACAAAGAGAAATAGAAGCAGAAAATGCTAAGCAACATGTTAGTAAGGAAAAGAAAGAATATATTGAAACGGTGACGGAAGAAAAACAAAAAGAAGAAGTAGTTACAATAAAAGAACCTGTGCAAGAACGTGAGGTAAAACAAGTGGATATATCTGCTTTTAAACGAGAACCATTTAATATTATTAAGTTTTGCCAAACGTGGTTACCGCGCATATTTGTCGGTATTATGTTGCTTGGAGTAATTTGGTTATTTAAAGCAGGGGTAGATGCGGGATTATTAACACCAGCAATACGAATTGTGTTTGGTATTGTCCTATCAATCGGTTTTTATTATATAGGGGATATTCAAATTAAACGCGAGCGGCAAGCGTTAGGGTTAGTATTAGCAGGAGGAAGTATTACGGGTATAGTTTTAACGACATTTGCGGCACATTATTTATATGGATTTATTCCAGCGAGTGTCGCGTTTCTATGTAATATCGCATGGGTCATTTTAGGTATTTATATAGCGAAGAGGTATCAATCGGAATATCTTACTATCTTTGTAGCGGTAGGAGCTTTCTTCGTGCCGTTCTTATTAAATAGTACAACTCCTAATCCGTATATTTTCTTTGGATATGAGACGATACTAACGCTCAGCTTATTATGGTATGCGTTGAAAAATCGTTATCAGTATTTATATATGATTTCTTATGTTGTTGCTGCTATTGTTCTTTTTGTCTTCTTTGCTGTTATGTCAATGTTAGTAGAGGATTTGCAAGTCCAGTTAACAGTAGTTTATGGTTTAATTCACTTACTATTATTTTGGCATATGTTTACAGAGAGAAGTTTTATAGTAGAGCCACGCTTGGCGATATTTAGTGCGAATGCAGTCTTTTTTATATTAGCTATTTCAAAAATACATGAATTTACAACATGGGGATTAATGATAAGTGCACTCGTACACGCTATTATGTTCGTGTTTGAATATAGGAAGGATAGACATTCTACATTTACAAATCTTTTATTTGGTTTCGCAATGGGGGCATTTAGTTTAGCGATTTTATATGAGTATAGTTTAGTGAATGCAGCGATTGTACTATTATTACAAGGTTTCCTCGGTATGTTTACTTCTATTAAAGGAAAACAACAGATAAAATTGTATGTTAGTGCGACGGTTTACGCAATTGGAATGGTACAGACTATTTTTAGCCCGTTTGATCAATTTATTTCGGCAGGCTTTGTTGCTCATCTTATTTTAATAGGAACGTTCTATTATTGCATGAGACAAGCGAAAGAAGTATTAGCGAGCTTTGGCAAGTATATGTATTCTATAGCACTCTATTGGTTTATGGTGATTGTATTTATTACAATTACTAGAATCGGTGAAGTTTTGTCCACAGATGGAAGCATAATAAGTGTATCTGTATCGTTATTATGGATGGTGTATGCATTATTTGCAGTTTGGCTTGGCCGGAATAAAAATATGAATGAAATATTATATGCCGGCTTAGTCGTGTTAGTCGTAACGATAGGAAAGCTATTCCTTCTAGACTTACCAGAAGTTTCAATGATGATTAGGGCAGTGTTATTCTTAATCGTAGGAAGTATAGGCATCGTTATTTCAAGAATGTTTTTCTCAAAAGAAGAGAAATGAGAAGAAGGCAATCCATATCCGGATTGCCTTTTTCATTATTTCTTATTAATCGTTACAGTCTCACTATATTTCGCTGTTGTATTTTGACGTAGACGAAGTGTTGCTTGTCCAGTCGTATTTGGATCGATTTGTACGTTCACAATTTTTTCAGCAGAACCTAAGCTGTTTGTTGTGAAAGAAAATGCACTACTATATCCGAAAGTAGATGGCCAAGTGCCGTTTGTATTTTGAACTTTTGCTACTTGTGTACCGCCAGTAGTGAATATACCTAAAGAATAATTATTGTATGTTGTGTTTGGTAATAAGTTATTTACTTGAATTTTGATTTGGAACACTTCATTGTTTGGTAGAGTGCTAGGGTGTGTAACTACGTAGTCATTTGCTGTTACTGCACCGTTATAGCCATATGAACCAGGTTTAAAAGTATTTGTATTAAACCATTGATAACCTGCATTTGGCGCACTCCAAGGTTCAGGTTGTGGCTCAGTTGATAAGCTTGGTTGTTCAAATGTTTGTAAAGTGGTAGGTAAATCAAGTTGTAAACCATTTACTTGGTCTAAACTTGTAAATGTCTCTTTTTTCGATAGCCAATTTACGATATTTTCTAGTAAAATCGCATCGTTTTCTTCTTTATATCCATCGTAAGTTTTCTTTGTTTGGCCAGAGTCTTCACGAACGTATTTTGGCGTAGCATCTTCAACAGGAGAAGAGTCTCCAATAAAGGCAGCTTTTCCAAGCCCTACTTTTGCGATAGCAGCATAAGGACCTTCTGCAACACCACCGCCGTTATACACACCGCTATCAACAGCGTTATTCCATTTTGCTGGATTTTCTGGAAGATAAACAAGTCCTTTTGCTAGTTTTGGATTTGTAATTGCTAAAGTAGAACCAGCATGCATTGCTACAGATGAAACCCCTTCTGTAATTCCGAATGATTGTTCAGGTGATACAATATTTTTAGCGGAAACATCACCGATTGCATTATAGCGGAAGCGAATACCGAAGTTGTCAGATAGCCAATCAGAGCTTTCTACTCCTTGCATAGCTTGTGAATTGGCTTCTTCGTTAGACATTCCTTTTGCTGGATTATCCCAAGCACCGCGTCTATATCCGTTAAATACTTCAGAAGAGTCCCAACGATTTTTATTACGATCTGCATTATAATGATCGGCAATGAAGAAGATACTACCGCCATTTTTCACGTATTGTAACATAGCATCTTGTTCAGATTTTTTGTAAGGAATATTTGCTTCTGGAACGATAAACACATTGTAGTCTTTTAAATCTTCGTATGTAATCGGTGTTGATTTACGTAGTTCTTTTACATGATAGCCGTTTTGGGCAATGCCGTTTCCGAAATCAGAAAAGCCACCATCGATAACCCAGTCAGCAGTCCCGGCAGTTTGACCGTGTGTATTATCGAATAATACTTTTTTCCCATTGTTTTGATTTACAACTTTTGCAGCAATTTCAGGAGCTGGGTCTACAGAGCTTTCTGCATAAATAGACGGTATGAACGAAGTCCCTATACTTAGTGTAATTGCTGTTGCTAAAGAAAATGTAATCCACTTTTTATTCTTCATAGAAGAATCCCCCTAATAATAAATATATGTGCTTTAATAATGTAATTTATTTTTCTGTAAAAATAAAGACGGAAAACATAAAAAATATTAAAAATTTGTAAAAATACCGTGAAATTTGTTGAGAAATATTTATATAGGCATAAAAATATCCCTTCCAAGTAATAAGGAAGGGATGTTTTGCTTAACTAATTTTTGAATTAGGTGTTTCATCAACTTTATGAAAACCTTTCATGTAATACACGACAGCTAAACCGATAAGCCAAATTGGTCCAACAATTAATGCAATCCTTGTATCTTCTGAATACGCCATTATACATAATACGAGTGCAAGGAAAGCAAGTGAGAAATATGAACTTAATGGGTATAAAGGCATTTTATACGATAACTTTTGTTTGTTTTGCGTCGGCAAACTTTTACGGAACTTAATTTGAGCGACTAATATAATACCCCAAGTCCAAATTGCCCCGAAAGTTGAAATACTAGTGAGCCATGTAAATACTTTTGCGGGCACAAGATAGTTTAATATAACACCAACGAGTAAAACGATTGCTGTTGCTACAATTCCTTGGCTTGGAATGCCATTTTTATTTAAACGACCGAATCTTTCCGGAGCTTTTTTCTGTTGAGCTAATGTATACAGCATGCGGCCTGTACTAAATAAACCACCATTACAAGAAGAAAGAGCTGCTGTTAATACGACGAAGTTAATAATTCCTGCTGCTTTTGCGATACCGATTTGTTGGAATGTTAATACAAATGGACTTCCTTTCTCACCAAGTTCGTTCCATGGATAAATTGCCATCATAACGAATAGAGCCCCAACGTAGAACAGTAATATTCTCCAAAATACGTTATCGATTGCTTTTGCGAGTGTTTTTTTCGGGTTTTGCGCTTCACCCGCTGTAACGCCGATTAATTCAACGCCTAAATAAGCGAATAGCACCATTTGCATGGAGAGGAGTAACCCAGAAAAACCATTTGGGAACCAGCCACCATGTGACCAAAGGTTTGAAATGCCAGTAGCGATACCACCGTTTCCAAAGCCAAATAAAATAATACCAGCCCCAACTACTATCATACAGATAATTGTGACAATTTTAATGAGAGCAAACCAAAATTCAAGTTCTCCAAATACTTTTACAGATAAAAAGTTGAAAGCACTCATTAATAATAGAGCGAGTAAAGCCCAAGTCCAGCGCGGAATATCTGGGAACCAGTACTGCATGTAAATGCCAGCAGCCGTAATTTCAGCCATGCAAGTAACAACCCATAAGAACCAGTAGTTCCAACCGGTAATATAGCCAGCTAGTGGTCCAAGATAATCATATGCATATTTACTAAAAGAGCCAGCAACAGGTTGTTCAATTGCCATTTCTCCGAGTGCTCGCATAATGAAAAAAATAACGAGTCCAGCAATCATATAGCCTAGTAAAATAGAAGGACCAGCTAGTTTAATAGCAGAAGCAGATCCTAAAAATAGTCCAACGCCAATAGCTGAACCGAGTGACATTAAAGTAATATGTCGTTCTTTTAAACCTCGGTTTAAAGTTCCAGATTTGTTTGTGTGCTGCATAAGAAGAATCCCCCTTGTAGAGTGAACGATATTTGAATGCGTTTACTAAATATTTAACTATTTCAAATTATAAAACATTTCCATCTGTTATGCTACAAAAATAATCATTATTAACTGTACTACATCTGTACTTGTCAGACTTAAACTTAAAATTCGAACTATTAGCGAATATATTGACTCTTCTTTTTATTGATTGTTAAGATTAAGTATTATATTTTCTCACATACTAGTAAGAAAAGAATGTGTGATAATAATTCAGATGTAGGAAGGGTACATAACCATGTTTCAATTACAAAAATATAACACTTCTGTGAAGCAAGAGCTTTTAGCTGGCATCACAACTTTTTTTACATTTGCGTATATTCTTGTCATCAATCCGAAAATATTATCTGATGCAGGTGTACCATTTGATCAAGCTTTTACGGCAACTATTATTGCGACTGTTGTAGGGACGCTATGTATGGCGTTTTTAGCTAACTATCCAATTGTTATTGCTCCAGCTATGGGAATGAATGCGTATTTTGCTTATTCTGTCGTTCAACAGGCAGAGGGGATTACATATGTCATTGCGTTTTCAGCAGTATTTGTAACAGGTATCATTTTTCTTTTATTATCTTTCACTTCATTTAGGCAAAAGCTTATTGTCGCAATTCCTGATAGTTTAAAACATGCAATTGCAGGTGGAATTGGGTTATTTATTGCTTTTATTGGATTACGTCTATCTGGAATTATCGTTGATCATCCATCTAACTTAGTTACGATTGGTGATTTCCATTCTCCAGCCGTTATTTTAACTTTAATTGGTTTGATTTTAGCGGCGGTATTAATGACATTGCGTGTGAGCGGTGCATTATTTATTAGTATGATTGTGACAGGAATTATCGCCTTCTTTACAGGGCAGCTGAAGTTTACGGATAAAATTGTTGCGATGCCTCATTTACCAGAGGGGATTATCGTTTCAAATCCAATTAACGCCTTTTCAGATGTAATTGAATACGGATTATATGGCGTTGTATTTTCATTTTTACTTGTACTGTTATTTGATACAACAGGAGCATTACTCGGTTTAATTAAACAAGCAGGTTTAATTACAGATAATACAGAGAAACGTTTTGGTAAAGCATTTATTGCGGATGCAATTGGCGGTACTACAGGTTCTATCTTTGGGACAAGCCCAACAGCAGCGACGATTGAATCTTCAGCTGGTATTGCTGCAGGTGGTAAAACAGGATTAACAGGTATTGTAGTAGTTGGCCTAACGATTATAACAGCATTCTTCAGCCCTGTTATTGCTTCTTTATCAAGTGTAGCCGCTATTACAGCTCCTTCATTAATTATTGTAGGTAGTTTAATGGCACAAAGTATTCGTGATATTAATTGGAATGAATTTGAAGATGCATTACCAGCATTTTTAATTTTCGTTGGTATTCCGTTAACGTCTAGTATTGCGAATGGAATTGCAATTGGATTTTTAGTGTATCCAGTCTTAAAAATTGTGAAAGGGAAAGGGATGGAGGTACATCCGTTACTCTACTTATTTACAATTTTATTTGGATGTCATTTATTCTTATAATATAGGAGAGGGGGCTTCTTATGAGGGGCTCCTTTTTTGTGTATAATAAAGTGAAACTATAATCAGTCACGCAAAATATAAATTACTTAATGGAATATATATGTTACAATATGGATGGAGGGGGAACATGAATGGCTGTAAGTAAAATAAAAGTCGCGCGTGTTCAGTTAGATTTAACACAGCAACAATTAGCAGAAAAAGTAGGCGTTACAAGGCAAACGATTAGTTTAATTGAGAAGGGCAAATACAATCCGTCTTTAGATTTATGTTTGAAAATTTGTTATGCAGTGGATAAAACTTTGAATGATTTGTTTTGGGAGGAAAAGGAGTGATTCGATGAAAATTGTGAAAGATGAACGTTTAATGATTGAGGGGTTAAAACATATTAGATTAGTTTTCATCTTACAAAATATTTTCATACTAGGTATTGTTTTTTATCGCTACGTTTTGCAAGATGCAGGATATGAAAGTGTTTCGGATTTATTAATGGTATTTATGGGTGGGATTGTAGTTATTAACTTTTTAAATCTGAAAAATTCAGTGGAAGTGTATGAGCATACAGGGGGAGTATCACGCAGCTATTTTATGAAACTATTATTCATTCCGGTAAGTATTATTATTGGGATTTTAGCTATTTGTATCGTTGTAACACCAGATATTTCGATAAAGGAAATTAGTATGACAGGACTTATTATGTTTGCTTGTTTTTTAGTTCCTAGTCTGTTTATATACATATATATGAAAAAGATAAAAAGTGAAGATTGAAATATAAGAAAAGCTTTCCCGTATTGCGGAAAGCTTTTCTTATATTCTTTTATACAGTACTTTATGAAGGCCAATTGGTTCAATTTCAAAGATTTCACCATGTTCTTGGAAGCCTAAGCGCTTGTAATAGTCAGCTACAGTAATTCGGCCATTACACCATAGCATATTTGCTTGACGCTCTTGTAAGATTTGTTCTGCTTTCTGAATTAAGGAGCTTCCAGCGTGGTTGTTTCGAAACTCAGGCAATGTGGCCATTCCTCGTAGACGATAATGCATACCTGCTTGTAAGTCGGGATGCATTTCCTTTGAGAAAGAAGCGATACTAATAAGTTGATCGTTTATAAATGCGCCTAAGTGAAAGGTATCTGTTTCATAGTCAGAAGGGTATTTACAATCTGCTAATGTTTGATTCGGGCGCAAAATTTTTTGACGTAATACGTAAGTTTCAGATCCATCAATATTTTTCACGGTAATCATATTAACACCCTTTCTTATAAGGCTTTTTCTGTTAATTGTATAAAGAAATAGGCAGGTGCGGCGAAAAGTCCGAGTATACTAGCGGTTCCGAGAAGGAGTGAAAGTAAGAGGCAAGAGTATTTTATTCCATTTGATCTTTTCCATCCGTAACTACAAATTTCAATACTAACACCGATGAGAATAATGGCAACGAGTATTTCTGCTAATAATAAGAGAGCTAAAGTTATAATAGACATAATGTAATCCATCCTCATAATATGTGATAGTAACATTTTACCATATGGAATGGAAAAAAATGCCCCTTAATTATGTAAGGGGCATTTTTCTATTCTAATATGCTTTTTAGTGTATCGATATGTTCCTTTGAGCCTGTTACAAGTAATGTGTCACCGTGTTGTAGTCTTGTATCACCATGCGGGATTAATGCTTTATTCCCACGATAAATTTGAATGACTAGTACATCACCTAGAAACGGAAGGCGACGAAGTGCAACGCCGTTATATTTATTGCTTCGTAGTTCAACTTCACGGACTGTTTCGTTTGCTGTTGTAATTAAGCGAACGAGACTCGGTTTATCAATTAATGCACGTAATAGAATACGTGTAGAGTTAATGGTTGAGAATACGGCGATATGTTCTTGTGTTGCTTTTTCCTGTAGAAGCGGATCTTCTACACTTGCAATAACATGTTCAACACCTAGTTCTTTTGCATGTTCTGCTAATAGTAAGTTTTGTTCATCATCACTTGTTGCAACAACAACGCGGTCTGCATGAAATGCTGTTTGTTCGGTTAATGATGCAATTGTGATGTCATCTAATTTCACAATAGGGAAGTCGTGCGATTTCGCTTCCTCATCATTTATTTTATTTTGACGCATCATATATAGTGTTACGTCATAATCTTCTCGTTTTAAATCAAGTGATAACGGAAGGGTAATTCTGCTCGCACCAATAATTGAAACTTTTGGTTTTGGTGTTTCCACTTTTGGGAACATCTTTTTAAATAATATAGGTGCGAAAATACAAGTAATAACTGCGCTTAAAATAAGGGAAGCAGATAAACTTGGACTGATGATCCCTAGCTTTTCACCAATTTGTGCAGCTGCAATAACTAAAGAAAGTGTCGATGTTAATAAGATGGCACTCCCCAGTACGATATTACGTGGATACCATTTTCGTAAAACGAGTGATGGTAACAGTTTTGAGATAAAGAGTCCTACAATTAGAATTGGAATCATTAGCATACTAGAAGGCTCTTTAAAAATAGACCAAACCTCTAAATTTACACCAACCATTACGAAGAAAATAGGAATGAAGAAACCGTATCCGATAGAATCCAGTTTTTCAACCATATCTTCATTTGGTGATAATAATGATACGAGTACACCTGCTAAGAAGGCGCCTAAAATATTTTCAGCTCCAACGGATTCAGATAACCCAACTAATATTAAGATGAGTGCAAAAACAGCTCGTGTATCAATTTGTACACTCCCAGCTTTTAAGCTATCTAAGTATGGAATGTTTTTAAAACGTTTTGCAACGAAGTAAATAACAATACCAGCGCCGAATAGAAGAAGAAGAAGCCACATGCTTTGGCCGCTTTCGGAATTTAATCCGACGAATACAGCGAGTAAAATCATTGTAACTAAATCCGCAATAACAGCGACTAATAAAATGATTTGCCCAATTGCTGTTTTTCCTAAGTTATTCTCTTTTAATGTTGGTACGACAACACCTAAAGAGATTGTTGAAATGATTAAAGTCATAAACATTGCATTATCTACAAATCCTAACCATACGAATAGTAATGATAGGGCATAAGATAAGATGAAAATAAATAAGAAGATAACACTTGCTGCTTGGAATGTGTTTGGTTCGTTTGTCGTATTCTTTTTCCCTTTTTGTTTAAAGATAGAAAAATCAATTTCTAAACCGCTTAAAAACATAAGAAAGATAAATCCTAGTGTCGATAAGACTTGAAGCCACATATCTGGCTCAATAATATTAAACCCACTTTTACCTACAAAGATTCCTGCGATGATTTCTGCAACAACGACAGGAAGTGCTTTTAATTTAAAGCGTTGTAACAAAAGGGGAACGAAAAACGCGATTGCAACGACAACCATAAGTGATAGAACAGAAGTGTGATGTTCCATTGCGTTCTCTCCCTTCAAATAAATATAGTACTTATTTAGCCATATAATAGGTAGAAAAGCAACGCATATGGATTCGATTTCATAAAGAAAGAGTTTTCTTAACATTTGTCATAATAAGTATATTTTTCATGATTCTGTTGTTAATTCCGTAATGTGGATGTAATAGGGGAGGGAATAAAAAAAGACTGCTGAGGAATCTCAGCAGTCTTTTTCATGTACATTACATTGAGAAGAAGATCCATACAGTTAAACCAACTGTTGCAGTTGCAACGAAGAAACTGTAAATCATAGTAAGAACTTGAACTCTTCCTTCTCCTTCTTTTAAATGCATGAACATAATTAATTGTAACAACGCTTGCGCAACAGCCATTATGATAATGGTAGTTAAGATCGTTGATAGTGGCAGGTTTGTATAAAGTGCCACGTATAACGCTAGAAACGTTAGTGCAAGCGATAAAATAAATCCGAAAACGTGTGACCAAGGGAATCCGCTATGCGCATGCCCGTTTGCTTGATTGTTATTTTGACCCATTTACGCCACCATCCCGTTCAAGTAAACTAGTGTGTAAATAAAGACCCAAACTAAATCAAGGAAATGCCAGTATAAGCTGATAATGAATACTTTACGAGCTGTAACTGGTGTTAAACCTCGTTTTAAAATTTGGATAATAACACAAATTGCCCAAATGATACCGCCTGTTACGTGGGCTCCATGTGTTCCAAGAAGAACGAAGAATCCAGATAGGAAAGCACTTGTTTGAATTGTTGCGCCTTCACCAATATACATAATGAACTCTTCAATCTCGAAGAATAGGAAGCCTGCACCTAAAAGTAATGTAAGGACGAACCATCCAAGCATTGCTTTTTGGTTGTGCTTACGCATTTCGTGAATCACGATACCACATGTGAAACTACTTGTTAAAAGTAGTAATGTTTGAATTAAAAGCGTTTTAAGTTCAAACAGTTGTGCTGGTGTTGGGCCATCTGCCGTACGACCAGCAAGTACTAGATAAGAGGCGAAAAGTGTTGCGAACAGCATAATTTCAGCCCCAAGAAAAATCCAGAATCCTAGGATATTCAATCTGCTTTGTTCGGATTGATATTCCAAAGGTAAGCTTTTATCTAAAGCCGCCATATCATTTCACCTCTCATGCTACATGTTCTGATTTTTTAATTTCATCAACACTAATATAGTAACCTTCATCGTAATCGAATGAACGATAGATTAAGCAAGCTAAAATACCAATGCCGCCGATTGCTGCAAGCCAGAACCAGCTAAATACTAATGCGAAACCTGCAAGACCGAAGAATCCAGACGCAATAATAGGCACACCAGAGTTACTTGGCATGTGAATTGGTTTGATGTCTTCTGCTGCTGGTGTAACTGTTTCTCCGCGTTTTTTCATGTACCAGAAAGCATCAGCTTCTTTGATTTCAGGAAGTTTTGCGAAGTTGTAATGTTGTACAGGAGATTGAGTTGCCCATTCAAGTGTACGGCCGTCCCATGGATCTCCAGTTGTGTCACGTTCACCGTGACGAGCACTCCAAATTACGTTGTAGCAAAGAAGTAGGAAGCCGATACCCATCATTACCGCACCAACAGATGCGATTTGGTTTAGCCATCCCCATCCAAGACTTTCAGAGTAAGTGTACATACGACGAGTCATACCGTCTAAACCTAAGAAGTACATTGGGAAGAAACAGATGTTGAATCCGCTCATAAAGATCCAGAATGTCCATTTACCTAGGCGTTCATTTAACATATGACCAGTCATTTTTGGATACCAGAATGTGAATCCAGCAAGCATAGCGAATACTGTACCTGCGATTAATACGTAGTGGAAGTGAGCGATTAGGAAGTAGCTGTTATGGTACTGATAATCAGCTGCTGCCATACCAAGCATAACCCCTGTAACCCCACCGACTACGAAGTTTGGAATAAATGCCAATGACCAAAGCATTGGAACTGTAAAACGAATACGTCCTTTATACAGTGTAAACAACCAGTTAAAGATCTTAACCCCGGTTGGAATCGAAATCGCCATTGTCGAAATCGAGAAGAATGAGTTAACCGCTGGACCTGCACCCATCGTGAAGAAGTGGTGAAGCCATACGACGAAACTTAGTAAAGAAATTGCAACCATTGAGTATACCATCGCACTGTAACCGAATAGACGTTTACGTGAGAATGTACTAATGATTTCAGAGAAAATACCGAATGCCGGTAAAATAACGATATATACTTCAGGGTGACCCCATACCCAGAATAGGTTGGCCCATAACATTGGCATACCGCCGCTCGCCATCGTAAAGAAGTGAGCATCGAATAGACGGTCAAATGTCATTAATGCAAGAGCAACTGTTAATACTGGGAAAGCGAAAATAATGATAATCGTTGTAATTAAGATTGACCAAGTAAACATTGGCATTCTCATTAAAGTCATACCAGGTGTACGCATTTTTAAGATAGTAACAAGGAAGTTAATACCTGTCATTAACGTACCGAGACCTGAAATCTGTAATGCAATTGCGTAGTAGTTATTTCCTACACCAGAAGTAAACTCTGTACCTGCCATTGGGAAGTAAGAAGTCCACCCAGCGTCTGGAGAACCACCGATTACGAAAGCGATGTTGAATAACATTGCTCCGACAAAGAATAACCAGAAACTTAAAGCATTTAAGAACGGATATGCAACGTCACGAGCACCAATTTGTAATGGTACTACAAGGTTCATTAATCCCATAACGAATGGCATCGCCATGAAAAGAATCATAACTGTACCATGTGTTGTGAAGATTCCGTTATAGTGTTCAGCGTTTAAATAAGTTGTTTCAGGGAATGTTAACTGTGCACGGATCATTAAACCGTCCATACCACCACGGAATAACATAATAACCGCAGAGATAATATACATGGCCCCAATCTTTTTATGGTCAACAGTTGTTAACCATTCGTCCCAAAGCCATTTCCATTTTTTATACTTAGTTAGTACGAAAATGATTGCTAATGTCACAAGAACGATAGAAGCGTCTGCACCGTAAATAATCGGGTCACCTGTGACAAAGAATTCATCAAGCTTCACTGTGTTCACTCCAATCTGTTGGAATTATAGCTATTATTTTTTGTTTTTGTAGTAGTTGTAATCACAATATTCAAGTGATTTTGGATCTACATAACTTAAGTGATGGCTAGAGAATGTCATACGACCAACTACACCAGGTTTAACAATTTCGTTGTACTTATCTTCTGTTAGTTTAGGAGCAGTTTGTTGTACTTCTTTAACCCACTTGTCATATTTCTCTTTAGTTTTTGCTTCAACTTCGAACTCCATGTGAGTAAATCCTTCACCAGAGAAGTTCGCGCTACGACCTAGGTAAGAACCTGGTTTGTCAGCTTGTAAATAAAGGTCCATAATCATGCCATCCATTGTGTACTTCATACCACCAAGTTCTGGTACCCAGAAAGCATTCATTGGGCCGACAGAAGTCAGTTTGAATTGAATTGGTACACCAGCTGGGATGTTTAAATAGTTAACGGTTTCAATTTTTTCCTCTGGGTAACTGAATAACCATTTCCAGTTTGCAGATGTAACATAAATCTCCACTGGTTTAATATGTTTGGACTCTTTCGGAACCTCTTCCGAAGCATAAGTTGCTTTTACTGTTGGAATCGATAATGCGATAACGATAATAACAGGAACAAGCGTCCAAATGATTTCTAATAATGTGTTACCGTGTTGTTCAGGTGGCTCATAGTCCATATTCTCTGGTTTTTCACGATAACGAATCAAGATGACTGTAAACAAGATGAATACAATTGCGATAATTAATGACATAAGCAAGAATGACCAAACAATTAAATCATACTGTGCTTTTGCAACAGGTCCTTGCGGATTTAATACTGCGAGTTTTTTATCACAGCCACCGAGGAACAGAAGTAATGATAACGGAAGAAGCGAAGCCAACTTCCAAAACGCTTTCTTTAGTTGCACGATTGAAAATCTCCTTTCTCCTTGGATTGAAACTATGCCAATAAAACAATATAAACCTATTAATTTATAGAAGGCAATAGTTTTTGAGATATTGTTAAAAAATAGACACAAATGCACACTTTTTAAGGTGAATATCATTTGTAACTTGATTACATTGTAAACTATTTTCCAGAGAAAAATGCGATTGTGAAAATTTTAAGATAAATAAAGTTATACCAGGATACCCAAGAAATAGAAAAAAGCTATCTTATCATAAGAAAGATAGCTGAATATTTCGTATATTTAGTTTATTTCTTGTGAAATAGTCTGTTGTTGTTCAAATGTGACAATTTTTTTATATTTCACTTGATATAAAATGTAACAAATGACCATAAATGGAATGCCGCAATAAAGAGCGATTCTCTGATCTGGAATGAAAGCTAAACTAACAAATGTAATAAAATTGAGTGAGAACGCTACGATTGGAACGAGCGGATAAAGTGGTGTGCGATATTTTAAATCATTTATGTCACCACCGTTTTTCACGAAGTTTCTACGGAAGAAAAACTGTGAAGCCGCAATTGACATCCAAACGACAACAGCAGCCATTGCTGCGATAGATGTTAAAACTAAAAAGACAGTATCTGCTGCAAATACACTTGTTAATAGGGATAGACTTGCAAAGATTAGACTGAAAATCAATGCGTTTAGTGGTACACCTTTTTTAGTTAATTTCGTAAATGCTGGACTTGCCATTCCTTGTTTTGCCATCGCCCAAAGCATACGCGAATTTGCGTATAGACCAGAATTGGCTACGGATAATACAGCTGTAATAATAACAAAGTTCATAATGTCTGCTGCATATGGAACACCAGCTACATCAAATACAAGTACAAATGGACTTTCGACTAGATTAGCCTCTTGCCACGGGAGTAAACCTACAACAACTGATATTGCTAGGACGAAGAAGAATAGTGTGCGCCAAATGGTATTTTTGATTGCTTTAGGAATTGTTTTTTCAGGATTTTCACTTTCTCCTGAAGCAATTCCGATTAATTCTGTTCCTTGGAAGGAGTAATTTACTGTAATCATTGTAAGAAGAACAGCTAATGCACCATTTGGAAATAGGCCGCCATTTTCAGTGAAATTGTGAAGCATTGGAGCTGGTTTTCCGTTAAAGTCTAGTAGACCGAACATAACTGCACCACCGAGTACGATGAAAACAACAATAGTTGCGACTTTTACACTTGCGAACCAAAATTCTGCTTCTGCATATGCTTTTGCTGATAAAGCGTTTACAAGAAAGAGTGCTGCCGCAAATGTAACACACCAAATCCACGAAGAAACGTCTGGAAACCATCGTTTCATTAAAATACTTACAGTTGTTAACTCTACTCCAACTGTAACAGCCCAATTTAACCAATACATCCAACCGACAACAAAACCAAAACCAGGTGAAATAAATTTGCTTGCATAGCTTTGGAATGAACCTGCTTCTGGCATAGCTACGGATAATTCACCAAGACATAACATCGTTAAATACATAACAAATCCACCGACTAAAAATGCAAGAATAGCACCACCAGGGCCGGCGTTATGGACGATTTGACCAGATCCCATAAATAGGCCAGTTCCGATAACACCACCAAGTGCAATCATAAATAGGTGTCTACTTTTCATTGTACGTTTTAAATCTGTTTGTTCTACTTGTTGATTCATATGCCCCTCACCCCGTTATTTTCTTATATGTGTTAACTGGTTTTCATTCTGAGTTTTTAATCATTAGTGGGGGATGTGACACATACTCAGTTTATTTGCTATGAAATGAATGAAGTATGTAAAAAAACGAACTATGACTAAATACTCTAAGAATGTGTTTATTAACAAGGTGATATCTTCACCATGTTAATAATTTTGATTTTAGCAAAATGTTGCTAAAAAGTATATTGTTTTTTCTTTTTATTAAAAATAATTAGAATTTTATAACGGTGTAGTTATGAACAATAATTCACAGAATCTTTCTAGCAAACTAGCAAGAAGAAAGGTACAATGGTAAGAGGTATGTCTGTAAAATAATAATTGATGGAGTTTTGTTTAAAATGAAAAAGTTAAAATATCTTTTTGTTTTTGGAATTATATTTGCTGCAGCGTTTTTTATAGGGAAAGATAAGATTATACAAAAGGCACAAGTGCTACGCTTAGATTTTCTATCTGAAATGAAAGAAGCGGCTATGATTGAAAATGTTCCGTTTATAAAGCAGTTACCAGAATTACCTCGTGGATGTGAGGTGACAAGCTTAGCTATGTTGCTACAATATAAAGGTGTGCAAGTAGATAAGATGCAACTTGCTAGTGAAATTCATCGAGTTCCATTTGAACAAAATGGTTTGCGTGGAAATCCGTATGAGGGATTTGTTGGAAATATTTATACGAAAGCTGAACCAGGATATGGTGTATACAATAAACCAATCTTTAATTTAGCAGAAAAATACGTTTCTGAAAAAGTAATTAATTTAACAGATAGAGATGTGAAAGATCTATATAAGGTAATTAGTTCTGGTTCTCCAGTATGGGTTATTATTAATACAACATTTAAGCCGCTAGCTGAAAGCAGTTTTGAAACATGGAATACAAGTTCTGGTGAAGTGAAAATTACATATTTTGAGCATAGTGTAGTAGTTGTTGGATACGATCAAAACTTTGTATATGTAAATGATCCTCTAAAAAATAATCCACGTTTTGCTGTTCCACGAGCAGAGTTTGAGAAAGCGTGGGAGCAAATGGGGAAACAAGCGATTACTATTTTATAATAATGAAAAAGCCATCTTTTTGATGGCTTTTTATTTTTAAATAATTATAATAGAAAATTCAGAAGATTCTTTTAAAAGTTAACAATTCACGTTATAATAACATTTAACTTGGTGAAGAAGGGGAGAAGAGAAATGGATGTAGCGAAGGAACTAGTTGTATCGAAAAATCAATTGATTGAGTGGAGAAGACATTTTCATAAGTATCCAGAGTTATCTTTTCAAGAAGAGAAAACATCGCAGTTTGTGTTTGACATACTTCGGAAAATTCCACATTTAGAAGTATCAAGACCTACTAAATATAGTGTAATGGCAAGATTAATTGGTAAGCAGCCTGGTAAAACCATTGCGGTTCGTGCTGACATGGATGCTCTTCCTATTCATGAAGAAAATGAGTTTGACTTTATTTCTACATATCCGGGTGTAATGCATGCATGTGGCCATGATGGACATATAGCGATATTACTTGGAGTTGTACATAAGTTAGTAGAAGCAAGAGAGAAAATTAAAGGGGAGATTCGTTTTCTATTCCAACATGCTGAAGAAAACTTTCCTGGCGGTGCAGAGGAAATGGTTGCAGCGGGTGTAATGGAAGGGGTCGATTATATTATTGGTGCTCACCTTTGGGCATCGTTAGAGGTTGGAAAAGTAGGTGTAATTTATGGTCCTGCAATGGCTGCCCCAGATGTTTTTAAAATTATAATAGAAGGAAAAGGTGGACATGCTGGAATCCCTCATGAAACAGTTGATAGTATTGCAATTGGTACACAAGTGGTTTCGCAACTTCAGCAAATTGTCTCTCGCCTCACGAATCCGTTAGATTCTCTTGTAGTATCTGTTACGCAATTTCACGCTGGGACAACTCATAATGTGATTCCAGAACAAGCGGAGATTGAAGGGACAGTGCGGAGTTTAAGACATGAGTTGCGAGAAGAAACAGAGAAAAGAATTGAACAGATTGTAAAGCATGTGACGGAAGCTTATGGAGCGAAATATACCTTTTCTTATGAATATGGATATCGTCCAGTAGTAAATGATTATGAAGTGACAGAGATTATTGAGCAAACAGCATTACAGCTTTATGGAAGAGAGCGAGTTACTCGTTTACAGTCCACGATGGCTGGAGAAGATTTTTCAGCGTTTTTACAAAAAGCACCAGGGACATTCTTTTTTATCGGAGCAGGAAATAAAGAGAAAGGAATTATATATCCTCACCATCATCCTCGTTTTACGATTGATGAAGATGCATTACCAATTGGCGTGCAAGTCTTTGTATCATCGATTATGAATTTCATAAGTAAAGGAGAATGAGATGAAGAAAATACACGTATTAGCGCTTATTCCAGTTTTTTGTTTAGTTGTTGGCCCCGTATTTGCTAATTCAGTTACTCCTTACATATTAGGGATGCCATTTTTATTATTTTGGATATTATTATCAGTGCTTATTACATCTCTTTGTATGGGGATTGTATACGTATTTGATCCTGCTAATAAGGGGGATGTAAAATGACCGCATTACTTATCATTATTTTATTTTTGTTTCTCGCACTATTTTTGGGAATTCGGGCGCAACATGGAAAAGATATGAATTTAGAGCAATGGTCAGTTGGAGGAAGAGGCTTTGGTACTATTTTTGTTTTTCTTCTTATGGCAGGTGAAATTTATACGACATTCACATTTTTAGGTGGAAGTGGATGGGCGTATAGTAAAGGAGCACCTACTTTTTATATTTTAGGTTATGGTGCGTTAGCTTATATTTTATCTTATTTTTTATTACCACCAGTTTGGAAGTATGCAAAAGAGCATAATCTAGTTTCGCAGCCAGATTTTTTTGTGAAGAAATATAAGAGTCAGGCACTTGGCCTTATCGTTTCTATCATTGGGGTTATTTCGATTATCCCATACCTTGTTTTACAGTTAAAAGGATTAGGAATTATCGTTTCGGAAGCGTCTTACGGAAGGGTATCACCAGTTATCGCAGTGTGGATTGGCGCAATTGTTATAACAATATATGTAATGGTTTCAGGTATACACGGCTCTGCTTGGACGGCCGCTTTGAAGGATATTATGATCCTGTTTATCGTTATGTTTTTAGGTATATATTTACCGTACCATTATTACGGAGGATTTCAGCCGATGTTTGAAGCTGTAGAAGCAGCAAAACCAGGATTTTTATCTTTACCTGATGAAGGAATGAGCATTTCTTGGTTTGTTTCTACTATTGTATTAACAGCTCTCGGTTTCTATATGTGGCCCCATACATTTGCCTCTGCTTTCTCTGCAAAAAATGAAAAAGTATTTCGTAAAAATGCGGCCATTATGCCACTGTACTCTTTAGTTTTACTTTTCGTGTTCTTTGCAGGGTTCGCAGCTATCTTGCAAGTTCCTGGATTAAAGGGAGGGGATGTAGACCTTTCGTTATTCCGTCTGGCTCTTCAAACTTTTGATCCTTGGTTTATTGGGGTTATTGGTAGTGCTGGAGTTTTAACGGCATTAGTTCCAGGTTCTATGCTTGTCATGGCCGCTTCTACATTATTAGCGAAAAATATTTACCGAACAATGGTCCCATCTGCCTCGGATCGACAAGTGGCAAAAGTAGCGAAATTATTTGTTCCTGTAGTAACGCTTGTAGCTGTTTTGTTTACTTTTAAAGGTGGAGAAACGATAGGGGCACTTCTTTTAATGGGATATAGTATAGTGACACAACTTTTCCCGGCACTTGTATGTAGTTTGTTTCCACGTCAGGTTATTACGAAGCAAGGAGCAATTGCAGGGATGGGGATTGGGTTGTTAGTGGTTGCGTATATTACTTTATCTGGTTCAACTATAGCTACGATGTTTCCGGGTTTCCCTCAATATATAAAAGATTTAAATGTAGGTATAGTTGCGTTATTAATAAATATGATTGTGATGTTTATCGTTAGCGGATTCACTAAAAATGTATCTATAAAGAAAGACAATATAATAGTAGAAAAGTAATTCGTATGCTAGAGCTATCTTTGAAAAGAGATAGCTCTTTTTTTGTATATATTTTCTTCTATTAGCGGAATCTAACTAAAAACTTGTTGAAAAGGAAGTTAGGTGGGGGACTTGTTAGAGCTAAAAGGTAACTTATTTGAAGTTATGAAAGAAATTAGAGATGAGTTAGGTTCGCCGAATGATTTAACAATTAGGGAAGTTGCCCTTGCCGGTAGTTTTACACGTTGTGCTGTTGTCTTTTTATGTGGGTTAACAGATAAGGATAATGTTTATAAATATGTAGTTCGTACACTTCAATATGAAGAAATACAAAAAGACGAAGCTGTTGTTCAAACATTATTGGATCGCTTTATTTCTATTGCAGAAGTTGGTAAGAAGACAACGTTGCCGGATATTATAAATGCGATTTTAGCGGGAGATACAGTTATATTAATTGATAATATTCAAACCGCTATCGTAATTAATAGTAGGGCTTGGGAAAAAAGAAGTTTAGAACCGCCAGTAACAGAAGATTTAATACGTGGACCGAGAATTGGATTAAATGAAGATATTAACGTGAATAAAGTATTAATTCGCCGTAGTTTACGTGACCCAAAGCTGAGATTTCAATCTTATATTATGGGAAAGAGATCCCAAAAAGAAGTGACTTTAGTATATATAGAAGACATTATTAATCCTTACATTGTAAAAGAGCTAGATCGGCGTCTTCAATCCATAGTGACAGATGTCGTTTTTGAGACGGGTACAATTGAGCAATTAATTCAAGATAATAATTTGTCGCCGTTTCCGCAGTTTTTGAATACGGAAAGGCCTGATAATATTGTGGCCTCATTAACGAAAGGAAAGGCAGCTATTTTGGTGGATGGATCTCCCTTTGCCCTTATAGCTCCGCTAGTGTTTGTTGATATTTTTCAATCTGTGGAAGATCATTATGAGCGTTGGGTAATAGGGACTTTATTAAGAATTTTGCGGATGGGTTCTGGTATAGTTGCAATTTTAATGCCAGCGATGTATGTAGCGCTCGTCTCGTATCACCAAGGACTTATTCCTTCTAAATTGGCTTATTCGATTGCTGGAGCAAGAGAAGGTGTTCCTTTTCCTGCCTATATTGAAACGTTAATGATGGCATTAACGATGGAGTTAATACGAGAAGCAGGAATTAGGTTGCCGAAACCGATGGGACAAACAATTGGGATTGTAGGTGGTCTTGTAATTGGAGAGGCAGCGGTGAATGCAGGAATTGTAAATCCATTTTTAGTTATCATTATTGCGGTTACAGCTATTGCTACATTTTCACTTCCGGTGTATAGCATCACAATTACGTTTCGAATTTTACTTTTCGTCTTTGTATTAGCAGCAACGGCTTTTGGGTTGTATGGAATCATTCTAGCTCTTATTGCGCTTGCTGTTCATATTACAAATTTAACAAGTGTTGGTGTGCCGTATACAACTCCAATTGCTCCCGCATTCTATAAAGATTGGAAAGAAGAGCTTATTCGTTTGCCGAAATCAATGTTGAAAGAGAGACCGGAATATTTACAAACGAAGGATTCTACAATACGTCCAAAGGAGCGAGAATAATTGAAACCATTTGAGTATGGCGATGAAGAGATTGGATCTCGGGAAATTGGGTTTGCGGTATCTTCGACCATTATTGGTATAGGAGCATTGTCTATGCCAAGAGATATCGCTAACCAAACTTTATTTTCGGACGGTTGGATTATTTTGCTTTTGGGTGGATTGGTGTGTGCAGTTTTAGGTTGGTTTGTAACGAGGGTAGCTATTTTATTCCCGAAACAAAACTTTGTTCAATATACGAGTGCGCATTTGACAAAGCCTGTTGCATACACGATTAGCAGCGTTTTAGTATTAACGTTTGCTGCGTTGACAGCATATGAATCGCGAATGATTTCAATTATTTCCCAAACGTATTTGTTTAGTGATACACCAATACAACTACTGTCTTTCTTCTTCTTATTAGTTGTTATTTATGGAATAGCAGGATCTAGAGCAGCTTTATTAAGGTTAAATGTTCTATTTTTACCTATTGTTTTAATTGCGATAGTGCTTCTTTCTTTATTGAATATAAATTTAATGGAAATAAATAATTTACTACCAGCCTTTCAAACGGAAGTGAGTCAATATGCTGTTGGAGTTAAAAATTCTATTTTTACGTTTATTGGATTTGAAGTAGCTCTGTTTTATGCTGTGTTGCTGAATGATAAGGCGGCAAAAAAAGCACCAATGGCAGTTGCGAAAGCGGTAATGGTAAATGTGTTGTCGTACATTTTAATTTATGTAACTTGTATTAGTGTTTTTACGTATATGACAACTCGTGGATTGACGTACCCAACAATTGAATTAGGGAAAGAAATTGAAATTGGTGGAGGGTTTTTAGAAAGATTTGATGCAATTTTTTTTACAACTTGGATTATTACTATTTATAACACTACGGCCATGTATTATGATGTCGCATCATTATTATTTTGCGCTATGTTTCCCAAAGTGAAGAAACATATTTTCATTTTTGTAAGTGCCCCGATTATTTTTATGGTGAATATGATACCTAGTAGTTTAAATGCTTTATCAAATTATGGAACTTATTTAGCTTGGATAGATATGGGGTTTGTCGTGTTAGCACCTTTGTTAGTTTTTATTGTATATAAAATAAGAAGAAGGAATGGTAGAAATGAAACACCTTCTTAAAATTATAATGCTTATGGTTTTAGTTGGATCTATCAGTGGGTGTTCTGAGCTAGAAGAAATAGAAGAAAGAGGATTTGTAGTAGGTGCAGCCTATGATATCGCGAAAAAAAAGAAATCGAATCCGATTATGAAAGGGACGTATCAGATGGTGCTTCCCAGTAAGCTAGCGCAACAAGGGGGACAAGGTGGTGGAGATAGTGAAAATTATATTAATGTGAGTGCGAAAGCAGATAGTGTCTTTGAGCAAATCCGAATTATTGCTAAAAAAATTAGTCGAACATTATTTTTTCCGCATATACAAGTGATTATTTTTTCGGAAGAATTACTGGCGAATCCGTATGTTTTGCAAAATACGTTAGATGTATATATTCGCGATCATGAAATGAGGAGAAATATTCGTTTGTTTGTTTCGAAGAAGAATGCCGAATCTATTTTAAAACAGAGTGCAAAACCTGAAAATTTACCGGCACAGTATATTGATATGTTAGCTGAACATCCTCCGAAAAATGCCCAAATGATTGAGGCTGCAAGAATTGGTGAGGTTCAGGAAAAGATGATTGCGAGCCGAAGCTTCGTATTACCTATTCTTGAATTAACAAAGCAAGGTGTACAAATGAACGGGGCAGCGTTGTTTCGTGGGAAGGATAATAAGTGTGTAGGTAGTTTGAATGGGGAAGAAACATTAGGAATGAATTATATAGTAGGTAAAAAAATTGGAGGTTTTTTTACTATCCGCAAAAAGAATCAACTTATTACATATGAAATTCATAAGTTGCGTCGGAAAATTAAAGTATCTACAACAAATGTTACAAAACCAAAGTTTAATATTCACTTATTTTTGGAAGGTACAATAGCTGAGTTACACTTTAGTGATCATAAAAAGGTCTTGAATGAAAAACGTTTAGAGAAGGATATTTCGAAGGAAATGGAGACGCGCATCCGAAAATCCGTTCAGCTTGTTCAAAAAAAATATAAGGTAGATGTATTAGAATTAGGGGAAGTGTATAAGCGGCATAATTATAAAGAGTGGAAAAAAATAAGTAAGAATTGGGATCAAGGTGAAAATTACTTTAGTGATGCTGAGGTTACTGTTCATGTTCATCCAACAATTGAACATACGGGTTCAGCTTTACCAAAAAGAGTAAAGTAAGGTGATGGAAGGTGTTTACTGGATTGGGGATTAGTTGCACAATATTAATGGCAGTTCTTCCAGGAGCTATATACTACATTCATAAAAAAATTACAACGTATGGAGCACAGCCTTGGAATACTGATATACAAAAAAAGAAACCTGAATGATTTCAGGTTTCTTTCGTGCAAAGCATATGTGAAGGGGGATACCTTCTATGTATGCTTTGTTTTTATACAAGCCCTAACCAATGTACCAATTGTGTAGAGAGGAATGTCACAACAATTGCGATAACGGTAGGGATTGCAAACGATAAGAATGTCCATTTTGCACTTTTTGTTTCTTTATATATGTTAACCAGTGTCGTTCCACATGGGAAATGAAGAAGTGAGAACAACATTGTGTTTAACGCTGTTAACCAAGTCCAACCATTTTCTAAGAATAAATTTTTAATTTGATTAAAATCATCTATTTCAGTTAAAGCTCCGGTTGATAAGTAAGACATTAATAAAATCGGGATAACAATTTCATTCGCTGGTAGTCCAAGAATGAAAGCAGCTAGAATAAAGCCGTCAAGTCCTAACATTTTAGCAAATGGATCTAGAAAATTTACAAAATACATAAGTAAGCTTGTGTCACCGATGAAAATATTAGCTAGTAACCAAGTTAATGCAGCCGCAGGGGCAGCTACAACAACAGCTCGTTTTAAAACATAAACTGATTTATCGAGTGTTGCGCGCACAATTGTATTCCAAACCTTTGGCTTACGGTACGGCGGTAACTCAAGTGTGTAGTGGGTTGGAACGCCTTTTAAAGCTGTTTTGGATAGTACCCAAGAAACAGTTAATGTCATAACGATACCAATTACAACCATTCCAACTACAACGCCGGCAGTAACAAGTGTTTGCATACTACCTGTATAACCAGCAGCCATAAATAATGAGGCCATTAAAATTAACATAGGCCAGCGACCGTTACAAGGTACGAAGTTATTTGTTAAGATTGCAAGCATACGTTCACGTGGTGATTCAATAATACGTGTTGACATAATAGCTGCAGCGTTACAACCAAAGCCCATTGCCATTGTTAAAGATTGTTTACCGTGTGCACCAGAGCGTTTGAATAAGCGGTCCATATTAAACGCAACGCGTGGTAAGTATCCATAGTTTTCTAATAGTGCGAACATAGGGAAAAAGATGGCCATAGGTGGTAACATAACGCTAATAACAGCGCCGATACCACGGAATAAACCAAGTATTAAAATGCCATGTAACCATTCAGGTGCGTGTGCTGCTTGGAACCAAGAAGTTAAATATCCTTCGGCCCATCCGAAAAACTCAGCAATCATATCAGATGGTACGTTAGCACCAGCGATTGTAAGATAAAAAATGATAGATAAAATACCGAGCATAATTGGGAATCCCCATATTGGAGATGTGAAAATTTTATCTAGTTTTTCAGAACGATATAATTTATCCGTATTTGTATATTGAACAGATTCTTTACAGATGCTTGCAGATGTTCGATAAATATCTCCGACAATATCATCTCGTATATCTTCTTTTGAAAGTGTTTGAGCGTGTTGAATAATATAGTCTAATGGAAGAGCTTTACTGGCTGAGTGAGATTCCATTGATTACGACCTCCCTTACAAGTGGTTCGTTATGATGTTTTTCAAGTGCAGTTAAGAAATTTTTATCTCCATCTAATATACGTAATGCAATCCAACGTGCTGGATACGTATCACCGAATACTTTATAAATTTGTGGTTCTAATTCTCGAATCATATTTTCGATTTTTTCACTATAAGTAACTTTAATTGGTGCTGGAATTAGCTTTTTATTTGCTACTTTAGCAATGACATTTAGTAAATGACCGATGCCTACTCGGTTACGAGCGGAAATCTTAACTACAGGTACACCAAGTGATTTTGCTAATTTTTTTTCATCGATAACGATGCCTTTTTTCTCAGCTTCATCAATTAAGTTAATACAAATGACTACGTTACTCGTCATTTCCATCACTTGAAGTGCTAAATTTAAATTTCTTTCCATTGCTGTTGCATCTACAACAACTACAGTTACTTCTGGTTTTTCAAATATAATATAATCCCTTGCTACTTCTTCATCCGCAGAATTTGAATATAGTGAGTAAGTCCCAGGTAAATCTATTAATGTATATTTACTACCGTTATGTTCATATTCTCCTTCAGCTTTTAAAACAGTTTTTCCTGTCCAGTTTCCAGTATGTTGTTTTAAACCTGTTAAAGTATTAAATAATGTACTTTTCCCGGTATTTGGGTTGCCAGCTAAAGCGATACGATGTTTGCTCATCTGAAATCATCTCCTATTAATACCCCGAAAATAAGGGAACTTTCTTCCTTGCGTAGTGCGATAGTTGTGTTGCTTACTTGATAAGCGACCGGATCTCCAAGTGGGCTGCGTTGTAATACTTTAATTGTTGCGCCTGGGATAAATCCTAAATCTAATAAACGTCGTTTCATAGTTCCTTCTAATTGTATCTTCTCAATTTGTACAAACTCTCCTGTCTTAAATTCGGAAAGTGGTTTTATATTAGCCGATACCATAAAAGTTACCTCATCTCTATATTGTTAGTTTAAGTTTAAAAAGTTTCCTTAGGTAAACTTTTTGTTAGTAATATAGTAGACTACATTGGATGATGCTGTCAATTGGTACTTTAAAAATATTCATTTATTTTTAGAATTGTTCCAATTTATTTAGTTGTACTAAAAAATATTACTGAAATTCTATGTAATGTGCATAAATTAGGCGTGTAAAAGTAACAAAATACAGCGGAATTGTAAATGTAACTTTAATTAAAAGGAAAAAAGAGCGAAAAACATTTACATTTAATTTACATTGTTAAGAGTAAATTTACATTACAGCTTAATTAGTGTGGATTTTGTTGGGTTCTTTAACTATAAATGTTGGGATTCCTAGTTTTTAAGGATTATTATCGTCATTTACTTAAAATTAAAAATTGCTTAACACTCACATAATATTATTGTCCTACAATGAATTTGTGTTCGAAAGAAGTAGATAAATGTGAAAAGTGATAATCCAAATGGGGGTACAAGACATGGTCATGAAAAAGGGTATTAAATTTTCTTTAGCAGCTTTAGTGGTAGCGAGTTCATTAGTGGGATGTGGAAAAGCAGAAGAGACATCAGGTAAAGATGCTAAAGGAAGCGATAATGCAAAACAAGAATTGTCAGGTACGATAGCAGCTGCAGGCTCTACAGCACTTCAACCTCTTGCAGAGGAAGCTGGAAAGAAATTTATGGAGAAAAATTCAAACGTTTCTATTCAAGTGCAAGGTGGCGGTAGTGGAACTGGAATTAACCAAGTAGCTTCTGGTGCGGTCCAAATTGGTAACTCAGATGTTCCATCTGCAGATAAAATAAAAGATGCTGATAAGGCGAAAGAATTAGTAGATAACAAGGTAGCGGGTATTGCATTCGCACTTGTCGTAAATAAAGATGTAAAAGTTGATAATTTAACAGTACAACAAGTACAAGATATCTTCACTGGAAAAGTAACAAACTGGAAAGAGGTAGGCGGGAAAGATGAAAAAATTAACGTAATCAATCGTCCAGCTTCTTCTGGTACACGTGCTACATTTGAAAAAACAATTATGAAAGATGCGAAAATCAATGATGGAACTGGTACTACACAAGATTCTAACGGTGCAGTAGAACAAGCGATTAACTCTACTCCAGGTTCAGTAAGTTATTTAGCAATGTCTTACATGGTTGGCGAGAAAAAAGGTGCGCTACAAACAGTGAAAATTGATGGTGCTGAACCAAAAGTTGAAAACATTGCGTCTGGTAAATATCCATTCTGGTCTTACGAGTACATGGTAACGAAAGGTGAGGCAAAAGAAGCAACAAAAGCTTACATTGACTATGTAAAAGGTAAAGATTTTGAAAAGCAAGTAGAAGATATGGGTTATATTCCAATGTCTAAATTAAATAAGTAATAAAATTTATGGGGCTGGCTGCAAGGCCAGTCCTGTTCATTTCAATTTATGAAGTGGGGTCTGTCCTGTGATGAAGGGGAAAAAACAAATTAATTACGTGAAAAGTGAATATATAGGAAGATCACTTGTTACGTTTTGTGGTATTTTTATTGTTTTAGTTACATTAGCTATTATTGCATTTATTTGCGGTAAAGGAATTCAATCATTTACGCAAAGTGGTATCTCGTTTACTGAAATGTTAACATCGACAAAATGGAGTCCAAATGCTGATGAGGGAACTTTCGGGGCTGTAATTTTTATTGTAGGTTCAACGGTGGTTTCGTTAGGTGCGGTTATTATTAGTGCGCCAATTGCTATAGCTCTTGCTATATTCATGAATTTAATTTCGCCGAAGTTTGGAAATAAAGTATTGAAGCCTGTTTTAGAATTATTAGTTGGTATTCCTTCGGTTGTATACGGATTATTAGGGGTTACAATTTTAGTACCGCTATTACGTGATTCGTTTGGAGGAGTGGGCTTTAGTTTAATTGCAGGTATTGTTGTATTAAGTATAATGATTTTGCCTACTATTGCTAGTATCGCTTCTGATGCAATACGCTCTGTTCCATTTGATTATTTAGAAGCTTCTTATGGTTTAGGATCAACGAAATGGCAAGCGATTAGCCGAGTGATTGTTCCTGCTGCGAAAAAGGGGATTTTAACAGGTATTATTTTAGGTTTAGCGCGTGCTTTTGGTGAAGCATTAGCGGTTCAAATGGTAATTGGGAATACGGTTAAATTACCAGAAGGCATATATAGCCCGACAGCAACGTTAACTGGTATTTTGACAATGGACATGACAAATACATTAAACGGAACTGCTTGGAACAATGCGCTATGGACTTTAGCAATGATTTTACTTGTTATTTCATTCCTGTTTATTTTAGTAATTCGAGCAATTGGGCAAAGAGGTGAGCGATAATAATGAATGCAAGAACGGTAAATAAAGTTTGGACAGGTATCTTTTATGCGGTTGCGGCTTTAGTTGTAGCTTTACTAGTGTTCTTAGTGTTTGAGATTTTACAAAAGGGATGGGGTTTTTGGGATCCTAATTTCTTGTTTGGAGAACCAAGTAATACAAGAGCTGGTGGTGGGATTGGTCCGCAGTTATTCAATTCTTTCTATATGCTTGTTATAACGCTTATTATATCTATTCCTCTCGGATTAGGCGCTGGAATATATTTAGCAGAGTATGCAAAACAAGGACGTTTTTTAAACTTTGTTCGTTTATGTATTGAGACAATGGCATCTTTACCTTCTATTGTTGTTGGTTTATTCGGTTTGTTAGTGTTCGTTACAATGACAGGATGGGGATACACAGTAATGGGTGGTGCCCTTGCTTTAACAATTTTAAACTTGCCAGGTTTAACTCGTGTTTGTGAAAATGCGATTTCAGAGGTTCCTTCTAATGTGAAAGAGGCGAGTCTTGGATTAGGTGCAACAAAGTGGCAAACGATCACTCGTATTATTATTCCGTCGTCACTACCACAAATTATTACAGGTGTTATTTTAGCGGCAGGTCGTATATTTGGTGAAGCGGCGGCATTAATTTATACAGCGGGTTTAACATCTCCAATTTTAAATTCAGCAGCGGACTTCTCAAGTCCTGCTCATCCTTTAAACCCATTTAGACCAGCTGAAACGTTAGCGGTTCACATTTGGAAGTTAAATTCTGAAGGAATTATTCCGGATGCGAAGTTAATTGCGACAAAGTCTGCAGCTGTATTAATTATTATGGTATTGCTATTCAATGTTATTTCACGCTTAGTAGCATCTATATTGCACAAACGTTTTACAGGAGCGAAAAGAAAAAGTAAAACGACGAAGAAGGTAAAAGCGGCATAAGTTATAAAGAAGAACTCTCTATTTATAAGTAGGGGGTTCTTTTTGCGTTTTAATATAGAAGGAAAAGGTATAGCGATTGTTGAATTTGTAATTCGTTATATAGATAAAGTGAAATTTAAAACAGTGGGGTTTTACTGCTCACAAATAGTGGGATAAAAAGATGAAAATGAGGGAGTGGGTTTAATTTGTTTTTTCTGCAAATGTCAGGTTTTCCAGGATCGGGAAAATCTACAGTTTCTAAGTATATAGGGGAGTTAACAGGTGCTATAATTGTAGATCATGACGTTTTGAAATCAGCATTGTTAAGATCACTAGAAGTGAAAGGTATTGAATCAACGATTATTGGTGGACTTGCGTATGATGCTGAATGGGCATTGATTGATTCATATTTAGAACAAGGACATAGTGTGATATTGGATAGTCCATGTCTATATAAAGGGATGGTTGAAAAAGGAATTAAGCTGTCTAATAAACATGGTGTGAAATATAAATATATTGAGTGTTATCTGAATGATATGGAAGAGATTAATATGAGACTACAAACACGTAAGCGTCTGGTCAGTCAAATTGAAAAGGTAGAGTCGGAAGTAGCTTTTAAAAAGTGGTTAAATGGTAGTAAAAGACCTCTAAATAGTGAATATCTTATTGTGAATTCTAGTGAACCTCTAGAGCGGTATGCAGAAAAAATGATGGATTATATGAGTAGGTAGAGAAAAAGCGTTATCTTCATTCGTGAAGATAACGCTTTTTCGTTTAAATATCAGGTGTTTCTGTAGAAGTATTTATTTTTCTACGAGAGCGTCTTTTTCTCCCGATTTTATCTAATAGTTCATACATTACAGGAACGACTACTAATGTAAGGACAGTTGAGACTGCTAAACCGCCGATGACAACGACTGCCAAACTTTTCGATACCATACTTCCTGCTTGTGATTGACCAAATAGGAGTGGTAGCATAGCGACGATTGTTGTAATAGCTGTCATAATAATTGGGCGTAATCTAGTGGAACCTGCTTCAAGTAAGGCCTCTCTCGTTTCCATACCGTGTTCTCGGTTTTGTTGTACTCTTTCTATTAATACGATAGCGTTTGTAACGACAATCCCGATTAACATTAATGCGCCGATCAAGGAATTTACATCAACTGGTGTTCCTGAAATGATTAATCCTAAAATACCGCCGACAGCAGCTAATGGCAAGGAGAACAAGATTGCAAAAGGAGCACGCGCCTGCCCAAAGGTAATAACCATAATTAAATATACAATCCCGATTGCAATCCCCATAATCTTGAATAAATCTGTGAAGTTCTCTTGCATAGATTCAGTGGCGCCTGCGATATTTACTTTGGCTCCGCTAGGTAAATCTAAGTCGGCTATCGCTTTGTTCACTTCTGCGCTTACCTTACTTAAGTCTTCATTTGAAGCTTCTGCGGTAATTTGAATGGTTTCTTTTCCATCTTTATGGAAGATTTCTGTTTGAAGTTGCTTTTCTGAAATAGTTGCAATGTCTTTTAAAGGAATTGGTCCATTAATAGGTGATAGTATGTTTGTGTTTAAAATGTCTTCTTGTTTCGTAATGCTTTCTTTTTTATGTTCTATCATAATAGTAGTTTTTTCGTTATTGATTGAAACTTCACCAATAGGTGATTTCTTCATAAGGAATGCTACTTGTTGAGCTGCTAATTCTGGTGTTAATCCTAGTTGTTCGGCCTTTGTTTGATCAACATGGATTTGCCATTCTTTCTTAGAGTCTTCTAAATTCGTTTTTACTTTAGAAAGATCATCCATATCTTTTAGTTTTGTTTCGACGATAGTAGCAGCCTTTTTTAAATTCGTTTCGTTAGTGGCTGTTACGTTGAATTGCAAATTATTGCCGCCGCCAGAGCTTGAATAACTCGTTTTTATATAATCAAGTTCAGCGGGTTCAAAAGCGTTATGTTCTTTTTTTAACTCTTTAATATATTGATCAATATCAGAGCCTTTCTTGAAGACTACAAATATACTGGCAAGATTATTTTTCGTCGTTTGCCCCCATTGTGCATCTTCTGCGCTAGATCCCATTCGTAAAATAACATCCGTTACATCTGAATTAGAAAGTAGCTTCTTTTCGAAATCAAAGGCTTTTTGTTTTTGTGTTTCAGGAGCGTAATCAGCTGGGAAAGTCATATTAATAGATAACATTGTGTCGTCTTCAGATTTTATATTCGCTTTCGGTAGTAATACATAGGCAGCAATCGATCCTGCGAATAATAAAAAAGAAGTAAGTAGAATAATGAATTTATGCGAAAGAGACCACTTTAATGTAGCCACATATCGTGGTGAATAACTTGGCTTTTTGTGTTTTGTTTTTTTGAGTAGTAAAAAAGCCATAAGTGGAACAACTGTTAGTGCAACGATTAAGGACGATAGTATAGAATATACGACCGCTAATACCATAGGTAACATTAATTTTCCGATTACTCCTGATACGAGGCCGATAGGTAGAAAAACAGCAACCGTTGTTAAGGTGGAAGAAGTAATTGCGACGGCGACCTCTTTCGTTGCATCGAGAATAATATCTTTAGAGAAAGATTCCTTTTGTAACCGGCGGAAAATATTCTCAATGACAACGATGCTATCATCGACGAGACGTCCAACTGCAACGGCTAAACCACCAAGTGTTAGAGTGTTAAGTGTGATGTTAGATTGGTGTAGTAAAAAGAGTGTTAATAAAATAGATAATGGAATACTGACAACAGCGATGAGTGTCGTTCGGAAATTGCGTAAAAAGATTAAGATAATTAGAGTTGCAGCAATTGCTCCAAGGATTACTTCTTTTCCCATGCTAGTAACAGCATTTTCAACTTGTTCATGAGTTGATGCTAAAAGTTTAATAGAAAACTGATCTTTATATTGTTTACTTATATCTTTAATTTTTTTATCGATTTCTTTTCCAATTGCAACTGCGTTTTTACTTGGCTCTTTCATGATGATTAATCCAGTGCCTTCTTCGCCATTTATATGTGAGATTGTGTCATAGTGTTGTTTAAGTTCAATTTGAGCAACATCTTGTAATTTAACTTGAGGTGCAACAGTGATGTTTTTAATGTCATCTACATTTTTTATATCCCCGATGACACGAAGGTTATATTCTTCTTTATTAACGGTAACAGCTCCAGCTGGAGTGGAAGTTTCTTTTCCTTGTAAAACCTTTAATATTTGTTCCGTTGTTACGTTTTTATCTTTTAATTGGTTTGGGTCTAGTATAATAGATAATTCGGAAGTTGATTTTCCAAAAAACATAACGTTGGCAACGCCATCAATGCTTTCGAGTTGTGGTACGATTTCCTTTTCGATTTGTTTTTCATCTGCTTTTGAAAATCCGTTTTGCTTTTGGATTGCAATTTGAGCGAGTGGAATCATAGAAGTATTTAATTGGCTAACTATCGGTTTCGTTGCATCTTTAGGTAATTTAATTGTATTAATGGCCTTTTCAACTTCACGTGTGGCATCTTTCATATTTGCTTTGGATGTATACGCGATATCGATGCGTGATAATCCTTCGTGAGTAGAAGAGGTGATGTTGTCGATGTGTTCTAAGTTGCGAAATTGTTTTTCAAGGGGATCGGTTACTTCTTTTGTCATTGCTTCAGCGTCGAGTCCTGGAGATAAGGTTGTGACGGTGACTGCGGGATTATCGATGCTAGGTAAAAATTCCATAGGTAATTTAGACCCGGAATAAACACCGAGTATGGAAATGAGAAAAACCATGATGATAACAGCGGCGCGGTTTTTTAATGAAAACTTTGTTAACCTATCCATAAAGTAATTCCTCCATTGGGTTATTTATAGTTGAGTACGTCCTTTCTACTATATAACAAAAAATGGATATTTTTCATTAATTAAATGTAAAAAAATTCTAACAATAATCTTAAGTTGATGTTTTGTTGAAATTTCGTTATCTATCCCGCCGTTGGTCGGACGATAAGATTCTCACCTCGAATTCGGTTGGGGGGAGCTGTCTGTCAACCACCCGGCTCTTTCAACTAGTAATGATTTGTGTGGAGGAACAAAAAAATCAGCATGTTCGCATTATTAGGAAGTGGCGAAGCTATTTTCTTTTTAAATGTGGACTCTAGTGTAGAAGAGAATGAAAAGGTGGGAGGGATTATGGAAGGCAGTTTGGTTAATTAGAGTGTATTGGTATACAATCAAAATACTTATTTTCAGTAGAGAGAATAAAAGGTTTTACTATAGAAGAAAGGAGGGTAGATAATTTTTTTGTTTTTTTATAAAAAACACTTGTTATTTAAAAACCATGATGGTATATTAATAAACGTCGCTGATGCGGAAACGTAGAAAACGACAAAAAAGAAATTTTAAAACTTAGTTGACATCGAAAAATGAAGATGTTAATATGATGAAGTCGCTTCTGAAGCGATGGACAAGTTCTTTGAAAACTGAACGAAACAAACAACGTGAAACGTCAATTTTTATTTTAGATGCTAGACAAACTAACTTTATTGGAGAGTTTGATCCTGGCTCAGGATGAACGCTG
>NZ_JBQAGP010000007.1:0-189241 GCF_051916425.1 Bacillus cereus group sp. MYBK222-1
CCGGTGCTTCCTCTGCAACTGGCTGTTCTTCTGCAATCGGTGCTTCTTCTACAACTGATTGTTCTTCTACGACCGATGTTTCTTCTGCAACTGGTTGTTCTTCTACGACCGATGTTTCCTCTGCAACTGGTTGTTCTTCTGCAATCGGTGCTTCTTCTACAACTGATTGTTCTTCTACGACCGGTGCTTCTTCTACAACTGATTGTTCTTCTAAGGCCGGTGTTTCTTCTGCAATTAAAACATCCGCAAAGCTTTGAACATCTTTTTTCGTTTGTTCATCAGCCTCAGCAACATGTATGAATTCATTCTTTTGTTCAATTGCTTCATTTAACACCATTTCTTGCTGCGTTTCCTCAAGTACTACAGGTTCCACTTCTTCTGACTCTTCTGTTTCTGCAATTACTTCTACTTCTTTTCGCTCTTCCGCTTCCGCAATTGCTTCTACTTCTTCTTGCTCTTCCGCTTCCGCAATTGCTTCTACTTCTTCTGCTTCCGCAATTACTTCTACTTCTTCCGACTCTTCTGTTTCTGCAATTACTTCCACTTCTTCTGATTCTTCCGCTTCCGCAATTACTTCTACTTCTTCTGACTCTTCAGCTTCCGCAATTACTTCTACTTCTTCTGACTCTTCTGTTTCTGCAATTACTTCCACTTCTTCTGACTCTTCTGTTTCCGCAATTACTTCCACTTCTTCTGACTCTTCTGTTTCTGCAATTACTTCTACTTCTTCTGACTCTTCTGTTTCCGCAATTACTTCCACTTCTTCTGGTATTTCTACAACAATTGTTTCTTCAAGTTTTTCTTCTGCTTTGACAATCACTGATTCTTCTGGTGCTTGTTTTTCTACTTCAATAGTAGGTTGTTCTATTTCTGTACTACGTTTAATTTCTTCTGATAATATTGTATCCTCGTGCTCTACTTTAGAATCTACTAATTCCTCTTGTAGAATGTTTTTGTCCACTACATCACTTTCTTGCTTCGCACCTTCCATGCGCTCAGCAATTGTTTCATGAAGTAATTCAGCCGCTGGAACTTCCTGCGGTGCACTCATTTCTTGAACCACTTCTTTTTCTTCCACTATAGGCTCTTGGCGTTCGATTTCATAACCGTTTTTCTCTAGCCATTGATCAACAACTGACTTTTCTTCCTTTTTACTCTCTTCATATTGTTGCTCTCCTTGCTCGTTAGCAGCTCTATGACTAGAAGAAGTCGGTGCTTGTCCTTCTGAGAAATCAGATAATGTATATCCTTTTTTCTCTAACCATGCATCAACGACTGATTTGCCCTCTACAGATATTTCAAGGTCTTCTCTTTCCTTTACTTCCTCCTGCTTTTCTTCCTTTTTCTCTACTGAAGGACGGTTATATCCGTAAATTGGCGAAATCATTTCTGTTGGACGAAATGGTCTACGGTTACTTTCTTGCGCTGGTGTAGATGCTTTCTTTACGACAGGCTCTCGCTCCGGTTCATATTGTATTTCCGGCTCTTCATATGTAGAAACTACCTTCTCCACATACTGTCGTCTGCTTCTTTCCACTTTGATTCCTCTTTGAATAGGCTGATTCTCATATGTTACAGCTTGAACAGGTTGTTCTTCAAAACGCCCTGTTTCTATAACATCCTCTTCATCGAACCCATTATCCGGTACTAATGGAAAACGGCATTTACCTGCATTCCTACTTGCCATTTGTGCTTCTCTTGCTTCAGTGTAGTGGTTTACACGAGGAATTTTCGGCTGACTTTCAACTTGCTTTTGTACTTCTTTATTCATCGCTGTTTGTTCTTCCTCTTTGTTAAACAGCTTTTTCATCCAATCTAACATGCTTACCACTCTTTCTACTAAATAGTAACATCCTTTATTGTATCAGCATTCGGCAAAAAGTGCAGGTAAAATTAAGCATGTCATATTTATCCATAATATTCTAATTTACGAGTGTTTTCATATAGAAAAACGCATTCTTACATGTAAGAATGCGTTCAAGCTTTACTCTTCCGATACTCATCTACACTATCCGTTACACTTTGCACCGGTCTCAAAGTTTTTTATAATTGTTTTATAATCTCATCTATATTTCCAATATGAACGGGTTGCCACAATTCTGTACCACGCTCTGCCGTATACACTGGATACGCATCATCATCGATATTCACGAAAACTGGGTCTCCCATATCTGTTTCATATCCAATAACAATCCATTCATCTTTCCATTTTCCGTGTTCTTTACTTATTAATGAATTTTTATGTTTATCATATCGATAACCAATTTGTCCTTTTTCTAATTCATTTTCACTAAACAAATATATCTCATAAGTACCTAACTCGATATCTTGCTGTTTTGAAGTTTCAATTCGTTTCAGAAGTTCTGCAATTTTTGGTTGTTGTTTCATAAGCCTATCCCCTTCTATTTTTCTAAATTTTAACTATTTTGTTTATAAAACACAATATAGATTTTAAGAAAAAAGGTGACATCCTTATGAATATGAACGATTTTCTACATATATCTATCACAACTCACAATATATCAAAGATTCAATAGAAAAGAGAGGCTGCCCAAAAGGACAACCTCTCTTTTCTTATATCAATTAAAATTTAAACTCTTGTCCAACTTCAAAGCTATCTTCTAATACAAGAATACCTTTTTCTTGTGGAGCATCTGGAAGCTCTAATTCACGTGCTGAACAAATCATTCCAGCAGAAGGAACTCCGCGAAGCTCAGCTGGCTTGATTAACATACCGCTTGGCATTACAGCGCCGATTTTTGCAACGACAACTTTTTGTCCTGCATCAACGTTTGGTGCGCCACATACGATTTGTAATGTTTCTGTACCGATTTCTACTTTACAGATGTTTAGCTTATCGGCATTTGGGTGTTTCTCTTTTTCAGCTACATAGCCTACAACAAATTTCGGAGAAAGATCTGCTTCTACTGTTTCTTCAAAGCCGTTCTTCGCTAAAATTTCGTTAATTTTTTCTACAAGTTCTTTCGTTAATGTAAGGTTACCTGTTTCTTTTACTTCTAAGTAAGAAGATGCATTAAAGATGTTGAATCCTGCTGTTTCGTTGCTTTCACGGTCATATACGCGTGCAACATCTCCTTTGCGATCAAAAGTACGGTTCTCTAAAGTAATATCTTGTAAGGCAACAATTAAAGTGTCACCAATTCCTTCAAGGTTGTAAAAAACGTTCACTTCGTTCATCCTTTCTCTTTTCCATCTGTCTTCTTCCGATTCTTCGCTAAAATAAAGATTGGTTCAAAGTCCCCATCTTCATATACGAATGAAAGTGATGTAATCGGAACATGCCCTTCGGCAAAAAATTTCATTGTCATTTGTGCAATAATATCATAACCGATTTCGTTGACGATATCAGCAATAATTAATACATCTTGGTGAGGAACAGCAACAACCATGTCACCAGAAATCTTTTCACGCATCGATTGTAGTAACGATTCGTTTAAAATACGAGTGGCATCATACCCATCATTTGTGTTTAAAAAGTAGAATGTATTACCTGCTACTGTGTCTTGTTTAAATTCATAACTTAATGAGCGAGCGTTGAATAATGCCATTTCACGTACTTGTTGCTCTGTAAGCCCTAATTTTTGTAATAAACGCTCGTCAATGAGACGATATGTTTTATTCGAATCTAGCGCATAGTAAATACGTGTTTCCGCCGTATGATCCGTCATAATAAACGGATTTCCTTCTTCTGCTTGTTTCGGGAAAGAAGTAGAGCGAATAACAGGTAAAATTTTCGCCGCGCTATTTTCTTCCTTATGCATCGCAATTAACGCTTCTTGTACGTAGTAGGCAACCTCTTCAATCGCCTTTTCTTTATTCACTTCCCATTTTGCTACAACTCCTGGAAGCGATACGTTAATACCTTTTTTTGAGTCTTTCTGTTCTATACGTAGAACTTCTTTCTCACTATCATACTGAAAGTCCCATTCCGGGCGAGATAATCTCTTCATTAACTCGTCTTTCATCTTTTTACTTGTCATCTTCATCTCTTTTTCCTCCCTTCCAAAAAAATAACCTCCCCCGCGAAGGTAGAGGTTGTTTTACAATTCAATTGGCAAATTGCCTTATTTTAAACCTTCAATGAACTCTTCGATTTGTTCTTGTGTTTTACGATCTTTGTTTACATAGCGACCTGTTTCTTCACCTTTATTGTACGCTACAAAGCTCGGAATGCCAAATACGTCTAATTTTACGCATAGATCAATAAACTCATCACGATCTACATAGTAAAATGAGAAATCACTATATTTCTCTTCTACTTCTGGCATAAATGGATCTACGAAGCGGCAGTCTGGGCACCATTCTGCTGAGAACATAAAGATTACATTCTCTTCATTTTTTAACTCTTGGAATTGCTCCATGCTTTCTAATGATTTCATCTATATTTCCTCCTCTAACGAGTGCATTTTTTCATGTTATAATCTTTCCTTTATACTACCATACATCGCGCACGGTGCAAGGTTTATGCTTGCTTTTCATCATACTTATATTGCCCAACAAGTAACTTAACAACGTGTACAAATAATTCCGTACGGTCCACATAATCATCCGTAAAAATACCGATAGCACCTTCATGACTACGAATATCTTTTCTCTGTACAAACTCTTCCATCACTTCACTTAACTCCTTGCCCTCTTCAAGAGGTGCTAAAAAATCATCCGGTAACGTAATACGCGCCCCGCCGGCAACGAATGTTTTACCATCACTTGTTGCTAGTGCGCCCCAATTACACATAAATAAACCGTACTCCGTTTTCATCACGCCGCCCTCTAGTCCAATGCCAATTTGAGCTTCCCCTTCCTCTAGCGCTCGCTTCGCTCTATTGATCGCTCCTTGCATCGTCTCTTCATCTGAAAACGGTTGTGCTGCTACTCCTGAAGGAACAGAAAGAGATGTAATTTCGGCATCTTTCCAAACCTTCTCCACAGCTCCAACCTTCGTTTTATTCTTCGATCCAACTACTACTTTCATTTCATTCACCTCTATAAAAATTTATCATTTTGTTCTACTTAAATTAAACATCAATCACTACCATACATCACTGGGCCATCTATTCAACCTAAAAAAAGAAGGTGGATTTCCTCACCATTACCGTCTTCGAACACAAAAACAGCCTTCCTCTCTTTTCCTACTCAGGGTCTTAATACACCATTCGAACACCAATTAGGCACTGACCGCTCCCACACATGGATGGGTCATCTATTCAATCCAAAAAAAGAAAGGCTCTTCAGCCCTTCTTCTCTACGCGTTATTCTTAATTGTCTCTAACGTCGTTTTATCCGTTGCTCTTACAAGCTTCGTAATTAGTTCTTTCGCTGCTGCATAGTCATCAACATGTAAAATAGAAGCATGTGTATGAATGTAGCGTGCGCAAACACCAATTACTGCTGATGGGATACCTGAGTTACTTGTATGTACACGGCCCGCATCTGTACCACCTTGTGAAATAAAGTATTGGTACGGAATGTTATGTGTTTCTGCTGTATCTAAAATGAATTCGCGCATTCCTCTATGCGTTACCATCGTACGGTCATAAATACGAAGAAGAGCACCTTTTCCTAATTGACCGAACTGTGTTTTGTCACCAGATGCATCGTTAGCTGGACTTGCATCAAGCGCATAGAAAATATCTGGTTGAATCATATTTGCAGCAGTTTGAGCACCGCGAAGACCAACTTCTTCTTGTACAGTCGCACCAGAGTACAATGTGTTTGGTAATGTTTCGTCTTTTAATTCTTTTAGTAATTCGATTGCAAGGCCACATCCATAACGGTTGTCCCAAGCTTTCGCCATAATTTTCTTTTCGTTTGCCATCGGCGTAAACGGGCAGATTGGCACGATTTGTTGTCCTGGTTTTACACCAATCTCAATCGCATCTTCATAGCTATCTGCGCCTATATCAATTAACATATTTTTTATATCCATCGGTTTTGCACGTTGCGCGTCACTTAATAAATGAGGAGGAATAGAACCAACAACCCCAATAACAGGGCCATTCTTCGTCATAACTTGAACGCGCTGAGCTAATAGTACTTGGCTCCACCAGCCGCCTAAAGGTTGAAAACGAAGCATTCCGTTTTTCGTAATTTGCGTAACCATAAAACCTACTTCATCCATATGACCTGCTACAAGAACACGCGGGCCAGTTTCGTCCCCTTTTTTCAGACCAAATACGCTACCTAAACCGTCTTGTACAATTTCATCTGCATATTTGCTTAATTCTTGCTTCATAAAACGGCGTACATCATGTTCGAAACCTGATGCACCTTGTAATTCTGTTAACGTACGAAATAATTGTAATGTCTCTTTATTCACGAAGTCCCCTTCTTTCAAACCTTAGTAGAATACCTCTTTTATTGTAACGAAATTTTCGAAATGTTTCTAGTTTCTTCTTTTTTAGCTGTATTTGCTTTATAATTATTATCGGTACACTATTTTTATTTTATAGAATTGAGGTGAATATATGAGCTGGAAAGGTTTAGTAGCAGGTCTTGGCGTTGGGTTCGCAGCTGGTTATTTCGTTGCAAACAAAGTACAAGAACAATCCCATATTTCTTCAGAAAAAGCATTGAAAATGGTAAAACAAGCATTAAGTCATAAAGGTGAAATTACTGGCTCTTGGGTACATATGGTTCCAGAGACATTTGAAAAATATGATGTCGCGTATGAAGTGTATCGCGGCGGTCTTACAACGATGTTAAATGATATACAAGAACGATTTGAATTTTTAGTTGATGCTAAAACAGGTACTGTTTTAGAGGTTATAGCAGCATAAAAAGGAGGGTTCCCATTAGGTGAACCTCTTATTTTTTAATTGCAGATAGTGCTTGAAATTATATCGGCGTTTTTTCGAATATATCGGCTGCAACTCCAAATATATCAGCGATTTTTGAAATATATCGACCGTAACTCAAATTATATCGGCGATTTTTGAAATATATCGACTTACCGACAAAAAACGACAACAAAAAGGAGACTGCTCCAACAGACTGCTGGAACACCCTCCCATTTTTATGCTTCTATACCCGTTTTCCGTTCTATTTTTTGTACGATATGACCTTCCTCATTCCACTTTACTGCGCGATAATACGCGTCATGATAAAAAGTGAACCAAGCATCGTTTTCAGCACCATACTTCATCCACTTTTGCTTATTTTCAATCGATGTCATCGGATAATCATCATAAGCCATGACCCATAATACATTTTGATGGGCGTGCGTCGGCAATAGGTCTGCTAAATGCAACATCGTTTCCCCTTTGCTTTCTAAAGCGATCACTGCGTGTCCGTCACTATGGCCGCCCGTATGCGCCATTTTTATTTCATCCGTAATTTCTATTTCTTGCTGAAACGTAATAACTTGGTCTACAATTGGCTCCCAATTTTCCTTCCAATATGTATTACGGGATCTAATATTTGGATTTCTCATTTCATTCCACTCTGTTTCACTTACGTAAACTTTTGCATTTGGAAAAGTTGGTACAAGTTGATCACCTTCCCATTTCGTTAAACCAGATGCATGATCAAAGTGAAGGTGCGTCATTAAAACGTAATGAATATCTTCAGGCTTTAGTCCCATCTTTTCTAAAGAATTCTCAACTGACGACTCTTCCGTTACACCTTGATTCCGCTTCATCTTTTCATTCAATTTACCATTTCCTATACCAGAATCAATGAGCATGTTGCCATCTTTCGTTTGTAAAAGTAACGGATCTGTTCGTAAATAAATATGATTTGTATCATTATGTTTATATTTACGTGACCAAAGTACTTTCGGCACAACGCCAAACATTGCTCCTCCGTCTAAATGTGTGTTCCCACCTTTTAGCCACGTCACTTTTATATCTCCAACTTGTAACTGTTCCATTTTTCATCCCCCTTTTCTTTTAATACTAACATAAAATTCTGATTATTTTAGACACAAAAAAACCTATGCATTACTGCATAGGCTCTGTACGATATTTTGCTTCTACTCGGTAAATGCGATGACCTTTACTAGAGAATTTCTCTTCGTACTCAGTCATAATGTTACCTTCAAAGTCGCTGTTATGAAGATCTAAGCTTAAGTAAGTTAGTAACATACCATACTCCGCCATACTCATAAGAGAATATTCAAATAAACCTTGGTTATCTGTTTTGAAATGAATTTCTCCGCCTTCTACTAACACTTCTTCATAATTGCGTAAAAACGTTTTGTACGTTAAACGACGCTTCGTATGACGTTTCTTTGGCCATGGATCTGAGAAGTTTAAATACACGCGATCGATCTCACCTTTTGCAAAGAAAACTGTTAAATCTTCAGCATCTTTATTAATTAACTTTAAGTTCGGCAATTCTTCTTCAATTAATTTATCCAGTGCATCTACAACAACACTTGTGAATTTTTCAATTCCAATATAATTAATATGTGGATTGGCTTTTGCCATATCATACATAAAGCGGCCACGACCTGTACCTACTTCGATGTGAATGGGTTGCTCATTTCCAAATACTTCTTTCCAGTTACCAGCGCGCTCCTCTGGGTTTCCGATTACGATATGTGAATACTCATTAATTCGATCCATTGCATATGGTTTATGTCTTAAACGCATAGATGTTTCCCTCTCTTTACATAGCTATTTTAAAGGAATAATTCCTTCTTTCTGTTTTTAATCAATCTACCAAACAAAAAACCAAGTACGTACGAGCACTCGGTCCGTTTCTTTCAAGTATAAGATGTACCATTTTGATAAAAACTACATACAGCATTAAACATTCCATGACGAAACAGCTTTTTCTCTTACTTTTCTAAGAAGAGAAAAACAATCGAAAGGATGATCCGTTCATGCCAATTAATCAACAACATCAATTAGAAGTGCTGAAAGATATTTTAGTCAATCACCAAAGTGATTGTTGCGGGACAGTTTCTGAATGCGAGCAATTAGAGCGTCTCATTCAATCGTTACTCGCAAACGATAATATAAGTAGTGACGCTAAAGCAATGCTAAACGATGTATATTCTTATAGTCAATCGGGTAAATCTTCCTCTAATTTGGACAACCACATTTCCAATAATCAAGAACAACTTACTCAGTGGATTGCTGGAATGGACAATTTTTCTTAAGTATTACTCTGAAGCAAGTAGTTGCTGTAAATATTGATGCCAATATTCAGCTTCTGCTTGCTGTTTTTTTGTTGTATGCCATTGAATAGACAAAATCGTTTGTGCTATCACATACCATCTCATACGTTTAAGCAGCGATTCATCCATTTCAATATCATAGTAACCGAGCCACTCACTCCATTCTTGGCGCGGAATGTACCAATATAATAACATACCGAGGTCTAGAGCTGGGTCAGCAATTACAGCTCCATCCCAATCAATTAAAAACAACTCATCTTCATCCGACAATAGCCAATTGTTATGGTTTACATCACAATGGCATACAACGAATTCGTTGTATTCAATATCTTTTAATGAATCCATTAAATATTGAAGACCTTGTTGAATTGTTTCCTCATCCCTTATATCTCCTCTTAACACAAGTTGCAGTTGTTGTAATAACTCTTGTGCGTGAAGCGGCTGCTTCCCAAGTCTCTGAATCATCTGCACAAGTGCTTTAGAGGAGTGTATTTTCTTCAAAAGTTTCGCAACACGTTCTAGTTTCATATCCTCTGGCTCTAACTTCTGTCCCGGAAGCCATTTTTGAGCAGAAATTACATCACCGTTCGTTACCCTTCTTGTCCAAAGTAATTTTGGAACAATTCCTTCTGCTGACAATACCGCTAAAAAGGGCGATGTATTCCGCTTTAAAAATAACCTCTGTTGTCCGTTTTGCGCAATATATGCATCGCCCGTTACTCCACCAGCCGGTACAAGACTCCACTCTTTTCCTAATAATTGTTCCAACCATTCCATATTCATTACCCGTTAACAAATCCTTATCTTTTATAGTTATGAAAAGAAAAACCGCAACATTTCTACACATGTTGTGGATTCATATATATTTTACTGTAAATGAAAAGAAAATTTGGCATAAGCCAAAAACTCTCTATTTTATTTTACAAAACCAGCCATAGAATGACAACTTATCAAAATCGTCACCTTTGTCAATTCTACATTTATTACATTCTCACCGTCAAGTAGCGATTTGTCACATTATCGTCAATATATACGTGCTAATCGGAGCGAGCCTAAGTTCCTTTCCTCTAAATGAAGAAATTGGCTCTATTTTCGCTTGCTTTTCGTTTACTAGCACATGCCACGTTTCTTCTTTCGGCAGTTGCACCGTTTTCGCTTCTAAACTGCTATTAAATAAAACGACAATTTCTTTCCACGGTCCAAACGACTCTACATTTTCTAAATGATATGCAAGTACTTCTGGGGATGTTTGCAAAAAAGTCATATGCTTTTTTATAAGGTCTGCATTTTGTAACCGGAATGCTCCGTGCTCTTTACGAATCGCAATTAAACCTTTTATATAGTTAACGGTCTCTATTTCTTTCTCTTTTCGATCCCAATCTAATTGATTAATTTCATCATTTGCATTATAACTATTTTCATTTCCTTGCTTCGTACGATAAAACTCTTGCCCAGCATGTAAGAAAGGGATGCCTTGCGACAGAATCACCATTGCAGTTGCTAGCACGTGACGTTTTTTCAAAATCTCTTCCGACTCTTCATTACTGCGCATTAGTTTATCCCACATCGTCATATTGTCATGACATTCTACATAGTTAATGCTTTGCACAGGCTCTAGAAACAAACCTGTTTCTTTCATACTCAAAAGGCTTCCTGATGCAATATACTGCAAATGATTACAGTCTACATACCCACCAAATGCAAAACCACGTTTATTTATATGAAAGGTACTCCCTTTTATCCCATCACGAAATTGATCATTAAATTGCGCAATATGCGGCATTTTCTTTGCGTTATTTAACGTTGCTTTTTCCTCTAGAGGAAGTGGTGTTTGTAGATCCCATCCTTCTCCTAATAGCAGTGCATCTCGCTTTATGTTTCGCACTTCTTTTTCTATTATATTTATTGTATCAACATCTAAAATTCCCATTAAGTCGAACCGAAATCCATCAACATTGTACTCTGTAAGCCAATATAAAATAGACTCTACAATGAATTTCCTCATCATTTTCCGTTCAGATGCTATATCATTTCCGACTCCCGTCCCATTAGAAGGCATACCATTTTCACCATGACGAAAATAATATCCTGGAACAAGCTTTTCAAATGACGATAGCTCTCTTTCATACACATGATTATATACAACATCTATAATCACCCTAATGCCATGCTCATGAAATGTTTCAATCAGCTGTTTACACTCTACGATCCTGTTATACGGGTCAGAAGGATTTGTAGCATAAAATCCCGTTGGTGCGTTGTAATATAATGGATTGTAACCCCAATTATACGCAGAGGAAGGGTTTGCCTCATCTACACCACCGAAACAATATAAAGGTAATAGTTCAACATGTGTAACACCTAAATCTTTTATATGAGACAAACCTGTTAACGTCCCATTTTGTCCTGTTGTCCCTTCTTCCATTAGCCCTTTATATGTTCCTTTTTTACTCACTCCACTATTCGGATGAATAGTAGCATCACGAATATGCAGTTCATACAATATGGCGTCTGTCATTGCTTGTAAAGGTGGTAATTGCCCTCGCTTTGTTACATTCGTCTTTTCCAAATCAATAACAACGCCGTACTTCCCATTTACAGTCACTGATTTTGCATAAGGATCCACAGCTTCGTTCCATATTAAATTTATACAAACAAGAAATGTATACTTTTCTCCGGCTAAATCGCCTTGTAATGTATGAGCCCATACCCCATTTTCTTCTCTGTGCATTTCGTGATCGGTATATTCTTTATCACTTTTATAAATTCTTACTTTCGCAAGCCTCGCAGTTGGAGCCCATACTTTAAATGTAGTTGCTTCCTTTTGGTGTACTGCCCCTAAATCTGTACCTTCGTAATAATACTTTTCATCGAAAATCGCTGTTCTTATGACAGCACCTATTTGTAAATCTGTTTCTTCATTCCGTTCATCTCGTACTGTATAATACTTCCCCACATCTAGCGGCTCTTCTATAAAGCACTCATACTTCGTTGCATCCGGAAGCGCAATTGTATGAGCAATCGGTAAATCTTTCACGTTACTTCCTTCTTGCAAACGAAATGTCCGACTTGTTCCATACGCATGTGGGAGCAAAATTGTAATTTTATTCATTTCATCTAAATAGGCATCAAATGGACGTTTTACTTTCAACATAAAAAAATCACCATCATTCTTAAAGTTAAAATGAAACGAGCTGCAAATGATAAGGCTTTTCTTATCAGCGAAGCCCTATACAGTAACACATTATTCTTTATAGTATATTCACCTGTATAAAAAACGTTTTCATACATTCTATTTTTGTAATTTTATTTCAGCAATTGCTTTATATTTCGGTGTCTCCTTTACGTGAGATTCGTATAAAGTAATCGTATCCGCTTGAAATGATATTTCAGGCACTTCCTTTATATGTTCTAAATTAAACTTTTCTTCTCCTACCCATTTACGTGCAACAGTAATATGCGGATGATATGGGCGCGTTTCTAAAGAAAATCCATTCTCTTCACACATAACGTGTACTCGCTTTTGCAATTGAAACAAATCTTGATTTCCTCTTACCTTTGCCCAAAAAATACGCGGCCTGTCTTCCATACCAAACGTTGAAAATCCTTGTAATGTGAACGATAGTTCTTTCATTTTTATAAGTGTTTGTAATCCATTCTTTATTCCTTCTAATTGTTCCTCTGTCGCACTACCTAAAAACGAAAGGGTAACATGATAGTCTTCTTTATGTACCCATGAACGAAATGGTAATTCCTCTTGCATTTCCTCTTTATAGTTAGACAGCACTTCTTTTATATGATTTGGTAACGTAATCGCGACAAAATAATGCAGTTCCATGTACATCTTCTCCTTCTTTCTATTGTTGCTTTTCTTTCTTATCTCATTCCATTAAAAAGAATCCAACTTCCCTACAAGTCTAACCAAGTTCAGGTCGCGTTAATAGATGAAATGATATCGACATTTCGACAAGGAACATCTGCTTACCAACAAACGACACGTAATAGAAAACCGTCCCAAAGAATGTATCGGGACGGTCTTTTATTATTTATATATCCATTACTTCGCCAATTCATAAATTGCTTGCGCGTAAATTGCTGTTGCTTTTAATAAGTCTTCAATTTCAATATACTCATCTTTTTGATGCGCAAGTTCTTCTTTTCCAGGGAACAATGGGCCAAATGCAACACCAGCTTTTAACGAACGAGCGTAAGTACCACCGCCAATTGCTAATAGTTCTGCTTTTTCACCTGTTTGTTCTTCATATACGCGCTGCAACGTACGAATTAATACGTGGTCTTTATCAACGTGATGCGGACGAGAGTTTGAATAATCAGCTACTTCAAATCCATGAGTACCCACATATTCTTTTAACTTTGCAATCATTTCTTCAAAGTTAGTCGTAACTGGATAACGTACGTTTAATCCTAAATTGCCACCATTCTCTTTCGTATAAGAAAGGCGACCAACATTCACTGTTAACGGACCACTAACCTCATCTTTATAAGCGATAGTAGCCTTTTCACCATAAATATCACCAATAAATGTTGCTGCTACAAATGTCGCAAACGAAGCCCCTTTTCCATCAAGAGCAACTTTCGTTAAGAAGTTTGCCAGTAATAAACCTGCATTTTCTCCTTTTTCAGGAGTAGATCCGTGAGCTGAAACCCCTTTAATTTGCAACGTTACTGTATTACCTTCTACAATTGCTTCACCTATTTTTTTAGCAGTTTGTAAATACTCTTCATATGCTACTGTAAGTGCACTTACATCCTCTCCTGTAACAACCGCTTCTGCAAAATCAGGAACCATATTTAAACGGCGACCTGACTCAAATGAAACAAGTTCATATGTACCTTTCTTCTCTTCACTACCATTTTGCACAACTTGTATATCAGAAATTCCTTTTTCTGCATTAATAATTGGAAAGTCCGCGTCTGGCGCAAAACCGATTGTTGGCATTTCTTCGTTTTTAAAGTAGTGATCTACACATTTCCAATTGCTTTCCTCATCTGTTCCTAAAATCATACGAACACGTTTTGAAAGAGGTAAACCTAATTCTTTCACAATTTTCATCGCATAGTAAGCTGCCATCGTTGGGCCTTTATCGTCAATTGCACCACGTGCAAAAATCTTTCCATCGCGAATATCTGCACTATATGCAGGAGTCGTCCAGCCATCTCCTTCTGGTACAACGTCAACGTGACAAAGAATACCTACTAATTCTTCTCCTTGTCCCATTTCAAGATGACCTGCATACCCTTCTAAATTTTTAGAAGTAAAGCCTTCCGTTTCTCCTTTATGTAACATGAAAGATAAAGCTTTTTCTACACCTTCACCGAATGGTGCGCCCTCTTTCGCCGATTCTTCTTCCCATACACTTTTAATTTGTAAAAATTGTTGTGTATCACGAATTAAATCATCTTTTCGTTTTACAACTTCTTCTGTCCAATTAATTGCTGACATCACGCATCCATCCTTCACTATATTGTTTCTTTCATCATAACAAACCAAAATCTCTTATGCCATATACGAAAACCAAATACCGAACAATTGTAATATTTCAGATATTTCTTATTAGTTTTTCTTTTATTTTCTCAAAAAAATTTGCAGGAATTTGGCGTTTTACGTAGAATTTTATGTGTTAGTTGACTGACCATATATACAATGTCAACTACCAATATTTTTCTATATGAATATTTGTTAAATTTCTGTAAAATTTAAGTAGATTAAAGCATGAATTTTATCATGTAGAGTACAATGGTAGTAACGACCTTCTTTCCTGAATGGGGTCAAAAAAACTAGTAGAGGAGTGGTTTTCTCTTGAAACCTACAACTACTCGTATGCTAACACGCATTAAATCAATTTATATGTACATCAATGAAAACGGAACGGTAACGACGAAAGACCTTGTAGATGAGTTCGGGATCACACCGCGAACGATACAACGTGATCTAAATGTGTTGCAGTTTAATGAACTCGTGTATAGCCCTTGCCGCGGTAAGTGGACAACAACAGGAAAGAAAGTGAGAATGACCTCATAACGAAAAATAATTGTATGTAAATAAATACATACCCCTTTCTAACTCATTAGAAAGGGGTCTTTTCTGCACCTAAAAATAGCACTATTTCTCAGTATCTACTTGATATGTTTTTAACATCTCTACTTCTTCATCTGTTAGCTCTCGGTATTGTCCAAGTTCTAGCTCTTCATCTAACACTAACGGCCCCATCTCTGTTCTCTTTAAGTAGACTACTTTTTTCCCTACCGCTTCAAACATACGCTTCACTTGATGGAACTTTCCTTCTGTAATGACAAGCTCGATTTCAGAAATATCATCGCTTTTTAATATTGTAAGTGCACCTGGCTTTGTTTCATAGCCATCATCTAAAATAACACCTTTAGCAAACTCTTTTACATCCTCTTCCGTTACTACTCCTGCAACGTGTGCATAATATTTTTTCGGCACATGCTTTTTCGGAGATAACAATTGATGTGATAACTTCCCGTCATTTGTTATTAATAAGAAACCTTCTGTATCAATATCAAGTCTTCCCACTGGGAACGGATTAAAAATCGCATCTTCTAACTCTAATAAATCTATTACCGTTTCATGATTATCATCTTCTGTAGCTGAAATAACGCCTTGTGGTTTATGCATCATTAAGTAGACAAACTCTTTATATTCCACGACTTCACCGTGAATCATAACTTCTTGTTCTTCTACATTTACATGAACCTTTGCATCTTTCACCGGTATTCCATCAATTTTCACAACGCCGTCTTTCAATAATTTCTTTACTTCTTTTCTACTTCCATATCCCATATTTGCTAATAATTTATCTAATCTCACGTTTTTCACCTTCTTTATTTATCATAGAAAAGGGGACGTAATTACGCCCCTTTTGATTTCAACTTTATTTTAAATCTATTGCCAAGTTTACGCTGGATTTTCTCTAACGCTTCTCCGCCGAATACTCTTTCAAGTACTCCTGTGCGAATTGCTAACAATCCGTAAACGAGACCGCCAAGACCTGCACAAATCGCAACTGTAATAAGAGCGCCAACTCGGCCATCCGGCGAAATCATGAAGGATAGAATCCATTGTGATAGTTTTACGACCACAACCATTACAAATGTTAATACTGCAATTTGGAACGTTCTCTTATATACAACACCGAATGAATAGTGTGCGTATTTTTTAATTTGTTGATTTGTGTACCAAACAGAAGCTAAGAAACCAACAGCTGTTGCTAGAATCGCCCCTACTGTACCGAAATAACGAATAAAGATTACGTTACATACAAATTTCAAAATAACACCCATTATAAGTGCGATAATCGCATGCTTTTGTTGGTTAATACCTTGCAAAATTGCCGCTGTTACTGTAAATAAAGCAAATAACAACGCAACCGGTGCATACCACATTAATACTTGTCCACCTAATGGATCTGAATCGTAAAATGCAGTATAAATCGGATAGGCAAGTGATGAAATACCGACAACTGCTGGCAATGTTAAGAACATATTTGCCTGGAATGTTTGTGTAATTTGTAACTTTAAATAACGGTATTGCTTTTCAGTAAATGATTTTGTAATCGCTGGTACGAGCGTTAAACTAAACGCTGTCGCAAGTGATACAGGAATCATAATTAATTTATGCGTCCACATTGTGAAAATACCGAGCGCTCGCTCTGCAATATCACCTTGGCCAATCGCTTGCATAATTGAGTTAAATGTCAATGTATCAATTTGTTGATATAAAGGAATTGTTAACCCAATTACAACGTAAGGAATCGCATATGCAAATAATTCTTTAAATAATTGAACAGTACTCACTGTCGATTCTGGTACAGTTTGTTCAATTAAATATTGATCCAAATGTTTTTTACGTTTTAGCCAGTACCAAATGAGTACACCGAGCGCTCCAACTGCTGAAACGAATGCAGCAAATGTCGCTACCCCAACTGCTGTTGCAACTGTACCACCAAGTACTTTAATAACGATAAAACTACCCGCTAATAAAAAGACGATACGAATAATTTGTTCAATAATTTGCGAAACAGTAGTTGGTCCCATCGATTGGTGACCTTGGAAATAACCACGAATTAAACTCGCTGCCGGCACAACAATAAGCGCAAAACTTACAAGACGAATAATCGTCGTAACTTCTCCTATATTACTGTGTACACTTTGTTTACCAAGCATTGCTTCTGCAAACAACGGCGCCGTCATGTACAGTACTAGGAATGAAAGAACTCCTGTTACTATCATCATAACCATTCCCGAGCGGAACATTCTCCGGCTCGTTTTATAATCGCCAAGCGCATTATATTTGGAAACGAATTTTGAAACAGCAAGCGGCACCCCTGCCGTTGCAATACTTAAAAAGATCGTATATGGAATGTATCCATATGTATAGAGCGTTCCGCCTTCTGTCCCTACTAATGCATGAAACGGAAAGACGTAAATCATGCCTAAGAACTTCACTAAAAATGTCCCTAACGTAACGATAAGCGTTCCGCGCAGAAATTTCGAATCGGACATACAAAAATCCTCCTACATCTACATAAAGTGAAACTTTAATCAGTGGGGTGTTCTTCCCCACTGATTATTAGTTGAACCAATCGGGCATTTAGGGGCAGTTAATCTCCCACCTACTTCTTTGACCTAAGCAAACTTTAAGGTGGGAGTCTTACTGCCCGTTAATGCGGGGTAAAGTGAAACTATAATAAATTGAACTATTCGAGCATTCGAGAACTATTAGACTTCCCCTAACTCATAAGGTTTTAGTCCTATGGCCCACAAATAGCAGGATAGTGCTGAACTCTAACTTTTGTATTGTACCACAATTCTCTCCTTAAGCAGTACTTCACTCTATTTTTCTTTTAAGGGAAAACATGCTATTCTTTTAGGCAGGAAATGTAGAAAATGAGGTCGATATATTATGCATTATGATGTTATTGTCATCGGCGGTGGGCCTTCTGGGCTAATGGCTGCAATCGGTGCTGCAGAAGAAGGCGCAAGCGTCTTACTTCTTGATAAAGGAAATAAACTAGGGCGTAAACTTGCGATTTCTGGTGGCGGCCGCTGTAACGTAACGAACCGTCTACCACTTGATGAGATCGTTAAACATATACCAGGAAATGGCCGCTTCTTATACAGCGCTTTTTCTATTTTTAATAATGAAGATATTATTACATTCTTCGAAAATCTCGGTGTAAAACTGAAAGAAGAGGATCATGGCCGCATGTTCCCTGTTTCAAATAAAGCCCAATCGGTAGTAGACGCACTTTTAACACGATTAAAAGATTTAGGTGTAAAGATCCGCACGAATACACCTGTTGAAACGATTGAATATGAAAATGGTCAAACGAAAGCAGTCGTACTAAAGACTGGCGAAGTGCTAGAAACAAATCACGTCGTTATCGCTGTTGGCGGAAAATCTGTTCCTCAAACTGGTTCTACTGGAGACGGATATGCTTGGGCAGAAAAAGCTGGTCATACAATTACAGAATTATTCCCAACAGAAGTACCAATCCTTTCAAACGAACCATTTATTCGAGACCGTTCACTACAAGGCCTCGCTTTACGAGATGTAAACTTAAGTGTATTAAACCCGAAAGGAAAAGCTATCATTTCTCACAAAATGGACATGCTCTTCACTCATTTCGGCCTATCTGGTCCTGCTGCCCTTCGCTGTAGTCAATTCGTTGTAAAAGCACTGAAAAAGTTCAAAACGAATACAGTGCAAATGAGCATCGATGCATTGCCAGAAGAAAATAGTGAACAACTATTCCAGCGCATGCTGAAACAAATGAAGGAAGATCCGAAAAAAGGAATTAAAAACGTGTTAAAAGGTTATGTTCCTGAACGTTACTTCCTATTCTTATTAGAAAAAAATGAAATTGATGGCAGCGAGCAAGCTGGACAAGTTTCTCACGAGAAGATTCGTGCACTTGTGAAAGACTTTAAAGAATTTACTGTAAATGTAAATGGTACGCAGTCAATTGAAAAAGCATTCGTTACTGGCGGCGGTGTATCCGTTAAAGAAATTAACCCGAAAGAAATGTCTTCTAAATTTACAAATGGCTTATATTTCTGCGGGGAAGTTCTTGATATTCACGGTTACACTGGTGGCTATAACATTACATCTGCTCTCGTTACTGGTAGAATTGCCGGAACGACAGCTGGAGAAAACGCGAAAATGCAATATTAAACTGAGAAACAGGGATTCCTGTTTCTTTTTTATAGGTACATGAAATTATATCGGCGATTCTGTAAATATATCAGCGATTCTGCTACTTATATCGGCGATTTTCCAAATATATCAGCGATTCTGCTACTTATATCGGCGATTTTCCAAATATATCAGCGATTCTGCTACTTATATCGGCGATTTTTCAAATATATCGACTTACCGACAAAAAACGACAAATATCCCCTCCCCTTAACTTTCCATTGCTTTTTTGTTGCTTTATTTACCTTAGTACCTTTATATTTTATATTGTTGAATATTTGAAAAAGGGTAAGGGGAAAACATATGAGAAAAAAAGTCATGATGTCTTTAATGCTAATGACGTTTCTTTCTGCTGTAGAAGGAACGATTGTTAGTACAGCGATCCCTCGTATAACGAGTGATTTATCCGGCGTTGAACTTGTTAGCTGGGTTTACGCAATTTACATGCTTGCCACAGCGGTTTCAACTCCAATATACGGAAAGCTAGCTGATTTATTTGGCCGTAAAAAAGTTTTACTTATTGGAGCTACAATCTTTTTAGTCGGTTCTGCACTTTGCGGTGTCGTTACATCGATGGAACAACTTATCGTCTTTCGTGCCCTTCAAGGTTTAGGTGCTGGTGCTGTCATGCCAATTACTATGACAATCATTGGTGACTTATATGACGAAGCGAAAGACCGCGCAAAAGCACAAGGATGGATAAGTGCTGTTTGGGGTGTCTCAGGTGTTATCGGACCATTAGTCGGCGGATTTTTAGTTGATTCTCTTTCTTGGCGTTATATTTTCTTCTTAAACGTTCCATTTGGAATTATCGCTTGCTTAATGATTGCCATTTACTACAAAGAATCTATTAAGCCTGCTAAGCACCATATCGACTATCTTGGTGCAACAGTATTCTCACTAAGTACGATTGCTCTACTATACGCATTATTAACAGGTAGCAGTAAGCAAAACTGGGGAGATATAACAATTATCGGCCTATTAATCTTCGCCGTCGTTTCATTCATTATTTTCTTATTCATCGAGAAAAAATCTCCGGAACCATTAATTCCGCTAGCACTTTTCTCTAACCGTACATTATCTACGATTAATATATTAACGCTTATCGCTGGCGCAATGATTATTAGTATTACAATGTACCTTCCAATTTGGAGCCAAGGTGTATTAGGAAAAAATGCAACAGAAGCCGGACTTATTTTAATGCCAATCCCTGTTATGTGGACATTTGGAGCTATTTTCTCTGGTAACTTAGTAGGAAAATTAAAAACGAAACAAATCATTTTACTTGGGGCTAGCATTTTATCAGTCGCTACGTTCTTATTATTTACATTATCAACACATTCACCATCGTTCCTTATTTATGTGGCAGTCGGATTATTCGGCTTAGGAATGGGGCTTGTGACACCGATTTACATGGTAACAATTCAAGCAGCCGTACCAGCTCAAACACGCGGGACAGCAGTAGGTTTAAACACATTTATCAATACATTTAGCCAAACATTAGGTGCGGCAGTATTTGGCACAATCTTCAATACGATGATTCACGCACGTGGTATTAAAAACCTTGATCTTGTATCTGGCGGACATGGAGGTACTACAACAAACGTAGTAACCGAATCGCAATCCGCATTAGCATCAAGTGTACACGTCATTTATATGAGTACTTTTGTATTGGCAGTATGTACATTAATTATCGCTTGGCTTTTATTAAAGCCCGCTACACAAACGAGTGAGCAATAAGAAAGAGGATGACCAAAATATGGTCATCCTCTTTTACTCTTCATTCTCCACAATATGTTTCAGCATGGACAATTTATTATCCCAAAAACGTTCATAATACGAGAGCCACTGTTGTAATTCCTCTAATGGTTCTGGATGCAAGCGATATATTTTCTCTCTTCCGCTTTTTCTTCCACTTACTAAATTCGCTTCTGAAAGAATATGAAGGTGCTTTACAACCGCAGTACGACTCATCGGAAAATGATCCGTTATTTTGGAAATCGGTAACTCTTTATCACTTAATAACCGTATTACTTCTCGGCGGGTTGGATCAGCAATTGCTTGAAACACATCATATTTCGCTGCTGATGAGGACACTTAGCCTTCGACAACCTTTTTCAGTTTTTCATTTACAATCGCTACCCAGCCTCCGCTCATTCTGTCGCGAATAATAGAGCTCTTCGCATTCGCTTTCGGAAGAATTTCATCAGGGTGTTTCCAGCCGCCGTGAATTAACGTAAATTCTGTTTTATTATCTCCTAGGTCTTTCAGATGAAATGAAACAACCCAGCCATCTGTATCCCATGAAAAAGATAGATGATTTGGCTCATCGATTTCTAATACTTTACATGGTGATGGTCCAAATGGTGATTGTATATGAAATTCATGTCCTACCTCTAATACGAAATCATTTGGCATAAACCATGAGGCAATCCCTTCTGCAGTTGATACTACATTCCACACCTTTTGAATAGACGCGTTAAAAACGATCGTTTGTTTAATGTCAGTTAATGTATTTTGTTGTTCCATTTCCATTCTCCTTTATTCGGCAATCAAATATAACACCTTTTGGTTACACTTCGATAATATAACACCTTTTAGTTTCATGTCAACGCTAACTCTTTTTTACTGTTGAGAAATTCTCAACATTTTTTCAACAGGACAAACACCCTCCGAACATTTCCTCATAATATACTCACAAAGGCAACAAAAAATAAAAACTTCTCTCAACATGAAACTCCATCATTCATCTTGGAAGAAGCGCCTTACGTATATCATGCGTATTTCGTCTCTCCTCCTTCCCTCAGGGACACTACGCGAGATATGAAAAATCAGAAGGAATATGCCCACCATTTGAGTAGGTAGTTATTTCTCTTCTCCTCAACATTTCCTTAGGAGCGAAATGACTACCGACTCACTTTTTTCAAACAAAAATAAAAAGGGGTTGAACGCTATGTTCTATTGCATTAACTGCTCTGATATTCACCATGAAAAACATCCGAATGATAAAGTATTCAAAAACGGTTTTTATATTGATCCATTTTTAGGTGATCGTTATCACCTTGGTATGTGTAAAGATGCCCAAAATCATGAGACAGGGGAGCCTCTTTTAACGACAAAGAAATTAGGCGCAACCCAATCTATTATGAACGTATTACCGACACATGTTGTCCCAACATAAAGCATAAAAAAGAGCTGGCTCATCCAGCTCTTTTTTATGCTTTATAAACGATCATTGCTGAAAAACAATAAATTTGGTTTTCGTCATCGTTAATAGAAACACCGACTTGGTACTTAATGTCTACAAAGTTACTATCATCAATCTTTTTCAAAAAAACATTTACAGCGTCTTCTAAGTCTTTTTCGTGACTTTCATCAAACACTTTTACACGAATCATGTTAACACCATCCTAGATCGCAGCCCTCCGCCGCTTGATTATTGCCACGGTGCGTATCTATGATGCGATAAAACTTTCCGTCTTCATATATATATCCGTCTTCTAACACATATTGTTTACCTTCAGTATAGACATAAAACTTACCTATCATAAATTTACTCGTATACAATTCCAAATAATCTGGTCTAAATTTAGCTACCACTTTATTTGTAATATCAATTTTTATTGTGCGCCCCACCTTCTCTCCCTCCTTTGCAAAGAACGGATTTAGGTATATTGTATTAGCGATTTTACATTTTATGCTTAAAAATAAGTGGATATGCCTCCTTTCTCCACCTGTACTATTTTTCTAAAAAAATCATCCATAAATAAAAGCAAAAAAAATATATATAAAAAGAGCTTTTACTTATTGACTCAAATATAATTATTATGGTATTATATAAAATTTGACATTTACATTTACTTATGCTATCATTAAAGATGGTTACCACATATGGAGGTGGATGATTTGTTTCAAATTGGTGATAAAATCGTTTATCCAATGAACGGCGCAGGAGTCATCGAAGCCATTGAAGAGAAAGAAATATTAGGAACAATACGTCAATATTGTGTAATACGTATCATTAGTAAGGATATGCAAGTAATGCTTCCGATGGATCAATTACAAAAATCAGGTATTCGTTATATCGTAGATAAAGGTACGTTAGATGATATACTTCTTGAATTTCAAAACGGGGAATCAGATACATCACTTTCCTGGAAACAAAGATATACAATGAATATGGAAAAAATGAAAAACGGCAATCTGCAAGATAGTGCAGAAGTTGTTCGGGATTTACTTCGCCGCAATAAAGAGAGAGCTTTAAATGCGAGCGAAAAACAAATGCTAGATAATGCCCGAAAAATGATGATTAGTGAAGTTGCACTCGTACAAAATGTTTCTGAACATCAAGCAACAGAATATCTTCAAGATACAATTAATCACTAAATTTAAAATAGCTGGCCGCTATTTTTTTTTTGTAAAAAAGGACGAAGAGTTTTATCTCTTCGTCCTTTTCTATTACCCACGCCCAGCTTGAAACGATGGATATAACGTCATTCCACCATCTGCAAATAGCGTAATACCCGTTACATAACTCGCCTCTGAAGAAGCGAGCCAAGTTGCTACTGCTGCAATTTCTTCTGGTTTTCCGATGTAGCCCATCGGTATCATACTTTCTACGTCAGCACGTTTTTTAGGATCAGCAAACTTCTCTGCATTGATCGGCGTATTAATTGCACCTGGCCCTATATTATTTACTCGAATACCTTTTGGTGCATATTCTAACGCTAACGTTTCTGTCATCAGTTTAATACCACCCTTACTTGCTGCATAGTGCACAAATAATGGCCACGGAATTTTCTCATGAACACTCGACATGTTAATGACAGATCCTTTAATATCATGTTCTACAAAATATTTAATCGCTTCACGGCTTCCTAAAAAAGCACCTGTTAAATTTGTGTTAATTACCCTATTCCAATCTTCAAGCGGCATTTCATGCGATGGTACCGCATTTTCTATCCCTGCATTGTTAATCATAACGTCAAGCGTACCAAACTCTTTCACAGCAGATTGAATGAGATTCGCCACATCTGATTCGACCGTCACATCACCTTTTACAGCAATCGCTTCTCCGCCTACCTTTTTAATTTCTTCTAACACATCATTCGCTTCTGACTCCCGTGAGCGATAATTAATCACTACCTTTGCTTTCTCCTCAGCAAACCTTACCCCCATTGCTCTTCCAAGACCACTTGCTGATCCTGTAATAACGACAACCTTTCCTTCTAAATCACTATACATTTCCATACCTCCTTTAACTTTTTGCTATACCTAACATAATTCCGGCTGCAATAATAAAAATGATACCGACAACAATCCCTGTTAATTGGCGTTTCGTTTTTCTTTCACCTAATATAAGAATCCCGCCAAGCGTCGAAATAATAATTCCCATTTGCGATAGCGAGAAACTTGTTGCCACTCCAACACGCGGCTGTGAAATGAATAAAAACATATTTCCAGCTGCCCAAATTAATCCTGGAATAATATTTCGTATTGCATATTTATTAAATGGATGATGTTTAAAAGTAAGCAAAATCCCCCCTAACACCATACCAACTGCTTGTGGCAACAAAGCTGACCAACCATCTACTTTAAATAGTCTAATCACTACTACATAAACTAAATAGCCGACTGTTGAAATCAATAAAATGATAATGCCTTTTTTAAAATTCCCCGCTTGCTCTGCACTCTTTTCTTCTTCACTTTGAAGCGATGTTAAAATAACACCGATAATAATACAAACGAGGGCCAAAACACCAAGGACGACTGATATTGTTGTGGACCACTCATGAAATACGATGACTCCAAATAAAGTTGTCGCAACTAATTGAAGTCCTGTTGAAATCGGCATCGTCCTTGAAACGCCCATTAAATCAATACTTTTTAATTGATTCGCCTGACCGAGCGCCCAAAATAAACCTGACACAATACCAACTCCGATAACAGTAGGAGTCAATACTGGTTTCATAAAAATATAAACAACAATCGAGAAAATAAGCGCGCCAAACGTTGTACCGAGCGTTTGACTATAAGGCCCCCCGCCCAGTTTTACGTTAAATAGCACAATACTTCCCCAAAATATAGCTGGTAAAATCGCTAAAAATATATCCATCGCTCATTACCTTTCTTTACTAAATGTCATAGGTTATCACTCTGAATCAGTAGAGTGAGCTTTTATTTTTTCTTTTTCCCTTTCACAAATCTTTTCTACAATAGCACCAGAAACATTCTTTTCTCGCTCCACTTTCTTTATCCTTACGTGATCTAAATAATCTTCCAAAGTAAGCGTAACTTTATCATTCGGCGGGTTATGTGCTCCTTGAAATGTAAGAAATTGTAGCGTCACTTCATATCTAGGAACGAACTCACCATTCTTGCCGAGACGCTTTATATTGATAACTGAAGCACATTCATATTGATCTTCTGTCACTTGTCTTATCACAGAATAATATCGATTTAATAATGCACTTTCTAAAAGTTGTTCATTCGATTCTTTTGCCAAAGAATAACTTGGCAATAAAGAAAAGATAGAACATATCATTGTTAGCATTACACATATTTTTTTCATAACGCCCTCCTTGTTCTATACGTTAGTGTTCTCAAAACCGCCATAAAAAAACGACTTTCCCTACATAGGAAAGTCGTTTTAATGAATCCAATATTAACCACCGCTCACTGGTGGGATTAGTGCAACAACATCACCAGATTGAATCGTATCATCTTCATTTGCATATTCTTCATTAATCGCAACCATAATTGGTTCTGTGACTGGTACATTATATTCTTTTGCAATAACATCTTTTAACTCTGCAACCGTAATACTTTCTTTCTCTATTTGTAATTCACTTCTTCCTGCTTCTTCTTGTAAGTTCGCAAATAACAATACTCGAATCATACTTATAGCTCCTTCCCAGGCTCTCCCGCCGGATATGGCGTTTTTTCTAATTGATCGCCAATCCAAGAGTCTCCATCTTCCCAAAACTCTTTTTTCCAAATCGGAACAATTTGTTTTATGCGTTCCATAATGTATTCATTTGCTTCATAAGCCGCTTTACGATGCGGCGTTGAAACAGCCACAACAACCGCGATATCAGAAATTTGCAGTGTACCGATGCGATGTGTAATCGCAACGTGTGTATCTGGCCATTTCTCTTTCACTTCTGATCCGATTTTCTCTAGCATCTTTTCTGCCATCGTTTTATAAGCGACATATTCTAAGTATAATGTACGACGCCCTTTCGTAAACTCTCTAACCGTTCCAATAAATGTTGTAACAGCACCACATTCGCGGCGAATAACCTTATTCGCTACTTCTTCAATTGAAATTTCTGTATCAATTACTTCATAATACGTATGTGTCATTTCGCACTCCTTACCGTTTGTAAAAACCAGTCTATGTACAATTTTTCTTCTGTTATATGAAATACTTTATATTCTTCTCGTAAGTTTGCAGGAGCATCATACCACGTAATAACTGCTACTATATTTTCTACTTTATGTAAAAGTTCAACGTCTTCCTCAGAACGAAGTAACACCACTTTCGGATAGCTCTCTTTTTTATAGCCCTCAATTAAAATTGTATCCACTTCAAAAAACTCGTATAAACGGATAATTTCTTGCAAGGACCATTCCTCTCTTAATGATGACAATGAAAGTAACCCAGCACCTTCTACACTACTTACGACAGCACCGGCCTTTCTATGCCTTTCACTATCTTTTTGCGCTACTTCTGGAAACCCTCCATGCCCGTGATGTTTAATCGTAGCAACTTTCATTTCGCTTTCAGTTAATACATGTACAATTTTCTCAACAAGTGTTGTTTTCCCGCTATTTTGATACCCTACTATTTGTAAGATTGAAGGGGCTTTGCCCATGGCCAATCACATCCCTCAGCGTGCTCTAACAATAATACAGACACTTTCATCCCTGCCTCAAAGCCTCTCGTTCCTCCAGGCAACACAATAAAAGCATTCGCATCTGCAAGTGAAGATACCGCACTCGATTTATCTAAACCGACCGGCATCGCTTGTAATGCCCCGTCCACAATTGTCACCTTTGCTCTTACAAAACGAGTAAACGGATTCGGCTTTGGAAAATCTTTTTGTAAAATAGCATCTGCTCTATATATGTGAGGTTCTTTCGCATTCAAATATGTTTTTATAACTGGATGCACAAATAGCTCAAATCCTACGTAACAAGCTGACGGATTCCCTGATAAACCGAAAAGTAACTTTCCATCAACTTCAGCTACGGTCGTTACACTTCCTGGTCTCATCGCTATTTTATTGAAGAGTACATTCGCTTGTAATCTTTCATAAATAGCTGGCAAGTAGTCATAATCTCCTACCGACACACCGCCTGTCGTAATTAAAATATCAACTTCATCCATCGCTGATTGAACAGCTGTAAAACATGCACCTAACTCGTCGGCAAGTTGGCCATAATATCGGACTTTACCTCCAGCTTTCATAATTTGAGCAGCAATCATATAAGAGTTACTATTTCTAATTTTCCCCGGTTGTAACGACTCATGTACTTCTAACAATTCACTTCCTGTCGTCACAATACCAACAACAGGCTGTTTTACAACTTTCACAGTACTATATCCAAACGTCGCTAATAAGGCCGCAACACCTGGATTAATTGCAACACCTTTCTGAACGAGAACTTGATTTTGTTTTATATCTTCCCCTTTAAATGACACATTGTCGCCACTATGAAAAGGACGCTTTAACTTCATATATGTTTTTCCGTCCTTCTCAAAACCTTCCGTCAGTTCTAGCATTACGACTGCATTACAATCTGCTGGAATAGCTGCTCCTGTCATAATACGAACCGCCTGAAAAGATCCTACTTCTTCTGTAAAAACAGATCCAGCCCCGATTTCCCCTATTACTTCAAACTCAATTGCATTCTCTTGATTTGCTTCTTTCGTATCTTCTGCTCGAATTGCGAAACCATCGTAAGGAGAACGATCAAAATGAGGAACGTCATGATCAGAGACAACATCCTCCCCAAGAATTCTCCCGTAACTTTCCGTAATAGAAACTTCTTCTACTTCACCAATTTTCGCATATTCCATTACTCTCTCTACTGCCTCAGCAACTTGAATCGGAATTCGTTTTTCTACCATCGTTTCTCACCCCATATTTGCAATTTTTTTTATCTCGATTAAACTTTATATATTAAATAGAAATTACTTCAAGGAGGAATTCCATGTCTTCATTCACACACTTTAATGACCAAGGACGCGCGAAAATGGTTGATATAAGCGACAAAAAAGCAACCGTTCGAACAGCAATGGCGCGCTCTAGCATTGTCGTTACGAAAGAAATTTACGATAAAATCTCTCATAATGAAATCGGGAAAGGTGACGTATTAGCAGTTGCACAAATCGCTGGTATTATGGCTGCGAAACGCACTTCTGATATTATCCCAATGTGTCATCCTTTATTATTAAAAGGTGTTGACGTTTCTTTCGATTGGAAACAATCTGATGAACAATATCGATTACTGATTGAAGTAAAAGTTAAAACAGAAGGTAGCACCGGTGTTGAAATGGAAGCTTTAACAGCTGCTTCCGCTACTGCCCTTACTGTGTATGATATGTGTAAAGCTGTTGATAAAGGTATGATTATTGGCGAAACGTACTTACTTGAAAAAACAGGTGGAAAAAGTGGAGATTATACGAGAAAGTCTTGATTTTCTCTCTGTTGAACCTAAAGGGTTTCTCTTTAGGTTCAACCTATGTATCTTGTATATAAACGTTTTGCTACATTTATATCATTCGTCCCATGAATAAAAGCTCTGCCATCTGTAAATAAAACAAAACGAAATTCCTCTACCAGAAACGATACTAAATACGGAGTAGCCTTTACATCCACACTTCTTTGTAAGCGCTTTTTAATTTCTTCTAAATTAAATTCATTCCGCACACCTGGACGGATTTGTACTGTATTTCGTCCACATAACACTTCTGTTTTCGTTTGTGCTTCAAATGTTAAACTCGGATATGTACGTAATCTTCCGCAAGATAAACACGTTTCTTTTTTCTGTCTATTCACTTTAAATGCCATCTGTTGATTATTCCAAAGATCAAACGATAACATCGTTTCGCGAAGCGCCCCATAGTCTTCTACTAATATTTTCAGCGCTTCCGTTATTTGATGCGCAACTACTAATTGTACTGCCGGCTGTATAATACCAGCCGTATCACATGTTGCTCCGCTTGCTGGATGCTCCATTAAACAGCGAAAACACGGTGTTTTCCCTGGTAAAATTGTATATGTTACGCCATAGCTTCCGACACAACCACCATATATCCACGGAATATTATACTTTTGTGAAATATCATTAATAAGAAGTCGCGTTTCAAAATTATCTGTCGCATCTAATATTAAATCTACACCATTCACTAGCTCTTCCATTTCTTGTACTGTTACATCAGTTACAACCGGATTTATTTCCACCTCAGAATTAATCGCTTTTAAATGCTCTGCCGCTGCTACCGCCTTCGGTTTATACTGCTTTGCGTCTCCTTCTGTATATAATTGTTGCCTTTGTAAATTACTCCACTCTACATAATCACGATCCGCAATTGTTATTTTTCCAACACCTGCTCTAACAATCGCTTCTGCATTTGCTGCACCAAGAGCTCCAGCACCAATAATAAGCACATGCTTCTCTCTAATTTTTCTCTGTCCTTCTTCTCCAACACCAGAAAATAATATTTGCCTTGAATATCGCTCCTGCATACGATAGCCTCCCTTCTTATCCCCCTATATAAGACATTTCAATTTTCGGACGATTTTTTGCACTTTCTTCTGTCCGTTCATCCGAATACCTATCTTTTCTATTCATCCATACATCTTGTATAACACGTAATAACTCATCATCTGAAAGATTCCCTCTAAGAAGTTCTCTTATGTCCAGTCCTTCTGTCGCAAATAAGCAAGTATAAAACTTTCCATCTGCTGAAATTCTCGCTCTCGTACAAGAGGAACAAAAGGACTCAGAAACAGAAGTAATAAAACCGACTTCAATATTTGTTCCAACGTAACGATATCGCTTCGCAACTTCACCAAAATAATGCGCTTCAGCTGGCTCAAGCGGATACACGCGATGAATCATCTCAATTAACTCTCGCTTCGTAACAACTTGATCAAAATTCCATCCATTTGTACTACCAACATCCATAAACTCAATGAACCTAAGCGGGATTCCTTGCTCTTTAAAATACGCAGCCATCGGAAGTACTTGATGATCATTCATCCCTTTTTTCACAACCATATTTACCTTTACATCAAGCCCAGCCTCTTTTGCAGCCATAATTCCCTTTATAACAGGTTTCGTATTAATATTCCGGCCATTAATAGCCTTAAATACATCATCATCTATTGCATCCAAACTAACATTTACTCTATGTAATCCAGCTTCTTTTAATACTTTTGCTTGCTTTGTTAAATGAATTGCATTGGTCGTTAACCCTATATCTAATAGCCCGTCAATTTTCACGAGACGTGCAATAAGTTTTGTTAAATCTTTACGAAGTAGTGGCTCGCCACCAGTAAGTCTAATTTTTCGTACACCGATGCTAACAAATAGTTTTGCTAAACGCTCAATTTCATCAAACGTCAGTAAAAACTCATCTTTTAAAAAAGCATAATCTGGCCCAAACACTTCCGCTGGCATACAATATGTACATCTAAAATTGCAACGATCAATGACAGATATGCGCAAATCTTGAAGTGGGCGTCCAAAAAAATCTGTAACCATCTCCTGCATCGCCACCCTCCCTTTCTGCCAAATTTCTTTCTTTTCATTCTATTATAATATATTTTCGAACTGCGATGTTTTTACTCATGTGAATAAAGTAAAACTTTCCTAATCAATGAGACTACATACAAATAAGGAGATAAAAAACCTTGAAGCATAAAAGCCCCAAGGTTTTCTCCTTATTAACTTAATCTAATAATCGTTAAAGTAGCTCCTGGCGTTGCCGTCGATAATGTAGCCAACGCAACTACTCCAAATAATTGTAAGCTAACAGCAGCTCCAGCAGGCAAGTTAGCAATGATTGTTGCACTAAATGAACCGGTAGCCACTGTCGGAGCATTTATCGTTCCCGCAAGTGGGCTACTATTTACAGTTATACGGGAACTCACAAGTAAACCTGCTGTTAAATTAATTGTATAGGCTATATAATAATTCCCTGCATTTGCAACTGTAAATACAGTATTCCCACCACTAACAGTTATTCCCGGTCCAATATTTTGATTGTTTGGTAACGGAATATTCGTGCCACCTAACAAAACAGAAATAACACTTCCTGATGTATTATTTGCAAAAGCGTACGTTGCAGTTGTACTAACTCCAGTCGCCCCGGTCGCTCCCGTGTCTCCTGTTGGACCGGTATTTCCGGTCGGGCCAGTACTTCCCGTTGCTCCGGTGCTTCCTGTTGGACCCGTGTTTCCTGTCGCTCCGGTGCTTCCGGTTGGGCCGGTACTCCCCGTTAGACCCGTGTTTCCTGTCGCTCCCGTACTTCCTGTTGCTCCGGTATTTCCGGTCGGGCCAGTACTTCCCGTTGTTCCGGTGCTTCCTGTTGGACCCGTATCTCCCGTTGCTCCGGTGCTTCCTGTTGGACCTGTGCTTCCCGTTGCTCCTGTATCTCCTGTTGCTCCTGTACTTCCCGTTGCTCCGGTTACTCCCGTATTTCCGGTTGGGCCGGTGCTTCCTGTTGATCCTGTGCTTCCTGTCGGGCCGGTGCTTCCCGTTGCTCCGGTATTTCCTGTTGCTCCTGTACTTCCCGTGGCTCCGGTTACTCCCGTATTTCCGGTTGGGCCCGTACTTCCCGTTACTCCTGTATTTCCGATTGGGCCTGTTACTCCCGTTGCTCCCGTACTTCCTGTTGGGCCCGTACTTCCTATTGCTCCCGTACTTCCTGTTGCTCCTGTACTTCCCGTTGCTCCTGTACTCCCTGTTGGGCCCGTACTTCCTATTGCTCCCGTACTTCCTGTTGCTCCTGTACTTCCCGTTGATCCCGTATTTCCCGTTGATCCCGTATTTCCGGTTGGGCCTGTGCTTCCCGTTGCTCCTGTATTTCCTGTTGCTCCTGCACTTCCCGTTGCTCCTGTACTTCCTGTCGGGCCGGTGCTTCCCGTTGCTCCTGTATTTCCTGTTGCTCCTGTACTTCCCGTTGCTCCTGTACTCCCTGTTGGTCCCGTACTTCCCGTGGCTCCCGTTACTCCCGTATTTCCGGTTGATCCGGTACTTCCCGTTGGACCCGTATCTCCCGTTGAACCCGTGCTTCCGGTTGGGCCGGTGCTTCCTGTTGATCCCGTACTTCCCGTTGATCCCGTACTTCCGGTCGCTCCTGTACTTCCCGTTGGTCCTGTTACTCCCGTTGAACCTGTGCTTCCGGTTGGGCCGGTGCTTCCTGTTGATCCCGTACTTCCGGTCGGGCCGGTGCTTCCTGTTGATCCCGTACTTCCGGTCGGGCCGGTGCTTCCTGTTGATCCCGTATCTCCTGTCACTCCTGTATTTCCTGTCACTCCTGTATTTCCTGTCACTCCTGTATTTCCTGTATTTCCTGTCACTCCTGTATTTCCGGTTGGGCCGGTGCTTCCCGTGGCTCCCGTTGCTCCCGTACTTCCTGTTGGGCCCGTATCTCCCGTTGCCCCGGTATTTCCTGTCGCTCCCGTACTTCCCGTTACTCCTGTATTTCCGGTTGGGCCTGTTACTCCCGTGGCTCCCGTACTTCCTGTTGGACCCGTACTTCCTATTGCTCCCGTACTTCCTGTTGCTCCTGTACTTCCTGTTGCTCCTGTACTTCCTGTTGCTCCTGTACTTCCCGTTGCTCCCGTATTTCCGGTTGGGCCGGTGCTTCCCGTTGATCCTGTATTTCCTGTTGCTCCTGCACTTCCCGTTGCTCCTGTACTTCCTGTCGGGCCGGTGCTTCCCGTTGATCCTGTATTTCCTGTTGCTCCTGTACTTCCCGTTGCTCCTGTATTTCCCGTTGCTCCCGTATTTCCGGTTGGGCCGGTTACTCCCGTTGCTCCCGTACTTCCTGTCGGGCCGGTGCTTCCTGTTGATCCCGTGCTTCCTGTTGATCCCGTACTTCCCGTTGCTCCCGTATTTCCGGTTGGGCCTGTTACTCCCGTGGCTCCTGTACTTCCGGTCGGGCCCGTATCTCCCGTTGCCCCTGTATTTCCTATCGCTCCCGTACTTCCCGTTATTCCTGTATTTCCGGTTGGGCCTGTTACTCCCGTTGAACCCGTGCTTCCGGTTGGACCTGTTACTCCCGTTGATCCCGTGCTTCCGGCTGATCCCGTACTTCCGGTCGGACCCGTATCTCCCGTTGCCCCGGTATTTCCTGTCGCTCCCGTACTTCCCGTTACTCCTGTATTTCCGGTTGGGCCTGTTACTCCCGTTACTCCCGTGCTTCCGGTTGGACCTGTGCTTCCCGTTGCTCCTGTATCTCCTGTTGCTCCTGTACTTCCCGTTGCTCCGGTTACTCCCGTATTTCCGGTTGGGCCCGTACTTCCCGTTACTCCTGTATTTCCGGTTGGGCCTGTTACTCCCGTTACTCCCGTATTTCCGGTTGGGCCTGTTACTCCCGTTGCTCCCGTACTTCCGGTTGGACCTGTTACTCCCGTTGCTCCCGTGCTTCCGGTTGCTCCGGTACTCCCCGTCGGCCCTGTCGTCCCTGTCATTCCAGTTGGCACTGGAGGAAAAGTAGGACCAACAAGATCTGGTGATAACTTAAAATTAGAATGTATCGACCTTTTTATTTTTAAATTTTCATCATTTCCTTCCACTACTCCCACCACCTTCAACAGCAAAATACAATTACAAAATATGCTTCACATAAAGTGAAACTTCAATCAGCCCTCGCCAATCGGACTTTTATAAGCAGCCCGCCCCCCACCTACCTTCTTTGCTTTCGCTGAATTTTGAGGTGGAGGATCTTACTGCCCATTAAAGTGGGATAAAAAATCACCTTCTATTTGAATTGTATTTTCCAAAGAGGTTTCCAATACTATTTTTCAAACAATTACTCCGCTTTTCACGCTACATAAGCTCTTCTACAAATAATAAACTCCCCTATGATTTTAGGGGAGTCCAGCAACTGAATCCATATTATCTGTATTAGGGACAGCTTGTGCTATACCCGATGCATTTACACTTTGCCCCATATTTGTTCCTGTTACAGTACCGGCAGGAGTACCTCTCGTATACGTTGTTGTGACAGAATCTCCTGGCTGTAAACAAAGCTTCGTCTCCGTCCCTATTACTGTAACAACATCAATCCAAGTACACCCCATCGAACCACTATACGATTTCGAAGCAGTAAATGACGTATCACTCAAATTATCACCAGTAAATATATTCCCAGTGTTATTCACAATAACGAACTCTTTTATATGAGCAGGCATAATTACACTCTACCTTTCTTCTATGAGCCTAATGTACGTGTACTCGTTGCTAATGGCGGAAGAAACACCGATGTTCTAATGACCGCTTCTGGCTGTCTTTTCCCATTTAAAAAAATAGCCGCACTCGATCCTCCAGCACCTGCATATACTTTTGCTACAGCTAAAGGTGAGATATCATAACAATCGCCGACATTAACAGCCCCTGTATTATTTATAATTTTTACTTTCCGTAAGTTAATCCCCATTTACCTATCCCCCTTTTGTACACTGTATGCAAAAGAAAAAAACTTGAAACAGACTCGTTTCAAGTTTTTTAAACTACTTATTTGATTTCGCCTTCATATCGAAGCATACCGCCAACCATGTTCACTGTTTTAAAGCCTTGCTCATTTAAATAATGGCATACATTTTCACTGCGCATTCCCGAACGGCAAATAAAGATATATTCATTCTCTTTATCAAAGAAATCTACTTTATTTGGGATATCCCCCATTTTAATATGTACAGCTTCTGGAATTTTCCCTGTTGCTACTTCTTCATCTTCTCTTACGTCTACTAAAAATAACGTTTCTCCGTTTTCTAAACGCTCTTGTACTTCTTCTGTAGTAATTGTTTTCACTTCTGTCATATTTCGTTCCTCCTTATATACAATAAAACCTTTAATCTCTTCTTTAAACAATCATTTCTCATCAATTTTAGCACGCGAAAGAAAGAACGCAAAGAATAGGGAATTTATTTCTCAATTTTCTCGTAAAACTTATCCTTTACAAACATAACTCTTGCATTGTATCCTCAATATACTTGTTTTATGAAAGGAGCCAATGAAAATGACACTTTTTCTTTTCATTATGGGCATCATTTTCTTAATCGCTGCAATTATTGCTCTTAGTATGAAAAATAATAGAAAGATAAAATCACCACAAGAAATGTCATTCTTGTTTCTATTGCTTAGTATCGCCTTCTTCGGTATAGCAATTGCCACATATATTTTCCGCCTACAAATCATGTAAAAAAAGGTGCCTACTACATACATTGCACCTTTTTCACATCATTTATTTTCTACACAAAACTAGATACTTTCCGATTTAAAAACTCATACACTTTCTTTTCAAATAAATGAATATCAAATACTCCCGCCATATGCCCATTTATACTTTCTATCTCATATACTTCTGCATACTTCCCTTGTTTTTGCAATAGGTCTACCATTTTATAATTATAACGTGACGGCTGAAGCAAATCTTGTTTACACGGAATCATAAGTACATTTGCTTCTATATTAGACAGTGCGTCTTCTAAAGACGAAAATCCATGTGCAATATCATGTAATAAAACTGCTTTCGCAGTGTACATCCACGAATTTGCATCTACTAACTCTATACTTCTATATGTCAATTTATTTATCTCTTTCTCAAATGATGTTAATGAAGAAACCTTTTCATACGGTTCTACTTCTATACTATTACGAGGGAAGGTTGTTTCATAAAAATGCTCATCAAACGCGTTCATAAACATCATTCTATTTGCTAACTGAAGCCCCTTCATTGGCTGCTCTTCTCCATATTTCCCGCCCTTCCAACTTGGATCCAGCCGGATAGCCTCAATTGCATTTTGCGCTACATTTACCGACGTAATAATTGGATTTTGCGGGTTCGTAATAACACCAATCATCCGCTCTACCATATGAGGATAATGAACAGCCCATTGCTGCGCAATCATCCCGCCAGCTGACGGTCCCATTACAGCATGTAGCCTTGCGATTCCCATATCTTTTATTAACTCATATTGCATACGAGCTACATCAAGAAATGTAAAAACCGGAAAGTCCATCGCATATTCATCTCCAGTTTTCGGATTAATCGATTTCGGTCCCGTTGTAATTACATAAGGGTTCTTCACCTGCACATTACAAAGATTATCAGTGCATATAACGAAGTATTTATTTGTATCAATTGCTTTTCCTGGTCCAATTAAACCATCCCACCAGCCAGACTCCTCATCATGCGCTGTATATTTTCCTGCCGCGTGACTAGTTGCACTAAAATAATGACAAACCAAAATCGTATTTGACCTTTCTCTATTTAAAGTACCATAAGTCTCATACCCCATTTGAACAGGAATTGTCCTACCATTTTCAAATGTAAACTCCTTTAAAATAAATTTCTCCTTTTTTACAATTTGCACAGACTCGCCCTCTTCTCGTCATAGTATGTACTGCTTACTAAAGGATTTTTTCTATGCAAACCCATCTCCTCCTTCTTTTCATAAATAAATGAATAATATACAAAATTAGCCACAAAATAGCACTATATTACACAATCAAAGAGGGCATACATATGATTTGGAATTGGCTACGTAAGAAAAAAAAATCAAATACAACAGAGAAAAACGAAACAGATAATTCGGAGCAAAAACCTAACAATCAAGAGGACGACAACAAAGAACAGACTAGAAGTACGAAACATAATAAAGGTAACAATAGCGAGCAAAAAAAAGAGGAACACAAGGAATCTTCTCAAGATAAGCAGCAAAATCAATCGAATCAAAATCAGCAACAAAGTGCTAAACAAGATGAATCTTCTCAAGAGCAACAGAAGCATTCTAAACAAGACGACTCCAATCAAGGGCAACAGAAGCATTCTAAGCAAGACGACTCCAATCAAGAACAACAGAAGCATTCTAAACAAGATGACTCCAATCAAGGGCAACAGAAGCATTCTAAGCAAGACGACTCCAATCAAGAGCAACAGAAGCATTCTAAGCAGAACGACTCCGATCAGGGTCAACAGCAACACTCTAAGCAAGACGACTCCAATCAAGAGCAACAGAAGCATTCTAAGCAGAACGACTCCGATCAGGGTCAACAGCAACACTCTAAACAAAACGACTCGAATCAAGGGCAACAGAAGCATTCTAAGCAGAACGACTCCGATCAGGGTCAACAGCAACACTCTAAACAAGACAACTCAAATCAGGGTAAGCAACAAAATTCTAAAGGTAATAGTATTTATGATTTTTCGAAACCAGAAAAAGATCGTATTCATTCTTTACAAGATTTAATAGAGAAGCTGAAAAAGTCTAGTGATTTTGTGAATTATCATACATCCGACGACGAAACGATGCCTTATTGGATTTCTTACTATCGTCCTTCGCTTGATGGAGAGAAATTACAAAAATATTTAATGCCCACTCTTTTAGAACGACCTAACGCATCACTAGAAGAGCTGAAGGAACATATTCCGATGAGCGGCATTACAATTACGAACGATTTACAAAAAATTGAGGACATGGTTTTAAAGGGGCATGCGATTGTTCAAGTAAATCAACAAGATCAAAAATGTATGCTCGCAAATATTGCAATTGATAATTATCGTGCACCAACTCCTCCTTTAAATGAATCGACTGTTATTGGTCCGCAAGAAGGTTTTGTAGAAGATATTGATACAAACATAAATTTAGTACGAAAACGTCTTCCTGTTTTAGATTTACAAACAAAAGAGATGATTATCGGTGAGTTTTCCAAAACAAAAGTTGTCATGATGTATTTAGACAACCTTGCTGAAAAAGATAATGTTGATTTTCTAGAGGAGTCTTTACGTGCTCTTGAATATGATCAAATTAATGATAGTGCTTATTTACAAGAATTGATGGGAGAAAAGTCGATTTTCCCTCTCTATATCAATACAGAACGCACTGATAGAGTTACAAAAGCACTAATCGATGGGAAAATCGCTATTTTTGTGGACGGTTCTCCAAGTGTTTTACTAACACCTGTATCCTATTTCGATTTTTTCATTTCACCAGAAGACTACAACGTCTCTTGGCTATACGCTACATTCTCAAGGGTTTTACGTCTTATTTCCGTTTTATTCTCTATATGCGCTACACCGTTATACGTTGCAGTTTTAAATTATCATTATGAACTCATTCCGAGTGATTTACTTGAAACTTTAATTTTATCAAGGGCGCAAGTACCATTCCCGCCTTTAATTGAAGCACTCTTTTTAGAACTCGCAATCGATTTACTGAGAGAAGCTGGGGCAAGGTTACCGATGAAAGTTGGTCAAACGCTCGGTATTGTAGGCGGTATCGTAATCGGGCAAGCATCTGTACAAGCTGGTTTAACGAGTAATATTTTATTAATTATCGTTGCCTTATCAGCACTCGCTTCCTTTATTACACCTATTTATAAAATGGGTAATGCAGTTCGATTACTACGTTTCCCGTTTCTCATATTTGCAGAAATAGGAGGACTTTTCGGGATTTCACTTGGATTTATCTTCTTATTTACGCATCTATTTAGACTTACTTCTTTACGCAAGCCGTACGCTTTGTTCTACCCAACAAGACAACAATCTGTTAAAGATTCTTGGATCCGTTTCCCTTTAACAATGATTGATACACGGGATGTACAAGCAAGGCCACAACATGTAAAAAAAGCAGCGAAAGGAATTTCAACAAAACATAGATCAGACTTTGATGATTAAGAAATGAGGTGCATTCGATGAGTAAAGTTCAAGAAAAATATCAAATATCTCCTATCTTCGTTTTCTTCTTAATTCACGGTGCACAGTTCGGTGCTGGCGTTCTCGGCTTCGCTCGAATCATCGCAAAGGCCGCTGGATATGACGGATGGATGGGCGTTGTAATCACAGGACTCTGTATCCATCTCCTTATATGGATGATGTATTTTTTATTAAAAGAAACAAATGGAAATTTAATTGATTTACAAAGGCAAACGTTTGGAAAGTGGATAGGAAATGTCTTTAATATCATCTTTGCAGCTTATTTTTTAATCGTCAGTATTTCGGTTATTCGAACGTATGTTGAAATTATTCAAGTATGGATGTTTCCTACCGCTTCCACCTTTATGTTAACACTCTTTTTGTGCTTAGTTAGCTATTACATTATCTCTTCTGGATTTCGTGTAATTACCGGTATTTGCGTCATCTCTATTGGTGGTACATTAGGATATTTATTTCTAAGTTTATTCGTTTTGAAATACTCACATTGGGATAATTTACTACCTATATTTACACATTCTTTTTCAGACATTTTAAAATCCGCTCAACTGTCAATCTACAGTATGACCGGTTTTGAGATTTACCTCATGGTGTATCCATTTGTGAAAAAGCCTATGCAATCTCATAAATACGCTCAGCTCGGAGCACTATTTTCAAATCTTCTATATCTATTTAGCACCCTTTTAGCCTTTTCTTTTTTTAGTGAAAAACAATTGTTAAAAACGATATGGGCCCAACTTTCTATGACCCAAGTCATTCAATTACCATTTATAGAAAGACTCGAATATATTGCAATTTCAGGCTATGCACTTGTTATTATTTCAAGTTTTATCCTCCCTTTATGGGCGTCAATGAGAGCAACTCACGAAATATTTCGTGTAAAACAACGAGGTATTTTAATTGCTTTTTTCTTTATCACGCTTATTGTTTCACAACTTTTAACAAACAGGCACGATATTAACAATTTTATTAGTAATGCAGCAAAAGTTAGTTTTTGGCTCATTTATGTATACATCCCAATCCTATTTATCATTGTGTGGGTGAAAAGAAAATGGAAAAAATCAAAAGCACAAGCAAATTAATACTTATTTCTTGTATAACATTCTTCAGTCTAACGGGATGTTTACAAAAAAACATTATCGATGATGTACAACTTATTCAAGGAACCGTATTTGACGTTGCAAAAGATAATAAAGTAAAAGTGACATTCGTTTGCCCCATTCAGAAAAAGGGAAATAAAGTTCAAGTTTTTGAAGGAACTGCAAATGCGGTAAAACAAGTAAAAGCAGATACATCGTTAGAATCTTCTCAACCTTTTGCTAGCGGACAAATGCGTGTCGCTCTATATACGATAAGACTTGCTAAAACAGGAATGGCTACTTCATTCGATACATTACTTCGAGATGTGAATATAGGGAACGCTTTATATGCTGCTTTATTAGAGGGGAATGGTACTGAACTTTTAAAAGGCAAATATTCGACTTCATACAACGTTGCAATTTATATAAAAAAATTGCTAGAACATAATATGGAGACCGGTCCTTTACCAACGGATAACCTACATGTAGGAGCATTCCGTTATTATCAAGAAGGACAAGACTACTATATTCCCATTTTAAAGAAGCATGGTGATAAAATAAAAATTACCGGAATTGGTCTTTTTAAAAAGGATAAATATATCGGTAAAATTGCGGAAAAAGATATGTTCATCTTTAAAGAACTATTAGAGAAACATAAATTAGATTCACATGAATTTAAAACGGATTCTGCATACGTAGTGGTTAACAACATTCGTTCCATTCCATATTACGATATAAAGATTAAAAACGGGAAGCCTTCTTTTTTCATTCACGTTCATCTTGATGCACGTATTCAAGAACTATCAAAACAAATTAACTTAGAAAATAATAAAAACACAAAAAACATTGAAAAAGATGTTCAAAAGCAATTAGATAAACAAGCTGCTAAGTTAATTAAGCAGTTTAAATCTTTAAATGTCGATCCCCTCGGGCTAGGAGCAAAATATAAACACCATTATCGTCCATTCAAATTAGAAGAGTGGAGAAAAATGTACAAAGATGTTCCAATTCATATAAAATACACTGTAAATATTACAAATTCTGGTGTAATTGAATGAGAAATGATTGAACTCCTCTTCCCGGCATGATACAACGGAAAGAGGAGTTTTTATTTTAGATAGAGAGAGAAGATATTTATGGGGGAGCTTATGTCTAAAAAATTAGTAAAGCCTATTTTAAATGGTATTTTATTTCTCGGCGTCTTTTTATTTGCTCATACATACTTAAAAAATGTTTCCTTCACACGTTATTTACTTGTCGTTATACCAATGTTGCTCGTTGGTATGTTTGGCATCGACCTTATTTTATCCATTTTAATTAAGAAAGAAGAATAACAGGCGAGCATCTTATTTTCTATAAGATGTTCTTTTCATTTCATAATCACCTTATGTTACAATGAGATTCGGCACTAAGCGAGAAAGGATGAAACAACATGACAAACGAAAAAGGTTTAGATAAAGGGTACGAACTTGTTGCAAAAATGCATGAAGTATTCGGACATCCCGTAACAAATACTCCAACAAAATTAACAGAAGAACGTGCAAAAATCCGTGCGAGTTTTATGCAAGAAGAGTTAGAAGAATTTCTAGAAGCAACGACTGTTGAAGATCAATATGATGCACTGATTGACCTTATTTACTTTGCATTCGGCACGTTTGCCGAAATGGGCGTACGTCCTGATAAAGGATTCGAAATTGTAAATAACGCAAACATGGCAAAACTATTCCCTGACGGGAAACCTCGATTCCGCGAAGGTGACGGTAAAATTCTAAAACCTGAAGGCTGGCAAGCACCAGAACCACAACTTCGTGCTGAAATCGAACGTCAACGCCAAGAAGCTGAAAAAAACTGCTAGGATTTCCTAGCAGTTTTTTATTATGTCTTTTTTTCTGGCAATCATTAATGACCCACGTGTCCCGCATGTCCTGCTGCTCCACTAATGCTAGCCGCTCCTGCTGCTGCCCCCGCTCCTCCTGCTCCAATTCCACCTGTCCAAGGAGAAGATTGTTGTTGATACTGTTGATACTGTTGGTATTGTTGATGTTGTTGGCCTTGGTAACCTTGATGACCATGTTGACCTTGGTGGCCTTGATGGCCATGTTGACCTTGGTGGCCGTGGTGACCTTGATGGCCATGTTGACCTTGGTGACCGTGGTGACCTTGATGACCATGTTGACCTTGGTGGCCGTGGTGGCCATGGTGACCATGGTGGCCATGGTGACCATGGTGGCCATGGTGACCATGGTGATCTTGATGAATTTGATAAAGAACAGCCTGCGGATGTATATGATGGTGTCCGTGGTGATGTACTTGTTGTTGATGATGTCCATGATGACCGTGGTGACCTTGGTGGTGATGGTGTCCATGATGGCCATGGTGACCTTGGTGGTGATGTCCATGATGGCCATGGTGACCTTGATGATGGTGTCCATGATGGCCATGGTGACCTTGATGATGGTGTCCATGATGACCGTCGTGGTGGCCATGGTGACCGTAAAAACCTTGTGGATAACCACCTACTCCGCCTGCCACAACACCTACTCCCGGTACCGGAAATCCTGTTTGTACTCCTCCAACGAAAGATGGGAATGTAGTTGGTACGCCCACTGGTACTCCTCCCGCTGCTCCGCCTACAAATGTTGGGATTCCTGTTTGTGCTCCAGCTACTGATGTGGAAAATCCTCCAGGTGTTCCACCCATCCAGCTCGGAATTCCGCCATACCCTTGTTGTCCGCCTCCCATTAACATCATTTGTTCATAACTATCCGATCCACCTCCGAAAAAGCCATGTGGTGCATTATTGTCCATCCCTTTCATTCCTTTCACCTCTTCTACTCAATTTAGCCTACCTTTTTTATCATATTTCCTATAGAAAAATAGGTGTTTGTCTGTATTGGAATTCCGCTCTTTTATTTGTACGTAGTGAAATAATTGAAAACTTAGACTAAGGTGATCCAGAGATTATTTTCTACACAAAAAAGCTCAGAGCATAAATACTCTGAGCTTTTATTTAGAATACATTAGTTTGCAACAACGTTAACAAGTTTTCCAGGAACTACAATTACTTTACGAACTGTTTTCCCTTCAATTTGGTCCTTAATTGCTTCAAGTGCAAGTTGTTCCATTTCTTCTTTTGATGCGTCTTTACTCATTGTTAGTTTTGCGCGAACTTTACCCATAACTTGAACAACGATTTCAACTTCATCTTCTACAAGTTTAGACTCATCAAATGTTGGCCAGCTTGCATATGTGATTGTTTCATTGTATCCAAGTTTGCTCCATAGCTCTTCCCCGATGTGAGGTGCAACTGGTGCAATCATTTTTACGAAACCTTCTACATATTCTTTCGGAAGCGTTTCAGCTTTGTATGCATCGTTGATGAATACCATCATTTGAGAAATCGCTGTGTTGAAGCGAAGCTCTGCATAGTCTTCTGTTACTTTCTTCACTGTTTGGTGGTAAGCTTTTTCAAGCTCTTTATTTGGTGCATCAGTAATTTTCTCACTTAATTCACCGTTATCTTGAACGAATAGGCGCCATACGCGGTCTAGGAAACGACGAGCTCCGTCAAGACCATTTTCAGACCAAGCGATTGAAGCATCTAATGGTCCCATGAACATTTCGTATAGACGAAGTGTATCTGCACCGTGGCTTGCTACGATATCATCAGGGTTTACAACGTTACCTTTTGATTTACTCATTTTCTCGTTGTTTTCACCTAGAATCATACCTTGGTTGAATAATTGTTGGAACGGCTCTTTCGTTGGAACTACACCGATATCGTATAATACTTTATGCCAGAAACGAGCATATAGTAAGTGAAGTACAGCGTGCTCTGCTCCGCCGATATAAATATCAACTGGAAGCCATTGTTTTACTTTTTCAGGATCTACAAGTGCTTCGCTATTGTTTGGATCGATGTAACGTAAGTAATACCAGCAGCTACCAGCCCATTGTGGCATTGTGTTCGTTTCACGACGACCTTTTTTACCAGTCTCAGGATCAACAACATTTACCCACTCGTCAATGTTAGCAAGTGGTGATTCACCTGTACCTGAAGGACGGATGTTGTCTGTTTTCGGAAGAACTAATGGTAATTCTTCTTCTTTTACAGCTGTCATTGTGCCATCTTCCCAGTGAATAACTGGAATTGGCTCACCCCAGTAACGTTGACGGCTGAATAACCAGTCACGTAGACGGTATGTTACTTTTTGATTTCCTGCGCTCGTTACTTCAAGCCATTCAATCATTTTTGCGATTGCTTCTTCTTTATTTAAACCATCAAGGAATGCTGAGTTTACGTGTTCACCATCACCTGTGTATGCTTCTTTCGTAATGTCTCCGCCTTTTACAACTTCCTTCATTGGAAGATTGAACGTTGATGCAAATTCATAGTCACGCTCATCATGAGCTGGAACTGCCATTACAGCACCTGTTCCGTAAGTTGCAAGAACGTAATCAGCGATCCAGATTGGTAATTTCTCACCATTTACTGGGTTAACTGCGTAAGCACCAGTGAATACACCAGTTTTCTCTTTCGCAAGTTCTGTACGCTCTAAATCACTCTTCATTTTTACAGAATTAATGTAAGCTTCTACAGCTTCTTTTTGTTCAGCAGTTGTAATATCAGCAACAAGTGCATGTTCCGGAGCAAGTACACAGTAGCTTGCACCGAATAATGTATCAGGACGCGTTGTGAAAACTGTGAACTTCTCGTCTGTGCCATCGATATTGAAGTGTACTTCGGCACCTTCAGAACGACCGATCCAGTTACGTTGCATATCTTTTAAGCTTTCTGGCCAATCAAGCTCATCTAGATCTTCTAATAGACGATCTCCGTAAGCTGTAATTTTTAACATCCACTGTCTCATCGGACGACGCTCAACTGGATGTCCACCGCGCTCACTCTTACCGTCAATGATTTCTTCGTTTGCAAGTACTGTACCAAGTGCTGGGCACCAGTTTACAGGTACTTCATCAACGTAAGCTAAGCCTTTTTCAAATAGTTTTAGGAAGATCCATTGTGTCCACTTATAGTAGTTTGGATCTGTTGTATTTACTTCACGGTCCCAATCGTAAGAGAAACCTAATGATTTAATTTGGTTACGGAATGTATTAATATTATGCTCTGTAAATTCAGCTGGGCTGTTTCCAGTATCAAGTGCATATTGCTCTGCTGGAAGACCGAATGCATCCCATCCCATTGGATGAAGAACGTTATATCCTTGCATACGCTTCATACGAGATAAAATATCTGTTGCTGTATAACCTTCTGGATGTCCTACGTGTAAGCCTGCACCTGATGGATATGGGAACATATCTAGTGCATAAAATTTTGGTTTTTCTGTCTCATCTGGCGTACGGAATGTTTTATTCTCTTCCCAGTACCCTTGCCACTTCTTCTCAATTTCTTGATGATTAAAGCTCATGAGATACCCTCCTTGAAATTCTATTTATTTTCACCGCCCAAAATACAAAAAACCTCTCATCCCTAGAAAGGGACGAGAGGTTATAGATTCCCGCGGTACCACCCTAAATTAATGTACAAATATACATTCGCTTAGATCCGTAACGTGGATTAACGGCAATTGCTACTATTAGTTTCACAACTGCAACTCAAAGGCGAGTTCATAACGAAACGTGGATTGACTTGCACCGACCGTCAACTCTCTAAACCAGCTTCTATTACTACTACTCCTTCTCACTGTTATTACACATATGAGTTAATTTGAACTACCCTCCACTTCGTATCTCTAAAGAGCTTACTTAAAGCGGGGCTTCTCGGTTAATCGTTACTTTTAATAACTAACGAATTCGTCTTAAGACAGCCGAGCTATCTCCCTTGTTCTAAAGGTTGTTTTATTTAAATATATTCTAAAACATGTGAACATGTTCCGTCAAACTAAACTGCAATTTTTTCTTCAACTGTTTCTTCTACTTTTACTCGTTTATCATAAATACTCGTTGCGATAAGCGCTACTACAAGCATTACCATGATTGCTATAAACAATACTTCCATATTGTATAAATCCACAATTGCTCCGCCAACGACCGGCCCGAACATTTTCCCTACAGTCGCCGCACTATTTACAACACCTTGATAAAACCCTAACTTATCTTTTGGCGCAAGTATATTTGCAATCGTTGGAACTGCTGGCCATACGAATAACTCACCAATTGTTAATGTTACCATCGCAACGAGGAACATCGTAAATTGCTGCGCTTGACTTAATACAATGAATGACACTGCAAAAATAAGAATCCCAATCATAATTTGTTGTTTTAACGAACGCTTCATCCAGCGAATTAACATACTAACTAGTGGCTGTGCACAAACGATCATCGCTCCGTTTATCGTCCATAATAAACTATAGTGACGAAGACTAATATTTAACTCTTGCATATGTGTTGCAATTGCTCCTTGCCATTGTACGTATGTAACCCAGCATAAAGCATATGCTACACATACGATAAGAAGTGCTTTGAATCCAGGTGTAAGCGACCAACCTTTTTTCGTTTCCACTTCTTTTTGTACTCCTGGCTCTTTTTTGTCTTCCATACCACGGAATCCAATAAAAGCAATTAAGAAGAAAACAAAGTATAAAATAAAGTTTGCTAAGAAAATATAATCAAAACGATATGATGCAACTAATCCACCACACGCTGTTCCAATCGCAATACCAACGTTTTGTCCAACATACATCGCATTAAATGCTCGTCTTCCGCCCTCTGGCCAAACCGTACCAACCATCGCATACATCGATGGAAAGACCATTCCAGAACCAAAGCCGATTAACGCTAGCCAAACAACATATAACGGCCAACCGTGGAAGAACACAAGACCTAAAATCGATACGAGTGTAATGACAATCCCTACTAAAGTTGATTTATAACCGCCCCATTTATCAAATAAAACACCGCCGAGCAAGTTTCCGATTACACCAGTAAGCGAGTTGATCATTAATACCATTCCGGCCACAGATAAAGATTTCCCTAGGTGATCATGCAAATAAATTGTATTAAAAGGCCATAAAAAAGAAGCACCCGTGACATTAATAATCATCCCAGCTACTAATAGCCATACTTTCCTTGGCATAGTCTCCCCTCCTATTCTATTTTTTCGTTCATCTATAACAGTAAAATTGTAGTCGTTTTTAAATAGGAAGGCAACTGATTAATAGTTGATGAAATTCAGATAATGGTTTGTCGGTAAATGAAATTATATTGATTGCTGTTTGAAAATATATCGGCGATTTTGGAAATATATCGACGATTATTAAGATATATCGACGATTCTCGAAATATATCAGCGATTATTAAAATATATCGACTTACCGACAAAAAACGACAACAGCAACACTATATAAAGAGGCTGCATGAACTTCATGCAGCCTCTTTATACTATCCAACTTCTTTTTCTCGCTTTGCACGTTCTTTCGCACTCCATTTAAATACCTTATCTAGTAGAGAGTATATTCTCCCAGACTCTTTCGTTAATAACGGTCCTAACGATGCCAATATTAAAACATATAAAGCAGAGAACGGTTTAATCGCTGACATTAAGCCACCGGCAATGCCGATATTCGCTACAATAATAGAAAATTCCCCGCGTGATACGAGTGTTAAACCTATATTCGTAGAAGCCTTATGGGATAACCCGGCTTTACGTCCCGCAACCATTCCAGCAGTAAAATTGCCGATTAGAGTAATGAAAACTGCTCCTAATGCCAACCACACTGCTCCTCCAAGCGAAAACGGATCTATGCTTAAACCGAAGCTGAAAAAGAATATGGCTCCAAAGAAATCACGGAATGGGACGACTAGCTTCTCAATCCGATCACTATGCTCTGTTTCAGAAAAGACGAGTCCTAACAATAACGCTCCAATTGCCTCAGCGACATGAATCGTTTCTGAAAATCCTGCTACGAAGAATAAAATAGCGAATATTACGATAATAAAAATTTCATTTGAGGAAATATCTAATATTTTATTTAAAAACGGCGTAGCTTTTCTAGCGATTACAAAGAATAGTAGCATATACCCTACTGCGATTAACACCGATGTAAGAGCACCTACAAATGATGTGGCACCACCGAGTACTAACCCTGAAACGACTGATAAATATACAGCTAAAAAAATATCATCAAACATGATGATTCCTAATATTAATTCAGTCTCTTTATTACCAGATCTTCTTAAATCAACAATGACTTTTGCAACAATTGCACTTGATGAAATTGTAATGATTCCAGCAATAATTAACGTCTCTAATAAGGGGAATCCCACCACATATCCATAAAGCAAACCTAATAAGAAATTAAGTGATATGTGAACAGTCCCCCCAAAAGCAATCGACTTTCCTGATTTAATTAATTTTTTTATTGAGAATTCTAAGCCTAAATAGAATAGGAGGAATATGACGCCAACGCGGCCGAGGAAGGAAATAACTTCTCCGCTTTCAATAAACCTTAAATCGATAAGTCCTAGATCTGGGGCATGAGGCCCCACTAACATACCGAGTATAATGAGAAACGGAATAATCGAAAACTTTAACTTTGCAGCGAGGATAGCTGCAAAAGCTACTAATACTAACGCAGTTCCAACTTCAAAGATTAAAGTATCCATCGATTATGAATCACCTCCTGCTGAAAGCAATTCATTAATAATTCTTTTCACTTCATGTCTCGCGCCCGATAACACAAGCATATCGCCAGCTTCAATAATAGAGTCTGGACCTGGATTAAAGAATTTCTTCATATTCTTTTTTAAAATAGCAATAATCGTTACGTTATATGTTTTTCTGACATGTAAGCTACCAATTGTTTTTTGTACGACTGGTGCGTTATTTTCCACCTTAAACCATTCAATTGATAGTCCTTCAAAAGCCATCTCAATTGTGTCTAAAGCTTGCGGTCTATATACCATTCCGCCTAATATAGCCGCAATTTGTCTCGCTTCAGAATCACGAAGAGAAATACTTGAAATACTTTCATCATGATCTGCATCAAAATGATACATTTCTCTTCGGCCATCATCATGAATAACAATAACCAGCTTTTCATTACCTTTTGTAATTACTTCAAACTTACATCCAATGCCCGGTAATTCACTCTCTCGAATATTCATATTCCCGCCTCCTAAAGTTTTTAGTTACGGCTTTTACAAATCAACATCAATCTCGGTTTTAAATTCTTCATCTTTTGAGATTCCTAAATACTTGAGCGTCTCTGATGGCGTTGCGTGATGAAAATGCTTTTGCAATAGTGCAATCGCTATCCCTCTTTTGTATGCATGAAATCCAAACGTTTTTCTCATTGAGTTTGTTCCGATTTTACCAACAATCCCAACCGCTTCAGCAGCATTATGAATGACACGATACGCTTGTTGACGTGTAATTGAATTTTTCGTTTTATTAGATTGAAATACGTAGTTTTCTCTTTTCACATCAATAGATTGTACGTACTCTAAAAGTGCTTCTTTTACTTTTGTATTTAAATAAATATCTTGTTTAAACTTTTCATCTTTCACAGGAAGAGAATAAAACTCTTTAACAGTTCCATCTTCATTTAATACCTCTTCAAATTTCATACTAAGTAGCTCAGTAATCTTTAATCCTGTGTTAATTCCAATAACAAATAAAAGATAATCTCGCTGTGAGTGCTCTTTTAAATACTTTTTCATCGCCTCAATTTGGCTTATATCTTTTAATGCCTCTACAACTTCCATACATGTATTCTCCTCATCTTATGAACGGTAATTTTCTCATCATGTTGTCCATTTTACCTTATCACGCTATGAGATTTCCATGTATTATCCATTATTTTTACAATATACTTTTAAGCTCGGAAATTTATAATTGTGCAAATACAGTAGGGGTAGGAATAATAGGGGATACAAGTTCAGCCTCTTTCTACAGATCGGATTCCTCCTTTCCTTATCCAGTTGCTTCTACTTTTATATTATGTTACTTATTTACATTATATTATATATTTCAGTAACATTAAAGTATTTTTTCTGAAAATAATAAAAACCGAGCAATTTCGCTCGGTTTTTATTAATCTTCTTTCGGAAGAACAATTCCTTTATACAATTGAACTGTAATGAAGTAATAAATCGTGTAAATAACTACGAAAATTATGATTGGTACCCAAATACGGAAGTACGGATCGATTAAAATAAATCCGAAAATATTCATACCAACTAATACGTGAGCAATACCTACAATTGCTGGGAATAAGAAGACTAAGAATAACTCTTTATAAATGGATTTCGTTAATAATTCACGGCGCACCCCGATTTTACGAAGCATTTGATAACGCGTAATATCTTTTGATGCACCAGAAAGAATTTTGAACATTAAACAACTTGCCATCATTGCTAAGAAAGCAATTCCAAGGAAGAATCCCATAAACACTGTTCCGCTCGCAACGCCATAGAACATGTCGTAAGCTTGATATTTACTATCTAATCTTTCAGCTTTTACATTTTTATATTTATCTAGCTGCAACTCGTCAAGTTTTTTCCATTCTTTTTTATGCGCTTCAAAATCATCTGTTTTTCCAGTAAATACAATTCCTTCTTTACCATTTACAGTATCGTACATTTTTTGATCTACAATTTTAATTGCATGATCTTCATGCACGTAAAATGGCTGGATTGTTCTGAAAGCCTCGTCCCATTCTTGTGGAAGTTCTTTAGCACTCGCATCTTTTTCATTCATTTCTCTAGCAACTGCACCCACTGGTAGTTCCTCTGAAACTTTTTTCGTTTTTACTAAATCCTTCATCGACTTCATATTTGTCATATCTTTTACTAAAGGACGATTTTTCTCTAAATCTTCTTTTACATAGTAAACGTATTTATCATCGACTTTGTAACGATATTCGCTTTTCTCTTTAAATGTAATATCGTCTAAAATTTTCTTTTCTTCAGCAGTTGGATTATGAACTACTGAATCATATATTACGAAACCATCAACCATTTTTATAACGTTATTTTTAAACGCCATACCACCTGAAATGGCACCGGCTCCAAGCGCAACTAACATCGCTACTGTTGCAAGTACCTTTGTTAAGCTATTAATACGGAAGTTTAATTGTGCAAATGTAAAAGCGTTAAGCCCTTTTTCACTACGCTTTTTATTACTTTTTAACTTTTTAATAATAACAGGAAGAAGTGATCCAAATAACATGTAAGTACCAGCTGTTGTTGTCACTAATGCAATAAGGATTCCCATTTCTCTTAGTTTTTCCATGTAAATCATCGATGCATAGCCAATGCCTAATAAAATAACCGCTAGGAATGCAACTACACCTGTCATTTTTCCTTTTACCGCAACACGTTCTGTTTGTGCATCTGCATGTACAAGTTGCAGTACAGAAATACGTGATAACTTAATACTATTCATAATTGCTGATAATACAAATAGTGCTAAGAAGAAAATGCAAGTAACGGTCATTGATGGAAGGTAAAATGCTTTATAGCCTTCACCAGCAAACTCTAATTGTTTCATTAATAACTGTCCGATACCTTCTGCAAGTCCTACACCAACTGTAATACCGATCGCAAGAGACGCAGCGCCTAATACGATTGTTTCGATAAACATAAGTAATGTAACTTTATGCTTTTTTGCTCCTAACATCATATACATACCAAACTCTTTTTGACGAAGAGATAATAAGAAAGAGTTCGCATATAAAATATAGAAGAACGTTATAATAGCAAGTAAAAATGAACCTGCTTGGAATACAAATCCAATTGATTGAATAACTGAGTTGGATTCAATAAACGCTTTATTTAGTGCTAACGTTTGGAACATATAAAAAATTGAAATCGACATGACAAGACCAACAAGTAAGACGATATAATCTTTCAGCTTACTTTTTAGTCCTGACATGGAAAGTTTGAATAACATGCCTTAGAACCTCCTTTCTTACGCTTTTTGTGTGCCTAAGTCTGCTAGCACATCTAAAATCTCTTTATAAAACTCTTCACGTGTACCGCCGCGGTGAATTTCTTTATATAGCTCACCATCTTGAATGAATAAAATACGCTGACAGTAACTTGCACTGTAAGGATCATGTGTAACCATCATAATAGATACGCCTTGATCTTTATTTAAGTTTGTCATCGCATCAAGTAAACTCGTTGCATTTTTAGAATCAAGCGCTCCTGTTGGCTCGTCCCCTAAAATAATTGCAGGTTCATGCACTAATGCACGCGCCGCTGCTGAACGTTGCTTTTGTCCACCAGATACTTCAGATGGATACTTTTGAAGTATTGCCGAAATGCCTAACATATCTGCTACCTTTTCTACTTTTGGTCCAATATTTCGTGATGAGACACCTTGAAGAGATAATGGAAGTGCAATGTTTTCGTAAATAGATAAGTTCTCTAATAAGTTAAAGTCTTGGAAGATGAATCCTAATTTTTGAGAGCGGAAATCAGAAAGCTCACCTTGTTTCATTTTCGTAATGTCCGTACCCGCAATTTCAACAACACCGCCCGTTGCTTTATCTAGCGTTGAAATTACATTTAATAATGTCGTTTTACCAGAACCAGATGGTCCCATAATCCCAACAAACTCACCCTCTTGAATTGAGAATGATACACCTTTTAATGCATGTGATTGGTTCTCACCTTTTTTACCGTACACTTTTTGAACGTTTTTCACGTCTACAACTGGTTTCGTCATATATATCCTCCTACGCTTGTTTTTCCATTACCTATTTTGCGCCTTTTGGAGATGAACTGCTATTTGTTAACATTACAATTACCTTACACTTTTGTAAGATAAAAAAGGTGTGTTTGTAAGCTTGGCTTTTACTACTAGTAACATAGTGAATCGGTAACTGAAATTATATCGGCGATTTTTCAAATATATCGACGATTCTCCTACTTTTATCAGCGATTTTTTTAATATATCGGCGATTCTCCCACTTTTATCAGCGATTTTCAAAATATATCGACTTATCGACAAAAGCTGACAATAAAATAAGCTGCTCCACAAAAGGAACAGCCCACTTCTCTCTTTATTTCTTTAAAGGTGTTACCGTCCAATACGTAATAACACGCCAAATCCATTCTAATGGACCCATTTTAAAGATTTTCATCCAAATCACACTAAACACAATTTGAATTGCATAAATTGCAATACACACATATAACGTCTGCATGTAAGTTAAATTTCCCGCAAAGTTACATACACTTCCTGCGATTAAAATCATTGCAGTTTGTCCAATATAATTCGTTAAAGCCATACGACCATAATATTTCAGTGGCGCTAACAATGTTTGAACTAGTTTTAATTGAAGTAGTAAAATTAATGCTCCAACATAGAAAGCTGAAATAATTGGGCCAACTGTAACACCAATTTTTAAAAATTGGCTTGCAGCATCCATTGTTCCGTCCTCATTCATTAGTATCATATTTACAAATGGATCAGCAGGCACGTGCCCGTATTGATACCATACAGCTACGACACTTAAAACAAACATAATACCTGTAAAAATAGCGACTTTCTTTATATTTTGCGCAAGATTTTCAAATGCACGATATTGCCCTGCAGCAAGCCCTAATAAAATTAAGCCAAGTGGCAATAGTTCCTTAGCACCCATTACGCTAAAGGCAATTGTTAAAATAAGACCAATAACTAAGTTCACTTGTTTTTTCACTTTATAAAATGGTAAAGCGATCAACCCGCAAATTGCATATAACGTTAATGCTTCTCCAGGCTGAAACATTTGATGAATCAAACCGAAAATAAATAGTGCAACTAAGCGGCGTAAAAATAAAACATATCCATTTTTCCCCTTTGCAATTGCTCTAGAGATAAAGATATAGAATCCCACTCCAAATAAGAATGAGAAGATTGAGAAGAAACGACCTTCTACAAATAAGTATAAAAACCTTTGATAACTAGCATCCACTGTATTAGGATCTGGAATTTTAATGTTAAGTAGTGCAAGAATATTTACTAAAATAATCCCCAGTAATGCGAAGCCACGAATGTAATCTAACTCATCAATTCGTTTGTTTGTCATATTGTTCCCCATAAAGCAACTCCTTGTATAAAATTTAACCCTTCCTTACTCTACTGGAGAAAACGGCTCGCAACTATCGACAAACCTTACAGAAATCTTACATTATTGTCATATAACAAAATAAAACCAGGTCATATTGCGACCTGGTCTACTCTGATTGTTTCGATCTTTGAGGTTGTCCTTTTTTACTGTTACGCTGTTTCACTTGAACAACTGGATCAAGCTCATTCGAAAACTCAGCGTTATGTCCATTTTGCGTTTTTTGCTCTGGGTTATTTTGATCTGAACGTTTCGCCATTACATTCACTCCTTATTAGTGCGGTGTAATAATCATTTGATGTTGCAACTGGCGAATTGCCATACGCGCTCTATTTAATTGCTCACGTTGCTCATCATTCGCATGTTGTTGCATCGTTTGTAAATCGTTATACGCTTGTTCTAATTGTAACTGCGCATCCGAATACTCCATCGTATTGTAATGCTCTTGTCTCATGCCTTGGTCTAATTGTTCTTTCGCATATTCCACCGCTTGTTCCGCTTGTGTAATATACGATTCAAGTGATTGACGCTCTGCCATAATTGTCCCTCCTTGCTTCAATTCCCCTTTAGTGTGTCCCTTCCATATGAACCTTATGAGTATGTTATAATGGATTTTGTTTCATTTTGATCGGCTTAGGAGGGAAAGTAATGAAGGTTCAAAACCCTTTTCCATATACAAACGACAATAAACGTTATCATACATGGAATTACCATTTACGAAATGAATTTGGTGGAAAAATCTTTAAAGTTTCATTAGATGCTGGCTTCGATTGTCCGAACCGTGACGGTACAGTTGCTTATGGCGGTTGTACATTTTGCAGTGCTGCTGGATCTGGTGACTTCGCTGGCGATCGCCGCGATGATGTTATAACGCAATATCATGAAATGAAAGAAAAAATGCACTCAAAGTGGAAAGATGGAAAATGTATCGCTTATTTTCAGGCTTACACAAATACACATGCACCACTTGAAGTATTAAAAGAAAAATTCGAACCGCTTCTAGCTGAAAAAGACGTTGTCGGTCTTTCTATCGCAACTCGTCCAGATTGTTTACCAGACGATGTCGTTGCATATTTAGCGGACTTAAATAAACGCACATACCTTTGGGTTGAACTCGGATTACAAACTGTTCATGAACGTACTGCAAACCTTATTAACCGCGCTCACGATTATCCTTCTTACGTTGAAGGCGTAAATAAATTACGTAAGCATGGTATTCGAGTTTGCTCTCATATTATTAACGGTCTTCCTCTTGAAGATTACGACATGATGATGGAAACAGCTCGTGAAGTAGCGAAGCTTGACGTACAAGGAATTAAAATTCATTTACTTCACTTATTAAAAGGAACGCCAATGGTGAAGCAATATGAAAAAGGACAACTCGAGTTCCTTTCTCTTGAGGATTACGTAAGTCTCGTTGTTGATCAACTTGAAATCATTCCAGAGGACGTAATTGTGCACCGCATCACAGGTGACGGTCCACCTGATTTAATGATTGGTCCAATGTGGAGCTTAAATAAATGGGAAGTATTAAATTCCATCGATGCAGAATTTGTACGCCGCGGAAGCTGGCAAGGAAAATATGCAAATGAGGAGAAACAAAAATGAAATTAGAACGTGTATTACCGTTTGCTCGCACTCTCTTGCAAACGGCAGTAAAAGAAGGCGATTACGCTGTAGATGCAACTTTAGGAAACGGGCATGACACATGCTTTCTAGCTGAAATCGTTGGCGATAACGGAAAAGTATTTGGATTTGATATTCAAAAAGAGGCAATTGAAAGCTCAACAACTCGTCTAAAAGAAAAAGAACTTTTCGAACGTACTGTTTTAGTTCACGATAGTCACGATACACTTCTATCCGTATTACCAGAAGATGCAAAAGGTAAAGTAACAGGCGCAATTTTCAACTTAGGTTACCTTCCAGGCGGAGACAAGCATATCGTTACAAAACCGAACTCAACAATCTCAGCAATCGAACAATTATTAGAAGTAATGGCACCTGAAGGTATCATCGTCCTTGTTATTTACCACGGACATCCAGAAGGACAAGTAGAACGGGACGCTGTTCTCAAATTTGCCGAAGAATTAGACCAAAAACAAGCACACGTACTGCGCTACGGCTTCATTAACCAACAAAATAACCCGCCATTTATTGTGGCGATTGAGAAGCGATAAATATATCGACGATTTTTCAATTATATCTATCGTAACTTAGAATATATCAACGATTTTTTCGATATATCGACGATTCGACACACTATATCGACTTATCGACAAAACATAACAAAAAAAGACGTGCACTCACTGCACGTCTTTTTGTTATTCTCCTATATAATGGATATATACACTGTATAGGAGGATAGAACTTTGCTAGTAGAACTAAAGGGAATTCAAAAGAAGTATGGCAAATCACTTATACTAGACAACATTGATTTATCCATTCCAGAAGGAGAAGCACTCGCCATTATTGGCGGGAACGGGACTGGAAAAAGTACTCTACTCAAAATAATTGCAGGCTTTATTTCACATACGGCAGGGACAATTCAAAGGAAAGAACATATACAAATCGGCTATGTACCTGAACATTTTCCTGAAGGGATTCGTTTTACATTAGAGGATTATCTATTTCATCTCGGCCGCATTCACGGTTTATCAACAAAATATGTAAAAGATAAAATTCCGCTGCTTCTTGAAAGGTTTCATTTACTTCATGCAAGGCATTCCGTTATACGAAACTTTTCAAAAGGTATGAAACAAAAAACCGGTATTATGCAAGCGTTACTTACGGACGTACATTTATTAATTTTAGACGAACCGCTTTCTGGACTCGATCCGAACTCTCAGCAAGAATTAGAACATATTTTACTCTCATTAAAACAACAAGGTATATCTATACTCTTCACATGTCACGAAAAACAGCTACTAGAAAACTTCGCCGATAGAATTGTGACGTTAGCAAATCATACAATCACAGAAAATATCTCTGCACAAAAAGGAGCAGAACAAGTCTATATTGAAGCAATTGTTCACGAAACATTTTCAGCGATAGAACTACAAAAACAATCCGGTTTTATACACGTTGCACACAATTCAAATCAAAACCTTATTCAATTACAAATCGAAAAAGAATATACAAACGAAATGCTTCAGTTTTTATTGCATAAAAAAGCATCTATCACACTGCTACAACCTAACTTTTAAATCGAAAGAAGGTTTATTATGTTTGCTCTTATTCGTTACCATTTTCTCGACTATACAAAATCGTATAAGTACGTCCCTCCTATTGCGATGTACTTCATGAGCTTACTTTTTGTATATACATATAAACCGACTCCTATTGTACCGACATATTTAGAAACAGCAATTGCGCTTTATTTATTATCTGCCTGGATTACGGTCACAATTTTTCATACGGAAGATCCTGTACAAGAACAAATTACGATTTCTCACACAAATAATATTTCCGCACTATATGTAGGGAAATATATTACAGCTCTTCTCATTTGTACTGTTTTATCTTTTATATCCGTAATCTACCCAATTATTTTGCAAATGTTTAATGAAAAAATGACAGTTTCTTTATTTTTAGTCGGATTTCTCGCTCATATGTCTTTCTCTATACTTGGAATTTCAATCGCATCTTTATTTACTAGAAATATGATTCCAAAAGCAAGCACCGCTTGGCTTAGTCTTACATTTATATTGCTTATAACGATTGCATCTATCCGGTTTAAAAAAGAGTTACTATGGTTTTTACCACCTGTCGAAAGCTTTCTAATGCTTGGACAATACAAATATAATATACTGACTCACACGCTATGGCTCACAGCTTGGGCTATCGTATATTCATTTTTATTATTTACCTTATTTCTTTTTATCGTTCGCAAAAAACGTTTTTAATTACATATTGAAGGAGACAAAACAATGATCGGAATACTAGCAGGAATGGGGCCAAAATCAACTGGACCATTCGTTGATACAGTTGTAGCAGAGTGCCAAACAATATACGGAGCAAAGCATGACATGGACTTTCCTCATATGATGATCTATTCGTGCCCAACACCGTTTTACATGGATCGCCCTATTGATCATGAAGCGATGAAAAAAGCGATTATTGAAGGAGCACAAAAACTCGAGAGTACTGGCGCAAGCTTTATCGCTATGCCGTGCAATACAGCGCATCTTTATTTTGAAGAATTACAGCAATCTCTTTCTATTCCTATTTTGAATATAGTTGATGAAACGTTAAAAGCGATTCCTGAAACTGCAAAAAGAGTCGCTCTTCTCGCAACAGAAGCAACTGTTCAAGCTGGTATTTACCAAGATGGGATTGCAAAATGTAACATAGAGTATATTCATTACGAACAATGGCAGGAAAGCATTAATCAAATTATTACTTATATTAAAAGCGGAGAAGTTGAAGAAGCTCGTGAATTGTGGAATGCACTCGTTTTACAATTGAAAGATGAAGTTGATACCGCCATTATCGCATGTACCGATTTGAATGTGGTGGCGAGTGAGGATTTTGTTGATTCCTCTCAATGTCTTGCAAAAGCGGTTGTTAGGATGTATGTAGAAAATATAAGGGGGTCCAAATGAATATACCTTTTGAAATGGGATACACATTTGATGAAAATCTTAGAGAAAAACCTATATCCCTTGCTGAAATGAAGCAAGGGATTGTATTTTTGAAAGAGCATTTACATGAAAGTTCGTTATACGGAAAAAACTGCGGATTAATCGGTGTTTATGAACGAATCGCTGGCAACCTTTCTGACAGTGAGTATTACTTACAGAAGGCTATTGAATATTACACACAAACAGATAACATCCAAGTGCTTTTTATTAACAAACTTCGCCTCGCACATACATATCATTGGGAAAGAAAGTTTGCTGCTGCAAATACAATCTTTGCCGAACTTCTACAAACACTGCCAGACTTACCCGCTTATGAAGATTTTTTCTACCAACATTACGGAAAAAGTAAATTAGATGAAGGTGACTTCCAAACCGCCCTTACTTGTTTTCAAAAAGCACTTCAAATTAGGCTACAAAAAGGAAATGAAGAGCTGATTCATTCAACTACACTTTGCATAGAACATTGTATGTCTCGGCAATTGAACATGGATGTATAATTATAATAAAATTGATTAAATTTAAAACTATAAATAAGCATAGTACCGTTCTTACGGATGGTATTATGCTTACTTAATTTCCAAATCCACATAAGAATTCATAACTTTTAGAAACAATAGCGTCTTTCAAAATACAATTACCTTAAAAAACATTAGACCCCTTTATTATTTCTTCTGTACTTAACAATGTAGCTTCTTGGATTGTAACATTATTATTTTTCATAAAAGACTGCACAATGTGATACCCTACAGCATAACCCGCACCGGTTGATAAGCCTACTGGTTGATAACCTTCTTTTTTGGCGAAATCATCTCCAAACATATAGCTACTTACCTCCGCAAACCCTTTCACATTAAGCCCTTCTTTTATTACGTAAATAGAGTATTCAAGGTCTTCATTGTCAATTGAAGTAACCCATGGCCCTAAAAATTCTTTACCATACAATGCGGTAGCAAAAGAATCGGCGAGTCCCTCAATAATTATATAATCAGCTACGGTTACATCTCCATGATTCCATTCAAAATAAGAGAATCGTAAATTATGATGAAATTCATGTGCAATGAGTGCCGGAAATCTTGGAACATTGTAGCTATTCGGGCGAATTATTGCTATAACATAACCAGGAATACCACCAAAACCAGTATAACTGTTTTGATTTTTTAATTTTTTTGGGTCTGCAATATACATACCAAATCTCATTTCCTCTGCACTTACTCTTAAATCATGCTCAGAAGAGAAATCTATACATTCTTTTAAAGTTTTTTCAGCAATTTTTAATGCATTCATCTTCTTCAAATCATTTAATGCTTCTTCTGCTAATTTTGTCTCGTTTATATCTAAATACCCTAGCATTCGTGTTGCCATCATGACGTCATAACCTTTTGGATCCTTAGATTTCATCGGTACATTAATTGTATTCCACATTCCTTCAAATGGTTTCATCATTGTATGCCTAAAAAAATTCTCCCTTTCTTCAGGTGATAGTGAAAGTAATATATCATATTGACTTATAGTATCTTCTATAAAAATTTTCATAAATATCCCCGTTTCATCATGTACTTATCATTAACTACGTGAGCAAGTTTAAGAGCATTTAATATACTATCTTCATCGTTGCTATTCTCTAGATGGTTTAAAGATATAAGTACACACTCTAAATCATTGTACATTTCATCAAGCTGAAGACTTGTATCTTTAATACTCAGTTCATTTAAATTTAGACTGCCGATAAATTTTAAATTTTTTCCTACTATCTTTAGATTTAGGATTTTAATTAAGTCTAATAAATCCTTTCTTGATAAATGAATTTGTCCTATATTATTTCTTTTTGGCGTAATTAAGTTCAATTCACTATAATATCGTATTGTCCTTTCTGTTAAACCTGTAACTTTCTTTACATCCCCCGTAGTAATCAGATTAATCCACCTCCTAAGAACAACTTAATCTATGACGCTACGTTATAGTCAAGCTAGTATTTAATCATGGTATATAAAAAAACATCTTCAAAATTGAAGATGTCTACTTTTGAACTATCTTAAAACGTTTTAAAAATTTTATTGTCATAATAGATTATCGCTTTACTAACAAAATTCCCAGCCAGCTCTCCAAAACTTTTAACTTTCTTCACAATTCTTTCAAAGTAATCACACTTAATCTCGCTATATTAAATAAGTAGTTATTCATATAGGGAAGGTTAGGGGAACTAAGAGCATGAAAGTAAATCGTTCGCTTCATTACATTTTTTGGCGTTGGCATTTTTATGCTGGGCTTTTTATTACGCCGCTTCTTATTACGTTGTCACTGAGCGGAATTGGGTATTTATTTCGGGAAGAGGTTGAGGATTTCATCTATAAAGATTTATATTTTGGGAAGAGTGCTCAAACAGAATCTATTTCGATGGCTGATTCTATTTCCTTAACAGAGAAAAAATATCCACATTATAGTGTGGCGAAAATTAGTGAGTTTAATGGGGATTATAATACGAGACTTACGATTGCAAATGAGTATACTGGGCAACAAAAATATGTGTATTTAGATAGTAATAATCAAATTGTTGGGGATCAAAACGCAAGTGAAACGTTTGCCAATATCATGAGGGAATTACATAGTTCTCTTTTAGTTGGTGGCACTGTCGTTAACTACATTGTAGAACTTGCGGCATGTTGGACAATCTTTTTAATTGTAACTGGGTTGTACATGAGTATACGCCAATTCAAAAATACACCGGCATCCAATAAGCGAGAAAAAGCAAAACGACGTCATTCTATTATCGGTATTATATTTACAATTCCTCTCGTTTTGTTAGTTGCATCTGGGTTGCCATGGTCAGGATTTATGGGTAACCAAATTTATAAAATTGCATCGTCAAATGAATCACTCGGATATCCAAAATTGTATATGGCACCTCCTGAATCGAAGGTAAAAGAATTGCCGTGGGCAACTAGAAAAGAAGCACCTCCTGAATCGAATTCGAATGAGCCAAAAGCAATTTCTGTCGATGAATTGCGAAACGGAATTAAAATAAAGAAACCATATGTTATTTCACTACCAGCTGATCCAAAAGGTGTGTTCACTGTTTCGAAATCGAGCGGTTCTGGTATTACAGGTATGCATGTTGCACCAAATGAAGAAATAACAGCTTATTTTGATCAATATAGCGGAGAGCTCATTTCCAAAACGGACTATCGTGATTATGGATTACTTGCGCAATGGTTCACTTACGGTATCCCGCTTCACGAAGGTCATTTATTCGGATGGCCAAATAAAATATTATGCTTACTAACGACATTATCTTTATTACTTCTTATTTATTACGGAATAAAAATGTGGTTAGCAAGAAAGCCGAAAGGAAAATTAGCAGCACCGCCAAAGCAAAGAGATAAGAAAAGCATAATCGTTTTCTTTATCATGATGGTTATACTAGGCGCTGTCATGCCTTTATTCGGACTATCTGTTTTAGCTATTTTTGTGATTGAACTTCTTATATATGTATTTTCAAAAATACGCTCATAGTAAAAAAGCATTTGTACTCCCTTGTACAAATGCTTTTTATTTACTATTTTCTTTTTTTCTATCACTTATTAAAAAGACAATATCTACTATAATAATCAATACAATAATAACTTGAGCTACATAATCCATCGTTGTAGGACCACCGGCTTTATTCATCATCATATACATTCCAGTTACAAATGAAATGGAGAGTAGCACGAGTAATGTTATTTCAATATGGTTATACAGCTTTTGAAACAATTGCTTCATTTCCGTCACCACCTTTACCATATTATAACAAAAAAAACCACTCTACATGAGTGGTTTTCTTTATCACTGCGCCGTTTTCTTTCGGTACATCTTCCCGTTCCAATAGAAGAATCGTGAAGTGAGACCACCGTATTTTACAATGCGCCGTGCCATTTTGTGCATATTCTTTTGTGCTGATACTTTTTGGTCTGATAAATAAATACCAAGTAATCCTCGGCTTATGAGACGATGAAACTTCGCATGAGGCAAATCACCAATGCTCTTCTCTGCTTCTTCTACAAAATGTTTCATACGATCTAATATCACTTGCTCGTTTTCATAATAACTACAGAAATTCAAATCCCCGCCGATGCGGTCTTCTTCTTGATCAATGAAATAATCAAGTAAGATATGAAGTCCTTGTACGTAAGGAAAATATCCTTGTCTAATTTTCGCAATATCTTCATCATGTAATTCATCATGAAAGGCATATGCGACAAGACAGAAGATTCCAAGCGTAGAACCGGCACATGCTGAAAATTCAAACCAACTCATCTCCGGTAAGTTTTCTTTATGTGCTTCAAACCATGTTTGTAATCTTGGTTCTCTTTCTTCTAATTTCACATGTTTATGAATTTGCAGATCACAATAATAACAAGCAAGTTCATGAAGAATAGGAGCAATTTTGTCATAGTGCTTCGTTTTCTTTAAAACATCTTGGCATGTTTCAACAAGTTCATCTAAATAACCACCATCATCTTGATCATCACGATAGCGATAATAATTACCGCCACCTTCTACTTCAGGTGATAATGCCATTAACATAGATTCATGCAGCGCGGCAAAATCATTCGGATCAAGTGATGTACTGCGATCACATAAATTATCTAAGTAGTCACTAATCGTTTGATATGCGACGATAAAACGAATACATTCCTCACGGTGTTCATTTGCTAATAGTGCTAAAATGCCACCGCCTTCGCAATGAAACGTTTTATGCTCAATACTTGCGATTGCCTGACTATGAAGCTCATCATTCGGAATATGGTAGGCACGCTCTTTCCACATCGCTAGCTCATGGTGTACAACCGGAAACACATCACGGTATACTTTCGCCATGAGCGTTATGGGATTACTCGGTACGTTCACTTCTTCCTTCATCTCCTCTATTCAATGTACAAATAATTTACTTATTTGTTTCTATTATGTTATTGATGCGTATTTCAGTAAATGACTGAATATAATTCAAAATTTCATCACGCTCATACTCATTTAATAACTCATGATAACAATTCGGCCATTCTTTAAAAGCCTTATCACTTATTTTAACATTATTAAACCAAGTGCGGACACGTGTTTTATCTACAAGTTTATCCTCACATGCTTGCATTAGCAAGAGCGGAACATCTGGAAAATCATCTATTTTTTTATGAGCGATTTCAATAGACTTAATCAATTCACTATACCAACGTACTGATACTTTGCGCAAGAACAATGAATCGTTCTCCATCGCATCTCTCACTTCATGATTACGCGTTGACATTTCCACTGTAAGATTCGTTGCAAATTGTAACTTCGGAGCGATAATATTTAATATTTTTGAGGCAGCTTGAAGCGGTGCAGAAGGTCCAGCTAATACACCTAAACATGGCGAACTTAAAATAATGCCGTCTACATCTTCTCTCTTCGTCTCTTGCATCATACGAATGACGATAAGACCACCCATACTATGACCAAATAGAAAAATAGGTAATCGATACTTTCTTGCCTCTTTCACCCATAATTTAACTTCCTCTATGTATTCATCAAACGAATCAATATGTCCTCTATTTCTTGAAGTCGTTCCATGTGACGGAAGGTCCCCCATCACGACGTGATAGCCGATATGATTCCACATTTCCGCAACAGCTTCATAACGTCCGTGATATTCCATTGCGCCGTGCACAATAACGATGACAGCCTTTGCTTGCTCAGCTTCATAATTCCACATACGGCTCTCCTCCATTTCACTCTTTCTCATAATTTGATACACTGAAACTAGTCTCTAGGAAAGGAAGGCTTTACATGATATATCCTTACAAAGAAAAAAATCCGAAAATTGCGAGTAGTGCTTTTATCGCTGACTACGTAACCATTACTGGTGATGTGACAATTGGCGAGGAATCAAGTATTTGGTTTAATACAGTCATCCGCGGTGATGTGTCACCGACAATTATTGGAGACCGAGTAAATGTACAAGACCAATGTACACTCCACCAAAGCCCGCAATATCCTCTTATTTTAGAAGATGACGTAACAATTGGGCATCAAGTGATTTTACATAGCTGCCATATTAAGAAAGATGCTTTAATTGGAATGGGATCTATTATATTAGATGGTGCTGAAATTGGCGAAGGAGCCTTTATCGGTGCTGGAAGCCTCGTTTCACAAGGAAAGAAAATCCCGCCGAATACATTAGCTTTCGGTCGTCCAGCGAAAGTCGTTCGTGAGTTAACAGAAGAAGACCGTAAAGACATGGAGCGAATTCGCACGCAATACGTTGAAAAAGGCCAATATTATAAATCACTACAAAAATGATTTTACAGCTGCCATAATACTGGCAGTTTTTTTATATAAAATCTAACTTTTTCTTTACAAAACATTATTACTCCCTCAACAAAATCTTATTAAAATAAAAGCTAATATCTCCATATATATGTAGATGAGGGAGGAGAATTTTCATGAAGGTCAGTGGATTATATAAAATAGAATGTTACATTTTCAGAGGAATTAACCGCTACTTTGATCAAAAAACGTTAAATCTCTTTTTCAGCAATATTACTCATATCGGTGGCGCGACTTTCTCTATCGCACTCACACTGTTCTTTTTAATCTTCGCAAGTGGAACTTTGCATCAAGCTGCAATTGCAACTGCTATTTCGCTAGCAATTAGCCATATTCCTGTGCAAATATTAAAAAGATGGTATCCACGAAAACGTCCTTATTTAACAATTCAGGATGCAAAATATCCAGTCCATCCATTACAAGACCACTCTTTCCCGTCTGGTCATACAACAGCCGTTTTCTCTGTCTTTATTCCATTTATTTGCTATAATCCAAGCTTACTTATTTTCCTATTACCGTTAGCATTATGCGTCGGTATTTCTCGCATTTATTTAGGGCTTCACTATCCATCTGATGTATTCGTCGGTATGTGTCTCGGCACTTGCTCTGGCATCATCTCTTTTTATCAATTCATCCCACTTTTCACATAAAGGAGTGATATGATGAGAGTCGCCATTTTTACCGATACTTTTACGCCACAAGTGAACGGGGTTGCGAAAACGTTAGAGCGGTTAACACGATATTTTCAGAAAGAAAAAATCGCCTATTCTGTTTTCGCCCCTCAGCATACAGCTGAAGATAATTTCGTAGCGAATGTGAACAAGATGAGAAGTATCCCGTTAACAATATTATATCCAGAATGTCGCTTTTCTTTTCCTACTCCGCGCATTAAGCGAGAACTTCTTTCCTTTAAACCTGACATAATTCACATTGCTACACCTTTCAACATGGGACTTTGTGGATTGTATTATGCGAAAAAGTTAAACATCCCAGTTGTCGGTTCTTATCATACTGATTTCGATGCTTATTTGCGCTATTACAAAATCGAATTTCTCTCCAATATGCTTTGGAACTATTTAAAATGGTTTCATAGTCATATGCAAAAAAATTTTGTCCCTTCTCCTGAAACATTACATCAATTAAAACATAAAGGCTTTCAGGCCCTCTCTATTTGGGGACGGGGTGTAGATTGCACACTCTTTCATCCAGCTTACAATACAGAAGTATTCCGGAAAAAATATAATATTACAGCGAAGTATGTCCTTTCCTATGTTGGACGGATTGCTCCTGAGAAAGATATTGATACGTTGCAAAATCTTATCGTTAAATCAGCGCATACTCGAAACGATATTCATTGGCTTATAGCAGGAGACGGTCCTCTAGCAACAAGTCTTCGTGAAGCTGTTCCGAAAACAAATGTCACGTTTACTGGCTATTTACAAGGCGGGGATTTAGCTGAAGCATATGCTTGTTCTAACATGATGGTATTTCCATCAGCCACTGAAACATTCGGAAATGTTGTACTTGAATCGCTTGCATGCGGCACACCTGTCATCGGTGCAAATAGTGGCGGGGTTAAAAATATTATTACAGATGGAAAAACGGGAGTTCTTTGCCCGCCAAAAAATGAGGACGCATTTCTATCATCCATTTATTTTTTATTGCAAAATGAAGAAAAATTGGAGCAGATGGGAGTAGCAGCTTTATCTTATGCGAAATCAAAAAGCTGGGATGAGATCTTTCGTGGCTTGCTTAACGAATATGAAGAAGTCCTTCAGCATAACGAATCAGAGTTGCTTGCTTAAATAGAAAAACTCCCTTCAAAAAACGAAGGGAGTTTATTATACAATTGTAAAATTTACTTAAATAAATGATACACAAGGTGAAATATTATATTATTTCTATATTCATTATAACAAAAACAAGCATAAACAAATAGACTTGTAATAAAAACCCATAAAAATTAATATATGGTTATACAGTATTTTAACTGTATAGTGATTTTAAGAATTCCCCTTAAAATCAACTTACTCACATACCTTTATACAGTAATTGTTCCCCAATTTCTGTATACAAAAAAACCTTTCATTCATTTGAAAGGTCTTTTTGAGCCTGCACATATTCTTCTTTCGTATTCACATTTATAAACCAATCCGCATTTGCTTGTATATCTTCACCAGCAATATATTTCACATTACATTGTGATAAAAGCTGACCCATACTTCTTTTTTCTTCTTGAAGCAAAGTATAAATCTTTTCTTTCACGCGGTTATGGTACGCTGCAAGTAGCGGTTGTTTCCTTCCATTAATAATAGGTACAACTGCATCATACTCATTGCTTGTTTGCTCCAGTAAAATGGTAAACCATTCATGCGAAACATTTGGCGCATCGCAAGGCATAATAGCGTACCAATCTGCTTCTATGTATTCCATTCCTGATACAATTCCAGCAAGTGGCCCGTTCCCTTTATAGTGCGGAATATCTTCGATAACAGGAACTTGTACGAGTTTCTCTACTCGCTCTTTTATATCAGAATGACTAATGACTACAACTTCTTGGAGCGTGCTTGTCATCACTTTCAAAATATGCTCAATAAACGTACTCCCTTGCCAACTCGCTAACGCTTTCGGCTCACCGAATCTACTCGACATACCACCTGCTAATACAATTCCAGCATACTTACTCATTGGCGATGCAACTCAAATGTAATATGACCTAATTCTGGTAAAATTAATTTATTCATCGCAAGGCGAACCGCTCCGCTAGATCCTGGTATCGAGAAGACTACTTTGCGCCCAATTGTGCCGCCGATCGCTCTACTTAACATTGCGCTGCTTCCGATATCTTCTAAATAACTAATCATGCGGAACAACTCACCAAATCCAACAATTTCTTTATGTAATAACGCTGATACTGCTTCAATCGTCACATCGCGTTTCGTAATGCCAGTACCGCCATTTGTTAATACAACATCAACATCTTCCCTATGATAACCAGCTAACACTGCTTGCTGAATACTTTCTTTATCATCTTTCACAATTTCATAAGAAGTCACTGTATGGCCTGCTTCTTTTAACAATGTATGTAATAGTTGTCCGCTCTTATCTGTCTCTTCTGTACGTGTATCGGAAATCGTTACAATCTTGCAGCGCACTTCTTTTGGCGCTTGTTTTTTATGTTCGGTTACGCTCATTTTTTCATCTTTCCTTCCTTAAAGACTTTTCTTCATTTTATCATACATATGTTTACACAATTATGTATGAAGCCAACAATACGCCATGATACAATATAAATATACTAACCCACAAAAAGGAAACTGCACTTTCTTATACTCCTTAGACTACATACCTTTAGCTACTCTTTATATTTTCTACATACATAGAATTCAATTTTAAAACTTGTACTAAAAAATAAATTGGAGGTCTACCTATTATGGAACTATACAAAAAATTAACAACAACATTCATCCTCTTATTTATCGCTTCCATCACTGTCGGCTTTTCTCTAAAAGGCGCAATTCCATACGCTACATTAGTAAGTATTATATGCGCCACGCTATTTTTATTAAGCAGTGCATTTTGCGCGGGCAAAGCACGTCAAATGAAAGGTTGATTTCACATGTTTCAAAAAAGCCAACTGTTTGTAAATCATGCCAAAAAGAAATACAAACATATGAAAAAGTATATTGAGCTAGATGGAGAAGTATATTGCAAATCATGCATTCAAATTGTAAATAAAACGAAATAAAAAAAGCTTTGCGCTCACCGCGCAAAGCTTTTTTTCATATATTATAGACCAGCTTGCTCTTTTAAAGCTGCAGCTTTGTCTGTACGTTCCCATGATAGATCTACATCAGTACGTCCGAAGTGGCCGTAAGCTGCTGTTTGTTTGTAAATTGGGCGACGTAAGTCTAGCATTTTAATAATACCAGCTGGGCGAAGATCGAAGTTGTTACGAACTAGTTCTACTAGTACGTCTTCAGATACTTTACCAGTGCCGAATGTATCAACTGAAATTGATACTGGTTGTGCTACACCGATTGCGTATGCAAGTTGTACTTCTGCTTTTTCAGCAAGACCAGCTGCTACGATGTTTTTCGCAACATAACGAGCTGCATATGCTGCAGAACGGTCAACTTTTGTTGCATCTTTACCAGAGAATGCACCGCCACCGTGGCGAGCGTATCCACCGTAAGTATCAACGATGATTTTACGTCCTGTTAAACCAGCATCACCTTGTGGTCCACCAATTACGAAGCGGCCAGTTGGGTTAATGAAGAATTTTGTTTCTCCATCGATTAATTCTGCTGGTACTACAGCTTTAATTACGTGCTCTTTTAAGTCGCGATCGATTTCTTCCCATGTAACATCTGGGTGATGTTGTGTAGAAATTACGATAGTATCAACACGTACTGGTTTACCATTTTCATCATACTCAACTGTAACTTGCGTTTTTCCGTCCGGACGTAGGTATGATAATGTATCATTTTTACGTACTTCAGTTAAACGGCGAGCTAATTTGTGAGCAAGCGAGATTGGAAGTGGCATTAACTCTTGTGTTTCATTACATGCGAAACCAAACATTAAACCTTGGTCTCCTGCACCAATTGCCTCAATCTCAGCGTCAGTCATTTGACCTTCGCGTGCTTCTAGCGCTTGGTCAACACCCATAGCGATGTCAGCAGATTGCTCATCGATAGATGTTAAAACTGCACAAGTTTCTGCATCGAATCCGTATTTTGCGCGTGTGTAACCAATGCCTTGAATTGTTTCACGAACGATTTTTGGAATATCTACGTAAGTAGAAGTCGTAATTTCCCCCGCTACCAATACTAAACCAGTTGTTACAGTTGTTTCACAAGCTACACGTGCATTTGCGTCTTTTGATAAGATCGCATCTAAAATTGAATCAGAAATTTGGTCACAAATTTTATCTGGATGTCCTTCAGTTACAGACTCAGATGTGAACAGATGACGTTTTTTTGTCATGTGGTAAACCTCCCTACAGTAATTGTATATATTGTACGGAACTCATCCTTAATTTGCCACAGATTGCGACATACATTTATTCTCCCACACAAGCATACAGAAAAACCTTTCCTACATAATAGAGAGGAAAGGTTTAATTTGCTACTTGCATACTGCTTTTTGCCCTTCGCTCTTATCGTTCGAGACCTGTAGCCTCGCACAGGTTTTAGCACCTATTCACTTGTGTTTACCAATACAAGTGAGGTTGCTGGGCTTCATCGGGCCTGTCCCTCCGCCAGCTCGGGATAAGAGAGTATCCGTCCCAACCTATACTAAAGAAATGATATTCATTTGTCAATTAATATTCACATTTTCGTGAAAGTTTTTCTCAATGCGCCTAAAATGAAATATTAATAAGGAAATAATGTATTCACACAAACAAAAAGAAATAAATAGTATACATTATTTATATAATTGTGTTATACTCTTGTTGGGGATTACGAGAAATATTTCATTAAATGAAAAGGATGGTATATAAATATGAGTACTGTGAATGTCCAAATTGGTTTACACGAATTATTGAACGGAAGCAATGCACAGATTCAACTAAGTGTTCCGCAATTAGTGGAAAAAGTATTAATGCGAAATGAAGGGAAATTAACTTCGACTGGTGCCGTTTCTGCTTCAACTGGAAAATATACAGGACGTTCTCCTAAAGATAAATTTATTGTGAAAGAAGCATCGGTTGCTGACAAAATTGCTTGGGGAGCAGTGAACCAACCGATTTCTGAAGAACATTTTAATAAATTATATACGAAAGTTTTAGAATACTTAAAAGAGAAAGAAGAGTTATTCGTCTTCAAAGGATTTGCAGGCGCTGACCGCAATTACCGCCTACCAATTCAAGTTATTAATGAATATGCATGGCACAATTTATTTGTACATCAACTATTCATTCGTCCAACTGAAGAAGAATTAACAACTCATGAATCAGAGTTCACAATTGTTTCTGCACCGAATTTCAAAGCTGATCCAGCTGTTGACGGTACAAACTCTGAAGCATTCATTATGGTTTCATTCGAAAAACGTATCGTACTAATTGGTGGTACAGAATACGCTGGAGAAATGAAAAAATCAATCTTCTCTATTATGAACTTCTTATTACCTGAACAAGATATCCTTTCTATGCATTGCTCTGCAAACGTAGGTGAAGAAGGCGATGTAGCATTATTCTTCGGTTTATCTGGAACAGGTAAAACAACATTATCTGCTGATCCAAACCGTAAATTAATCGGTGATGATGAGCACGGTTGGTCTGATAACGGTGTATTCAATATTGAAGGCGGTTGCTACGCGAAATGTGTAAACCTTTCTCACGAGAAAGAACCACAAATTTTCGATGCAATCACATTTGGATCTGTTTTAGAAAACGTTATCATTAATGACCAAACGCGTATCGCAGACTATAACGATACTACTTTAACAGAAAATACTCGTGCTGCATACCCTATGCATGCGATCGACAATATCGTACTACCAAGTGTTGCAGGACACCCAAATACAATTATCTTCTTAACTGCTGATGCATCTGGCGTATTGCCTCCAATCAGTAAGTTATCAAAAGAACAAGCTATGTATCACTTCTTAAGTGGTTACACTAGTAAACTAGCAGGAACAGAGCGCGGTGTTACATCTCCGCAAGCAACATTCTCAACTTGCTTCGGTTCACCATTCTTACCACTTGATGCATCTCGCTATGCTGAAATGCTTGGTGAAAAAATTGAGAAACACGATGCGAAAGTATTCTTAGTAAACACTGGCTGGACTGGTGGCGAATACGGCGTTGGTAAACGTATGAACTTAGGTTACACTCGTGCAATGATTCAAGCAGCATTAAGCGGTGAACTTGCGAAAACTGAAACAGCTAAACATGACATCTTCGGTCTTGAAGTTCCACTTCACGTACCAGGTGTACCTGACGAAGTGTTAATGCCTGAACAAACTTGGGCTGATAAAGCTGCTTATAAAGCAAAAGCAATCGAACTTGCAAATGAATTCAAAGCTAACTTCAAAAAGTTCGACAGCGTATCTGAAGACATTATTAACTTAGGCGGCCCAATCGCTTAAGCGCAAACTTTCTGTTGGAATAACCCTTTACTCATATGAATAAGTGTCGTGTAACCGTAAAGTTTCGCGTACTCACCGACAAAACCCAATGCGGCTTAACGGTTACACACACTTACATAAAAAAGAAGCTTACGTTTTTTACGTAAGCTTCTTTCTATATCTTATATAAAGTAAAACGTTACTCTCTTCATCTGTGACTTCGTTTGTTAATTTACAGAATTTTCACTTTATATTTACTTATTTTTAGTTTTTCATGATATAATTTACATATATAGGAAGGGGTGAAACCTATGGAAAATTTTTCTCGTACAGGAAAATTTTATTCAGTTATGGAGCGATTCAAATGTTTTGGGGACTTGTAATGCTTAACGTTAATTTATTTGAGCATACAAGTGAAACGATAAAATATATTATTCTAATTACCGGAATAGTTTTTTGTATTATATCCAACTTTTTTAAAGAACATAAAAGTCATACTAATACGTAATTTCATGTTAACTTATCGGAAGCAAAAACCTGTATTTTATGCAATGTTTCGCTTCCTGTTGTACTATTCATCGCTGGATTCCTTATTCTAGGGTAAATTCATTTTTACACATACAACTTACGGATTCGAACATATAAATTACATCCCTCTAGTTTCACAACGTATGGAGCTAAAAAAGGATTTAAACGCTTCTATCCCTCGCTAGATCCTCTATTCCATCTAAAAAGAGGCTTTTTATCTTTTTGTTAGTTCCTTTTCATCTTTCATACTATAATAACCTAAGTTCACAACGATTAAAAAATAACCGCCCATAATCCCTACTGCAAATGCCCACATTACCATATGGTGCTCAATTTCGTACATAATAATAGCGCCTAAAATAGCAGCCGCAAAACGATTAAACATACCGAGCGTCGGCGCTTTCGTTTTCTTTACGATACTATCTCCAAGCTTCTCAATTCGTCTCCCTAAAAGCCAAACGCAATACATACTTACGATAAGTCCAATTCCTGCACCTAAAAAATGTGCTGAAAACGGTGTTACCATCCAGCCTAGTAAAAGAATACCTAGTATATAATACGATTGAATTTTAAACGACCTTAATGACATACTAATCATGCTGTTCTCCTCTTCAGTAATTTTTATCTATCCAACAAGAAATTTTTTTCAAGTTTATACTGCTTACATTCATTTCACTCAAATTAAAAACAACATAAACGGTATGTTTATGTTGTTTAAATATTTTTAGAAAATAATATTATACAAGATTTCAAAGATCATACCCTCATAATTTGTGACGTTTTTTCAAACATTTTTCGTCCATTTATGAAAAAAATGATATCAATCTATGAACATACGGATATGATGTAATAAGTACACAAATAAAGGGGGCGTCTAATGATTTATTTTTTAATGGCTCTCATTCACCTCATTATCCCTGCACTTATTGGACTTTCATTGTATTGGTACACGAAGAACCATAGTATTTTCTACGCTGTCCTCGGTGTCCTTCTTCCGGGTATTATTCTTATTACACTCTTCCGTATTCCATTTTTAAACTTAATTCCACTTATTACTGCGATCTTATTTCTCATCTTCTTACCAAAAATAAAAAAATAGGAAAGCAGATCATAGGTGATCTGTTTTCCTATTTTGATATAGGTTCCCCCGCAGTAGAATGCACTTTTACTTTCTCCGATTTCACAAACCATAAACCGAAGAAAATAATAATTCCACCGATTATTTGTTGAAACGATACGTATTCATTTGCCCATACAGTTGCAAATAAAACAGCTACAAGTGGCGTTATATACATATATACCATCGTATGTGATGCTCCAATTTTTTGAACACCAACATACCACATTACTAAACCAAATACTGTTACAAAGAAAATAGAATATAGTAAAGCGAATAGTGTTATTCCATGTGTAATATGAAATGGCATTATAAATACGTATGGTCCACTTAAAAGCAAGAGTGGAATCGCGCCAACTAGTGCTGACCATGCGGTAACACGTAGCGCTGAATATTTTTTAATTAATGGACCAGCTAAAACAGGATAAAGCCCCCAACATATTGATGTAATGAGTCCAATCCCATTCCCGTAAAAAGAACTAGCCAGTGAATGCCCTGCTACTAAAACTAAGGCTGCACCACAAAAGGCAATAATCGAACCGATAAGCTTTCGAGAAGAAAACTTTTCTTGTTTTAAGATAATCGCAAATACAGTTGTAAAAATAGGTGAAATAGAAATGAGTAAAGAGGCATTTGTAGCGGATGTATATTTAACAGTTTCCATAAATAACGTTTGATACAGTACAATACCTACAACGCTAACGATGATTAATCTAGGTATATCTTTTCTCTCCATATAAACCGACTTTTCAATAAAAAATGTAAGGAGTAACATAAGCGGTGCCGCCGATATCATCCGAAGTGCAGTAAACTCAATTGCTGTAAATTCTAAAAGTCCATATTTCGCAATCGTAAAATTAATCCCCCAAATAATAACGACTGCTAAAATTAATAACTCAATTCCCCATCTTCTCATGCGTATCCCCTCCGCAAATAAGATTATACAGAAAATTCAATCACATGTACATTTCATTATGTGAAAAAATCTTTTTATTGTATGAAACGTTTTGGGGCATGAAATTATATCAGCGATTTTCTGAATATATCAGCGCAACTCTGATTATATCGGCGATTTTCAAAATATATCGGCGCAACTCGAATTATATCAGCGATTTTTTAAATATATCGACTTATCAACAAAAAACGACAAGAATAGCGACGTATACAATAAAAAAGGTGGTTCCAAAATACATTTTGGAACCACCTTTTCTTTACTACACTCGAACGTGTAACTTCATATTTGGATTATAAAATTGGCTCGGGCTCTTCAGCTGAAACGTCCCTCCACCTTCATGCCAATCAACTGTTAATTTATCATCCATAAATACAAGCTTTGTACGATCTGCGATAAAATTCATTGTGCTAGATTCGATATCCACATCGCGCTCATCTTTTTCTGCTACAGCTACTAAATCGATAATTCCGCTCATTACACAACCGCAACCTTCATTATCGTAAAATAACTTTATATATTTCGCTTCATTTGGAATCGTATCCACAATCTTTTTATATGCTGCTTCTGTTACAGTAACGTACATACTCTAATCTTCATCCTCTCTTCTCGTATCCTTCATATATTGTACCACCATTTTTCTTTAAAAATATATACAGAAAATTACGAACAATATACAATGTATGTAGTAAAGGAGGTTGTATCACTCATGCTCAAATTACTGCGATACCCCATCTTCCTAGGTCTACTCGGTAGCTTTTTTATTTCTAGCGGTATGATATTACAACATATACTTCCTTATTCTCCTTCTATTGGTTGGATTTTAGGTTTTATTTGTTTCCTAACCGCTTCTTATTTCGCTGTGAAGAACAAAAACATCTAATTAGTTCAAGGAGGATAACATAACATGCCAGCTTTAAAAGAAATAGAACAATCACTCAATCATTTGTTCCAAATCAAAAAATATGGAAAAGATAGTGCCTTTAGTCGATTTATCCCATCTGTATATGATCCTATCCACTTTCCGTGGCAACAATTTTTCGAAACCAATTTTGTAGAGCTATTTAACGGTCTTATGATACGAGGAGCTGAAACTGTAAATAAAGTATTTTTAGCTGTTTTTCCTACAAATGACGTTCTTGAAACATTCATTTCACAGTCCACATCTGGTGATTTACTTTTTATGCACCACCCACTTGTAATGGAATGCGGTGATCCGCTTGGAAAATCAGGTCGTGGTTTTATTCCAATACCTGAAAAATATTTGCAAGCAATAAAAGAAAAACAACTTTCTATATATACATGTCACGGACCAATGGATATTCATCAAACGCATGGAACGAGCATTTCAATTGCAAAAGTCTTAGATGCTCACGTAGTTGACGGCTTTGCATATGAAGGCCCCGAACAAGAGCCAGTTGGCCTTATTTGTGAAATAGATGAAATATCAACAGAAGCACTCCAAAAGCGTCTCAAAAATCTCTTCCATATTCCTTATACAGACTTCGAAGGTAAACAACATGATTCTATCAAAAAAATTGCAATTATTGCAGGATGTGGTGATGTCGTGTCTCTCATGAAAGAAGCAGAAGCAAAAGGTGCTGAAGCATATATTACTGGGGAAATCCATTGCCATATCGACAATGATTACGGTAAACAGAAATACTCGCTCATTATGGATTACGTAAAAGAAACGAATATGTCACTCATCGGTGTATCACACTCTGCCTCTGAATATTTAGTGAAAGAAACATTGATGTATGATTGGTTTAAAGAGAATTTTGAAGTGGATGTTACTTTGGTTCCACAGGAAAAATGGTGGTTATAAATTTTTAAAGAGATAGCTAAATTAGCTATCTCTTTTTACTAAACTTAAAATAGAAAAAAATTCGATATACAATACACTTTCACCCTACTGTTAAAATCTAAACACACAATACAATCAACCACACAAAAATATAGAATTCCTAATATACATATAGTAGTTCTATTTTAAAAACTAGATTTTCAAAATATAGAAAGGAGAACATACATGTACCCACGTAATTGTTTTAGTTGCGATGGCAGACGCCCCAGTGGTTCTAACGGGAATACTGGACCCACTGGTAACACCGGATCTACCGGTATCACCGGACCCACTGGAAGCACTGGAAACACCGGCATCACCGGACCTACCGGCATCACTGGACCTTCTGGCATCACCGGACCTACCGGCATCACTGGGCCCACTGGAGCTACCGGCGCTACTGGGGGTACAGGAGCTGGCTTACAAAGTACTACCGCCTTTAGTCTTGCAGCCGCTCCCAACTATAAAGCCGGACAAGTTGTTACTTATACGAGCAGCGGCTATGTTGTAAAAAAGGATGCACCTCAAGGATTTCCTAATGTCTCTTCAGATTATATCGTATTAGTAGAAAGTGGGGCTACTGGACCCACTGGTATCACTGGATCTACCGGGAATACTGGGCCTGCCGGGATTACTGGATCTACCGGGAACACTGGACCTACTGGGAGTACCGGATCTACTGGCATCACTGGACCTGCTGGTAACACCGGATCTACCGGAAGCACTGGACCCACTGGTAACACTGGACCTGCCGGAAACACCGGATCTACCGGAAGCACCGGACCCACTGGAAGCACCGGCATCACCGGACCCACTGGCATCACTGGACCCACTGGTAACACTGGACCTGCCGGAAACACCGGATCTACCGGAAGCACCGGCATCACCGGACCCACTGGCTCCGCTGGTAGTTCTTCAGCAAAAAGTATTGTGTTCCAAGGAACAAATGCTGGTTTTCAACGTATAGCGGGTTCTCCTGGAATTGACTCTAATGTTATTCCATATGTCACGGCTGGATCTGGTAGTATAGTTGGTTTTGCTGCATCTATAAATGTAAATAACTTACCTGCTGCTGTTTATACGATTGATATTTGTAGGAATGTCCCCACAAACCTCACTGCCCCTATCTCTAGTTACATTCTAACTACTATTACTTTAACTACCACAGACAAAATTACCGGAACTATAGTATTTTCCATTAAACCGACAGATACTGGATCTGGACAAATTCAAGTATTTAATCCTACTCCGGCAGTAGGTCCCGCTACTGTAACTTGGACTAGTATTACAACTGGAAACCTCATTTCAAGAGGAGATGCTATATCCCTTTATATTAACCCTGGAATTACTACCAGTGCTGTATATTCTGTTTTTCTAATCACAAATATTTAGTTCTCTCTTAAAAATAATTTATTCAACAGAAAAAGCCTCAATAATTTAGGTCAACAACTAACAAACTCACTCTATATTACCACCATAAAAATACCCATATCTTAGATTCGCAATTATATATAATGCACCAATAGTGTAAACACTTCCGGATTTTTATTCACAAAAAAGGGAAATCACTCTCAAATAAATGATTTCCCTTTTTAAAATATATTTTTTATTGTATCGGCAACATAACCTTCACCGTCGTTCCAACCCCAACTTCACTTTCAAAACTCATTTTACCGTTGTGGTCTTTAATAATTTTTTCTGTAACTACTAAGCCTAAACCTGTTCCCGTTTCTTTCGTTGTGTAAAAGGCTTCATTTAGCTTCGGGATTTTGTCTTTTGGAATGCCGCAACCTTCATCCTTAACTTGAACAATGATTGCATCTTCTACAGTCACTTTAATCGTAATCGTTCCGCCAACTGACATTGCTTCAATCGCATTTTTAATTAAATTAAAAAACACTTGTTTTAATCGTTTTTCATCGCATGTAATCGATGGTATGTCTTTACTATAAATACCTTGTATGTGCACACCTTGATTTAAAGCAGGCTTCCCCATAACTCGAATAACATAAGCGATAATTTCTTCTATATTATGAACTTCTGATTCTATTGATTTAGATTTCTCAAATCCACTAAGTTCTGTAGCGATTGTATGAATTCGTTCTACTTCTTGTTTCATAATATCACTATATATTTTATCCTCTGGATATTTAACCGCTTGCTTATTTACAAATTTATCTAAATTAGCTAAAGGTCTTTTAATTTTGGAACCAATAACTGTAGCCATTTTCCCAACAGTTGCTAACTTTTCTGTTTGTTGTATTTCTTTATTCATCATCTCAAGCGTACGAACGTAAGATTGGAACCTTACAAACATAATCCAACATATGATAGTAAATACGCTATATAATGCCATCGGGATTAAAACGAGTGATGAGTGAATCATGATTCCTATAAGAGCATATTTTCCAACAAGTATGCTCGGAACTAACCAAAAATATCTTTTATTCACAAAAAGTGGGGCAAATAAAATAAAAAACCCTTCTACTATATTCCCACCATCAAACTCAGTATCACTACCGTAGTAAATCATAATATTATGGATAAAATCTAATAGATTATACCCAATTAGAATAATATACTTTACTGCAAATGGATTTTTCCATTTCATAAAGTATATTCCAATGCAAAATAAAACCACCATCAGAAAATAAAGCCATAAACCTAAACCATCTTCAAATTGTCCTACTCCTTCTTGCTCTCCTCCTATTAAAGGTACAATAAATTCGTAGGCAAGATCGTATACAAAAAATATAATGAAAAATAAACTTAAATATATTTTCAGCGCCTTCATTTCTTCATTTTTAAATATACCGTCTTTATTCATATGGTAACTCCTAGCTTTTCTCTCAATTGGATTTCATTATTTCCACACTTTTTTGGAAGAATAATATCTATTCTCGTTCCCTTATCTCTTTCACTTGAAATATGTAACGTACCAAGGTGTTCGTTGACAATTCGATCTGCTACCGTAAGTCCCAAACCAATTTTATCTTGTTTTGTTGTATAAAAAGCTTCTGTAACACGAGCCACATTCTCTTTCTTAATACCGTAACCATTATCGATTACACTTAGCATTACATAATCTTGTCCTTTATTTTCTAACCGTAACTCTAATGTGCCACCTTGCTCCATTGCCTCCAGAGCATTTTTTATGACATATAGAAAAACTCCTCGTATTTTCCGCTCATCACATTCAATTTCTATCATCTTTTCTTCGATATTAGAAATAAGCTGGATACTAGATTCATTCATTTTTTCTCGAAGAATTGCTACTGCTTGTAATGCAATTTCACCTATATTATGTTTTTTATAAATAGAGGGTTTACATGTAGCAACTTCCATCAATTCACTTATCATATTATTCATATTTTCTATTTCAAAAATCATCTGTTTATAAATAGGGTCCTCTTCATGCTTCTCTCGTTGTAATTGCGTAAACCCTTTCAATGAAGCAAGTGGATTTTTAATTTCATGTCCCACTGTCGCTGCCATTTTTCCGATTACTGCTAATTTTTGTGATTCACTAGCAATCTTAATACTTTCCTTTACCGCTGAAAGGTATTGTATAAATCGATTTAAAATGATGTATGCTGCTATTAATACGAGTGTATACATAATGAGGAACATAAATCCTTTTACTTCTTTTAATACAAATAAGTAAATTACATATTTCCCTACAATAGTTGAAAGTACAAACACAAAATATTTTTTATTTAAAAATATAGGTACAAAGAAGATAAGAATAATTTCTACTATATTTCCCCCATCAAATGCCGCCTCATTATAAAGCATATACGAAAATATGTTAGCAATTTCTATTCCTATGTATGCAAATACACATGCATATTTCACAAAATTCACTTTCTCTTTTTTTATTAAATATACATTTACACCGAGTATTGCAGTTCCGCAAATAACTTGCCATAGTATGCTATGTCCCTTATCCGTTAGTGATTTATTTTCTAATACGATTGCATAGAAAATTTGGTATGAAACAACAATGACGTATAGCACCCACAAAAAGATTTTGGCATTCCTTTCTTCTTCTTTATATGATAGAAAACTTTCCTTCACTTCAACACCCCTTCAACATAATATCTCTAAGAATACCATTTATTATAATAAATGATTTCCTTATACAAACAAAGATAAATCGAACATTTGAGGAAAATCATCCCAAAATCGTGATATTTTCAGACGATATGCAATCATAAAAATTATAAACAATAATACTTATATTATGTGGGAGAGATTTTATATAAGCGGCAAAAAATGAAGGAAAGCTTAGTGTCTTAATAGAACAAAATCATACGCTCCTCGCGTATGATTAGGAGGCTCATTCATGTTTGTTACCGTTGAAAAAGATGTGCATATTTTTGTGCAAGACGTTAATCCCGGTCCCGGTAGTAAAACCGTGTTCTTCGTCCATGGCTGGCCTTTAAATCATCAAATGTACCAATATCAGCTCAACGTGTTACCACAACACGGTTTCCGCTGCATCGCTATGGATATACGCGGAAATGGACAATCTGATAAACCATGGACTGGTTACACATACAATCGTTTAGCAGACGATATCGCCATCGTTTTAGAAGCACTTCAAGTCGAAAATGCTACATTAATTGGTTTCTCAGTAGGTGGTGCTCTTTCTATTCGGTACATGTCTCGCTATAATGGTCATCGTATTTCTAAACTTGTATTAGTCGATGCCGTTTCCCCCTCTTTCGTTAAAAATCAAGAATCTCCCTATGGTGTCCCAAAAGAACAAGCAGACACTCTCATTAATCAAATGTATGCCAATATGCCTAAATTTTTAAATGATGTATCTTTATCATTTTTTAATAGAAACTTAGGATCTGCTACGCTAGAATGGTTTTCTTATCTCGGTATGCAGTCTGCTTCTTATGCTCTCATCAAAATATTGCAAGCAGCCGCAAATGAAGATGTAACGAAAGACTTAAGTAAAATTAACGTGCCAACAAAAATATTCCACGGTATTCATGATCAACTTATCCCATACAAAAGCGCTGAACTTACGCAAAAGCGTATTAAAAATTCTCAGTTACATCCTCTCACAAATAGTGGTCACGGCTCTCCAATTGATCAAGCGGATGAATTAAACGAAGAACTTATAAAGTTTTTGCATTCATAAAAAACTATGCCAAATGTATCGATAGGAACGTAGTTTTTAAAAAGGTTAAAATTCACATATTTCTCACAAATCATTCGATAAAACGGTTACATTTTCATTTATACTAAATGTACAGGTAATACTCCCTAAACCCAGCTTGTCTGGTTACCCCGTTAAATACTATAAAAAAGAACTTGTATCGTTATACAAGTTCTTTTTGTTTCTTTTATCCCGCTTTAACGGGCAGTAAGACCCCCACCTCAAAATTCAGCAAAGCAAAGAAGTTAGGTGGGGGTCGGGCTGCCCATAAAAGTCCGATTGGTGAAGGCTAATAATCAGTGGGGGATGAAGAAAACCCCCACTGATTAAAGTTTCACTTTATTTAAAGAGGATATCTTTACTATATTGATTTCCAACAAGTAAATCATACTGAAGCATTTTATATTGCTCTAACATTTCTTTTTGTTTCTTTGTTAAATCATTGATTACTTCTCCATTTTTATCAACTTTTAATTCATCTCTAAGCACCGGTATTTCCTTGTAAAATCCCGATAAAAATTGATAAAATAAAGATTTATTTAATCCTGCATAATCAAAAATAAGATTAGAAAAATAAATTGGACTTACTACACCTAAATTATCATTTGGCATATCAAAGTTTGCGTACATTAATAGCGGCGTTTGGGCCATCGCTAAACGTTCGCTCGGTGTTTTTTCATTCGTTATATACCCATTCTCTTTATAAAAAGATTTATTTGTTCCTAATGATGGAAGATGATCTCCAAAGAATACTAATAATGTAGGTCTATCTAAATTATCTAGTTGCTCTATTAAATATTGAAGGGCCTCATCTGAACGTCTTAACCCTTCTGTATACGTTTCTAATTCTCCCTTTGATTCTTCATTTTCTAGCCCGCTAATTTCTATTAGGTTTTCACCAAATCGGCCCTCTGTAAATGGAAAATGATTTTGCATCGTAACTGCATGAATAAATGTAGGTTGTTTTTGTTTCTCTAACTCAGCAATTATCTCTTTACTCATCGCTAAATCACTAATATAATCTCCATCAACATCTACATTTTCCATCGTATCAGCTGCATTAAATTTATCAAATCCTAACACCTTATATACATCATCACGTTTAAAGAATGTGCGACCAAATGAATGAATTGCACTTGTGTAATACCCTTCTTTTTTCAACGCCGTAGGGATTGATGGAATTTCTTTCTTATTTGTAATAACCTGCTGATATGGTATAGAACCTGGCTTTAACAAACTCATTGAATAACTCGTTAATGCCTCAAATTCAACGTTCGCCGTATTTCCCCCAAATGTAGGAGAAATAGTTTGTCCACCAGGAAAGTTTTCTATATAATGATGTAAATTTGGTACAGGATCTTCACTAAAAGAAAGGTTAGTTGCTTTCGTCGGATCCCAAAACGATTCACTCATTACAAAAATAATATTCGGTTTCTCTTTTTTCTTTTGGCTCCCTATATTTCCACTATATTGTTTTTTTATATCGTTTGCTATTTGAAGCATATTTTCTTTAGAATAATTTTTGGGTTTTTCCATAACTGTTGTATCTAAATTGCTAATAAACCCAAGTACAAAACCATTTGAAGCATAGTTCTCATTTTGATCCCACAAAACAAAATCTACACCTGATTTTTGAAATACTTTATTCATAAATGTGTTCGCAAAATTACCGTACGCATATAGAACAAAAATAGAACCTACTACTAATAAGGCTCTTATTCCTAGATGAGTCTTTACATTTTGAATATACCTTCTCATATATATCCCTGCTACAATACAAGCCACGATACTTAAGATAATGACAAAAATATAACTCCAGCTAAAATAGTCCATCACCATCGGTATAACAGATTGCATATGCATAATTTGTGTGAAATCAGAAGGATACAGCGGATCACCTCTAAAAATAAGCTTTAAATAATTCACAATACCTAAAATGACTAACGTACAGCTCGTTAAAATCATACTTAGAAAAACCTTGCCTATTAAATTATAAACAAGAATGTATATTGCATAAATTACTACAAAACTTAATATAAACTGCATGTTATACAAGTAAATCCAATTCATTGCCTCTATGAAACTCATATTAACTTGCATGACAATATAAAATAACGCTACTGTATGAGCTAGTAAAAATAATACAAAATGCACTCGTAGGGATGCCCTAAGTGTAGACATCTCTTTTTTATTAAAATGTGAAATATAAAATGTTATGCCCCATATGAAAATCATCATAACAATTAAAACAAGATTTTGATTTAAATGAGCTTTCATTATGTCTAAATTAAAAACCTTTAAAAGCATAAACAGCATAGTTATTACTAATAAAATCACCATACTACTTATAATGCTAGAAATTAATATATTTCTTTTTGGAAGATCAAAAAGTGTAGAGCCATACTTCAATTCATTCCCTCGTTTCTATGTCTTAATTTCCCCCGCATCGAAAGAACTATTTCTATTAAAATAACATATATGACATATTTCGTCTGCATAGTTGATTCTATCATAAATGTATTGTCTTAATATTCCCTTAGTAAACAGTTAAATTATGGCATACAAATTACTCATTCTTGAAAAACTTAATTTCAGCATTCCACTTTATGATATAATAACTATGTTTTGGAAATCCTTAATACTATTAAAGATTTCACATGAAAATACGAAAGAATTAATAAAAAAGGAGTTGCTCATTTTTGCTTACTAAGTTTAAGAGTTTGCCTAAAGCGGTATATGCAATTTTGGCGCTTTCTTTCCTGTTGCACGTTTTTTGTTTAGTAAAACAGCCAGGATTAGATGGAGAGTTAGTCAAAGTAACATATGGTGCAAATGATGCCTTTAACTATTCGTTAACAGCTGAACAACTATTAAAACATGGTGTATTTGGTTATGTGTATTTAGAACCTAGTGAAGTTCCAGGGAAAAATGCATATATCACACCAGGTCAGCCATTACTATTAGCTGGCGCTATGATTATTTCTGATATTACATCAATTCCTTACTATTACGTAGCAACTGTTATTAACATGATTATGAACCTATGCACAGTGCTATTAGTATTCTTAATAGGAAAAGAATTGTTCGAAAAAAACATTTATGGAATTGTTGCAAGTATTTTATATGCTATTTATCCAAGTAACTATACATACTTCCGTACATTGCTAACAGAAGTTCCATCCATATTCTTATTAGCGTTATGTGTATATGTATTTGTTCTCGCATGGAAATACAATAAAGTGAAATTCCATATATGGTTTGGAATTGTCGTTTCAATTTTACTTATGTTCCGTCCAAATCCAGCTCCAATGATGCTCATTCCTGTTCTTGTTGTGTTATTTACATATGGATTTAAAGACTCCATTCGAATCGGATTGTTATGGTTTATCGGACCTTTCTTTATTATTGGTGCATGGGTTGTTCGTAACTATTTAGCACTCAACCAATTTATTTTATTCTCAACCCAAGGTGCTGATCCACTAATTGCGGGTGCTGATCCATTTAATAAAATTGGATATGAAAATATAGTAAATGAAATGAGAGCCAAAGGCTTAGATGACAAAGGGGCATACGCAAAAGAATTAATCAAGAACGGCTTTAAGACGGACTTCACTTATTGGTTCTCTTGGTTCACTGTCGGTAAAACAATTGAATTATTCAAAACAGCTCCTGCTGTAGACCAATACCGTATTCACAACTTTATGCAACTATGTCATAGAGTGTTTATCATCGGTACATTCTTGAGCAGCTTCTGCTTCATGCTAAATTCATTTAAACATAAACGCGTTATGATGCTAGTAGCAAGTTCTATTATTTACATTATCTTCTCAAACTTATTCTTAGCAATTAATCGCTATGGATTTTTCATTAATCCTCTTATGTGCTTAATTCTTGCATACGGATTAATTCACATTGTGCAGAAGCTTCCATTCTTCCGCACGAACCAAGCATAATAAGAAAGAGGTCGTCCAACGGTGGACGACCTCTTTCTTATTACCCCACACTTTGCACACAGCCAATTTGTCCATTCTGTAATCACACTTTAATTCCGTATGTATATGTTTCTGTATTTGTCAAAATATCTTTCACAATACTACTCACTACTTCACTTATAAATGCAAGTTTTTTACAACTATTACTATAACGAAAAGAACCCGCCACAAGACAGGTTCTTTTCGTTATTTTATGATAAAAGAAAAAATCATTAGCATGTGTATTATATAAAAGGAAACAGCCATATTTTCCATACGATACATACGAGTACAATAACTACAAAATCAAAAAAATCTAATCTCGGACCCTTTTTCATATTCATCTCTAGCCACATATGAATCCATTTTGTTTTTGTATATTTTTGGATGTTTTTCTTTGCAAATCGGTAAATGAGCACTTGCATAATAAAAAATCCGACTACGAAAATAAACAAGAAAATGAGAAAATCGACCACAAAATTCCTCCTTATTTTTGCAGCGATTTTTCTACTATATGATTTTTCAAAACCCACTCTTCAAATTGAGCACTTCCAAATTCCCAACTAAGATCACGAGCATGTACAGAAAAAACGTAATAGCCAGCATATTCGTCCATAAATTTACCCGTCTCGATCCCATCTTTCTGAAGACCATATGCTCCAAAATTAAAATATACATCCCACACGTCTTCATTCTTCCGTTTATAAGCAATCGATTCCATATCACATTCTGTTCCGAAATAGTCAAGATGTAAATGTACGCTATCATCATATTCGTACTCCATTTTATCACCCCTTATATTTGTACTTCTTTATCACCAAAAAAATTCCTGCTATCTACACTCACATGTGGGCACTTACCTACATATCATGCTTGTAGAGTGACTTCTAGGAGGTGTTATATAGTGAAAAAATTAATAGCTGTTTTTTGTATCATGTTACTAGCTGTCTTCACACTTGTTGCTTGCAGTAGTAAAAAAGAAGATACGAAAGAACAAACTCAAAATGTTCGAGTCGGCGAAGTTACCCACTCTCTCTTCTATGCCCCGTTATATGTCGGGATTGAAAAAGGATTTTTTAAAGATGAGGGATTACATGTTGACCTCCAAACAACAGCTGGAGGAGATAAAACGATGACTGCCTTATTATCTGGCGGGATTGATATTGCTCTCGTCGGTTCTGAAACGTCCATTTACGTTCATCAACAAGGCGCAAAAGACCCCGTCATTAACTTCGCACAACTTACACAAACAGATGGAACATTTTTAGTTTCGCGTCAAAAATTAGACTCTTTTAATTGGAATGACGTAAAAGGTGTTACGTTTTTAGGACAGCGTAAAGGCGGTATGCCGCAAATGGTTGGAGAATACGTTTTAAAGAAAAATGGCATTGACCCTCACAAAGATACAAACTTAATTCAAAACATCGAATTTGCTAATATTGCAAATGCCTACGCATCTGGTACGGGAGAATTTGTCCAGCTCTTTGAACCGACTGCAAGTATATTTGAAAAAGAAGGTAAAGGTTATATCGTCGCTTCGTTCGGAAATGAATCTGGTACTGTTCCGTATACATCGTTCATGGCAAAGGAAAGTTTCTTAAAGAAAGATAAAGCTGCTGCTGAAAAATTCACACGGGCGCTCTATAAAGCACAACAATGGGTTGATACTCATAGCCCAGAAGAAATTGCTGATGCCGTTTCTCCGGTATTTAAAGACACTTCAAAAGACATTACAGTAAAAGTAATTGAACGGTATAAAAAGCAACATTCTTATGCGACAAATCCGCTATTAGATACTGAAGAATGGAAACAGCTCCAAACGATTATGAAAGACGCTGGCGAATTACAAAAAGAAGTTCCACATGAAGCGCTCGTCAATACAAAAATTGCCGAGAGCGTTATTAAGAAATAGAGGCGAAGTGTATGAGCTTTTTACAAATACGTAACGTTTCTCACTGCTTTTTCGCAAAAGAGAATGCCAAATTGATTCTCGAAGATATGAGTTTACAAGTGGAAGAAGGCGAATTCATTTCGATACTCGGTCCAAGTGGTTGCGGCAAAACGACACTCCTCTCCATTATTGCCGGGCTGCTTGATCCAATTGAAGGTATCGTCTTTTTAGATGGTGAGCCCATTACAACGAAAACTTCATCTATGGGGTATATGTTGCAGCAAGACTACTTGTTCCCTTGGAAGACAATTGAAGAAAATATTATGCTTGGACTTCATATCCGAAACATTTACGATGAACAGACGAAAGAACATACTTTACAGCTTTTAAAGCAAGTCGGTCTACATGATGTAGAGCAGCAATACCCTCGTGAACTATCCGGTGGTATGCGTCAACGTGCCGCCCTCGTTCGAACATTAGCGACCGATCCAAAAATTTTATTGCTAGATGAACCTTTTTCGGCGCTCGATTATCAAACGAAATTGAAACTAGAAGATCTCGTTTTCAGCTTACTACACAAATATAAGAAAACTTCACTACTCGTGACGCATGATATTGAAGAAGCAATTGCGATGAGTGATCGTATTTATTTACTACAAGCGAATCCCGGAAAAATTGCAAAAACATTTATCGTCCCAGAAAGCATCCGTTCCTTATCACCGTTAGAATCACGCCACCACCATGACTTCCCATCCCTCTTCCAAAATATATGGAAGGAGTTGGAGCGCCTTGGATAATATAAAGCAACTACATGAACAATTTCGGAAAAAAGAACGCAGGCGCGCATGGTTAGCACGCTCTTTGCAGTTTTTACTGCTCATTCTTTTCTTTGCACTATGGGAAATCGCTAGCAAAAAAGAATGGATTGATCCTTTACTCTTTAGCTCTCCTTCAAGCATTTGGGATCTCTTCCTTAATAAATGGATGGACGGTTCGCTTTGGGTCCACATATGGACGACATTACTTGAAACGGGAGTAGGCTTCATTCTTGGAACAGTGCTCGGAGCCATTATCGCTACTTTCCTTTGGTGGATACCACTTCTCGCCCGCGTACTTGATCCATATCTCGTCGTCCTAAACGCCATGCCAAAAGTGGCACTTGGGCCAATTATCATTGTAATCTTCGGTCCAAATATTTCTTCGTCAATTGCAATGGGGGTAATCATTTCCATCATCATTACCATTCTCGTTATTTACAGCGCATTCCAAGAAGTCGATTCTAACTATATAAAAGTGATGGACACATTTGGTGCAAATAAATGGCAATGTTATAAACAAGTCGTTCTCCCTGCATCTTTCCCAGCCATTATTTCAACGTTAAAAGTGAACGTTGGTTTATCATGGGTCGGTGTTATATTCGGCGAACTTCTCGTCTCTAAACAAGGTCTTGGCTACTTAATTAGCTACGGATTCCAAGTATTTAATTTCACACTTGTCTTACTAAGCGTACTACTCACATGCGTCCTCGCAACACTTATGTATGTGTTTGTTGAGGCATTTGAAAAACTTCTAATTGGGAAACGAAAAAGAAGCTGACTTAGAGCGATAGACTATAGTCAGCTTCTTTCTTTTACTTTTTATCACACATCTTTGTTTCATTTTTAACGTTTCCATCCGCAACCGTAACTGTATGGAAACAATCTTTCACACGTACTGTAACGACATTATCTTTTCGATCTATCACATGATAATCATTAAACTTTTTATCCAATGCACTACGAATTTGCTCCCCTTCAAAAATCGGAAAACCGTGAGACATTACCCAAATGAGACCAGCGACAGCAAGAATCGTTTTCATACGTTTCATTACCTCCTCGAGAGTAAACTTATAGTCCCTATAACACGCGCATTATAATTGTGTCTAAATTGTGACATTTTTATACTAATTCTATTTTATAATGGTAGTTCCTTCTTCTTTTTAATAAAAATACAGAATTTTCAATTTTATCAACATAAAAAACGTAAAGAACTACAATTCTTTACGTTTTCTTAGCTAACATATATAACCCGCATTAGTTTCCACTTCGTTGTTCTATCGTTTTCGAAACATCATATAATCCTGCCAACACTTCCGCCCTCATTTTTACAAGCTCAGGGAATTGATAGAAAAAGGCAATTTTTTTATACTTTAACTCCGATCCTTCTTTCACCTTTTTTGAATCTTGCAAAATAAATGCTGTAAATGTATCTGCAATATCTTCTGCTACATTTGTCGTTCCATACTGTGAGACAAACTCATCATGTTTTTCTTTAAAAAATTCAATTTGCGTTTCTTCACTTTCTTCTACTTTCTTTTCTGTCCACTCCTGCTCAATAGGCTTCCAGAAAGAATTATAAAATTGATTGATATAAGAGTTTTCCTCCGCACATCCCTCTTGTAAGAAAAGATTGCCGCATTTATTTCGGTACGTCGAAATATCTTTATCCTCTTCAAAATCCTTTACATAGTTTTCATCTACTGGTATTTGCTTATGCCCGAGCGTTAACACGTGAGCCGTCTCATGAATTAATGTTTTCATCACTTCATCAATATTTACCGCAGAATCAAGCGTATCTAAGCTAAGAGTCCATTCTTTCGGATTCTCTATACTAGGCATAACGTGAGCAACAACACCGTCATAACCATCCGTTATTAGATCAAATTCTGTTATATTCCCGCGATATTTAGCTGGAATGAGCGTGCGATACATATCCCACAAGTCTTCATGATACCCTCTATCTTGACGTTGTTGTAGCACCTCTTCTTTCGCTTCTTTCTCTTCAGCAAATACTTTATTTAAACGTTTCCGTTCTATTTTTTCAAAATAAGGATCTACAATTTCATCACCATCAATATAATAAGAAGCTAAAAAGAAATAATTTTCATCATCATCTTCTTTTTTCTGCTCTGCCTCTTTCATATCCGCACTTTCATGCTCTTCTATTTCATAATCTTCTACTGCTTCAAGCTCAGATAATCCATCTATTTTTTCATATACTTTTTGAAGTTTCTTATCTCCTATTTCCACACATTCTTCGTCTGTTTTACACACTTCTTTTTCTTTCACACTCTTCATAGAACTTTCACACCCTGCTAGTAAGCCGATTGCAACGATAACCCCTACTAACTTGCCATACAGTCTCTTCATACATTCCTCCATCAATACATTCTACAAAAATATCATAATCATTTTTTAACGAATATGCGATAATAAATTATAAAAATTGTAAGGAGGTTTCCTATGATTCGGGCAGTCTTATTCGACTTAGATGGAACACTATTAGATCGTCGTCAATCTTTAGAACAATTTATTCATGATCAATATAATCGCTTTGCCTCTCATTTAATGAACATAGAAAAATCCGAGTATTGTTCTCGATTTCTCGAACTAGATAATAATGGCTATACGTGGAAAGATAAAGTATATGCTACTCTCCTTTCCGAATACAACATTACTACTTTAACGCAAGAGCAACTGCTGCACGACTACATTACAAATTTTCAACATCATTGTATCCCTTTCCAAAACATGCATGAATTACTTCGACGTTTAACACAACAAAATATTAAAATTGGTATTATTACAAACGGCTTTACTGACTTTCAGATAAATAATCTTCGCGCACTAAACATACATACGTATACAAATACAATTCTCGTTTCAGAAGCGGAAGGAATTAAAAAACCGCATCCTGAAATTTTCGAAAGAGCTTTAAAAAAGCTAGATGTGAAGGCAGAAGAATGTCTTTACGTTGGGGATCATCCTGAAAATGATGTACTGGGTTCTGAACAAGTAGGGATTCTTGGTGTTTGGAAAAGAGATTCATTTTGGGATGATTTTGAGCATTCGCATGTGGTGGATGATTTGTTGGAGGTGCTTTCGTTTTTAGAGATAGAGACAAAAACAAGACAATAGTAAAAGGAGGCTTCGTTTCCCGGACGCCTCCTCTTCCTTTATAATTCATATACTGTAAACTGCGGTTTACTCGGATGATCTTTAACTAGCGCATCATCTGGAAACTTTGAAACTTTTTGATATAAGGCAATGTCACCCATGCAACCTGCTGTTAGTAGAATTCCTAAAAATGAGAGTGGCTCCAGATTCATAGCTAACCCCAATACAATTGGCAAAATTCCAGTCGGTAAAAACGGCAGCATTAACACTTTCTTCATTTTCTTTACTGTAATTTCTTTTTTAGAATGAGCGTATGCAGCACCTAATTTCCAATTGACGCCCCATGTTAGTTCACTCCATGGAACACCTCCGATATAACGAAATCCAATTAAATGTATTGCCTCATGAATACAAACGAAAACAATCATTCCAATAATCAAAAGAAACATAACGGGCAATGTAAATTCAAATTGAACCCCGCCTGAAAGAAATATATGCAAATAACCAATTCCAAACGCCAACGCAAATATTATAAGTAATGAATAGATATTTAACTTAACCATCGAAACAGTAACAGTCATTTCTTTCCCTTTATCCATCTTTCCCCTCCTAAAATGTAAATATATCTTTACAAAATTGTATAATATACCCAAAAAAATGTAAAGATATATTTACATTTGATCTTATAAAAAAAGAAATCGGCCACTTTACTTCGTAAAACAGCCGATTTCTTCTATATGTTTCATCGTACGCGCCAATACATCGTCGCGCATTATAAAGCTAAATTTTCTATCCGTTTTAATGTTGTCAGGAATGTTTTTTAATAAAACAGACCCTTTCGTTTCTTCGTAATGCGTATGTTGTTCTACCGCACTAATTGTTGCAAAATAAATGTTTTTAATGATTATTTTGTCTTTTCCAGATACTTTATATTGTCCTAAGTAAGTTAAATCAGAAACTATGCCGCCGGTTTCTTCATGAACCTCTCGAACTGCCGCTTCTTCCGGTGTTTCCCCTAGTTCTACTTTTCCACCTGGAAATTCAAGACCGCGACGTAAATGATGCGTTAATAACCATTGATCCCCGTACCGGCATACAACCCAAACATGCTTTGGCTCAGGAGAAAATGGATAACGTTCAAACGATAATTGTACAGTGTTGTGGTAATAATCTTTAAATTTGTACATGCCATTACTCCCCTATTGATGGTTACAAGTTTTTCCTACCACAAATTGTAGCATATTCTCGCTTTTCTGCATAATATTATCCAATTATAATCCATTGATTATTCCCATTTGCGCGACTAATTCTTTCGTCTCATGATTTCCTAAATCGTAAATCATTTTATATGCTTTTTGTAGTTGTTCATCATATCGGTCATTATTTGAATCATGATGATACTCAACAAATGGAACGTGGGAGCGTACAAATGAACCTAAATCCTCTACATACGCTTGATCAAAGTACTCTCTTAACTCCGTAATTTCCTCATCATTTGCGGAAATCTCAAAATTATACGTATCCGCTGTCTTCACTTGTGAAATTTGACCGTTTGCTATTGATATATAATATGTTTTTTTCTGCTCCATGTAACACCCTTCTTTCATCCTTTTTATTTCTATTGTTTTCATCAATTACAAAATTATGTAAAATAAAGAAAAGGAGGGGTTCCATGTTTAAAATATTAATTATCGGTATTATAATCGTCCTAGTCATATTAGTACTCTCCGTCATGACGATTAATAAAGGCTACGCTTATAAACATTCCGTCGATAAACCAGAAGATAACCCGTATACAAAAAACAGCAAGAAGAATTCATAATACGCTTCGTATACTACTACTTATTTTAGGCCACATCATATCCAGTATTCGTTTACTAGCAGGTCAACATAACTTTCTACCACTTTCACAATTTCTATTAGGAGCTTTACTATTCCTTATTGCCCTTGAACAAATAAAGAAAAAAGATTCAGGAACCGGATTTATTTAGATTTTCCTCATCATTAGCTATATAAAATAACAGGGGGGATATATATGCTAAAGGGATTACAGATTATTTTTGCACTCATTGCATTATGTATAGTAATTTACGGATATTTTACTGGTAATAGAGAAATAATGCCTTATATGTTCATTTTCTTAGGATTAATGGCTTTCACTATAGGACTAGGAGAAATAAAACAAGACAGAAAATCTAGTGGTATATTTGCTTTCATAGCTGGAGCTGGTGCTTTATTTCTTAGCTTCTCAGAACTATTCCGATAAATAATCTATTTACATGCTAACTGGATTACGGATTGTTTTAGGACTTTTCACGCTTCTCATACTCTTTCTTTGCACATATATCCAGATTACCGATCATTTCTCACTTCTCCCATACGTACAATTTATTCTCAGTTGTTTCTTTATTCTTGTCGGAATTAACAAATTTATATCCGGACGAAAATCAATGAGCATTCCGTTTTTTTTTCGTTTCTATTCTTACACTCTTCGTTCTCATATCAAACTACCTTCGCTACGTATAGAATGAAATCTTGAGCAATTTCGCATTTACAAGCACGTAATAAAATAGGGATGATTTTTTTGTCATTTTTTGTCGGTAAGTCGATATTCCATGTCGAAACGTCGATATATTAAAAAAATCGTTGATATATTTCAAGTTACGGTCGATATATTCGAAAAATCGTTGATATAATTTTATTTATTATCATGACACAAAAAAACTGCCCTTTCACAGGCAGTTTTCTTTCTATCCAAATACTTTCTCAAGTTCATCTTTATCTTGGCTTAACCAGAAGTTCATTAAACGTTTTGCTCCTTCTAAATCGTGAAGCTTCGCTTGACCACATTGCGTTTCATTTGCAGCTGGAATTTCTGTAATTTGAACCGCATCTTTTAATGTTAATTCTAATAAATCAATAATTTCTCGAACTGTCGGTGTTCCGCTTACTACAAGGTAGTATCCTGTTTGGCAGCCCATTGGTGAAATATCGATAATATCGAAATGCGGATAACGATCAATATATTTACGTAAATTAAATGCTAATAAATGTTCTAACGTATGAATAACATCTGGTTTCATCGCTTGTTTATTCGGTTGGCAAAAACGAATATCAAATTTATTTACAATACCGTCACTACCTACATTGTGAACTCCGCAATGTCTTACATAAGGTGCCTTTACAATCGTATGATCTAATTCAAAGCTTTCTACTGATGGCATACAACATCTCTCCCGCTTTTAATTTAATTCCGCTATATCCAATATGATATAACGGAAATGCACATTAGTAAAGTATTATGTACAGTCGTGCTATAATACTTTAAGAATATGCTGAAAAGGAGATCGTTATGAAACAGATTTTTATTGGGATTATACGCTTTTATCAAAAGTTCATTTCTCCGATGACACCACCCACTTGCCGCTTTTATCCAACTTGTTCTCATTACGGATTAGAGGCGTTTCAAAAGCATGGTGCCCTCAAAGGCTTTTGGCTTACTTGTAAGCGTATATTAAAATGTCACCCTTTCCACCCGGGAGGATTTGATCCTGTCCCAGATAAAAAGGATGACAAAGTAAATTCTTAATTGTCGTAACCATTCACAACTAAATCTAATTTTCCTGTATCAGGATCGATAACAAGACCGTGAACAGGTACTTCTTCCGGAAGTAATGGGTGGTTGCGAAGTACTGATACGCTATGTTCTACACTTTCTTCTACACTAGAGAAACCGCGCAAGAATTGTTCTAAATCGATTCCAGAATAACGAAGCATATCTAATTTCTCTTCTGTTATACCGCGTTCTTTCATTTTCTCAATCGTACTGCTTGCTTGAATTTTTGCCATACCACAATCATGGTGACCAACTACACATACTTCATCAGCGCCAAGTTCGTATACAGCGACTAAAATACTACGCATAATACTTCCAAATGGATGTGAAATAACAGCGCCTGCTACTTTAATAATTTTCACATCGCCGTTACGCATATTCATCGCTTTCGGCAATAGTTCAACAAGTCTTGTATCCATACAAGAAATAATTACCATCTTTTTGTTTGGAAATTTCCCCGCTACAAACTCTTCATACTTTTTCTCTTCAACAAATTTCTCATTGTATTGCAAAATCTCTTCTAGTGACTTCATAGTAAAGGCCCTCTTTTCTCTCGTTTACACTACATAAATAGTGTACCAAAATATGAAAAACTCAAAAAGGATATCGCTTTATAGTAAAAATAAGATATTTTCAGATAATCGACATAATTCTTTCAAAATATACACACAGCTTTGTAACAAGTCTCACATACTATAATCCTATTTTCACTATAAACTAATTGTAGATAATGTAAAAAAGGAGTGAATATTTATTATGTCCGACGTTCTGTTACTGAGTCGTTTTCAATTTGCAATTACTATTTTTTATCACTTTTTATTTGTACCTTTGACAATCGGACTTGTCATTTTAGTAGCATGTATGGAGACTCAATACGCCCGCACATTGAATCCAACATACCGCAAAATGGCAAATTTCTGGGGTAAATTATTTACAATTAACTTCGTAATGGGGATTATAACCGGGATTACGATGGAATTCCAATTTGGAACAAACTGGTCTGAGTACTCCAAATATATGGGAGATATTTTCGGATCACCTCTCGCAATCGAAGCACTCGTTGCCTTCTTCTTAGAATCTACTTTCATGGGAATATGGTTATTCGGTAAAGATAAAATTTCACCAAAGTTCCGTGCCTTCTGTATGTGGATGGTTGCACTTGGCACAAATATTTCCGCCCTTTGGATTATTACAGCAAACGGCTTTATGCAAAACCCAGTTGGCTACGTCGTACGTAACGGCCGCGCTGAATTAAATGATTTCTGGGCACTCGTTACGAATCCATACGCTTGGAATATGTTCTTCCATACTGTAGTTGGTTGTTATATTGTTGGTGCTTTCTTCGTCATGGCAATTAGTGCCTATCACTTATTACGTAAAAATGAAGTTGAATTCTTCAAAAAATCATTTAAGTTTGGCTTAATGTTAGGCTTATTTGCCGCAACAATTACACCGTTTATGGGACATCAATCTGGTGTATCCGCGGCTAAATATCAACCTGCTAAAGGTGCTGCAATGGAAGCTGTTTGGGAAACTGGGAAAGGACAAGGCTTCTCGATTGTTCAAATTCCTGATGTGGAAAATGAAAAGAACTTTGAATTCCTTACGATTCCAAAGTTAGGAAGCTTCTTCTATACAAATTCATTTGATGGCGAAATTGTTGGTTTAAAAGATATTCCGAAAGAAGATCGTCCAAACGTTAACCTTGTGTACTATAGCTTCCGCTTAATGGTTGCACTTGGTATGTTCTTTATGGCATTAACTTGGTACGGTTTCTACTTAAACCGAAAAGGAAAACTGGAAAACTCAAAACGTTACTTAAAAATTACAATATGGTCTGTTTTACTACCATATATCGCAATTAATGCTGGTTGGATTGTTGCCGAAGTAGGTCGTCAACCATGGACAGTTTATAAACTCATGCGTACCGCAGAATCTGTATCACCTATATCTGTCCCGCAAATTTGGTTCTCATTAATTAGTTTAATCTTGTTCTACACTTTACTTTTAATCGCAGATGTATACTTAATGCTGAAGTTCGCCAAAAAAGGACCAGCAGCATTAGAAGAACCTGCTACTGAGGGAGGCGTGGCTCATGTCTCATGATATGCTTGCGATTATCTGGTTTGGTTTATGGGGCGTGATTTGGACAGTTTACTTTATTCTTGATGGATATGCACTTGGTAACGGAATGATTTTTCCTTTCGTTACGAAAGACCGACAAGAACGAAATCAATTACAAGAAGCAATTGGCCCGTTCTGGGGCGGTAATGAAGTGTGGTTAATTACAGCTGGTGGCGCAACATTTGCTGCCTTCCCAGTCACATATGCAAATATGTTTAGTTATTTATATACACCGTTATTCTTAGTATTACTTGCACTATTTGCTCGTGCTGCTGGACTTGAGTTCATGCATAAAGATGATTCACCAATTTGGCAAAAAACTTGTAAATGGGCATTTGCAATTGGTAGTTTCTTAATTGCTTTCCTATTCGGTGTTACATTTGCTAATCTTTATTACGGACTACAAATTGGAAAAAATGGCTATGAAGGAAATTTACTTAGCTTACTAAATCATTACGGTATTTTAGGAGGGCTGTTCTTCACTGCTATATTCGTCGTATCTGGTGCCCTTTGGGTTATGATTAAAACGACTGGTGAAGTATCTGACCGTGCTTATAAAATCGCAAGACCATTTTCAATGGCAGCTGCTATCATTTTAGCTATTTTCTATGTAGCAACTGCAAATCGTACAAATTTATTCCAAAACTTCACAGAGTACCCGGTACTATTCATTCTTCCAGTACTTGCAATGTTAATGAGTGTACTCGCACTTATTATGGTGTACAAACATAAAATCGGTCTTGCATTCACATTCGTTTGCTTAACAATCGCAATGTTTATGACAACTGGCTTTGCGGGTATGTTCCCAAGAATGTTACCATCTCGTATTAATGATGCTTATAGTACAACGTTATACAACGCAGCTGGTAGTCAATTAAACTTAAAAATTATGTTCTTCGTTGCAATGGTTATGGTACCAATTGTTATTGGATATCAACTTTGGAGTTACAGTATCTTTAAAAATAAAATTCATAAAGACTCTGCTAAAGGGTATCACTAAAATGAAAAAAGACACTTCGTTTGAAGTGTCTTTTTTATACGTATGATTTTCGATAAGATGTTATATTTCTAATCTAACAACTATAATACAGAAGAATCATTAACAGCTCACAGCTAGATTGTAGCACAGGACAAGTTCATCATTTTATGCAATTTTACATATTTCTCTATAAAGTAAACTGTATTCCTTGATCATTCACATCGCTATCCCCTACATCTGATGTACTAATCCCGCTAAATGTTTGTACTTTAATCCCTGTATTCGATGATCCCGATCCATTATAAGCTTTCGTTTTTTCAATCGGCTGCACGTTATATTTATCTCCTAAATTAATCGTTCCATTGCAGTTTTCAATAATAACGCCTTCCACAACTGACGGCATTTTGTCACCTACTTTCATTTCCTTACTTTCATTTTATGAAAAGTGCCTAAAAAAATAGCATGTCTCCATAAGAAAAAGCACTCAAATTGAGTGCTTTTTCTTATTTACCTTTTTTCTTTTTCTCACAAGCAATTCCATCGCCATCACGGTCTAAATGCTTACCGTAATATGGACTATCTCTTGTAATGTCATAATATCCCGCATCGTTTGCTTCTTTGCAATTAGCAAAACGTTTTGGATCTGGCTTTACTTCTGGTTTCGGTTCTGGTTTCGGCTGTGGTTGTTTTGCTCCTGGTCTTTCTTCAAGTGGTAACGTTGCATTATATAAGAACTGAACATATTGCTCACGACTTACATGCATTTTAGGTGCGAATGTACCGTCACCAGTTCCAGCTGTAATATAATTTGATTTAATTGCAGTAATCGCAGGATTCGCCCATCCATTTCTATCTACATCCGGGAAATTATGATCCCCTCTAATTTGCAATTGGAATCCTCTTGTCAAAATTTGTGCCATTTCTTCACGAGTTAACGCATCTTTCGGTCTGAATTTCCCTGTGTTATCTCCAACGAATACGCCCATCTCTGTTAAAGCAAGAATCTCTTTTTTAAACATAGTTGAACGATCCGTAACATCTTTATATGGATTGTTATACTGTTCTTTTACTGTCGGTTTTAAATGGCGGAACATAAGAGCTGCAACTTGCTCACGCGTTACATCATCACCAAATCCAAAAATCCCATTTCCGTATCCAGCAACAACGTTTTTATTTGCTAAATCCATAATTGCTTTATGAGACCAATGATTGTTTGGAACATCTTTAAAACCTGCGCTTGCCTCCGCTGTTCCAATTGAAGTAAATGCTGTAGTTGCAACAAGTGCACCTGTTAAAATTAATTTTTTAAATCTCATACTTAAGTCTCCTTCTCTTTCCATAATAACCATTTAACAATATAACAAATTATTCAAATGTACTTTGTCATATTCTGTCGAACACAAAAAAGAATCCTGCAGGATTCTTTTTTGCTAAGCATGAATGGCAATTTTGGAGACAGTTGACTTCTTCAAAAATTTATTAGGGGTAATATTTTGAAAAAGAAAGCCTTTCATATGTAGGTTAACACCGCTGGAATATATAGTAAATTGATAATATTTATACGGAAGATTGCTAATGTTTAGTATAGATACTTTCCACTATATCAACAGTGAAAAGTATCTACATGAAACAAAAAAAGGCGCCTTCAAAGAAGATGCCTTTCATAAACAGACACTATAAAACAGAATTATTTATTGTTATACGATTGTTAGATACAAAAAGTAGAGGGAAATGTTTGTATTACATTCTGTTTTATAAAGTATGTCTACCACTTATATTTTAATCCTCTTCACTTGAAAATAAATATAATATGCATAATTACATATGAAAAAGAAAAGACACTCCATAGAGTGCCTCTTCAACCATTTTACTTTTAATATATCGCTTTACATACATTGTAACATATGTATCCATATATTTTATTGAGAAAATTCAAAATCCTTTTTTTTTCATTTTCAATTATAAAATCATGTAATATAAAAGGTATGTCAAATTCTTATACAAGTTGAGGTGTACTATATTTATGTCTTTCGGAATTATTCCTCTTATATTGTTTATTATTTTTCTTATCTCCTATTTAAAAGATCCACGAAAAATAATAAATGGGTTTTTATTTAATACTTTTATCTGTTTTTTCCTTATTTTTTGCGTGATTGTATCTTGGAACTCAGATAGTGTTGTCCTACGCTACATTATATTTTTACCTTTTTTAGCACTCCTCTTTATGCTTACTTTCGGTACTGTCGCTTTAATGTTTGGACTATTTCTGAATGCTAGAATTTTAATGAAGCGAGAAGGAAGACGCTTCACAAACTCTTTAACTTTAATTGCTGCTTTAGGGATGTTATTCTGTATGTTACTCCCTATCATAAATCCAGCAAGTTTGGTCTCATCACATTTCCAGCCTATTTTTGCTAGTATTTCTCTTATAAGCGTATATTTCTTTATACACTTATCTAACTTCTTAAGCGCTTATTTTTTATATCAATTCAACAGACCAAGGCGTAATCAAGATTTCATTATCGTTCTCGGTAGCGGCTTAATTAATGATAAAGTACCACCTTTACTTGCAAGTCGTATTCATAAAGCAATCGACTTTTACTGGAAACAAGCCGCTGTGAATACGCCACCAACAATTATTTTCTCTGGTGGACAAGGTCCAGATGAAGGCCTTCCTGAAGCAGAAGCGATGCAAAAGTACGCTGTTGAAAAAGGAATTCCGCTTGAACATACAGTGCAAGAAAATCGCTCTGTAAACACATATCAAAATATGTTGTTCTCTAAAGAAATTATGGATTCTTTAAAACCAGACGGTAAGTATAAAAGTATTTTTACAACGAATAATTTCCACCTTTTCCGCGCTGGTATATATGCAAGACAAGCTGGTCTTAATAGCCAAGGAATTGGATCAAAGACAGCCTTTTATTATTGGCCTAATGCAATGATTCGTGAGTATGTTGCAATCGTTGTGATGGGACGTAAGCGCCATATGAAAATATGTGGAACTATTTTAGGCTTCGCTTTATTCCTATCCGTGCTTAGTTTTATCATTTCTTAATAGCATCCCATCCTTTGAAAGGATGGGATTTCTTATACTCATTTCAAAAATATTTTAAAGATAATATGGTCATAATATTCCCTGCATACATCCATTAAAGGAGAATTTTTTCAAATAAAATGTTAAAATAAAATTTAAGTGTGAATGACGTAACAAATAAGAAACTAGTTTGAAACGAGGAAATCATATGGAGAAAATTATCAAAAACAAGCCCAATAAGCTTAAAATCGCTTCAAAAGCTTTGATGATTATTATTGGGGCATTTATTACAGCGTACGGATTAGAGGCAGTATTAATTCCAAATAACGTATCAGACGGTGGTGTAACTGGTTTAAGTATCGTTAGTTCAAGATTGTTTGGATTACCATTAGGAGCTCTAATCGCAGTTATTAACATTCCTTTCGTTTGGTTAGGATATAAGCAAATCGGTAAAAGCTTTGCGATTTATTCTATTATCGGGATTGCTTCATTAGCAATAGGTACCGTTGTCATGCACGGAATACCAGCTATTATTGAAGGCGATACATTATTAGTTACAGTTGTTGGTGGTATTATCATCGGTTTTGGTATGGGACTAGCATTACGTAACGGTGGGGCATTAGATGGAATCGATATGCTAGCTGTATTGCTTTCTCGTAAGTTACCATTTGGAACGAGTGACCTTATTTTATTCTTAAACATGTTCGTATTTATTTTCGTATCAACCGTATTCGGTCTTCAAGGAGCTATCCTTTCGGCAATTGCTTACTTTATTGCTTCGAAAGTGATTCATATCGTTGAAGTTGGTTTAAGTGGTTCGAAAGCATTTAAAATCATTACAAAAGAGCCTGAATTGATGGTAGAAACAATTCGTGATCGTTTAGGCCGAAGTGCAACATATAACGAAGTATACGGCGGTTATTCTAGAGAGAAATTCAAAGAAATTTCTTGTGTAATTAACCGTTTAGAAGAAAGTAAAATGAAAGAACTTATTAACGAAATCGATCCACACGCCTTTATTACAGTTTATGACGTAGCAGAAGTAAAAGGCGGTAACTTTAAGAAACGTGATATTCATTAATCATTATGAAAGAAGAGGGTGTGCCAATATGTTGGCACACCCTCTTCTTTTATTGTTGTCAGTTTTTGTCGGTAAGTCGATATATTTCAATAATCGTTGATATATTTAGAGTTGCGATCGATATATTTTTACTCACCCCACCGGCTCCCTCGTTTAATCCACTCTACATACTTTTGAAAAGCCGTCACTTCATGTTGAAAACGAAGCGGAACATATAGAAAAAGAGTACATGTACATAGTATCCATAGAATACCTACTACAAAGTGAAATTTCATCGTTGTGCTAATAAACAAACTTAAGAATAATACGAGGAACATCATTACACTAAATCTTTTATACATAGTCATAATAATCTCCTCCTTATAACTTAATTGTACCAGCTATAAGGAATTAATTCCCATAATAAAAAGACCGAAAAGCCAATTCCACTTTTCGGTCTCTACACTATCTTCTCTTCGTAATCTTTCCTGAACCACCGACCCTCGTTTTCGGAGGAGATGTATTCCTTGGCGGCGTTTTAATAGATGATTTCGGCTTCACATCTGATCCGCTCGAACCACCTGGTGTTTTCGTTATTTTCCCTTTGCTTCCAGTAGAAGGCGGAGGCGTGCTGCTTCCTTTTTTCGTAATACTTCCTGTATCTCCTACAGAAGATTTCGAATCTACATTATCGCCACGCTTAATGATAGACCCTTTCCCTTCCTTCGTAATTGGAGGCGGGGTTTTCTTTTCTTCTTTCGTAGGCGGTCTCTCTGGAATAACTGGTTTATGATTTTGTCTGTCATTATATCCGCGATAATCACCGTACGATGATTTTCGTGAACCGAATATATCATTTAATATACTACCCATAATATATCCTTGCAGGAAGGACGGTTGGTAATTTTGACGGACAAACTCTTTATTACTTATTTCAATTAACGTATCAGATGGCTTCTCTTTATCCTTTTGCAGATTATAAATCTTATCAGAATAAACGAGGAACATTTGATTTTCGTCTTCTTTAGATGCTTGCTTCGGTTCTCTTTCATTAATGAGTTCCTTCGCTACTTCAGGAACTGACCGATTGGCGGCCCTATACACGTAAGATTCTTGTTTACCTTCTTTTGCGACAGATTCAAGCGGATAACGGTCTTGAATCGACTTTGTCTGCCCGCCCTGGCAACCTGATAAGGCATATCCAGCAACAACAAGTAATGTAACGATAGCAAGTATAGGGATCACGAACGATTTAATCATGGTAAACAATCGGTTTGACATGATTACGCCCCCTTACGTTGCTCTTATAATTTGTACATCAGCAGGAATAATTGCTTCTCCCTCATACATCATTGTGCGACCATTTTGCCATTCAATACGTAATAATTTTCGATTATCCGATTGGAACTCCCATACATACTGTTCTTCTGAAGCTGAGAATGGTGTTTTCCCCATCACAACAACACGTCCGTTATATTGCTCTTCCATATGGTACTCTGTATCATCCATTTCAATTGTCGTCGGAATTTCATCAATCGAATCTAAACGACCATCAATTGGTGTATATAATTTGTAATACGTATTTTCACGGTCTTCAATTTTTAAATAACGAATATCTTTTCCGTCTTGCAGTGTTAAAACAATTTCTTTACGAGAATGCATACTCGTTTTCCCAGTTAATTCGTACATGACTAATGAAACTTCAACCATATCGCCAGGAGCTAACGTTAACAAACTTTTCTCTAGTTTCGGCGGTTCTGGGCTTTTCATTATATTTTTAATTCGTTTAAATAAACTCATGATCTATCCCTCCTTCTCTCTTTATAAACAAGCACCTAAAATAAGTGCACCCACAATATGTAATGATCCGGCCAACATCGCGTGCGCAACACTGCCTTCTTTCGTACCTTCTTCTAAATCTAAACCAGCCATTTTCTTTAACACAAATTCGATAAACATTTCTACCACTAATAAAATAACGAAAGAAACTGCTGATGCAAGTAGCGCTTGCCATAAGTCATTTGCTTTCGTTATCGATTGAGATAAAATGTACCCTTGCGCGAATAATTTCATGACGAAACGAGTTGTTACAGCTGTATTCCCATTTTTTATTTCTTTTAAATCATTGTATTTTGTAAAAATCGAATCAACCCACATAATTGCAAATAAAAGTGCTGCACTCGCTCCAGTCCATACAAGCATGGCTAATACATTTGTCCATGTCATTGCAAAACCTCCTCTAAAAAGTAATAGAAAACCGACATGAATTTGTTTAGACATGTCGGTTCATTTGTCTCTATTCTATATTATTTCTCATACTGCTTCATAATACGAGCTAATTCATCGTCAACAGCAGAGTTTTTGTTTAAGCTTGCGAATTCATCATCTAATGATTTTTCTTTTTTGTACACTTCACCGCTTGCTTCTGCTTCAGCCTCTAATTGAAGAGCTTTCTCTTCCATACGGCTTAAACCAGCTTTCGCTGAGTTTGAATCAAATCCAGACATCGCCTGATTAATATTCTTTTGTGCTTTCGCCGCATTTACACGTGCTACAAGTGTCTCACGTTTATTTTTCAGCTCAGTTAATTGCTTGCGCATTTCTTCTAGCTTCAGGCGAAGATTATCAGCAGCAGCTTTGTTTTGCTCATAGCTTGCTTTATATTCATTCATCTTTTGCTCTGCGCTTTGTTTTTCTTCAAGAGCACGGCGCGCAAGATCTAAGTTATTAGCTTGAACAGCCATATGAGCTTGCTCTTCACGTTTTTTCACAAGTGCTTCTTGCTCTTCAAATAAGATTTTGAATTTCTTCTCAAGCGCGATTTGAGCTGCTACACTTTTCTCAGCTTCTTGTACATCCGCTTGCATATCGCGTAAATATTGATCCGTCATCTTAACTGGATCTTCCGCTTTTTCAATTAATGAATATACGTTCGACATTGTTAAATCTCTTAATCGTTTAAATACAGACATCTAAATTCCTCCTATGGTATACCTCATATTTCAAATTCACTACTTGGAAAACTGAAAAATCTCCCTTTACAGTAAAGAATATTCATTTTTACAGCCTATGTGTTTATTATAACAAAACTAATATGTCCTTACATGTTATTTCCAAAATACATCCATTATAATATGACATTCTATATATAATATTGTATTTCTAATATATTCTCATTATCCCTCTTTGAAATTAACTTACTTTTGTGCGATTTCACTAAATTACATAAGTGTAATGTTACTGTAAGCTAACTCGATAGTTGCATTCCAATATTTCTTATACACTAATACCAGAAGCAACAAACAAGCTTCTCATCATTTCAAAACTAATACAAAAATTGTATTTACTATAAAACATATAAAAGGAGAAATCATCATGAAAAAATTAGTAGGAATCGGGTTAGCAGCAGCAATTTCACTTGGGGCATTATCAGGTTGTTCTTTATTAGGAGAGAAAGCAAACGGTTTTGTACTGTACGGAACAGAAGATCAAGTAACACAAATTGCAGATAAAAACAAAAAAGAAGTGAAAGAAAAAGACTTCTATAAAATGAAAATGACAACATTAGAAGGTAAAAAAGTTCTTGTCATGGATAAGAAAACTGGTGAAGAACTTGTAAAAAAAGAATTGCTTAACAAAGTGGATGAAAAAGACGATACGAAACCACTTGATAAATTACCAGCTGTAACAGCAGAACAAGGTATATTATTCGCAAAAGAGAAAGTAGAAAATGCTACACTTGATGGAGCAAAATTAAAATATGAAGGCAATACAATTATCGGTAGTGGCCGTGCATATACAGATATGTATGCGATTGTTGATGACGCAACTTACAGCAATGTAAAAGGCGAAGAAAAATCTGTAGGTGTATTAAAATTTGATAAGGATCCAAGTAAAGAATTCCCTGGAAAGAATGGTGTAGAATCATCACAACTTGTAAAAATTAAAAAGTAAAACAAAAAAGCTTCGCGAAATTGAAGTGCACCCCAATTGTTAGACACATAATTAACAATTGGAGGTGCATTTTTTACGGCTAAATTTTCTTCAAAAGATAAAATACAAGCAGTAAAACGATATCTAGAAGGTACTGAAGATGTTTTTTACTTACTAACTATATGACTGTCGTTGACATTGATCCGCTGAATAAATCTATAATTTGTACGGATGCATTTTACAATAATATGACGTTAATATTATTTTTCGAACCTTACACACTCACCTGAAATCCACTAATTACCATTAATGTTATACATACCATCTTTATATCCCTTTATTACTTCGCACTGCAATACTTCCATGTACTTTCTAAGAGTGCTATCACTTATTCCTAGTCGTTTGGATACTTCACTAGCAGAATAAACAATTTCGTCCGTCATAACGTTACAACGGATTTAATTAATTAAGAAGATAACTATTTCAAATCGGAAGAGGGTTTAAAACAGTTCAAGAAAATGATTTTTGGATGTAACTTCACTTCACTTAAATAAATGACACCATTTTTATTTTAATCCCCTCTAATAAAGAACAGACATAAAAAATAATATTTTACCCAATAAATAATATATATATATTTATAAATATATGTAATATTGCATATCGCATGGACGCCCTAAATAAAATATGCAACAATTGGAATCGTTATTTAAAAAAAACATTTTTGGAGGAATTATACACTTATGTTAAACCTAAACTTAAAATCAAAATTCAAGAAAATCATCCCAGCTTCAATGGCATTCGCTGCACTTTTAACAGTTGCACCACTTTCTTCTTTTGCTGCTGAAACAGATGCACCTGTGAAAAATAATGTTGTGAATTTCCCACAAACAAACTACAATGTGACTGATTTAAATCAAAATCCAACAATTGATATAGATGAAGACGGCGAGGTATCTGCTCAAGGTTGGAAAAAGCAAGGATTAATTTACGGTTTAAAATGGGGCGGTGAAGCGTTAGAAAGCCTTCTTGGATACTTAGGTAAAGCAAAATATAAGAACGCTGTAAAAGAAAATCGTTTATCAATTGCCCACTATTTAGAGTACACAGAAAATGTAGCTAAACGAGGATTAAAAAACTTTTTAATTGATGATTGCGGCATAACACCTTCTACAGCAGATGTAGTAGCGGAAGGAATTTTATTTGTTATTCTATAATGTGTAATAATAGTATTGATACCTTATAGAAGTATGGAGATGATATACATGAACACGAATGAATTCGAATTATTAAAATATCAAATTGAACTATTGAAAAAAATGGTTAATATTGATGACAACCCTCTCTATGATTATATGATTGACTATAATTTTTCTAGAGAACAACATAATATTTTTGTAGATATTCTAAGTGCTTTTTCTCTTCAATTAAGACGTCAATCAAAGCAATTAGAAAAAGATGGAATTAAATATTTTGAATCTCATAAAGAAGCCATGTTATCTAAATACTCTCATTTAGATACTACAGGTTTTAATGGACTATCTATAGAAAATGCTCCAACTTTTGAAGCATTTTCATCTCTTATTACTCCATTTTTACCTGAAGATGTAAAACCTTTAATTTTATTAAAGCGTACGAATCGACAAGGTATACATACAGACATTTGTGAGTATTTAATTTCAGAATCACAAAAATAAGGCGCAATATGCGCCTTATTTTTACGTTTGAAAGGACTAACATTCGATGAAAAAAATAACTATTCATAATTTACCTTTATTTGCTTTTACTATTTTTTCTTTATTAATCTTTTTTATTGGTGGATTAAATGAAAAAAACGTATTTGCTGCTGAACATGATATAAAAAAAGACTACTTAATTATGTTTAATAACACAGTTGACGAACAACTTATCATTAAACATGGTGGTGTTATTAAGGAAACCTTTGAAAATTTACCTATTATTAAAGCTGAATTCTCCTATAATCCTGAAAAAGTTTTAAAACATAATAGTAATGTTAGTGAAGTGGAAGTAGATCAAACTATTAAAGCCCTTGGGGATAGTAATACTCAAACTAATCCCTCAATGACACAATCAAAATCCATCAACACTATTCCTTTCACTGGAAAAGGGGTATCTGTTGCTATATTGGATTCGGGAATTGATACAGAACATACAGATTTAAAAATAAAAGACGGTATTTCATTTGTAGAGAATCACCCAAGTTTTGATGATGATAACGGTCACGGGACACATTTAGCAGGAATTGTCGCAGCACAAGATAATGAATTAGGAATGACAGGTATAGCACCTAATGTAGATTTATATGCCGTAAAAGTATTAGATAAATATACAAATGGAAAATACAGTACAGTTATAAAGGGAATAGACTGGGCCATTGAACATAATGTAAATATTGTTTTAATGAGCTTAGGAGGAAAGAAAGAGTCAGCATTTTTTAAAGAAGCTATGGACAAGGCTTATCAAAAGGGTATCTTATTAATTGCCTCAGCTGGTAATGAGGGGTATAAGGACGGAAATACAATTTCTTATCCTGCAAAATTCCAATCAGTAGTTGCTGTCGGAGCTTTAGATAAAAATGATGCACGCGGTTTTCTTTCAAGTAAAGGTGATGAACTTGAATTAATGGCACCTGGTGTTGATATTTTAAGTACATGGAAAGATGGAAATTACAGATTAGATAGCGGAACATCTATGGCAGCAGCCCACGTCGCGGGCGTTGCTTCATTAATATTTGAAAAGAACCCTTATTTATCAAATAAACAAGTTAGAGAGATTATGAATAAAGCGGCTATTTCTCTTGGTAATGCTTTTGAATATGGTAATGGTAAGATAAATGTAGACTACGCTCTAAATATGGCGGATTAAACATAATGTTAAAAGGTGCACTTAAATATGAGTGCACCTTTTAACATTATTTAACACAAATATTATTATGCTAATCTAAAGTTTCCGTATTTACATTTTTTCTTTTTATCTCATAATTTTAATTTGGGGAAAGGGAGGAAAGAAATGGTTCAAATCAAAGTAACAACTGAAATGCTAGAAGAAGTTGCTAATTGTGCAAATAATACCAGCATCGCATGAGAAACTATACATAATAATTTATGTAATGAAATAGATCATTTGTGTTTTCAATGGATTGGTGCCTCTAACCAACAGTTCATTCAAATGTTCAATGATGCAAGACCAAAAGCTTTTACATCTATCAATTCGATTATAAAAGTGGAAGAGAATTTGAAAAGAATTGCCGAAAAAATTCCGTACCGCAGATGCTTCATATGATGGAAATCTTGAAGAAGGAGCAATGTGTGGTAAGTTAAATAGTGAGAAAAATGATGGATTTTTACGTGACAAGGTTTGGCATGGTCTCAAGGAAACTTATGAGGATCTTAGTAAAGTAAAAAATTCCGATGAGTCTTTATATGATAAATTTAAACATGGTATCGATGCAGCGTATAAAGATGTGAATAAAATAAAAGACACTATTCACGAGAATATGATGGGGGAGAGATAATTCGCGTTACTAGGCCACCAAATCCTGCAGGATTATATGTTGCAGAGCTAAAGGTTGATGGTATTGTAAAAAAAGCTAAATCTTCATTTTTCCCTAAGGATTGGAATAGAGTCCAGGTAGTTGATTCTATTAAAGAAGCATATACCAATCTTGTTCAAATCGCTCCAAATAAATACGTAGAGCAAACTTCTTCTGGATTTAAGGTTGAGATGATTATTGAAAATGGAGAAATTACCACTGCTTATCCAAAATATACGAGAAGATAGTGAGGTTGTATTAATGAATTATTCACATGAATTTTGGCGTGACCCATTTGGTGGACTAAGAATTCGTTTACCAAAAGAAATTGCTATTGTATCTGACTTTATAGAAAATCTAGATGAAGATGAAGCGGATGAATACATAGAAGTTTTAGACCATGTCGTAGAAGGAAAGTACCCTAGTTATGAACTAGAATACAATGCTGCTGCTGTATTTATTGAACCTAAATATACAAGCGCGATTAATTATTACATTAGCCCACCAAATAATCAATGTAAATTAGAAACTTCAGAATTCAGGAGATTACTTTTGCTTTGGAGAAATAAAGTGATGACAGAAGGCCGAGATATTGAAGTAGATTAAAAAGACTGCCTGTAATGAAGTGCACCCCAATTGTTAGACACATAATTAACAATTGGAGGTGCATTTTTTATGGCTAAATTTTCTTCAAAAGATAAAATACAAGCAGTAAATGGAACAATTTAAGCAAGAACTAGAAACTTATATTTATTACTACAATCACAAAGGAATTAAAGCAAAACTAAAAGGATTGCCCCCTGTGCAATACAGAGTTCAATCCTTAGTAGCTAGCTGCTTAATATATTTGTCTAACTTTTTGGGTTCAATTCAAATTCGAAAAGCTTTTTTCTATTTATGAGCAATTTGCTCCATATCCGGACTACAAGTATTCGACTGACATGACTTATTTAAAGAACATGCCGCGCATTTTCCTTTTTTACTTCTCTTTACAAAATTAACTAACGTGTATGCTGCATAACCAAAAATGATAGCTCCAATTATAATATTGACCATCATCACAATACATCTCCTTCTAGAATCCGAGTAGGGATCCAACTTGGTATATAATGAGCGTTAATACATAAGCAACTACGAGTGGATACACGACTGAGAAAATCGTCCATTTCGCTGATCCTGTTTCACGTTTAATAACAGCTACCGTCGCTAAACACGGAACATATAATAAAATAAAGAACATAAATGCATAAGCTGATAATGCTGTATAATGTGCTCCCATTACATTTCCAAGCACGTCTTCTTTCACCGCATAAATAATGGCCATTGTAGAAACGACCACTTCCTTCGCTAAAAATCCTGTTAAAAGGGAAGCTGCAGCTTGCCACGTTCCAAAGCCAAGTGGTGCAAATAGTGGTGCGATAAATCCACCAATCATTGCTAAGAAACTGTCTCCCATATCAACACCAAATCCTGATGGCCCTGCATAATTTAATAGCCAAATGACAACAGAACCACCAAAGATAAATGTACCTGCTTTACGAACAAATCCTTTCCCTTTCTCCCACGTACTTAGCCATAACGTTTTCGCTTGCGGCACGCGGTAAGGCGGTAGTTCAATAACGAAAATAGATTTTTCCGCTTTTAAAATGGTAAGAGACATAATTTTTGTAACTAATAACGCAAGGACAATCCCTGCAACATATAGGGAGAACACAACAGTTGCCTGACTATGAGGGAAGAATACTCCCGCAAATAACGCATATACAGGTAAACGTGCCGAACAAGACATAAATGGTGTTACAAGAACTGTAAGTAAACGTTCTTTTTCTTGTTCAATCGTTCTCGCTGCCATAATACCTGGAACATTACATCCAAAACCGATAATCATCGGAATAAACGCTTTTCCGTTTAAACCGAAGAACTCCATAATTCTATCCATAACAACTGCAATTCGCGCCATATATCCTGAGTCTTCTAATAATGAAATGAAAAAGAATAGTGCAAAGATTTGTGGAACGAATACTAATACGGCACCAACACCAGCAATAATACCTTCCGTAACGAGTGCTTGAATAAAATCAGAAGCTCCAACACTTGTAAGCCCAGCTATCACCCAATCCGTAAGCTGTCCAGCAAAAAACTCATCTAACATATCAGATAACGGTGTCCCAATCCACGTAAACGTAACCTGAAAAATAAAAAACATAACTGCTAAAAAGATTGGAAGTCCTAAAATTTTATGTGTAATTAATCTATCAATTTTTTCTGAAAAAGGAATTTCTCCTTCTTTCTTATGCTTCATAACATTTGTTTTTAACTTTTCAATATACGCTTCACGAGTTTTGTAAATGTGCTCTTCCAACGTACAATCAAGTTTTTCTTCTAAGCGAGATCGAATGGCTATGAGTTCCTTATAGATTGGTAATGCTTTCATTTCTTTTTCTACTACTTCGTTATTACTTAAAAATTGAAGAGCTAACCATCTCGGATGCTCATAATTCGCTTTCTCTAAAAGAGAAATTACTTCTCCAATTCCTTCATCCATTCGTACACCATATGAAATAATGAATGGCTTTTTCTCGTTTTTATCATTTTCTTTAAGAGTCGCAAGTAATTCTTCACAGCCTTTTCCACTTCTTGCAACGACAGGAACGACTGTTACACCTAATAGTTCTGATAATCGTTTTACATCAATGACAATTCCTCTTTGCTTCGCCACATCAATCATATTTAAACCAATTGAGACCGGCTTACCAAATTCAAGTAATTGCAACGTTAAATGCATATTTCGTTCGAACTGCGAAGAATCCACAATATTTAACATATGCTGAAATTCTTCTGTTAATAGAAAGTTTGTTACAACACCTTCATCACGCGAAACTGGATTTAAATCATACACACCTGGTAAATCAATTAATGTTCCTTGCTTATCTTTTAATTTACCAACCTTCTTTTCTACTGTTACACCGCTCCAGTTTCCTACGTATTCATAAGAACCAGTAAGCGCATTAAATAATGATGTCTTTCCTGTATTCGGATTCCCTAGCAAAGCTACCTTATTCACGCTAATTCCACCTTTATCATTTTCGCGTCACAATGACGAATGCTAATTAACTGTCCACGACACTCCAATGTACAAGGACCTTTGAACATCGCTTTCTGCTTCATACGAAGTTCGCTTCCTTCAGAAAGACCAAAAGCAGCCAGTCTTCTCTTTAATAATTGATCTAACGACTGAACGCTTTTTACTAACACTTTCTCACCAATTTTAATATCTACTAAGCTCATAACCTTCCCCCTCAGAAGAGAATGATAATTATTTTCAAAAAAATTATAGCACACTCTATTTCTCTTGTACTATACCCTTTTGCTTCATATTTATTAACATTTCGCTACAATTCTATTTCAATTATTGTCATACTGTATTCGTTTGCCATTCTCATCCATTTCGCTTACAATAAACAGTAGCAAATAAAGAATCTCGTTATCACAGGGGGAGCCATGCCGCTGAGAGGGAACACTTCGTTCCGACCCTTCGAACCTGTTAGTTAATGCTAACGCAGGGATTGTGCAAACGTCCGAAATACATACCTCTTTTTATTTACGTATTTCGTATCCTCCTATGATATCTATTCTTTTTTGTACAACTTGGATTTAGGGGGAGACAACATGCGTAACACCAATTTACAAGCGATGATCGAATCTGCTATTCTTGCAGCCTTCGCCATGGTCATCGACATTTTACCATTATCAATCAAACTTCCAACAGGCGGTTCCATTTCATTTGCTATGATTCCTATTTTTATTATCGCTTATCGCTGGGGCTTTAAATCAGCTTTCTTAGGTGGTTTAGTTTGGGGACTATTACAAATTGTCGTGGGAGATGCTTACATTTTAACACCTGTTCAAGCATTCATTGAGTACTTCATTGCCTTTGCTTTTATCGGATTTGCTGGCTTATTCTATCGTCCAATTCAAAAAGCACTTTTAACTTCTAATGAAAATAACTTAGAACAATCCAGTTTAGGTAGCCGTAAAGACAAACCTTCATCAAAACAAAATGAAGGAAAGAAAGTTCTTGCTTATATTATCCTTGCTACATTTATCGGTAGCTTTGCCCGCTACTTCTGTCACTTTATTGCCGGTATCATTTTCTGGGGACAATATGCGCCAAAAGGTCAATCAGCTGTGCTTTATTCATTAATCGTAAATGGTAGTACAATGATTGGTTCCTATATTTTATGTACCGTTTTACTTATATTTTTATTCCTTACTTCACCACGCTTATTCAAGAGCATCAATGCTTATCAAATAAATGCAAACAAAAAGGGCGCTTAATAAGCGCTCTTTTTTTCATATCGTAATATCAATTAAAAATACAATAAATGCGCAAAGAAAAATAAATACTACCATACCTAGTAAATTGCTATTCACGGCTAATCTACTCCTTACATAACCTCATTTTCTAACCAGATTATATCGTTTAAAAATAAAGATTAAGTAAAGATAATATGAAAATAAATTAAAAAAGCGTAGATTATATTGTCTACGCTTTTTTCTGTAAATAAAAATAAAATAACACACCATCTTCTGTATTCTTTACTCCATATTCAGCATCATGCAGTTCTAAAATATTCTTTGAAATGGCAAGCCCAAGACCTGTTCCACCTTGCGAACGCTGACGAGCTGCATCCACGCGATAAAAACGATCCCAAATTTTATCTAATTGTTCTTCTTCTATGTGAGTACCTTTATTTTCAATACATACTTTTATACAATCCTTCTCATCTATTGTAGAAATAATAATATCTTCTTTATTTGGTGTATAACGTATCGCATTCGTAATGAAATTTACGATGACTTGTTCAATCCGGCCTTGATTTGCGACTACTTCAAATGGACCTATATGTTTATGAACACGAAGTTCTTTTTTCTCTATTTCTACAGAAAGGTGTTCACATATATCTTCAATTACTGTATCAATATAAAATGAATCCTTTTTCATTTTATATGTGCCTGACTCAAACTTAGCTAACTCCAGCATATCCAAAATTAAAGTATCCATTTTGTCTACTTCCCGTTCCATCGCTTGAAAATAGTACTCTTTTTTATGCTCAGCTACTCCATCTTTTAAAATAGAAATACAGCTTTTCATAATACTCAGCGGTGTTTTTAGTTCATGCGAAACACCAGAAATGAATTCTTTCCGCGTCTTTTCTAACTTTCTTTCCTTTTCAATATCTTGTTCTAGCTGTCCAATATGTGAATTGAGTTTATTCGATAGCACATTAATATTTTTCGATAAATCACCAATTTCATCTTTTGAAGTAATTGGTATTTGTTCTGTGAAATCTAAATGCGCTATTTTCTTCGTTGTATCATTTATTTTTAATAACGGCTTTGCGATTTGCTTAGAGTAATAGAATGAAGCTAGAAAAATAAGAACAACTACAAATGCAATGATGTAAATGTAGTAATCTTGCACCATTTGTACAGCTTCATCTACAGGCTGTAAAGAAGCCATCGCATATATATATGTGACGGATCCGTCTTTTTCTTTTATTGGTTTGATTAATAATTTATATTTAATATCATTTTTTTCATAGTCCATTGTTTGTGTAGTAGATTGTATGGGCTTGCTCTCTTTCAATAATAAATCCGTTTGAAATTCTTTTATGTTATCTAAAAAGATGCTATTTTTATAAATTGGATTTATAGGACCTGTTACATCCGGAAGCTGAACTTTCGTAACACGCCCTCTTATGTGAATATCTGGTTCTTGGGCAGCTTGCTCCTGAACTGCCGGCTTCTTTTCCTTACCAAATTGTTCCTCAGCTGCTTTCTTTTTCTCCTGATCTAATTTACTCATTTTCTCATTAAATGCTTTTTCTAACGGTTTATTAAATCCATTCAAATTTTGCTTACCTAGCGAAAAAGAGAATGGAATAAAACTTTCTTCTTTTTTCACTCCAGAAAAATAAATTTCTTGTCCTAAAAATGGATCTGATGATTTATTATCAATCTCTTCTATATTGACGAGATTGTATAAGGGAATTTTGAATATTTGTTGTCCAAAGCTCTTTTGTTGCCTACGATCTATCGTTACCTCAAAATAAAAATCATCCGCATGTTTTAAATTCCCATTTTGATCTAATGTCGTAATCCACGTATTATTTTCTCTTAAAAAGTCTTGCTCTAGCTTCTGAATTCCTTCTGCACTTCCTGCATAGTTCAAATAATTCTTTTCGAAGGAATTTAAATTCACTTTAATGTCTTCTACTTTTCGATTCGCGTAATATTGTTTAAAAAATATCGTTTGTCCAATAAAAATCGTCGCTAAAATTAACATACATAATGCTGTTGTGAGGGTAAATAATTTTAGTACAACCCCTTTTCTCATACATTCCCCTCAAATTTATAACCTGTTCGTACTACAGTTGTAATGTACTTTGCTTTCTCTCCTAATTTATTTCGCAAATTACGAATATGACTATTAACCGTTCGATCGTCACCAGCAAATTCATATCCCCAAATTTTTGAAATGAGTTGCTCTCGTGTTAAAACAATCCCCTGATTTTTCATCAAGTACGCTAATATTTCAAATTCTGTATGAGTTAAATTAATGTCTGTTTTATCTACCGTAACAGTACGCGATGGAAAATGGACATGAATACCATGAATTGATAATGTATCATCTTCATTCTCTAAAAGTCGCTTCGTCACTTTTCTACTTTCTAATAACCTTTTCGCTCTTGCTAATAAAATTGGCGGACTATACGGCTTCGTCACATAGTCATCTGCTCCAAGTTCAAAGCCAAGTAACGTATCATCTTCATCAACACGTGCCGTCAGCATAATGATAGGAACCTCAGATGTTTTACGGATTCTTCGGCAAACGGACCACCCATCAAGTTCCGGCAACATAATATCAAGAATAACTAAATCAACCTCTTCTTCCTCAAATACAACTAAAGCTTCTTTCCCGTCCCTTGCTTCAAACACTACATATTGCTCACTTAAAAAATAATCTTTTAATATTTCACGCAAAATATCTTCATCTTCTACAATTAAAATGTTTTTTGCCATAACTTATATCCCCCTCTCGCTTTCAGAAACTATAATTTCATTTTGAATAACTAGCAGTTAACTTCGCCTCGATAATATATCTATCCGGTGCATCCCCTATATAATTAAATGGATAGCAAGTCGTCAGTGTTAATATCTGTTCTTCTTTTTTTATAATAACAGTACGATCATCCGCATGGGTAATCCACTTCTTTTGAATTTCATATGTGTACGTTTTATTATCATACTCTAAAACAAGAGTATCTTTTTCTTTTAACTCTCCTAAATCTGTAAAGACCGTATCCCGGTGCCCACTTAGTACAGTATGGCCCCCTCCAGATGGCGTTGTCGTTACATCACTAACGAACATTCCAACCCCTTTTTTCAGCGTTGCATCATCCGCTCCCCAATATACAGAAAACTTCTTCTTTATTTTCGGTATATGTAACATCGCTACCTTTTCTCCTTCTTTATGCTCTGTTTGAGAAGAAGGGACTTGAGAAGTTACGGGGGTTTCATGTGAAAGTTGATTATGTTGTATATTGTTAAGGCTCTTTATTTCTTCCTTCGTTAGTTGCCCGGCAGAGCTTTTTCCTTTATACCATTCCACAGCATAATATGATCCCATAAATAGTCCTATAGCCATCAATATGATACCGATATAATTGAGTAACTTCATTCTTCATTCCTCCATGCCAAAAATGGTAGGAATAACCTACCATTTTTAATATATGAAATTATCCCATTCTTTATAGGGCAATATTGTAATTACGCCTTAACTTTATTGCGACGTTTCAAACCAAATAATGTCCCTACCCCTACAAAGCATGCGCTTAGTGCCATCATTGCTACATTATTAGAAGCTGTGTTTGGTAATTTTTCACCTTGTACAACTGGCTTTGCTACTTCTTTTTTAGTTGCAGTATTTTTTTGTTGCACTTGTGCTGCCTCTTTTTTTGCTTTATCATTTTTCAACTGTTCTTGTGCTATTCTCTTTTTCTCCTCTTCGCCTTTTTGCTGTTCTTGTGCTATTCTCTTTTTCTCTTCCTCACCTTTTTGCTGTATCTTAATCGCTTCTTCTTTTTTAGCCTTATCTTGTTGTACTTGCGCTGCATCTTCCTTTGTTACTGTTCCAGTATCGGCACTTGCTACTGAAGAATATCCTACTGCTAAAAGTGCCATTGCACAGATTGGTAATAGTTTCTTTTTCATTGTATTTCTCTCCTTTTATACGTTTTACATCACTTCGCATCGGATGTATCACTAGAATAAACAAGAGATATAAATATAAGATGCAGATAAAATATATTTCATTTAAAGATTTCATTGTAAAAAAGGTTATCCGAAATCATCTTCGGATAACCTTTTAAAATTAATCTACACTTAAGGCCTTCTTGCCCATTTGATTATAAATACTTGCAAACCGGCTCTTACTCACTTTTACATTTTTCGTTCCATAGAAAGGATCATTATAGTATACGTAATTATCATCCACTCCTGTTAAAACAACCGCATGCGTATTCATTCTTGCAGAAATTGTCTTTCCACCTGGTGTTTTCCACGTTGTAATTGGTCTTGGATTATTTAAAGCGACAGTCACCCACGTTACTACTGGTTTTCCATTTCTCACATAGTCTTCTAAAACAGAAAGATCATTTCCAGTTAAATTCGTTCCTCTTGCATATTTATCTAACAAACGTTTTAGTGGTTCGGGATTAATAGAATATCCTGGCGTATTTCCTGTCACATCACCTACAAACCCTACATCTGGATCTCCCCAAATTTGTGATGATGTTTTATAGTTCTTTAATTTCGTTTGATCAAAAGGCATTTCAAAAGCAAATGCTACTTTATTTAACGAGCGACCAATTTGATGTTCTACAAGCATTTGTAAAGAAACGACTTCACAGCCATTATGCAATTCTGGGAATTGATACAGTGACGGTACGTTCAATATAACTTGACTACGATTAATATTCCCTTCATTAACCCACTTTAACCCATTACTAGTTTGAATTTGAATCCAACCACCGTCTCTCTCACCATAAACCTCGACTGTCTGTGGTGCATACCTTCCTGATACACGAGATACAAAACTTGGACTATCATAAGCAAAGAACACTTTAGATAAATACTTCGCTTCTTTTTTCGTATCCAACCATTGATAGCCTGCATATGTACGTATACGAAGCCAAGTTCCTCTTTCCTCTACAACCGTTACTGCTTGAGGCCCATAATAATCTAGTATATTCGCAGACCTGAAAGGAGCATCATAAGTAGTAAAGTCTCTATCAATCTGAACTTTTTTGTCTATTAAGCAGACCCACTTATAGCCTAAGGCCGTATAAACTTTAATCCAATTTCCTTCTCTTTCTTCAATAACCGTTACACTTTGCGGAGCATACTCACCTGAAATCCCTGAAGATAAGGATGCCTCATTATATGTCAAAAAGTTTTTATTCATATTCACTTTCTTTTCAACTAAACAAACCCACTTAAAACCAGTATCCGTATGAATTCTAATCCAGCCACCATCTCGCTCTTCATACACTGTTACTTCCCTAGGGCCATATTCCTTTGAAATTCCAGATGATAAAGATGGTCCATTATACGTAAAGAATTTTTTCGAAATGCTTATCTTCTTCATCTTCAATTCATTGTCTTTAGACTTATCTGTAACTGCGACGAGCTGTGCTGCCTCTGCACGTGTAATGGATCTATCTGGTTGCCAACGTCCTCCATCAACACCACTTGATATACCCATGCTTACTAAAATATTAATGAATTTCTCACCCCAATGATCTTTTACATCAGGAAATAATGTTGATAATTCTTCATGAACCTTTTTCTCTAGTTGATAGGCTTGTACTAACATCGTTGCCATAGCAGCTCTTGTCATTTGACCATTCGGATTAAATTTCCCATTTCCTTCCCCTTTAATGACTCCTGCCTTTTCCACAGCAGCAATATAAGGAGTTGCCCAATGATCTTGAGAGTCTGTAAAAGTTGGTTTCTCCCCCTCTTTAACTTCTAATTCTAAAATTTTCGCCATAATTGTTGCTGCTTCAGCTCTGCTTAATACTTTACTTGGTGAAAATGTTCCATCTGGCATCCCAGAAATAACTTTTTTATGAACTAAATAATAAACAGACTCTTGTGCCCATCCTGGAACGTCAGGAAATGATTGCGGCGCTACTTGCATTGTAATGGTAGCTTGTTTTAATTCTGTCTCTCTCTTTTCTTGTTCTTCTTTTTGCTTCCATTCAAATTCTTGTTTTGTTTGTTCCTCTTTTTGTTTTAGCTCAAGTTCTTGTTTTGCCTGTTCTTCTTTTTGTTTTAATTCAAGTTCTTGTTTTGCTTGTTCCTCTTTTTGTTTTAATTCAAGTTCTTGTTTTGCTTGTTCCTCTTTTTGTTTTAATTCAAGTTCTTGTTTTGCCTGCTCTTCTTTCTGTGTTAACTCAAGCTCTTGTTTCGTTTTCTGCTCCAATTCTAGCTGTTGCTTCTTCAATTCTTCCTGCTGTTTTCGTAATTCCTCTTGTTGCTTCTTTAGCTCTTCTTTCTTTTTTTGTTCTTCTAATTCTTCAAGTTTTTTTTCTTCTTGGCTATTATTTTCTTTTATTTCTAATGCATTCTTCTCTTCAAGTTCTTCTTGTTTTTTTAATTCAGCAGCTTTTTTCTCTTCATTATTATCCTTCACTTGTAACGGGTTCTTCCCTTCAAGTTCTGCTTGCTGCTTTTTCAACTCATCTAATTCCTGCTGTACTTCTTCCAGTTGTACTTTATGTTCACCATCTTGTTTCAGTAACTCGTCTTTTTTCTGTTTTAATTCATCTACCTTAACAAATAATTCTTTCTGCTGTTTTAAAATTTCTTCTCTTTTTTCTAATTCTATTTGTCGTTCTTTTACAGCTTCTAATTGTTGTTGCAGTTCGCTTTTCTCATTGCTCTGTATATAGGAAAAAGCTTCTATACTATTTCTCGTTTTATTTTCAATTTCCGCTAGCGAACTAGAAGGAAAGGTTAATAGATTTGTCGCTAACAAACTCGCTACTGCAATTACACTATATTTTTTCATCATACACACACCTTTTCGAATTTTATTACGATCATACTTTCATACTAAATGTAAAATGTAAGATTCCTCCATAATCATAGCAAATTTTTCCTCAAACAAAATACTTTTTTGCAAAAAAGAAAAAGAGCACTGTATGATACAATGCTCTTTTCGGGTGTGTGTCTCAATTATTTACATGTTACTTTCGCGTGATTTAGAAGTAGAATGGGCCGGAGCGATAACTAATTGTCTCGGCTCAGTTTTCTTTAAGTGATTTTTGACGTTACACTTACGACGTTGAACAACCCACGCTTTAATAGGGTTTGTCAAAATAATTTTTTGCTCTTCGTTAGGGGCCTCTTCTTCCAACCTACAACTCTCGCTCCATTTATTCCATTTCATTGTAAATTTAGAAGAAGAATGATCGTCTTCTCGATCAAACAAGTGCAAAAAATCCATCTCGCCAGCTAGCATTACGGTGTTGCTAGTTGCTAAAAAAGAAAAGGTCGTCCAACGTTTCTCCATGCCCTCCTACTCCTTTTTCACATATAGAGTGCCTAAAACTTAATTTACCTAAAATATGCTTGCCTTTTACCTTACACCCATAGTTTATCCAAAACACTACTATGCAACTATCGATTTCCCTTACAACTACCTTACATTTTTGTAAGAAACAAAAAAACCTTCACTATGCCTATGTGAAGGTCTCTTATTTCTTATCTATATGATCTTTCATATCATCAAGTCCAGCTTCTTGTAGCTGCGACATCATACCATGAGAAATTGCGCCTAATACTAAAGTCATTCCAATTAGTGAAATCCGAATCGCTGGTACATCAATTATATAAGCCAACAATCCAAGAACAATTGTTAATAGTAATGCTTTTATAAATGTTACAGTTGTGTACTGTTTCTTCTTCATTATCATCACCCTTTATGGAAGCGTTTTCTTAATATAATTAGTATATCATATCATCAGACGATTTTGTTCGTATTTTGTAAAAAATTACTATCTCCTTTGACTTTTTCCTTTCTATCCTTTACAGTCGAAATGTTCACAAGTTTTACACTGTAGGAGGACTCCAATGAATATTGAAATAAAAGACACTTTAATTTCTGAAGAACAATTACAAGAAAAAGTAAAAGAACTAGCACTTCAAATCGAACGTGATTTTGAAGGAGAAGAAATTGTAGTAATCGCTGTATTAAAAGGATCTTTCGTATTTGCTGCTGATTTAATTCGTCACATTAAAAACGATGTAACAATCGACTTTATTTCTGCATCTAGCTACGGAAATCAAACAGAAACAACTGGCAAAGTAAAACTATTAAAAGATATCGATGTAAACATTACTGGCAAAAACGTAATTGTCGTAGAAGACATTATCGATTCTGGCTTAACACTTCACTTCTTAAAAGACCACTTCTTTATGCATAAACCAAAAGCGTTAAAATTCTGTACGCTACTTGATAAACCTGAGCGTCGTAAAGTGGACTTAAAAGCTGAATATGTTGGCTTCCAAATTCCAGACGAATTTATCGTTGGCTACGGCATCGACTGCGCAGAAAAATATCGTAACTTACCATTTATTGCTTCGGTTGTAACGGAATAATCATATAACTTAAAAAATCGATAGTACATGAAATTTATATCGGCGATTTTCAAAATATATCGACCGTATCTTAAATTATATCGGCGATTTTTCAAATATATCGACTGCAACTCAAATTATATCGGCGATTTTTTCAATATATCGACTTACCGACAATAACCGACAATCTTAGCACCCTATTAATAGGAAGAAGCTGTTCTGAAATACATCGGAACAGCTCCTTCTTTCCATTACAAAAAAACAGGGAGAGATGAAAAATGACAAAGACAAAATTTGAAAAAGTACTCCTCATCGTAAATCCAAAAGCTGGACAAGGCGACTTACATACAAATTTAACGAAAATCGTACCACCTCTTGCCGCAGCTTTTCCTGACTTACATATCCTTCACACGAAAAAACAAGGTGATGCAACAAAATATTGCCAAGAGTTTGCTAGTAAAGTAGATTTAATTATCGTCTTTGGTGGTGACGGCACTGTATTTGAATGCACAAACGGCTTAGCACCTCTTGAAACTAGACCTACACTTGCGATCATTCCAGGCGGAACTTGCAATGACTTCTCTCGCACACTAGGCGTTCCGCAAAACATTGCAGAAGCAGCAAAACTTATCACAAAAGAACACGTAAAACCAGTTGACGTTGCAAAAGCAAATGGACAACATTTCTTAAACTTCTGGGGTATTGGACTCGTATCTGAAGTATCAAACAATATTGATGCAGAGGAGAAAGCAAAGCTTGGTAAAATTGGTTACTACTTAAGCACAATTCGAACTGTCAAAAATGCTGAAACATTCCCAGTTAAAATCACTTATGACGGACAAGTATATGAAGATGAAGCTGTCCTTGTTATGGTTGGAAACGGTGAATATCTTGGCGGCATCCCGTCCTTTATTCCGAACGTAAAATGCGACGACGGAACACTTGATATTTTCGTAGTCAAATCAACAGGTATTCAAGCATTTAAAGATTATATCGGAAAGAAACTATTTGAAGACTCAAATGCAAATGACATCTTCCATGTAAAAGCGAAATCCATTCATATCGAAACAGAAGAAGAAAAAGAAGTAGATACAGATGGAGAAAGTTCGCTTCATACACCTTGTCATATTGAATTGTTACAAGGGCACTTTACGATGATTTATAATCCTGCGGTTGTGTAATACAAAAAGACGAGCTAAAGTTTTAACATTTTAGCGCGTCTTTTTTATTACAAAGATATTTCAATATGAATTTTCGTAATCAAACTCCACCCAATTTTTCCAGTGCGTATTAGCATCCTTCTTCACAATAATACTTGGATCTTTCTTCTCTATTGCAGCGGCTACTGATTGGAAGAATTCATTTTCACTTACTTTTTCATCTTCAACATGTTTCCATTCTTCCGTTTCATACGCTACTTCCCAATTTCACTAGAGTATAACATAACCATACTTACCTCTGACATTATAATAATCCTACTTAAAAATAGCAGAATGGTCTATTTGCATCCTCTAGTTATTTTTAGATACAATTAAGAAAAGAAGCACCTTCATATAAGGGAGAGGACAACCTTTGTTCAACCAACAATTAGTGAATTTACGCATTGATTTTGCATTTAAACAATTGTTTGGTACGAATGGTAGTGAAGATATTCTCATTGCCTTTTTAAACGCGATGTTACAAGAGTCTTTAGAGTCACCTATTGCTTCTCTACAATTAGAAGATCCACATTTACACCGAGAACACGCAAATGATAAATTATCAATTCTAGACATTTCAGCAACATTAGACACAGGGACAAAAGTAAATGTAGAAATACAGCTTAATAATAATCACGATATGATGAAACGCAGTTTATATTATTGGGGAAAATTATACACATCCCAGTTACAAAAAGGTATGCCCTACAGTGCACTTCGTAAAACCATCACCATTAATTTATTAAACTTCATAATGTTTTTAGATCACAAAGAATTTCATACAAAGGGCACATTGTGGAATACACAACAACAGAAACTCTTGAGTGATGACATAGAAATTCACATTGTAGAAATTCCAAAGTTAACAGAACAGTGGCATGAAGAAAAAGTAAATCCGTGGAAAGGCCCATTTGCTCGTTGGCTTTTATTGCTTTCAGCAAATGAGGATGAGCACTTAACTAAACTATTGGAGGATATTGCTATGAACCAAGACCCTATTTTACAAAAAGCAATAAACAAATGGGAACGTATGAGTCAAGATTCCTCTTTCCGACAAGCCTATGACGCAAGGGAGAAAGTTTTAATGGATGAAGCAGCAAAATTCGCCCACGCAGAGACAGAAGGTATGAAAAGAGGCATGGAAAAGGGCTTAGAAAAAGGTATAGAACAAGGTATAGAGCAAGGTATAGAACAAGGTATAGAAAAAGGTCGAAAAGAAGGAGTTCAACAGGGAAAAATCCAAATGATTAAAAGTATGTATGATCTTGGTATACCACTTGAGACGATTGCTAAGGCAAGTAAATTAAGTGTACATGATGTTGAACGAATTTTAGAAAATAAATAATGATAAAAAGCGAAAGAGAACATAATTTTCACTATGCTCTCTTTCTCTCTTTTCTATTTACTAACGATCCCAAAATAAGCACGAACCGTCAACAAATAATAACCAATATAAATAACACTATACACGCCGATGCTAATTAACAACGGAACTGCAATTTCATACGGAAGTACTGTCGCTAATCCTGTTAATGCAAATAAAGTGTGTAATATGCCAACTACTAAAGGAATGAAGAAAATAAATCTCATTTGTTTTGCGATTGCCCTTTTCATTTCTTTTTTCGTGACACCTAGTTTTCGAAGAACGATGTAACGCTCACGATCTGCATGTGCTTCTGTTAATTGCTTGAAGTAAATGATAGACCCTGTTGCGAGTAAAAATACAAGTCCTAAGAACATACCACTAAACATCATTAAACCTGATACCTCAATACCATCACGGAAAATAGTATAGAAATCACTGAATTGTTCTTTACCTTCTGCATCTTCTTCCGGTATTACTTTCTTTAAATTCTCCGTTAATACTTTACTATTTCTTTCATCTTTCACATCAATATTTTTTACAGTATGAGAGCCAATTGTCTTCTTTGCTTGCTCATATACTTCGTCTGGAACAACAACTAGAAGTTCATATAAGTTTGTAATGTTTTTTGCTTGTACATCTTTCACTTGTACTGGTGCTACTTCTTCAATTTGGAATGTAGCTTTTCGATTTTTATATACCCCACTATCTCTCTTACCTTCACTGTACATACCATCAAATGCATACAATTCGTTCTTCTTTAAATCTAAAGTTTCTTCATTTAAATATTTTGCAATTTTATTAAATGATGATTGTGCGATAAGTTCTGTTGTTCTTGATTGTAATGAAGTTCCATCACCGTATTCTCCTACTACTTTTACTGTCTCTAATTCATATTGATGAATGACTTCATTCTTTCCTTCTTTTAAAATCCCACTCACCTTACGATCCAATTCTATATCTTTCTTTTCATATGAATAACTAACTGGGTGATATTTCTTCGCCTGCATATATGTGTTGTAATATATCGTAACAGACATTCCAACCGCTGTTAACGTTACTGCGCTTAATACAGCAATTGTCGCTAACGATTTTGCATTTCCTTTAATGCGGTATAGTAATTGAGATGTCGTCACCATTTTCATTCCATTATAAAATGAAGATTTTTTATCTCGCGCTCTTTTTAATGCAAAAACAGTAAAGAACTTAAATAATAAATACGTTCCAAGTACTGTTGCTAATACAATATAAAGCGCAAGTGGCATAAATTTATCGCTGCTTGCATTTTTAATAGCCGTTACTGAAAAGAAATAACCTGATCCAATTAATAATAAAGAAATGATAGCCATTATTTTAGAATCTTTTGGCATAACTTCGCCTTCGTTATCTGCACGAAATAGCTCGATTAACTTAAATTGATAAATAACGCGGTATCCTTTAAATGACGTATATAAAATAATGAAACAAAAAATAACTGCTGTATCTATAATAGCTCCAATTGGTACTTCAAAATGAACATTTACATGTAGCTCTAACATATTTACAAGTAGCTTTAGGAATCCTTTTGAAAGTAAGCTACCAATTACAATTCCTATTACTAACGATAATAAACCCATTAACATATTTTCATAAAAAAGCATTTTACCTATTTCTTTCTTTCGAATACCGAGTAAAGAATAAAGACCTATTTCCTTCTTACGCTTTCGTGTAAAGAAACCATTCGAATATATAATAAATACCGCAACGAAAATAATGAGCATAACACTCGCAAGCTGGAATCCTCGTCCGATGTTATCTCCAGCTTCACTTATTTGTGAATTGTATTGCAACGCCTTAAACGTAAAATAAATGACGATGCTAAAAATCATAGAGGCAAAGTATATAAAATAATCTTTAAAATTTCGTTTTATATTACGAAGTGCAATGCTAGATAAGCTCATTTGTCGCACCTCCAGATATGGAAGACATCATATCAATAATTTGCTGGAAGAACTGTTTTCGTGTCATCCCTTTACGATGTAATTCTTTATATAACTTTCCATCTTTAATAAATACAACACGTTTACAATAACTTGCCGCAAACGCATCATGCGTTACCATTAAAATCGTTACAAGATCTTTTTCATTTAATGTCTTCATACTTTCTAATAAATCCGTCGCTGACTTTGAATCAAGCGCACCAGTTGGCTCATCTCCAAAAATCATACTTGGACTTGTTACAATTGCCCTTGATGCTGCGCAGCGTTGTTTTTGTCCACCGGATACTTCATACGGATACTGATTTAAAATATGATCTATTCCAAACTTCTTCGCAATCTTCTCAACGCGAGATTCTACTTCTTTCGCCTTCACTTTTGACAAAGCAAGTGGCAATGCAATATTTTCTCGTACCGTTAACGTATCTAATAAGTTATAATCTTGAAAAATAAACCCTAAATGATTACGTCGGAATAACGCCAATTCATCATCATTCATCTTCACAATATTTTTTCCATCAATTAAAATCTCACCCTTCGAAACTGTATCAATAGTAGAAAGGACATTCAAAAGTGTCGTCTTACCAGAACCAGACGGTCCCATAATGCCAACAAATTCTCCCTCTTTCACCTGTAAATGAATATCCTTCAACGCTTCAAACGTATTACCGCCCGTATCATATATTTTCGAAATCCCTTTCGCTTCTAACATTGTTTTCATCTATTTGTACCTCCTGTTATAATTCGTGATGTTCTCTTTAAGCAACAGAATTCAGTATAGATACATTTTCTTAACAAATAGTGCTAGGGTTTCTTAATATTTTCTTAAAAAGAAATTCCATAATCAAAAAAGTCTGCAGTTGTTACACTGCAGACTTTCAAATGTTTAATAAATTGATTAAGCTAAATATGTTTGTTGTAACGCCTCTAAACCATCTTTATAAATGCCATGGAATAGATTAATTGCCTCTTCATCAGTAACCGCTACAGGAGTGAAGCTACCAGACCATTCAACTAATGATGTGTTAGCATCTTTACCTTCTTTAACACGGATTGTAGATAAATAATTCGTCACAGGGAATGGTGCTTGCATAATTGAATATGTGTAGTAACGTTCTTTCTCATTAAATGCTTCTAAGCGCTCTACGATTGCATCGCCATCAGGATTAGCTAAATGACGTACACGTCCACCTTCCGTTACTTTACTGCTAGGGATATATGGTAACCAATCTGGAAGTGCATCAAAACCTCCGATTAATTGCCATACTTGGGCAGGTGAAGCTGGAATTTCAATAGATGTAATAGTATTTGCCATTTTCATTACTCTCCTTTTTATTTAACGTTAATTGGTAGTGGTGCATTAACTGCAACTAATTTTTGTTCACGCATTTCTTCCCAGAACGCTGCTGGAATCACTGTTTTCAATGCAGCTTGGTCTTCTGCAATTCGTTCCGGTTTACTTGCACCTGGAATAACAGCAGCAACCGCTGGGTTAGCCAGTGAAAACTGTAAAGCAGCAGCTTTAATACTGATTCCATGACGATTGGCAAGGTTTTTCATTTTATTAACTTTTTCAATGATTTCTGGTGACGCTTTTTGGTATTCAAAGTGAGTACCTCCAGCAAGAACACCTGAGCTATATGGTCCACCAACAACAATGTCCATATTGTTTTTTACAGCCGCAGGCATTACGCGTTCTAACGCACGCTCGTGGTCTAATAATGAATAGCGACCAGCTAATAAAGATACATTTGGTTTTGCTTCTTCTAAGTCCAGCATAAGTTCAATAGCTTCTACTTTATTTACTCCAAGGCCCCAGCCTTTAATTACACCTTCATCACGCAATTGAGTAAGTGCACGGAATGCTCCTGTTCGAGCAATCTCAAATTGTGAAATCCACTCATCTCCATAAAAATCTTGTGCTACGTCATGAATATAAACAAAATCTAGACGATCTGTTTTTAAACGTTTTAAACTATCTTCAATAGAACGAAGAGTTGCATCCGCACTGTAGTCGTTGATGATTTTATTTTTACGACCAAATTCGAAAAGTCCGCCTTTTTCACCTAAATCACGTGTAGATGGATCTTCCAATTCATCTGAAATAATTCGACCTACTTTTGTACTTAAGAAGTACTCATCACGATTTCTTTTCGATAGTGCTTCACCAAGACGAATCTCTGCTAAACCAGATCCATACAGTGGAGCTGTATCAAAGTAACGAACACCATTATCCCAAGCAGCATCCACTGTTGCGATTGCTTCTTCCTCTGGAATATTACGGTACATATTACCTAGTGGTGCCGTACCAAAACCAAGTGTACCTTTTAATAAATCTTTCATTTAAAATCTCCTCCTAAAATCTATTTAAAAATGATGAATGAATATCAATTAATGTGACAAGGGCTGACCGATTAAAGCACGATAGTTATGAAAAATAACGTATATGCTTTTTAGTTCTACACTACTCATTTCCCTCTCACGTATGTAATTATGTCTTATCTACAACACAATAAAAAGTACGCACTTTAAAGTGTTATAGATACTAATAAGTAACAATTTTATGTTTCAACGTCTGTAGCTCCAAAATAAAATGATTTTATAAAAAAAACCTATTTTTGCGGAGATAACCGTAGAAATTATGAGTGGAACATAGAAAGTTGTTATTACTCTTCATTCAAAAAAGGCCAAAACGAACTGAAATATGTTCGTTTTGGCCTTTTTATCTTCTTTAAAAGATTACATTACATTTTGAACAAAAAGGAGCAGCATTCCCTCTTCTAATTTTCGCATCACATTTTGGACAATATACATATCGTTCTTCTATCTTTTCTCGTTCTATCATATGTAATGATACTATTCTCATACTACACATGATTCCAATTAAAATAAGGCTAACAATGAGTAGCATAACTTCCGCCCCCTCCACACCTAAATTTTACCATAAAATAAAACCGATTCTCTAAATTAAGAATCGGTTTTATACTTATAATCCTAACTTTACCTTTGCGCCGTCAGGAATTATTTCTTCTTCTATTTGCACTTTATCGTGTACAGACTTTCCTCTCGTAATTACATGCCAGTATGAACCTTTTTGCAATGTATCCACTCCATCAATTGTTATCTCTTTTTTATTTCCATCCTTGTCATATGTGTTCACTGTGTATGCACGGCCTTTATTTCCACCTAAATCTTTTCCATCATTATCAATTACCGCATAACGATATTCTAATTTAAGAAATGGGTTCATGGAATCTACTGTAGCACTCCCATTTAATAAATATGCCGCTCCTGCGACAATAACAAGTACTGCTCCAAAAATAAATCTTTTCATTTATATTCCGCCTTTTATTAAGTTTTCTTGAGAACATTTCTAAGTATAGTGCGCATTTCTTAATAAAAACTCGTACTGTTTCTTAACTTTTTCTTAATGTAGAAGAAATGTGGCGTTACATCTAGGTACATGAAATTATATCGGCGATTTTTCAAATATATCGAACACAACTCAAAATATATCAACGATTTTTCGAATATATCGACGTTTCGACAAGGAATATCGACTTACCGACAAAAACTGATAGTAGAAACAACAAAAAAGGCTGTCCAAAATGTATTTTGGAACAGCCTCCGCTACTTACTCACTACTGCACTTCTTTTTACATAAAACAAACTACCAATTAAAACGACAATTACGCCAAAATACACACCATACTCTATCGCAACTGCTACAATTCTTTCAATATGTTGTCCGAATAAAGAACCGAGCACAAAATAAATGAGCGTCCAAACAAATCCTGTCGTATAGGAATACAAAGCATATACCCGAAATGACATGTTATTCATTCCAACTACATACGGTACAATATGTCTTACAACTGGTATGAAGTAACTTGTAACTAACGCATAATGACCATATTTCTCTACCATTTGTTGAGATTTCAAAAGATATTTTGCCTTTTTCTTTTTCATTAGTTTATGAAGTACTTTTGTACCAAATATTTTCCCTAGTATATAACCTAAAGAAAGTCCGGATACAACTCCTAAATATGTTAATAAAAATGCAGGAATGATACTTAATATCCCTAGTGAAGAGACAAATCCGCCACTCATTACAATCATTTCGTCTGGAATTGGCATACCGATAATACCCAACCATAAACAGAAAAATAACGCCCAATAACCATACTGCTCAATATAGGATAATAATTCATGCAATTCCATTATGCATATACTCTCCTTAGCTCTTTTTTACAGCTAAAGACGTACGCTGGCGGGAAATTGAGCCACACTTTTTCTAATGTAATTTGAGGAAAGAAATGCTGTATAAATCCTTTTTTCACAAGTGAATATTGAAATGTTATGAATTCCCCATTCTCATGTATTGCTTCCATTGCATTATTTAAAATGCGTTTTGAAACTTCTTCTGGTAAAGAGGTAAAAGGTAATCCCGATAAGACATAATCCACGCATTCTATATGGAACTCTTCCATATACTTCTTTATATTTTCAGCTGAACCGTGTACAACAATAACGTTCTGCTCATCTTTATATTTTCTCTTTAACTCATTGCAGAACACTTCATTAATTTCAATAAGAAGAAATATTGTTCCCTTCTTTTTTCTCTTCATAATCTCCTTCGTAAAAACCCCTGTACCAGGCCCTAACTCTACGATGCATTTTGCTTTATTAAAATCAATTACATCTACCATTTTCTTTGCTAATATTTTTGAACTTGGCGCAACTGCACCAGTATGTTTCGGATGTTTAATAAATTCATGTAAGAATGTTATGAGCTGCATGTAAACCTCTCCCCATTTGTTCAATAGTTTTTAACTTGTTTTTAAGTATAACTATCGTTTCTTAACAAAAATTGAGGAGATTTCTTAAGATTTTATGAAGAATATATCATTTGTTCTTATATATAAACATCTCTCTTATATTTATTAATTTGGTATAATGGATATAAAAAATGAACTTTATGGAAGTTACCATCACTACGTCTATTTTCATACAACATCTGTAGAAATAAATCTGTCAATTATCTTTCATTATTATCCAACATATGTAATTATTTTGTATGAGCAAAGAAATTTAAATAATAAGAAATTTATATTTTGTAGAAACGAATATAGGTTCAAATATATTTCAAAACGATTTAAAAGGAGAAGATTATGAATAATTATATCAACATACAGCACTTATGCGACCTTGTACATAGCACTTTTCATGTACCCGTTCAATTTTTATCTACTAATAAAAAAATTGTATATGAATCTACTTCTCATACGATTGTTAGTCCGTTTTATTCTTCTAAAGAGGAACATCTGAATGAAATTTATCAAGAAAATGCTCCTTGTAATTTTCCAATTTTCAAAGGGAATAAGTACCTTGAGAATTTCATTAGCCTTCATATAACTGATCATGAACATATAAAAGGAACAATTATAATCGGCCCTACTACTTATCCAAAAGTATCAGATGAAATGGCGATTAAACTTATGAAATATTTTAACTGTACGAATAACATGCAACAAGGAGTAGACTACTATCAATTTCTACCTGAGATTAAAAAAAGTACGCTAATTGATATAAGTATTTGGTTACATTACGTCATTTTTAATGAAAAATTAGATCGCGATATTGTTTGGAAAAAAAATAAATTGCTCGAAGATGTTTCTTATAAAATCGTAAATCCTGATCTATACATTTCAAAACGTCTTCGGCATGATCCGCAACATTATGACATATCATTGGAACGTAAATTTTTTTCTGCAATTAAAGAAGGCAATAAAGAAAAAGTCATACAATATGCATATTCCTTCCCGCAAGAAGATTCAGCAATTTCATCTAAAGGAGATCAACTAAGAAACCAAAAAAATAATGGCATTATCGCCATTACGCTAGCTATTCGATATGCGATAGATGGTAATCTTCCATCACATATTGCTTTTTCACTCGGTACTTTATATATTCAAACCATTGAAAAACTAGACAACATGTATTCCGTAAATAGATTAATTGAAGATGCATTATGTACTTTTGCAGAACGTGTAAAAGAATATAATAATCAAGCATATTCTAATGCCATTACTACATGCTTAAATCATATTCACAAACATATTTACGATGAAATAACTCTTAATGACCTTGCTAACCTTTTACATATTTCCCCTACTTATTTATCAAAGCTATTTAAAAAAGAAGTGGGAATTCCTTTAAGTGAATACATCCAGAGGGAACGAGTAGAAGAAGCCAAAAAGTTATTAACATTAACGACCTACCCACTATCAGATATTTGTGCCTGGCTCAACTTTAATGATCAAAGCTATTTTACGAGAGTCTTCAAAAAAATTACTAACATGACTCCTAGACAATATCGTGAAAATCATACCGTTATATAAAAACGCTTTCTTAATAGAGGGTGAGATAGTTGTCATACTTGCTCACCTCCCTCCATTTGATTTCCTCTCCTTCATCCAAAATAAAGTTTTAATCCTCTTCAAAAAAGTACAAAAATGACAAATAAATTACTATAAATAAGTGAATGAATTTGATAATTTTTTAGTACTAAGCAAATTCGGTTCCCAATCAGACATAATAAAACTAACACAAGGTACTTCGGAATGATCAGCAGTAGTTACTTCCATAGTGATTAACCTTCCTATATAGAAAATATATTGTTAGGAGAATAGAAAGCATGAGTAGTACAAATATATCAAAATCGGTTCAATTGACTAGTATGTCTAAACAATCTGCTCACATGAAAGAATCGGGAAAAGTATCATCATACGATGATAGAGAAAGAATTGAAGACACTTTATTACGCTCATTCATTTCAGAAAAACAAATATTGGTCACTTATTATAAAGATAATTATTTCCCTACAATGTATATGACTGTAATTGAATTAAACCCTTTGAAACGTTCTTTAATATGTATAGATACCTTTGGCCGTAAACATACCTTTAGTTTCATCGACATAATTGATGCACGTTAATTATTTCTATACAAAAAAGCCACTCACCTATAAAAATTAGGTAAATGGCTTTTTCCTTCCTCACAGCTTCACTTATTATTTCGCACTCACAATCTTATAATAAGAACGAACTGTTAAGAAGTAATATCCGATATAAATAGCGCCGTATACTCCAATACTAATTAGGAGTGGGATCATGATTTCATACGGTAATATGTTCCCTAAACCTTTTAGTGCAAACAAGCTGTGCAAAATTCCGATTACTAACGGAATAGCGAAGATAAAGCTTACTTGTTTTGCGATAGCTTTCTTCATTTCTTGCTTCGTTACACCAACTTTATGAAGGACAATGTAACGATCACGGTCAGCACTTGCTTCTGTTAATTGTTTAAAGTAAATGATTGAGCCTGTCGCTAATAGGAAGACTAATCCTAAGAATAACCCAATAAACATCATTAAGCCTGTCGTTTCAAGCCCCATTTGGAATCCTGTATAGAAATCGTTAAATGGTTTTAAAACTTCTGATTCACCAGCTGGCATAACGCTTGCTAATTTCGCGGTTAACTCTTTACTATTTCGCTCACCTTTTACATCAATATTTTTTACAGTGCGCGTTTCGTTTACTTGTTTCGCCTGCTCATATGTTTGATCTGGAACGATTACAAATAATTCATTTAAGTTTGTAACACTTCTACTATTTACACCTTTAATCTTTAACTCTTTCGATTCATTTCCAACAGGGAATACAGCTGTATTTCCTGTGTAAAGAGGACCAAAATCAAGTGTTTCAATATATAAGCTATCATATACAAAAGCTTCATTCGCACTTAAATTTACAGGTTCTATATCTAAATGTTTCGCGATTGTATTAAAGTTTGATTGAGAAATAAGCTGGTACTGCTTCGTCACATTATAGTGTGTGTTCAGAACTTGATCCGCTCTTTCACCTTTAAATGTTCCTTTCACAGGAATCATTTCAACTTCTGATTCATATGTGACTGGATGATTATTCTTTTCTCCAGCAAGTATTTCATTTACTTTTTTATCTAATGCTGCATCTTTTTTCTCATAGGAATAACTATACGGCGCAGCAACTTTTGATTGCGTAAATGTGTTGTAATACATCGTAACTGACGTACCAACCGCCGTTAATGTTACTGCACTTAAAATAGCGATTGTCGCCAGTGATTTCGCATTTCCTTTAATGCGATAGAGTAACTGTGATGTCGTTACCATATTCATACCGTTATAAAACGCTGATTTATTATTTCTCGCACGTTTCAATATAAATACTGTGAAGAACATGAACAATAAATAAGTTCCTGCTACTGTCGCTAATAAAATGTATAATGCAACGACCATAAAGTCTGCATACATAACTGCTTTCATGTACATTAGCGCTAAGAAATAACCTGAACCGATTAAGAAAACTGAAATGAATGCCATAATAACAGATCCTTTTGGCAGTGCTTCTCCTTCACGTTCTGCACGGAAAAGTTCAATTAGCTTGAATCGATAAATTAAACGATATCCTTGAAGTGATGTATATAAAATAATCACAAAGAAAATAATTGCTGTATCAATAATGGCAGCCATCGGTACTTCAAAATGAACATTTAAATTTAATCCCATCATATTTACTAATAACTCAAGGAATAATTTTGAAAGGACACTACCAATCGCAATCCCGATAATTAAAGACATTAACCCCATTAACATATTTTCATAAAAGAGCATTTTACCAATTTGTCTTTTACGAATACCTAATAAGGAATAGAGTCCAACTTCTTTTTTACGTTTTCTTGTAAAGAAACCGTTCGAATATATAATAAACACCGCTACGAAAATAATAAGCATCACACTGGAAACTTGGAATGCCCCGCTAATTTTTTTAGAAGCTTCCGCTGCTTTTTCCATTTGTGAATTATATTGCAGTGCTTTAAATGTAAAGTAAATAACGATACTAAAAATCATTGATGCAAAATATACAAAGTAGTCTTTAAAGTTCCGCTGTATGTTGCGGAGGGCAATGCTAGATAAGGTCATCAGCCATACCTCCGGAAATAGAAGACATTACATCAACGACTTGTTGGAAGAACTGTTTACGCGTTAACTCGCCGCGGTGCAATTCTTTATATAACTCACCATCTTTAATGAAAATAACTCGTTTACAGTAACTTGCCGCAAACGCATCGTGCGTTACCATTAAAATTGTAGAATTATCATATTCATTTAGCGACTTCATACTTTCAAGTAAATCTGTCGCTGATTTCGAATCAAGTGCTCCCGTTGGCTCGTCCCCGAAAATCATACTTGGATTTGTAACGATTGCACGTGATGCCGCACATCTTTGCTTCTGTCCACCAGATACTTGATATGGGAACTGACTTAAAATATGATCAATACCGAATTTCTTTGAGATTTCAAGAACGCGGCGATCAATCTCACTCGCTTTCACCTTTGATAACGCAAGAGGTAACGCAATGTTCTCTTTTACAGTTAACGTATCTAATAAGTTATAATCTTGGAAAATGAAACCTAAATGATCGCGGCGGAATAACGCTAATTTATCATCATTCATTTTCACAATATCTTTTCCATCAATTAAAATTTCACCGTTCGTCGCATTATCAATTGTAGAAAGAACGTTTAGTAAAGTCGTCTTACCAGAACCAGAAGGTCCCATAATTCCAACGAACTCACCTTCTTTTACTTGTAAGTTAATACCTTTTAACGCTGCAAATTTATTACCACCCGTGTCATATACTTTTTCAATATTTTTTGCTTCTAACACTGTTTTCATCTCGACATCCCTCATTTCATCTATTCTCTATTTTCACTATATACATTCTCTACTTTTTCCACTATCGATGTTTCTTACACAAACATGACAGTTATGTAAGACCAGTAAGCAAAGAAATCAAAATTTAACCTAATGAATCAAAGTACTTTGTTACTATAACATTGGGGTATCATGCCATCCATTCATTCTCCTTACAGGAACATTACAATTTTGTAAGGTACAAAATGTACCCTACAAAGTTGTGCACGAAATGTCGGATGGAGCTATTTCGTTCCTGCTATTCTATGTACAGAGGAGGTCATCATATGGATTCACTTAAAAATATGAATGCTGCAATGCACTATATTGAAAACAACCTAACAAATGAAATTAATTTTAAAGAAGTTGCGAAGCTAGCTTACTGCTCGGAATATCATTTCAAAAGAATGTTTTCTTTTCTAGCTGGCATATCACTATCAGAATATATTCGTTGTAGACGTCTGACTCTCGCTGCTTTTGAACTAAAAAATAGCGATGCAAAAGTCATTGATGTAGCTATCAAATATGGGTACAACTCACCAGATTCTTTTGCGCGTGCCTTTCAGAATTTGCACGGCATAACACCTTCAGAGGCCCGAAATAGTAGTCATTCCCTAAAAGCCTATTCACCAATGACCTTCCAATTATCCATCCAAGGAGGAAATGAAATGAATTATCGAATTGAAGAAAAAGAACCATTTCGAATTATAGGTATTACAAAACGCGTACCGATTGTATTTAACGGTGTAAATGAAGAAATTGCTTCTATGTGGAAAAGTTTAAATCCAGATGTCATTCAAACTTTAAAGTCACTTTCAAATATGGAACCTACTGGAATTATTAGTACTTCTACTAACTTTTCTGAAGGAAGAATGGAGGAAAAAGGAGAACTTGATCACTATATTGGCGTAGCCACAATGAAAGATTGCCCAGAGCAATTTGCGCAACTTGAAGTTGCAGCTTCAACGTGGGCTATATTTGAAGCTGTTGGTCCATTTCCGGATGCACTACAAAATGTATGGGGACGCATTTATTCCGAATGGTTTCCTTCCTCAAACTATGAACTAGCGGAAGGACCGGAAATATTATGGAATGAACAGAAAGATATATCTTCTCCAAACTTTAAAAGTGAAATCTGGATACCGGTTTTGAGGAAATAAAAAATAAAGCTGCTTTTCCTTTTAAGGAAAAGCAGCTTTATTTTACATTTTTAGTTCTTTTTTATAAGCGACATAGGAATACACCATCGTACCAACAACCAATACAGCAACAACACTTAACAAACTAATCACTTTCCACATTCCCGGAAGAAACGCGGAAAATATGATTACAATACCGCCAATCATCATAATCTTTGCCCCTAACCTATGTGTTTTTCTCCATACTTCCTCATTACTTAACGTCCACGGCGTTTTAATACCTATGAAGAAATTTGGTTTACATTGCTGCATATAATTGCCGAGTACAATAAAGAGTATACCGAGCATTATGTTCACAACAATTGCAATAGGAATGTTGTATCCTAAAGCATTTGCGAGTGCCATGATATTATTAGCAAATAAGAATAATAAAATAGCTCCATTCATCATCATATATGCTTTCGAAAACTTGCCGTAATTCGCATATCTCGTATCTAATTTAGGTAAAACAATTGCTAAAATATATATAAATAACATAACTGCAACATCCAAAATCATCATGCCCATCTTCGACATATGTCCATCTACTTCACCCGAGACATTTATATGGCTCGGAACCTCTCCTGGTAAATAAGGCCACGCGACGCACCATGCAATAATCGTTAAAGCAATTAACAATAACGGAAATATATGCTTCCTCATTTCCCCTCTTCCCCCTTATTCGTAAATGTAAACACCCAAGTCAATAAATCTTGAAAGACCGTTGTGTTTAAAGAGTACATAACGAATTGCCCTTTCTTTTCATCTTGAATAAGTTCAGCATTTTTAAGTGCGTTTAAGTGGTGTGAAATACTTGGTTTTGTCATATTGAAATGTTCAGCGATCTCACCAGCGGTTAGATCACCTTCTTTTAATAAGTCTAAAATTTTTCGCCTTGTTGGATCTGCTAATGCTTTGAATGCTTGATTCAATGTCTTTCTTCCTTTCACTAATTAGACATTTAGATATTTATCTAAATGTTAAAACAATTACTATCATTTATCAATTATATCCAGCGTCCTTTTTACTTTTTACGCTTTTTCCCTATACTGTTTATTAGCTTATCTTTCAACATAATGAAAAGACTTGAAACACATGATACACTATATCTACAATTGTTTTTTTAGGAGGAATATACATATGTATAAAATTTTAATCGTTGAAGACGATCCAAATATTTCATCATTACTACAATCTCACATTCAAAAATATGGCTATGAAGCTGTTGTTGCAGAGAATTTCGATGATATTATGGAATCGTTTAACGCTGTGAAACCACATCTTGTTTTACTTGATGTAAACTTACCAAAATTCGATGGGTTCTACTGGTGCCGCCAAATTCGTCATGAATCTACTTGTCCAATTATTTTCATTTCAGCTCGTGCTGGTGAGATGGAACAAATTATGGCGATTGAAAGCGGTGCGGATGATTATATTACAAAACCGTTCCACTACGACGTTGTAATGGCGAAAATTAAAGGTCAATTACGCCGTATTTACGGTGATTATGCACCAAATATTTCTGAACGTATCGTTGAAGTAGAAGGATTAAAACTATTCCCAGAACGTCCTGAAATTCACTTCGGATCTGAGCAAGTTCTTTTAACGAAGAAAGAAGCCATTTTAGCAGAAATGTTATTATCTAAATTCCCTCGTACAGCGAGCCGTGAAGATTTATTAGCTGCGCTTTGGGATGACGAGAGCTTCGTTGAAGAAAATACATTAAACGTAAACATTACGCGTCTTCGTAAAAAGTTCAATGAGCTTGGTATTGAAAATGCTATTGAAACAGTGCGCGGACTTGGGTATCGTTTTAACGCAACTTGGAGTGAATAAGCATGAAGCTATTTTTACGTGATCATTTTGCATTTTTTCTACTGTACGTATTAAACTTCGGTATCATTTTCGTTCTGTATGATGCAGTAGATGGATTTCAAAATAATAAATTTTACTTCGTCGTTTTAAGCTTATACTTATTTATTTGTTTCCTCGCTTACCGTTACGTTCGTAATCGTAGAATGTACCATAGATTAAGTGAACAACCAGAAAAAATGGAAGATGCATTTATTGAAAGAGCAACTGCTCCGATGCCTCACGGTGTAAATGAACTCGTGCGCACGCAGTATCGTCTATTCCAAAAAGAACTACAATCGTACGAAGTAAAACAACAAGAACATCAATTATTCATTAACCACTGGGTGCATCAAATGAAAACGCCCGTTTCTGTTATGCAACTTATGGTACTCGAAATGGAAGATGAACATTTAATTCCGAAATTCAAAAAAGAATTAGAACGTCTAAACCAAGGGCTTGATATGGCTTTATACATGGCAAGGTTAAATAACTTCCATGAAGACTTCCATGTTGAGACGATTTCATTAAAAGATACGGTAACAAAAAATATTAATGGATTAAAAGAACTATTTATCCGAAACGGAGTCTTCCCTGTTTTAGAAGTTCATTCTGATTTACAGGTTGCTTCTGATGCGAAATGGCTAAAATTTATCATCTATCAGTTAATGACAAATGCCGTTCGTTACTCTGGTGAGCGCGGAAAGAAAGTATTCTTATCCGCTTATCGAAACGGAAAAGATATTATTTTAGAAGTTCGTGATGAAGGTGTTGGTATTCCGCAAGAAGATATTCGACGAGTATTCGAACCGTTTTACACTGGGAAAAATGGTCGTACATTCGGAGAATCTACTGGTATGGGACTTTATATCGTAAGTAAAATTTGTGATTATTTAGGTCACTCTGTCAAACTAGATTCTGAAGTTGGGAAAGGAACGACGATTAAAATCATCTTCCACAACGCTGCAAATAATCAATCAGAACATACGGAGAAGGTGACCGAAGCATGATCGTGACATATGCAAGCAAAATGTATGAGAACTCACTCTCATACATTTTTTGCAATAAAACTACTTCTATATCTTCTAATCGGAGGTATAATTTATGACATTTTGGCAATTTGCATTTAAAAACGTCACGCGCAACTCGAGAGCTTATTTTGCTTACTTTGTAAGTAGTTCTTTTTCGATTGCCGTTTTCTTTTCATTTGCTGTTTACTTATTCCATCCGAAATTACAAAACTTTGGCACGGTCTCTGAAATTTCAGGATTAATGATATTTTCAGAAGTAGTAATTGTATTTTTCTCTTTCTTCTTTTTACTATATTCCATTGGCACTTTTTTAAAAGTTAGAAAAAAACAATTCGGCGTTTTGACCGTTTTAGGAATATCGAGAAAACAATTACACCGTCTCGTCTTCATGGAAAATATGTTAATCGGTATTTTATCTATCTTTTTCGGCATGCAGTTTGGACTTGTATTTTCACAATTTTTCTTATTAGTGACAGCAAAAATTACGCACGTACCAGGCATATATTTATACTTACCTATTAACGCTTTTATTTTAACGACAATCGTCTTCCTTAGTCTTTTTATCGTTGTATCTACGTTGACACCGATGCTCATTCGTACAAAAAAAGCGGTACACCTTTTAAAAATAAATAGTAAAAAACGAAAAGAAAGAAAACCGTCCATACTTATTTCTTTATTTGGTGTGATTTGTTTATTTGGTGGCTATGCGTTAGCTGGAAATCCTAAATATTTCGTATCAGTAAGCCCACAAATAGGTGTTATATATATGGTTTCAAGTATTTTCGTCATTCCAACGCTCGTTACAATCGGAACATATTTCTTCTTTTCACAAATTAGTTTCTTACTTATTCATATTTTAAAGAAAAGAAGAAAATTTTATATGAAACGTATTAATATGCTTTGGATTTCTGATTTAGCAAACCGTATTCGAACGAATATTAATATGCTTTTTATTGTAGCAATGCTATCTACTATCGCTTTCACAATGATTACGTTCCTATATGGGTTCGGAAAATTTATTAAGCTAGACGTTAATCGAACTTCGCCTTTCCCAATTTCTTATTTTTCTTATGATGCGAATCCTTTTGTTACAGAGCATTTAAATTGGCTTGAGCAACAATTAAAAAAAGAGCATTTTCCTTATGAGAAAATAACAGCTGATATGTATGAAACACCGCTAGAAGAAGATAAAGGTATAGCTATTTATAATGACGTATACGCAATTAAGCAAAGTGACTATAACAAACTTGCGAATTCTTTACGAATGAAACAACTATTTATAAATGATAACGAGGCATATGTTTTAACGGGGACGTCTTATATCACTATATTCAATGAATTTGAGCAAAGCTATAAAAGAGATTACATTACACTCTCTAGTACAAATACGAAATTAAAAGTAAAAGGCTATGAACAGATCCATGCAATTCCATCTGACTTTTCATATCAAACGATCGTTTTGCCTGATATTGTTGTGAACAACTTACCTAACTCGGTAAAGCATATATCGGCATATAATTATAAAATTCAAAATTGGGAACAGACATATGAAATTGCTGATACTTTTATAGAAAAAGTGCAAAAAGATCGCAACAACTCCCAATATGAAGGGACTCTTATTCGACTATTTGAATCAGCAGGATCGTTATACAGAATAACATCTGGTAGTGCTGCATACTTCCTAATTGGAACATTTTTAGGAGTTATTTTCTTCATTGGAGCCGGTAGCGTTCTTTACTTTAGAATGTATACAGATTTGACGAACGAACAAGAGAAATATATAACGATTTCTAAAATCGGTGTAACAGGTGCAGAGATGAAACGATCTGCAACCATACAACTTAGTATTTTATTTTTCGTTCCGTACATTATGGCATCCATTCATACAATGTTCGCAACGAAAATGCTACAAGATGTAATTGGCTTATCTTTGTTCAAAGAAGTTTCAGCCGTTCTTATTATTTTTGGATTCGTTGAAATTGTATTTTTCTTATTCATTCGCTCACTTTATATGCAGAAGTTATCACAATATACTAATACACATTAAAAAGGTTATTACATGAAAAAGGTGGGATCTCTTCCCTCCTTTTTCATGCCCATTATATTAGGAGGTTTAGGTGAATGACATTTTGGCAGTTTGCATTTAAAAACGTCACAAGGAACGCCAGAGCTTATTTCGCCTATTTTGTAAGCAGCGCGTTTTCTATTGCAATTTTTTTCTCATTTGCAGTTTACTTATTTCATCCTAAATTGCATATGACAGATGTAAATGTTGCTCTGAACATATTAATGACAATTTCAGAAATTGTCATCGTATTCTTTTCATTTTTCTTTTTACTATATTCAATCGGTACTTTCTTAAAAGTGCGAAAAAAGCAATTTGGGATTTTAACAGTACTTGGCATATCCCAAAAACAATTAAAGAGACTCGTATTTCTAGAAAACATGCTAATTGGTGTTCTTTCCATCTTTTTCGGCATTCAACTTGGACTTGTTTTCTCGCAGTTCTTTTTATTAGTTACCGCCAAGATTACACATGTTCCTGGTTTATATTTATATTGGCCAACAGCTGCCATTATTTTAACTATGATCATTTTTCTAGGACTCTTCATTCTCGTCTCATCGTTTACGCCGATGCTCATTCGGACGAGAAAGGCTGTACGTCTTTTAAAAGAAGGAACAAAACAAAAAGAAAGAAAAGCATCTGTGCTCATCTCTCTATTTGGTGCGATATGTTTAATATCTGGATACGTGCTAGCAGCCAATCCGCTATATTTCATGTCGCTCGGCGACGTAGTTGGGCTTTTGTACGCCGTCACCAGTATATTTCTCATTCCGTCACTTGTTACAGCTGGAACATACTTTTTCTTTTCACAAATTAGTTTTTTACTCATTCGTATATTAAAAACGCGAAGAACATTTTATATGAAGCGAATTAATATGCTTTGGATTTCTGATTTGGCAGCGCGCATTCGGACAAACATTAACATGCTCTTTATTGTAGCGATGCTATCAACACTTGCTTTTACTATGATTACATTCTTATATGGATTTGGTAAATTTATGAAGTTCGATAAAGTAAGAGAAAACCCTTTTCCTTTTACATATTTATCACATACTGAAAATACGTTGGCGGATGAACATTTAAACTGGTTAGAACAAAAATTTAATGAAGAGCACTTTACTTATACAAAATTTAAAACGGATATATATGAAGTATCTTCAGCTGAAAATAACACGCAGCTCTATTATGCCATTAAGCAAAGTGACTATAATGTACTTGCTAAAGCTTTAAATTGGGAGACACTCACGGTAAATAAGAATGAATCTTATATTCTTATGAAAGACTTAGATGATCAAGTTATTGGAACGCTTCACAATAAAGACAAGAAAAATACTCTTACACTTACGCAAAACAATTTACAACTACAAGTGAAAGAATATAAAAGTTATAATCCATTCCCAAATCGCTTAATATACCAATTGCTCATACTATCTGATGAAAATGTAGAAGCATTATCCACTGTTTCAAAACAGATGAGTGTATATAGCTTTAAAGTTAAGGACTGGGAAAAAGCTAATAACATCGGCGCGGTATTCATAGACAAAATTAATACCGACGGGAACAACATTCAAGCAGAACACCCGCCTTTCCATGCAAGTGAAGCGAGCGATTCTCTATACACAACAAAACAAAATGTCGCTTCGTTCTTCTTAATTGGTACTTTCTTAGGTGTTATTTTCTTTATTGGTGCTGGCAGTGTTCTTTACTTCAGGATGCATACAGATTTAACAAATGAACAAGAAAAGTATGTAACGATTACAAAAATTGGTTTAACAGAAGCCGAAATGAAACGATCTGCTACAATTCAACTTGCGATTCTATTCTTTGTCCCGTACATTATGGCATCAATTCATACGATGTTTGCGACAAAGATGCTGCAAGAAGTTTTACATCTCTCGTTCTTCGCTGAGATTACAGTCGTACTGATGATTTTTGGAACAGTTGAAATTTTATTTTTCCTTTTAATTCGTTCCTTCTATATGCAAAAATTATCACACCATATTAAGTTTTAAAGGATAGAAAGGTGATTATTATGGAAGAAGTGTTACACATTAAAAATGTCTCAAAAGTGTATGAAGGAAAGGTCCCTCATACTGCTTTAAAAAATATAAATTTACATGTAGATAAAGGTGAATTCGTTGCGATTATGGGACCATCTGGTAGCGGTAAATCTACATTTTTAAACGTTATTTCTACCATTGATTCTCCGACTGCTGGTGATGTCGTGATTAATGGAAAAAAACCGCACACATTTCGTAGAGAGAAGTTAGCTATTTTCCGCCGCCAAGAGCTAGGATTTGTTTTCCAAAACTTTAACCTACTAGATACACTAACAATCGGTGAAAATATCGTACTACCTTTAACATTAGATAATGTTCCTTTAAAAGAAATGGATGAAAAGCTTGATAACATTTCAAAGAAACTTGGAATTGATCATATTTTAGACAAGCGTATCTTTGAAGTGTCAGGAGGACAAGCACAGCGTACCGCAGTAGCACGTGCTGTTATTCATCATCCTTCACTTTTACTTGCCGATGAACCGACAGGAAATTTAGATTCAAAAGCGGCAATTGACGTGATGGAACTATTTACGAAATTGAACAAAGAAGAAGATGCAACAATTTTAATGGTTACGCACGATCCATTCGCAGCAAGTTATTGTAACCGCGTCATTTTCATTAAAGATGGCGAACTTTACAATGAACTACACCGCGGATTGTACCGTGAGAAATTTTATCAAGAAATATTAGATGTTTTAGCATTACTAGGAGGAAGACGTGGATGACATTTTGGCAATTCGCATTTAAAAATGTCTCCCGTAATTCAAAAGCATATTTCGCCTACTTTGTAAGTAGTGCGTTTTCTATCATGGTTTTCTTTTCATTTACTGTATACGCGTATCATCCGCGGTTACAAAGTGTACAAAGTTTCCAAGAACGTGATCCTCTAATGAACTTAGCTAGTACAGCGCAGTTGGTTATCGTTATGTTCTCGTTCTTCTTTCTCTTATATTCAATTGGAACATTTTTAAATGTACGGAAGCAGCAATTTGGCGTTTTAACTGTTCTCGGTATATCTCAAAAACAATTAAAACGTCTTTTGTTTACTGAAAATATGATCATTGGAATGCTTGCTATCTTTGCAGGTATTCAAGGCGGTCTTGTTTTCTCTAACTTTTTCTTACTCGTTACTTCTAAATTAACAAGTGCAAAAGGCCTCTATTTATATTGGCCAACAGAAGCTATTATCGTTACAACCGTAACTTTTATTATTTTATTTTTCATCGTATCTACGTTTACACCAATGTTTATTCGTACTCGAAAAACAACGCAGCTTATTAAGGGAGTTAACAAAGAGAAGAGCGAAAAAAGACCATCTATACTCATTTCACTATTTGCTTTAACTTGTCTAGGACTATGTTATTATATTGCCGGTTATCCGCAAGGCTACATAACAGAAAAAAATGCCCAAAATGGATCTGTATTCTTAATTATGTTATCTATTTTACCGCTTGTAGTAATTGGGACGTATTTATTTTTTTCACAAACATTTCTTCTCTTTATCTATATTTTAAAGAAACGAAGAAAGTTTTATTTGAAACAAATAAATATGTTATGGATTTCAGATTTAGTTTCTCGTACCCGCAGTAATATTAATGTACTCTTTATCGTTTCTATGCTATCTGCACTTGCATTTACGATTATTATCGGGTTATTTGCTGCAAACAATCATACGAAAGCACCCATACTAGAACGATATCCTATACCATTCACCTATACATCAGAAGGTATTAATGTATTTGAACAAAAGCATATTACTACGATTGAAACTGAACTTACAAATGCTAATTTTCAATATGACAAATATAAATTTACCGTTTTAAAAGATACAGCTTCAAAAGAATCAATTGCCATTATGAAAATGAGTGATTATAACGCAATAGCAAAGCAATTAAACAGGCCAGAAATCACTCTCGAATCTTCACAAGTTTATAATATTTCTCGCTATTCACCAGCGTTATTAAATCTCGTATCTAACCCATTTGCGAAGCAGGGCACGATTACACTTGGCTCTAATAAAAAGGAATTTCAAATTAAAGGTTTTATTAATAGAGGAATTGAGCCCCCCTTTGCATTACCTCACTTAATAGTGATTCGAGATGAAGTAATTGAAAATATGGTTCCTCATATTGAAACAATTACAGTTTATAACTACTTCGTGGAGAATTGGGAAAATGCAATTGTCCCAACAAAAAATATATTAAAAAGCTTAAATCATGATGAAGAAACTTTGTATGAAGCACATAAGGGTGAAGAAGATTTCATTAAACCATTTCATATTTATACAGCTACGGATGAACTGGTTCATAGTAAAGGAAATGCAGTTGCTCAATTCTTTATTTGGGCATTTCTCGGCTTTATTTTCTTTATCGGTGCAGCTAGTGTTTTATACTTCCGTATGTATAACGACTTAACGAATGAAAAACAAAAATATATTACGATTACAAAGCTTGGATTAACTGAGTCAGAAATGTTTCGCTCCGCAACGATTCAATTAGGAATTTTATTTTTCGTCCCTTACATTGTTGCTGGTGTTCATACATTATTTGCGGTTAAGTTTTTACAAAGCATGCTCGCTTTTTCTTTACTAAAAGAGCTATTAATTGTACTCACTTTCTTTGGGATTATCGAGATTATTTTCTTCTTCTTAATCCGATCTCTGTACATTAATAAATTATCACAACACATAAAAATATGAATAAAATGGCCTTGTGCGTATTGCACAAGGCCATTTTCAATAGTTTTTAATTAGCAGCAATATCCGCCGTAGCCACCATATCCGTAGCCGCCGTAACCGCCATAACCACAACCGCCTCCGCCACCGAAGCAGCTAGCACCGATGATAATTAATAAAATAAACAATACGATTAGAAGCGCAAAACCGCCTCCGCACCCATGTCTGCGGTTACAATCATCATGTCTGTGTTCACACTTTTCGCTCATTACTCTATTCCTCCTTTAGTATCATTCATAACAAGTTCACCTTGCTCTAAATGAGGGGATTCCATTTATATTATGTTTTCAGGGCGAATAGGAAGCTTGGCTTGCTTAAAAACGGGCTTGTTTTAGGAATTGGGCTTGATCAATAGGCGAATTACCCTTATCAAGATGTAAGCATAAAGCATTTGACATACTTCTAATTTCTTACTAAAATTTAATTGAACGACCAATCAATTTTTTGATTATACATTCAAATTATACAAATCAGGAGTTGAATAGCGTGACTGATTCTTTTATTGCAGAGGCTAGACGTGAACAAATTATTCTTGCATGTATTGATACATTAGAAGAAGTTGGATATAACAACTTAAGCTTAACGAAGGTAGCAAAAAAAGCTAAGATTAGCACTGGACTTATTTCTTATCATTTTAACGATAAGCTTTATCTTATGAATCGGACATTACAATTTTTAGTTGATAAACAACATGAATTTATTAGCAATCGAGTACTATTAGCCCAATCTGAAATAAACAAACTAGAGGCTTTTATTGAAGCACATTTGGCTTATCAAGAAACTCATTACAACAATAATATTGCCTTAATTGAGATTGTCTTTAATGCAAGAAATGAAGAGAATATTCCTTATTACAGAATCGAAGACGACGAAGAAGACGATGTTATTAGAACGATGTTATTAGATATTTTGAAGACTGGTCAACAAAATGGAGTCTTTTCTAACTCTTTCCAAATTGACACATTGGCTTCATTTATTTTAGGAGCAATCGAAGAAAGGATGCTAAAGGCGAATTCATCTATATCTATAGAAAATTACTCAGATGAGCTCATAAAAATGGTGAAGAAACTCACTATTTAAATGCCCTGATTTTGAAAAAATATATATTTAGAAAGGATGAACTACAAATGAAAAAGGTATCTGTTATTGGATTAGGTTTTTTAGAAAAATTACTTGCTATAGTAAGTCCAATCCTTTTAGGCGTTATTGGATATTTTTCACCTAAATTAATAGAGATTATAAAAAAGATTCCTCTCTTTTCTGATTCAAAAATTATAGAACTTTTACATTCTATTAACCCTTTCTGGCTTCCAATTATCCTCATGTCAATTGGCGCTATTGCAGGGATTTTATTTTCTTTAATTATTTATAGTGAAGCTTTAAAGATGAAAATCAATTCAGAAGGTATTCATATGAGTAAAGATGAGCAAGAAAAACAAATTACAAAGACGAATGTAAAAGTCGTTTTTGTAGAGAATCGTCAAGTGGTGGTCATTGATCAAGAAGACCGAGAATGGCTACGTGAAACATCTGATATAAATCCACGTAAAATTAAAGATATTTTCTTGCTGCACGGTTTTCCATGGGTGGAACAAGATCCTTATAAACAGGACTATAGTCTATGGAAATTAGAGGATGGGCGATTTAGTAAAAGTGTAAATACAATTTTATATAAAAGACGAAATGCCCTTCGAGAAGGAAACTCGAAAAAAAAGAAGCATTTACGCAAAGATTTGAATGAGCTAGGAGTCTTTGTCAAAGACGATGGAGAAGATCAGTATGTCCGTTCCATTAAGTAATAGAGCGATAGAAAGCACAAAAAAACGAATAAAGCACGCAGAGAAATTACATTTTCTCTGTGTGCTCTATTTGTTTAAATCGGCTCTTCTAAATAAACATATTCAATAAAAGCGCAAAACCAAATGCAATAAATGATAACAATGTCTCGAGTACCGTCCACGTTTTAAACGTTTCCTTCACCGTCAAACCTAAATACTCTTTTACAAGCCAGAACCCTGCATCATTTACGTGAGAAAACATTAACGAGCCTGCTCCGGTTGCTATAACGAGCAATTCTAAATTCACACCAGACATGTGCTGAATAACTGGTGAAACAATCCCTGCTGCTGTCGTTAATGCTACTGTCGCTGAACCTGTTGCAATTCGAATTAATCCAGCTACCATAAAAGCTAATACGATTGGTGATAACGATATATGTTCTGCCATTTGCGCGATCGCCGTTCCAACGCCGCTTTCAATTAATATTTGTTTAAATCCACCGCCTGCACCGATTATTAAAATAATGGAACCGACCGGTAATAAACTTTCGTCTGTTAATTTTTTAATCATCTTTTTATTAATTCCTTGTCTTATTCCAAGTAAATAAAATGCTGCGAAACATGAAATAAGTAAAGCGATTACTGGACTTCCAATAAATACAAAAAATTCAGTCATCTTTTTCGGTAATGAAATATATGGTGCAACGACCGATAAAATCATCAATACAACTGGTAATAAAATAATAAAGAATGAAACTTTACGACTCGGTAAGTCAGTTGAGACAGTCGTAACTCGAATAAGCTCTGGTTCATTTTCAGGTATAACCCTTTTATGTACCCACTTTGCAAATATCGGTCCTGCGATAATGGCTGTTGGTAACGCGATAAGTAATGAATATAAAAGTACCTTTCCTAAGTTCGCGTTATAAATACCGATTGCTGTCATCGCCCCTGGATGTGGTGGCACGAGCCCGTGAACAATAGATAACCCAGCAATAACAGGTAAAGCAATTAATAATATGTTTTGCTTCGTTGTTTTTCGAATTGAAATAACAAGTGGTAATAAAATGACAATCCCTACTTCAAAAAAGACGGGAATCCCTATAACAAACCCTGCAAATAACATAGCCCACGGTAGTTTCTTTACACCGAAAAATCGAATAAAGAAATCTGCCACTTGCATGCCGGCCCCTGAATCGGACATCATTTTCCCTAAAATTGTTCCGAGAGCTAAAATACCAACTAAATGCCCTAGTACACTACCAACACCAGTTTCATAGGCAGTCACTATCTTCGTTAAGTTCAGTCCAGACATAATCGCTAAAAATAAACTCGCAACTGTTAAACTAATAAATGCATGCCATTTCCACCATGATACCCCTAAAATAACAATCGCAATTGCAAGTAACGTGACGATTAATAAGTATATATCCATTTTTCATTCCCCTTACTTTATAAAAAAAGAGGGCGAATACCCTCTTTTTATACGTCATAATTCACTACATAATGCTGCATTTCTGTATTGTAGTAGCCTTCGCTATATTCAATTACTTCGCCAACTTCATCGTAAGAATAGCGCATTCGTTTTAATAACGCTGTGCCCTCTTTTTCACCTAATGCTTCTGCAACGAAACTAGGCGCAAGTCCAACAGCGAATTCATCTCTAAAGTTTTCTAAATGAATGCCTCGGTCCTCGACTAAATCATAAAGCGATTGCAAATCAAAATCCGATAAATCTGTACTTGCCATTTTCGCTGAGAAATAGTGCGTATAATGAATGTACGGTGCATCATTTAACGTATATAAACGTTCAATACGAAAACTCTCTTTACCGAATAATCGAAATGGCACTGTTCCTTCTTCATTCTGAACAATTTCTGCTTTTAGCAATTTTTTCTGTACTTTATATCCTTCTTCCACTAACACTTCAGTAAATTTCTTACCCTTTGACAGTTTTGTCGCAGAAGTGTTACGGATGACTTTCGTTCCTTTACCGCTTTTCTTTTCTAAATACCCTTCTTGAGCGAGTTCTTTAATCGCATTTCGTACTGTAATTTTACTCACCTTGAACTCTTCTTCTAACTGCGGTTCGGAAGGAATATTTGTATGAATTGCATATACACCATGCAATATTCGATCACGAATAATGTTTTTTATTTGTAAATATAATGGTCCTTTTTTTCTCGTTACGTTCACCGTTACACCCACTACCTTTCTACATCACCTACTGATGCCGTCATTGCCCGAAGTATATCCTTCTCTGATGACATTGGCGTATCACCGACGATTGTATGTGCAAGCATTCCAGCTGCTGACGCAAATGAAACAGCTTTCTCTGGTGCAAACTCTTCTATCTCGCCATGAATAATCCCGCTCGTATAAGCATCTCCAGCACCTATTCTATCATATACAGAAAACGTAAGTGTTTTTGCAAAAGTGAACGCACCATCTTTACATATAAATCCGCGAAGGGAGTGTGTATTATCGCTATTAATAGAGCGATGTGTACCAGCGATTGTAGTGATACTATACGTTTCAGCTACCTTTGGAATAAGATCAACAAGTTGCGCCTCTCGCTCCGTTTCTTCTGTTTTCATTCCTAAAACAAACATTGCATCTTTTTCGTTCATCATTACAATATCAGCTAGCCCTAACATTTCTTCATAATGTGGTTTCGCCTGCTCGTACCCATCTTTTCCCCAAAGTGATGGACGATAATTGCAATCAAAAACGACAGTGCCTCCGTTTTGTTTAACTGCTTTCGCTAAAGATTTCATATGATGGCGCACAGTATCATTCATCGCAAGTGTAATCCCGCAAAAATGAACGATATCAATTTCCTTCGCGATTTCTTCAAATTGATACATTTCTTCACATGCCGTATTAAAGCTACTTTCTAATCGATTCGAATATGTAACGCGGCTTGCACGTGCGCCAAATCCATTTTCTAAAAAGTACATGCCGACATATTTACCGCCTCTTGAAACAAGCGAGGTTTGCACGCCTAATTTTTGAATGTAAGATAATGCAGCATCTCCAACCGAGTTTTCCGGTAAAGTAGAAATAAGAAGCCCTTCATGCCCGAAATGAGAAAGTGCTGCAGCAACGTTCACACCTGTACCAGAAAATGAGTATTTTAATGTATTAGCTTGCGATAACAATTCATATCCTGGTACTTGCAGGCGCATCATTACTTCACCGAATGCTGCAATTTTCTTACGCATATTGATCAACTAACTTCTTCACGACTGCTAATAATTCACGAACATCTTCTACTTTCGTATTGCCAGTTTCTTTATCAATAATAGAAGAGTACACATGCGGGATCACTTGCTCTACATTTGCTTCAAGCGCAATACGTAAAATTGTTTCAAAGTTTTCTTTATCGATTCCGCCCGTTGGCTCTAATGCGAATCCTTCTTCCGCACAAACTTTCGCAACTGCGCGATATTCTTCTTCATGAGCTAGCCCTTTCATCGGGAAGTATTTCAATGAATTTCCGCCCATATCACGTACAAGTGCGATCGCTGTTTTAATTGGAACGATTGCTTTTTCTTCTCCAGCTGCACTAATTGGACCAGTAGAAATATTTACGTACCCTACTTTTCCTGTTGGCGATACTAAACTATTAATCCAGCTATCTTTTCCGCCAAGATTTGCACGTGTCGCTCCAACTGAAGGGAACACTTGGTTAATATGGCTACCAGGATAATGCTTCGCAATTTCAGCTACAACTGCTGCTTGGCGATTATCTCCTGCTCCTAGTCCAATCGATACAGCATCATCAATTTCTTTTCCGTATGCTTTCATCGCTGTAACTGCTTCTTCTACTGTTGGATAGTCTTTTGATAACACTCCCACTACTACATAACCTTCTGCTGCTTCAAAAATATCTTTCGCATTTTCGATATTGTTCGCTAATACATTTAATGCTACGCGGCCTTTATAAAAACGTTTTTGAATGTTTGTCATTTTAGTTTCCCCCTACAATTTCTCTCAATTTTTCTTCAATCACATGTATGTCATCACCTTGAAGTGGACGTGGATCAATATCAAAGAATCCTTGTCTTACTCCGTAATCACGTGTATAAATCGCGATTTCCCCTTCGCGTAATGCTGTCACAACGTCTTTTGCCGATTTATTTAACTCTTTTTCGTTAATATGAATACGGGCTCTAAAGATTGCTCTTCCCGCTTCATCTTGAACGATCGTTACATTTACACCGTTTAATTCTTTTAGCGGCATAAGTACTTGTAACAACTCTTTTTCTTGCTCACTCTTATCTTCTTTTACTCCGTACTCATCAAGCGCTTGAAGTAAGCCAAATGTTGTTTCTTTCCCAACTTTCATACTTCTTCCGATGCAATGTAATTGCACTTTCAGCCACTCAATATATTTTCGTTTCCCGCCAACAATACCAGAAGTAGGCCCTTCAATTGCTTTTGAACCGCTATAAATGGCAAGGTCTGAATACTTCACATATTTTTGAATATCTTCTTCAGCTGCCGCATCGACGATAAGTGGTACATTATTTCGCTGCGCAACTTCCCATGCTTCTTCAACAGAAATCATATTTTTTTGCACGGCATGATGTGATTTTACATAAAGAATTGCTGCTGTATTTTCACCAATTGCATCTTCAATATGCTCTGCTTTCCCTTCATTTGCGTAGCCAACTTCTACAAGTTTTCCTCCGCCTAAGTAAATCATCGTTTCAACAGGAGCACCGTATTGAACGTTATGACCTTTTAACATAATCACTTCGTTTTTCGCGATGACCTCTTGATGAAGTCTTTCACTTTTACGGCGATTTCCTTCTGTCACAATTGCTGCGATAGAAAGCGCAATTCCGCTCGATGCTGAATTCACAACAACCGCTGCCTCTGCATCTAGAATTCTCGCAATATGATCTCCTGCTTTATCTACTAAATCAGCAATTTCCACATAATTTTGTCCCCCATGTTTCATTGCATCCATAACTGTATCTGTCGGAGCGGATACACCTAAAATACTCATTCTACCGCTCGCATTTATTACTCTTTTTAATCCGTACTTAGCATTCAATGAATAACCCATTGACTACAACCCCTTTCGTATCAATTCTTCTTTCAGCAATGCGCTGATCCCCTTCTGAATCTATTAACGTAATCTTCTCATCTTTCACCGTAAATAAAGTTAAATTTGCAATATCTCCTTCTTGAATACGGCCAAGCTCAGGTTTCTTAAGCCATTCTGCCGCATGTTTCGTCACCGCATCAATCACTTCTTCTAGCGGATAACCTAAGTAAAGGAATTTTGAAAGAACATGAGCCATACTATACACTGGACCGTGCACGCGATTCTTCCGGTAAATATCTGTACTAATTGTATTAAAGGCAATATCGTGACGCTTTGCTGCCTCTGCTACTTTAAAAGAAAAACTAGCATTACCATGCCCAACATCTAAATGAACGCCGCGATTCACTGCTTCTAGTAACACAGGTAGCGGTTTACCTTCTTCATCAAACAAATTATTTTCTTTCCCGTTTAAGTAATGTGTAATAACATCATCTTTTTCTAAAAGAGGTACAACTTCCTCAATGCGAGGAGGCGCTGAACCGATATGTACCATAATCGGTAATGATGTTTCACGTGATAAAGAGCGCGCTACATGCAGCGGTTCAATTCCACTATCACAAACGACGCTTTTACTCATTCTCGCCTTTAACCCAACGATTACATCTTTATACTTTTCTACTGCTTCTATTACTTTCTCTTTATCGATCCATTCCATATTGGATAATTCATCAATTCGTTTCAAACCGATGCGAGAAATATTTAAAAAGGCAAATAAATTCGTTTTCGCCTGCTCTCTACTTTTTACTAAATCTGCAATACGATCAGCTCCGCAGCTACCCGCATCAACAATTGTCGTTACCCCTTGTTTAACGCCAATTTCATCCACCTCATCGCCATACGGATCAAACTCTGGAAAAGCATGAACGTGCAAATCAATCCAGCCACTCGATACGTAAGTACCCGAGTAATCACGAACCTTTCCACCCTCGCCAGCACCTGCTTTCGTCACCTGTGCGATTTTATTATTTTCAATTACAATGTCAATCTCTTCCCCGTTCACACGTTTCACATTACGTAGTACGAATCGTTCTGTCATTGTACTTCACCCTTTTCTATAAGAAGCCATAAGAATACGCTTACATTAAAATTTCATTTTATATATCTCTTTCACACGTTTAGCGTAACACAAAAAAAGGGAGAAGTAAATATAACGTTATAATGTTTAAATTTAAATAAAAAGATGCTGCTCCAAAACGGAACAACCTCTTTTTCTATTCCTGAACCGTCACAATAACCCCGTCCATATTGTTTCCCGAAATTTCATACTGCTTATTCACCGGAACATTCACTTTCATGTTTCCGGAAACTTTATAATAAGAAACCGTATATTGCTTACCTTCCACATCGGTTGTGATTTCTTTTTGCTCTTTTAAGAAGTCTAAGTATTCCTCTAATGTAATTTTCTTTTTTTGCATAATTGCACTATGAGGTAGGCCGACATAACGGATGTGCCATGGCTCATATTGAATGCCTGTAATGTTACTTTTATTTTTCGGATAGCGTAAAACAAATCCGTGCTTCCATACGTTCTCTTCAATCCATTTTCCTTCAGGCGCTTTTTCCATTTTCTTTTGCGTTGAACCAACGTCCAGTGATAACCCTAAATTATGTTCACTATATCCTGCTGGGAGTGCATAATCAGATCCCATTTTTTCATATAGCTGTCTTTGCTCTTGGAAATCTCGATAGCCGCTATTCATTAAGAAATGTTGTACGCCATCTTTTCCAGCCGCATCGACAACGTTCAAAAACTTTTTTACAACATCCTTTGATAAACGAAGATTTCTATCAAATATTACGTAGCCTCTCACTAATTCACTATTATGATTTACATTTATAATATCAGACCTAATGCTATCTTTTTTTAGTGGATAATCTTTGTTAACTAATAATAGATTCCCTTTATAAATTTCTTCTTTTGTAATCTCTACCTTTTCCATATTTGCATTCTTTATTGCGCTATTTTCGTCGCCGATTTTCACATCAATTTCTTTTTGAAATAACGGTGATATATATAAGCCTACACAGATTGTGCATGCGATAAAAAGAGAAATAAATACCCACTTTTTCATTTCTAGTTCCTCCTTAACGTAGCTTACGTATAGAATAGAAAAAACTATTAAAATAAAAAGTGGGGTAAAGTTTAAATTTTTATTAAATTGTTACGTGCTCGTCTTTTGGCAATCGCACTTCAAACATTGTTCTAACTACATTACTTTCAGCAGAAATCGTCCCGTTATGCTGTTCAACAATATTTTTCGCAATAAATAGCCCAAGGCCTGTCCCGCCACGGTTTTCTGACCTCGATTTATCACCTGTATAAAACATATCAAAAAGATACGGTAGGTCCTCTTCTGGAATGCTATCTCCGTAATTCATAACTTGTACGACAACTTCTTCATTATCGATATACCCATTCAAATCAACAAATTGCCCATCATATCCGTAACGAACAGCATTTGTTAACAAGTTTTCAAATACTCTAGCTAACAATTTCCCATCACCGTTAATCGGCAAATGAGGATCAACATTCAATCTAGCTTCTAAATGATGTTTTTCTAATAACGGATACAATTCCTCATCTAGCTGTATAAGCAGCTCACTTATATCAATCGGCTTTTTATCCAGCTTTAGCATGCCATAATTCATACGTGTAATTTCAAATAACTCATCAATTAAACTTTCGAGCCTTTGCGATTTCGTATATGCAATCGTGGAAAAATGTTTAATTTGTTCTTTTGTTAAATTTTCATCTTTAAGAATTAAATCTAAATAACCTAACACGGATGTTAATGGTGTCCTTAAATCATGAGCTAAGTTCACAACGAGCTGGTCTTTACTACTTTCAGCAAAGTCTCCTCTTTCCACCGCTTCTTTTAACTTTTCACTCGCAACATTTATTTCACGCGCGATGTCTCCAAATTCATCATTTGATGAAACTTGAACTCTATTCGTAAAGTTACCGTTCGCAAGATGATGAATCCCGTTAGAAATCTCACTAAAATACTTTAAATACGGTTTTGTCAAAAAGAAGAAAAAGATAATAGACAACGGGATAAAGAAAATTAAAAAGAAGTTAATGTCTCCAAATTCCCTTACGATTGACCTAAATTGTGCTAAAGGCTCTTCATAGCGAACCATCGTTTTATAATACAACTGCAATCCTTTATAAATTATATAAGTTACAGTTGCAGCGAGCACCATACTTAACGCAAATAAGGCAATCATTTTAAATCGAAAGCTTTTCATCATGTTATCCATTGAAAGTATACCCTACTCCCCACACTGTTTTTATTAGCTTATCTTTTCTTTTATCTTCCCCAAGTTTTTTCCGCAACGTACGAATATGTACCATAACTGTATTTCCGCCTTCATAATAATCATCTGCCCATACTTGCTGAAAAATATTTTCCACATTGTATACTTTCTTCGGGTGACTCGCTAATAAATATAAAATATCAAACTCTTTCGGTGTTAATTCAACTTGTTCTCCGTACACATTTACTGTTCTTCGCTCAGGATCAATCACGACCCCGCCTACCTCTAAAGCAGATTTATTCTCCGCTACTTTCGGCTGATTTAACGTAAGAAACCTACGTAATTGTGCATTTACACGTGCAACTAATTCAATCGGTGTAAAAGGTTTCGTCATATAATCATCTGCACCTAATACAAGACCTGTCACCTTATCAAAATCAGACGTTTTCGCACTTAAGAAAATGATTGGCATATGATGCTTCGCACGAATTTGGCGCGTCACTTCATACCCATCCATTTTCGGCATCATAATATCTAAAACCACTAAATCGATTGGCTGCGTTTCAATAATATGAATTGCCTCTTCTCCATCAGCTGCTTTCACGACGTGGTACCCTTCTTTTTCTAAATGTATCTCAATTAAATCAGCAATTTCTGCCTCATCATCCGCTATTAAAATGGAAATGCGCTTCATTTTACTCCCCCTTTATACGCTCGATTGTAAACTAGTCTATCCAATTTGTACAATAAGAAAAGGCTACTCGCGGGAGTAACCTTAGTAAATGAAATTATATCGACGATTTTCCAAATATATCGAACACAACTTGAATTATATCGACGATTTTTTTAATATATCGACGTTTCGACAAGGAATATCGACTTACCGACAATTAACGACGAAATTCGCCCACTATTTTAAAGACTCAACCTACCGCTCAAACACAATCCGCTGCTTCGTGATTTCCGCCAGCCTTCCGCGATCTACTTCATACTCAGTATCAACGCTTTGCGGCACCATCACTTTCCCTCCCTCAAGCATCACTTGCGGTGAAATAATATCCTTCTCCCAATGTCTACTAGAAGCGGATATATCGCCTGGAATCGTAAAGTTAGGCAGTGAGGCAAGGGCAACATTTTGTGCTCTTGAAATCCCCATCTCTACCATACCGCCGCACCAAACTGGTATGTTATGCTCCATACAATAATTATGGATTTGGATTGATTCTGTTAATCCGCCCACTCGCCCTGGTTTAATGTTAACGATTTGACAACTGCCAAGTGTAATCGCAACACGCGCATCTTCTAAACTATGGATACTTTCGTCCAAACAAATTGGCGTTTCTATTTTCTTTTGCAACTGTGCATGATCAAGAAAATCGTAATCCGCTAGCGGTTGCTCAATCATCATCAATTGGAATTCATCTAGTCGTTTCAGACTCTCCGTATCCGCTAATGTATACGCTGAATTCGCATCAGCCATTAACGGGATATGCGGAAACTCTTTACGAATTTCTTTCAATAACTCATAATCATGCTCTGGCTTTATTTTCACTTTAAAACGCTCGTATCCTTCTTCCGCGTACTTCTCGATTTGTTTTAACATAACCGGAATCGTATTAAGCCCAATTACAACACCAACTTCAATTTCAGCTTTCGTTCCGCCAAGCAATGTCGCTAATGATTTCTTTTGACGCTTCGCATATAAATCCCAAACAGCCCCTTCAATTCCGGCCTTTGCCATTCGGTTTCTTTTTATATGCTGGAACAAACTTGGCACTTCATTCGGATGAGAAATTTCAGCCTTTAATAAATCCGGTAATAAAAAGTCTTGCAGTACATGCAGCGCCGTCTTCACTGTTTCTTCCGTATACCACGGTTCAGAAAAAGCAACGACTTCCCCAAATCCAATGTACCCGTCCGTATCTTCTAATTCAATGACGATACTCTCACGCTTTTCATACGTTCCGTAGCTTGCAGCAAACGGGATGACGAGTGGCATTTCCGTTATATGAAGTGTCGCTTTTTTTATCTCCACTTACATCTCCTCCACTAATTGTCTTAACTCTCGTCTTAACAATTTTTTCGAAGCATTTCGTGGTAATTCCTCTAAGAACCACGCTTTTTTCGGCACTTTATATTTCGCTAATTTCTCCTCGCAAAAGTGAAGAATTTCTTCTTCTGTTACCTCTCCACTTTTTACAACAAAAGCAGCGGGTACTTGTCCCCATTTATCATCAGTCATACCGACAACACCAGCTTCCGCTACCGCCGGATGAGAAAGTAACACTTCTTCAATTTGAGCTGGATATATATTCTCTCCGCCAGAAATAATTAAATCACTGCGGCGATCTAATACGTATAAAAATCCTTCTTCGTCTAAATAACCGAGGTCGCCAGTATGAAGCCATCCGTTTTGAATTGTCTCACGCGTCGCATCTTCACGGTTAAAGTAACCACCTGTTACGTTCGGTCCTTTTACTACGATTTCGCCTTCTGTAAACGCCGGCACTACTACGCCATCTTTTTCAATACGCAGTTGGCACTGAAATAGTGGTTTTCCAGCTGACCCTACTTTCGTTAACATATAATCTGCGGATAACGTACAAATTTGCGAAGACGTTTCTGTCATACCGTACGTTTGATATACAGGAATCCCTTTATCAACACACGTTTCTAATAACGGTTTCGGCGCTGGTCCTCCGCCAAGTAACATACATCGTAAAGAAGATGGATATGTCTCTGCCCCAAGTCGCTCTAATAAATCAGTTAACATTTTAGAAACGACAGAAATAATCGTTACACCTCTCGTTTGAAGTGCTTTATGAATAAAATCAGCATCATATTTCGGAACGAGTAAAATGCGCATGCCGTACATAATATTTTTCATTAAAAGAGATAGCCCGCCAACGTGGAACATCGGCATACAAGCTAACCAGCAATCATCATCACGAAGTCCTAAATTAAGCGAAGAACCAACCGCGCTTGCCCAATGATTGCCGTACGTTAAAATAACGCCTTTCGGTTTGCCTGTCGTCCCTGACGTATAAATAATTGTCATCGCTTCTTTTAAAGAGAATTCTTCTTGTATAGGGGCTTCCTCTTTTGGTCCATTCATTATGTCGGTGAATGAATACACAGGAACATCTTTAGCCTCAAAATCTTGATCCGTCACTAAACAAATAACTTCAGCATCATCCATTTGCCAAAGTAGCTCTTCTCTTGAAAGACGCGTATTTAAAAGCACAGCTACTGCACCTACGTACGATAGGGCGTGAATAACTGTAATCATCTCCATACCATTTTTCATCAGAACAGCCACCTTTTGCCCACGCTTCACTCTTATATGTGTGAGGTGTTCACAAACAGATACTACTTTTTCATGCAGCTGCATAAAAGTAACTTTCTCTTCCTCTATTTCAATTGCAGTGCGATCTGGTGTTAAAAATGCACGTTGCATTAACCAATTTGGCATCGTCTCCATCATTCATTCTCCTTTCATGAAAGAAAGAGACTTGATATGACATCAAGTCTCTTAGTTGTTTTGTTTCCGGTTTGACCTTATCCAGCTGCGCCTCCTAGCCCCTTCCGTCTAAGAACCTTCCGCACAAGAAAGTAAAAAACACTTTCTGTGCGAAAGAACCTTAGCCAACGGGGCTAAACAGTCGGCTCCGCTTTTAAAACATCCAGCTACAGCGGCTAGAACAGTCGGTCGTTTCACGCCTTCCTACGAGGCAAAAAGCGCCTCTACGTCAGGAGTTCCAACGCCCTCGTGTTCTAAGTGAGCCGCTTTCGCTTTTGATCTCATCCAGCTACAGCAGCTAGAATGTTCGGTGGCTTCACTTCTTCCTACGAGGCAAAAAGCGCCTCTACGTCAGAAGCTCCATTCCCCTCACATTCTGAACGAGCTGCTTCCGCTTTTGGTTTGATCACGGGAAACGAGGGAATTGACCGAAGTCTGGACGGCGTTTTTCTTTGAACGCGTCGCGACCTTCTTTTGCTTCGTCAGTTGTGTAGTACAATAACGTTGCATCTCCAGCTAGTTGTTGAATACCAGCTAGACCGTCTGTGTCTGCGTTGAATGCAGCTTTTAGGAAACGAAGTGCCATTGGGCTGTTTGCTAAAATTTCTTCTGCCCATTGTACTGTTTCTGCTTCAAGTTGTTCTAATGGTACTACTGTATTTACTAAGCCCATATCAAGCGCTTCTTGCGCGTTGTATTGACGGCATAGGTACCAAATTTCGCGAGCTTTCTTGTGGCCTACCATACGAGCTAAGTAACCAGCTCCGTATCCACCGTCAAAGCTTCCTACTTTAGGACCTGTTTGTCCGAATACAGCGTTGTCTGCAGCGATTGTTAAGTCACATACGATATGAAGTACGTGCCCACCACCGATTGCATAACCTGCTACCATTGCGATAACTGGTTTAGGAATTGCGCGAATTAGACGTTGTAAGTCTAATACATTTAAACGAGGGATTTGGTCGTCACCTACATATCCACCATGACCGCGAACTTTTTGGTCGCCGCCAGAACAGAATGCACGTCCACCTTCACCTGTTAAAATGATAACGCCAACATTTGCATCATCACGAGCATGTGCAAAAGCGTCGATTAACTCCATTACCGTTTTAGGACGGAATGCGTTATGTACTTCAGGGCGGTTAATCGAAATCTTTGCGATACCATTGTATGTTGAATAAATAATATCTTCGTAATTGCCTTCTTTTACCCATTCAATAGCCATTACAACTACCTCCTTGTATATTTCTGATCTCCTCTATAAGTGTAACTTCATTCTTAACTGAAAAAAGCATCACTGCATAGTTTTTAGAAATCCCTTTACTATTGTATCAAACTTTTCCGGTTGTTCCACATGAATTGCATGGCCAGCACCATCAATTTTGACAAATTTCGCGTCAGAGACGCATTTTTCGATATTTTTTAATATACGAAAGAACTTTTCATCATGCTCACCGTTCATTAAAAGAACAGGCATTTTTAAGTTTTTCAGCTCATTCCACCATGAAGGCTGAGCCCCTGTTCCCATGCCGCGCAAGCTATTTGCGAGCCCTTTTGAATTGTTAGCAAGTCGTTCTTTTCGCACTGCTTCTTGTACGTTTTGTGCTAAACGTTTTTGCGTTTCAAATAACGGAATATTTTCCCACATCGATACAAAACTTTCGATGCCTTCTCGCTCAATTTTTTGAGCAAGTCGCTCATCTTTTTCACAGCGTTCTTTTCGCTCATCTTCACTTTCAAGCCCAGCTGTACAATTTTCTAATAAAAGAGAGCGTACATATTCTGGATATAGACACGCCATTGTAATCGCCAGTCTACCGCCCATTGAATAGCCAAGTATATGCGCCTTTTCAATATGAAGATAATCTAATAGTTCTTTCATTTGCAATGCCGCATTTCGAATATCATAATGCGTCACATCTTCAGGGCTTTCCGTTTTTCCGTGCCCAACAATATCTACTAAAATGACTTGAAATTGCTCACTCCAAGAAGGAACGAAAGAACGCCACGTCTCCATGCTTCCCGTAAAACCATGAAGAAGTAGAAGTGGTTCCCCGCTTCCGACTACTTCATATTCATACGATACACCTTGCAGTGTTACGTTCATTTTGATTCACCTTGCAACGATGTAGTAATTACGTCCTGTGTTTTTGCCCATAACGTACGGTGCAATGTTAAGTTTTCATCACGGTTCGTACAAATTTCTACAACGTGTAAACCTTCTTTCGTTGCACCCTTTTGTACTTCTTCTCGGAACTGCTCCCAGCCATTTACACGGCTAAATGAACCACCGTACATTGTAACAACATGCTCATAATCAAGCCCAATTGGAGTTCCAAATAATGATTCGAAATGTTCCTTTTTCTCATATTGTGGTAAGAATGAGAAAATACCACCACCGTCATTATTTACAACGACAATCGTTATGTTTAATTCATGTAATTTTGCGGCTAGTAGTCCATTTAAATCGTGATAGAATGATAAATCACCAATCACTAATACGAGCGGATCGCAAATCATGCTCGCTCCTAAAGCTGTCGAAATGATCCCATCAATCCCATTTACACCGCGATTTGCCATTACTTGAATGTCTTTATCCGATGTGAAGAAGAAAGAATCTGTATCACGAATTGGCATACTATTACTTGCAAATAACGTTGCCCCTTCTGGTAATACGCGGACAATATCTGTAATGACTCTTCCTTCAAATGCCGTATCATATGTTTCCATTTCACGAAGCGTTTCCTTCGTTTTTTCGTTTATATGTTGCCACATTTGGGACCAATCATTCTTTTTCATAACTGGCATTTTTTCTATTAGTGCACTGCAAAATGCAATATCACTCGCTTGGACAACTTCTGTTGCAACGAGAGCCGGATCTCTCCATTGGCCAGATTCGTCAACAACGATATGAACGGCTTTCGTCTGTTTTTTAATGAATTGCGTTAATGCTTTCGAAACAGGCATACCACCGAAGCGAATTAAAACGTCCGGCTTCCACGTTTCTTTTAACAATTCATTTCGTAAAAATGTATCGTAACAGTCAATTACCATCGTTTTGTCGTGGTGCCCGCTACGAATGTTAGAAAGTGGATCCGCTAATATTGGATATCCCGTTTTTTCAGCTAGTTGCGTTGCAAACGTTGCGATTTCTGAATGACTATCATCTCCACAAATAATAAGCCCCTTTTCCATATGTGAAAGGCGCCCTACAAGAGAATCTACATATTCACTCGGCATCACCGCGTTCCCTTGCTGAACTACTCCTGTATATTCTCCGCGTCCTTTATCCCATAAACTTTCTAATGAGAAGTCCGGGATAAGCGGTTCGCGAACCGGAAAATTAAGATGAACAGGTCCTTGCGGTGCTAAAAGCGCGCTTGCTATCGTGCGCTGCGTTGTCATGCGAGCGTAATGATACATCGCCTCATTCGCTTCTGGAAGTGCCATCTCTGTAAATTGCTTCACAAACGTGCCGTATAAATTAATTTGATTCATCGCTTGTGGTGCACCGACATCTCTTAATTCATGCGGTCTATCTGCCGTTAAGACGATAAGCGGCACTCGCGAATGAAAAGCTTCACATACAGCTGGATAGTAGTTCGCTGCAGCCGTTCCTGACGTACATAATAATGCAACAGGACGTTTTTTCGCTTTTGCAATACCGAGCGCAAAAAATCCTGCAGATCTTTCATCTACATGTAAATATGTGTTCATTCCTTCATGTTGTTCCATTAGTAGAGCAATCGGCGTTGACCGTGAGCCTGGACTAATGACAACATCACATACATTTAGACGCGTCAGTTCATCCACGAACGCGCCTAAATAATATGATAATGCTTCTATATGATTGTTCATTTCATTAATTCCTCCAAAGCACCAAGCATCGGTCTAAACTTCAAACTTGTTTCTTCATATTCAAGTTGTGGTACTGAATCAATTACAATCCCGCAACCGGCAAATAAGGATGCTTTCTCTCCATTTAATAATCCGCAGCGAAGTGCAACCGCAAATTCACCATTTCCTTCATCATCTATCCAGCCAATCGGTGCACCATATAATCCTCTGTCTAACAATTCAACATCACGAATTAGTTTCATCGCTTCTAAACGAGGTGTCCCGCCAAGAGCTGGTGTTGGATGTAATTCTTCTACCATCGTTAAAAGACTCGCGTCGCCTTTTGCCTCTACAGGCGTATATAAATGAATTAAGTTTTTCGTTGTTAATAGACCTGGACTTTCCGGAATATTAACGGATTCGCAGTGCTCATTTAATACTCCTCGAATCATGTTCACAACATAACCGTGTTCAGCTAAATTCTTTTCATCATGAAGAAGCGCATCACTATTTCGCTTACTTTCTTCTATAGATTGACCATGACCAGTTGAACCAGCAAGACACATTGAAGTAAACTTCTCATCTTCTTTGCGAATTAATCTCTCTGGCGTCGCTCCTAAGAAGCATGCTCCTTTATAATCAAAAGAAAATACGTAACAATCTGGTTGCCCAATGCGAAGTGCTTCTAAAACAAGCGCAGAATCAATATGATGATCCATCTCTACTTTTAGCTCCCTCGCTAATACAACCTTCTGCACGTTCCCCTGCTTCATCTCATCTTGCACTTTCTCAATGGACTTCATCCAGCCTTTCGGATCCACTTCTACTTTAGAAGTAACTGTTAATTTCGATCCTTCTAGTGCACATTTACTCTCCTCAAAAATTTTCTCTTCTAAAGAAACAATTTCGTTATAAAGAGTTTCTGCACAATCTGTTGCTGAAACGAATGTATTCATTGTTAACCATGCTTTTTCATTTTTTACAGTTAATAAAAATGCCGGTAGTGAAAATGTCGTATCATCAAATTCTTTCCATAAATCTGTTTTCTCTTTTTCTTGGTCAAATGAAAATCCACCAAATAAAAGAGGACCTGTTCCAAATTCGTATCTTTCTCTTTGTACAAATGCTTTCTCTTTTACTTTATCCCACTCGTCACGAGCAGTTTGAAAGCGTTTGTGAGAAGCAGTTGCTATAGTGAAAACAGAACCAATTCCAGCAAATATTACATGCTGAGCTGGGTCTGCAAAATAACATCTATTTTCGAATGAGATCCTTTTTCCTGCTGCATAAAACAGAAGTGGATCCATCCAGTCTATTTTTTTTACAAAACTAACCAATATTTTTTCATCAGTTGCATGCTTAATGGCTGCACTTAGAACTTCCTGCAAGCCTTTTTGTTTCGTTTGAATCACAATTGTCTCCCCCCTATGGGCGAAAAATAGTCATAATTACGCTTGATTTTAAGATACACCTCAAACGAAAGGCCTGTCAACGTTTAGCATTTCTGAGAAATTCACCTTCTCTTCCTAGAAAATAAACGTTGACACTAAATGATGCTTTTTCTACACTTAGTTGTGTACAATATGTGACCAAAGGAGGATTCAACATGGAAATGAACGTCGAAACGAATTCCTCTCCTACGGCGCCAAAGCCAAGCAAGCAAACAGGCTGGCGCATTTGGTGGAGTTTACTACGTCCCCATACATTAACAGCAGCTTTCGTTCCTGTTTTCATCGGAACAGCCTATGCAATGCAGGTCGGAGGTATAAATCAAATACATCTCCCTCTTTTCCTTATAATGCTTCTTGCTTGTCTTCTCATTCAGGCAGCAACAAACATGTTTAATGAATACTTTGATTATAAAAGAGGACTTGATCACGAAGGTTCAGTTGGTATCGGCGGCGCTATCGTTCGCGATGGCATTCAGCCAAAAACAGTGCTTAACTTAGCATTTGGATTTTTCGGCATCGCAATACTATTAGGTGTTTATATTTGTATGAATTCTAGCTGGTGGCTTGCTGCAATCGGTCTTGTTTGTATGGCCGTTGCTTACCTTTATACAGGCGGTCCACTTCCAATTGCCTATACACCATTTGGAGAGTTAACAGCCGGATTATTTATGGGTGTCATTATTATCGGGATTTCATTCTTTATTCAAACTGGAACTGTAACATCAGAAGTCGTTTTACTATCTATTCCAAGCTCCATTTTAATTGGTGCCATTTTACTAGCTAATAACATCCGTGACTTAGATGGCGATAAAGAAAACGGTCGTAAAACGTTAGCCATTCTCGTTGGACGCGAGCGAGCGGTCGGTGTACTTGCTTCTATGTTCATCGTTTCCTACATTTGGACAATTGCTTTAATTATCGTGGGCATTGTATCACCATGGATGCTTATCGTATTTTTAAGTGCACCGAAAGCATTTAAAGCGACGAAAGGCTTTATCGGCAAAAGCATTCCAATGGAAATGGTACCTGCGATGATAGCAACAGCAAAAACAAATACAATCTTCGGTCTCCTCATGGGAATCGGATTATTACTTGGATATTTCCTTTAAAAGGAGCTGCTAATGCGGCTCCTTTTTCATATACCAATTTCAGCTCATAATTCCTACTCGCAACGCTCATACTATGTAAAGAAACTGAATTGTAGGAAGGTGGACGACTATGTTAACTCCACAACAAATAAATCAATTTAAATCCGTTTTAGAAAAACAAAAACAAGAACTAGAGCAAACGATACAAACACACGAAAATGAAGATCGTGCATCTGAACGTGAATCTGTTGGAGAATTATCTAGCTACGATAACCATCCGGCTGATATGGCAACAGAGCTATATGAACGTGAAAAAGACTTCGGGCTTATTGAACTTTGGCATAAACAGCTTGAGGACACGAAACACGCCTTACAAAAAATAGAAGCGGGTACGTACGGCATTTGCGAAGTGTCTGGCGAAGAAATTCCATTTGAAAGATTAGAAGCAATGCCGACTGCTACAACATGCATCCAGCACGCGACAAATAAGTTAAATATGAATACACGACCAGTCGAAGAAGAAGTGCTGTCTCCTTCTTTTCACAAACATGATGAAGATCGTTCTGTTGAATATGATGCAGAAGATGCATGGCAAGATGTTGCCAATTACGGAACATCTGAAACACCATCTGATTTAGAAAGACAAGATTCGAAAAACTATAACGGCATGTACGTAAATAGTGAAGAAAACGTAGGCTACGTAGAGGATTTTGAAAACTTTATCGGTACAGATATGTATGGAAAAAATCCGCAAGTTTTCGCTACGGAAGAACATGAAGAATATGAGCAAATGCTTGATGACTTTGAAGAGCGTACCTTTAAGGGCGAATTATCTTCAAATGAGTCGAGTTCCAAAGAATAAAAAAAAAGCATTCCGAAAATCGGAATGCTTTTTATCGCTAGCTAATTAGTTTTTTGTAACGTTAGCAGCTTGTGGTCCACGGTTACCTTCAACGATTTCGAAAGAAACTTCTTGACCTTCTTCTAAAGTTTTGAATCCGTCACCTTGGATAGCTGAGAAGTGAACGAATACATCGTCTCCACCTTCAACTTCGATGAAACCGAAACCTTTTTCGCTGTTGAACCATTTAACTTTACCTGTTTGCATGTCATGTACCTCCTAAATAAAAATGAAACTATGAATCCACATGAAAAGGTGGATATAAAGGACATGAATGTATAACAAGCTTACAGCCTTTAATTCAACGTGCTTTATTTCCGTACCACATTATGTAGCTCAATAGTGACTTCACTATATCACGCTATATCCAAAACGTCAAATGAGAACACTTTCATTCCATTATTTTTTTATAATTTTAATATAATGTTGAACTTCCATATTCATATTTTATCTCGCTATTTGCGGACTGCTCGATTGGTGAGAGCTGACAACCAATTTTGGGTACTCCCACTTTATTTGAAAATTAACAAAACTAAAGTATTCTAATCCTATTAAATTCTGTACAATATAAATATCTATTACATACGAGGTGAAAAAAATGAGAGCACATGAAATCGAGTATAAATTATACGGCGATGATATGCAGTTTGTTGAAATTGAGTTAGACCCAGAAGAAAGCGTTATTGCAGAAGCTGGCGCAATGATGATGATGGAAGATTACATCGAAATGGAAACAATCTTCGGTGATGGTTCTGGACCATCTGGAGGTTTATTCGGAAAGTTAATGGGCGCTGGTAAGCGTCTCGTTACAGGGGAAAGCATGTTTATGACTGTATTTACAAATACAGGTCACGGCAAGCGTCACGTATCCTTTGCTGCTCCTTATCCGGGTAAAATTATTCCTGTAGATTTAACAGAATATCAAGGGAAAGTAGTTTGTCAAAAAGATGCGTTTCTTTGTGCCGCAAAAGGCGTTTCTATCGGCATTGAGTTTACGAAAAAAATAGGAACTGGTTTCTTCGGTGGTGAAGGTTTCATCATGCAAAAACTTGAAGGTGATGGACTTGCTTTCATGCATGCAGGCGGAACTGTATACAAACGTGAATTAAAACATGGCGAAAAACTTCGCATTGATACAGGTTGTCTCGTTGCCATGACAAAAGACGTTAATTACGATGTCGAGTTCGTTGGAAAAGTAAAAACAGCTCTATTTGGCGGCGAAGGTTTATTCTTCGCAACGTTAGAAGGCCCTGGAACAGTTTGGATCCAGTCCTTAACACTTAGCCGCTTAGCAGCACGCCTGACAAGCCCAGCAGCACAAAGCACTGGTGAAGGTAGTGTTTTAGGTGGACTTGGTCGTTTATTAGATGGAAAAGAGTAAATAGGGCCCTTATAGGGCTCTTTTTATTTAGGTGGAATACAAACCACTTCGAATCATATAATACTCCATCACTTCGTTAAGCCACGCCTCTTCTCCTTGAAAACTCACCAATTGGATAGCCTTCTCTTTTGCTTATCTTACACCCCTCCTAACAGTATGTTTACAAAAATCATACTCCCTCACGTAACTGTAGTTTCAAGGTTTTTTTCTAAAAGAATGAATCAAGTCCCTCACTGCATATATTGAACTATACCTTTTCTTAAGGAGGCTCCCTTAATGCGTACTCCTTTATCCTTTGATAAAGATACTGCCATACTGTTAGCTTCTTGTTGTGAGTTAACGTATGAACAATATAAACAAAATGGGATTTTTGAAATACCAGATGGTTTTCAATATGTACAAGGCTTTCAAGGAAAAACCATTCAAACGACAGAATGGTTCGGATTCATACTAGAATCTGAGGATACCGTTATTGTAGCTTTTCGCGGGACACAAACAGATACAGACTGGATTATCGATTCACTCGTTAACCAAAAACCATACCCATATGCTTTAAATAGCGGAAATGTCCATAACGGCTTTCTTTCCATTTATGAATCTTGCCGAGATTCTATTATGGATATGCTCGTATCATTACCAGCCCATAAAAAACTTCTTGCAACAGGTCATAGTTTAGGCGGCGCACTCGCTACACTACATATACTCGATGCGCGTATAAACACTGCCTTCGCACAGTACGGTCTGTATACATTTGCCTCCCCAAAAGTGGGAGATATCGCCTTTCGGAATTATTATAAACTGCAAGTAGCTAGTAGCTTTCGTTTCGTCAATTTATTTGATGTCGTTCCACTTCTTCCTCCTCGAAACATAAATTTTAATGACCAAGACTGGGAATATGCACACGTTCATCACAACATGACTTTTACAAAAAACACAAAATCTATTACAAATAATCATGCCATGACAACATACAAAACATGTCTGACTTCTCATTTTTAACCAGTAAACAATTGGAAATTAAATATCCTTATACTATAATAATGTATGAAGTTACTTTTGGATGAGGGGACCTTACATGCTAAAATTTATCTTTGCACTTTTTCTCATTGTAATTTTTACGTTTACAGGTTTCTTTACATTTTCATACTTTGCGACAGGAGAATATGATGGAACAGGTATCATATATACTGCGATCCCATTTCTTTCTTAAGCAAAAAAGAAAACCGAGCTTAATGAGTTTAAGCTCGGTTTATTTATCAGTGTCATTTTTTGTCGGTAAATCGATATATCTTAAAAATCGCTGATATATTTTAAGTATCGGTCGATAAAATGTGAAAACCGCCGATAAAAGTTAAGAATCGCTGATATATCTTAAAAATCGCCGATATAAATTTCATATAATCTTTTCCAACGTAGCAATCTCTTTAAATTTGCGTAACTGTATTACCAATACCCCAAATCTCATTACTATACTGTAAAATCGTTCGATCGCTCGCAAAATGACCAGATTGTGCAATATTTAAAATCGACATTTCGAGCCACTTCGTTCGGTTCTCATAAGCTCTACCAACAGCTTCTTGCTTTTCCGCATATGGGCCAAAATCTCGCAGAACGAAATATTCATCATTTTGAATAACGAGAGAATCGTAAATTGCTTCAAATCCAGCTCCCGACTGTGCAAAGAAACCATTCGTTAGCTGATCTACTACCTTTTTAATGTGCCCATTGTGGTGATAATAATCACTTGCACGATATCCACCATTTTGATTGTAATGAAGAACTTCTTCGGCCGTTAAGCCGAAAATGAAACAGTTATCATCACCGACTCTATCTTTTATTTCAATATTCGCTCCGTCTAACGTGCCGAGCGTAATCGCACCATTCATCATAAATTTCATATTGCCTGTTCCAGATGCTTCTTTACTCGCTGTTGAAATTTGTTCACTTACATCGGCCGCTGGGAATATATCTTCCGCTACAGACACTCGATAGTTTTCTAGAAAGATAACTTTCATATATTGGCTTACGTACGGATCGTTATTCACTTTCCTTGCAAGTTCATTTATTAATTTAATAATTTTTTTCGCATAGTAATAGCCAGGTGATGCTTTCGCTCCAAAAATAAAAGTACGCGGATAAAATGTAAAACTAGCATCCTCTTTCAAACGGTTATACAAATATAAAATATGAAGAACATTTAATAATTGTCGCTTGTAAGCATGTAGCCTTTTTACTTGCACATCAAAAATAGAATTAGGATCAATTGTAATCCCCATTGTATGATGAATGCGCGCTGCTAAAATCTCTTTACGCTCTTGTTTTACCTCTGCAAATTTCTCTTGGAAACTCGCATCGTATTGAACTAATTGTAGCTCTTGAAGCTTAATCGGTTCTTTCTTCCACTCTGTTCCAATCGCCTCTGAAATAAGGTTCGTCAGCTGCGGATTCGCCTTCATTAACCAGCGTCTATGAGCGATTCCATTCGTTTTATTATTAAACTTATCTGGATAAAACTCATAAAACAATCGCATTTCACGCTGTTTTAAAATCTCCGTATGAATTTTTGCTACACCGTTTACACTATGGCTACCGACAATTGCTAAATGAGCCATTTTCACAAGATCATGCGCAATAATCGCCATCTCTTCAATGCGATGCCATTCATACGGATAACGTTCCCAAAGTTCATGACAGAAACGTTCATTAATCTCTTCAATAATCATATAAATTCTCGGTAATAACGGTTTAAAAATGTGAATTGGCCACTTTTCAAGAGCTTCTGATAACGTCGTATGATTCGTATAAGAAATCGTTTGCGTTGTTATGTGCCAAGCTTCTTCCCATGCTAGTTTTTCTTCATCTAATAAAATACGCATCAGTTCTGGAATCGCCAAAACTGGATGGGTATCATTAATATGAATCGCAATTTTCTCATGTAATTGACGAAGGTCACCATATCTTTCTCTATGCATACGAACGATATTTTGCAAGCTTGCTGATACGAGGAAATACTGTTGTTTCAAACGAAGTATTTTCCCCTCATCATGCGTATCATCTGGATATAAAAACTCCGATACCGCCTCTGTTTCACGCTTATATTTCAAAATATCTTTGCAATTTTGTGGGAAAGGAACTGGTTCCGCATTCCAAAGTCTAAGTGTATTTACAGTACTCGTCTCATAACCTACTACTGGAACGTCATATGGTACGGCCATAATTACTTCTGCATTTGTATGCCTGAATTCTAAACGCCCATCAATGTAGAGCGGTTCAACATTGCCGAAATAACTTACTTCTACAGCTTGATCATGCCTTCTTACTTCCCATACATTTTCATGAAGAAGCCACTGTTCTGGAAATTCAACTTGATAACCATCAACAATTTTTTGATCAAATAAGCCGTGTTTGTAACGAATTCCGCACCCATGACCTGGTAAGTTTAAAGATGCAAGTGAATCAAGGAAACAGGCTGCTAACCGTCCAAGTCCACCATTTCCAAGACCTGCATCTGCTTCCACCTCTTCTAATTGTTGCAACGAAATTCCAAGCTCAGAAAGCCCTTGCTCACATACATCCTTGATGCCTAAATTTAATATGTTACTTCCAAGCAAACGCCCAAGTAAAAACTCAATGGATAAGTAATACATTTGCTTTCGCTCTCCAGACCGATAACTTTCATTCGTTGCAATCCATTGACTATTCATATACTCACGTACCATGTACCCAAGCGTATTGTATTGATCACGAGTTGTAGATTCTTTGAAACTTTTACCATACATCGTCTCTAACTTTTCTAGAAAAGCTGATTTGAAACTTTCAACATGAGTAAACATCTCTTCACCACCTACATGTTATTCCATGAGACTTTTATACAATTTTTTATAAGCAAGGGCTGATTTTCCCCAGCTATAATCTTCATTCATTGCTTGTTTTACAAGCTGCTCCCATACCGGTTTATCATGATAAAATTCAATTGCACGACGAACAGTGTGTAACATGTCATGTGCATTAAAGTTCGTGAAACTGAAACCATTTCCTTCTCCAGTTTCTTCGTCATAAGATTGTACCGTATCATTTAATCCGCCTGTCTCTCTTACAATTGGAATCGTACCGTACGCTAATGCGATAAGTTGTCCAAGTCCACACGGTTCAAACAGTGATGGCATTAAGAATAAATCACTTCCCGCATATACTTGGTGAGCTAATTCTTCATTAAAACCGATGTACACTTTTACCTTCTCAGGATACTCATATGCCATCCACTCGAAGAATTGTTCATATTCCGAATCACCTGATCCTAAAATAATACATTGTACATCTTCTTCCATTATTTCACGGAATACAGTACGTACTAAATCAAGACCTTTTTGCTTCGTTAATCTCGTTACCATTGAAATAATCGGCGTATCTTCTTTTTCCGGCAAACCAAAATAACGCTGCAACGCGCGTTTATTTTCATTCTTTTCATATAATGAATCTGCATCGTACTGAGCAGTAATATACGAATCCGTTTCTGGATTATACACGCTCGTATCAATTCCATTTACAATGCCACTAAGCTTACCATTATATTTTCGCAACAATCCATCTAACTTCTCACCGAAAAATTCATATTGAATTTCTTCTTTATATGTCGGGCTAACTGCTGTAATTTGATCAGAAGCGATAATACCGCCCTTCATAAAGTTCACATTTCCATAAAACTCTAACTGCTCACTATGAAAATATTCATCACCAAGTTCTAGCAAGTCGTACATCACTTCAGGAGGAAATACACCTTGGAACTGCAAGTTATGAATCGTATATACTGTTTTAATATGCTCATATAATGGGTTATCTTGATACTTTTCACGTAGTAAGAAATTGACCATAGCTGTATGCCAATCGTGGCTATGAAGAACATCCACTTCAAAACCAAGATGAGGAATACACTCTAAAACTGCTTTCGAAAAATAAGAAAAACGCTCTCCGTCATCATAATGACCATACAGAGAATCCCTCTTAAAATAATATTCATTATCTATTAAGTAATACGTAATCCCGTCTTGCTCACCTTTTAAAATTCCGCAATATTGATTTCTCCAGCCAAGCGGGACGTTAATTACTTTATGTAGCGTACATCCGTCCCTTAATTTTTGCGGAATAAGACTATAATTCGGGAGTATAATGCGAACTTCCACACCTAATTTTTTTAGCTCTTTTGGGAGCGCACCTGCTACATCAGCTAATCCTCCCGATTTAACAAATGGTACACATTCTGATACTGCAAATAAAATATTCACTTGTTGTCCCACTGCACGAAAAGCTTATACTACTTCCCTTGCAGCTTCCTCCCTTCGAGTTTTCATTTAAATTAAAACTTGAATCAGTGGAGGAAAAACCCCCACTGATTTCTTAAGAATAACTATTAATCGTACTGTTTTGAACGCTTCCTTTTTCTACAACGTATGGCTCATCGGCGTTTCCTTTTAAGACAACACCGTCACCAATTTTCACATCTTTATCAATAATAACACCGTCTATTATACAATTATCTCCAATTTGGCTCTTTTGCATAATAATGCTATTACGAACAATTGAACCTTTTCCAATTTTAACAGAACGGGAGACAACGCTATTTTCTACTTCACCTTCAATAATACTGCCGTTTGCAATCATTGTGTTTTTCACAGCTGCACCCTTTACATAACGAGTTGGTGGTTCATCTTTTACTTTCGTAAAGATCGGTGCTTCTTTCTTAAATAGTTGCTTCCAAATAGCAGGTTGCAAAATTTCTAAGCTATGTTTATAGTAACTTTCAATCGAATCAATAATAGCTACATATCCTGTATGCTCATATGTAGCAATATGTAGTGATTTTCCGCGCTTTTCTCTCACTACATCGAATAAGCTATATTGCTCCACATCTTTATATGACTCAAATAAATCTAACAATAATTGTTTCTTTAACACGTATGTTTGAAGCGAAACCCCTTCATGGCAAACTTCCGTAATATCAGCTGCCGTATGTATATGTCGCTCTAACACTGCTTGAAAATTTAATGCTGTTACGAGATGGCTATTCGTAATCACGACGTACTCTTCTCTGCTTCTTAGAAAATAATCAATATGTCTTCTAAAATGTGCAAAAGATCCAAATTCATCTTGATCACATTGGCAATTTGGCGGGAATAAAAACAGTCCGTCTCGTTTTCTATCTAAATCCCACTGTTTGCCTGAACCAACGTGATCCATTAGTGAACGGTTTTTATGGCTTGTAAAAACTGCCACACTATGAATATTAGAATTCACCATATTTGAAAGCATGAAATCAATGAGTCGATAACGGCCCCCAAACGGTAACGCCGCTAGTGAACGATGCCCTGTTACTTTCTTTAAGGAAGGAAAACTTCCCGTTGCATTAATAATTCCTAACATTTTTTCTCCCATTCATTTCATCCCCCTTTTCTATTTCCCTTCAGCAATGAGTACTACATCGTCAACATTTTTTTCCGGACGAATAATTGTTCCATCTTCAATAACCATTTCCGATCCAACAATTGCCCTTTCAATCACAACATTTTTGCCAATCTTCGCTCCTGGCATAACGACAGAATCAATAACCATACTACCTTCTTCCACCGTCACCCCTTGGAATAATACAGAATGCTTCACGTCCCCTTCGATGACGCATCCTTCGTTAATAAGTGATTCTTCTACTCTTGCCTTTTCAGCAATATATTGAGGCGGTTCGTTTGGATTAACAGAATAAATACGCCAGTCACGGTCGTTTAAATTCAGTGATGTTTCATCGCGCAGTAAATCCATATTCGCTTCCCATAAGCTCTTCACTGTACCAACATCTTTCCAATATCCTTCAAACGGATACGCCATTAGCTTCTTCCCTTCATCTAATAAAAGCGGAAGCACATCTTTTCCGAAATCATTACTAGATTCAGGGTTTCTTGCATCCATTTCTAAATACTCTTTCAAAATCGCCCAGTTAAAAATATAAATTCCCATTGATGCAAGATTACTTCTTGGAAATTGCGGTTTCTCCTCAAATTCAACAATCTCCATCTCTTCGTTCGTATTCATAATGCCAAAGCGACTCGCTTCATCCCAAGGCACTTCAATAACAGAAATGGAAACGTCCGCTTCTTTCTCAATATGGTAATCTAGCATTTTACTGTAATCCATTTTATAAATATGGTCACCTGATAAAATGAGAACATACTCTGGTTCATATTGACTTAAATAGTTTAAGTTTTGATAAATGGCACTTGCCGTACCTGTGTACCACTTCACACCTGAAGACTCCGCATAAGGAGGTAATACTGTGACTCCACCGCTTACTCGGTCTAAATCCCACGCATTGCCAATTCCGATATAATTATGAAGTTCTAGCGGTTGATATTGCGTTAAAATCCCAACCGTTTCAATACCAGAATTTGCGCAGTTACTTAGCGTAAAATCAATAATGCGATATTTACCACCAAATGGAACAGCTGGCTTGGCTAAATTTTTTGTTAATGCACTTAATCGACTACCTTTTCCCCCTGCTAGTAACATTGCTACGCACTTTTGTTTTTGAGCCATCTTGTTTTTTGCTCCCCTTTCTCGTCTTCACTGGTCGTAATATGGATACGCCAAATGGTGGAATTGTAATTTCTACATGTGCTGCTTGATTATGAAACGGTTCTTGAATCGCCTTCAGACGTTTCTTATTTACTTGCCCTGATCCGCCATATTGCTCAGCATCACTGTTTAAAATCTCGTTATAATACTCAAAATCTGGTACACCTACTTTATAGTTTTCATATGTAGCTTTCGTAAAATTACATACGACAACTAACGCATCTTCTTGTTTATCCCCTTGGCGGATAAAAGAGAAAATACTTTGCTCATTATTATTAGCATCAATCCACTGAAAACCTTCAGGCGAATGATCAAGCTGCCAAAGTGGTTTGGAGCGCTTATACAATGCTATGAGCTCTTTAAAGTAATCATGCATATAACGATGCATTTCAAAATCATGTAAATTCCAATCTAAATCTTCAAGGTCTTTCCACTCATCAAACTGCCCGAATTCTCCTCCCATGAAAAGTAATTTCTTTCCTGGGTGAGTAAAGAAATATCCATATAATAAACGAAGTTGAGCAAACTTATCCCAGTAGTCTCCTGGCATTTTATTTAATAACGACTTTTTCCCATGAACGACTTCATCATGAGAAAGCGGTAATATGAAATTTTCAGAGTAAGCATATAGTAAAGAGAACGTCATTTTATCATGAATATATTTTCTATACTCTGGCGCACATTCCATATATTTCAGCACGTCATTCATCCAGCCCATATTCCATTTGTAATTGAATCCAAGCCCACCTTCATACGTTGGAGCTGTTACAAGTGGCCAAGCTGTTGAATCCTCTGCTGTCATAAGAAAATCTTCATCCTCTGCAAACACAGCTTCATTTAACTCTCGTAAAAATGAAACAGCGTGCTCATTACTTTGCTCTTGTCCTTCTTTATTCCAGTACAGCATGTTCGCAACTGCATCTACCCTGAAACCATCAATATGGAAATATCTCATCCAAAATAACGCATTTGAAATTAAGAAATTACGTACTTCCCTCTTTCCTAAATCAAAGTTGACAGTTCCCCATACTGGATTTTCTTGCACATCTTTATCTTTATATTCATAAGTCGGTGTCCCATCAAACAAATATAAACCGTGAGCATCTTTACAAAAATGCCCCGGCACCCAATCTAAAATGACACCGATTCCATATTTATGACATTCATCGACAAAATGCATCAAATCATGTGGTGTGCCGAATCTACTCGTTGCTGCATAATACCCCGTTCCTTGATATCCCCAAGAACGATCATATGGATGCTCAACAAGCGGCATAATTTCAATATGTGTAAATTGATGTTCCACCACATAAGGAATGAGTTCTTCTGCCATTTCCCTGTAAGAGTACAGTGTTCCATCTTCTTTCTTTTTCCAAGAACCGAAATGTAATTCATAAACTGTCATCGCTTCTTTATAAACCGATTTTTTCTTTTTCTTACGACTCCAGTTTTTATCATTCCATTCGTATCCCTTTATATCAAAAACTACAGATGCCGTATTCGGTCTTACTTCTGCATACACAGCATACGGATCTGCCTTAAGAATGACATCACCAGCCATCGTTTCAATCGCATATTTATATATTTCTCTTTCTTCTATATGCGGTATAAATAGGGACCAAATTCCCTCTTCTGTCACTTGCAGCATCTTATGTTGCTCATAATCCCATTCATTAAAATCTCCAACAACACTCATTGCTTTCGCATGAGGAGCCCATACTGTAAATCGTACACCTCGCATCTCATCTTCCGTCACAATATGTGCGCCAAAGATGTTATAACTGTCATAGTACTTTTCTGTATGAAACTCATCTCGTTTCACTTCTTCACAATTTATTACACTCAATATGCTCACCTCACTAAGATGACAGAATTTTTTATACTTTACCAATTCTGCGAAAAACTGAAATATCCTTGTTAATTTATAAAAAATATACGTTTTTTTCTTAAAAATGTTGAATTTTTTTCACATTTCTATATAAAATATCGAATTTTGACGAATATTCATTGAAAACGCTTCATTTTTCACTAGTCTTTCATCTTACTATTTATTTCTCAACCTCTATTTTATTAGCTTCATCCTCTTTTTCATCCTATTTTCCACTTAAAATCGTAACAAAATAATCTGTCATAAAAAAATGTTTCTCAACATTTTTCGTCACAATTGTATTGAAATGGAAAATTGATAAGCATATACTTGTTCTCAATAAAGAACAAAGACTTTTCGTAACTACAATTCATAGCGGACTACTATGTTTACTTATTTATCCTTGTTACGAACAGTCGCTATAAAAATTTAATTAGGGGGCTTTCTTATGTCATTAAAACAAAAGGTTGGAATGGGAGTTGTCACCGCAACGCTTGGCTTATCCCTTACATTCGGCGGTGTATTCGCCTACTTCAGTGATTCCGAAACATCTAGTAACTCATTTCAAGCTGGAACACTAGACCTTTCTATTAATCCAAGTGTAATCGTTGATGTGAAAGATTTAAAGCCAGGTGACTTTATTGAAAAAAATTTCACGCTTGAAAATAAAGGGTCATTGGATATTGCAAAAGTAGCCCTTGAAACATCCTATGAAGTTACAGATGCAAAGAAAAATAATGATGGTGAAGATTTAGGCGATCACATCATCGTCAAATTTTTAGTGAATGATGGAAAGCCATCTAATCCAAACGATGATCATGAAATTTTGTGGGAAACAAAACTATCAGAATTAAAAACTATGAAACCTGAAGATGTGGCTACTTCTCTAGAACGTCATAACTTAATAGACGGTATTAAATCTGGTGAAACAGATTATTTACACGTGCTCTTCTCCTTCGAAGACAACGAACAAGATCAAAATAAATTCCAGGGTGATTCCTTACAGCTAAACTGGACATTCCATGCAGAGCAAACACCAGGCGCGGAAAAATAATTTTTAAAATATAAATTATCGGAGGCTTATACATGAAAAAGAAAAATCGTTTTGTTACCGGAATTGTAACGGCTGGCGTTCTATTTTCAACTGCCCTTCCGTTCAATGTACTTGCTGAAAATCCTATTAACCAAATTGACTCTTCAAACGCCCAGTCTTTACTATCAAAACTTTCTAAAGAACAGCGCCTGGCATTACAAACGTTAGATGCCAACCCTGGTTTTACTATCTCTCCAGATATTAATACAAGTAGTTCTGAACCAGTAAATATCATTGTAGAATTTCAAACAGCTCCAGTAAAGATTAATGAATTAAAACAAAAAGAAAAAGGATTACAAGCTGCTCCTGAAAATATAAAAGCACGTATTGATCAAGAGCATGAGGAATTTCAAAAAGGGCTAAAACGTCTTTATCAATTTAGCCCATCAGTAAAGTCAGGGAATTTCCAGTCTGTACAAATTAAACGTTCTTATAAACATGCGATAAATGGTGTTGCGCTGACGTTACCTGCAAATACAGTAGAAGAATTGTTACGAATTGGCGTTGTAAAGCGTATTTGGAAAGATTATGAAGTGAAACTAAATTTACCAAAACAAGCAGAGCAGAAAGCACCTCAAAAACTAACAGATAGTATTCCGCAAATTGGGGTCGATAAGTTACATAGCGAAGGCATTACCGGAAAAGGAATTAAAGTTGGTGTATTAGATACAGGTATTGATTACAATCATCCTGACCTAAAAGACGTGTATAAGGGCTATCGCGCAAAACCTGGCGAAGACTCTAGCAAGGTAGATCCAAACTCAGTAAAAGGTTGGGACTTTATTAATAACGATGCAGATCCGATGGAAACAACTTATACAGAGTGGCAACAATCTGGCGCTCCTGAATTTGATGATCGTGGCTCTTCCTTCTACACAGCCCACGGTACTCACGTAGCAGGTATCGTTTCTGCGCAAAAGAAAAACAAATCAGATTCCGCAGTAAAAGGTGTTGCACCTGACATTGAACTGTATAACTATCGTGTACTCGGTCCATACGGAAGTGGCGATAGTTCAGGTATTATTGCTGCAATCGATAAATCTATTTCTGACGGTATGAACGTTATTAACTTATCGTTAGGTGACGAGAGCAACAATCCGCTTGATCCAACGTCTATCGCTGTTAACAACGCAATGCTTTCCGGTGTTGTTACAGTCGTTGCCGCTGGGAACTCTGGTCCAAATCCAGCAACACTCGGATCACCAGGTGCTTCTCCCTTTGCAATTACGGTTGGAGCAAGTGATAGCTCTATTTCCTTACCGAAACTATCAAGTCATGCTGGACAAGTACAATTCCCTAACTTGATTTTATTTGGCAAAAACTTCACTGATAAAATAGAAGATTTCAAGGGACAAACGTTATCTATCGAATCGGTAGGAATCGGTACGCCTGACGAGTTTAGTAAAAAAGATGTAAAAGGAAAAATCGCTCTCGTTGCACGCGGTACACTGTCATTTGATGAAAAAATTGCGAATGCAAAACAAGCTGGTGCAAAAGCCGTTATTATTTATAACAATGTGGACGGAGAAATTCCTTTCTACATTGGCGAAAGTACAAAATACATTCCCGCATTCCGCCTAACGAAAGAAGACGGTGAAAAACTAAAAGCTCAAATCGAACAAGGTAATACATCCTTTACCTTTGACGAACTTAGTTATATTCAAACAGAAGGCGATCATCTTGCAGACTTTAGCTCACGCGGCCCTGTTACATCAAATGATGATATTAAACCAGATATTACAGCGCCTGGTGTTGCTGTACTTTCAACAGTACCTGAATATATTAACGACCCACAAGAGGGCGAAAACTATGACGTTTCCTACGAGCGTATGCAAGGAACATCTATGGCTTCTCCTCATATCGCGGGCGTTGCTGCTCTTATTTTACAAGAACATCCAGAATACTCTCCATTCGATGTAAAGGCGTCTCTTATGAACACAGCTGATGATTTAAAAGAAAAGTATTCCGTATATGAAGTTGGAGCTGGACGAGTAGATGCGTACAACGCCGTTCATACGGAAACTAGTTTTAAAGTGCTAGATACAACAAAAACAGTTGTAAATGATGAAGTAATTGAAGTCCCTGAAGAAACTGGATCCATTGCATTCGGGAAGTTCTATCAAAAAGACGGTGAAGCTCTTGAACAAAAACGAAATATAAAAGTGGAAAACCATAATAAACAAGAGAAAAAAGAATTTAAAACAGAAATTTCTTATACACCAGCATCTTCTTCTATTAACGACGCTACCGGAAACGGTGTAAAAGTTTCTGTTCCAGAAACAATTACACTTGATGCTGGCAAATCAGGTGAAATTGAAGCAAAAATTAATGTTCCAGCCGGTGTAAAACAAGGCCGATATGAAGGATATATTCATATTACAAATACGAAAAATAAAGAAGAAACGTACCAAATTCCGTTCTCTATTCGTGTATCAGAACCTGGTATTGAAAATGCAATATTATCAAGAAAAGCAATTTCCACTGATACATCAAAGTTTAATCCATATGGTGAATCATATGTTCACGGGGCATTCCAATTAAATAGCGAACTTGAAACGTTAGACCTTATCGTGAAAGATTCAAAAACAAATAAAGCACTCGGCTTCATTGGGACATTAAACACGACTGGACTAAAAACGGATGTGTATTACTACTTAGATTCATTCTTTAACGGAAAAGTGTATCCTTTCACAAATGACCCTGCAAAACCAATTGGTGATGAGAAAATCAACTTACCAGAAGGAGACTATACAATAGAGTTTGTTGGCTATGATAAAGCTGGGAAAGCACGTGTGAAAGGTGATTATGTCGTAATTGATAATACACCGCCAGAAGTAAAATTAACTGGATTAAAACCTGGTATTTATGAATTAAATGAAGAAAATTACACAGTAGAAGATGGTAAAAAAGCGTTATGGATTAAAGGAAATGTGTATGATTCGAACGTTGACTACTTAAAAGGAAAAGGATTAAACATTACGCAAGAAGCAAATGGAGTTATGTATTATGACTATTCTCCATACTTGCATAAGTTTTTACCTATTAATGCAAATGGTGACTTTAAAGTTGGCATTACTCCTGAATCCTTTAAAGTGGAAGGTCCAATGAACACAGGTGTATATATTTTCGATTATGCAACTGCAGGTCCTGACTATCCAAGCGGTGTAAATAATTATTGGTTTATCCCGCAAGGAGCTCAATATGCAAAGGCTAGTTATGATAAAAAAGAAGTATATAAAGGGGACGAGTTCACAGTAACCCTAAACGCGAAACACGTAAAACAATTCGTTGCTGGGGCATTTAACGTAAAATTCCTAGAGAAGAACTTCAAATTTGCAAATGTGAAATTGAATCCTGCTTTTGAAAAACTCCTTTCTGAAAAAGGGGTAACCGCAAAAATAAATGAATCAAAACTAGAAGAAGGTTCTGTTACAGTAGGCGGGGCTATTGATGATAAAAACTTCGCTGGATTAGATGGTGACTTCCCGTTCATTGATATAACTTTTAAGGTAGAAAATGATGAATTTTATGAAGCAAATGCTCAATTCGATTTATCAGTGTTCGCTTACTGGAAACAAGGTGAATCAGAGCCAAATAGAATGCGTGTCCTTCAAGATCAAACATTCTCAGTTATGTCTTTAAACTCACTAGTAGAAGGAAATATTAAACCTGGTGCATTCTTAAATGAACGTGGCTATTTAGATGAGAAATTCGATTATACAAAGCTTGGCGTAAAAGTATATGCAACAGATTCTTACCGTCATAAGTTTGAAGGCTCACTAGATAAATACGGATACTTCAAACTAAATGGACTTCCTGTTAATAAACGCGACTATAACTTATATGTAGAAGTACCAGGGCATTTAACAAGCCGACTAACAACGAAACTTGGTACTGAAAAAGACGGTAAGCTAATTGGCCAATATTATTATGCACGCCTTGATGAAAACCTTGCAGGTGATGTAAATGGCGATAAAGTAATTGATATAAAAGATGCTGAAATTATCGCTAGCAACTATGGTAAAAAAGGAGTATCTGTGAAAGACGGTGACCTAAATAAAGATGGTATTGTTGACGAAAAAGATATTCGCTTCGTTGAAAAGAACTTCTTGAAAAAAGGTCCCGATGCATCTAAATCACAAACACCTGTTGAAAAATCAAAAAGCGGTACACTGGCAGATATTTTAAAGAAATTGGGATTAACGCCTAAAAAATGATAATAATAAAGAGCACTCTACGCAAAGTAGAGTGCTCTTTTCTATAAACGACCCTGATCCAGCAAAAGGGGTATATTGGGGATATACAAGGGAAACCGGAAAAGGAATTTATATTAAATTATATATAAATCCAGAAGTAAGAAGTAGTTCCCCACTTCTGGATTATTTAGCAATTATTATTATAGTACTGGTGCCATTGTTTCTTTTAATACTTTTACAGAATGAGCAAATTTCGCTTTTTCATCCTCATTTAACTCAAGCTCTACGATTTCACGTACACCTTCACGGTTAATTACAGCTGGAACACCTACGTAAGCATCTTTCTCACCGTATTGACCTTCAAGGTATGCAGATACAGTTAATACGCTGTTCTCGTTGTTTAAGATTGCTTTAGTTACACGAAGTAGTGACATACCGATTCCGTAATAAGTTGCACCTTTACGCTCGATGATATGGTAAGCTGCATCACGTACGTTTTCGAAGATTTTGTCTAAGTCTTCTTGTTTGTACTGTTCGTTGTTAGCTAAGATTGTTTCTAGTTTTTGTACACCGATAGTAGCGTGACTCCATACTGGAAGTTCAGTGTCACCGTGTTCACCAACGATGTAAGCATGAACGTTACGTGGATCTACATCTAAGTAGTCACCTAACATGTAACGGAAACGAGCAGAGTCTAAAGTAGTACCAGAACCAATTACGCGCTCTTTTGGTAGACCAGATTCTTTCCAAGTTACGTAAGTTAAAATATCAACTGGGTTAGTTGCGATTAAGAAGATTCCATCGAATCCGCTATCCATAATACCGCGAACGATTTGTTTAAAGATCTTTGTATTTTTCTCAACTAAGTCTAAACGAGTTTCACCTGGCTTTTGTGGTAATCCAGCAGTGATAACTACTAAATCTGCATCTTTACAATCTGCATAGCTACCGCTCCAAACTTTTGTTGGTGATGGAGAGAATGGTACCGCATGGCTTAAGTCCATTGCTTCCCCTTCTGCTTTTGCTTCATTAACATCTACTAATACGAATTCTTCAGCTACACCTTGGTTGATCATTGAGTAAGCGTAACTACAACCTACAGCTCCTGTTCCTACTAATACTACACGATTGATACCTTTTTTCATGGTAATTTCCCCTCTCTATTGTTCACATATATTTTTTTATGATTGTTTAAGTAATTAATTAAAATACTAATTTAATGTTGTTTAACTTCTTTACACTCATATTGTAGCACGTATTATTGTGAAAAAGTTCACAAATTATGACCTATTTGTGAACTTTTTCACATAGAGTGTAAAGTTATTGGAATAGGTGTGGAATCCATTTCAATGGAGGCGTTTTCTTTAGATTGTGAAAGGAATTTTCTTGTGTTTTTGTCGGTAAGTGAAATTATATCGGCGATTATTTAAATATATCAACGATTTTTATAATATATCGACCGTAAATCAAATTATATCGGCGATTCGACAAGGAATATCGACTTACCGACAAAACTCGACAATAATGACAACATAAAAAAGCAGACTATCCAAAGTCCACTTTTACACAACAAAAAAGAGATAGCAGATTATGCTATCTCTTTTAATATGACCCGTACGGGATTCGAACCCGTGTTACCGCCGTGAAAGGGCGGTGTCTTAACCACTTGACCAACGGGCCAGTTCTGGCAGAGAAGAAGGGATTCGAACCCTCGCACCGCGTTCGCGATCTACTCCCTTAGCAGGGGAGCCCCTTGAGCCACTTGGGTACTTCTCTATAAATATGGCTCCGCAGGTAGGACTCGAACCTACGACCGATCGGTTAACAGCCGATAGCTCTACCACTGAGCTACTGCGGAACAATTATGGTGGGCCTAAATGGACTCGAACCATCGACCTCACGCTTATCAGGCGTGCGCTCTAACCAGCTGAGCTATAGGCCCATAATTGAAAAGCGGGTGAAGAGAATCGAACTCTCGACCAGAGCTTGGAAGGCTCTTGTTTTACCACTAAACTACACCCGCATTAAATTGTAAATGGTGAGCCATGAAGGACTCGAACCTTCGACCCTCTGATTAAAAGTCAGATGCTCTACCAACTGAGCTAATGGCTCATTTTGAAAGTGGTGCCGGCTAGAGGACTTGAACCCCCAACCTACTGATTACAAGTCAGTTGCTCTACCAATTGAGCTAAGCCGGCTTGCGACTTCAAAATGGTGGCTCGGGACGGAATCGAACCGCCGACACGAGGATTTTCAGTCCTCTGCTCTACCGACTGAGCTACCGAGCCTTTATGTAAAAATGGCGGTCCCGACCGGGGTCGAACCGGCGATCTCCTGCGTGACAGGCAGGCATGTTAACCACTACACCACGGGACCTTGGTTGCGGGGACAGGATTTGAACCTGCGACCTTCGGGTTATGAGCCCGACGAGCTACCAGACTGCTCCACCCCGCGACGATAAAATATTTAATTAAGAAAAAATGGAGGAGGTAGAGGGATTCGAACCCCCGCGCGACTCTCGCCGCCTGTCGGTTTTCAAGACCGATCCCTTCAGCCGAACTTGGGTATACCTCCGAGATATAAACTTCTAATGGTGGACCTTGTAGGACTCGAACCTACGACCGGACGGTTATGAGCCGTCTGCTCTAACCAGCTGAGCTAAAGGTCCTTTATGGTAGCGGCGGAGGGGATCGAACCCCCGACCTCACGGGTATGAACCGTACGCTCTAGCCAGCTGAGCTACACCGCCATAAATGATATTAAAATAAGTGGAGCCTAGCGGGATCGAACCGCTGACCTCCTGCGTGCAAGGCAGGCGCTCTCCCAGCTGAGCTAAGGCCCCATGTTTTTTGGGAATATCGGGAAGACAGGATTTGAACCTGCGACCCCCTGGTCCCAAACCAGGTGCTCTACCAAGCTGAGCCACTTCCCGTTAATAAAAGCGCGCCCGAGAGGAGTCGAACCCCTAACCTCTTGATCCGTAGTCAAACGCTCTATCCAATTGAGCTACGGGCGCATATGGTGCCGAGGGCGGGGGTCGAACCCGCACGGTGGTCACCCACCGCAGGATTTTAAGTCCTGTGCGTCTGCCTGTTCCGCCACCCCGGCATGTCATATTGAAAATTGGAGCGGAAGACGGGATTCGAACCCGCGACCCCAACCTTGGCAAGGTTGTATTCTACCACTGAACTACTTCCGCAAGACATGTATGAGCTATTTAATTAAAAGTGCGGGTGAAGGGAGTCGAACCCCCACGCCAAAGGCGCCAGATCCTAAGTCTGGTGCGTCTGCCAATTCCGCCACACCCGCATATTAATTTATTTAAGAAAAATGGGGCGACTGATGGGAATCGAACCCACGAATGCCGGAGCCACAATCCGGTGCGTTAACCACTTCGCCACAACCGCCATGATTTCTGGTGCCGACTAGAGGACTTGAACCCCCAACCTACTGATTACAAGTCAGTTGCTCTACCAATTGAGCTAAGTCGGCTAAATGGTGGAGGATGACGGGATCGAACCGCCGACCCCCTGCTTGTAAGGCAGGTGCTCTCCCAGCTGAGCTAATCCTCCATTTGCCTGGCAACGTCCTACTCTCACAGGGACAAGGTCCCAACTACCATCGGCGCTAGAGAGCTTAACTTCCGTGTTCGGTATGGGAACGGGTGTGACCTCTCTGCCATCATTACCAGACTGTATTCATTTAAGACAAGAATTATTGTAACTCATTTAACTTTGAAAGTCAACAAGTTTTTTTATATTCTTTCAAAACTAGATAACATTGCTTCATATTATATGGTTAAGTCCTCGATCTATTAGTATTCGTCAGCTCCACATGTCACCATGCTTCCACCTCGAACCTATCAACCTGATCATCTTTCAGGGATCTTACTAGCTT
>NZ_JBQAGP010000008.1:0-180408 GCF_051916425.1 Bacillus cereus group sp. MYBK222-1
TTGCCAGCATGTGATGCTGAAGCGAATTGGGTAGCTTTCCAAATATCTTGCGCAAATGTATCATCGTTAGATAACCAAGCACGAGCGCTATATATTGTTGCATTAATGGAAAATTCTTGGTCAAGTGAGACGGCTGGTTTCGGTTCTTTTGGTTCTTGCGGTTCATCTGGAAGATGGGCGAGAAGGCCGGCGCACATATATTTCACCTACTTTCAATAGTAACTGTTATAGCATATTAAACATGTTGTTTATAAGGCACGACAGTTACCTATTTAGGCATAGGTTTGTGCACCAAATTTGAAGATGAAATTCTCTTTCTTTACAATGGAAGTAGGTGTTATTTCTGTAAAATATGGAAAACGTAAAGAGTATGTAAAAAAGAAGGAGTGGTAAAGTGAACTATGTCATTATTGGCGGAGATGCAGCTGGTATGAGTGCAGCGATGCAAATTGTTAGAAACGATGAAAATGCAAATGTTGTAACGTTAGAAAAAGGTGAAATTTATTCGTACGCGCAGTGCGGGTTACCATATGTCATTAGTGGTGCTATCGCTTCAACGGAAAAGTTAATCGCGCGTAATGTAAAGACGTTTCGTGATAAATACGGGATTGATGCGAAAGTACGACATGAAGTAACGAAAGTAGATACGGAAAAGAAAATGGTATACGCAGAGCATACGAAGACGAAAGATGTCTTTGAATTTTCGTATGATCGTTTATTAATTGCGACCGGAGTACGTCCTGTTATGCCAGAATGGGAAGGGCGAGATTTACAAGGCGTTCATCTTTTAAAAACAATTCCGGATGCTGAGCGCATATTAAAAACGCTAGAAACGAATAAAGTTGAAGATGTAACCATTATTGGCGGCGGTGCAATTGGGCTGGAAATGGCAGAAACATTCGTCGAACTCGGTAAGAAAGTAAGAATGATTGAGAGAAATGATCATATCGGTACAATTTACGATGCAGATATGGCGGAATATATACATAAAGAAGCAGATAAACATCATATTGAAATTTTAACGAATGAAAATGTAAAAGCGTTTAAAGGGAATGAACGAGTAGAAGCAGTTGAAACGGATAAAGGTACGTATAAAGCGGATCTTGTTCTAGTATCTGTCGGAGTGAAGCCGAATACTGATTTTCTTGAAGGAACGAATATACGTACAAATCATAAAGGGGCAATCGAGGTAAATGCATATATGCAAACGAATGTGCAAGACGTATATGCAGCTGGTGATTGTGCGACACATTATCACGTTATAAAAGAAATTCATGATCATATTCCAATTGGAACAACTGCAAATAAACAAGGGCGACTTGCTGGACTGAATATGCTGGATAAACGAAGAGCTTTTAAAGGAACGTTGGGTACAGGCATTATTAAATTTATGAATTTGACGCTCGCAAGAACAGGCTTAAATGAAAAGGAAGCAAAAGGATTACATATCCCGTATAAAACAGTCAAAGTAGATTCCACAAATATGGCGGGCTATTATCCAAATGCGAAACCACTTTACTTGAAATTACTATACCGTTCTGACACGAAACAATTATTAGGTGGACAAGTAATTGGAGAAGAAGGTGTAGATAAACGGATTGATGTGATCGCAATGGCACTCTTCAATAAAATGAGCATTCACGATTTAGAAGATGTGGACTTAAGTTATGCACCACCATATAACAGCGTTTGGGATCCAATTCAGCAAGCGGCAAGACGAGCGGAATAGCACTTTTTAAGTGCTATTTTTTTCGTTAAAGGGTAATCATCAATTTTGTCGAATGAAGACGATTGGGAAATAGTTACATATAGGGAAGGGGATTATTAAAAATGTTTGTAACACTTCAAACTGTTCAAGAATCAGAAAAAGAAATATTGCGTAATTTATATGCACTATATCTGCATGACCTCTCTAAGTTCACACCCAATATAACAATTGAAGCAAATGGATTTTTTGAATACGAAGATTTACATATGTTTTGGGGAAATGATGGAATCACTCCGTATTTTATTAAAAGTGATAATGAGATTGTAGGATTTTTATTACTACTGGAACGTCCATTTTTGAAGAAGGAAAACGATTTTGGTATAAATGACATTTTCATATTGAATCAATACAAGGGGAAAGGAATCGGTAAACAAGTTATTAAGAATGTACTAAAAGAGAAACGAGGGCAATATTTCGTTATCGAACTTGTGAAAAATGTACCAGCTGTTTCTTTTTGGAAGAAAGTATATAGGGAGCTAAACATCGAATTTGATGAGAAAATACAGTTAATCGACGATGAAGAATGCCTCGTGCAAACGTTTAAAATACAATGAGATTGGTGCTCCTAGTATATTACTTTGAAATTTAACTTTATTTTGAATATACCGTTCACCCTTGAAAACATAGTACGTATCGCTTATATTGTCATATAGTATTTAGTTTTTAAACAAAGCAATGAACGAACCAGGGGGCACAGTATGGCAATTAACATGAAAACAATCGAAGAATGGATTGCTGAATCAAACGCAAGACAGGAAGAAGACTTTGGACACGTTATTGAAGAGATGAAAGAAGTATGCGTTGGACTTGATAACGCGACATTAATTTATACGAAAAACGTATTTTGTTTCGGTAAGAAAGTAGAAGTATTTTTCTTCTTCCAAGACCATGTCGTGATCGGACAAGAAAAAGACGAATATGTTGAAATTGAAAAATTAAAGTATGATGCTATTACACATAGTAACTTAAAAACAAACGATAAAAATACAACGTTAGAATTAAAGTTTGCTAACGGACAATCTATCAATTTAGATAGTTTAAATGATAACTACGGTACGAAAAACTGGTTATTTGCGAGACAAATAAAGAGCATTTTCAAATTAATCTAGTAAAAAAAGCAGACCTCAAAGGGTCTGTTTTTTACTTGGTCCCTATTACACAAAGGCATCCTCTTTCTTCATAACATTTCACGCTTGTAAATCCTGTTTTATAAAATAGGTTTACTAATTCTTCATTCGTTTTGCATTTCTCCATATGATATTGAATTTTGAAAGTTTCAGCCACTAATAAAAAGGATCCTTTCGGTTGCAAGACGCGAAATACTTCTTTTATATCTTGTTCCACATCAGGCCAGAAGTAGTGTGTTTGAAAAGCGGTAATGAGATCGAAGAAGTTTGTATGATAGGGAATAGAAGAAACGCTTGCTTGTTGAACAATGACTTTTTGTTTTTGAACATCTTTTATATTCGTCTGTATCGAATTTTTTACAGCTTGATAGGAGTAATCAATCCCGTATATTTTTCCAAGTGGAGTTCGTTTTGAAAGAGTGTGTATCGTTTTACCGCCGCCACAACCGATATCTAATATAATTGCCTCTTTCTTTATATATACTTTTTGTAATGCCCAATTGGTTAGTCTCGTATGTGCACTGTTCATAATACAAAGCATGGAAGAACCAATTGTCCCCCGAGGATTTTTTGCTTGCTGGATTAATCGTTGTAAAATGCTCAAGTTAAACTCTCCTTTTATGTAAGAATATATACTCACTTCTCTTTTTATTAAGTAAGTCCTTTAAAAAAAGCACGCCGATGAGCGGCGTGCTTCTAAATACGCAAATCCCCTTTTAACCAATTCCGCGCTCGATACGCTCCAACAGGAATTTGAATAAGTGACGTTTCATTCCCAGCATCTATTCCGTACAACTGATCACATGAATTTGTATCAAAACTAAGTAAAGGATGCCCGCCCATCCCTATTGCGGTCGCTGCAAAAACGAGTTTGTGAACGAGTATACCTGCCTCCATTTGATGAATACGGTACCCTCTATAGCCTAATGCATTTGTATAGTAATCTTTCTTTCCGACTACATGTAAGCAAAGTGGTACTTGAAAAAGGTTTACGTTATCCATCGTCATACTAGATTGAAGGGGATAACGAAGGTCCCCATATCGAAGTGATTGTATGGAATGTGTTTTACTGTTATAAGTGTAAGCGCCGTTTTCTATATCTTTTACGTTATAGAAACATCCATATAATGAGACGCGCACATTTTCATTTACATACGTACCATCAATGTCGTTGTAATAAGGGAAGGAGAGGCTCGCTTCTTGTAGTAAAGTAGCGAGCTCGGCTGCATCCCATTTTGTAAAAATAAAGTCAGCATCAGGGGAATACCGTTTTCGGCAAAGTTGTAAGAAATCATAAGATAAACGCTCTACTTTCGGCAGTTGTACAGCGTGCGCATGATGTTGATAGTGCTCTTCATGAGCTAGTGTTTGGAACTGTGCTGTCGATTCGATCATAGAAGCTTCATTTATTTTTGTTATCATCGGATACTCATTTACATGCTTTGAGCGAACGAAATGTTCATGTGCTAAAGGCGGAATTTGTTGTAATAGCTCATGAGAAGTAATTGTTTTATGTTCACGGTAATCATTGTGAAACCAATTAGATTGCGGTTCTGTACTGAAAGGAACGACAGCATACACACTTTCTTCGCCTTCTGACAGTCCGAGTAAATGATTGATTGCACGGTCTAGAAACTGAAAATATACACCATTTGTGTAACCAAATTGTTTGGCACATTCCAGTAATTGGCCGATGAGAACACCGCTATCTAACCCTTGAAGCCGATACGAAAAGTTATTGTATTTAAAGTAGTTTTTCCAAAACATAGTGGATACGAATGCAGCACCAAAACAAGATTGTATGTTACAACGATTGCCGAGTGCTTCTGTAAGGTAAGAATCGAAATTTCCTTCGCGAAGTAAAATAAGTCGGTGATGCGCGGCGTCGTAATGGTAGATGCCGTCTGGATAATCGTCAATTTTTAAATATATATACAATTCATTTGGATACAAAGCGCCGCCGGAAGGGATAGATCTTCGAAATAAAATTTTCTCGCTATTTAGCTGACATAACTGGGTTAAACCAAATGAACACCAAAGGTAATGACCAATCTCTTTCAAAGTAGGTGTAGTAGAAGAGTTAGGTAAAGATAATGGGATTTCTAAAGAGAGAGGGATAATAGGTAAGTTTCGATATAATTTATAAGGAAGCGGTGCATCTTCCCAGTCTATTTCATGATTTGGCATAATTTCTTCTATAGAAAAATGGAGATGATGTAAAAAAGTATCCAGCTGCATAGAATCCCTCCTTTACTATGGAAACGGATGCGGATGTGGATTTAATTGTTCATTCATTAAAGGCTCAGCGGTATATCCAAGCGTCATCGGTACAGTATACACTCTATCCAGTCCTGTAATCCGAGTGAGATGGTGACCGAACGTCATCGGTAGCATGCCTGGAATAATGACTTTTACACAATGCAATCCGTTTTTTTCTATAAGAGGCACTGTTTGATCTACAACGATTACTTCAAGTCCGGTTTGCCCTAGACGGTTTAAAAGTTGATGAAGATCGGATGTTAAATCGAGATCAAATGATTGTAATCTGTTCATTTCTTGGAACGATTGCACCGGAGCATCGTCACGTAAAAGGAAGTGAAGACGTTCTTCTGCTTCTTTCAATCCGTACAGCATACTATGGTCTTCCATTTTATTTACGAGATAAGGGTCTTGTAAGCAATTTTCGTAGTGCTCTCTTTTTTGTTCGAGTTCATCGTCTGTTATAAGTAACATACCTGCTATTTCGTGAATGGCACTCTTTAAAGCGCGGATTGGGTCCAAATGAGAGCCTCCAGCACAAACAACGTTCATTCCATTTTCACGCGTATTTTTCGCGATTACCCATAAGCTTGGGATGCCGTGTTCCATCGTTGCGTTAAAAGCATGCAATTCATAACCGGTAATCGTGTACAGCCGCTGAATCATTAATTGTAATTCCGTATCATTTGCTGAACTAAGATCAAGGCGGGGAAGAGGTAATTCGGCATACCAAGTGAGCAAAAAGGCGTCACGCTCTACAACTTCTAAAATACCGTAAAAAATTGCTTCTTCTAAACTACCACCAATGGCACATCCATTTGATGTTTCATATACGTAAGCATCTCGATGACCGAGGCTATAATAAGCGATTGATTCAGGAACTAAAATTGGACGGTTTTGTGACAATGAATATCCCCATACCCAGTTTTGTTCATAGTCAGGGTCAAACGGTTTAAATGGAAAACCATCACGATTATAGTGTTCATTTGTATGTACACCGAGCGTAAGGGGATTTAGTGCATGATCCTCTACATCATGAAAACTAGCATGCACATTTGTCTTTTTCCCTCGAGGTGACATACCACAATATCGCTCTAAACCTTCTAAAATAGCAGTTGCTTCACTTATTGCAAATGAAAGAGTTCGGCCTGCAACCCCTTCATTTCCAAACATTAATGGCATGTTTATAATAACGTCAGCAAATGGTAATAAAGAATGCTGCATTTTTCCGTTCAACATACCGACTCGGTAATCTAAATAGTCCTTCGTTAAAAATGTGTTTAGTTCATGAATGGAACGACAGCGATATGTTGCATCACTTGTTTTTAAGCTCGGTTGTAATGAAATCGCTGCTGCATCTGCCGTGTCATCAGGCAAATTACTACATACAGGACAGAGCGGATCTGGAAGAAAAGAATGCCGCGTACATTGCAGTGTTTGTAAGTTTAGTAAAATGAGTTCATTTTCTAAAGAAGAATGAGTATGAGTTAATATTTTCTCTGTTTCTGCGCAAATAAGATGGCACATTTGCAGAATGCCATTTTGGGTGGCACGTACATCACGCCTTGTTACGTTTTCTTCTTTTACCGCATATTTTCGTTGTAGCTCCCACATCTCTTTTTGATCAAATCCAGCGATAAAGCGTCGTCCATCGGCACAATGAGTACATCCTGCTGCAAGAGGATGAATATAAGGACCGATAATACCTTCACCAAATGAAGTAAAACCACGTAGCCACGGAATATGATTTGAACGGAAAATTAGCTCAGCGTCATGATGAATAGTAGAAGGAGAGCCGTCGTGTAATACGAGAGCGAGATCGATATTTTCAGGGAGTTCGTCTGCAATTGTATGTTGGCGAACGATGGAATATTGTTTGCATAATCGATCATGTACATAGTCTGCAAGAATGCCATCCCCTATAAGTAATATATTTTGAGTCATAGACCGTCCTCCTTTGCAATTAATACCCCGTACACACCATCTAAGTTTTCTTTCAAAAATGATTCAATCGCTAAATCAAACACGAATGGATAAAAATGATGTTCTTCTAAATGTTGCAGGGCAAGCTGTACAGATTGCGTACTTGGAATTTCTTCTTCTGCTTGTATTTCTAACCTAAAAGAATCCGTGTCATATAAAATAATAGAGGATTCCGGCAAGATATTAGCTCTGTAAGGAGTTTCTTCATTTTGAATATGAAGAAGCGATAGTTGTAGTGCGTTTCGTAACGCTAACGTCATATTAATATTAGATGCACCATACCATCGATCATGTATACCAACCCAAACGACTGGAAAGCTGAGAATCTCTTCACCCATTGCGATTTTAGGTGTTTCATGAATGGTAGCGAGGGCATCGTAATAAAATCTACAATGTTTATCATAAATGTCCGTTAAGTCGACCGTCGTAATTTCTTCTAGCATATGTGCTTGTCGTTCATACAATTTGTGATTTAAATGTTGTTGTAGTGCCCGGTATACACCCTCTGTCATCGTTTCTCCAGCGCCAATACCGATATCGTTATGTTCAGGGATAAGGCGGTGCATAATTTCTGTTACATAGGTTTCAATTCCTGTTAAACCAGCTTCTCGGCGCGCTTCGTTATGAGTCAAACCAGCGCAAGTCATAAGAGGAAGGAGGGAAGTTGGACCATCTGATAGCGGTGTAGCTACTTGAATATTGCATTGTGATAATGGTAATTGATATAAATCTTGTTCATCCCATACATGGAATATACCAGTTTCTTTAGAAGTTAATGAATCGAAAAAACGGAATAAATCAGTTGAGGTATGTTGGTTAGACCGATGCTCAAGTTGTTCAGAAAGGTTTTCTATCGTATCAATTGTAAAACTTTCATCAGTGGCGAGAGGATGTTTTATAAAAGGATGCCATGCTCCTTCGAGTGTTTCATAATTTAATAAAAAGAATTGAGGTTCTTTTTCTCGGTAAGAATCATTAGCAACGTGCTTAAATAATTCAAAAACGATTATATTTGCTAGCATTGCAGATGTAATAGGAGAGAAGGCGGCTGATGAATTTTCATTTTGTAAAGTTGTTTCATGTAGCCGATGCCATGCGGATTCCCAGCATTCTTCACGATTAGCCATTACGACAGGACCAGCTATACCAAGTGTTGATAAACAAACGGCTGGTATGAAGTTCTTTCCTACTTCCTTGCAAATCGTGTGAGCTGCTCTTAGTCCTTCGATATCTCCATTTTGCGAAACGTATAAAATCCAGTCGAAAGGCTCGAACACTTCATGCAGGGGACGATCAATTGTTGTATCTATTTCTTGAACAAGTACAGCATCATCTACTTCATGCGCAAGTTCTACTAGCTCGTGAATACGGTCGTAATTCGTTTCTTCATAATCTGTCACAAGGTAATGAAAGGTAGGTAATCCGGATTCTAATAAAGAAGAAACTAAGGAAGTAAGCATATCTCCAGAGCCGATTATAAGTACATTTGCATTGCGGTACGTTTCGAATTTTAAAGCGCCTGAATGAGAATCTGCTTCTAGAAATTCAATTTGCGAAGCATATCTATCAAGTAATGCACTGTTTAATTCATGAGGTGCATCTTGACTTACATCACGGACAAACCCATTTGTATATAAAATCTCTCCAATTTCAAATACACGATTTTGATAGGGGAGAGGGAGACCATCCGTTATTTCTGCTAAAGAATAATTACCATTAAACATTGGCATTAATTTTTCAATCCAGTTATAAATTCCGTCACCGTCCATACGAAATGAACTGGCGTTATTTCGAAAATAGACACCCCCGTTTGAGTCGGGGAGGAAGAAAGTATCTTTATTTGCTTTTAGTTTTGCATGTGCTGGAAGGTTACTCATTTTAATCCTCCTTACTTTTTAGGCATACATTATTACCTTATGTCATGCGATTTGTCCCGTATGAATGCAATAAAAAAAGCTGTAGAATGATATATTCTACAGCTTGTAATAGATTATAAATCTATCAACCTTCTAATAATAATGATTTTGGATCTTCAAGCATATCTTTAACAGCAACAAGGAAGCTAACTGCTTCTTTACCATCAACAATACGGTGATCGTAAGATAAAGCGATGTACATCATTGGGCGGTTTTCCATACGTTCGTTATCGATTGCAACTGGACGTACTTGGATTTTGTGCATTCCTAAAATACCAACTTGTGGGCTGTTTAGGATCGGTGTTGACATTAGAGAACCGAACACACCACCGTTTGTAATTGTAAATGTACCACCTTGTAGTTCTTTTAGTGAAAGTTTGTTATCACGTGCTTTTTTACCTAATTCACGAATTTCGCTTTCGATTTCAGCGAAGTTTAATTGGTTCGCATCGCGTACAACTGGAACAACTAATCCATCTGGAGCTGCTACTGCAATACCGATATCATAGAATTTTTTAATGATAAGCTCGTCGCCTTGAATTTCAGCATTTAATAATGGGAATTGTTTTAATGCTGCAACAACTGCTTTTGTGAAGAATGACATGAAACCAAGACGTACATCATGTTTTTTCTCGAAAGCATCTTTACGCTCTTTACGTAATTCCATGATTGCAGTCATATCAACTTCGTTAAATGTTGTTAACATTGCAGATGTTTGTTGAACTTCTACAAGACGTTTTGCAATTGTTTGACGGCGGCGGGACATTTTCACGCGCTCAACTGGTTTTTCGAATTCAGTTTTTGCAACTGGAGCAGGAGCTGGACTTTTTGGAGCAGCTGGTGCTTCTTTTGGTGCTACAGCATGAGCTTGTACATCGTGTGGTCTCACACGTCCAAGTGGATCTGTGCTACGTACGTCGTTTAAGTCGATTCCTAATTCACGAGCCATTTTTCTAGCAGCTGGTGATGCGATAGGACGGTTTGTATTTGGTAAACCTTGTAGAGTTGCAGTTTGTTCAGCACTTGGTGCCGCAGCTTTTGGTGCTTCAGTTGTTTCTTGTTTTGGTTGCTCAGCTAACGGTGCAGGTGTACTTACTGCAACTGGTGCTCCGTTTGCATCTAAAATTGCGATAGTTGCGCCAACTTCAACTGTATCCCCAGGTTCGCCTAGTAACTTCGATACAATACCTGAATCTTCTGCAATGATTTCTACATTGACTTTATCAGTTTCAAGCTCAACAACGCTGCCACCTTTCTCAACTTTGTCGCCTACGTTGATAAGCCATTGTGAGATAGTTCCTTCAGTAATAGATTCTGCAAGCTCAGGTACTTTAATTTCGATCATTTTAAATGTCCTCCCCTTATTTGCCTAACGGTGTGTTTTTTCTTCTTTTGTCTTCGGTAATCTCCATTTGTTAGCCTGACCTTGGGCGGAATATCTGCCCAAGGAACAAGCTAGAAATCTTCATTGTTACTTTTTAGTTGCTGAAAACTTCAATTTCTAGTTTATCTTGACGGAAGTTATACTTCACGTCTAAAGCGTGTGAAACAATTAGTTCTTGCTCAGCTTTGTGAGCGAATGGATCGCCGCCAGATGGGCTAGAGCGATCTGGGCGTCCAATATAACCTGTTTTCACTTTATCTCCAGCTAGTTCGAACAGAATTGGAGCCATGTAATGCCATGCGCCCATATTACGAGGCTCTTCTTGAACCCAAATAATTTCTTCTAAGTTTTTAAAGCGTTTAATAATAGATTGAACTTTCTCAGCAGGGAATGGGTACAACTGTTCAATACGAACGATATGAATTTCATCTAAGTTGTACTCATGCTTACCAGACTCGATTTCTGCTGCTAAGTCAATCGCCATTTTACCTGTACTTAAAACAAGACGTTTTACTTTGTTTGGTTTCATGCCAAGGTTTTCTTGTTCTAAAGCAGGTTGGAAACGTCCTTCGCTTAACTGACTAGCAGTTGAAAGCGTAAGTGGGTGACGTAATAAACTTTTCGGCGTCATCAATACTAATGGTCGAACAGCTTCTGTTCCTAAGATAGATGCTTGACGACGCAGGATATGGAAATATTGTGCCGCGCTCGTTAAGTTTGCAACTGTCCAGTTGTTCTCAGCAGCTAACTGTAAGAAACGTTCAGGACGCGCACTAGAGTGCTCTGGCCCTTGACCTTCATAACCGTGTGGTAATAGAAGAACTAAACCAGATTTTTGACCCCATTTTGCTCTTCCAGCTGAAACATATTGATCAAATAATGCTTGCGCAGTATTTGAGAAGTCACCATATTGCGCTTCCCACATAACAAGCGTTTCTGGAGCGAATACGTTATAACCATACTCGTAACCAACAACAGCAGCTTCTGATAACGGACTGTTATGAACAGAGAATGAAGCGTTGATGTTTGGTAAGCGATGTAATGGTGAATATGTTTCATTTGTATCCGTATCGTGTAATACGATGTGACGATGCGCGAATGTACCACGCTGTGAATCTTGACCAGTTAAACGAATTGGTGTACCTTCTTGTAAAATAGAAGCGAATGCTAATGATTCAGCAAGTGCCCATTCAATTTTACCGTTCTCTTCAAGAGCGTCTTTACGGCGCTCAAGAATTTTCTTCACTTTCGGATATACGTTAAAGCCTTCTGGCCAAGATAGCAGACCTTCATTAATTGCACGAAGTGAATCAAGCTCAACACCAGTATCAATTGACTGAATGCCCTTTGCAACGACATCTGGCACTTTAACGTGAATTGTTGCATCGCTCGTATCGGCTGGCGGTACTTGTGCATAGTCAGATTTTAATTGCTCTTGCGTAAACTGTGTAATTGTTTCAATTTCATCTGCATTTAGAACACCAGCAGCTTGTAATTGATCTGCATAAATTGCTCTTACCGTTGGGTGATTTTTAATCTTTTTGTACACTTGTGGTTGTGTAACTGCTGGATCATCCATTTCGTTATGACCGTAGCGGCGGTAACCAATTAAATCGATTAAGAAATCTTTTTTGAACAACATGCGATATTGAATCGCAAGATTAGCAGCAGCAAGACAAGCTTCCGGATCATCAGCATTGACGTGAACAATCGGAATATCGAAACCTTTTGCAAGGTCACTTGAATATTTCGTAGAACGAGAATCATAGCTATCAGTCGTAAAACCAACTGCATTGTTTGCGATAACATGAATTGTTCCGCCTGTTTGATATGCATTCAATCTGCTTAAGTTGAGTGTCTCAGATACAATACCTTGACCAGGGAATGCAGCATCACCGTGAACTAAAATTACGAATGATTTTGAAGTATCTTGTTCTGGAAGACCAGATTTTTTACGATTTTCTTGAGCCGCACGTGCGAAACCTTCTACAACAGGATTCACGAACTCAAGGTGACTTGGGTTATTTGCTAATGTAACGCGAGTACTAACTTCTTCGTTACTAACGACTTGTTCTCTACCTAAATGGTATTTTACGTCGCCAGTCCAACCAGAGTTTGCTACTGCGCCTTCTATTTTTGCATGTTTGAACTCAGCAAACATGTGACTATATGGTTTTTCTAATACGTGTGCAAGTACGCTTAGGCGACCGCGGTGAGCCATACCAATCATGACATCTTCTACGCCGTTTTTAGCACCTTCTAGCACAATTTCATCTAGAACGGGTACAAGCATATCAACGCCCTCGATAGAGAAACGCTTTTGCCCAACGAATGTTTTATGCAAGAATTGCTCGAAACCTTCAACAGCTGTTAAACGTTTTAAAAGAGCAGTTCGTTTTTGATTTGATAGTGGTTGACGCAATGAATTTGATTCCACCATTTGATGCAACCACGCGCGTTCTTCACTATCTTGTATATGAGAAAATTCATAAGCTAAAGTTTGTGTATACACTTCTTTTAATCTATGAATTACATCAAGTGCAGTGTGAATACCTTCTGGTGCATCTTGCCATACTGTTTTTGCTGGAATCGCTTTCAAATCAGCGTCGCTCAGTTCGTTCATTGCTTTCTCAAGAAGAGATTGTCCATTTGCAGCATCTTCCATCGGATTGATGTGAGCCAACGTATGCCCGAAAGAACGAATCTGTTCAACAAGCTGAACGACTTTAAGAATTTTTTCAATGTTCCCTGTGTTTTGAGGAGAAAAATGTGTTGCTGTGTTGTCCCCTGTTACGACATCATCTTGAAACGAAGGAGCTCCAAAAATTTCAAAAAGCTCTTGTAATTCCGGATCAACAGAACCTGCTCCAGTTACGTAAAGATCATACTGTTCAATAACATAACCAAGGTTCGGACCGTGGAACTTGGCCCAAGGGTTTGTCGTTGTATTCTTCCTCGTCATTTGTTTAAACCTCCCAATGCATATAATCCTTTTTCCATACAAAAAGGTGCATTTTGCTCTTTTCAATAATTGATGAACCAATAATCAATGTAAATGTTTTTCTTTACTCTTATGTTATTACAATAATTTACATAATACCAAACACTATTACTTATCTGTTTTGTAAAAAAACATTCACAATAACTTATCACCCAAGTTAATCTTTCATGTTATAAAGTAATTTTACAGAAAAATAGGGTGGATATATTTGGTATACCTATACGAATAACTAAAATTGTTGCATGTAAATATAAGTATAATAGTTAGAATGTTTCGATAAAAATAAGTTCGAATTATGTATATTGAAATAATAAGCGCTTTCATTGATATTATACAACAATATAACGGAATATAGTATAAAAAATAAAAAATTATGAATTTAGCGTAAACTTTATTTAGATAGTGTTAAATATTGAAAGGAAAGTGAAGGATTTCTACAAAAAAAGTTGCTAAACATAAAAAATGCTTTATAAACAGTTAGTTTCTATAAATATGACGAAAAACACCGTAAAACCAATAACACATTTCGCCGAATAAAGGGATAAATGAAATATTTTAAAAGGATAAAACAAATATGGAGATATTAAATTTTAAAAAAAGAGAGGAGGAGATATAGTAACTGTTAGTTACAGTGTTCCGTATTTTGTTTCAAAATAGACGTGCTGAAATTAAAAAAGTTTCTTCTATATAAATAGAACGAAAAATAAACAAAATGGATGTAAAGGAAACTTGACGTAAAGTTTCCTTTACGTATATACTCGTTATAAGGAAGGAGGGAGAAATTTCCTTGGAAAATAAAATGGTCGAATACCGAAAAAAATTTGGACTATCTCAAGAAAAATTGGCTGAGAAACTTGGCGTTTCCAGACAAACCATCATTTCAATTGAAAAGGGAAAATACGATCCGTCACTTCCGTTAGCATTTGAAATCGCGAAAACATTTCAGACAACGATAGAACATGTATTTATTTATGAAGGAAAAGAAGAGGAGGAATAAAGATGAACTATTCACAAAAGTACTTCGTTATTATGGGAATTATTTTTCTATTCATGAGTGGATTTATGATATTAACAGGTATAATGACGCATTCCGCACCGCCAGAAGCAACTTATCCATTACTTGGTATGATGATTATGTGTTTTTGCTTAAGTTATTTACACCCACAATTTAAAGAAAAAGATGAGCGAATGAAACTTATTCGTTATAAAGGAATGTTCTTCAGCTTTTTTGCATTAACAGCGTATTATCTTCTTTTCTCTATCGGCTTAAACTTAAAAATACTTACACTATCTGCTACTGAACTATTGAATATACTTATGGCACTTACGATGAGTACCGTCTTTATCTCATTTGTTGTTTTGGCAAAAAGATATTAAGATGGAAGTGAGAAAGGAAGATTAACATATGCAAATGATGTATGCTTTTGGCATTGGGCTTGTATTATTTTTAGCCGTATTCTTATTTATTCGGAAAGACGTGCAAGGCGGGACGTTAACGAAAAGAGGCTTTTATAAAATGATCGGCTGTTTAGTTGTTATGTTTATAGCGATTATCGTAATGATCGTTTTAATAAATCGGTCACTATAGAATATAAAAATGGAACCTTACATCAGTAAGGTTTTTCTTTTTTGTATAAAATCGGAAAATTCCCACGATATCCATTTACTGCATATAATGGATATTATATAATTTAATAAAATGATAGATAGGGAGAATAGTATATGAATAAAAAAACTATCTTCTTTTTATTAATATGTCTATTACTTGTAGCTAGTACTACTTATATAATATGTAACAAACGAGAACAAGTGCCACCTATGTTAGTATGGGAGGGGCAAGAATATTATGTTACGAATGAACCTGCCAAAGCAGAAGAAGTCGGGCAAAGGCTAGGAGAAGTAACAAAGAAAATTGAAACAAGTGAAAAACCTATTAAAAATAGTGAATCCAACATAGTACAGGAAAAAACAGAAGTATTCACAATGATAGAAGAAGAAAAAGGTCCCCACTCACCTTTAATCATAAAGGAGCCTGATGGTGAAGAATATAGAATTGTGAGGCCAATATTAAAAGTACTATAAAGTGAAAAGGAGATTCCTATGCAGACAGTAACTTCATATCCATGGTCGTTAAGAAAAATGTTTGTTTTTTTCCTTTGTTTTATCCTTCCTCCTATCGGTGCGATTTACATTGTAATGAATAGAGGGGCGCTACAAAAAAGAGACTTCATTTTATATGTATTATTTGCTGCTATTAATATATCACTTTGGTTGTCGCTTATGATCTTTGATCGGAGTATGTGGATGGTAGTAGGGCATTATGTGCTTGGGGCAATTGTGATTGTTTTTTCAAATATAAATAAGAGATAACCTAGCAATTTTAAAGTTGCTGGGTTTTATTTTGCTATTTATAATGAAGAAACAAATTTTTAATAGAGAGTAGTGAGCGTTATGAGATGGAAAGAGGGAACGTTTGAGGAAATTGAAACGAATGACTCATCTATTGAGAAACTCATACATACATTCAAGGAACAAAACGTAAATGGCGGAGCGGTTATAAGCTGTTTTAAAGTACATAACGAAAATCTTTTCAAAGAAATACCACATTTGAAAGATGGATACGATCACTTCTTTAGAAGAATCTTCAACTCTTTAGATATAATGCATAACTTAGAAGAGTTAAAAATACATACGTCAGAAAAATATAAGTTTCAATTTCAATATAGAAGCGCAGTAATGCTTGATGGGAGTATTGCATTTCAAATCATAAGAGGAGGAGCATATAAGTGCTTTCCGGATAGAATGGTAATGGCGAAGCAATTAGCGAGCGATGTATGTCAATGCATGTTCCAAGATCGTTATGAGGATATTATAGTGTTCGAAAGTCATGCTCCTTGGACAGATTGGTTTTATGATGTTGCGTGGGATGTTACTTGGATGGTGTTAGATAGTAAGGAGTGTAAAATGTGGCTCATTTGTGCTACGGATACGGATTGATAGAAGAGGGGCCTTGTAGGAAAGCTGCAAGGCCCTTAATATTTTGGGAATGAATAGAAAATAAATCATATAAATGCTATACTAAAAAATGTTTGTAATGTCAGTTTCATACTATTATATAATGCTGACTTACTAGAAAAGATAAGAGGAGAATGAGCGTGCAAAAGATAAAGAAACTATTACTGTTAATGATGATAGTAGGATTAACAGTAGGTGTTTTAGCAGGGTGTGCAAATCCGAAAGATACGACAGAAGAATTTTTAACAGCGATACAAAAAGGTGATATAGAAAAGGGTCGTACATTTGTTGAGAGTGACAAGGAATTTAACAAACTAAATGAAAAAACAGATGATGCTGAGGCAAAAGCAATGCTAAGTGCAATTACAAAAAACTTTAAATTTGAAAAGTTAGAAGAAGTATCGAAAAAGGATGACAAAGCAGAAGTGCAAGTGGAAATTACATCTGCTGATCTATCCGTTGCTGTAACAAAAGCAGTGGGAGAAGTTATGCCAATGGCCTTTGCTAGCGCATTTAGCGAAGACAAAGAACAATCTGAAAAAGCAATCGAAAAAACAATGACATCAACTATCGTCAAAAACTTAGCGGATAAAGATGCAGCAATGGCAACTCGCAAAGTTACATTGAACTTAAAGAAAAACAAAGATGGCGACTATAAAATCGTTGCAGATGATAACTTGAAAGAAGTATTGTTTGCTAATGCGAAGTCTTTGGAGAAGATGTTTGGTGGGAAGTGATTGACTTACATAAAAAGAGAAACCATATCACGTAGAAGGTTGATATGGTTTCTTTTTTTATGACCCCGGAGAGGCTCGAACTCACGACCTCCACCCTGTCAAGGTGGCGCTCTCCCTGCTGAGCTACGGGATCTTCAAAAATACTTATGTAATAGCATCTTTACTCATTATGTTAAAGCAATTATATATAATTAACTGAAAATTTACAATATTTTTATAGTAATCTTTTGAAAGGAAAGAATTTGGAATCAAGTTAGTAGTGTATTAAGGAATATATAAGTAGAAAGTTTAATTAAAGGTGGATTCGAATAAAGCGGTTATATTATTTTTTTCGATACCAATCTAAAGGACCTTCATCACTCAAATGAACAAGAAAAGGAAATACGAAGTGTAAAGGTAAGCTTATAAGTTCTGGCATAGCGTTTATTGTTCTCTTTGATAGGTATTGCCTTCCGAAACAATAGGGACAATCTTTTTCAAATGTCACGAGTATCGACCATACATCTTTTACTTTCCATTTCGTTTTACAATACGTACAGTGCGCCATTGAGTTCCTCCTCATTTTAAAGTGTCTTCTAATATATTCTACTTTATTGTACGAAAGTCATTTGAATTTGATGTGGTAAAATGCAAGTTGTTTTGTTTTTTGTAAAAAGACAATAAAGTGATTACATTTCAACACGCAAAACAAGCCTAACCTCGTTCTACATTTAGGGAGGGGGTAGGCTTGTTTTAATTCCGATCAAAGTCTCTTTGTATCAGGCTGTTTACACATTGCCCAAATAACTTCGCGTTAAGTTTGGGAGAATAATTTTTCCATTCTTACTGTATTTGTCGAATAACTCTGATAGGAGAAGAACAAAGCTTTTATACTCTTCGTCATTTTCTTTCGGAGCATAGGACGCTGATAAATTCCTTCCTAAAAAGCCTTCATAATCAAAAAGTAAATCATTTTGATATTCTTTAAACTCGTATTTTCCATCTTTAAAAAAGCTGTTAAACATTTCTGGCGTTTCATCTATTCCACCGCTAAAGCCTTTAAAGGTTGGACAGGTTTTCTGGCAAATTTCTGCGTTCTCTTTAATAAGTGGACTAGTTACATCTCTACTATTCCAAACAAGAGCAACGTTTGCTTTTTGTTTTAAAATTCGTTGGCATTCGATTTTGAAAGCTTCTTTATCAAACCAATGAAATGCTTGGGCAACGGTCACTAAATCTACACTATTTTCTTTTAAAGTGGTATTTTCAGCAGTTGCTTTTATAGATTGAAAACGAGGATATTGGTTTAACGATTGTTCTGCCATTTTTCTCATGTCATCATTTGGCTCCACTCCAATAACATGTAAACCACTTTCAAGCAGCTGGCGGCTAAATATCCCCGTACCTGAACCAATATCGGCCACAATTTGATTCTCATTTAGTTCGTTAGCTGAAAGCAAATAATCAATATATTCATTAGGATAACTAGGGCGATATTTCGCATATATATCGGCCTTGTCAGTAAAATTTTCTGTTGTTTTCACCGTACTACCTTCTTTCCAAAGATATTATGTATAGAAATAGGAACCAAATAGTAATTTTCGCATCGGTCTCTAAGTCTACAACGAAAGAGTCCAGCTAAATAGAGCTACCTTAGTTCTCTTGTTCAAATTATACTATTTTGCATGATATCTTCCAAAAGACCATGATTGCTTATTCATCTAAATGGTTTAATTATTGAATAATATGACCATTTGTATATGGAACGAGAGGTATGTAGGATAAGCGATTTCCATTTTTAATATCTAAATTGGCCAATATATCCTTTTTACAATTTACTTAAAATCATGTATAACAGAGATACAAGATTATTTTATAAATATTCAAAAGCAAAGGGAGAATTATCGTAATGGTAAGGAAGACGTTCAAGATGCGCGTATCTAAAAATAGAACGATTTCAATTAATGGCTCAATTCTTGATGTGGATGTTACACATGATGAGTTTTTGCAAGAGTTTGTTGAGTGGGTCGATTCTAAAGGTTGGTCGTTTATGGGGATGACAGATGAGATTACACCTGAGGAAGCTAGTCAAAATTTAATAGATTCATTAATTGATGAGAAGGATAAGAAAGAATAATTCTTTCTTATTTTTTATTGTATATTTATGTTCTTCATCGTAAAAGTATGATATAGTAAAAAGCAGTGAATATTCTTCCAATTTAATACAAATTACATATAGATTGGTAGATTCAATTTTTAAACTGTGAGAGTATAGTGAAAAGGGAGAGTCATATGGTAAATTTAAAGAAAATTTTGGCTTTTGTTACCGTTATTTGTTTATTTTTTTTGACACCTATGACGTTACGTGCTGAGACGAATATTGGAGTGAATCCAGAACAAGTGGCGCCACCACCTAAGGAAGGACCAAATGTTTTTAGTCAGTTTGCAACTACGATTGATGCGAAAACTGGAGATGTTTTGTATGATAAAAACGCACATCATCGTGCATTTCCGGCTAGTATGACGAAAGTACTAACGGCGATTTTACTTATGGAGCATACGAAACCAGAGGATCAATTTACGTTTTCACAATTAGCATTAGATCAAGAGAAGAGTAATTATCAAATTGAGTTTCAACCTGGTGAGACGATTAATAGAAATACTGCACTTATGATTTTAATGGTGCTGAGTGCAAATGATGTGTCGTATGCGATTGCGGAGCGTATTGGCGGAAGTGTTGAGAATTTCGCTAATATGATGAATGAGAGAGCGAAGCAATTAGGCGCTACCGACAGTCATTTTGTAACACCAAATGGATTGCATGATCCGAACCATTATACTACGCCATATGATATGGCTATGATTACGAGAGGTGTGCAAAAGTACCCTGAGATTTTGCAAGCGATGAATACGAAAAGGACGACAGTTACGACATCTAGGCAGACGGTGTCTATTTTTAATAAATCTACTTATTTTGAAAATCCATTTAGTATTGGCGGTAAGACAGGTTTTACAAATGAAGCGCGCAATACGCTCGTTCTATTAAATGAGAAGGATGGAAATCGTATTATAAATGTAGTAATGGCTTCTCAAAGACCTGAAATTTATGAAGATTTAAAGCAGATGGCGGACTATTCTTTCGGTCAATTTGTGAAGCAAACTGTACTGGATAAACATAGTTGGCATCAAAAGACAACGTATTTAAATAAAGATATTGATAGCGAGCTTGAAAAAAGTGCAGAAGTGATGCTTAAGAAAGATGAAGGAAAAAATGTGAGGACGATTTTCCGTGCGGCTTCATTAGATAAAGATTCTTTGTATCATAAAGGAATTCATCGTGGTGAGGTAGTTGGGGCAGTTGATATCACAAAGAATAATCAAACAATTGCGACGGTTAATGTTCTTTCTAAAGAAGATGTTACTTTTGCAATGCCTAAAAAAGATACGATCGAGCCTGAAGTAAACGAATCAAACGTGAAAATAATAAGCATTGGAATAGGTGCCGCCATATTATTTGGAGCCATTTTATTTGTAGTACTACGCCGAAATACAAAAGGAATGAAAGCAGAAGAAAAATAAATTACTAGTTTAAAGGGCTGTGAAGAGAATTTGTCACAGTCCTTTTTTTATATTGTAAATAACTAATAATTGTAAATTTTCTTATTGCATTTCTAATATGTTCGTTATATTATTTAGTTGTGTTCTTGTTAAAGAACGAGAATGGATATTGCATACTTCAAATAATATAAAACAACGGAGAGGGAGAGAAACGATGAAATTAATTTGGAAGGTGATTAGCAACGTTATCTCATTTGTTTTATTTGCATTAATGATTTGCTTAGCTTTTGTAGTTATTTCTTCAAAAGCGAGCGGTGGTGATCCAACGGTGATGGGATATCAATTTAAGAGCGTTCTTTCAGGATCGATGGAACCAACATTTTTAACAGGATCAATTATTGCGATAGAGCCGACGAAAGATGGTTCTAAATATCAAAAAGGTGATGTTATTACCTTTAAAGAGAAAGATGAAAAAATTATCACTCACCGTATTATCGGTGTAAAAGATACAAATGGAAAAGTAATGTATGAAACAAAAGGAGATAACAACAACGGGCCAGATTTAGAACCGGTACTTGCGGAGAATGTTATTGGGAAATATGCAGATATTACAGTTCCTTATGCAGGGTATGCATTAAATTATGCGAATTCAAAAGCGGGAGCTGCTTTGCTTCTTATTATTCCAGGAGTCTTTTTACTAGGCTATTCCGCTATTACTATCTTTAGCGCGATTCGCAGCATTGATGGAGAAAAGAAAGAGAAAAAAGTAGAACAATCCGTCTAATTATTTTGGTTATAGTTTCCTATTAGGAAATTAACAAATATATATTAAGGGGATATGGACATGACTTTAAAGAAAAAATTAGGAATGGGTATCGCATCAGCAGTATTAGGGGCTGCATTAGTTGGCGGAGGAACGTTTGCATACTTTAGCGATAAAGAAGTGTCAAATAATACATTTGCGTCTGGGACACTTGACTTAGCGCTGAATCCTTCAACAATTGTAAAAGTGGATAATTTAAAACCAGGTGATACAATTGAAAAAGAATTTAAATTAGAGAATAAAGGTACATTAGATATTAAAAAAGTATTATTAACTACAGAATATGATGTAGAAGATGTGAAGAAGGATAATAAGAAAGACTTTGGTGAAGACATTGAAGTAGTTTTCTTAAAAAATATTGATAAAAAAGATCAAGTAATTAAGAGAACGACATTAAAAGATTTGACGGATAAAAAAGTGACTGCTGCAGAAAATGATTTAGTAAGTTGGCTATGGCCTGAGAAAGGTATTAAAGCAGGAACTAATGACTCATTTAAAGTGAAATTCCACTTTATTAATAAAAATGAGCCTCAAAATGAATTCCAAGGAGACAAACTTCAATTAAAATGGACATTTGAAGCGCAACAAGGTGATGGAGTGGAGAAAAAATAAGCAGAAAAAGAGACTATCAAAAATGATAGTCTCTTTTTTGCTAAAAGTGAAATATAAAAAGAAACATAATTTTTATATCATTTTGTAATTCACTTTATTATAATAAAGATATAGTTCTTGATAAAGAACAAGTTGTTCGATAGGAGAGATTAAAATGCTGAAGCAACCGCGTAAATTCAAAAAGATGCTTATATTGCCATGTTTGTGTTCTATTACTTTTTATTTAGGCTCTCAAATGATGACTTATACAGAAGCAGCTTTCGTTCATGAAACGAAAGTAGCGGCTACTATTTCTACAGCAAGTATTTTTCCAAAAACAGTTGATCAATTAATAGAACAAGCTAAGCAGCATAAGGAAGTTATTTTGCATGAGTACGAAGGGATGAAATCAAAATTAAATGTTAGATCCACTCAGGAATTAGAACAGGCGCTTGTTATATGGAAGCAAGGGCGTGAGAAGATAGCTACTGAGAGAGAATCGTTACAAAAAGTATATAAATCAATAGAAGAACCTTATAATCAAGTACAAGAAGAGTTAAAAGGAAATACAACTGAATCGAATAAGCAAGTATTCTCGTATGTGAATGCTGGCTTCCATATAGTAAAAGAAAACTGTGAGTATATTGATAAAGAAGTTAATTTACAAGTGATTGATAAACAAATTCAAGATTTTGAGAAGTTACTAGTAGATGAAACAGCAAAACAAGTGAGTGAGGCTGAGAAGCAAAAAGAACTAGAAGAGAAGAAACAAGAAGAAGCAAAAAAACTAGAAGAGAAAAAACAAGAGGAAGCGAAAAAGCTAGAAGAGAAGAAACAAGAAGAAGCAAAAAAACTAGAAGAGAAGAAACAAGAGGAAGCGAAAAAGCTAGAAGAGAAGAAACAAGAGGAAACGAAAAAACTAGAAGAGAAGAAGAAACAAGAGGAAGCAAAAAATCAAGAAGAGAGTAAGAAACAAGAATAGCAAGTAAAATACAGCAACATATAGAGAGAATAGCGGTTATAAAGCCGAGTAGGTGAGAGAGTATTGCGACTCGCCTATTCGGTGTGTCTTCTTTATTTTAACAATCTACGTCAAAAAACAGATATGAGAAAAATAATTGGCAATATGATGGTGAAGATTAATAATTAGTATAGATAGGGAATATTAATTAAAGTTTTTCTCTATCTACCGTTTATTCTGAAATTTCAGAATAATATTGAGAAATAAAAATAACTGAAAATATTAATAAATATGTGTTGTATTTCTATAGTTATGTTCGTTATAATGAACATAAGGTTTTTAAAAAAGAACACATATTAGCTAAGCTAATATAGTTTTAGTTACATCTCTTATTTTAAATAAGAGATAGCAATAAAAAATATAAAAAACAGCTAGGGGGAATTGATTGTGAGTCTGAAAAAGAAATTAGGTATGGGAGTTGCATCAGCGGCATTGGGGTTATCTTTAATTGGTGGAGGAACATTCGCTTACTTTAGCGATAAAGAAGTATCAAATAACACATTTGCGGCTGGAACGTTAGATCTTACATTAGACCCTACAACGCTTGTAGATATTAAAGATTTAAAACCAGGGGATAAAGTAAAGAAAGAGTTCTTATTAAAGAATAGCGGTTCATTAGCAATTAAAGACGTACAATTAGCGACAAAGTATACTGTGAATGATTTTAAAAATGATAACGCTGGTGAAGACTTTGGTCAGCACATTAAGGTGAATTTCATTTGGAATTGGGATAAACAGAGTGAGCCTGTATACGAAACAACATTAGCTGATTTACAAAAAGAAAATCCAGATGTTTTAGCTAAAGCAATCTTTGCTCCTGAATGGGGAGAAAATGGTGGTTTAGCAGCTGGTACTGAAGATTACTTATGGGTAGAATTTGAATTTGAAGATAAAGGTGATCAAAATAAATTCCAAGGTGATTCATTGAACTTAGAATGGACATTCAATGCTCATCAAGGAGAAGGCGAAGCAAAAGAATAAACCCAAAAGCGGGGATTTCCCGCTTTTTTATAAAGAAAAAAGAAGTGCTGGTTGTAAGCACTTCTTTCTATTTATTATTTTTGATCTTGCTTCCATTTTGTAAATTCAAGAAATTCACGAAATTGTTCTTTGGAGACACCTGAGCTCATTGCATCTTTAACGAGTTGTGTCCATTCAGAGTCTAAGTGATTTTCCATTGTTGTTTCATCATGAAGTAAAGTATCAACTGGAATTTGTAGAACTGCTGCGATCTTTTCAAGAAATTGAATGGAAGGGTTTTTTTGTAAATTTCGTTCTATAGAACTAATGTAAGATTTAGCAACACCGGCTTTTTCGGCAAGTTCAGTTAATGAAATGCCTTTTTGTAAACGCAGGCGTTTTATACGTTCTCCAATCATATTTGCGCACCTTTCTATCAATATGTCGTCGTCTTATGATGTCATTATTATAACATAAACTTCGCTAAAAAGAACAAACCTATTGAGCCTGGCTTGATGGTCTCATACGTTGGAAAAAATGTTCGATATCTTGCAAGGCGATACCAGCGTCTAGAGCTTCAAGTATTAAATCAATCCATTCTTGATCCAATGTGTCAGTCTTATCTTTGTACAAATGTAATTCCTCCCTAATTATCGGTCATAACTGCTGCTACAGAATACGTGATAATACAATCAGATTTTGTATTTTTATGTAGTGAATTATCAAATATTTTGTAGATAAAACAAAGATAAAATCCCCATTAAATTCCCTCTATGGCGATTATAAAGTTTCTGACAAATATTTTCAATATTTTCAGAAAACATTGTTGAATTGTGATATATTCGTATGCTAACTATGAAATTTTTACAAATATATTAAAAACATTACATAATATGACTAAATATTGAAAAAATATTGAATTTTTAATAAAATTCAATTTGTAATACATATTATTTATTAGGGGAGGAAATAAGGGATGAACAAGAAACCGTTCAAAGTTTTATCATCGATCGCTTTGACAGCTGTATTAGGTCTTTCATTCGGAGCAGGTGGTCAGTCTGCATATGCTGAAACGCCTGTTAATAAGACAGCTACGAGCCCAGTTGATGATCATTTAATTCCGGAAGAACGTTTAGCAGATGCTCTAAAAAAACGTGGGGTAATTGATTCGAAGGCTTCAGAGACAGAAACAAAGAAAGCTGTCGAAAAATACGTAGAGAACAAAAAGGGTGAAAATCCTGGGAAAGAAGTATCAAATGGGGACCCACTTACGAAAGAAGCATCGGACTTTTTAAAGAAAGTGAAAGATGCAAAAGCAGATACGAAAGAAAAGTTAGACAAACCAGCAACAGGCACACCAGCAGCGACAGGACCAGTTAAAGGTGGTCTAAATGGTAAAGTACCAACATCTCCGGCAAAGCAAAAAGCGTATAACGGTGATGTTCGTAAAGATAAAGTACTCGTTTTACTTGTAGAGTACGCTGACTTTAAACATAACAATATCGATAAAGAACCTGGTTATATGTATTCGGAAGACTTTAACAAAGAACATTATGAAAAAATGTTATTCGGTAATGAGCCATTCACATTAGATGACGGAAGTAAAATCGAAACGTTTAAACAATATTATGAAGAGCAATCTGGCGGTAGTTATACAGTAGACGGAACAGTTACAAAATGGTTAACAGTTCCTGGGAAAGCTGCTGATTACGGTGCGGATGCTGCAAGCGGCGGTCATGATAATAAAGGACCAAAAGGACCACGTGATTTAGTAAAAGATGCATTAAAAGCAGCTGTAGATAGCGGTATTGATTTATCAGAGTTCGACCAATTCGATCAATACGATGTAAATGGCGATGGAAATCAAAATCAACCCGACGGTTTAATCGATCACTTAATGATTATTCATGCAGGTGTTGGACAAGAAGCAGGCGGTGGTAAATTAGGTGATGATGCAATTTGGTCACATCGCTGGACTGTTGGACCGAAACCATTCCCAATCGAAGGCACACAAGCGAAAGTTCCGTATTGGGGAGGAAAGATGGCTGCATTTGACTACACAATTGAGCCAGAAGATGGCGCAGTTGGTGTATTCGCACATGAATACGGTCATGATTTAGGTCTTCCAGATGAGTATGATACACAATATAGCGGTCAAGGTGAGCCGATTGAATCTTGGTCTATTATGAGTGGCGGTAGCTGGGCTGGTAAAATTGCAGGAACAACGCCAACAAGTTTCTCACCGCAAAATAAAGAGTTTTTCCAAAAAACAATCGGTGGTAACTGGGCAAATATCGTAGAAGTAGATTACGAGAAATTAAATAAAGGTATTGGTCTAGCAACATATTTAGACCAAAGTGTTACGAAATCTAACCGTCCAGGTATGATTCGTGTAAACTTACCTGATAAAGATGTAAAAACAATTGCCCCAGCATTTGGTAAACAGTATTACTACAGCACAAAAGGTGACGATCTTCATACGAAGATGGAAACACCACTGTTCGATTTAACGAATGCAACTACTGCAAAATTTGATTTCAAATCATTATATGAAATTGAAGCAGAGTATGACTTCCTTGAAGTACATGCTGTAACAGAAGATGGTAAACAAACGTTAATTGAAAGACTTGGTGAGAAAGCTAATAGTGGAAATGCAGATTCGACAAATGGAAAATGGATTGACAAATCATATGACTTAAGCCAATTCAAAGGTAAGAAAGTAAAATTAACATTTGATTACATTACTGATGGTGGTTTAGCATTAAATGGATTTGCTCTTGATAATGCTTCATTAACAGTAGATGGTAAAGTAGTATTCTCTGATGATGCAGAAGGGACACCACAATTAAAGTTAGATGGTTTTGTTGTATCTAACGGAACTGAGAAGAAAAAACATAACTATTATGTAGAGTGGAGAAACTATGCTGGTGCAGATAACGCATTGAAATTTGCTCGTGGTCCAGTATTTAACACTGGTATGGTTGTATGGTATGCGGACTCAGCTTACACAGATAACTGGGTTGGCGTACATCCAGGACACGGTTTCCTTGGTGTAGTAGATTCTCATCCAGAAGCAATTGTAGGAACTTTAAATGGTAAACCGACAGTTAAGAGTAGTACACGATTCCAAATTGCTGATGCGGCGTTCTCATTCGACAAAACACCAGCTTGGAAAGTTGTATCTCCAACGCGTGGAACATTTACGTATGATGGCTTAGCGGGTGTACCGAAGTTTGATGATTCAAAAACGTATATTAATCAACAGATTCCAGATGCAGGACGTATTTTACCGAACCTTGGCCTGAAGTTTGAAGTAGTAGGACAAGCTGATGATAATTCTGCAGGTGCTGTTCGTTTATATCGTTAATACAGTAAAACTACCGAGAGGTTTTCTTTCGGTAGTTTTTTTGTGAGCAATGAATTTTATATACAAAAAGAAATTATATATAATGTAACTTTACGAATAGAAATTTATTATATATGAAGTCTATATAAATAATGAAAGAATTGGATAAAAATAGTGGGAGAAGGTGAATGAATGAGTGTTTCTTCTATTGTAAATAAACAAAAGGAATATTTTTATAATGGCCATACGAGAAGTGTAGAAGTGAGAAAGAATAATTTGAAGAAGCTTTATGAAGGCATTCAGCGTTTTGAAGAAGAAATATTTCAGGCGTTAAAATTAGATTTAAATAAGTCAGTTCATGAGTCATTTACAACGGAAGTGGGATATGTATTAAAAGAAATCTCTTTTCAATTGAAGCATATTTCATCGTGGAGTAAACCGAAGCGTGTTCGAACAGCACTCACTCATTTTGGATCAAAGGGGAAAGTAGTGCCTGAACCGTACGGTGTGACACTTATTATTGCACCGTGGAACTATCCGTTTCAATTAGCAATTGCACCGCTTGTAGGAGCTCTAGCAGCTGGAAATACAATCGTTTTAAAACCGTCGGAGTTAACGCCAAACGTTTCCAAAGTGATTACAAGGATGTTAGAGGATTTATTCCAAGAAGAGCTTGTAGCGGTAGTAGAAGGCGGCGTTGAAGAGAGTACAGCTTTGCTGAAAGAACCATTTGATTATATTTTCTTCACAGGTAGTGTGGGCGTTGGGAAAGTTGTCATGGAAGCAGCAGCAAAACAGTTGACGCCGCTTACGTTAGAACTTGGCGGGAAAAGTCCATGTATTGTACATAAAGATGCGAAAGTAGATGTAACGGCAAGAAGGATTGTGTGGGGAAAGTTTTTAAATGCAGGGCAAACGTGTGTAGCGCCTGATTATATGTATGTGCATGCTTCCGTGAAAGAACAGTTAATTGAAGCGTTGCGACATGAAATTGAGGAGCAGTATGGAAAAGAGCCACTGCACAATGATAATTATGTAAGAATTGTGAGTGAGCGTCATTTTGAACGTTTATGTACGTTTTTGAAAGATGGTAAAACTGTAATTGGCGGGAACCATAAAAAAGAGACTTTACATATAGAACCAACAGTGTTAACTAATGTTACATGGAAAAGTTCCGTTATGGAAGATGAAATTTTTGGTCCGATTTTACCAATCATAGAGTATGACAATATAGAAGATGTAATTGGCACAATCCAGCAACATCCGAAGCCGTTAGCGTTATATGTATTTTCTGAAGATAAAGAGGTACAAAAGAAAGTGACGAGTAATATTTCATATGGCGGAGGCTGTATTAATGATGTCGTCTATCATCTTGCAACGCCATATTTACCTTTTGGTGGCGTCGGAAGTAGTGGATTAGGGAGTTATCATGGGGAAGAAAGTTTTCGGACTTTTTCACATTATAAAAGCATTTTAGCCCAATCTACGGCATTCGATATGAAAATTCGCTACTCTTCTACAAAAAGTGCTTTAAAATTCATACGAAAGTTGTTAAAATGATGATGGTGTTTATCAGTAGGCGTAGCCGTATGATAAAAGCCCCTTCGCAATGGAAGGGGTTTTTCTGTTCGACATTATGTATCATGCGAAAATGAATCAAACATACTACATAAAGAATAGAAGTGAACGCTTGCTAAATAACCATTTTTGTTTGGATCGAAACAAAAAATAGTCTATAGAACATAAATATGTATTCATGAATATAAAAATTTAAATTTGAGGTAGATAGGACGGGAAAATGAAAAAGATTATTAAAGTTGAAGCAGTAGAAAAACATTTTGGAAATCAAGTGATTATCCCACCGCTTTCTTTAGATATTAAAGAAGGGGAATTTTTAACGATTTTAGGGCCGAGTGGTTGCGGGAAAACGACGTTACTTCGTATGATCGCAGGGTTTGAAACACCAACTAAAGGGAATCTTTTGTTAGATGATGAAAAGATTAACGATTTGCCACCATATAAGCGTCATATGAACTTAGTGTTTCAACACTATGCGTTATTCCCACATATGAATGTGGAGAAAAATATTTGTTTCGGTATGAAAATGCAGAAAGTACCGGCAGCAGAGCAAAAAGAGCGTGCTGAAGAGGCAATGCGTTTAACGCAGTTACTTGAGTTCCGTAATCGTAAACCTGCAAAGCTTTCTGGTGGACAGCAGCAGCGTGTAGCAATTGCGAGAGCGATTGTAAATAACCCGCGTGTATTATTACTAGACGAGCCACTTGGAGCATTAGACTTTAAGTTAAGAAAAGACTTGCAACGTGAATTGAAAAACTTACAACGTAATTTAGGAATTACGTTCATATACGTAACGCACGACCAAGAAGAAGCGATGAGCATGAGTGATCGTATCGTTGTTATGAATAAAGGCCATATTGAACAAATTGGAACGCCGAAAGAAATTTATAATAAGCCGAAAACGTTGTTCGTTGCGACATTTATCGGTGAAAATAATATTGTGAAAAACGGGGAAGGCTATGTAGCAATTCGCCCTGAAAATGTAAAAGTGCGTTCGGTTGAAGAGCAGATTTTAAAAGAATACCACCTTGGACATATTGAAGACATTGAGTTTGTTGGAAATATGGAAAAGCTTTATGTACGTGATGAGAAAACATCAGAATTACTAATGGCATATCAAACTGCTGAAGAAGCAGCGCAGTGGAGCATTGGAGATAATGTATACGTAGGCTGGGAGCAAGAGGACGAGGTGACCTTAAATTGAAAAAAGGGAAATTACTCGCACTACCTACAGTCGCGTGGCTGTTAATATTCTTCCTAATTCCCCTTCTGTTTGTATTGGCATTTGCCTTCATGCAGCGCGGAGCATATGGGACAGTGGAAATGCAATTTACATTAGAGAACATAGCACGTGTATTTGACCCATTATATATGGGGACGTTATGGGAAACAGTGAAAATTGCGGTTATCACGACAGTAATATGTTTACTGATCGGTTATCCATTTGCATATACAATTACAATTGTTGATCGTAAATATCGTTCCATTCTTTTATTATTGGCAACGATCCCGTTTTGGATTAACTTCCTTGTTCGTTCTTACGCATGGATTGTTATTTTACGTTCACAAGGTCTTGTAAACACATTGCTATTGAAGCTAGGTATTATTAGTGAGCCTTTAAATTTATTATATAATACACCTTCTGTAATACTTGGGATGGTATATTCTTTATTACCATTTATGATTTTACCAGTGTATGCAGCGATTGAGCAGCTTGATAAGCGTAAGCTAGAAGCAGCTTATGATTTAGGAGCAACACCAGTAAAAGCATTTTGGAATGTTACAGTACCAATGACGATGTCAGGGATTGCTACCGGTTCTATTTTAGTGTTTGTTTCTTCTATCGGAATGTTTGTTGTATCAGACGTTATGGGTGGATCGAAAGTAGCATTAATCGGAAACGTAATTCAAAATCAATTCTTAGGAGCGCGTGATTGGCCGTTTGGATCTGCGTTATCTATGATTGTTGTTCTATTCTCTGTTCTGTTAATTTACTTATATTATCGTGCAACGAAAGTATATAAATATGATGGGAACGGAGGGGAATAGGCAAAGATGAAGAAGTTTTTAGTTTCTTATTCTTGGTTAATTTTATTGTTCTTGTATTTTCCAATGATGGTTTTAATGGTGTATTCCTTCAATGATTCTCGCATTAATGCGGAATGGGAAGGATTCACATTCCATTGGTATACAGATTTATTTCAAAAACAAGATGTTATTGATGCGTTTGTAAATAGTATGACGATTGCGGTCGTAACGACGATTGTAACGACTGTTCTTGGTGTGATTTTCGCAATTGCATTACATCGTTATAAATATCGTTATGAAGGTGCTATTAATGGTCTTGTGTATTTACCAATTTTAATTCCTGATATTTTAATGGGATTATCTTTACTTATTTTATTTAGTCAATTAGGTATGGAACTTGGTAAAACAACAATTATTATTGCACACATTACATTTAGTATTTCATTTGTTGTCGTTATTTTAGCAGCACGTCTTTCTGGTATGGGACGTGATTTAGAAGAGGCTGCGAATGATTTAGGAGCAACGCCGTGGCAAACGTTTCGTTTTGTAACGTTCCCAGCGATTGCACCTGGAGTTATTTCGGCTGCATTATTAACATTCACATTATCAATTGATGATTTTGTAATTAGTTTCTTCGTATCAGGACCAGGATCAACAACATTGCCATTATACATTTACAGTATGGTTAAGCGCGGAGTATCACCAGAAATTAATGCACTTTCTACAATTTTAATTGTGGCTATCGTAGGATTAATGGTTCTATCTGAAATCTTCCGTAACAAAGGTGCAGATGGTGAAGAAAACTCTGGAGGACACCTTCCTTTATAATACGAACGATATAGAAAGTACGAGGAGGTAATAAAACCGATGAAATTAATGAAAAGATTAGCCGGCGCAGCAATTAGCTTTAGCCTTGTTGCTGGTGTACTTGCTGGTTGTGGTGAAAAAAAAGAAGAGTTAAACATTTATAGCTGGGCTGACAATTTTGATGAGCAAGTGCTAAGAGATTTTGAAAAGAAATATAACGTGAAAATTAACTATGATAAGTATGCAAGTAATGAAGAAATGCTTGCGAAATTACAAGCAGGTGGCGCGAAGTATGATTTAATTCAGCCGTCGGATTATATGGTTAAAACGATGGCGAAAATGGATTTATTAGCGCCGTTAGATAAAAAGAATATCCCAAATATCGAAAACATGGTTTCTAATTTCAAAACACCTGCGTTTGATCCAGAGAATAAATATTCTTTAGTATATACTTGGGGCGTAACAGGTATTGCATACAATAAAAAGTATGTGAAGGAAGCACCTACAAGCTGGGCTGACTTATGGAATGAGAAATATAAAGGGCATGTAACTTTATTAAATGATTCTCGTGAAGTGTTAGGAATGGGTCTTAAGAAGCATGGATTCTCAAACAGCACGAAAGACGATGCACAGTTAAAGACAGCAGCAACTGATTTACAGAAGCTACTTCCAAACTTATTAGCATTTGATACAGATAATATTAAACAAAAATTCATTACAGAAGATGCTTGGATCGGAACAGTTTGGTCTGGGGATGCAGCATTTATCGCAAAAGATAATAAAGATGTAGAGTACGTTGTACCAAAAGAAGGCGGCACAATTTGGGCTGATACGTTAGCAATTCCAAAAGGTGCAAAAAACAAAGAGCTTGCAGAGAAGTTTATGAACTACTTATTAGATGAAAAAGTAAGTGTGAAAAACTACGAGTCAATTGGATACAGTAATCCAAATGAAAAAGCTCACCCTCTTCATAGTAAAGAATATCGTGATAACCACATGATCTTCTTAACGAAAGAAGAATTAGATCGTACAGAATGGCTTGTTGATGTAGACGATAAGCTAAAAGACTACGACCGTTACTGGACAGAGTTAAAAACAAAAGGTAAATAAGTAAGAAAATGCGGTTTCTACAGTAGAAATCGCATTTTTTCATAGTAGGAGGAAATCGTTTGAAGAAGTTGCATCAATATGAGGTAATGTGTATCGGTTTATTATTTGCTGTATTTGGCATTGTTGCTTGGCGAGTACATGCTGGCGGCGTTACAGTGATGGATACATATGTCCGAGGGGTAGTAAAAGGGTTACAAACAGAAAGTTCGCTTACATTTTTCTCACACTATACAAAATTAGGTTCTGCCATTGGGATTGTAACTGTGCTTATTATAAGTTTACTTGTTTTTTGGAGAAAACGTTATTATGCTGCGATGATTGTATATCCAATGGGCATTTTAACAACACATCTTGTGAATAAAGGGATAAAAGAAATTATGAAAAGGGATCGTCCGTCGTTAAATGAAACGTTGGATGCGCTTGGATATAGTTTCCCTAGTGGGCATGCAATGTTATCTATTATGACATTTGGATTTCTTACTTATATCATTGTGGCAAATTTGAAGAGTGTGATCGGAAAATATGTAATAACGCTTTTCATGGGAATAGTAATCGTATCGATTGGATTAAGTAGAGTCATTTTAAATGTACATTATCCAACTGATATTTTAGCAGGTTATTGTGTAGGTGGTATTTTGTTAATTATGGCGATTTATTGCCATCGTTTACTTACCGAGAGATTGGGACTTAATAAAGAGAGATAAAAAGACGTCTGGAAAAACTATCATTATAGTGTTTCCAGACGTTTTTTGTTTGCATGAAGATGTGATACATTATAAGTAACAATTGAATGATGTAAAGTAGGTGAAAATGTGTGAAAACAAATGTACATAAAGTAGATAAGTGGGGAAAATTAGGAGCTTTTTTGTATCAGTTCCGTTATACAGTAATAGTAGCATTACTATTGGTTGCGATAGCGCTCGGTATTTTCGCTCCAAAGCTACCGGGAGTATTAGGTGGTGACGGTTTCCAAACAGAAGGGGACTATCAAAAAACGAAAGAAATTTTAGATAAAGATTTTAAGAGGTCTCAAGATACGCTCCTACTCGTTTTTGAAAAAAATAAAGGTGTTTCACATGAGGAATTTAAAAAGCAGTTAGAGGAAATTGTAAAGAATGTTCAAGAGAAAGAGACATATGAATCTTTCCATCATCCAGTGCAAAATAAAGAAATGTTACAAGATGATATCGGCTATGCGACAATTTTATTTTCCGGGAAAACCAATAAAGAACGAATGGAAAAGACATTACAATTTGCTGATAAAATTGAAAAGGAAAGTAATACAGCATTAAAAGTAACACCTACAGGGTTTCCGAAAATTAATAAAGAGATTAATGAAAGAACGCAAAATGATTTAAAAGTGGCAGAGATGATTGGGTTACCAATTGCATTTCTCGTATTACTATTTTCATTCGGTAGCCTTTTGGCATCTATTTTACCAATTGTAAATGGGGCACTTAGTGTTATTAGTACGATGGGCATATTATATTTTATAGGTAGTGATAAGGAACTATCTATCTTTGTGCTAAATGTTGCACCGATGATCGGACTTGCGTTATCTATTGATTTTGCGCTATTATTTGTAAATCGTTTTCGAGAGGAAGTTGCAAAGCGAACGGTAAAAGAAGCAATAGCAATTACATATCAGACAGCAGGGCGGGCAATCGTATTTTCAGGATTATGTGTATTCGTTGGCCTATCCGGTTTGTTTTTCTTTAAAATCGATTATATTCAGTCTGTCGCAATTAGTGGAATGATTGTTGTGATTATGAGTATTGTATTCTCGCTCACACTTCTTCCAGCGTTATTATCATTAATTGGTAAACGAATATTAAAAAAGAATCAAGTAGCACATACGCCGGCAAAGGCATGGCGTACATTTGCACAATTTGTAATGAAACATCCAATTGCGATGATTATTGTTGTTACAACATTTATTGTGATTTGTTTATTACCATTACGTACAGCTAATTTACAGTTCCCTGACGTAGAAGCTTTACCTAAACAAAGTGATACAAGAATTGCATATGAGAAGTACGAAGAGGCATTTAATAAAACTGCAAAAACACATGCTGATGTTACGTTAGTGGTAGAGACGAAAAAAGATATGAAAGAAAAAGAAAGTTTACAAAAGGTAGAAGAAGTCGTTCAAAAGTTAAAAGATGATAAGAAAGTATATGAAGTAAGAAGTTTATACGACAGTTTAAATGGAATGAAATCAGAGCAAGTTGCGGGGATGTTACAGTCGCCAGAAGCTGCTAAAATAGCTCCGGTATTTGAATCGTATACGAAAGGAAATAAGACAACAATCGAAGTCTTTTTACATACAAAACCACGTACAGAAATTGCGAAACAGTGGGTGCGTGATTTTAAACAAAATTATAAAGAAACGAACGTTACATATTATCTAGGCGGAATGACGACGTTCCAACAAGAGTTAGAAGATGAAATTAAAGATAAAGTTGCAATTGGTATGTCTGTTATATTTGGATCGACTTTTGTTATATTATTATTTGCATTTCGATCTATACTCATTCCAATTAAGGCGATTATTATGAATATACTTAGTTTAAGCGCAACAATTGGAATTGTTGTTTGGTTATTCGAAGGTGGTCATTTTGGTTTAGAAGCAAGTCCAGTTCTATTTGTTTTACCAATCTTCATTTTCGGCCTCGTCTTTGGGCTTAGCATGGATTATGAAGTCTTTCTTATTTCGCGTATTCATGAACTGTATGAAGAAACAGGGGATAACGATCAGGCGACGTTAGAAGGACTTGTTTCAACAAGTAGAATTATTACGTCAGCCGCTTTAATTATGATTGTTGTAACTGGTGCGTTTGCTTTTACTGATATTTTACCAGTACGACAAATGGGGCTTGGCGTTGCATTAGCGATATTTCTTGATGCAACAATTATTCGTCTTATGCTCGTACCAAGTTTAATGAAATTGTTTGGAGACTGGAACTGGTGGTTACCATTTCGAAAGAAAAAAGAAAAATCATCGTAAAAAATACTCATCTTATAGATGAGTATTTTTTTATGAATAGCAAGACCTACATTTTGCAAATAGTATGTGATAAGAACATTACATATAAGTAGGTGAAGGCAATGTTTCGTTATTTTAAATTTAAGCTAAATGATACAGTACAGTTTGCAGAAAACGATGGGCATATGTATCGCATTGTCGGTTATCGGTTAGAAAAAGGATTTTATCCAAAAGATGAATGGACTCATATTATTTATGAATTGCTTAGAGATTTTGATGGGTATACGATGGATGCGGAAGAAGAGGAACTTGTAAAGGTCATTCAAGTAGAGGATGAGTATTACAAAATACAAGAAGTATCGGGCTATCGTTATCCGGTAAAAATGAAGCAAAAACAACAAGTGATGAAAGTAGAAAAGATGGATGACTTATTAGATACGTATAACGATTATAAGAGGTTGGCGGATTTCTTTAAAGATTTATCATATGAACAAAAAGCGGAAGAAGTGTTGCAGGAAATGAGAAGGCGTAGAGCATGAGGGGCAGTCTATTATAAGACTGTCCTCTATTTTTGACGGTGCATCAAATTGTATTTTCCGTTACAATGAGAGAATCAATAGAAATAAGGTGATACAGTATGGAAACGAAGAAGAAGGGCGAATGGTGCGAAATGACTGTGCCAGCGAAATGGAATGGTATAAGCATTGAGTCGTTATTAAAAATAGAATGGGAAATACCGAAAAAGTTGTTACATCAGCTTCGTATGGAAAAAGGTGTTACCGTTAATGGAGAACAAAGAAGATGGAATGAGCTTTTAAAAGAAGGCGATAAGTTGCAAGTTCATATGTTTATGGAGGAAGAATACGATGTAGAGCCTGAATATGGTGAATTACATGTAGTATATGAAGACGATCATGTACTCATTGTAAATAAGCCTGAGAAGATGGATACGCATCCTTCTGAAAAAGGCGGGATGGGAACACTTGCAAATCTTGTTGCCTTTCATTTTCAAATGCAAGGTTTAGAGACGAAGGTTCGTCATATTCATCGGTTAGATAAAGATACGACAGGTGGTGTCGTGTTTGCCAAACATAGAATTGCTGGTGCAATTATGGATCGTTTATTAATGGAACGAAAAATTAAAAGAACATATGCAGCTCTTGTAGAAGGCAAAGTGAAAAAAAAGCAAGGAACGATTGACGCGGCTATCGGAAGAGATCGCCATCATGCGACGAGACGACGTGTTTCTCCAAAGGGAGATCAAGCAATTACCTATTATAAAGTAGAGAAGTATTTTAGAAAACAAAATGTTACGCTTGTAACGTTACAATTAGAAACTGGTAGAACCCATCAAATTCGTGTTCATATGAGCTATAATGGTAATCCGTTAGTTGGGGATGTTTTATATGGTGGAGGAACGAAATATATGTCTAGGCAAGCGTTACATGCGATGAAGATAAACTTTTTACATCCAATTACGAAAGAAGAGATTGAAGTGGATGTACCATTTCCTACAAAATTAAATGACACAATGAAAGAATTTCAAAGAGTGAATGCGTAAAGTGTAAGTTTAAAGTTGAGAAAAGTAGATTTTTGCAGGAATTTCTCTAAAAGAAGCGAAGCCGTTAAGAGAAAAGAGGGGTGAGAATCACTTGATCAAATATAAATATATACTAGGAATATTTTTCGCTTGTCTCTTAGTTACTCTATGTCTCTATCCATATTTACAAGAGCATTTGGCGGTACATTGGGATGTAAATGGTCGGCCAAACGAGTTTATGAGTAAACAAGTTGTTATAGCACTTATTCCTTGTCTTATTATTTTCTTACATGGATTGATGTATATTATTTCACATAATATATATAAGTTTAATGAAGACGAGCATGTCATTATAAGTGGATTTCTAAAGACGATTACTTTATTTATGTTGTTTATCCATATGCTCATTCTCTTTATTAATTTTGGAAGCATGATATCCTTTCAAACAGGACTAACAATAGGGATTAGTATGTTTCTTTTTATGCTTAGTAAGGCGTTTAAAAAAGTTCAGAGTACGGAAAAAGACCCAATCAAATTAAAAAAGATCCGTTTAGTGAGTAGACGGATTTTTCAAGTGATGGCATGTAGTATATTGTTTTCATTGTTTTTGAACTTGAAATGGGGATTTTATGTGTTACTTAGCGTAATAAGTGGTGGTTCTATTTTGTTTATGTTCTACGCTTTATACTCATACATAATAGAAAGTTATGAAACGTAAAAAAGAGTCTTCTCATTATGAGAAGACTCTTTTAATCTATTTACTTCGTAATAAATTGTTGTGTCCAGTAGTTGCCGCTTTCTACATAGCCAACACCGATGTGAGTGAATCCATTATTTAAGATGTTTGCACGGTGTCCAGCACTGTTCATCCAAGCTTGTACTACTTCTTCAGGTGTACGTTGGCCTTGGGCGATGTTTTCACCTGCAGATGTATAAGAAATACCAAATTTCTTCATCATGTCAAACGGAGACCCGTATGTAGGGCTGTTATGATCAAAGTAGTTATTTTTTTGCATATCTTCAGATTTAATGCGTGCTACTTTGCTTAATTCAGTGTCGATTTTTAAAGCTGGTAAACCTTGTTTTGCACGCTCAGCGTTTGTTAATTCAACAACACGTTGTTCGAACTCGCTTAAAGATTTTGCTTCTTCAGCAGGCTTTTGCTCAGCTGGTTTTTGTTCAGCCGGTTTTTGCGTATTATTGTTTTCAGCAGGCTTTTGAGCTTCTGGTTTTTGAACTTCTTCAGCAGGCTTTTGCTCGGCAGGTTTTTGCTCAGCAGGCTTTTGAGTTTCTGGCTTAGCTGTCGGTTGCTCAGTTACAACATTTTCAGTAGGTTGTTGACCAGGAATAATGCAATTTGGTTGGAAGTTTCCTTGTTGCCATTGTGCTAATGACTCAACGCCCATAGATTGTAAGAATGCTTGTAATTCTTGTTGGCTCATTTGCTTCATCATCACTTTTGAATGCTGAATATTTTGAACCTTTATGTTAGATGGTTGTACTGTTGCAGCTTGTGCATCTAGAGAAGATACTCCTAAAGTAAGAGCTGTTGCAGCAGCTACAGATAATAAAACACGCTTTTTCATGATGTGTGTCCCCCTATATAAAGTTTTAATTTGTTTTCACACGATTTGTTTTTGACAGTCTGTCTGACTGACAAATTCATCGTAGCATAGATTTTGTGAGAAAAAAGATGGAAAAAAATTCATAGACTTAAAATTTACCTAATTTATCCTAAGAGGGGAAAAGGGGAAAAATAAGAGAAACATAGAGTATAAAAGGAATTTTCAGCATTTTTATACTTGGTTATAAGACGCGTTTTTTGGATAAATGTACCTATATTGAAAATGAAGAATCCTATTGTATCAATGGTTTGAGCGTTTTTTTGAGGAATATACTGGATTGATTTTTACAAAACTGTAATGTTTCTGTTGTTCTTTTTTATAATAAAGTAACATATTTTTAATGTTGTAGCGGACAAAAAAGCGGCTATCTCTTTACATAGACGAAGGAGATAGCCGTTTTCCTATTATTACGTATGTTACGAGTTATTACGAGTTGGTTTCAATTGCTTCTAATAATAAATCAACGATGTGAATTCCTCTCATTTTATGAGAAAGACCTTCTCGTTCAATGCCTAATTTCATTTGTAATAAACAACCTGGATTTGCAGTAACAATGGTTGCTGCTTCTGTTTCATGCACACGGTCCATTTTGTAATCTAGAAATTCCATAGATAGTTCTGAATGAACAATGTTATAAATACCAGCAGAACCACAGCAGCGATCTGCATCTTTCATTTCGCGGTATGTTGCGCCTTGAATTGCTTCTAGTAACATACGAGGTTCTGAAGATGTTCGCATAACATTGCGTAAGTGACAAGAGTCTTGATACGTAATAACTTGCGGCGTGACTCGTAAGTCATTACGTTTATGGAAATCTAGTTCTACTAGAATAGCAGTAATATCTTTAATTTTAGAAACGAACTGCTTTGCACGTTCAGCCCACTGTGGATCATCTTTTAACAAGTAATCGTAGTCTACGAGGTAAGCTCCGCAACCACCAGCATTCGTAATAATATAGTCGATGTTTAAATCTTCGAATGCTTTTATATTGCGTTTTGCTAATTCCTTTGCCCCATTTTTCTCACCAGCATGTCCATGTAATGCCCCGCAGCAACTTTGTGTTTTCGGAATAACGATATCACAACCAGCTAACTGAAGCAGTTTCATCGTTGCGTTATTTGTTTCTAAAAACATTGTATCCATTAAACAACCTGTGAAGAATGCAACTTGTTTCTTCTTCGTACTTTCAGCAGGTAAAAATTCAGGGCGATCTTTCATTGCTTTCATTTTAGGGACCTTAGGCAAAACGAGATCCATTGTTGCAAGTGTTTCAGGGAATAACTTCATAATCCCTGTTTTATGTGTTAGCGTTTGTAAACCGGAACGTTGGTAAAATCCGATTAATCCTGTTAATGTTCTCATTCGATTTTGATGCGGGAAAAGTCCTTCAAAAACGACTTTACGAACAGCTCTCACTGGCATTGAAAACTTTTTGTTTTGATTTATAATATCACGAGCTTCTTCTAATAAATGTCCATAATTCACACCAGATGGACAAACAGGTTCACAAGCACGGCAGCCGAGGCAAACATTTAATGTGTTTTCAACATCTTCATCTGGCTCAATTAAGCCGTCAACGACCGCTTTCATTAATGCGATACGTCCACGCGGGGAATGTGATTCTTTATATCCAGATTGAATGTAAGTAGGGCAAGTTGGTAAGCAGAAACCGCATCGCATACAGTTTAGTAGTTCATCTTCACTTAATCGTTCTTTAAATTCCTTTTGAATGTTTTCTTTATTTAATGTTGTCATCGCTCAACCACCACTCTTTTACGAGTGTCCTTCGCGAACATCTTTCCTGGATTCATAATGTTATTTGGATCGAAGGCTTGTTTAATTCCTTGCATAGCAGCAATACCTTCTTTACCTAACTTCATTTCTAAATACGGAGCCTTCATCGCACCAACACCATGTTCACCAGTAATCGTGCCACCAAGTTCAATTGCTTTCGCAAATATTTCAGCAAAAGCTTGTTCAGCTCGGTGCATTTCTTCTTCGTTGCGAGCATCTGTCATACAAGTTGGGTGTAGGTTGCCATCGCCAGCATGGCCAAACGTACAAATAGGAATATTATATTTTTTGGCAATGGCATTAATAGCTTCAACCATCGGAGCAATCTGTGAGCGTGGTACCGTTGCATCTTCTAATATTGTAGTAGGTTTTAATCTTGCCAGTGCTGACAGTGCACTACGGCGAGCTGTTCGAAGCGCATCTGCTTCCGCTTCATCTTTTGCGACGCGAACATCAACTGCATTCATGGAACGACAAACGTTAGCCATTTTTTCAATATCTCGATTAACAACTTCAGGTGGACCGTCTTGTTCAATTAATAAAATTGCTTTTACGTCAGTTGGTAAACCGATTTGAGCAAACTCTTCTACTACTTCAATTGTCGGCTGGTCTAAAAACTCAAGTGTCGCTGGAATGATTTTATTTGCAATAATAGAAGAAACAGCACGTGCAGCTTCATTAATATCTTCATATAGTGCAAGCATCGTTTTCTTCGTTTCAGGCATAGGAACAAGTTTTAATATTGCTTCTGTTACGACGCCAAGTGTTCCTTCAGAACCGATAAATAAACGAGTTAAATCGTAACCAGCTACATCTTTTGCTAATTTACCACCAGTGCGAATCATATCACCATTTGGTAAGACAAGTTCAAGCCCCATCACATAATCACGTGTTACGCCATATTTTAATCCACGTAATCCACCCGAGTTTTCATTAATGTTACCGCCAATTGTAGAAATTTTCATTGAGCTTGGATCTGGTGGATAAAATAAACCTTTTTCTTCTACTGCTTTAATAATATCAAGCGTAATAACACCAGCTTGTACAGTAATTGTTAAATTTTCTTCATCAATTTCTAAAATGTTATTCATATGGCGGAAGATAAGGACGATACCGCCTTCAAGTGGACATGTCCCTGCGCAAAGATTTGTTCCAGACCCACGAACATATACAGGGATTTTGTGAGTGTTACATACTTTTAATACTTCAGCTACTTCATTTGTATTACGAGGAGCAATGACTGCATCAGGCATTGCTTGGAAGTTTGGAGTGGCATCATAACTATACGTTAAACGCCCCATATTGGATGTATCTACATTATCTTCGCCAACAATGGATACGAATGAATCAATAATTTGTTTTTCTAACATTGGAAATCCCCCTCAAACTGTTAACGTAATGAGTCATAATAAAAAACGTTGTCACAGTGCTTTCATTATAATGATAAAAAAGTCGGGGGATTCTTTCTATGTATAATCATCTAAAGATTAATCTATTTTATCATTCTTTTTTGTTTGATTATCTAATAAGAGGAGCGAGAAATATAAAATATTTAAGTCCTTGAATTGTTTCGGATCAAGTCCTGTATACTCCTCAATTTTTTTAAGTCTATAATGCAATGTGTTAATGTGTATATGTAATTGCTCCGCTGTTTGTTTATAGGATTGGTTATAATCAATAAACAAACGTAAAGTGTGCATAAGTTCAGGCGATGATAATAAGTTTTCGATGGTGCGCTTTAGAAATTGTTCCCGCGTTTCCGCAGAAATATCTTGTAAGCACATTTCTAAACGTAAATCTTCATTAAATACAATGTTTTTCGTTTCAAGTGATACGGAAAGAGCTTGTAATGCTTGTTCGTATGATAAGTTCATATTGCTTGGTGTAACGGATTGGCCAATCCCGATATATAAAGGAATAGAAAACAAAGTTTCACAGTCTTGTTTTAATCGTTTTAAAAATTGATATGTTTGCTCTTTGGAGTTCGTGGCTGTAAATAAAATGAATCGATCATTTCCCCAGCGAACAAATAGATGCTCCTTTGTTAATAGATTGCGTACGTGTTGCCAAATCTTACGCTGAAGCATCGTGTCATTTTGATCGATAGAGAACAAAATAAGTTGTTTCTTCTTATATAAATCAATACCAAGTGTTTTGGCACGATCGAGAAAGCTTGGAGACCAGTCTGTATTTTGGAGCCAATCAAAGACAAATGCTTCATAAGAACGGTGTTCAAGTTCTAGCTGTTCTAAAAAGTAGTTTTCGTGAATGAGTAGTTCGGTCATTTTACGTAATATTTCTCCGTATTGGGAAATGTTTTCAGGTTCGCCTGTAATTCCAATGACACCAATTACTTCGTCATGGAATAGTAAAGGGAGATTCATACCCGCTTTTACGCCATGCAAACGTCGTTCATCTTCTTTTGTAATAATGACAGTTTTCTTTTGTTTCGCACAGCGGAGTGCGCCTTCATGAAATTGACCGATTCTTTCTATATCTGTACTTGCGATAATAACGCCTTGTATATTAATGATAATAATATTTTCTTTAATTAGTCTGCGTACTTCTCGTACAATTTTATTTGCTAAATCAGGAAAAAGCATAATTGGCACACCTCAAATTCTATTTGTTGTACATTATATATGTAAATGAAGTAGGAAAGGGAAATTTCACACTTTCCACACATTTATTTGTTATTTTACAATTATAACGAAATCATCCGAAGATGGAGGGAATCTTTTGAGAAAGTCTGTTTTTCTTCTCTGTTTTGTATTTCTATTAGTAGGGTGTCAAGGAAGCTCGTATACACCGATTGCTAAAGATAAAAGTGTTATTATAACAACGAATATAAAAGAAGGCAGTATTAGTTTTGTCGATAAGCAAACTAAAAAGTTAATTACGACATGGGAACTTAACGAGCCGATGGCAGGAACCCTACTACTTCCAAATGGTGAAGACATACTTGTATATGGTAAGCAGTTAGAGTACATGTATGTATATTCACTAGTCGAAGGAAGACAAGTGGAGAAATATAAAACTGGAAAAGGTATTGTAAATGTAATCGTATCCGAAGATAAAAAACAATTATTTGCTGCCGATCAAAATGCCCAAAAGGTAAGGTTCTTTACGATAAAAGGTAAAGAGACAGGAAGTGTGTCAACCGGAAAAGGGCCAATAACGATGGTAGAGTACCATAACCAGTTATCTGTATTAAACTTTTATGATACGAAGCTAACGACAATTGATACAAAGAAAAAAGAAGTGATACAAACCTTTATGATTCCACCAGCGTCAACGGGGGCGACAATTAGTCCAGATGGGAAAGAAATATGGATTGGCGGACATGGTGATGGAAATCAGGTAAATGAGAAAGTATTAGTGTATTCTTTGCAGAGCGGAGAAATGGTACGTTCTTTACACGCTCCGTTTATGCCTGTGAATATTACGAAGGATCATAAGTACGTATATGCATTAAGTCACGGTTCGAATACGCTTAGAAAGTTTGATGTTAGCACGTATAAAGAGGTGGCTTCTGTAGAAGTAGGATCAAACCCATTTGCATTTTTGAAGAGCGGAGCAGAAGGATACGTAGCAAGCTATGATAGTGATGAAGTTTGCGTCATGGATATGAAGAATTTGAAAATAAAACAAACAATTAAAGTCGGAAAAGGACCGTTTCAACTCATAGAGAGAGAAGGGAAGGACAATGAGTAAATATAGGGTGCTAGTTGTAGATGATGAAAGTGATATGAGGCAACTTGTTGGAATGTACTTAGATAATTTCGGATACGAGTGGGAAGAAGCTGAAAATGGAAAAGAAGCTCTAAAAAAATTAGAGACAAATCATTATGATTTCGTTGTACTAGATATTATGATGCCAGAGATGGATGGACTTTCAGTTTGTAAAGAAATTAGAAAAACGTCAGATGTACCAATAATATTTTTAACAGCAAAAGGTGAAGAGTGGAATAGGGTGAACGGCTTACGTATGGGAGCAGATGATTATATTGTAAAGCCATTTAGTCCTGGTGAATTAATTGCTCGTATGGAAGCTGTATTAAGGCGTTATACAAAGCAAGAGCAACAAGAGGAGATTCAGTTTGGCCCGATCCTTATTAATGAAAAAAGTAGGAAGATTGAGGTGGATGGTGAGACGATTTCTCTTACAGTAAAAGAGTTTGATTTACTCTATTTTCTTTGCCAACATACAGGACAAGTATTTAGCCGGGAACAATTGCTGGAAAAGGTATGGGGATATGATTATGCCGGAAGTACAAGAACAGTAGATACGCACGTGAAAACGATGCGTTTGAAGCTTGGAGAAAGTGGAAACTACATTCAAACTGTTTGGGGTGTAGGCTATAAATTTGAGGTGTAACGTATGTTTACGATGGTACAGAAGCTTTGGCTGACAGTAGTATGTGCAGTATTTGTAACAGTTTCCTTTCTTTATTTTGTATCTTTATATTCGTATGAAAAACTATACGTTGATAATTTAAAAGATTCATTAGTAATGGAAGGGAAGCGTCTTGCTGCGCAATATGATAAGCGCGAAGGAATATCAATTTTTGAAGAGAAAGTAAGAGCATTTGATCAAATATCTAGTTCAGACGTTCTTTTCGTATCGAACCCACGTGATTTAAGTGCATGTTTACCATTTGATGTGCACCATCATTCTCTTATAAGTGAAGGGGACAGGCAAGCATTATTAGATGGAAAAACTGTGACAAAGATAGGATACGAGGAACATTTTGACCGTAATATTATGGGGGTTGTCATCCCTGTTTTAGAAAATAAAAAATTAGTTGGTATTGTATATTCTTATATTCCTTTAAAAAGTATAAAAGACTTAATATATGATATGGGTCTTATTTTAGCACCGTTAGCACTTGCTATAACTTTACTGACAATATGGGTTGGTAGAAAAATTATTATTGCTATTACGAAACCACTTTCGCAAATGGAACGAGTTGCCAATCATTTGGCTACGGGAGATTTCTCAGAACGAATTACAATTTCTTCTGAAGATGAAATTGGACGATTAGGAAAAGCATTTAATAAGATGGCAAATTCTTTAGAGACAGAAGACGTAAAGCGTAAGGAGTTTTTAGCTAACGTTTCGCATGAACTAAGAACACCGCTTAGTTATATAAAAGGGTATAGCGAGGCTATTTTAGATGGTGTAGCGAAGGGACCGCAGCAGGAAAAAGTAACACAGCTCATTCATAAAGAAGCAGATCGTATGCAGCGTCTCGTTCATGATTTATTAGATTTAGCACAACTAGAAGGGGAACATTTCCCTTTAAAGAAACAACCTATCGTTTTTTCACAACTAATTGAAGATGTGTTAGATACGTATGAGATTAAGTTTATAGAAAAGAAAATTCGTATTTCAACAAATTTAAATCCAGAAATCATTGTAATGATTGATGAGGATCGTATGCAACAAGTGCTTCATAACGTGTTAGATAATGCGATACGGTATACAAATCAAAACGGGGATATTATGATAACGCTTAGGCAGATAGATGATTATTGTGAATTGAACATAAAAGATACAGGAATCGGTATTGATACGGAGCATTTAGAAAACCTTGGTGAACGTTTTTACAGAGTTGATAAAGCGAGAAGTCGTCAACATGGTGGAACAGGTTTAGGCCTGGCAATTGTAAGACAAATTGTTCATATACATGAAGGACAGTGGCGAATTGAAAGTGAAAAAGGGAACGGCACGACGGTTAGTATTAAATTGAAAGTACAGGATGAGGAGAGCATGTTCTAATTTTTAGGGCATGCTCTTCTTTAGAAAACAGTTATACGTAAAAGTATTAATTAATATGTAATAAATATCGAAATTTTGACGATTTTATGAACAAAACATTTGTACTTCTTACCAATTCGTTCTAAAATGGTTATGATGCAAAGTTCTTATAAATCGTTTCAATTGTTGTTTGGAAGATACTGAGGTGATTTAACTGGAGTACAAATCTATTAAACCGAAAAAAATTTACGAAGAAGTATCTGAAGCTATTTTAACAATGATTAAAAATGGTACGTTAAAACCTGGTGACAAACTACTTCCTGTACATCAATTAGCTGAGCAGTTTCAAGTTGGCAGATCTGCTGTTCGTGAAGCGCTAAGTGCGCTAAGAGCGATGGGCTTAATTGAGATGAAACAAGGAGAAGGTACATATGTGAAGAATTTTGATTCTTCTTCATTAACAAAATCATTAAACAATAGATTATTGATGAAGAAAGAAGATATTTTGAATTTATTAGAAGTACGAAAGGTGCTTGAAGTGGGGGCAGTTCGAGCAGCTGCGGCAAAACGTACGGAAGATAATTTGCAAAATATGAAGCATTGGTTAGATGAAATGGCAAAGAGCATTGGAGATGAAAAGGCTGGCGAAAAAGCAGATTTTCAGTTCCATATGGGAATTGCGGAGTCTTCGCATAACAACATTTTGCTTGAACTCATGAATCATGTTTCAGAGATGATTGCTGAAACGATTGGTGAATCAAGACGCATTATTTTATATGGTGAACAAACAACATCAGAACGACTTATAGAAGAGCATCAAGTTATATATGATGCAGTGTTAAAGCAAGATGTAGAATTAGCGCAGCAAGCAATGCTAGATCATTTAACAAATGTGGAACATATTGTCACAGGTAGCAACGATATAAATTCTTAATTTAATCTTTTAAAAATCTAATTTTCTGATAAAATAGAGAGAGATTAAGTAAGCGTTTTCTTTAGAAGAGGGAGAGGATAGGCCATGGTTGAGCCTATTTCTTCTCTCCTTAGTCATCTGATGACCATATGTTTGTTGGTGGAGTTGTAAAAAGGGGGAGTAATAATTATGAAAGTTACTTTATTTGTTACTTGTTTAGTCGATATGTTTGAAACAAATGTCGGCAAAGCAACAGTTGAGGTGTTGGAGCGTTTAGGTTGTGAAATTGAATTTCCAGAAGCACAAGTTTGTTGCGGTCAGCCTGCTTATAATAGCGGCCATGTAGAAGCTGCAAAAGAAGCGATGAAACATATGATTGAAACTTTTGAAGATGCAGAATATATCGTTACGCCATCTGGTTCTTGTGCGACAATGTTTCATGAGTATCCGCATGTTTTTAAAGATGATCCGAAGTGGGCTAAACGTGCACAAAAAGTTGCTGATAAAACATATGAATTTACACAATTTATTGTAGACGTTTTAAAGGTTACTGATGTTGGTGCAAGTTTACCAGGGATTGCTACTATTCATAAATCATGTCATATGACACGTATGCTTGGAGTAACAGAGGCACCAGGAATTTTATTATCAAATGTAAAAGGGTTAACTGTGAGAGAGTTACCAAATGTGCAAAATTGTTGCGGGTTTGGGGGAACGTTTTCAGTGAAGATGACTCCAATTTCTGAGCAAATGGTAGATGAAAAGGTAGATAGTGCAATGGAAACAGGCGCTGATTATTTAATCGGTGCAGATTGTGGGTGTTTGTTAAACATTGGCGGACGTATTGAGCGTTTAGGAAAAGAAATAAAAGTAATGCATATTGCTGAGGTACTGAATAGTCGCTCATGAAGGGGGAACATAAGCTATGTCTATGAAAATCAGTGAGAAAAAATTTAATGATCGCGTTGGCGATGGAATTCAAGATTCGTTTATGCGCGGAGCAGTATCTTCTGCACAAACACGCTTATATACGAATCGTTTAAAAGCAGCAGATGAATTAGGAAACTGGGAAGAATGGCGTGAACTCGGTGAAGAAATTCGTCAACATACGTTAGAAAATCTTGATTATTACTTAATGCAGTTAAGTGAAAATGTATCCAAAAGAGGCGGACATGTGTACTTTGCGAAAACGAAAGAGGAAGCAGCAAAGTATATTCAAGACGTTGCAAAAAAGAAGCAGGCAAAAAAGGTAGTAAAATCAAAGTCAATGGTAACAGAAGAAATTAGTATGAACCATGCGCTTGAAGAAATCGGTTGTGAAGTGTTAGAAAGTGATCTAGGAGAGTATATTCTGCAAGTAGATAACGATCCACCTTCACATATTATTGCGCCTGCTCTTCATAAAAATAGAACGCAAATTCGTGACGTATTTAAAGAAAAGCTTGGCTATGAAAATTCTGATGATCCATACGAAATGACAAAGTTTGTTCGTAAACAACTTCGTGAAAAATTTATGGATGCTGAAATTGGTGTGACAGGTTGTAACTTCGCTGTTGCAAATACTGGCTCTCTTTGTTTAGTAACAAATGAAGGTAATGCCGACCTTGTTATGTCGATTCCAAAAACACAAATTGCGGTTATGGGTATGGAACGTATGGTTCCGACAATGGAAGAATTAGATGTTTTAGTTGGTTTACTATGTCGTAGTGCAGTAGGTCAAAAGTTAACAAGTTATGTAACGGTAGCGGGACCAATTCAAGAAGAGGAAGTAGATGGCCCAGAAGAATTCCACTTAGTTGTGGTTGATAATGGTCGTTCTCAAATTCTCGGATCTGAATTCCGTCAAGTTTTGCAATGTATTCGTTGTGCTGCTTGTGTGAACGTATGCCCTGTATATCGACATGTTGGTGGACATTCATACGGCTCTATATACTCAGGACCAATTGGGGCGGTATTAACACCACTTTTAGGTGGATATGATGATTACAAAGAGCTTCCTTATGCTTCTAGTTTATGCGGAGCGTGTACAGAAGCTTGTCCAGTAAAAATTCCATTGCATGATTTATTATTAAAACATCGTCAAGTTATCGTTGAGCAAGAAGGGCGTGCTCCACTTGCAGAAAAATTAGCAATGAAAATGTTTAGTATGGGTGCATCTTCAGCAGCTTTATATAAAATGGGATCAAAGATGGCGCCAGCAGCAATGAGTCCATTTACATCTGGTAACCGTGTATCAAAAGGTGTTGGGCCACTTAAAAACTGGACAGATATTCGTGAATTCCCGGCTCCAAGTAAAGAACGATTCCGTGATTGGTATAAAGATCATAAGAAAGGCGGGGACAAATAATGACAGGATTAATTCAAAACCGTGAGTCCTTTCTAGAAAATATTGCAAAAGAACTTGGACGCACGCGTAAAACGGATGGTGTAAAACGTCCAGTATGGAAAAACAATGTGAATAAAGAAACGTTAAAAAATTATTCACAAGAAGAATTGTTAGAAGTATTTAAAAATCAATGTACAAACATTCATACAACTGTTGTGGAAACGACAAATGACCGTTTACGTGAAGATATTCAAAAAGTAATCGTTGAAAACGGCGGGGGACCTATTATGTTATCGGCAGATGAACGTTTTGATTCTTATGGATTGACTTCTTTATTTAAAGAAGAACTTCCAAAGCAAAATGTTGAAGTGAACGTATGGGATCCTGAGAAAAAAGAAGAGAATATGCGTATCGCGGAAAGAACGAATATTGGAATTGCATTTAGTGATTATACTTTAGCCGAATCTGGTACGATCGTTGTACAAAGTCATAAAGGCCAAGGCCGTTCTTTACACTTTTTACCGACTGTATACCTTGCTATTATTCCACGTGAAACACTTGTACCTCGTATTACACAAGCAGTTGAGGATATGAACAAGCGTGTAGAAAATGGCGAGACAGTGGCATCTTGTATTAACTTTATTACAGGACCTAGTAACTCGGCAGATATAGAAATGAATCTTGTTGTCGGAGTACATGGACCATTAAAAGCAGTATATTTCATCGTATAAAATAGGGGAAAGCAGGCCAGAAAATGGCCTGCTTTTTTAATAGAATAGAGATAATATGAAGTAGAAGTTCTCTCCTTTTTTTGCTATGTTCTTCTGGAAAGGAGAGGAAGGGATGTTCACTTATGTATATGCATTGTTAGCGGGGATGGTGTTTGGTTCTTTTTTTATGGTAATTGCGATGAGAGTTCCGCTAGGGGAGTCTATCATAACCCCGCGTTCATATTGTCATTATTGTAAGTATGTGCTAAAGCCAAAAGAATTGATTCCAATCATTTCTTTTTGTATGCAAAGAGGGCGTTGTACGAATTGTAAGAGGAAAATTTCAATTTTGTACGTAGTATTTGAACTTGTAACTGGAATGATATGCCTTCTTACTGTATATATGATTGGGGTGGAACGAGAGCTTATTATCGTTTTATCACTTTTTTCGTTACTTCTTATTATTTCAGTTACAGATTACATATATATGTTAATTCCAAATCGTATTTTAGCTTGGTTTGCTTGTTTACTCATTTTAGAATGTGCTTTTATACCGTTAGTCACTTGGATAGATAGTATAGTTGGTAGTTGCGTTATATTCATTTTGTTATACTGCATGCAAAAGATATATCCAGAAGGGCTTGGGGGAGGGGATATAAAATTACTTTCGTTACTTGGATTTATAGTGGGACTGAAAGGGATTTTTATCGTTTTATTTTTATCATCTTGCTTTAGTCTTTGTTTCTTTGGAGCTGGTCTCGTATTAAAACGTATGAAAATGAGGACTCAAATACCGTTTGGTCCTTTTATTAGTCTTGGGGCAATATGTTACATGTTGGTCACGTATGCAAAATAGAGAGGGGATAGAAAATGAATGTATATATGGATGATCAAAGAAGTTGTCCGTACGGTTACGTGCTCGCAACTACAGTAGAATGTGCTTTGCAAATGGTACGAGATTATGAGGTGAATGTTCTTTCCCTTGATTTCAATATGGGATGGGGAGAAAAAAGTGGATTAGATTTTGTCGAAGCTTTTTGTAAAGAGGGTTTATATGTAAATGAAATACACTTTCATACGAATGATGTCATCGGTATGCATAAGATGAAACAGAGAATGAATAAGGGAAAGGAAGAAGGAGAGATTAATCCTAATCTTGTTGTTAAATATGTGGGGAGCTAAAAACTCCAAAGTAAAACTTTGGAGTTTTTAATGTTTCATATGCGCTTGCAACGGAATGATTTCTTCTTGTTGAGCTGCTCCTAATTCAGTTTCTTCTTGTTTCACGTCAGGTACTTTCTTTGTTAAGTAATGGTATACCATACCGACAAATACAGACCCACCAATAATGTTACCGATTGTAACTGGAATTAAGTTATGAATAGCACCTGCAAAAGAAATTGTCTCAGGATGCGGTGAAACTAAAGATAAAGCAAACAGTGATAAGTTTGCGATGCTATGCTCGTAACCAGATAAGAAGAATGTGAAAACGAGCATCATCATCATCATAATTTTTGCTGTATCACCTTTAACTTGAGAAGGTAAGAAACAAGCAAGACATACAAGCCAGTTACATAAAATTGCTTTAAAGAATAGTTGCATTGTAGGTGTATTCATTTTTCCTTCTACTACTTTATTCATGAAATGACCGTGATCAATTGCTTCAAAAATGCCAGTTGCGTAAAATAGTAAGGCAAAGAATAAAGCACCAGCTAAATTGCCTGCATAACAAGCAAACCAGTTACGAAGTGTATCAGATAGTGTTGTTTCTTTTCTTAATGTTGCTACAGTGAAGTACATTGTGTTTCCAGTAAACAATTCAGCACCACCATATATAATAAGTACGAGAGCAATTCCGAAAAACATAGAAGCAGCTAAATAAGTTGCTGGTGAATCTGCAATGTGAAAAAAGTTACCTAATTTAAAGCATAGAACAATAATAAAACCGATATAAATACCCGCAAGTGCTGCACGAATGAAATATTGCATCGGGTTTGTATCTAACATTTGTTTTTTGCTCTTAGCCAGTTTGACAACATAATCTAATCCTTGTTCTAGCATGAGTAATACGCTCCTTTAGTACATCATCTATAAATACTCCTTATATGAATAAAGTACATGGATTCTTTTATAGTTTCAATAAGTTTGTGCAATGTTTCACAAAAAGGACATACATATATTAAGAAAGCGTTTACAAAATATAGTATAATAGAATTTTTTCTGGACATTGAGAGGGGACAAGGAAAAAAGAAAAAGCACTGTAATTACAGCGCTTTTTCGTCTAAATTCTTTTCTACTTTTGTTTCTACTTCTTTTGAGAAGAACCAACCACCAGCTGCGATTCCAACTAATACAATCCAGAATGTAAGCTTCCATGGTGTAGATTCTGGGAATGAGTGCGGAATTACATTTAATGCAGGGTGTGCTAACGTATAAACTGCTAGTTTCACACCAACCCAACCTACAATTAAGAATGCCGCAGTTTCAAGTCCTGGTTTACGTTTTAAAATTTGTACGAAAGCAGTTGCCGCAAATCGCATAATGATTAATCCGATAAGTCCACCTACAAAGATAACAACGAATTGTCCAGTATCAAGACTACCAATTGTACCTAATCCTGTTTTTGGTAAAGTCATTGCTAATGCAACAGCAGCTAAAATAGAATCAACTGCGAAGGCGATATCTGCAACTTCAACTTTAAATACAGTCCACCAAAAGTTCTCTTGTTTTTTCTTTGCTTCTTTTTCTTCTGTTTCTTCATCTGTATTCTTTTTAACATACGTTTTAAATAAGTGATTACCAGCGATAAACATAAGGTAAATGGCACCGATTGCTTGCACTTGCCATACGTCGACTAGGAACGAAATCATAAATAACGATCCGAAACGGAAAACAAATGCCCCTGCTAATCCATAAAATAGTGCTTTCTTTCTTTTTTCTTCTGGTAAATGTTTTACCATAATTGCAAGAACAAGAGCGTTGTCAGCCGCTAAAATCCCCTCTAGTGCAATTAGGATGAGTAATACCCAACCATACTCCAATAATAATGATACATCCATGTACATTCTCCTCTCATTTCTATAAGTACTAAATAAGTGAAGAATTTCCCCACTATTTAGTTTCCCCATACTCCTGCCTATTAACTTTGGAAGAATTTGGTAATGAATGCAAAAAAGACCTCTGCCGTTAATAGGCAAAGGTCTTGCTAGACATATGTAATGAAAATGCCAACAAAGCCGGAAGAACTAAGTTCTACGTAATGACGACTTTGTTTCCAAGAAATATTCTTGGACGCTACTCCCCTTTGGAGATATGCTATTGTACTCTCATTATATGGATAATTTATACGGTTGTCAACCTGTTAAAAGGTCTTCATTCGGATATTTTATTTTCCGGTTCTTTTTACGTGCAAATGAAAAAGCTAATGTTAAAGGCCCCATCTTCCCAAAAAACATCATAAAGATAATAATAGCTTTTCCAATCATCGTTAAGTGTGGTGTGAAATTCATACTGAGACCGACAGTCCCAAATGCTGAAAATACTTCGAAAGCACTCATCAATAGAGGAACTCGCTCAGTAATGCTTAAAATTAAAATAGCAAAAAAAATAAATGAAATAGAAATAATAGCGATGGTTAATGATTTGACAATGAGAGTATCTTTAATGGATTTTTTAAACACGACAATATCATCTTGCTCTTGTAAAAATTTAAATACTCCAAAAAACATGATTAAAAAGGTTGTTAATTTAATCCCACCGCCAGTTGAAGCACTACCGGCTCCGATAAACATTAGAAGCATCATTAATAAAAGGGAAGGCTTTGATAATGCGGAAATATCAACTGTATTAAAACCAGCAGTACGCGTTGAAATAGCTTGGAAATAAGCAGCCATGCCTTCTTCAAATGGAGTAAAGCCTCTCATAGAAAGAGAATTGTGAAACTCGAATATAAAAATAAAAACAGTCGCAATAATATTGATGATTAGAGTAGAAGAGAGCATAAGTTTTGAGTGTAATGTAAGGTTTTTAAAATTTTTCTTTCTTTTTATATCTACGATTACTGTAAAACCAATCCCACCTAAAATAATGAGGGAGGAAATGACGAGATTGACAAGAATGCTGTGAGAGTGGGACATTAAATTATCGCTCCAAACAGAAAAACCTGCATTGTTAAAAGCAGAGATGGAATGAAAAAAGCTATAATAGATCCCTTTAGCAATCCCATATTTCGGTACCCATTCAAAAGAAAGAATGAAAGCAGCGATACATTCGACTGTAAAAGAGAATAAAAATAATGCTTTGGCAAGACGAATGACACCGCCTATATTCGTTTGATTTAATGCTTGTTGCAGTAAAATTCGGTTTTGAAGGCCAATTTTTCTGCCAAGCATAATCGCAATTAAAACGGCAAAGCTCATAATGCCAAGTCCGCCCACTTGTATAAGTGTTAAAATGACACATTGGCCAAATAAGGTAAATACTTTCCCGGTGTCCACAACACCAAGCCCTGTAACCGTACAAGCAGAAACGGTTGTAAATAAAGCATCGAGCCATGAAATAGACGTCGTTGTAGCAATTGGCAATTTTAATAAGCATGTACCGATAATTGATAACATAATAAAAGACAAAGTAAGAACACGGGGAGGACTCATGCGAATGTTAATCCGTTTCATGTTACATATCGTTCCTTTCAGTTTGCTTTTACTAGTATGTGAAAAAGCACCATTATGTATGTTAAAAATAGAAAGAGGCAGAGAATATCTGCCTCTAAGCCATATGTTATATTGTTATCCACGTAATTGTTGTTGAGCTAAAGAAACAAGACGTTTTGTTACTTCACCGCCAACTGATCCGTTAGAACGTGATGCAGTATTAGACCCTAAGCTTACGCCGAATTCTTGTGCAATTTCATATTTAAATTGATCAAGTGCTTGTTCAGCACCTGGAACTAGTAATTTGTTTGTTTTTGCCATGATGATACACATCCTTATGAGTAATCCAGTTCAGCTAAGTATGTATCTGAACTGGTACCGTTATTTTATGTGGAACCGGCGTGCTCATACGCGGAAGTAATCGGTGTGATTAGAAGTTATTGGATAGAAAAAAGAGTAGCAATTTTTGCTACTCTTTTTTTAGTATTGTCGCTGTACCTTCCACGACAATATCATCCGATTGATTATATATATTTGTTTGCAACGTAATGATTTTTTTATCGTCACGTTTTTTGATGACCTCTGCCACAACGCGAAGTGTATCGCCGATTTTGACAGGAGCGCGGAATGAAACGTTTTGAGATAAATAAATCGTATTTTTACCCGGGAGTTTCGTTCCAAGGATGGTAGAAATAAAACTTGAAACGAGCATACCATGAGCAATACGTTCTTTAAACATTGTCGTTTTTGCAAAAGAATCTAAAATATGAATAGGATTCACATCTCCAGTCAATTTTGCAAAATTGATAACGTCCTCATCCGTAATCGTTTTTGTAAGTGATGCTTGATCACCGACTTGAATCTCATCATAACGAAGCTCCGGGACGGTTTGTGCTTCTTGAAATGGATTCATTTTGTCCTCCTTCTTTTCCATATCGAAAAATGCTAGCCATCTTGATGTAGTAGGAGGAAGAAAGAGTTTTGTTTGTGCTGCAGTTAGCTCCCACATTTTTCTTACTTGATGGAAGTAAATAGATTTTTTGAGTTTTCCTCGAACTTTTTTGCGAGTTCCAACTGTTTTGTCTTGAAATCTTCCAAAAAACCTTCTAACTGTTTTTGAGCCTCTTCACGTTGTAATTGTTGTTGTTCAATAAATTGCTTCGTTGTTTCTTCAAATTGACCGCTTGTTTGAGTAAGGATAGACAAAGATGTTTTTGTAGGAGAAACAGTTAGCTGTTGCATATGAGCAGAAAGCTCTTTCCATTTGTCTTGCCACTCATTAATTTGATCATTTAAGGAGTTTCCAGTTAATTGCTTCACGTAATCTGTATACTGATTATTGAATTGAGTAGTAAATTGTTGCAGTTCTTTTTCTAGTTCATCTACTCCTGATGTTAATTTATGCAAAGCATCTTGTTGTTGTTTTAATGTTTCTAAAGTAAGTTGCTCTAATTGTTTCCCAGCTGAAGAGAAAAGGGAAAGTGATTGAGACCAGTTTTTCCAAAATGCATCGACTAATTCGTATGGTTTAGTTTCCATTGTTTGACCCCCAAATGTTTTTTTACATATTGTGAACGCAGATTATTCTGCTGTATCACCAGGTGAAGATGAAGAATCTTTTTCATCCTTTTCTGGAGAAGTAGAAAATGGAAAGAATGCATTGGTGTATAACGTGAAAAACGTCCGCAACATATTTTGATAATGCTCAAAAGAAGTCGCACATGTTGTTAAATATTGCTCTCCATATTCAGTTAAAGAATAAATTCTTTTGGCTGGCCCTCCGTCGCTTGTATCCCAAGTAGAAGAAATAAGGTTTTCTTTTTCTAATTTGCGTAGTGTTCTGTACACATTACCTTGGTCAACAGAAGAAAAGCCGATATCCATTAGCATTTGAATAAGTTTGTAACCATGAAGACTCCAGTCTTTAAGACAGAGAAGTAAGAAGGGAACTAAGAAGTTTTTTGGCATGGAGTTTGGTTGTTTTGCTTGGTTGTTCTCCAAACTTTCGCGTTGTTCTGGTTCATTATGTAGCATGATTGTGCATCACCTCATGAATCAGTTAGATGGAATTTTTTGCTTATAAGTGCAATTTACACCTATCTGTTTTTAAAGTCAATACATTTGTTAGAAAATAGAAAAAAATAAAATATAGACTTGAAGTTTTATTCAGAATATTAGAAAATAATGAATAGGTTGAATTGTTTCAAAAACGAAAAAGGGAGTGTAGGTAAAGTGATTGATCAAAAATTCGATCCACTACAAGCATGGAAAAATGCTTATGAACAAACCGAAACATTTTGGGGAAAAGCGCTCAATGAAACAATTAAAACAGAAGAATATTCTGCTTGGATGGGCAGCGTTCTAGATTTGAATTTGTTTTATCAAAAAGCATTAAATGATACGACAAAAAATTATTTAGAGCAGGTAAATGTGCCTACGAAAGAGGATATCGCTAGAGTGGCTACGCTTGTTATTAACTTAGAAAATAAAGTGGATAACATTGAGGAGTTTCTAGAAGATAAGGTAGAGTCAGTAGGACAAGCTCCTACATTAAAGCGCGATGTTACGAAAGTAAAACAAGATATTCGCACATTAGAAACGAAAGTTGATCAAATTTTAGAATTGCTAGAAAAGCAAAATGCAGTACTAGCAAAACTACAAGAACCTGTAAAAGAAGAAGTAAAACCTACGAATAAGCCAGAAAATAAAAAGTGATAATAGCGCTTGTTTATAACATATGAAAGAGAAAGGGAGAATCTCTTTTCTATGTATAAACAGCGAAACATAATTATATAGGGACTCCATAGTATGAGTACCAAAATGATTCATAATAGTCGTTCACAAATTCATTTAAGGGGGAAAAGAAATGGTTCAATTAAATGGCAAAGTAGCAATCGTAACAGGTGGGGCAAAAGGGATTGGAAAAGCAATCACAGTAGCGTTAGCACAAGAGGGCGCAAAAGTTGTTATTAACTATAACAGCAGTAAAGAAGCAGCTGAAAACTTAGTAAATGAACTAGGAAAAGAAGGACATGACGTTTATGCAGTTCAAGCAGATGTTTCTAAAGTAGAAGACGCAAACCGACTTGTAGAAGAAGCAGTGAATCATTTTGGTAAAGTTGATATTCTTGTTAATAATGCTGGTATTACAAGAGATCGTACATTCAAAAAGTTAAATCGTGAAGATTGGGAACGCGTAATTGACGTGAACTTAAGCAGTGTGTTTAATACGACAAGCGCGGTACTTCCATACATAACGGAAGCGGAAGAAGGTAGAATTATTAGCATTTCTTCTATTATTGGTCAAGCGGGTGGATTTGGACAAACAAACTACTCAGCAGCGAAAGCAGGTATGCTAGGATTTACAAAATCATTAGCATTAGAGCTTGCAAAAACAAATGTAACTGTAAACGCTATTTGCCCAGGGTTTATTGATACTGAAATGGTAGCAGAAGTACCAGAAGAAGTACGCCAAAAAATCGTTGCGAAAATCCCGAAAAAACGTTTTGGTCAAGCTGATGAAATTGCAAAAGGTGTAGTATACCTATGCCGTGACGGTGCTTATATCACAGGTCAGCAATTAAACATTAACGGCGGATTATATATGTAATGAAGTAAGAAAAAAGTGCATATCCATAGCAGGAATGCACTTCTTTTTTTAGAAGGAAATTGACCAAAAAGGAGATAGAAAAATGACTACATTCGCAACAGAATGGGAAAAGCAATTAGAGCTATACCCAGAAGAGTACCGAAAAGCATATCGCCGAGTGAAAAGGGCGAGTGAAATTTTATTACGTGAACCAGAGCCACAAGTAGGATTAACGCCGAAAGAGGTTATTTGGACGAAGAATAAGACGAAGCTTTATCGCTACATTCCAAAACAAGAAAAAACACAAAGAGTCCCAATTCTATTAATATATGCTCTTATTAATAAACCATATATTATGGATTTAACTCCTGGAAATAGTTTAGTGGAATATTTAGTGGACCGTGGTTTTGATGTGTATATGCTTGATTGGGGCACATTTGGTTTAGAAGATAGTCATTTGAAATTTGATGATTTTGTGTTTGATTATATTGCAAAAGCAGTGAAAAAAGTAATGCGAACTGCAAAATCGGACGAGATTTCTTTACTTGGTTATTGCATGGGGGGAACGCTAACTTCTATTTATGCGGCACTTCATCCGCACATGCCAATTCGTAACCTAATCTTTATGACAAGTCCTTTTGATTTCTCTGAAACAGGATTATATGGCCCTTTATTAGATGAGAAATACTTCAATCTAGATAAAGCGGTTGATACATTTGGAAATATTCCGCCAGAAATGATTGATTTCGGAAACAAAATGTTAAAACCAATTACGAACTTTGTTGGTCCATATGTTGCTTTAGTAGATCGTTCAGAGAATGAGCGCTTCGTTGAAAGCTGGAGGTTAGTTCAAAAGTGGGTTGGCGATGGCATTCCGTTCCCAGGTGAATCATACAGACAGTGGATTCGTGATTTTTATCAAAATAATAAATTGGTTAAGGGTGAACTTGTGATTCGCGGACAAAAGGTAGACCTTGCAAATATTAAGGCGAATGTCTTAAATATTTCAGGGAAACGTGATCATATCGCCCTGCCGTGCCAAGTAGAAGCGTTGCTAGATCATATTTCTAGCACAGATAAACAATATGTATGTTTACCAACGGGACATATGTCGATTGTTTACGGTGGAACAGCGGTAAAACAAACGTATCCGACGATTGGAGACTGGCTTGACGAGCGCTCTAAGTAAAAATAAAAAATCCAACTAGCATATGTTAGTTGGATTTTTTTATGTAAAATAACAAAACATAGAAAGGAGAAATTTATATTTTAGGAGTATAATTATGAAGCTTATGATTGGTAAGTTGTTTTGGGATACAGGAGCTTCTATGCCTTGTTATCCATCGTTAGAAAATGATATGATATGTGATGTGCTTGTAGTTGGAAGTGGCGAAGCGGGTGCTCAAATAGCGTATTCGTTAGCGAAAATGGGAATGTGCGTTACACTTATTGAAAAAAATATGATTTCATGTGGCAGCACAGCTGCTAATACAGGGTTATTACAATTTCTTCATGATAAATCGTTAACCTCACTTATCCATACAGTTGGCGAAGAAAAAGGGGTGCGAGCATATAAGCTTTGTTACGAAGCGTTACGAACAATGGAGAAAGTTGTACCGACTCTCGATATCGATCCCCAGTTTATTCCGCGAAACAGTTTATATTATGCAAGTAAAAGTGAAGATGTCTCATTTTTACAAGAGGAATACAAAACGTTACAGAATTATGAGTTTCCAGTTGAGTATTTTACAGCATCTGATATTAAGGAACGGTATCCTTTTACAAAACAAGCGGCATTATATACACACGGTGATGCTGAGGTAAATCCGTATTTATTAGCGCATAGCCTTTTGCATAAAGCAAATCAAATGGGTGCTACTATATATGAACATACAGAGGCCATACATATAAAAAAACGTCAAAATGATTTAATTTGTTATACGAAAACAGGAAATCAAATTGTAGCAAAGAATATTATTATGGCGACGGGTTATGAAGCACTTTTTGGAAAGAAAGAAAAAAATACAATAGTAGAAACTTCTTATGCAATTGTAACAAATGAAATAGATCAGTTTGAAGGTTGGTATGAGCGATCATTAATTTGGGAAACAGCACGGCCGTATTTATATTTTCGAACGTATAAAAACCGTATTATTGTAGGCGGATTAGATGAAGCAATGCAAATTCAAACAATCGGTGATACGAAATTATTGCATAAGCGTGATGTCCTTATTAACATTATAAAAGAGATGTTCCCGCAGTATAAAGATATACAGGCAGACTACTATTGGGCGGCAGCATTTAGCGGTAGTCATGATGGTCTCCCTATTTTAAAAGAAGATAATAAGATACATAATTTATTTTATGCATTGCCATATGGAGGTAATGGAACTGTGTATGGAATGGTATTTGCTAAAATATTTGAGCAGTTATTTACAAATAAAGAAAGTAAAGATTTTTCTTTATTTAATCGATAGAAAAAAGGTAGCGAAGTGATGGAATGAGAGATATAAAAAAGTTTTTACAAAAATTACGCCCTGTACAACTCATTGTTCTGTTTTATTTATTAGCGGTAGTTGTATCGGTGATATTGCTTAGTTTACCGTTTGTTACGAAGCCTGGTGTCAAATGGACATTTATAGATGCACTTTTTACATCGGTTAGTGCGGTAAGTGTTACGGGCCTGTCTGTTGTTACGATTTCAGATACATTTACTACGGCAGGAATTATTATTTTAGCCCTTATTTTACAATTGGGCGGCTTAGGAATTATGGCGTTAGGTACATTCGTTTGGATTATAACAGGAAAAAAGATTGGTTTGCAGAGAAGAAGACTCATTATGGCAGACCATAATCAAGGGAATTTATCAGGTCTTGTAGAATTGATGCGTTCTATTTTAATTGTAATTATTTCAATAGAGCTTATTGGAGCGATATTATTAGGTACAAGATTCTTACTTTACTTTCCAACTTGGCAAGAAGCTTATTTTCACGGTTTTTTTGCAGCTGTTAGTGCAACTACGAACGGCGGATTTGATTTAACAGGACAATCGCTAATTCCGTATAAAAAAGATTACATTGTTCAAATGATTCATATGTTACTTATTATTTTAGGAGCAATCGGCTTCCCTGTATTAATGGAAGTGAAACAATTCCTTAGTAAAAGGAGACAGCAACTATTTCGTTTTTCGCTATTTACAAAATTGACGACAACAACATTTTTTGCGCTCGTGGTCGTTGGAACGATTATGATTTTTTTACTAGAACGAAATCATTTTTTAGCAGGAAAGTCATGGCATGAAACAGTTTTCTATACACTATTCCAATCTGTGACGACGCGAAGCGGGGGACTTGCTACAATGGATATACTTGAATTGTCACAACCGACGCTTTTATTTATGAGTATATTAATGTTTATAGGAGCATCTCCAAGTTCGGTTGGGGGCGGGATACGTACAACGACATTTGCTGTTAGTATATTGTCACTATACACTTTTGCAAGAGGCGGGAGAACGGTTAGAGTCTTCAAACGTCAGCTACATGAAGAGGACGTGCTGAAAGCATCTGTCGTTATGACAATGGGGATTTTATTATGTGCCACAGCACTATTTATTTTATCTATTACGGAAAATGTACCGCTTATGAGTTTAATTGTTGAAGTCTGTTCTGCTTTCGGGACGACAGGACTATCGACAGGTATTACGCCAGATTTAACAACTGTTGGTAAACTTGTACTCATTGTACTTATGTTTATCGGGCGTGTCGGTATTTTAACATTTATACTAGCTAGTGGCGGAAGAGAACAGCCACCTCGCTATAAATATCCGAAAGAGAGAATTATTATTGGATAGTATGAAACCATTCTACCTAACATAGGTAGAATGGTTTTTTAGTCATTAATGCCAAATTGCGGATGCATAAAAGTATCCTTCTTATTATCTCCTTCTTTTTTTAGTAACTCTTGATTTTCTTCTGAAATCCAACCAATATCATTTGTAGGATGGATCCATTCTTCTCCAGCCATAATGGCAGGATCTACATCATCACTCCAATTGTGAAGTGGACTGTTCTCGGAATCATATTTACTGTCTCCGATTACGACGTCATATTGATTTATGAAAGGTTGTTGCATCTTCTTTCCTGTTCCTTTAAAAGATGGGAAATTCATTTGATGCGGGAGCGTTTCGTCTAAAATGGGTGACTGGATTTTATCTTTCTTCTTCAAAATAAGAGCTCCTTTTTATTATGATTTCTTCATATGTAGTATTTCCATCTAACAGTTCTTATGTACTTGTTAACACTTGCCAGTAATAATTATTTTAGCTTGCTTCAAACTAGAGTAGAAAGTGAATTTTTGAGAGCAGGTGAATGTATTGGTAAAAAGAAAAGTGAAACAAAATGCGGCAATCAACAATAATAAAACTCCGAAAGAAAGCTTACCAGATGCAGAATTTGCATTAGAGTATGAAGGAGAAAATAGCGCGAAGTATGCAAATCGTAATTCAAAAAAAGGTAAACAAAAGTGAGGCGTTTTTTACAAACGCCTCATTTTTTTGTGGGATTATAAAGGTTTTTTTAATTATTTGTAAATTTAGTGTTCATTATTAGCAGAAAAATGCGAAAAAACATAGAAGTAGCAACGTATTACACAAAAACAAACAACAAACAAAAGATTAATGTTGGTTTAATACTGCTTTTACACTAGTTGTTTATATTTGAGTTGTACATAAGATTTGTAAAAGGAGAGAGAGACAGTGAAAAAAACAATCTTTAAAGCTGTAGCAACTGGAATGGTATTTTCGTTATTAATGGGGTGTGGTGCAAAGAAAGAAGAAAGTGCTGGGGCAAAAGTAAAAGGTGATAAATTATCTGGATCATTAACTGTTTACACAGCAATTGAAGAAGAACTTGTACCAATTTATCTTGATTCTTTTAAAAAGAAATATCCAGATGTGAAGCTGAATATTGTTCGTGATTCAACTGGAGTTATTACAGCAAAATTGCTAGCTGAAGGAAAAAATACACAAGCAGATGTTGTATGGGGAACTGCAGCTTCAAGTCTATTAGCTTTAGATAAAAAAGATATGTTAAAAGGATACTCTCCAAAAGGAGCGGATCGCGTTTTACCGCAATTTAAAGATGATAAACAACCAGAAAAATGGGTAGGAAATACTGCATTTATGACGGGGGTTGCTATAAATAAAGAAGAATTAAAGAAGAAAAATTTACCGATGCCAGAATCATACGAAGACTTAACGAAACCAGAGTATAAAGGAACGCTTGTTATGCCACATCCAGCATCTTCTGGAACAGGATTTTTAACAGTTTCTGCATGGTTACAAATTATGGGTGAAGATAAAGGCTGGGATTACATGAAGAAACTTCATGATAATATGGCAACTTATACTCATTCAGGTTCAAAACCAGCGAAATTAGCGGGGGCGGGTGAATATCCAGTTGGTGTATCGATGGTTTATAGTGCTTTGAAAGAGAAACAAAAAGGTGCACCAGTTGAAGTTGTATTGCCAAAAGAAGGATTAGGTTGGGAAGTAGAAGCGAACGCACTTATTAAAAAAGATAATGAAAAAAATGAAAAATTAGCGCAAGCATTTTTAGATTGGGCAATTACTGATGATGTAATGAAGTTATACTTCGAGAAAAATGGATTTGCGACAATTAAAAATGATTATAAACTTCCAGACGGATTCCCTAAAGATGTGACGGAAAAGTTATACAAAAAGAACGACTTTAAGTGGGCAGCAGAAAATCGCGACAAAATTTTAGAAAAATGGGAAAAAGAGTTTGGTCAAAAAGCAGAACCGAAAAAGTAAGTGAGTGGGAGAGAGAAAAAATGAGCGAATATTTATCAATTCAACACATTCAAAAACAGTTTGATGCATTTACAGCGTTAAAAGATATTTCTTTTACTGTGAAAAAAAATGAGTTTGTATGTTTATTAGGCCCAAGTGGTTGTGGGAAAACAACATTGCTTCGAATTTTAGCAGGGCTAGAAGAGGCGACAACAGGTAGTATAGCTGTGAATGGAAAAGATATTACAGCATTACCTCCTGGAAAGAGGAATTTCGGAATGGTGTTTCAATCATATGCATTATTTCCGAATTTAACAGCACTTCAAAACATTGAATACGGCTTAAAGACAAAAAAGTATGGAAAAGCAGAAGTAAAAGAGAAGGCGCTATCGGCGTTAGAACTAGTTGATTTACTGAATGTAAAAGATAAATATCCTGCTCAAATGTCTGGTGGACAACAGCAGCGAGTAGCACTTGCACGTGCACTCGCTCTGTCTCCGGATATTTTGTTACTCGATGAGCCGTTATCTGCTTTAGATGCAAAAGTACGTGAAAAGTTACGTAGAGAAATGCGTGATTTGCAAGAAAAAGTAGGAGTGACAACTATTATGGTCACGCATGATCAAGAAGAGGCATTAACGATGGCTGATAAAATTGTTGTAATGAATCATGCGGAAATTATGCAGATTGGCACACCAGAGGAGATTTACCAAAGACCAGCCAATCCGTTTGTGGCAGATTTTATTGGTTCTATTAATTTCTTTTCGAAAAATAACGAAGAACATGCAATTCGTCCGGAACATGTAACAGTCGTACAAAATAATGGTATGAAAACAATTGTAGAAAGCATGGAGTTTCGCGGATCTGTATACCGGACAGAAGTGCGCGTTATAGATGAGAAAACGCATCTATATAATGAGAAAATCGTTGTAGATATATTGGCATCAGAAGTAGAAAAAACAGCTATTAGGAAAGGAAAGCCGATTCAAATCTCTTTCTCAGAAAATCATATGTTGTCATATGGAAAGAAGGTTGTTGTATAGATGGAGATGTTAGAAAATTTAAAGGTAGAAAGTACGAAAAAAAAGATTAAGAGACGTATCGGTAAAGAAGAATGGATACAAAGACTATTAATTATTGGTATGATTCTTGCTTTTTTGATTATGCTTGTATTACCACTATTACAATTGTTTACACAAGCTTTTTATGATAAAGATGGAGCTTTCATTGGTGTTGCGAATTTCAGTAAATATTTCACAACCCCAACATTAGTTCAATCATTACAAAATACGATATGGATTTCGGGCGCGACAACAATTATTGCAGTGACACTTGCTTTCGCTTACGCCTATGCGATCGCTCGTACGAATGTATTTGGAAAGCGTGTATTTCAATATGTCGCGTTGTTACCATTATTCGCACCAACGATGATGCATGGTATCGCACTTACATATTTATTTGGTAATCAAGGATTAGTAACGAAAGGGATGTTTGGTTTATTTGAAGGTATACAAATCCCTTTATATGGACCAGTAGGAATTGTAATGGCTGAAGTCATGTATACATTTCCGCAAGCATTTCTTATATTATTAATTGCTTTCCAAGGTTCTGATTATCGTTTATACGAAGCTTCTAATATGTTGGGAGCGAGTAAAACAAAGCAATTTCTCACTGTTACTTTACCTAGTGTAAAGTATGGATTAATTAGTGCGATGTTTGTTGTGTTTACACTTAGTTTTACTGATTTTGGCGCACCAAAAATTGTTGGTGGGCAATATAATGTACTTGCTACTGATGTATACAAACAAGTAATTGGACAACAAAATATGCCGATGGGTGCAACTGTCGGAATGATTTTATTAATTCCAGCTATATTTGCATTTGCAGTTGATCGCATTACGCAAAGAAAGCAGGCAAATTTCTTATCTTCAAAAGCGGTGCCATATAGAATAACTTCTAATAAGAAAAGAGATGTAGTCTCGTTCATATATTGTAGTGTGATTACACTTATGATTATTCTTTTATTTGTGGCAGTTGGTATTGCGGCAAGTGTGAAAGTATGGCCATATAATATGAGTTTTACATTTGAGCATTTTAATTTTTCGAGTTTAACAGGAGATGGGCTTGAAGCATTTAAAAATAGTGTGATTGTCTCAGCAGTTACAGCAGTTATTGGGGCAATTTTAACATTTATGTTCGCATATGCGATTGAGAAAATAGATCAGCTAAAGTTTTTCCGAAAAACAGGCTACTTTTTCTCAATCGTACCTTTAGCAATCCCAGGTCTAGTACTTGGATTGGGATACGTCTTTTTCTTTAGTCAACCAACGATTCAAATACTTGGACTTTCAGTAACGAATCCGTTTCATTCTTTATATGGAACAATCGCTGTGTTAGTACTAGTCAATATCATTCATTTTTATTCTGTAACATTCGTTACGGCAACGACTGCTTTAAAGAAATTAGACCGAGAGTTTGAGCTTGTTTCGCAGTCGATGGGCATTCCGTTTTATAAAACATTCTTTAGAGTAACGGTACCGATGTGCTTACCAGCAATTTTAGAAATGGTCATGTACTATTTTGTAAATTCGATGGTAACTGTGTCAGCGGTTGTATTCTTATACGCAGCTGATTTTAAACTAGCGGCCGTCTCAATCGTAAATATGGATGATGCAGGAAATGTAGCGCCAGCAGCTGCAATGAGTGTACTTATTGTTGTTACAAATATTGTAGTAAGAGTTGTATATGAATGGGGAACGAAAGCACTTCGTAACCGAACTTCACAATGGCAAAAAAGATAAGTGAGAAGGGTGATGGATTGAATGAAAATAGAAGCAGTTATTTTTGATTGGGCAGGTACGACAGTTGATTACGGATGTTTTGCACCACTGGAAGTATTCATAAAAATTTTTCGTAAACGTGGTGTTAAAATTACAGATGAAGAAGCCCGTAAACCGATGGGATTATTAAAGATCGATCATGTAAGGGCACTAACAGAAATGCCTCGTATTGCGAACGAGTGGGAGCGTGTTTTCGGACATTTACCAACAGAAGCAGACATTCACGAGATGTATGAAGAGTTTGAAGAAATACTCTTTACTATTTTGCCACACTATGCCACGCCAATTGATGGGGTGAAAGAAGTGGTTGCTTCATTACGTAAAAGAGGCCTTAAAATTGGCTCAACAACTGGTTATACGAGAGAAATGATGGACATCGTTGCAAAAGAAGCAGAAATACAAGGATATAAACCTGATGTTCTTGTGACGCCAGATGATGTTTCAGCAGGCCGTCCGTACCCTTGGATGTGTTATAAAAATGCGATGGAACTTGGTGTGTATCCGATGAATCATATGATAAAAGTCGGGGACACAGTGTCAGATATGAAAGAGGGCAGAAATGCTGGTATGTGGACTGTGGGTGTAATTCTCGGTAGTAGTGAGCTCGGCTTAAGCGAGTGGGCAGCTGAAACTATGGATCCGGTAGAACTTCGTGAAAAAATGGAAGTAGTTCGAAAGCGTTTCGTTGAAAACGGGGCTCATTTTACAATTGAAACGATGCAGGAACTCGAAAGCGTAATGGAACATATCGAAAAACAAGAACTTATTATTTCATAAAAGGGGAATAGGATCATGACTGAAAATCACTACTTATTATTAACGCCAGGACCATTAACGACAACAAAATCAGTAAAAGAAGTTATGCTATACGATTGGTGTACGTGGGATGTTGAATATAATACGATGGTGCAAGAAGTAAGAGCTAAACTTGTATCGTTAGCGACGAAGGAAGAAGAGAGATATACAACAGTGTTAGTGCAAGGAAGCGGTACGTTTTCAGTTGAAGCAGTAATTGGTTCTGTTATTCCGGCAAATGGGAAGCTGCTCGTTTGTACAAATGGTGCGTACGGTAAGCGAATTGTACAAATGGCAGAGATGTTACATATAGATGTGGTGGTCAGTCAAACAGAAGAGTGGGAGCCTACTAATATTGTAGAAGTAGAAAAGATATTACAACAAGATAAAGATATTACACATATTGCAGTTGTTCATTGTGAAACAACAACAGGCATTATTAATCCAATTGTAGACGTATGTAAATTAGGTAAGCAATACGGAAAAGTAACACTAGTTGATGCAATGAGTAGTTTTGGTGGTATTGAAATAGATATCGCTGAGTTGCAAATTGACTTTCTAATTAGTAGTGCGAATAAATGTATTCAAGGGGTTCCAGGGTTCGGATTTGTTATTGCAAAGCGCGAAGAATTGTTGAAGTGTAAAGGGCAGGCACGTTCCTTATCTTTAGATTTATACGATCAATGGGAAACGATGGAAAATCAAAATGGGAAATGGCGTTTTACGTCACCTACACATGTTGTACATGCTTTTTATCAAGCTTTGCTTGAATTAGAAAAAGAAGGAGGAGTAAGCGCACGTTACAATCGATATTACAATAACCAAAAACTATTAGTGAATAGAATGGGGGAAATTGGCTTTAAGCCACTCGTAGATGAAAAATATCAATCTCCTATTATTACATCTTTCATTTACCCGGAAGGGAACTTCGAGTTTCAACAGTTATATAACGAGTTAAAACGCTATGGATTTGTTATTTATCCTGGGAAAATTTCAAAAGTAGATACATTCCGCATTGGAAATATCGGTGATGTACATGAGGCAGATATTAATCGCTTAGTTGATAGTATCGCTAAAGGAGTTGTTATAGGTTGAAAGTATTTTGCTTAGGTGGAGCAGGAAAAATTTGTCGTGAAGCAATTTTAGATTTAGTGCAATTTTCATCTTTTGAGACGATTACAGTAGCTGATTTTAATGAAGAAGAGGGCCTGAAAGTAGTAGAATGGCTCAACGATCCTCGTGTTGATTTTGTGAAAGTAGATGTAACGAATCACGGGGATACGGTTGCAAAAATGAAAGGCTATGACATTGTAATGGATGGTACGACAATTAAATTAAATGGATTGTCTACTAGATGTATTGCAGAAGCAGGTTGTCATGGTGTGAATTTGAATGGATTTGGTGAAGAAAATGAATTTCATTCTGTATTTGTTCAAAACGGAAAAACGTGTTTACCTGGTTTTGGTATGACGCCAGGTGTAACGCAAATGATGGCAATGCATGCAGCAAATCAGCTAGATACTGTAGAGTCAGTTCGTGTCAGTCATGGCTCGTATCGTCCAATTGCTTTTTCTGCATCCATTACAGAAACAACGACATATGAATATGATCCACATTTACCATCGCGTACAGTATATGAAGATGGTGAGTTTAAACAAGTACCTCCGTTTGCGCGTCCAAGAGAAATTGAATTACCGGCGCCTTATGGTAAGGCAATGCAGTATATCATACCGCATTCTGAAACGATTACGTTAGCAAAAGCATTAGAAAATAAAGGCGTTAAACTGATAGAGACGAGAGGAACTTGGCCAAAGCAAAATATGCAGCTCGTACGTGCTTTATATGATTATGGTATATTGCGTAATGATCGGGTTGAAATAAATGGGAAAGAGATTGGCATTATGGATTGTATTTCGAAGTATTTATTGCAATCGAAAGAAGGACAAGAAACAGAAATTTACGGTTATGCACTTCATGTAGAAGTAATAGGTATGAAAAATAATGAGAAACAAAGACGCGTATTATATCATACACACCCGTTATCTGACGGATCTGTTGTAGGATGGGAAAAATTAAGAGCTTATACGAGAAACGTCGGCATTCCATTTGGGGTTGCTACAGAGTTAATCGCAAAAGGGAATGTAAATAAAGTTGGTGTTGTGACACCTGAGGAAGCTTTTGTCAAACCACAAATTATTTTTGATGAACTAAAAAAGCGTGGTATTCATATTCATGAGGAAGTTTCTACTTACAAAGAAAGTTATAACTTTGTATAAGTAAGGCGGTTTATGGGGTAGAAATTAATGGGGTGAGGTTATGTCTGTAGTAGGTGAAGAAAGAAAGCGAACTATCCTTGAGAAGGTAGAGTTTAAAGGGAAAGTAAAAGTTTCAGAATTAGCGAGAGAGTTTGCTGTATCAACGGAGACGATTCGCCGTTATTTAGAAGAATTGGATCGTGAAAAAAAGTTGAAGAAAGTGTATGGTGGAGCCGTACAACTTCCGGGAGCTGGAATAGAGGCACCAATGTTGGAACGAGAGATGCTGCATATAGAAGAGAAGAAGAGAATTGGATATAAAGCAGCAACATTTGTAGAAGATGGAGATGTGATTGCGATTGATGACGGAAGTACACCACTTCAAATGGTACCATATCTTGTACATCGCAAAAATTTAACGATTGTAACAAGTTCATTTCCAGTAGCGACGCAATTAATTTCTTCTATTAATAAAAAGATGTTTCACGGTGAAGTTTTATTTATTGGTGGAAAAGTATCTCCAAAACATTCACGCGTATCAGGATCTATTTCACAGCAAGTAATCCAGCAATTTCATTTTCATAAAGCATTTGTTTCGATTGATGGATTATTACCTGGTTTTGGAGTTTCTAGTTTTGAATTAGAAAAGGCGAAACTGTCAGAAGCGATGATGAAATTAGCGGAAAAAACATATATTCTATGTGATCATACAAAGGTAGGCGTAAAAGGGAATTATCGAATAGCAGCATTTTCCCGTATTCAGCATGTTATTTGTGATAAAAAAATGCCCTATAGTTTTGAAGAGGAAGTTAAAAAACATAATATTCAATGGACAATTTGCTAAATACATTGAACTCCTACCCGATTTTAAGGTGGGAGTTCTACTGCCAGCAAACAGAGGGATAAAAGATTTGTATTTATGCAAAAAGTGGACACATTTTCTCATCTCTTTCATATAATTTACCAATACAAAAAAAGTTGGTCGAAGGAAAGAAGGGAGAATATGTCAGAACGAATATATAATAAACTTGTATTGTACGCGAATATTTTGCAAAAAATCGGTGTCATCAATGAGAAGGAAAAAAATGAAATTCTTCATACGATAGGTAAAAAAGCTCTTTGAATAAAGGGCTTTTTTATTTTTCACCTTTAAAAATATAAATTTAATGTAATATTCTCGTTGACAATGATAATGATATTCATTATCATTTGTTTGTGGATAATTGATAACATTTATCAATTATAAAAATTATATATGATAGGGGATATTATTTTGAAAAAAAATTATATGAAGGCGCTAGTAGTAGCGACAACATTAGCAATTCCATTTGCTGCATACTCTACTCCAGCGTTAGCAGCACTAAAAGCTGAAGCAAATCAGTCGGTAGTAGCAGCTAGTGAACGTACATACGCTACTGAGATTAAAATATATAAGGACCAAAAAGACGAGCCATCTATGGTTTCTCAATATATAAAAGATCCTAAAGTAACGATTGCAGCTGGCAAAAAAATTGTTACTGTAACAATGCAGGATAGCGATTATTTTCAATATCTTAGAATAGAAGATAGAAACCAGCCAGGTGTATTTCATGATGTGAAAGTTTTGTCAGAAGATAAGAGGAAGAATGGAACGAAAGTAGTTCAATTTGAAATTGGCGAGTTTGAGAAGAAGCACAATATGCAAATGCATATACTTATTCCGGCTATTGGATATGATCACAAATATCAAGTTCAATTTGAAATTAAAGATCCAACTGTAGGTAACAAAGAAACAGAGAAACCAGATGATAACTCTAATTCAGGCAATACGGAAACGGATCATCCAGTTGATAATCAAAATATGATAACAGATAACAAATTAAGAGAACTTGTGAATAAAAAAGTATTTAATAGAAAAGATTTAAATACACCAATTACGAAAGAAGAGTTATTACAAGTAAAGGATTTATTTTTAAATACGAATGAGATACTTGATTATAGTGCATTAAAATATATGCCAAATTTAAAATCTTTAACAGTTGCGAATGCGAAGATAAAAGATCCATCATTCTTTACGAGCTTAAAGCAATTGAAACATTTAGCATTGCGTGGTAATGAATTTTCAGATGTAACGCCACTTGTTAAGATGGACCATTTAGAGTCTCTTGATTTGAGTAATAATAAAATTACAAACGTTGCACCACTAATTGAAATGAAAAATGTAAAAAGTTTATATCTATCAGGTAACCAAATAGAAGATGTAACAGCATTAGCGAAAATGGAACAACTAGATTACTTGAATTTAGCAAATAATAAAATTACGAATGTTGCGCCATTAAGCGCGTTGAAAAATGTAACATACTTAACTTTAGCAGGTAATCAAATTGAAGATATTAAACCGTTATATTCATTACCTTTAACAGACTTAGTATTAACACGTAATAAAGTTAAAGATTTATCCGGCATTGAGCAAATGAAGCAATTAGAAGAATTGTGGATCGGGAAAAATGAAATAAAAGATGTTACTCCGCTAAGTAAGATGACACAGTTGAAAGAATTACACTTACCTAACAATGAGTTAAAGGATATTACGCCATTATCAAGTCTAGTAAACTTACAAAAACTTGATTTAGAAGCGAATTATATTTCAGACTTAACACCAGCTAGTAATTTGAAAAAGTTAGTATTCTTAAGTTTTGTTGCAAATGAAATTCGTGATGTTCGACCAGTGATAGAACTAAGTAAAACAGCCTACATCAATGTTCAAAATCAAAAAGTATTTTTAGAGGAAACAGAAGTAAATAAAGAAGTAAAAGTACCTATATACGAAAAAGATGGTAAAATTTCTACAAAAATTCGTTTGAAGAGCGAAGGTGGTACGTATAGTAATGATGCAGTTAAGTGGAGTACATCAGGCGAGAAAATATACGAATTTGGTGTGAAAGATCCATTTGCGGATACAGGAATCTTCTTCACAGGATCTGTAATTCAAAATGTGGTAGAAAGCCAAGGAGATAACACTTCTAAAGAAGATGAAAAAGTAGAAGCAGTAGAATTTAAAGATGTACCAAAAGGACATTGGTCAGAAGAAGCAATTAACTATTTAGCGAAAGAAAATATTTTCAAGGGATATGGAAATGGACAATTTGGATTTGGGGATAGTATTACTCGTGGACAAGTTGCGTCTTTAGTACAAAGGTACTTGAAATTAGAAAATAAAGTAGAGCAGAAAGAGAGATTTACAGATACGAAAGGGCATATGTTTGAACAAGATATTGCTACAGTTGCGCAAGCTGGAATTATGCAAGGAGATGGTACTGGTGAGTTTCGTCCAGATGGAGTATTAACTCGATACGAAATGTCTGTAGTATTATATAAAGTATTTCAGTTAAAAGAAGATGAAAATAATAAAGTGAACTTTAATGATATATCAACTGGTCATTGGGCAGAAGGATATGTGAAAGCGTTAGCGGATAATAACATATCAAAAGGTGATGGAAAAGGAAACTTTTTAGGTGATGATTTTGTAACACGTGAACAATATGCACAGTTCTTATATAACGCAATAACGAAATAAAAGATGAGAAAATACGTTATTCTTTGATTGAAAAAGAATAACGTATTTTTTATGTATAAAATGAAATAGTCAATAGACAGGAGTATAGATATATGAAGGGCCCATTTTAAAGAAGAGCTGTGAAACTATATTGACAAAAAGGCATTCTCATGTGATAATTCAATTAAATTTTTAGAATAATCAAAAAATACTCCTTTTACATAGAAAGGATTCGAACATTATATGAATATTACGCCGGGGGTGACGAAATGTTATTTTTTCTAAAGAAATGGAATGAATTAAAAGATGTGAAATCTGAACTAGCACTTCGTGATTGGTTTTATGGTACAAAAATTAGTTTATCACTCTGTACGTCAAAAGAGCCGTTAACTTTTTTAGTAAACGTTGAGGGAAGGGATAAAGGGTTATTTTCAGAAGAAGATTTTATTGTTGTAAACTGTATGTGTGAACCAGTATTTGAAAATGAAGAAAAACCAGCTGCGGAATCATTTATGCATGCGGATATTTATAAAAAAAGTAGTGCAGAATGTATTTTACAAGTACAGACTGTAGATAGTCATTTAATATCAGAGTTGTATGGAGAAGAAGGGGAAGTAACATTCGATAAACGTACCGTGGAACGTGTTTTTGGAAAAGAAGGTATAACAGAAATGACAATTCCCATTGTAGAAGATGAGAAAAAATTCGCAGATTTATTAGAGAATAATGTGCCGAATTTTATTGAAGGTGGAGGAGTAGTTCTCGTTCATAATTATGGCATGATTGTGTGGGGAAAAACCCCAGAATACGCGAAAAAATGGTTGGAGGGTATAGAATATTTAATGAACTACCATGTAAAATTGTTAATGATAAAAGGTGCAAAGAGCTCTGTTATATGAAATGTTTGTGATGTCGTTACAAGTCAATAAGCAAATGAAAGCGTTTTAAAAATAATTTTACTCATAAAATATAGGTCTCCTTATTATATATAGATTACATGTTGACATGTAAGGAGGAACATATTTTGCGAGTTAAATATCATTTTCTGCCAAAACAGCAAGTAACATTTTGCAAAATGAACGATTCAGGTAAGAAGGCTCTGCAAATTATGAATGAAACGGGATTTCGAGCAATCCCTGTATTAGCAGAAGATGAAAAGAAATTCATGGGGATTATTTATAAAGTGGATCTTTTAGAAAAGAAGTGTAATGGTGGATTAGAGGAATTAAGTACGGAACATATGCTGGAAGATTCCACTGCATTTATTTTTGAAAAGGACTCTTTTTTCAGAGCATTTTATGTTATTCGTCGTCTTCCGTTTTTAGCTGTATTAAATGATTATAATGAATTTGTTGGCATCTTAACGCATTCCAATATATTTGATGTTATTGAAGACTCATTTGGTATGCGGACGGGTGGTTATATATTAACGATTGCAACACAAGATTGTAAGGGAACGATTAAAGAACTTGGGACATTGTTGAAATCATTTCATATCGGTGGACTATTTACGCTAGATAACGGCGATCAATATATTCGCCGCGTTATCGTAAATATAACAGATGAGTTAAATGAAAAAAGATTAAAGCAATTAATCGAAAAAATAGAGAAAAAAGGATTCAGGGTGAGTCATGTAGATTATATTTAAGATGAAAAGGCAAGGGAGCAATTTGCTATATGCAGATTGCTCCTTTTTTAGTTTGAGTCATGAATCTTATTTTGAAACAGGAGGTGGAGATAATGCTAAATCGGATAAAAAAATAAAATCTGCATGTTCACGAATTTTAGGAATAGAAGTTTCTATAACACGTGATGTAATTTCACCTGGAGGCCCAACATGTCCGATAGCTACCATAATCGGTTTTTCTTGAAGTTTTTTAATGAGTAATTGGGCTTGTTTTGAAATATGTGCCGCTGTGTACACGTCATCAAAAAATAATTGATTTTCAATAATTGGCACTCCTAATTCTTTCCCGATTTTTGGGACGACACTCTTAGGATTTGTTTTGCTATCTAAATAAAATAAACCGTGTTTTTTACAAGCTGCAAGTATAAGTCGTACAATTCTTTCGTCCGCAGTCACTTTTGATCCCATATGATTATTCATCCCAATTGCATGTGGTACTTCTTGAATCGCTTGTTCGAGTCGGTTGTTTATTTCTTCGTCGCTTAAATCAGTTGTAATTGCTTTTGGTCCAAGCCATTCTTTTTTACCTTTAATCGGTTCCATTGGCATATGTATAATAACTTCGTGTCCTTTCTTATGAGCCGCTATCGCATCTTCCTTTGTGGAAGGAAGAAAAGGCATAACAGCAACAGTTAGTGGAATAGGAAGTGATAACATTTTATCAGTCCCCTTCATATTATTGCCGAAGTCATCAATGACAATAGCTACTTTGTTTGTATGGGCCTTGGCTTGAACAGGAAACAAGAAGGATGGCAAGAACATAGTCAAAATAAGCAATGCAATCGTATATTTGCGCATATAAATAGTTCCTTTCTATATTATTAATCATCATTATGATTTGCTTTTTTATATAAATTAAACAAAAAATGTCGAAGAAAAGTATATGGAAAATAGAGAATCCGCTATTTAATTGGTGTTTGTAAAAAAAGAAGATGAAAAAATTGTCTATTATTGCGAATGTATTTACAAAGATAGAATAATTTGTAATAATTCTCAAAGTGAGGGTAAAGATTTGTAAATTACAGGGAGAAAATGTTAAATTTTCTGATTCTTCAAATTCAAATATGATTAAGCAGTTAAAAGTCCGATGGAGAAGTGAAGTAGAGAGCATGGAAGTATAATAAGGGGGATATGAATGTTTACTGTAAAAAGGAAGTACACACTAGAAAAGCTTTCACGTGATATTCATATGAAACGTGAAGAGATGATTCAATTAGGTTTAACGAGTGGGTTAAATAGTACGGAGACGATTCAAGTTAGTCAAGAATTGGACAAGCTTATTTTACAGTACCAGCGTTATAAAGAAAAACAAACACCAAAATGGTTATCAATTATAAAGGTACCTATTTTTCAAATTGGGTATGAACGGAAATCAAGTAATTTTTGGCGAATGCTTGTGGCGGGTTTTATGAAATAAGTATAATTACCCTTTAAGGATAAGGATAATTATACTATGTGTAATGGAATTTCGATATGAACTGTCGTTCCTTCGTTTTCTATACTGTTAATAAAAATTTGCCCATTGTACATCTCTACAATTCGTTTACAGATGACAAGTCCAAGACCTGTTCCAGTATCTTTATTAGTAAAGAACGGATGAAAGAGGTGTTTTTGAATATGTTTTGGAATTCCTTTTCCAGTATCTATAATTTGCAATTGTGAGTGTGTTGCATTGTTTGTTACGGAAATAGTTAGTGTATCACCAGAAGTCATAGCTTCAATTGCATTTTTTGTAATGTTTAAAACCACTTGTTTCATATGGTCTTTTGAGCAACGGATATGAACAGGATGGTCTGGCAAATGTAAATGGAATACAATGTTATGTAGATTCGCCTCAGATTGAATAATTAATGCTACCTCATTTAGAATAGTTCTCACATCATATGTTTGTTCAATGATTGCAGTTGGCTTTCCAAGAATAAGAAATTCGCTTACAATTTCATTAATTCGTTCTATTTCTTGTTCGATGATGGAAAAATAGAACTGATCTTGTTCATCTTTATATTTCTCTTTTAATAGAGCGACAAGCCCTTTAATTCCGGTAAGTGGATTACGGATTTCGTGGGCTGTACTAGCTGCAAAAGTTCCAACTAATTCAATTTTTTGTAGTTCATTTTGTTGTCTTTCCAGTTTTGTTTGTCGTTTTAACAACATATATTGAGCGAGTAAAAATAAAATTGACATTAAAAATAAAGTAGCTATACATTCTACGGCAACCCACTGGTTTAAAGTTTTTTGGTGAATAGGTAACGGAGAAACAGAAACCTTCCAATCTAATCTTTGGAGTGGAGTAGTAAGCATATTAGAATGCGCATCACTTGTTTCGTTATTATCATCGTTTAGAAAAACTACACCATACTTATCAGTTACTTCAAAATGGTATTGTGGCTTAATGGCATTTAAAGATGATGAAATGTAGTCAAAGCGTAAACTTGCTAACAATAAGCCTGAGAGTTCCTTCTGTTTATTGAAAATAGGAGAAGCAATCATAATGGCTTGATGACCAAGAACACGATCTGTAATGACGGATGATACAGTTGTTTTCTTAGTTTGTAATGCGTTTTGAATATATTTACGATCTGAGACATCAACAGGTGGTCGGTCGCCTTCTGATGCGATTGTAATGATACCTTCTGGTGTAGCGTAATATAGACCAGAAAAACGTGCATCGTTTCCATCTGTATCATGTACAATTTCTTTCATTCCATTAATATTTCCAGTCTCGGTTCCTACGACCTTTGAGAGCATTTCCAATGCAGAAATTGCTTCGCCAAGGTGGTGATCTAAATAGTCTCTGTATAAAAAGAGAACCGTATGGGCAACTCGTTTGTTTTCTTGTTTCATTTTATATGAATGATATGAATAAAATGTAGCACCAATCCCTATAGTTGGTAGGATAACAAGCAATATATATAAAACTATGCTGTGGAATTTGACTTTCAAATTTGGTACTCCTTCTTTTTTATTATCATTATATATAAACTATGTTAAAATTGTCATGTTTTTATTCAAGAATCATTCATAATATATTTGGGAGAGGTAATGAATGAGTGAATGCTCATTCGGAATTTATATGAAGTACTAGTTTGTTCTTTTTATTACTGAGAATTTAAGTGAAGGGTTGAAAGTTGTATGACATCAAATAATGAACGAGAAGATATTTCTCAATCTTTAAAAGTATTTATTGCATTATCTCGTGTACATCGTTCTGTTATGGATACTACAAATAAATCTATACAAAGTAACGGTTTAAATCCAACTGAGTTTGCTGTATTAGAACTGCTATATCATAAAGGAGGTCAACCACTTCAGCAAATTGGTGAGCGTATTTTAATAGCTAGTGGCAGCATTACATATGTTGTAGATAAGCTAGAGAAAAAGGGACTAGTAAAGAGAATTCCGTGCCCGAATGACAGACGTGTTATTTATGCACAATTAACTGAGTCTGGAGAGACTTTTATTGCTTCTATTTTTCCTGGACATGAGCAAGTTATACATCAGTCTTTTGAAATGTTAACGAAAGAGGAAAAGGATGAATTACTTGATTTATTAAAAAAAATTGGAAAGTATGAAAAATAATAGTATGTTCCAAAGGAGCTTTGGATAAAAAATCCAAAGCTTTTTTTATTTACATGTAATTATGACGGCATATGCCGTATTTTGTTGAAGAATAAGAGGAGATTTGTAAGTAAGCATTGAATTATAGTAAGGATGCATATAATGGAGAGGAGGCTCGTTCATGTCATTTAAAGACTATGAATATAAAAGGCCAAATATTGAAGAATTAAAAGAGAAGTTTACAGTTGCTTTAGAGAAGTTTAATAACGTAAAAACTGTAGAAGAACAAAAACAAGTCATTCATTCAATTAACGAAATTCGTAACGATTTTGGTACAATGGGGAATCTTTGTTACATTCGTCATTCTGTTGATACGACAGATGCTTTTTATAAGGAAGAGCAAGATTTCTTTGATGAATTCTCTCCAGTTGTACAAGGATATGGTACAAAGTATTATAATGCGTTAATTCATTCTCCATTCCGTGAAGAATTAGAAGCGTATTATGGGAAGCAATTATTTGCTCTTGCGGAGTGTGATTTAAAAACATATTCTGATGAAGTCGTGAAGGATTTACAATTAGAGAATAAATTATCTTCACAATATACACAATTATTAGCATCTGCAAAAATTGATTTTGCAGGAGAAGAAAGAACGTTATCACAGCTTATTCCATTTATGCAAGGGAAAGAAAGAAGTGAACGTAAAGCAGCAAGTGAGGCGTATTACGGATTTTTAGCTGAGAATGAAGAAGAGTTAGATCGTATTTATGACGAGCTTGTTAAAGTAAGAACAAAAATCGCCAAATCTTTAGGTTTCAAAAACTTTGTTGAACTTGGATATGCAAGAATGTACCGTACAGATTATAATGCGGAAATGGTGGCGAATTATCGTCAGCAAGTGCTAGATTATATCGTTCCCGTCACAACGGAATTAAGAAAACGCCAACAAGCACGTATTGGTGTAGAGAAGTTAGCGTATTACGACGAAAACTTTGAATTTCCTACAGGTAACCCAACTCCAAAAGGAGATGCGGATTGGATTGTTAATCATGGGAAAACGATGTATAAAGAGTTATCGGCTGAAACAGATGAATTTTTCAATTTCATGTTAGATAATGATTTATTAGATTTAGTTGCAAAAAAAGGAAAAGCTGGCGGTGGATATTGTACATATATTGAGAATTATAAAGCACCATTTATTTTCTCAAACTTTAACGGAACATCTGGTGATATTGATGTATTAACACATGAGGCAGGCCATGCTTTCCAAGTATATGAAAGTCGTAAATTTGAAATTCCAGAGTATAATTGGCCAACATATGAAGCGTGTGAAATTCACTCTATGAGTATGGAATTCTTCACATGGCCATGGATGAAGTTATTCTTTGAAGAAGATGCAGATAAATATTACTTCTCTCACTTAAGTTCAGCACTTCTGTTTTTACCGTACGGTGTATCTGTTGATGAATATCAACATTATGTATATGAAAATCCTGAAGCATCACCAGAAGAGCGTAAGACAGCATGGCGTAATATAGAGAAAAAGTATTTGCCACATCGTGACTATGAAGATAACGATTATTTAGAGCGCGGTGGATTCTGGCAACGTCAAGGGCATATTTATAGCTCGCCGTTCTACTATATTGACTACACGTTAGCCCAAATTTGCGCACTGCAATTTTGGAAACGTGCAAGAGATAATAGACAAGAGGCGTGGGAAGATTATGTGAATCTGTGCCAACAAGGTGGAAGTAAATCATTCTTGGAATTAGTAGAAGTTGCAAATTTAACATCACCATTTGCTGAAGGCTGTGTGAAAAGTGTTATTACAGAAATTGAAGCATGGCTACAAGCAATTGACGACACAAAATTGTAAAAAACATGCGCTTTTTTTCACATGTTTAACATCGACATAACGAGAAAATGATGAGATAATAAAAGAAAATTCAGAATACTAAAGAGGTGTTTCTAATAAGGAGCACCTCTTTTCACCAACAAAAGGGGGGAAAGAAGTATGCTTCAATCTAATATGGATGTGAGTTTAGAAAGTTTGGTGAACTCATTACAGTCTACCCGAAGCACGCTATTATCAGAAATTGAAATGTTAAATGATACAGAAGTGAATGTAAAGCCACGTCGTGATAAATGGAGTATTATTCAAATTTTGCATCACTTGCATTTAGTTGAACAATCTGTCACGTCTGCCCTTGCATATGCCTTACAAAAAAATGAAAGAAACACGACTCCATTTAAAGACCTCCAACTTACGCTGGATCGCACACATAAACGAGAAGCTCCTCAGCAAATGAAACCAACAGAAACGCTAATGAAAAAACAGCAAGGAATCCAATTACTAGAACATTCACGACAAGAACTATTACACGCGCTTCATAGTGTTATAGATGAAAAAGACCTATTTGAAAATGGATTAAAGCATCCTGTTTTTAATGATTTGAATTTGTATCAGTGGGTTCAATTTCTTGATTTGCACGAACAAAGACATCTTACGCAGTTAAAAGAGGCGAAACACGCAATTTTACAGCGATAATCAGAAGGAAGTGGGAGACCACTTCTTTTTCATACGTGTATAGTTTTCTTTCTTATTTTGGAATACTACATGGAGAAAGATAAGAAGGAGTTGAAAAGTATGTCCAAGAAAAAGAAAGAAGAAGAGCGCGCATGGAAAGCACGTAAAGAAAATCAAAAACCACATGGCAAAGTGAAAGCTTTTGCTGAATTAGTTGAAGGAACAGAAAAAACGTGATGAGTATTTCATCACGTTTTTTGTATGAGTGGAAAAGTTAATAAGAAGGTTGTACCTGTACCTTTTTCGCTTATAATATCAATTTTTCCATTCATAGCTTGAACAACGCTGAATACGACCATCATTCCAAGACCAGTACCTTTTTCTTTTGTTGAGTAGAAAGGGGATCCAAGGCGTTTTACTTGTTCTTGATCCATACCGATTCCTGTATCTTTTATATATAACTGAATATGCTTATGATCAGGAACTAATGTGAAATAAAGATCACCGCCTCTTGGCATGGCCTCAATGCAGTTTTTTAAAATATTTAATAGGCATTGATTTAGTTTTTGCTTTTCTCCCGCGATAAAAAAAGAAGTGCTTTGCTTTATATAATGTGTACGCACATTTGTTAAATTAGCAAGCGGTGTAATTAACGATAATGCATGCAATAGTTCTTCTTCTAACTGTAATTTTTGTTCTTTTTCAATACTTGGTTTTGCAAAGGTTAAATAATCTGTAAGAACGTGATTTGCTTGTTCGATTCCGTTGATGGCAATGTCGATATATAATTTTCGCTCCTCCTCAGTGCATGTATTTGATTGTAAAAGTTGCAAAAATCCTTTCGTTGAAGTTAATGGATTGCGAATTTCATGAGAGATAGATGCTGCCATTTCACCAATTAAATGAAATTTTTCAGCATTCATAAGTTCGTTTTGAAGACGAACTTGAGTTTGCAATATGTGTAGTAAATATAAAATAAGGATCGTACCAAGTATTGTACATAACTCATACACAATAATATGTGGTATATAATCAGTCTTATTTGTAACCTTTGAAAGGAAGAAAGGTATCCAACTAAATCCATATGTGAGACTGTAGATGATAGCAAGTGTTATTTTTATACGATTAGAAGTTCGATTGAAAACTTTGTATGTAAATAGTAGGACTATAAATAGAAGGATAGAACCGATAAGAGATGGGAAAACACCTATTCCTCCTAATAAGAAGCGGTATATATTTAATACAACTAATATAGATCCACCAGCAATAGGACCTCCTGTTAATGTACCGACAATTAATACGATATGGCGCATATCAAATTGAAATCCATAACTTGTTTTTGCTCCGAAAGTAATACATAGTATGGTAGCGAGGCAACATAATGTAATAAATATAGTTGAATTTAATTTAGGAGAACGTTTCCCTTTTTGATTCCAAAATAAATGGTATACGAGCATTGTAACAAGGATGAATAATATATTTAAAAAGAGATAAATAATAAAGGGTTTCAGCGGAGTGCCTCCTCTCTTCTCACATTAGATTAATCATACTATAAAATGCGAGAAATGAAATGAGAAATAGCGGAAAAATCAGAAATTTTTTCTGGTAGTATACAATATGTTACAATAAGCTTTGTCAATGAAAGAAGGAATTCCGTGCAATGCACGGGAGAGGTTCGCGAACTCCCTCTATAAAAAACTATGGAAACAACAATATCTTTAGGTATTGTTTTGTTTTTTTATTGTGACAGTTCAAGAACGTTCTTTCTTCTTATTCGTAGTAGAGAAGGAGAATGAGTGAAATGAAAAAAGAAAAGGCAGTTGTTGTTTTTAGTGGGGGACAAGATAGTACGACATGTTTATTTTGGGCAATAGAGCAGTTTGCAGAAGTAGAGGCTGTAACGTTTAATTACAATCAACGTCATAAGCTAGAAATTGATTGTGCAACGGAAATTGCAAAAGAGCTAGGAATTAAACATACGGTACTAGATATGAGTCTATTAAATCAACTTGCTCCAAATGCGTTAACGAGAACGGATATGGAGATTACACATGAAGAAGGTGAATTACCATCAACGTTTGTAGATGGACGAAATTTACTATTCTTGTCATTTGCTGCTGTATTAGCAAAACAAGTTGGAGCACGTCATATTGTAACGGGTGTATGTGAAACTGATTTTAGTGGTTATCCAGATTGCCGTGACGTGTTTGTGAAATCGTTAAACGTTACTTTAAATTTATCCATGGATTATCCGTTTGTGATTCATACACCACTTATGTGGATTGATAAAGCGGAAACATGGAAATTATCAGATGAACTTGGAGCGTTCGAGTTTGTTCGAGAAAAAACATTAACATGTTATAACGGAATCATTGGTGATGGTTGCGGTGAATGTCCAGCATGTCAACTTCGTAAAGCAGGATTAGATACGTACCTACAAGAACGCGAAGGAGCGAGCAACTAATGGATAATTTCTTTGGATTTCGCATCGTAGAAAATTTGCAAAAAATGGACAAGGATATTCAGCGTAAACAGCTCAAATATCATAATAAAAGAGTAATGGTCAGCAAGGAATTTACATTTGATGCAGCACACCATTTACACTGTTATGAAGGGAAATGTAAAAACTTACATGGTCACACATATAAAGTTGTATTTGGGATTAGTGGATATGTAAATGAAATAGGTCTTGCAATTGACTTTGGAGATATAAAAGAAATTTGGAAGAATGAAATAGAAATTTATTTAGATCATCGTTATTTAAACGAAACGTTACCAGCGATGAATACAACTGCTGAAAATATGGTCGTTTGGATTTATGAAAAGATGGCAGAAGCGTTAACAAAAGACAATCGTGCGAACGAATATAAAGGAGCTCGTGTTGAATTTGTTCGTCTGTTTGAGACGCCAACTAGTTATGCGGAAGTAAGACGGGAGTGGATGCTCGATGAGTAAAATTCCAGTCTTAGAAATATTTGGTCCGACTATTCAAGGTGAAGGAATGGTTGTAGGACAAAAGACGATGTTTATCCGTACAGCTGGCTGTGATTATAGCTGTGCTTGGTGTGATTCTGCTTTTACGTGGGATGGATCGGCTAAAGATCAAATTAGACAGATGACAGCAGAAGACGTTTGGAATGAGCTTGTAGAAATTGGCGGCGAAAATTTTTCTCATGTTACGATTTCAGGTGGAAATCCGGCATTGCTGAAAAATATTGAGTTTCTTCTTTCTATATTAAAAGAGAATGGAATGCGAACGGCAATCGAAACGCAAGGGAGTAAATGGCAAGATTGGTTACTTCAAATTGATGAGGTAACGATTTCTCCAAAACCACCAAGTTCGACAATGAAAACTGATTTTCAGAAGTTAGATGCTATTATTCAGAAACTATCAGGAAAAGATATTAGTTTAAAGGTAGTAGTATTTGACGATTATGATTTCGAGTATGCAGTTAAGATGCACGAACGTTATCCAGATGTGCCATTTTTCTTACAAGTAGGGAATGATGATACAAAAACTGTGGATGATGCGATGTTGATTAAAAAGTTATTAGATAAGTATGAGTGGCTTATTGAAAAAGCGGTTAACCGTAAAGAAATGAATAATGCAAAAGTATTGCCGCAGCTTCATGCGTTAGTATGGGGAAATAAACGCGGAGTATAATGAGAAGGGATGTTTAAAATGGCAGGAAGATTAGATGAAGATTTAAAAGATGTAACATTATTAGGAAATCAAAATACAAAATATTTATTTGAATATAGCCCGGAAATTTTAGAGGTATTTGATAACAATCATCCAAACCGTGATTATTTTGTTAAATTCAATTGTCCTGAATTTACAAGCTTATGTCCGAAAACGGGTCAACCGGATTTTGCAACAATTTATATTAGCTACATTCCAGAACAAAGAATGGTAGAGAGTAAATCGCTAAAGCTATATTTATTTAGTTTCCGCAATCACGGTGATTTCCACGAAGATTGCATGAACGTTATTATGAATGATTTAATTAAATTAATGGATCCACGTTACATTGAAGTATGGGGTAAATTCACACCACGTGGAGGGATTTCAATTGATCCTTACTGTAACTACGGTCGTCCAGGAACGAAATATGAACAAATGGCAGACTATCGCATGATGAACCATGATCTATATCCAGAAACAATTGATAATCGTTAATATATAATAGAAAGAAAGGATCTGTATAACATACAGATCCTTTCTTTCTATTATATTATGCATTTTGATTAATGACAGTATAGTTTTTATGACTAACAACTGTAAGAGGTTCCATATCTAGTTCTCTAAAATTCTCCATAATTGTTATATCCACAATAACAGAGTTTTGATTTACTTTTTGAACACGGCCTTGCATTCCACCTTTAAATTCAATGATATCTCCAGTTTCTGCGATCTGCATAAGCAACTCTCCTTGTTACAGTTTTTCCAAAAAAGAATAATTTGGGATTTTTTATTTTCCTTTATTTTGAACTATGTTTCCTGTTTTGTAAATGTTTTCAAAGTAAAAATTCGAAAAATATTCACTTTTTGTAAGAAAATATGTAGAAAAGCCATGTTTTTTGAGAAAAAATAGGAGAAATGCAAAAATCTTTATATAGAGTTATAATAAAGAAATACAATAACCTATTAAAGTGGGAGAAATTAGAGGCGGTAAAATGATGTTTGAATTTGTGGGGAGTGTTATAGCATTAATTTTATTTGTATTTTCTTATATACATTTAAAAAAGATTCGTCATCATGAAACGACTACATATTTTGATGGGATGGATGGTATACATGCTGGGGTCACACATGAGAGTGGCGGGGATATGTAAAGGTGTATAACTTTCTTTTTTTGCGTGGTATGATATGTAAAAATAGTACATAATAGAGTTCGTAAGTGATGAATGGAGAGTGGAAAGAATGAAGATTTCTTTTATTCGTCATGGTCGCTTAGATCGTACTATAGAACCAATGACGGTTACATCCTTTCATGAATGGATGAAAGGATATGACTTACATACTATAACAAAAAAAGTACCAATACCTACGGAAACAAGGGAAGCGGTTGAAGCGGCAAAATTGATTGTAACGAGTGATCAAAAGTGCGCTGTACAGTCAGCAGCTGAATTAATGGATTCTTTATCGTTTATACAAAATTCTCTCTTTAGAGAAGCTACAGTTCCGACGAGCTTTTATGCTCCAAAATGGTTGAAGTGTAAACCTAACGTATGGATGTTCATCGGACGAACATTATGGATACTTGGTTACCATAAAGATGTTGAGTCTTATAAGGAAGTAAGAGAGAGGGCGAGACAAGCGGCTTACTTATTACATCGTTACGCTCTCGTACATGGAAGTATTGCTCTTGTAGGTCATAATTATGTGAATGTAATGATTGGTGCCGAACTGAGAGCGATGGGATGGTCTGGTTCTCCTATTTTGCACAGAGAGCCATGGGGATGTACAACATATACGTTTCATGAGGCGATGAATGGAAATGTATTAAATACGAATTTAACATAAAAGCACACGATTTATATAAATCGTGTGCTTTCTTTTTAAGATATAGAAATTTTGATGTTCAATGGTTTTACGAGATGCGCATAAGGTTCGCCTACAAGCATAACGATTTGATCTTTTTTGTAACCCAGTTTTTCGTATAGTGAATAGGCACGTTTGTTTTCTAAATTAACAAGTAATGCGATTTTTTTATGCTCCTTTTCAGTTGCATAAATTTCAGCAGCTTCAATTAATTTAGAACCAATTCCTTTTCCGCCATATGCATTTGAAACAGATAATGTATCAATGTAATATTCATCAAGTTCAGCTTCTTTTTCTAACGTAATTGATTCATCTTTATGTAATTCTCTTAAGTGATGTACAATTGGTGCATCAAGCATTGTTGCTTCACTACCGTGATAAGCGACAATAACTCCAACTGCACCCCCGTCTTGCTCATATACAAAACAGTTTTCATAGCTCAGTCGATTTCTCTCTTTTGAGAACCATGTTTCAAGTCCTAGTAATACTTCTGTCTCAACTGTGCTACCTGTGATTTTTTCAGCAATTTCGTGCAGAGCGTTATACAATAAAGGTGCTACCAGTTTCGCATCTGTCTTTTTTGCTTTCCGAATCATAGTATCCCTCCTAGTTCTATTTATATATTGTAGCATAGTGGTATGGAACTTTGCATAATTGCATGTCGAAATGTTTGATATAGAGAAGTAGCTATGTTAGTATATGATATTTAGTGGACATATAATTAAGAGATATCTTTTGAAAAATAATGAAAATGAAATGAAGGTATAGCATCTGGATAATTTTACAGTTGTTGACCTATAGAATATAAGTTAAAATAAAATATTGCATAGAGGTGAAATACATGGATAAAGAATTAGCAAATACAATTTTGGATCAGCTGAAAAATGGTGAAATAAAGGAGTATGTTGTTACGAAAGATGTATTTTATACGTTCAGAGAAGTTTTAGTAAATCGAGAAGACTTTAAACATTTCATTGGTAACGCACAGCGCGGCGGACAAGTCATTTATACATACTCAGAAACGCCACGTTCGTAACTAGAAGAATATAGGGAGGAGATTTATGGGCGATTTTAAACAAGGCATATTACCGCATTGGGATTATATGTGGAAAGATAGAGCCGGCAACCGATTTATGGGAATGGTCATGTATCCAGAGAAAAGAAAGTGTTCGACAAAAATGCTTCAGAAAATAAAAAGAGCATATGAAGAGGCTGTAGAAATTAAAATAACTGTACAAGTTCAACATACGTATCAGTACATAGAAGGAATGATTGTATACTTTGATGAAGAAGCTCCTGTATGTACAATGATTGATAAAGATGAAAATCCACATCATATATTTGTAAAAGATATTTTGCGTATTGAGCACTCTGAATAATCTTTTCATAAATAAGCTGCATTTCCATAATAATAATCTTTTTCTATAATAGTTATCTTTTAGTATGTAACGCGAATCGAAAGTATATGTATAATATTTAATAAAGTAAAATTGATAAATGTAATCGTTTTTTAGAACAGATTATCGTTTCATGTCTGTTCTTTTTTGCGTGATGCTGGAGAAATATATTCCTCCAGCATTTGCCGTTTTATGACAAAATATATTGGTAACTTTTTTAAAAATAAGGTTAAATTCGTTGACAACTTTTTTGAAAAGCACTTTATTGACATGAGTTTTAGAATGTTGTTTCATAGTCATTGTATTGAAAAAAAACGACGGTCTTGTCGAAAAGTAAAAGTTAAAAAAAGAAAGAATTTATACATATATCTTGTGTCTTATTTTGAAACGTAATACAATATATAGAGAAATCAAGAAACAACATACAGAGAGTATAGATTGAAAAGGGAGGGTCGGAAATGTTAGTTGCATATGATTCTATGACAGGAAACGTGAAGCGTTTCATTCACAAATTAAATATGCCGGCCGTTCAAATTGGTGAAGATCTAGTAATAGATGAAGACTTTATTTTAATTACGTATACAACAGGTTTTGGCAATGTACCAGAACGTGTTTTAGAATTTTTAGAGCGCAATAATGAAAAATTAAAAGGCGTATCTGCAAGCGGCAATCGTAACTGGGGAGACATGTTCGGTGCAAGTGCTGACAAAATTTCTGCTAAATATGAAGTGCCTATTGTATCAAAATTTGAGTTATCAGGAACAAATAACGATGTAGAATATTTTAAGGAAAGGGTGCGGGAGATTGCGACACATTGAACTGAATAATGAAATCACGCAAATGCAGGACGGTTTTTATCAGCTTCATAAAGATAAAGAGGCATTAGAAGTCTTTATGGAAGAAGCTAGAGAGAATACCGTTCATTTTAATAGCGTGGCAGAGCGAATGGAGTATATGAAAGAACATGATTACTATTACAACGTTCTGGACGAGTATAACTTGGAGGAAGTAGAAGAGGTATATAACATCGCTTATGGTGAAAACTTCGAGTTCCAATCTTATATGGCAGCATCTAAGTTCTACAAAGATTATGCGTTAAAAACAAATGATCAAAAACAATACTTAGAAAGCTATGAAGATCGTGTAGCAATTGTGTCATTATACTTAGGACGCGGTGATGTTGCGAAGGCAAAACAATTCGCAAGCATGATTGTCAAACAAAACTACCAACCAGCGACACCAACCTTTTTAAATGCGGGAAGAAGCAGAAGAGGAGAAATGGTGTCTTGTTTCTTGTTAGAGATGGATGATAGCTTAAATTCAATCGGCTTTAACATTAATACTGCAATGCAATTATCAAAAATCGGCGGAGGAGTAGCTTTAAACTTATCTAAGCTACGCGCACGCGGTGAGCAAATTAAAGGTATCGACAACGCTGCAAGTGGTGTAGTACCTGTTATGAAATTACTTGAAGATTCGTTTTCATATGCGAATCAACTTGGCCAACGAAAAGGTGCTGGCGCAGTATACTTAAACATTTTCCATTGGGATATTATTGAATTCCTTGATACGAAAAAAATAAATGCCGATGAGAAGAGCCGTATTCAGTCTCTATCAATCGGAATTATCGTTCCAAGTAAGTTCTTTGAGCTTGCTGAGAAAAACGAACCTTTCCATGTTTTCGCGCCTTATACGGTGTATAAAGAATACGGAAAGCATTTAGATGACATTGATATCGATGAAATGTACGATGAATTAATGAGCAATCCGAAAGTGAAGAAGAAGCCGCTAGATATTAGTGCACGTGATATGCTTATTAAAATTGCTATGATTCAGCTTGAGTCGGGTTATCCGTACTTAATGTTTAAATCAAATGCAAATAATCAACATCCACTGAAGGATATTGGAACTGTGAAGATGTCGAACTTGTGTTAAATATGTAGCACCTTCTAGTAGAAATGCTAGTCGAAAACTCCGTTAAACGGGGAAAGCCTCAAATTTGAGGTAACCTACCGTGCTAAATCTTATCTTAGAATGAAAATATAAAAGTTCAGAATGTATCTTATTATTTTGTATAGCAGAGTTATGGGACAACATAAAGTAATAAGAGACTTTCTGAAAGATTAAGATAAGTAAAAGCCTAACGACTATCCCTTATGGGAGTAGAGCGCAAGCGATTGGCGTTCGAAAAGCGGAGCACCTAATCAGGTAATGCTGTAGGTGATGATATAGTCTGTCCTGTATGGTGACATACAGCAGTTGCATGAGCAACGGACTGAGGAGTAGCGAACTCGGTTGAACATTCGAGACAGAAATCTTCCAGCTTCAAGAAACTTCTGAAATAAATGATTACGGTACAGATGACATTATTCGTCGTGATATTAACTGTAACTTAGGATCGTTAAATATCGTAAATGTAATGGAAAACAAAGAAATTCGTGAAGCGGTTCATGCGGGAATGGAAGCTTTAACAGCTGTTTCTGATATGACGATTATTCCGAATGCACCAACTGTGAAAAAAGCTAATGATGAGCTTCATTCCGTTGGACTTGGCGCAATGAACTTACACGGATATTTAGCAAAAAATAAAATCGCTTATGAAAGTGCAGAAGCGAAAGAATTCGCTCGTACATTCTTTATGATGTTAAATTACTACTCTATTGAGAAAAGTATGGAAATCGCTAAAGAAAAAGGCGAGACATTTAAAGACTTCGATAAATCTGATTATGCGAGCGGCACATACTTTGAAAAGTATGAAACGACAGATTACAGTCCAGTAACTGAAAAAGTTCAGCAATTATTTGAAGGAATTCATATTCCAACAAAAGAAGATTGGACAAGTTTAAAAGAGCAAGTACAGAAGAATGGTTTATATAACTCATATCGTCTTGCTATCGCTCCAACACAATCAATCAGTTACGTTCAAAATGCAACTTCAAGCGTAATGCCGATCGTAAGTCAAATCGAATCAAGAACGTATGCGAATGCGACAACATATTATCCAATGCCGTATTTATCAAAAGATACGTTCTGGTACTATAAATCTTCTTACGATATGAATCAGTTTAAATTAATTGATTTAATCGCAGAAATTCAAGAACATATTGACCAAGGGATTAGTACAATTCTTTACGTTAATAGTGATATTTCAACACGTGAATTAGCACGTTACTACATCTATGCACATAAAAAAGGCTTAAAGAGTCTGTATTATACGAGAACGCGTAAATTAAGCGTGGAAGAGTGTGTGGCTTGTACCGTTTAATATAAAAAGTGAGACATGATGAGCAGGGTTTTCTGAACCCTGCTCATGCTTAGTTATCATATTTAGAGAAGGGGCGATTGAATGCGTGCGGTAAACTGGAACAAAAAAGAAGATGATTTTAGTTTAATGTTTTGGAAGCAAAACATCGCTCAGTTTTGGACAGAAGAAGAAATCGCAGTGTCTTCTGACAAAAATACTTGGGCGCAATTATCAAAAGAAGAGCAGGTTGCTTATAAGCGTGTATTAGGTGGTTTAACACTTTTAGATACGAAACAAGGCGGCGAAGGGATGCCACTTGTACTTGTTCACCTTGAAAATTTACAAGCGAAAAGTGTATTAGCTTTCATGGGTGCAATGGAAGAAGTACATGCGAAGAGTTACAGTCATATTTTCACGACGTTAGCTACTGAAGAAGAAATCGATGAGATTTTTGACTGGGTAGATACTCATCCGTTACTTGAGAAAAAGGCTGGTATTATTACGAGTTACTATCGTCGTTTATTAAAACCTGAAGTGACGAAAAAAGAGTTATACATGGCAATGGTAGCAAGTGTGTTCTTAGAAAGTTACTTATTCTATAGTGGATTCTTCTATCCGCTTTACTTAGCTGGTCAAGGTAAACTGACGGCAAGTGGTGAGATTATTAACTTAATAATTCGTGATGAGTCAATTCACGGCGTATTCGTCGGTATTTTAGCACAACAAATCTTCGCGGAACTTTCTGCAGAAGATCAACAAGAAGTGCAAAAAGAAACGCAAGAGTTATTAATGGAACTATATGAAATTGAAATGGCATACACAGAAGAAATTTACACTTCTATTGGTCTTGTAGAGGATGTAAATCGTTTCGTTCGTTACAATGCGAATAAAGGACTTATGAACTTAGGACTTGAGCCGAAGTTTGAAGAAGAAGAAATTAACCCAATCGTTTTAAATGGTTTACGTACAGATACGAAAAACCATGATTTCTTCTCTGTAAAAGGAAATGGTTACGTAAAAGCAACGAACGTTGAAAAGTTATCTGATGATGACTTTGTGTTTAATTTTTAATATATGATCATAAAGAAAAGCTGTCTTATTCATTGATAAGGCAGCTTTTCTTTATGGATTTGTTTACATAACATTATTATTTTTGTATAACGATTTCTGTTTGGAAAGTTCTATCTGGCTAATGGATAGAACTTTTTTGTAATTAAATGGGTATTTACAATCCTTTTGTATCGGTGTATTATTTAACTAGTACACCAATACAAAAGGAGGGAAGAAATGAAAATAGAATTTTCTCCAAATACACCAATTTACATTCAGGTAATGGAATACATAAAAAAAGAAATCGTAACAGGACATTTGTTGCCTGGTGATAAAATTCCCTCTGTACGTGAATTAGCGAGTGAATTACAAGTAAATCCAAATACGATCCAGCGTACATTTCAAGAGCTAGAACGAGATGGGGTTGTTGTAACACGTAGGGGAATGGGACGATATGTAACGAATGAAGGGGAGAAAATTATGGAGCTGCGAAAAGAGATGGCGAAAGAATTACTTCATTCTTTTATAGATGGAATGGACAATTTAGGTTTTTCAGAAGAAGAAATTCTTACAATCCTTCGTTCTTCATTACATGAGAAAAGGGAGGAGAGCGAATGACAGAGCTATTAAAAATAGAAAACTTATGGAAGAGATACGGATTAAAAGCAGTGATTCGTGAATTAAACATAGAGATTACCGAAGGGAAAATTGTTGGGCTTGTTGGAGATAACGGGAGCGGGAAAACGACGTTATTGAAAATGATTGCTGGTCTGCAGCATCCTTCTGAAGGTAGTATTACAATCGCTAGTAAAAAGGTAGGGTTAGAAACGAAAGAAATCGTTTCTTTTATGTCTGATAAACCAGTATTTGATGATTGGATGACAGTAAAAGATTCTATATTTTTCTACCGCGATTTTTATAAAGACTTCGACATTCAAAAAGCGGTAGATACGGTTGCGGAGTTTAAAATACCGTTAGAAGAAAAAATTACAGCTTTATCAAAAGGGATGGTTGAAAAGCTACAAATCATTTTAACATTTTCGAGGAAAGCGAAGTTATACGTACTAGATGAACCGTTGGGAGGGATTGATCTCATTTCTAGGGAACACGTACTGGAACTTATTCTACAATTTTATAGAGAAGATTGTACAATCCTAATTTCGACTCATTTAATAAATGAAGTTGAAAATATTTTTGATGAAGTAATCTTTTTAAAAGATGGGGAAATTGTATTGTATGAAAATGTAGAAGAATTACGTTTTCAAAGAGGGAAAGCGGTCACAGATGTGTTTAAGGAGGTGTTTAGTAGATGAAGCCGAGCTTAATATACATGTACAATATAAATAAAAAGCAAATTATTATTTCGTTGCTATCATTTATATTCGTTATCGCTGTAGCTTTCGTAAGTTTGGGGAATTATATTAAGCAAGAATCAGGAGAAGTAAGACAAACAATTATAGTTAGTTTCGTTATTCTAGTATATATAACTTTTTTAGCAATGATAGTTATTCAGGCGGTGTCTGCATTTGGAAAAATGACTGAAAGCACATTATTTCGGTTAACATCGATATCGGGTAAAAAGATTGTTTTAGCAATATTGTTATACGTTGTAATTTATTTACTTATTTTTGAATTAATGGGTTCTATTTTTTTATATGGTATTTCTATGAAAATAATAAAAGGTACAGAGCTCTATGAAGTATTATTTACTCAAAGTGTATTCAATCCACTAAAGCACCTCTTTAGTACTATGTTATATGTATTTAATTTATCTAGCATATTGCTAGTATTACTTTTTTCAGTAGCAAGCGTTAAAGTGTTTTCTTTGAAAAAGAAGAAGTTAAAATATCCAATGGTATTTTTCTTATTTTTACTAGTAACAAAATTATTAGGTACTATATATGGAATGTTGGGCGGTCTTGCACCTGCTGCACCTCTAATAAAAAAATTAGTATATATAGATGAATCATCAGGAGCGGATGTGTTTCTCTATCCGGAAAAACTTATGAATTTATATAGCCTTAGTTTTTCTATAGGAATATTTATTCTACTTGTTTATATAACAGGTCGCATAATCGATAAAAAACTAGAAGTCTAAAGGAGGAATCAGCATTGGGAAACGTAGTAGTAAAGTTAGAGAATGTTCGAAAAAAGATTGGTGGAACGGAAATTATTCGCGGTTTATCATTTGAAGTTCGTGAAGGGGAAGTGTACGGGTTCCTTGGACCGAATGGTAGTGGTAAAACGACAACAATTCGTATGATGACAGGTCTTATTTCAATGACAGAGGGCGATATTACAATTTGTGGCCATAGTATCCGCACGGAGCGTGAAAAGGCGTTAGAGCAAATTGGAGCGATTGTAGAAAATCCTGAACTATATGATTATATGACAGGAATGCAAAACTTAAAGCATTTTGCGAACATGGCAATTACACCAATTAGTAAAGAGCGCATTGCTGAAATTGTAAAACTGGTTGAATTAGAGCATGCGATTCATAAAAAGGTGAAAACATATTCACTTGGTATGAAACAGCGTTTAGGAATTGCACAGGCATTACTACATCAGCCGAAAATTTTAATTTTAGATGAGCCAACAAATGGATTAGATCCAGCTGGTATTCGCCAAATTCGTGATTATTTACAACGTCTAGCGAAAGAAGAGAATATTGCTGTAATCGTATCAAGTCACTTATTAAGTGAAATTGAACTCATGTGTGATCGCGTCGTTATTATTAAGCAAGGTGAGTTTGTACAAGAGTACAACTTACATGAACAAGCAAAACATGATGAGACAGTAGTTGTAGCGTTTGAAGTAGATCAAGTACAGAAAGCAAATGAAATCATTAAAGGTAAGGCGCAAGGAAATGTCATTGTAGTATCTGTAACGAAAGAAGAAATTCCGCAACTTGTAAAGAAACTTGTGAATGACGATGTGCTTGTATACGGAGTTACTGTTCAAAATAAAACGTTAGAGGATGAGTTCTTAGCGATTACAGGGGGAGTGAAAGCGTAATGTTTAAATTAATTCAAAATGAATTTTTAAAGCTGCATGCGAAAAAAGGAATGTATATTTTAATTGGTGTTATTGCAGTATTGGAGATTTTGGGAGTTTTAGCGATGCTGAAATGGGGAGATGGAAGTGAATTTAAAGGATCCTATTTAGATTTTGCAAGTTCAGAGATTGGTTTAATTACTTTGTTTGCAACAATTTTTGGCATTACGATTGCTTCGCGTATGATTACGGATGAGTTCCAAAAAGGTACAATTAAGCAGTTATTAATCCGTCCAAGAAAACGAATGACAGTTTTATTCTCTAAATATATTACAGTGTTACTTACTATAGTATTTATCATATTTGCTAGTACGTTAATTGCTATGATTATTGGATTAATTGTAATGGATGGTAGTAAAACAGAATTAACGTTAGGAATCGTAATGAAATCTACCTTATATCAAGTACTTTCACCGCTCTTCTTTGCGACGCTTGCATTTTTCTTAGCAAACGTATTTAGAAAATCTGTATTACCATTAATTATTACGATGTTCCTGTTCTTCTTACAAGGAGCAATTAATATGGTATTAATGATGTTTGCAAAAGGCGTAGCGAAGTTTATAGTATTCTTCCATTTGGATTTAAGAGCTTACGATGGCAATAAATTAATTAGTGGCGGAGTAGAACCTACATTCACAGAATTTACGTTTACAACTTCATTATTACTTGTAGCTGCATACTTTGTTGTATTGCTTGTAGCATCAAGTGCATTATTCCAAAAACGTGACGTATTATAATAAAAGAAATCCCCGCTTGTAAAAACGGGGATTTTTATTACATAACTTGCTCAGGTAGTGCAACTTGAAGAGCAGTAATATAGTATTTTAATAGATATGTTGTTTGAAAGTAATTGAGAAAAATAGGAAGAGTTCAACTATATTCATATTATAATGTAGTTATCCGCCCATTTACTTTTACTAACTTTGGAGGTGTTCTATATGCACTATGCATTTTCACGTATAAGGCTACGTAGCTTTTTTGGATGGATGATCATAGGGCTGTTCCTTACGATGATCCCATTAGGTCTATCAAATGTTTCTGAGAATACAACGGAGGTTATTTCACAAATAACTTTGTTTTTTGTATTTCCGTTATTTTGGTTATACGTAAAAACCAATAAAAATAATGTTGTATTTAATAGTTTTTTTGATAAGTCAGGACGTTTACCGTGGGGATTAATTGTATTAGCAACGATAATGGGAATGATTTTTTCAGTCGGTATATCTCATATTCAATTTTACATATTAGCACATACGTTACCGAATTTCTTAGTTACTATGTTAGAAGACGGAAATGTTATTAATACGAGTAACATATATATGACGATATTTACTTTCGTTTCAGCATGTGTATTAGCACCAATTATGGAAGAGGTTATTTTTAGGGGCTTCTTTTTACAGCGAATGGCTTATAAATGGGGGATTAAAAAAGCTGTCATTATATCTTCCATTATTTTTGGCTTAGGACATTTTGATGTTATTGGTGCGTTCATGTTTGGTGTTGTTATGTGTCTTTTATACATAAAGACACAAAATATATGGACGAATATCGCTGTACACGCTCTAAATAATTTAATTGCAACAAGTATGCAATTTGTTGGCGGAGAAGAGAGTAGCGCAATTTCAATTCCTGAATTACAAGCGCAAAGTAATTTATGGATCGGTATCGGTCTTACAGTTGTTGGATTACTTTGGTTAATTCCTTACGTTTGGAAACAATGGCGTACGGTAAAAGAAGTGGGTGTGCCACCAGTGCGCTTCATAAATGAGGAAAAAGTAGTGAGTGCATCACAAGAAAATGAAGTGTATAGTCAAGTGATTGTAACAGATAGATTGATGGCTGTAGAGCTACCAGATGAGGCTGTAAATAAGCTCGGGTTAGAAGAAAATGATTATGTAACAGTATCTGTAGAAGACGATAAAATCGTTATAAAGAAAGCGCATGATAGATAAGTAAAAAGTAGCTCCTTGTGAGCTACTTTTTACTTTGTAATAATTTCCACACGAAAATTATTGCCGTTCTTTACATATTTAATATCTGTAACAGTGCGGACTGCTTTTAAAATCTCAACTTTTTCACCAATTCGAGGGATAGTCGGAACATTGTCCCAAATGCCAAGCAAGTCATCTAATTGTGCCGTTTTTTCATAAAACCAGATTTTCAATGTAAAACCCCTTTCTCGAACTATATGTATTTTAATACATAATATATTATTTTTATTCTTATTGTAAGGGGTTTTTATATATTTTATGAATAAAAATTAATTAATCTTCTGGAAAGATATGTTCAATATCAGGAGTAAGAGATATTTCTGATAATACGATATGAGAAACAGTCGTTGCATATGAAGAAACATCATTAATAAATTCTTCAAGTTCAACGAGTGAAGGAACAGAAATTTTTACAATGTAGCATAAGCTTCCTGTTACGCGGTAACAAAAACTTGCGGACGGATAAGACTGAATAAACTGTTGCATACGCGTTGTATCCCCGTTTTTTAAAGTGATTTCTAAAATACAGTCTAAAACAAGTCCTGCTTTTTTATAATCGATATCGATTGTGTATTTTTGGATAACGCCTTCACTTTCGAGCTTACGAACACGTTCTGCAGTAGACGGAGCAGATAAGTTTACTCGTTTCGCCAATTCACGCATGGAAAGGCGACTATCATTATATAATTCATTTAAAATTTTTCGATCAACACGATCTAGTTGCATGTGTAAATATACCTCCAGTAAAATGATAATTTTTGTAAAGGAAAAATATAAATTAAGATTCATATGAAATGTAAAGAGAACTTTATTTATTTTACAATAAAACTGAAGGGAATAGGAGGAAAAATAATGGAGAGAATTTCATTATCAAATGTAGGAGATACAAAGTTTCAAAGGTTATTAGGTCATAATCCGGAAATATTACATTCGTGGAGTACATTAGAAAATACATTATACAATAAAGGAACTCTTTCAGCAGAGTTAAAGGAGCAAGTGAGAAGAACATTAGCGTATGGGAATGAATGCCCGTACTGTATGGCGAAGGGAAGGCCTGATGATATGCAAAAGGTAGAAGAAATTGGTGTAGCAGTTACTTTTGCGCATACATTTATTCATGACAAAAAGGCGATAGATGATAATATGTTTCATGTATTGAAACAATACTGGACGGAAAAAGAAATTGTAGAGCTTTGTGCGTATATTTGTTTTATTACTGCGTCACAACAATTTGGTTTTCTATTTCAATTACAGCCGAAAGAAGGAGAAAATGATGAATAATCAAATAGCACTTATTATAATTGATGTACAAAAGGCGTTTCAATTACCATACTGGGGTGAGAGAAATAATCTTTTTGCTGAAGAAAATATGAGAATTTTGTTAGCAGAATGGAGAAAAAGGAAACGACCAGTTTTTCATATTCAACATGTAAATAAAGAAAATGATCAGTCGATGTTTTATGAGGGAGCGGAAACAGTCAACTTTAAAGAAGAGTTGCAACCACTACCAGGTGAAGTGGTTATTCAAAAATCTGTTAATAGCGCATTCATTGGGACAAATTTAGAAGAGCAATTAAGAGAGAACAAATGTAATGCAGTAGTGATTGTAGGATTAACGACAAATCATTGTGTGGAGACTACGACACGAATGGCAGGGAATTTAGTATTTAAAACATATTTAGTGAGTGATGCGACGGCTACTTTTAACCGTAATGGTCTAGATGGTAAAGAGTATAGTGCAGAAGATATTCATAATATGACACTTGTAAATTTACATGAAGAGTTTGCTACAATTATGACGACAAAAGAAGTATTGAAATTATTTTAAGAAAATAATTGCGAATTATGTAGAAAAAAATAAGAATATTTCGTATAATCTAAGTACAATCATTTTAAAAATAGGGGTGGCATCGTATGGAGCAAATTCCGGTAAAGAGAATAGAAGAAGTACTTGTTGTAGCAGGGGATGACAAACAAAAGCAAAAGGAATTTTATGAATTGCTCTTATCTACTGAGTTTTATGTTGCTGGCTCATTAGAAGCAGAGGAAGGTGCAACAGAAGGGATACTTCGTTTGCGTCATTTCCAAGGAGAGGGTAGATGGATCGTTCCGTTCTTTACACAAATGGAATTTGTAAAAGATGTGTTGCCAGAAGGAACACCCCTTATTACGATACGTGGGAAAGAATTATTTGGTAGCATTGAGAAAGATGCTACAGCAGTATTAAATGTCGGTACTGATATAAGTAAAACATTTATTCCAGAAGAAATTGCAGATATCGCATCTGGACGAATTTTTAACTATTATAAATAAAGTGAAGCTTTAATCAGTGGGGGTTTTCTTCATCCCCCACTGATTATTAGTTGAACCAATCGGGCTTTAATGGGCAGCCCGACCCCCACCTAACTTCTTTACTTTCGCTGAATTTTGATGTGGGGGTCTTACTGCCCATTAAAGCGGGATAAAAGGAAAAGCTGAATTGCTTTTCCTTTTTAATTTGAACACGGAGTGGCTATGCCAGAAGAAATAGAGAGTGTTTTATTATTTGTATTTATTGTCGCTGTAGCTCCAAGAGGGATTCCGATGTTTGGGCTTATATGTCCAATCGGTAAACCGAATAGGACAGGTATAGCATATGAAGTGAAATATTCATATAGTATTGTTTGCAATGATTGAGATGGTTTAGAAGGAGTGCAGTCATGACAACTTGTAAAAATAACACCACTACATTCATGAAACTTTCCAGATAAAAGTAGCTGATTTAACATACGATCAACGCGATACGGTTCTTCCCCAATGTCTTCAAGCAATAAAAGTTTATTGGCTGTATTTATCTCGTAGGAGGAGCCAATGATACTCGTTAACACCGCTAAATTGCCTCCAACTAACTGACCTGTAACTGTACGGGAAGAGCTAGGTACGATACATTCTGAAGCAGATAAGATGGTTGAATACGGATGAAATAGTTGGTTGAAAGAAGATAAAGAAAGAGAATCTACCCCTTTCCCTAATTCTTCAACCATTGGGCCATGAAAAGTAATAAGCTTTGCATAACGTGAAAAGGCAGTATGTAAAGCTGTAATATCGCTATATCCCCAAAAGATTTTTGGATTTTGCCGAATGATTTCATATTGAATGTGAGGGAGGAGACGAGCGCTACCGTAACCACCCCGTGCACAGAAAACGGCCTTTACCTCATGGTTTGAAAATGCTTCATGTATATCATCAAGCCGGACTTGATCCCTTCCAGCTAAATATCCATATTTCTCATAAACACTCTTCCCGATTACTACAGATAAACCCATTTCTTGTAATACCTTTACACCTTTTAATACATTTTCAATTGTTGGTGGCCCGGACGGTGCAATAATCATTACTGTATCACCTTGTTGTAATGCATTTGGATATATCATTGTTTTCAGCCTCCTTCACTTTCAATATATTCGCTTCATAGGAAGTTCAATCCTTGTAAAAGAAGGGAAAAGTTTGTCAAATAAAGAAGATATAAAGAGAATAGGAGGAGAAACAATGTTTACAAGTCGAGTCATAGATACATTACAAATTAAGTATCCCATCATTCAAGCCGGTATGGCGGGTGCGATTACGACGCCAGAACTCGTTGCAGCTGTGAGTAATAGCGGAGGATTAGGAACGCTTGGAGCAGGCTATATGAGCCCAGAACAAATTCGTGAAGCAATTTATACAATAAGGGAGCTAACAGATAAGCCCTTCGGTGTTAATTTACTTTTAACAAAAGAGATACAGATAGAAGAAGAGAAGATAAACTTGGCAAAGAGATTACTTAGCGGAGTGAATAGAGAATTCGGTATAGAGGAAGAAGAGCATGTAAAGTTTCCAAAAAGTTATAAAGAACAATTACAAGTGTTAGTAGAAGAAAAAGTACCAGTCGTTAGCTTTGCGTTTCAAACGTTAGAAAAAGAAGAGATAAATGATTTGAAAAGAAGTGGAATAAAAGTCATCGGCACAGCTACTCATGTGGCAGAGGCGAAAGTGCTTGCTGAATTAGGAGTAGACATTATTGTCGGTCAAGGTAGCGAGGCAGGAGGGCATAGAGGAACGTTTATCGGGAAAGAACAGGACGCTATGATTGGTACGTTTGCATTAATTCCGCAGCTAGTAGCAGCAGTTCCGCATATCCCGATTGTTGCAGCAGGTGGTGTAATGAACGGGCAAGGGCTTGTTGCTGCATTTACACTGGGAGCAGAAGCTGTTCAAATGGGATCAGCCTTTTTAACGAGTGAAGAGAGTATTACGCATGACGTGTATAAAAAAGCGGTTTTACGTAGTACAGATACGAGTACAACTGTGACTCGTGCGTTTTCCGGGAAATATGCACGAGGTATTCGTAATGAATTTATAGAGAAGCATGAAGGGAAAGAAGAAGACCTTCCGATGTATCCGGTGCAAAATGTATTAACCTCTAAAATACGCCAACAAGCAGCAAAGCAAAATAATGGAGAATATATGTCACTTTGGGCAGGACAAGCGTCATCATTAGCACGAATAGAATCAGCTCAGCATGTAGTGGAGAGAGTGATGAAAGAAGCAGATAATGTAATTGAACAATTGCAAAATGTATATAGAAAAAGACCACTTGAATAATTCAAGCGGTCTTTTCTTTAGTTTGCTTTATAAAATTGTTGGATGGCTTCATCAATATAAACCCAGCCTTTCCAACCTAAGTGCATATGATCTTTTAAGAAGTATTTATCATACTCATGATTTGAGAAGTCGGCAATTGGATAGCCAGCTTTCTCAATTTGCTCATGAACTTTCTTATAGTACAATTCTCGGCGTTCTTTCGGGAAGCCAGCGTAATCGTACCAAGGACCTTTTACAGGAACAGAAATGAAGAGTGGTTTTGCACCAGATTGTTTTAATAAATCAAGTGCAATTTGTAAATCTTCATATTCTGGCGATTGATCATAAGCATCATTTTTTAAGTAGCCTTCACGTTGCTTTAATTTTTTCTTGATTTTGCTGTTGAAGTAACCATCTTCAATACCGTAATTGTTAGATCCAGATTCTGCTGCACCTGTTTGATCTGCATGTTTACGAGCCTCTTCCCAGTTCATTTGTTTTAATGAAGGGTCAAGTTTTTCTTTATGCGGTTTAATATTAAACATAGCTGTAAATAAATCTTTACGATCTAAAATGTTACGATAAATATAAGCGAAAGGTTTAGCAGCAAGTGCTTTTACTTTATGCTTTGTATCATCGTAAACGATACCTTCAAGCGAAATTTTTAATAAAGTTTCTTTCTTAACGATCTCAAAGTTCAATAACCGCTTTGCAATTTGCTTTTTCATTTCAGGTTTTACATCATCGTTGAAAATGAAGTGGTAACCTTGTTGCTTTGAAAAGTTAGGTGCAAAGTGTGTTTCATCAATACCTTGTGGCACAAACCATTGCGGAGAAAGAACGAATACCATTTTCTTATCCTTCAATTGATCCATCGTAGATGCAAAGTTTAATACATGTACAAGGTCTTGTGTTCCGCCACGTCCAAGTAGGAATGGTGTGAATCCTTCAGGCTTTACTTTGAAATAATTTGATGGATGGTAAGCATCCATACGTGCGAATTCCGATGAACCATACATCGGAAGGTATTTCGAGTCTGCTAACATCTTTTGCTGTAAAATCATACTTTGAATCTTTTCTTCTTTTAAAGAAGTTGCAGCTTGTTCTACTTTTTCGTCACTTAAAAGCGGGAGTAGAAAGCGCGTCGGAATAAGTAGGAATACAGCAAAAAGGGCCAATGCTAAAAGCATCGGACCAAATTTTGCTTTGTTCATCGGATTTCTTCCAACTTCTTAATAACCATGTTTGGAGTAGCCCACTCGTCACGATCAAAATCAGAAATAGAAACTTCAATATCTAAACGCTCTTGGAATTCAACTAATAAAGATACTACAGCGAAAGAATCAAGAATACCTTCTTCAAATAATTGAACATCTAAGTTTTCTTTTACAATATCGTTTTCACATACTTCTTCTAAAATATCTAATACTTGCTCTTTAAATTCTGCCATTTTTAAAATCTCCTTTATATCCGAAATATATTATATGTGCAACTTCTTAATGGTATAAGAAGGGTGCATTAAAAGTATCTGTTAAGGTGTCCAGAGAAAATTAGGAAACCGAAACATACAACGTGGAACGTAATTACGATCGCAAGGACGTGTGTAAATTTGTTGTTTGGCCAAAACTTATGCTTTTTGTTTTTTCGTTCGAAAATATCGAATAGAATAAACAGTGCGGCATGATATAGACCATAAATAACATACTGCGCAACAGCGCTTCCTTGGATGTGCCAAATTCCCATAATGAAGAAGTTTAAAAATGCACCGATATACGAAATAGTGTAACGGTTCTTAATTAACTTTTTCTTCGTTGCAAAAAAGACGAAACGCATGTAGATAAAATCACGGAACCAGAATGATAAACTCATGTGCCAACGGTTCCAGAAGTCTTTTATATTACGACTAAGGAACGGTTTATTAAAGTTTTCAGGAGTTTTAATTCCCATCATATAACTGATACCAATTACGAACGCACTATAACCTGCAAAGTCAAAGAATAATTGCATGCTAGTAGCGTACATAAAAATCACGTTAGATAAAAGTGTATCTTGATTGGCGAATACGGCCTTTACAAGATATGTTGTTATTAAGTGCGCGATTATAAATTTGTACAGAAAACCTTGGAAAATACGGTTAAGTCCTGTATATAGTAACTTTTGATATTCTTCAGCGCTAGGCGGCTTTTGAATATCTTTTTGGAATCTACGGTAACGATCAATAGGTCCACTTGAAATCGCAGGGAAGAATAAAACAAACTCCCAGAAATTAAAGAAGGAAAGTTCTTTAATTAAATTATCACGAACTTCAAAGACCATTTGTACAGCTCTAAATGTTACGTAAGACATACCTGCGAAAACAATAAAATGCAATTCAGGTACAAATGGTGCGATTTTTGCCAAAATAAGTGGCAAAATCGATAAAATAACAGCTATACAAAACATGAATGTACTATTGTTTTGTTTTCTTAAAAGTAAATAGCCTTTAATAAGGGCATATTGCCAAATAATAAATGCAGCTAACATAATCGCTTGCTTCGGTTTATCCGAGAAGATAATAGCAATCATGACTAATGTTAAAACGGCATTATATTTACGCAACATTTTACCTTTTAGTCCAGCTATGATAGTAGGTATTAATAAAATGCCCACTATAGCGAAAAAATAAAATGATCCATATGCGGTCATGCTGTAACCTCACTCAATAATTTTTTGCGATCTACCTTTCCATTTGGTGTCATTGGAATAGAAGATTGATACATGAATTTACGTGGAATCATGTAGTTTGGTAATCGCTCATTGAGTTCTTTTTTGATTGCAGATGTTAATTTGAATTCTTTTTCAAATGAATGTTCTCCAGGAACAACAACCGCTAATAAATAATCGTATTTCTCACCTTTTTTAATTGGAACGATAACTGCTCCTTCTACGTAAGAACACGCACGAAGGTGATGCTCAATTTCTTCTAATTCCATTCGATAACCATGCAGCTTAATTTGGAAATCAAGACGACCATTATAGAATAGAAGACCATTTTCAACATAGCCAGCATCGCCTGTTTTATAGGCGCGCTCACCGTCAATCATAGTAAATGCTTTTTCTGTTAATTCAGGGCTTCCTAAATATCCAACGCTTACGCTTGGACCAACAATTACGATTTCACCTTTTTCACCATCAGGCGCAATCGTACCATCTTCTTTCATAATAAGAAGGCGGCAGTCTGATTTACAGTAGCCAACTGGAAGTGATTTGTATTGATCAAGCACTTCTTCTGTAACGTGAATACCTGTTACAGCGACAGTAGCTTCAGTTGGACCGTACGTATTCATAATTGTTGCTTTTGGGAAACGCTCAATTAATTTTCTAGCTACTTCATTTGGTAACACTTCACCGCAGAATAAGAATGTTTTCATGTTTGGTAGCATACTCTCAGAGAAAGATGCTTCCATTAAACACATTTCTGCGAAAGATGGTGTGGAAGTCCATACTTGTATATCCGATTGCTCTAAAGAAGCAAACAAGTCTTTTGGACGTGCAATCATATCTTTATCAATTGCCCAAAGTGTACCACCTGTTACTAATGATGGGTAAATATCCATGACAGATAAATCAAATGAGAAAGGTGCTTGGTTTAAGAATACTTGCCCCGTTTGTAAGTTGAAATCTTCTACAGCCCATTTTGTAAAACTTACAAGGCAGTTATAAGTAATCTGAACCCCTTTCGGATTACCTGTGCTTCCTGATGTGTAAATAATGTAGAAGTTTTCATCACCTTTTACCGCATGTTCAGGATTTGGAGTTTTCCCTTTATGAGTAAAGAAAATATCTTTTAAGTTGTCCTCACTTACAATGCGAACTGGTAAATCAGTTACAGTTACTTCAGTTCCTGATAAAAGTAGTTTCGCACCAGAATTTTCAGCGATACGTTGTACACGATCAGCTGGGATAGATAAATCTACAGGAATATAAGCATGTCCAGCTTTTACACATCCTAAAAAGTTAATAATCATTTCAGGTTGCATATGGCCATACACCATAATTGGTGAACGATCATCTGGATACTCAGAAGAAATCCAATGTGCTAACGCATCAGAATCTTCCTTTAATTGTTTGTACGTAATTTTCGCATCTCGCCAAACAAAAGCAGTTTGATCAGGCGTTTCAATAGCCCACTTTTCAATTTGTTCTAATAACTTCATAACGTTCCCACCCTAGAATTCATTGTAAATAAATGTACTTGTGTTTGTATCATGGAATCCATACAACCAAAGTAATGCAAATAAAATTGCAAGGTAATAAACCGTCTTTGCAACCCATTGTGTGAGTGGTCGAGACCATATCTCTTTTAATCTTTCCATGTCTTTCCCTCTCTTAATGAAATAATAGCTCTTTGTAGGTATCATGTCCTACATTATTGTGAAAAAAACAAAATTCCACATTTTAGGTAAAAATAAGTCAAAAGGCTCTTTTCTGATATTAGCACTAAATACTAAAAAAGAAAATCCCTAACTTAGCAATTATATTACATTCAGCATCAATTTGTAATGGATTTGATATGTAAATAGGAAGTGGATTGTGTGAATACATAAAAGTGGACTAGAAGAATACGTAAAATATAGTATTTGTGCTTATGAGTCATTCGAGACAAAGTAAACTTTTACATTTCTAGCCCTTTTAAAAAGGAGGAAATTATCATGGATAGAGTGTGGAAGAATCTAATTTCGGAAGAAAATATCGTGAAATGGAGAAGATATTTCCATAAGTATCCAGAATTATCGTTTCATGAAAAAGAAACTTCACAATTTATATATGATACATTATGCACATTTTCTTCTTTTGAAGTAACGAGACCGACGAAGTATAGTGTACTAGCAATTAAAAGAGGAACGGAACAAGGGAAAGTAGTTGCGATTCGAGCTGATATAGATGCTCTGCCAATTCAAGAGGAGACGAGTAAATCTTATACGTCTGTGAATAAAGGTGTAATGCATGCATGTGGACATGATGCTCACGCAGCTATTTTGTTGGGGACAGCAGAAGTACTGTCAAATATAAAGGAAGATTTTGCAGGGGAGATTCGTCTATTTTTTCAGCACGCAGAAGAGGTATATCCCGGCGGGGGACAAGAAATGGTTGAGGCAGGTGTAATGGACGGTGTTGATTATGTAATAGGTTTACATGTTATGTCAGGACTTGAGAGCGGAAAGATAGGCATTGCGTATGGGCCGATGATGGCGGCACCAGACGTATTTACAGTTGAAATTCAAGGGAAAGGGGGACATGCGGCGAGGCCGGAGGAAACGATAGATCCTATTGCTATCGGAGCGCAGATTATTACAAATCTACAACATATTGTATCAAGAAATACAAGTGCTTTCATGCAAAGAGTCGTTTCAGTTACGCAGTTTCATGGGGGAATGGCTGATAATATTATTCCTAGTGCAGCAACTTTAATGGGCACTGTTCGTTCATTTAATCAAGCATTAAGGTTGGAAGCAGAAGAGAAAATTGAGAAAATCGTGAAAGGAATTACAGAAGCACATGGAGGGTCGTATACATATTCGTATCGATATGGATATGATCCGGTTATTAATGATGAATATATTACGAAAGTAGTAGAAGAAAGTGCACTACATTTGTTTGGAAATGAGCGTGTTGTGAAGCTTGAACCTTCTATGGGAGGAGAAGATTTTTCGGCATATTTAAGAAAAGCACCTGGTTGTTTTATTAAATTAGGGACTGGTAATAAAAAGATAGATACTTGCTACCCGCATCATCATCCAAAATTTGATGTAGATGAATCAGCTCTCATTTATGGAGTGGAATTATTTTTAGAAACAACAATGAGATTATTGAAATCATAGAAAAGTATAAAGTGCAACTTTAATCAGTGGGGGTTTTACTGCCCATTAAAGTGGGATAAAAAAAGGCAACTGCGCTCTATCGCAGTTGCTTTTATTTCTTTCCGTCAGAGAGGGCTGAGAAAGAACTATGCTCATTTATAGTATATGAATAGCTAACGGACAAGCTTGTACATTTTAATCATTTTTTAAAAAAAGTTGTTGACAGTGATAATCAATATCAATTAATCTAAAAATAGTTGAAATTGATAATTATTATCAATAGGATGGATGCGACATGTTAATGAGAAAAAAATTTCACCTTCTACGGAGGGGATTAAAAGATAAAAATAAAGAAGTTGATCAGCATATGGAATGGCAACGAAATGTAATTCGTTCGGAATATGTAGATGAGAAGAAGAGCATTCAAACAGAAAAAGAGATACAAAGTAAGGGGAGAGGTTCAGTTGAGTAAGTTAGTAATGATTTTTGCAAGTATGAGTGGAAATACAGAGGAAATGGCTGATCATATTGCCGGCGTGATTCGTGAAACTGAAAATGAAATTGAAGTGATTGATATTATGGATTCACCAGAAGCTTCTATATTAGAACAGTATGATGGAATTATTTTAGGTGCATACACTTGGGGAGATGGTGACCTTCCGGATGATTTCTTAGATTTTTATGACGCAATGGATTCTATTGATTTAACTGGGAAAAAAGCGGCAGTATTCGGATCATGTGATTCGGCTTATCCAAAATATGGCGTGGCAGTTGACATTTTAATAGAAAAGCTAAAAGAACGCGGGGCAGAAGTTGTGTTAGAAGGATTAAAAGTAGAATTAACGCCAGAAGATGAAGATGTAGAAAAATGTTTACAGTTTGGAGCTGAATTTGTAAAACACCTTTCTTAATGGCAGAAGGGAGATGAAGAGCAAGTGCATGAGAAAATCGCAATTAAAACGATGACAGATTATCATTTGTATGATTTTATGCGTTGTCCACATAAATTTTATTTTCGTCATATCAAAAGAAGAGAACCTTCTTCGTTTGAATGGCAACAAATCGCACAAATGATTGTGAATCGAATTATTAACGAATATTACACATTACCGGCAGGCCAACAAACGAAAATTGTACTTTTAATATTAATAGAAAAGTATTGGAAAAAAGTAAGGGTGAATATGTTTGCTTCGAAGATGGAGTATTACATTGTGTTAGCGAAGCTAACGGATCACTTATTACAGTTTGTTGAAAGAGATGATAGTCAGACACCACCGTTATTTTTATATGAAAAATTTCAAACATATATGGAAGAGTTAGGTGTCCACATGTCATTGACATTAGAAGTTGGTGAGTGGAGTACTGAGTCGTTTGTAATTAAAAAGTATGTTGTCGATGCGGATGAGGAAATGCTTGCTCTTTGTCAAAAGCTAATGACAGTATTTAGTTATAAAGCTTTTGGCATTCTTCCAGGGAAAATTGAAGTTATTAATTTAATAGAAGGAACTAAGTATGACTACACTCCGAAACAGGAAGATATTATAACTGGAATGGCTCATTTATCTAGAATGAAAGAAATGTTACAGCAACCAGAGCATTATACAGAGCGTCATTTTCGTTCTGAGTGTATAAGTTGTGCATTTCGTAGTGAATGCCAAGGGGAAGAAGTAAAGAAAGAAGCGAAACAGAAGAAAAATATCGTACATTAAAGGATGCAAATTTGCATCCTTTTTTGTTGTTGACATGAAAAGCTTTTCATCATGTACCGTATATTTGTAGCAGATTTTAATAAAGGGAGGAATAATCAATGAAAGATGAAACGAAAGTATTTCAATGGTTAAAAGAACAGAATGCCCCTTTTGGAATTCAACTGCAAATTTTACAGGCATTTCAACTGTATAAAGTCATTGTTGAAATGGATAAAAAGTTAATGTTATATGAGGAGAGAGAATATAGGGAGAGAATGTAATCTCATCCCTGTAGTATTGCTTTCAGTTGTTCTATACCAGCTAAAAATTCAAGTTCATTCTTTGTTTCAAAGTTATAAATTATATTATGTAGTAAAGGACTGTATTGATAAAAACTCGTGATGCGGTGAATGAGTAATGGATCATGGTGTGAAGTAAGTGTACAGTATTGTTCATATACTGATGTAGTAAATTCATGTCCGAAATCATCATATAGCCCAGCAAAGTCAAAGGCAGGATCTCCAATTTGAGCATCACCAAAATCAATGATTCCTGAAATGGTTTTATTTTGTTTATCAAATAAAATGTGATGATGTGTAAAATCAGCGTGAATGATTGTATTTTGAAATTTGGATGTAGCTAGACAGGCAAAGAAATTCTCGAATAAACGGTTTAAGGTTGATTTCTGGAACGAAGTTAGACTGTTAGTAACATACTCATTTAATTTAGTTTGTAGCTCTTTCCAGTAGGTAAGTGTTTTTTCGGTAGGGAACCCTAACGCTGTAACACTTTTTAGAGGAATGCTATGTAGAGCCGCAAGGAAAGTAGCTAATTGTGTAATAATTATTTTTCGTTCTTTTTCATCTAAGTTCGCAACTATTTCTGTTTTTAACGGTTCACCATGAATGAGAGTATAGTAGCTACAAAGAGGAACCTCATCAGATTCATTTGTATAAATTAGGTGATATTGTGGAACTTCGATTTCTTGTAGTGATTGAGTGAGAATTGTGCACAGTTCTTTTTCTAACGGAATTCGCATTGCATATTCCTGTTTTCGCGGGAAACGAAACAGTAGCTCATCATTTACTATAATCGCTACATTATCCCATCCTTCTTCATTTTGTTTATAGGAATGTATAGAAAGATTAGGCAAAGCTTCTTTTATATATTGTTTGTAAGAGTCCATAATTGTTCCTCGTTTCTAAGTTATTCCACTTTATGATATCAGAATTTTCTTTCTATATGTTAAAATATAATTATCATTATGAAGAGGGGCGGGAGTGTTATAAAGAAAAGACTATTAATCACTTCTCCCTGTATCGCTTTTGGATTGTTTTGGTCATATAAAGAAGAGGTTTTTGCGGGCTATAAACCGATTGATCAGTACGGATTAAATAAGGAATTAAAAAACAAAGGTATAGAAACTTTAACTCATAATGAAATGAAAAAGGTAGGAGAACATTTTGTGACCGAGCAACTATCAGTTTTTGAGTTTACTAATAAAGAAGATGTGAAACGAAAAGGTGAAGAACTATTTTTAAATAGAGGTTATGAACAATTAATGAAAAATTATTATCCAAATCGTTTTCAGGATTTAGAGTATAAATTTATAAACGAGGAGATACGTGAAGTGACGGATGGAAGTTTTCTCTATCAAACTGTAGCGTACGTGGCGGGTACTGAAAATGGTAAGAGAAGCGAAATGAAATTGAATTATGAAATGAAAATTGTAAAGGTTAATCATACATTTAAGGTATTAGAACAAAAACAGTACGTACAATAAAGAGAAATATGAACCAGTACCATAAATAGCGGTATAAAAAATCCCCCAGTTCTTTGAGGGATTTTAAAGATTTTCATTTTGTTGACCAAGTTCTTTTTGAGCAATATATAAATTTCCTTGCTCGACTTGTTTCTGAGTAAGAACCGAATCACCTGCATACCCTTTTTCTGTTTTCACAATTCTTTTTGAACGATTGGAATTTTGTTTCTTCATATAATAAATCACCTTCCATCAAAAATAAACGAAAATGATAAGCACAAGCAATACAGCGGCAAAAATGGTAATCCCCATTAAAAACGAAGTGTTTTTATATTTAGGTTGTTTATGTACATCTTGCCGATATCCAGGTGAAATTTCAGGGGCGAATTCTTCGTCGAATGATTGCTTTTTTTCTTTTTCGTCCATATGTATCCACCTTTCTTTTTCATTATGTTATACGTTACAAGAAAAAATATGCATAAAGAAAACAACCGCTATATTATGAGCGGCTGTTTTGCGTTGTATATTTTCTCTGAACTTGAAAGAGACGGATAAGGAGGAAGGTTGCTCCAAATGCTAGACCGATAATAAGACCGATCCAATATCCTTTTGCTGCCCAATCAGTATAGGTTGCTAATATGTAACCGAGAGGGAGACCAATTACCCAATAGGCGATTAATGTCATAATTAAGGCGACATTTACATCTTTATAACCACGTAGTGCCCCTTGTACAGGAGTTGCAATTGCATCTGAGATTTGAAATAAAATCGCAAATATAAGAAATTCTTTTGCTAAATGATGAACTTGTATATCTGTCGTATAAATAGAAGCAATTTCATCATCAAAGAAGTAAAGAAGAATGGAATATAATAGGGCGAATGCAAGTGCTAAGCCAATCCCGATAAATCCATATTGTTTTGCGTTATTATATCGTTTCGCTCCAACTTCAAATCCAACAGAGATGGTCATGGCCATTGCTAAACTTAAAGGAGTCATATATAGCAAGGAAGCGAAGTTCATAGCTGCTTGATGAGCTGCGATTGTTGTCGTACTAAAATTACTCATCATAAGTGTTACTGCAGCGAAAATACTCGTTTCAAAAAAGATAGCAAATCCGATAGGGACGCCAAGTTTTAAGAACTCTTTCCAACTAGAAAGAGAAGGGCGATATAACTGTTTAAAAATATGGAAAGATGCAAAAGGCTCTTTCGTACGAATAATCATAACGGTAATAATTAAAATGCACCAATAGGTTGCTGTAGAAGCAATTGCTGCTCCGACACCACCGAGTTTTGGAAAACCGAAATGCCCAAAAATTAATACATAATTTAATATTACGTTAATAGGTAATGATAGTAACGTAATAATCATCGTTGTGCGAGTTTTTCCTAATGCATCAATAAATCCACGTAAAACAGTGTAAGTAAATAAAGGAATAATTCCAATTGCAATAATACTTAAAAATTGTGCTGCAATACGTTCTACCGGTTCTTCTAATCGCATGCCATTTAAAATGGGTGTAACAGCGAAAAATCCAATAAGCATAACGACGAAGCTAGCGCAAATTGCTAAATAGACTGCTTGTATGACGACTTGGGGAACATCTTCTTTTTTCTTGGATCCAACGAGTTGCGCAACAATTGGAGTTGTAGCCATCAAAATACCTGTTAATCCCGTACTAACTGGAATCCATATACTCGTTCCGATAGCAACCCCTGCTAAATCAATAGGGCTTGCATGTCCTGACATTGTTGTATCAAAAAAGCTCATTGCAAATAATGACATTTGCGTAACAAAAATCGGGAAAAATAGTAATACAAATTGCTTTAATTTTTGTGAGAATGTACTAGTTTCTTTCATAAAATCCCCTTTCTACGTAAAAAAGAAAACTCTTACTATCATACAATTTAATCAAAAAATAGAAAAGGAATAAGCTTATTAAAACTACGGTTTGACTATAAAAAAGGATGCACTTTGAAAGGGGATAAGGTATTATGGTAAGGTATGAAAAAATTACATATTATTAGTTATTAAGGAGGCACTACTCGTGGCTGATTGGTTAATTGGAATAATCATGGGTGCTGTTGAAGGTTTAACAGAGTTTTTACCAGTTTCATCAACAGGGCATATGATTTTAACAGGTCATTTACTTGGATTTGACGATGAGAGAGCGAAAGTTTTCGAAGTTGTTATTCAATTGGGATCGATTTTAGCAGTTGTAGTTATATTTTGGAAGCGTCTATGGTCTTTAGTAGGTATAGGGAAAGTAACAGACGGACCATCGTTAAATTTATTACATATTATTATCGGAATGATTCCTGCCGGCGTACTTGGCGTATTGTTCCATAGTGCGATTAAAGAAGTTTTATTTGGGCCAGGCCCAGTTGTCATTAGCTTAGTGGCTGGTGGTATTTTAATGATTGTTGCTGAGAAGTTTTCAAAACCAAGTACAGCAAGAACATTAGATGAAATCACATATAAGCAAGCATTTACAATCGGAATGTTCCAATGTTTAGCACTTTGGCCAGGATTTTCTCGTTCTGGTTCTACAATAAGTGGTGGTTTATTAGCTCGCGTGTCACATACAGCGGCAGCTGAATATACATTCATTTTAGCAGTACCAATGATGGTAGCTGCAAGTGGCTTAGATTTAATTAAAAGCTGGGATATATTAAGTGCGGCTGATATACCGCTATTTGCAACAGGATTTATTACGGCGTTCGTTGTTGCAATGCTTGCAATTGTTTCATTCTTAAAATTATTATCTCGTGTAAAACTAACACCGTTTGCTTACTACCGTTTCATTTTAGCTGCGGTATTTTATTTCTTCATTATGTAATAAAAAAACTGCCGAGTTCGGCAGTTTTTTTTATTTTACTACTTTTTCCATCATGCTTTCCATTACATGTTCCCAAAGAGAAGTGTCATCAGCTAATGTGGCACGGAAATTAGCGTACATTTCTTTTTGTTTCTCTTCGAATGTTGGATCTTCTTTTTCAGGCAATGTAGCGCGCATTGAAGTTACTAACTCTTGTACTTTTGGAGCACGTGGTCCCCAAACGGCTTGTTCGTTTCCATCTTTATCAATGAAAATAAAGATTGGAATCGCACGTGCTGTTCCGTTTGTTAAATATTGATCCATTAATTCTAAGTTTTCATCGCGAATTAATAATGACATATCAATATTTGCAACTTCAGAAATTCGTTTCATAACAGGTACGCATAAAAGAGCATCGCCACACCAATCAGCTGTTAATACAATAACACGCCAGCCATCATTTTGACGTTCTTCTAATACAGGAAGTAATTCATTTGGAATTAAAAAGTTATTGTAAATGTGCAGTAGCTCGTATTGATTTACTTTCATTTCATTCACATATGTATCAAAGGACATACCTTTATCAGCCCATTTTTGTAAGTTCATAAGTAACACCTCTTTAGTATGATTTGTTTTCATTGTACCAATTTTTATATAGAAAAGCTTGTATTCTTACTCTTTCTTGTCACTTAATAATTTACTTAATAGGAAAAAGAATAGTACGACACATAATTCAGCTATGTTGGATAGTTGCACGCTCTCTATCCAATCGTCAGCGGTATGAATGACGAACCAATCTAGCGTAATTTCAATGATTGCAAAAAGAGTAATAGAAAGCCAATTTGGCATGTTTTGTGTCATTGGATATAGCAGTGCCTTGAAGAAAACGAAGATGAAAAATATAATACCGTCTAAGAAAGTAATTAATAAAAAAAATAGAAGTAAGGCAGTGCGCGATCGATACTCTACACCAGTAATATGAAAGATTCCTACATATATAAAAAATATAAATGCAAAAATTACAATGAGGAACAGAATAACAAAACCAATGATCAAAGTTTTATCTTTTAGATTGAAATTCGAAAATTTGTCTTCTTCACCCACTATCCCAACTCCTTTTTTTGGAAATTTAACTTCATTTTATCATGAAATATCTATTAAAAAACTACGAATTATGGGAAAATAAGGTGACAAAAAGTAAGATTTCATGTAAAATTATTAATAAGGTTTTTATTTAATCAAATGAAATAAAAGGGGCTGTCAAAGTTGTCTCAAAATCGAGAGCAATTAATGGAAGAACTATCGACAAATGTTTTTGCTATGTTCCGCACGTTGCGTAATGATATTGGAAAAATATTTGGTGGTTACATACCGTGGAATGAGTTCATCGTCCTTAGAATATTGAATCGTACGAATAAAGAAATGGTATCACGTGTGGCGAATGAGTTAAATGTGTCGAATAGTCATATTACAGCTGTTACAGAAAAATTAATTAATAAAGGTTTTGTAACTCGTTCACGTTCTACGTCAGATCGCCGAGTTGTATATTTGGAGATTACTGAACAAGGAAAAGATTTAGTTGCAAAAATGGAAGGTGCAAAAAAACAATATTTGCAAGAAAGATTTTCTACGCTCTCAGAAGAAGAAATGAATATAATGATATCTATTTCTAAAAAACTTATTTAAGTCATTATAAGCAAGAAAACGCTTACACTTCGAAAAAGAAGACTTTCCTTATATGAGGAAGGTCTTTTTTCGTATGTAAAAGATTATAAAAAAGAAAATATGTAACATACTACTAATAAAGGAAGGGGGCAGAAATATGACAAATCGAAATGGTAGTAAAGGGAGCGGAAATCAAGGCTCACCGAAATCAGGGCAATTTCAACAAGAGTTTAGTGCAGAATTTGAAACTGGTAACGATAATAAAGGAAAAGAATATCGTTCGAAAAAGGGAAGTAAATCAAAAAAGGAGTGAATCATTTCACTCCTTTTTTGATTTAAGATGCGGCAGATTGATCTGTATTATATTTTTCTTCTGATTTTGCGACAATCATTGCGCAAATTGCATCACCAGAAATATTTACAGCTGTTCTTGACATATCTAGAATGCGGTCAATACCGATAATTAAGGCAATACCTTCTACCGGTAGATTTACTTGATTTAAAACCATCGTCAGCATTACAAGCCCAACACCTGGTACACCAGCAGTGCCGATACTAGCTAGTACAGCAGTTAATACGACTACAGCTAGTTGGGAAATAGTAAGTTCAACGCCGTATACTTGAGCGATAAATACAGTTGCTACACCTTGCATAATGGCAGTACCATCCATATTAATTGTTGCACCTAGTGGTTGTACAAAAGAGCTAATTGCTTTTGGAACACCAAGCTTCTCTTGTGCGGTTTTCATTGCAAATGGAAGAGATGCATTAGAGCTAGATGTACTAAATCCAATCGCCATTACTGGTCCGAAATGTTTAAAGAAACGGACAATGCTTTCTTTTGCCAATACTTTTAATAAGCCACCATATACGAAGACACCGTGAATAATAAGTACTAGCATAACGACAATCATATACTTGAACATCGCAGCGACGCCTGCAAGACCCATTTTACCGACGGATGAAGCAAGCAACCCAAATGTTCCGATTGGAGCTAATTTCATAACGAGATTAACGAGATACATCATTAATTCGTTGCCCTGTTCAAGTAATGAATGAATACTTTGGACACGTTTTCCTAAAATAGCTATACCAAGTCCAATTAATACGGCAAAGGCAATAATTTGTAACATGTTTCCATCAGCCATCGCTTTTGCTGGATTATCTGGTACGATATTTAGCAATGTATCGACGAAAGATGTTTCGGTTTTTGCACCTTCATATTTAAGCCCTTCGGTTTTAAAATTACCACCAGATCCTGGTTGTATAATCAGTGCAAATGTAACTGCAATAGAGATGGCAACGGCTGTAGTTACAAGAAAGAATGAAATTGATTTTAAACCAATTCTTCCAAGTTGCTTCGGATCTCCAAGACCAGCAGCTCCAAGTACGATAGAAATGAATACAACAGGGACAACTAGCATTTTAATGAGGCGAATAAACAATTGACCAAGTGGATTGAACACATATTGATTTAATGGTTCAAAAATGGATGGTGCAGCTAAATTTAAAGTGAGTCCGACAACTAAACCGAGAAATAATGCAATTAAGATTGCTTTTGTTTGTTTCAATAAAATCCCCCCTTATTTTTTGTAAAATAGCTTTCTACATTAATTGTACCGAAAAACTACCTATTTTGACAATATTTTCTGAATATTTAGTACAAAAAGTATCTATTTAAATATAGATTGCTTTTACTAAAGTAAGCAGAAAAAGCTAAATAAACTATTTAGAAAACAAAATAGACCATCACATAGGATGGTCTAGGGAAGGGGACAATTTATGTCAATTTAATTAGGGATGGAAGTTGTTCAAGACACTGGGGAATGTCTTATAAATTAGGGAGGAACAACTTCGATACATATACTATAAAAGATAGATGTGACCGGGGTGTGAACATAGAGTGAAAGAGAGAGGGAGTTTTAAATAGAAGATAGAAAGACAAAAAATAAGACCATCACATATGATGGCCTAAGGAAGGGGACAATTTATGTCAATTTAATTAGGGATGGAAAGCTGTTCAAAGACACTGGGGAATGTCTTATAAATTAGGGAGGAACAGCTCCGATACATATACTATAAAAGATAGATGTGACCCCTATGTGAACATAGAGTGAAAGGTATGAGGATTTAAGCAATGATACATATAAAATGATTGTTGTGAGAGTTATAGAGTAAGGGTATTTATAATAGAAAGAGTCTTTTCATAAATGAAGTGAAGTTCGAGTATAAATAAAAGTTGAAAACTATGAAAAAAAGGATTATGCTCAACTATATTATAAGAATATAAGGTTTATCCTGCTATTTAAGGTTTTTTATAAGCCTTTAGTTATGAGGGGCAAAAAGGGAGTTAGTGAATATGGAAGTAACAAAAAGACAAAGGCTGTATAATCGTTTTATACGATTAAATCCACCACAAATATTAGCATTAGGTTTTTTCTGCTTAATTGTGGTTGGCGGTTTGTTATTAAAGTTACCATTCGCAACGAAAGTACATATTAGTTGGGTAGATGCTTTCTTTACGGCAACGTCAGCAGCGACTGTAACGGGATTGGGAGTAGTAGATACTGCAAGTACGTTTACGATGTTTGGCGAAATTGTAATTATGTTTTTAATTCAAACGGGCGGTTTAGGTCTTATGACAATTGCCATTTTAATTGTTTGGGTATTAGGTAAAAAAATCGGATTACGTCATCGCTTATTAATTGGAGAGGCATTTAATCAGACAAATATAGGTGGTCTCGTAAAATTAGTAAAACGTGTCTTTATATTTTCAATTTGTATTGAGTTTATTGGAGTCATCTTTTTATCATTTCGTTTTATTCCAGAGTTTGGCTTTGGAAAAGGTGTATACTATAGTATTTTTCACGTGATCGCATCTTATAATAATGCTGGATTTGCTCTATGGCCGGATAATTTAACAAGGTATGTAGGCGATCCGATTATTAATATTGGGATTTGCTCTTTAATCGTAATAGGCGGTCTCGGATTTACCGTACTAATTGATATATGGTATAGCCGGAGTTTTCGAAAACTATCGCTTCATTCCAAAATCATGATTATTGGAACGGTAGCGCTAAATGTGATAGCGATGATTGTGATTTTTGTATTGGAATATAATAATGTAAAGACGTTAGGGAATTTACCGTTAAATGAAAAGTTATGGGCTTCTTTTTTCCAAGGGATTACTCCTCGTACGGCTGGATTTAATACAGTTGACTACGGGGGAATGGAAGAATCATCTATATTATTTACGATGGTTTTAATGTTTATTGGTGCAGGAAGTGTATCAACAGGTGGAGGGATTAAATTAACAACGTTTGTTATTTTAGTTACATCTGTTCTTTCTTTCTTTAGAAAGAAAGAGGAAATCGTATTATTTCAGCGCACAATTAAAATGTCGACAGTAACGAGAGCATTAGCAATTGCCGTTGCTAGTCAAATCCTTATTTTTGCAGCAGTATTTATGTTAATGCTTACAGAAGACTTCAGTTTTATTCAGTTACTATTTGAAACAATTTCAGCGTTTGGAACAGTAGGATTAACGATGGGAATTACTGCAAAGTTATCAGCGTTTGGAAAATGTATGATTATGTTTGTTATGTTTTGTGGATTAATCGGACCGTTAACACTTGTATTTTCTTTAGCGCGACCAGCAAAACAAAAAATTAAATATCCGTCAGAAGATGTATTTACAGGATAAGGTATCCCGCATAAGCGAGATACCTTTTTCTTTTTAAAAGAGGGAGAACAATAAGCCGATAAGCGCTACTCGGAATAAAATTGCAATGAGTGCTGCAATTCCACCGACAATCGCAGCGATACCACCAGTTACAGTAGCTCCGCGGTTATAAGCGTAAATACCTAGTAGTACAGAAACAAGACCGAATAATGTTGGGAAGGTGAAAAGTGATAAGATAGATAAGGCAAGAGCGATAAAGCCAGCCGTTGATCCAGCAGCGGACGATCTTACATCATCTTTATGTTCCTTCTCATCGTAATCATAATCAATGCGCTGTGGTGCAACCTCAGCTGCATATTCTTCTTTATAGTCACTATAATCACTATCTATTCTATCTCTTTTTTTATACTCATCAAATTTCTCAGTCAAAGTCATGACTCCTTTCATAACAAGGTTCAATAGTAGTATGTATCTCTTTTTCCTTTTTATCCGAGTATGTACAGGGAGTAATATCCATTTAAAAGGTGAAGATTGTTTTTTTGAAATAGGAAAAGTTAGTATGACTTCCTCTATTTTGGAAAGTATAAAAAAGAATAATGAGGAAAGGGTGCAATACATAATGGAACATCCAATTGAAAATTTAATGAAAACAGCAATGACAAATTTAAAAGAGATGGTAGATGTAAATACGATTGTTGGAAGTCCAGTTTCAACAGCTGACGGAAATGTAGTATTAACAGTATCTCAAGTAGCCTTTGGTTTTGGAGCTGGAGGAAGTGACTTTAAAGGTGAATTTATTTCCGAAAAACATAATAATGGACAAGGGCAGCATAAAGAGAATAAGCAAAGTCATCCATTTGGAGGCGGAAGCGGGGCTGGGGTTTCTATTAGCCCAGTTGCTTTTTTAGTAGTTGGTTCTAACGGTGTGCAAGTATTGCATCTCAATAGTAGTACACATTTAATTGAAAAAGCTTTAAATACCGTACCAAGCACTGTAGATAAATTTGTAAATGGTCGCTAAAGGTGAACTTGCATTTTTTAGGAATTATGATATATTAGAAAAAGTGCGCTTTAGGATGATCGGAATAATTGAACTGTAAATATATATGATGTGTGGAATAAGGGAGAGGAATTTATGATTAATATCAAAAACTTAGTAGTTGGCTTATGTATGTTAGTAAGCGGTTTTGTTGTATATGTAATAAAAGAAAAAGCTCCATTCTAAAACAGACAAACCGTTATTGTCTGTTTTAAATTTGTGAAAAATGTTGACAAGTTGCTATATTGATGTTAGAATTTTAATTCGTGTCTCGGTTACAGCTAGTGTAAAGTAAATAAATCTTATAAATATAATACGAAAAGTTTGCGAAAGATCGGGTAGTTTTACCAACAACTTTTGTGAACAAACCCTATAAATTATAATTATAGGCTTTATAGGTATACTAGTGAATCAAGGAGCGGTCAGTGGAACCGTAATGATGAGAGAGAGGTAGGGCTTTCATCCAGTATATGTTACTTTCCCGTTAGGTGAATATAAAAAAGAGGACTCCTTTTCAAAAGGGGTCCTCTTTCTTTTTTGTATTGAATTTAAATGCGGCTCTCAACTTGCTGGCAAATTTCATCTGTTGTTAAACCGTGGGCGTTAATTACCGATCCTTTTATTGATGTATCTGCAATACCCATCATATTAGAATCTTGCCCAGTTACAACGCAACAGTCGCATCCTTGTGCGTCATGTTCCGAGTTAATTGTAATGACTTCATGCCCCTGTTGCTGAAGAGCTTGTTGGACATCTGTTAACGAATTTTCAACACCAATTTTAGCCATAATTCTCACCTCCTACCATCTAGTTGTTAGTATGCTCAAGTTCATCGTATATATTTATATAAAGACGGTAGGAAGCATATATTTATCTGTTATTTACGGGTAGCCTGATTAAAGTACGACTTTATTTAGTCGTTATATACACCAGTAAGCATTTGACTTACGAATTGATCGTTTAGAGTATCTTGGGCGGAAGAAGTATTTGAATGAATGTCGATTGAAGCAATGAAATTGTTATATTCTTTATTATTTGGTTCTACCTCTACATAATTATCAAATTTACAAAAACCTTTCGTATCCATTAGATCAAATAGTTGAAGCATCTCTACTACCTCTTGTCTCGTTCCTTTAATTTGTACACACGCCATATTGATTTCCTCCTTCATTTTGACAAATTGTTTTTTAAAAATAGGATTATGATTCCGAAATGAAAAATATGAATGTTATTTTTAGACAGTGTTATTTTTATTATTTTCCCCCTTTTTCAGCAAAAGTCGTTGTATATTCCCGAATTTATAAAAACGGACGTCCGTTTATTGAATACAATAGATTCGTATCAATTGACGAAAATCCTTCTTTTAAACAAATATTTTTTTAATGGAAATTGACGAAAAAATTTTTTTGACTTTTTGTAAACGTTAACAATGTTGTTAAATCAATATAATTAAAGATGTACGTACGAATAAAAATTATAAATTTTCTAAAAATTCACTTGATTTATTTAGAAAGGAGAGTAAACTAGGAAACAATAAAAAATTCATAGAACATAGGAGGCGCTTTCCAGTGAACGAGCAATGGATTTTCTTAAATGGAGAATTTGTTCCAAAAGACGAGGCAAAAGTATCAGTATATGATCATGGTTATTTATATGGAGATGGAGTATTTGAAGGAATTAGAGTTTATAGCGGTAATGTTTTCCGTTTGAGAGAGCATCTTGTCCGGTTATATGAATCAGCAAAATCCATCATGTTAGAAATTCCATATTCTTTAGATGAAGTAACGAATATTGTTGTTGAGACGATTCGACAAAATAAATTATCTAATGGATACATTCGCCTAGTTGTATCGAGAGGAGCAGGAAATCTTGGGTTAGATCCTGATTCTTGTAAAAAACCGAATGTAGTAGTAATTGCAGAGCAACTATCTTTATTCCCACAAGAATATTATGAAAAAGGGATTCCAGTTGTAACAGTTGCAACGCGCCGAAACCGTCCAGATGTATTGTCGCCTCAAGTAAAATCTTTAAATTACTTAAACAATATTTTAGTTCGCATCGAAGCGAAATTGGCTGGAGTACAAGAAGCGCTTATGTTAAATGATCAAGGATACGTAGCTGAAGGCTCAGGGGATAACGTATTTATTGTAAAAGGAAATAAATTAATTACACCACCAAGTTCTGCTGGAGCGTTAGAAGGCATTACACGAAATGCTATTTTAGAAATTGGTGAAAAACTTGGATATGACGTTAGAGAAGAGTTATTTACAAGACATGACGTATATGTAGCTGATGAAGTATTTTTAACAGGAACAGCAGCGGAAGTAATTGCTGTTACGACAGTAGATGGTAGAACGATTGGTTTAGGGCAAACGGGTCCACATACGAATCGTTTATTAGAAGAATTCCGAAAGTTAGTTATAGAAGATGGAGAGAAAATTTACGAAGAAAATAAAGTTGGATAACAACTTTTTATAACATAAGAAAGCGTTGATAGGGAGGAGTAGTTGATTGTGAAGCCTCACAGAGAGTCGGTGGTTGCTGGAAACCGATGGTTCACGTCGACGAACATCGCCCTTGAGTGCTAAGCTGAAGCATTTGTCTAGGCTTAGACGGTAGCTCCGTTATTAGCTAGACTCATTTTATGGGTCACTGAGGCAAGAGTATTCTTGCAAAGAAGGGTGGTACCGCGAAATCTTTCGTCCCTTCAGCACATAGCTGGAGTGTGGACGTAGGATTTTTTTTATTGATAAAAGTTTTTAAAAGGGGGCTTATAAGAACAATGTCTTCAAAAACGGAAGAGAAACTGGCAACTGGTGCACAGCTATTGTTAGAAGCGCTAGAAAAGGAAGGAGTAGAAGTGATTTTCGGTTATCCTGGTGGTGCTGTTTTACCTCTTTATGATGCACTCTATGACTGTGAAATTCCGCATATTTTAACAAGGCATGAACAAGGTGCTATTCACGCTGCTGAAGGATATGCCAGAATTACTGGCAATCCAGGGGTTGTCATTGCAACGAGTGGACCAGGTGCTACAAATGTGATTACTGGTCTAGCAGATGCGATGATTGATTCATTGCCACTTGTTGTATTTACAGGGCAAGTAGCAACAACGTTAATTGGAAGCGATGCTTTCCAAGAAGCGGATATTATGGGGCTTACGATGCCAGTGACAAAACATAACTATCAAGTGCGAAAGGCTTCCGATTTACCTCGAATTATTAAAGAGGCATTTCATATTGCTAGAACAGGAAGACCAGGCCCAGTCGTTATTGACCTTCCGAAAGATATGGTAGTAGAGCAAGGCGAACGATGTAGTGATGTGCAAATGGATTTACCAGGATACAACCCTAATTATGAACCGAATCTACTGCAAATAAACAAATTATTACAAGCAATTCAGGTTGCAAACAAGCCATTAATTTTAGCTGGAGCAGGTGTATTGCATGCGAAAGCTTCAAAGGAATTAACAAGTTTTGCTCGTAAATATGAAATTCCTGTTGTGCATACATTACTTGGTCTTGGTGGGTTTCCACCAGATGATGAACTATTTCTAGGGATGGGAGGAATGCATGGTTCTTACACAGCTAATATGGCGTTATATGAATGCGACTTACTCATTAATATAGGCGCTAGATTCGATGATCGTCTTACTGGAAATTTAGCTTATTTTGCGAAAGAGGCGACTGTCGCGCATATCGATATTGATCCAGCAGAAATCGGAAAAAATGTACCGACTGAAATTCCTATTGTTGCAAGTGCTAAGCAAGCGCTCCAAGTATTACTTCAACCAGAAGGAAGGAAAGAAAATCATCATGAGTGGATCTCTTTATTAAAGAATAGAAAAGAAAAGTATCCATTCTCTTATAAACGAAATTCTGAAAGTATTAAGCCTCAATATGCAATTGATATGTTATATGAAATTACGAAGGGAGAAGCGATTGTAACAACAGATGTGGGGCAACATCAAATGTGGGCAGCCCAATATTATCCGCTGAAAACTCCAGATAAATGGGTAACTTCAGGAGGACTAGGAACGATGGGCTTCGGATTTCCAGCAGCAATTGGTGCCCAAATTGCAAAGCCTGATGAATTAGTTATTGCAATTGTTGGTGACGCTGGATTTCAAATGACTCTGCAAGAATTAAGTGTGTTAAAAGAACACTCTTTACCTGTTAAAGTATTTATTTTAAATAATGAAGCTTTAGGAATGGTAAGACAATGGCAAGATGAATTTTATAACAAAAGATATTCGCACTCTTTACTATCGTGTCAACCAGATTTCGTTGCTCTTGCGAATGCGTATGGCATAAAAGGGGTTCGCATAGATGATCCACTTCTTGCAAAGAAACAATTGCAGCATGCAATTCAATTACAAGAGCCAGTCGTAATTGATTGCCGTGTACTTCAATCAGAAAAGGTAATGCCGATGGTTGCGCCAGGGAAAGGTGTTCACCAAATGGAGGGAGTGGAAAAAAGGTGAAGAGAATTGTTACAGCAACAGTTCGAAATCAAAGTGGTGTGTTAAACCGAATTACAGGTGTTATGACACGAAGACATTTTAATATTGAAAGTATTTCAGTAGGTCATACGGAATCATCGGACATATCGCGGATGACGATTGTTGTACACGTTGAAAATGAACAGCAAGTTGAGCAGTTAATTAAACAACTTCATAAGCAAATTGATGTTTTGAAAGTATCAGATATTACAGAAGAAGCGATGATTGCAAGAGAACTCGCACTTATTAAAGTAGCAACATCAGTAGCAAGAGCAGAATTATACAGTTTAATTGAACCGTTTCGAGCCGCTGTAATAGATGTTGGGAAGGATTCCATAGTTGTGCAAGTAACAGGTACGCAGGAAAAAGTAGAAGCATTAATTGAATTACTTCGTCCATACGGTTTGAAAGAAATTGCAAGAACAGGTGTAACAGCCTTTACGCGTAGTATGAAAAAGCAAGATAAGCAAGTAATGTTAATTCAATAATCATTTAAATATAGGGGGAAATGAAAATGGCAAAAGTTTATTATGAAAAAGATGTAACGGTAAATGTATTAAAGGAAAAGAAAGTAGCAATCATTGGATATGGCTCGCAAGGTCATGCGCATGCGCAAAATTTACGTGATAACGGATTTGATGTAGTAGTAGGTTTAAGAAAAGGTAAGTCTTGGGATAAAGCGAAAGAAGATGGATTTTCTGTATATACAGTAGCAGAAGCAGCAAAGCAGGCTGATGTAGTAATGATTTTGCTGCCAGATGAACTGCAACCAGAAGTATATGAAGCGGAAATTGCGCCAAATTTACAGGCAGGAAATTCTCTCGTTTTTGCACACGGATTTAACGTTCACTTTGATCAAGTGAAACCACCAGCGAATGTAGATGTATTTTTAGTAGCACCAAAAGGGCCGGGACATTTAGTTCGTCGTACGTTTGCTGAAGGAGGAGCTGTTCCTGCATTATTTGCAGTATACCAAGATGCAACAGGAGTTGCGACTGAAAAGGCACTTTCTTATGCCGATGGAATTGGAGCGACGAGAGCTGGTGTATTAGAAACGACATTTAAAGAAGAAACAGAAACAGACTTATTTGGAGAGCAAGCTGTACTTTGCGGCGGAGTAACTGCGCTAGTAAAAGCTGGATTTGAAACGTTAGTTGATGCGGGATATCAGCCGGAACTTGCATATTTTGAATGTTTACATGAACTGAAACTTATTGTTGACCTTATGTATGAAGGTGGACTTGAAAATATGAGATATTCAGTTTCAGATACAGCGCAGTGGGGCGACTTCGTATCAGGGCCACGCGTTGTAACGGAAGATACGAAGAAAGCGATGGGTACAGTGCTAGCAGAAATTCAAGATGGTACATTTGCAAGAGGTTGGATTGCAGAGCATAAAGCAGGAAGACCGAATTTCCATGCGACAAATGAGAAAGAGAATGAACACGAAATCGAAGTAGTTGGACGTAAATTACGTGAAATGATGCCTTTCGTACAGCCGCGAGTAAAGGTAGGGATGAAATAATATGAAGCAGATTTTGTTCATGGATACGACGCTACGTGATGGCGAACAATCACCAGGAGTGAATTTAAATGAACAAGAGAAATTGCAAATTGCAAGGCAATTAGAAAGACTAGGGATTCATGTTATGGAAGCTGGCTTTGCAGCAGCTTCCGAAGGGGATTTTCAATCGGTAAAACGTATCGCGAATACAATTCAAAATGCTACAGTTATGAGTTTAGCTAGAGCGAAAGAAAGCGATATTCGAAGAGCATATGAAGCTGTGAAAGGTGCGGTATCTCCTCGTTTACACGTATTTTTAGCTACGAGTGATATTCATATGAAATATAAACTTTGTATGTCAAAAGAGGATGTGTTAGATAGTATTCATCGTTCTGTTACACTTGGAAAATCATTATTTCCAACAGTACAATTTTCTGCAGAAGATGCGACAAGAACAGCAAGAGATTTTTTAGCTGAGGCAGTAGAAGTTGCGATTCGTGCAGGAGCCAATGTAATTAACATTCCAGATACAGTTGGATATACGAATCCAGAAGAATATTATTCTCTTTTTAAGTACTTACAAGAATCCGTTCCTTCATATGAAAAAGCAATTTTCTCTTGTCATTGTCACGATGACCTTGGAATGGCTGTAGCAAATTCGTTAGCTGCAGTTGAAGGGGGAGCATTGCAAGTAGAAGGAACAATTAATGGAATTGGAGAGAGAGCAGGGAATGCGGCATTAGAAGAAGTCGCAGTTGCTCTTCATATTAGAAAAGATTTCTATCAAGCAGAGCCTTCTATGACGCTAAAAGAAATTAAAGCGACAAGTACATTAGTAAGCAGATTAACAGGTATGGTTGTACCGAAGAATAAAGCAATCGTGGGAGCGAATGCATTCGCTCATGAATCCGGAATTCATCAAGACGGCGTTTTAAAAGAAGTGACAACGTATGAAATTATTGAACCAGAGTTAGTAGGCGAATCTCAAAACCTATTTGTACTTGGAAAACATTCTGGACGTCACGCGTTTACAGAAAAAATGAAAGAGCTTGGCTATGAATTTACAACGGAAGAACGAGATGCAGTGTTTGAAGCGTTTAAAAAATTAGCTGATCGTAAGAAGGAAATTACGGAGGAAGATTTACGAGCACTTATGCTTGGTGAAGCAGCATTTGCGGCTCAGCAATATAATATTACGCAACTGCAAGTACATTTCGTATCAAATAGTACACAATGTGCGACAGTTGTACTAAAAGATGAGGAAGGAAATGTATTCGAAGATGCAGCTACTGGCTCTGGTAGTATTGAAGCAATTTATAATGCAATCCAAAGAATTTTAGGATTAGAATGTGAATTGGCGGATTATCGCATACAATCTATTACACAAGGTCAAGATGCACTGGCTCATGTTCATGTTGAATTAAAAGAAGGAACACATCAAGTATCAGGTTTTGGTGTTGCGCAAGACGTATTGGAAGCGTCGGCGAGAGCATATGTCCACGCAGCGGGGAAATTGAAATCTTTTATCCAGCTTGTGAAATAAGTGTTTGATAGGTGAGAGGGGCTATTCTCACCTATCAAATTAAAGTTCTGAAAATTCTGTTAAAAGGAGTGTTGAAATTGGAAAAACGTATCGTTTGTTTAGCTGGTGATGGGGTTGGACCGGAAGTTATGGAAAGTGCGAAGGAAGTATTGCATATGGTAGAAAGGTTATATGGTCATCATTTTCATTTGCAAGATGAGTACTTCGGCGGGAGTGCTATCGATTTAAATGGGCAACCATTACCACAACGAACGCTTGCCGCTTGTTTAGCAAGTGATGCGGTTTTACTAGGAGCAGTTGGTGGACCAAGGTGGGATAGTGCGAAAGAAAGACCAGAGAAAGGATTATTAGCTTTAAGAAAAGGGCTCGGTGTATTTGCGAACGTTCGCCCTGTAACGGTAGAAAGTGCAACGGCACATTTATCGCCATTAAAAAAGGCTGATGAAATTGATTTCGTTGTCGTTCGTGAATTAACAGGTGGGATTTATTTTTCTTATCCGAAAGAACGAACCGACGAAGTAGCAACGGATACACTTACGTATCATCGCCATGAAATTGAACGTATCGTTTCTTATGCTTTTCAATTAGCGAGTAAACGGAAGAAAAAAGTAACATCTATTGATAAGGCGAATGTTTTAGAATCTAGTAAACTATGGAGAACTGTAACAGAAGAAGTAGCACTTCGTTATCCAGATGTTGAACTAGAACATATTTTAGTAGATGCAGCTGCTATGGAGTTAATTCGGAATCCAGGACGGTTTGATGTAATTGTAACAGAAAATTTATTTGGGGATATTTTAAGTGACGAAGCCTCCGTATTAGCTGGATCATTAGGAATGCTTCCGTCAGCAAGTCACGCGGAAAAGGGTCCTTCATTATACGAGCCTATTCACGGATCGGCACCGGATATTGCCGGGAAAAATAAGGCGAATCCAATTGCGATGATGCGCTCTGTTGCCATGATGCTTGGACAATCGTTCGGATTAACGAGAGAAGGGTGTGCAATTGAAGAAGCGATTTCAGCAGTCCTTAAATTAGGAAAATGTACAGCAGATATCGGGGGGACTGAAACGACAACTTCATTTACGAAGGCAGTAATGCAAGAAATGGAAGAGCAAGCGCTAGTAGGGAGAGGAAGATAATGGGGAAAAGGTTGCTAGATAAACTTTGGGAAAGACACGTAGTTGCGACAAATGAAAATGGATTAGATTTATTATATATCGATCTGCACCTTGTTCATGAAGTAACGTCACCGCAAGCCTTTGAAGGCTTGCGGCTTACAAATCGAACGGTACGCAGACCAGATTTAACATTCGCAACGATGGATCATAATATTCCAACGAAAGATGTTTGGAATATTACCGATCGCATTGCGAAGCAGCAATTAGATACACTTCGGGAAAATTGTAAACAATTTCAGGTGCCGTTAGCAGATATCGGAGATGAAGAGCAAGGGATCGTTCATGTTATCGGACCAGAACTTGGGCTCACGCAGCCAGGAAAAACAATTGTTTGTGGTGATAGTCATACAGCAACGCACGGTGCGTTTGGCGCGCTAGCATTTGGTATTGGTACGAGTGAAGTGGAACATGTATTGGCAACGCAAACGTTATGGCAAAGAAAACCGAAAGCGATGGGAATTGAGTTAAAAGGAAAATTACAGAAAGGCGTTTACGCAAAAGATATTATTTTGCATCTCCTTTCAAAGTACGGTGTAGCAGTTGGAACTGGATACGTAATGGAATTTTACGGAGAGACGATTGGGGCTATGGAGATGGAAGAGAGAATGACGCTTTGTAATATGGCGATTGAAGGAGGAGCAAAAGCGGGTATTATCGCGCCGGATGAAAAAACATTTGCTTATGTAAAAGGACGTAAATATGCACCGAGAGACTATGAAACTTTCGAGAAGAAATGGTTTGAACTGTATACAGATGCAGATGCAATTTATGATTTACATATTTCGATAGATGTGACGGATTTAGCGCCGTACGTTACGTGGGGAACGAACCCGAGTATGGGAGTTCGTATTGATGAGAAATTGCCAGAAAAGCATGATGTAAATGACGAAAGAGCATTCTCTTATATGGGATTAAGCCCTGGACAAAGTACGTATGACATTCCAGTTCAGCATGTTTTCATTGGATCTTGTACAAATTCCAGGCTCTCTGATTTAGAAATTGCTGCATCTGTTGTGAAAGGGAGAAAGGTAAAAGAAGGTGTGCGAGCACTCGTTGTACCTGGATCGAAAAGAGTAAGAGACGCGGCGATGCAAAAAGGACTACATCACATATTTGAAGAAGCAGGATTTGAATGGAGAGAACCTGGATGTTCCATGTGTCTTGGAATGAATCCAGATCAAGTACCTGAAGGAGAGCATTGCGCTTCAACTTCAAATCGTAATTTTGAAGGAAGACAAGGAAAAGGAGCACGAACGCATTTAGTTAGCCCAGCAATGGCGGCAGCAGCTGCGTTATATGGTCATTTTGTTGATACAAGAAAGGAGAGTTATGATGGAGCCATTTCGTATTCATAAAGGTACTGCCGCAGTACTTATGAATAATAACATTGATACGGATCAAATTATTCCGAAGCAATATTTAAAGAGAATTGAAAGAACTGGGTTTGGAAAGTTTTTATTTGATGAGTGGCGATATGATAATGAACGACACGAAAACCCTAATTTCCCACTAAATGCACCAGATAGAAAAGGAGCAAGTATATTAATTACAGGTGATAATTTTGGATGTGGTTCTTCAAGAGAACACGCACCGTGGGCACTTGCTGATTATGGTTTCCGCGTAATTATCGCGGGAGGGTTTGCAGATATTTTTTATATGAATTGTATGAAGAACGGTATGTTACCAATTGTAATGGATAAAGAAATGCGAGAAAAGCTTGCCAAAACAGATGCAAGAGAACAAATAGAAGTAGATTTAGAGAATGAAGTAATTACAACAAGTACGCACAGGTTTCATTTTACAATCGAGAAAATGTGGAAAGAGAAATTATTAAATGGTTTAGATGAAATTAGTATTACAATGCAATATGAACAAGAAATAAAAGAGTATGAAAGAAGGATAGCTGTATATTAAAAGATAACGGAATATTTAAAATGTATTTACATTCAGAATTAAGTATTATATACTATGTAAAAATTAGAGGAGAAAGGGAGTAAGTATTATGAAAACAATGCAATCTATTAAAATGCTTACACAACTACATCATCATACATAAAGCCCTTGAACCTAGCGTGAAAACGTGTAGGTGCAAGGGTTATTCCCGTTGTACCTACACGCTACTAAAGAGCCTTGTAGGTATATTTTATCTACAAGGCTCTTTTTATTTTCGGTTTAGGTGCATGAAATAAGCATACATTAGAAAGGGAAAGGTGTGAGAATTTCGATGACAAAATGGAAACGGGCAAATCCAAATGGAACGAGAGATTATTTATTCGAAGAATGTACGTTAATTGAAGAAGTGGAGCAAAAATTAAGGCGTACTTTTTTAGAGAGAGGTTATGAAGAAATAAGGACACCAACAATTGAATTTTATGATGTGTTCGCCTTTCAAAGCAGGCCGATAGATGAAGAAAAGATGTATAAATTTTTTGATGAAAAGGGAAGGATTATCGTATTGCGTCCAGATATGACAATTCCTTTAGCGAGAGTGATCGGAACGCAGAGGTGTGATACACCACTTAAAGTGACGTATAGCGGAAATGTATTTCGAGCGAATGAGTCCCTTACTGGAAAATATAATGAGATCGTGCAAAGTGGTATTGAAATTATCGGTATTGATAATGTAAGAGCTGAAATTGAATGTGTTATAAGCGTCATTCAATCACTTCAAAAGTTGAAGGTGCAATCTTTTACAATAGAGATTGGGCAAGTACAGTTATATAAATGTATTGTCAAAAAGCTCTCCATTCATGAGGAAGAAGAGAAAGTTCTTAGAACATATATTGAAAGTAAAAATTATGCCGCTTTATCCAATTTTATTAGAGATAAGAAATTAGATCGATGTGATGAAACAGTAAAGTTACTGGAGAAATTACCGAGGTTATTCGGGAATTTAGAAGTGATTGAGGAAGCAGAAAAACTCGCCTCAAGTAATGAAATGAAAATGGCTATTACAAGAGTGAAAGAAATATATGAAGCAATTGAAAAACTAGGCTATGGATCTTACATATCAATTGATTTAGGAATAATTCAACATTTGGACTATTATACAGGTGTTATTTTCAAAGGGTATATATATGAAATTGGGGAAGAAATTGTTAGTGGCGGAAGATATGATGAGTTAATTGGAAATTTTGGAGAAATGTTACCGGCTGTTGGACTCGCGGTGCAAGTTAATCAAATTGTAAAGGCGCTGCAAGAGCAGCAAGAGCCATATGAACGAAAGAGAATAGATATTATGATTCATTACGAGTTAAATAGATTAGCAGAAGCGGAACGATTACGAAATTTACTTCAAAAGGACGGGAAAAAAGTAGCGCTATCTTTATTCTCTAATTTAAATGATACTTTTCAATTTGCTAGAAAAAATCAAATTGTAACGGTCGTTGAGGCAAAGAACGAATCATTAGTGGAATATGTATGGAAAGAGAAATGGGTCGTCCAGAAAGAAGGAGAAACTTCATGCGTAACATTCAAATTGCGTTAACGAAAGGGAGATTAGAAAAACATGTGATTCCGCTCTTTGAGCAGATTGGAATTGATTGTTCAGAGCTCAAAAATAAAGGAAGAAAACTTGTCTTTCAAAGTAAAAATACGGATATCTCATTTATTTTAGTGAAAGCAGTAGATGTTGCTACTTATGTAGAACATGGAGTAGCGGATATCGGAGTCGTTGGAAAAGATATTTTAATGGAAAACGAGAAAGATATTTATGAAATGTTAGATTTAGGAGTAGGCGTGTGTAAGTTTTGTGTCGCTTCTATTCCTACTTATAATCCGAAGAGCTACCGGAAGAAATGCATTGCGACGAAATATCCACATATTACTTCTAACTATTTTCATGATAAAGGAGAGGATGTAGAAATTATTAAAATAGAAGGTTCTGTAGAAATTGCTCCTATTCTTGGATTGGCAGATGCGATTGTTGATATTGTTGAAACAGGAAAAACATTACAAGAAAATGGACTCATTGTATTTGAGGAAATGTATTCTATATCTGCTCGAATGATTGTAAATAAGGCTGCATTAAAAACTAAAAAAGACGAAATATTCAGTATTATAAATATGATGGAGCAAGAAATTTTGTCAGGAAAATAGGGGGACTTGTAATGGAGATCGTTTTTGAAGATTTTCAAAAGGCGTTATCGAAAATAAAATTGCTACGAGAAAACGCTAATATAATAGAAGAAACTGTTCAAAGAAATGTAAGTGAAATCGTTCAAAATGTAAGGGAGAGTAGGGATGAGGCCTTATCTTTTTATACAAAAAAGTTTGATGGTGTAAAGATGAAAGAGTTTCGTGTAAGTGAAGAAGAAATAAAACGAGCGAGTATGTTTGTAGAGAATTCATTTTTAGAAGCGTTACAAGAGGCGAAGAAAAACATTATTTCGTACCATGAAAAGCAAAAAAGACAATCGATGTTCGATTGCGCGAGTAAAGGCATCATGAGAGGACAAATCATTCGGCCATTAGAGAATGTAGGCGTATATGTGCCAGGCGGAACTGCTTCGTATCCTTCGTCAGTATTAATGAATGTATTGCCAGCAAAACTCGCTGGTGTGAAAAAGATTGTAATGGCAACACCGCCAAGAGAAGGAGGAATTGATCCACATATTTTAGTTGCTGCAAGTCTTGCAGGAGTAGATGAAATTTATACGATAGGTGGTGCGCAAGCAATTGCTGCTTTAGCATACGGGACGGAATCGATTCCGAAAGTGGATAAAATAGTTGGACCAGGAAATTTGTACGTCGCTCTAGCGAAACGAGAAGTATATGGAATAGTAAATATCGATATGATTGCTGGACCGTCAGAAATTGTAGTTATTGCAGATGAAACCGGCAATGCAAAATATATTGCTGCTGATTTATTATCACAAGCAGAACATGACGAGAGAGCGACAGCAATTTGTATTACAACAAATATAGATTTAGCAAAAAAAGTAGAAAAAGAGATAGAAAGGCAGTTAGAAACATTACCAAGAAGCGAAATTGCACGTGAATCAATAAAGAGAAATGGGGCCATTTTTATCGTTCCTTCTTTAGAGGAGGCGCTAAATTTATCGAATGAAATTGCCCCGGAACATTTAGAGTTACATATAAAAGAACCGATGAATGCTCTAGCTTATGTGAAACATGCAGGATCTATCTTTCTTGGACCATATGCACCAGAACCGCTCGGGGATTATTTAGCAGGACCGAATCACGTGTTACCGACAAGTGGAACGGCAAGGTTTTTCTCACCGTTATCAGTCGATGATTTTGTGAAAAAATCAAGCTTTCTGTCTTATACAGAGGAAGCATTAAGAGATGTCCAACATCATATTGTAGAGCTTGCCAATAAAGAAGGGTTACATGCGCATGCGAGAGCAATTCAAATAAGATTTGAGGAGGAAGAATAATGCGTGAGTCTAGTCAAATACGTGAGACGACAGAGACAAAAATAAAATTAAGTTTACAGCTTGATGATGGGAAGAACGTTTCTGTACGAACGGGAGTTGGTTTTTTTGATCATATGCTAACTTTATTTGCAAGGCATGGAAGATTCGGTTTGCAAGTGGAGGCAGAAGGGGATGTATTCGTTGATGCACATCATACAGTTGAGGATGTTGGGATTGTACTCGGAAATTGTTTGAAAGAAGCATTGCACAGTAAAGAGGGGATTAACAGGTACGGCTCAGCATATGTACCGATGGATGAGTCTTTAGGCTTTGTTGCAATTGATATAAGTGGACGCTCATATATTGTATTTCAAGGAGAATTAACGAATCCGAAGCTTGGGGATTTTGATACAGAACTAACGGAAGAATTTTTTAGAGCAGTTGCTCATGCTGCCAATATTACATTACATGCTCGTATTTTATACGGAAGCAATACACATCACAAAATTGAAGCGTTATTTAAAGCGTTTGGTAGAGCGCTTAGAGAAGCAGTCGAAAGAAATGCCAATATTACTGGTGTAAATTCAACGAAAGGGATGTTGTAATTGATTGCCATTATAGATTATGGAATGGGAAACATTCGTAGTGTAGAACAAGCATTAAAGCATATTGGAGCAGCGTATATCGTAACGAGTGATAAAGAAGAGATTTTTAGAAGTGATGGAGTGATTTTACCAGGAGTAGGTGCATTTCCAAAAGCAATGGATGTATTGGAAGAAAAAGATTTAGTACGTGTGTTACAAGAAATTGGGCGTTCCAGAAAACCACTTCTAGGTATTTGCCTAGGAATGCAGCTTTTATTTGAAAAAAGTGAGGAACTACAAGACTGTAACGGGTTAAGTTTATTGCCAGGCGTTATTCGAAAGTTAAAGGTTCCTTATAAAATTCCTCATATGGGATGGAATGAGTTAAAGAAAGAAGGAGAAATAGCGCTTTGGAATGGAGTAGAGGACGGTTCTTTCGTATATTATGTCCACTCTTATTACGCAGATTGTCCAAATGAAATTGTATATGGAATAAGTGAATATGGAGTGAAAGTACCTGGTTTTGTAGCAAAAGGAAATATATACGGTGCGCAGTTTCATCCTGAAAAAAGTGGTGACATTGGCATGCAAATGTTGAAAAATTTTAAAGGAGTGGTAGAAACATGGAAATCTTCCCAGCTATCGATTTAAAAGAAGGGAGATGCGTTAGACTGTATCAAGGAGAATTTAGTAAAGAAACAGTAATGAATGAAGACCCAGTTGCGCAAGCGATTATATTTGAAACATTTGGAGCGAAACGGTTGCACATTGTTGATTTAGATGGTGCAGTTGCTGGTGAGTCGTTAAACTTGTCCGTCATTGAAAGAATTTGCAAGGCAGTACGTATTCCAGTGCAAGTTGGCGGAGGAATTCGATCACTTGTATCCGTAGAGAAATTATTTTCAGTAGGAGTAGATAAAGTGATTTTAGGAACAGCCGCTCTTTATGATAAGCCATTTTTAGAAGAGACAGTTCGTCTATATAAAGAAAAAATCATCGTCGGAATTGATGCGAAAAATGGTTTTGTAGCAACGAGAGGCTGGCTTGATGTGTCTGAAATTTCTTACATTGATTTAGCAAAACAAATGGAGAAGATAGGTGTTCAAACGATTGTGTTTACAGACATTTCGAAAGACGGAACACTTGCAGGACCGAATGTAGAGCAATTGGAGTTACTACAAAAGAACGTTGCTACTCGACTGATTGCTTCTGGAGGAATTGCATCTATACAAGATGTGAAAAAGTTAAATGATATGAACATATACGGCGTCATAATTGGTAAGGCTCTTTACGAGAAAACGATTGATTTAGAAGAAGTGCTAGAGGTAACAAAGTTATGTTAGCGAAACGCATTATTCCATGTCTAGATGTGAAAGAAGGGCGAGTCGTAAAGGGTGTAAATTTTATAGGACTACAAGATGTCGGGGATCCTGTTGAAATAGCAGCTTTATATAATGATGCGGGAGCAGATGAAATAGTATTTTTAGATATTACGGCAACGCATGAAGGACGAAAAACGATTATAGATGTTGTAGAAAAAACGGCTTCAAAAGTATTTATTCCTCTTACAGTTGGCGGAGGAATTTCAAGTGTGAAAGATATGTACAATTTACTAAGAGCTGGAGCAGATAAAGTTTCAATTAACTCAGCAGCAGTGCGAAATTCAAAATTAATCGAAGAAGGGGCAGAGCATTTTGGCTCACAATGTATTGTTGTAGCAATTGATGCTAGAAAAGTAGCAGAGGATAAGTGGAATGTATATGTGAACGGCGGAAGAGTTGATACGGGAATGGATGCAATCGGGTGGGCAAAGCGCGTTACAGAGCTAGGCGCAGGCGAAATTTTATTAACGAGTATGGATGCAGACGGAACGAAAAATGGATATGACCTTCGTTTAACAGAAGAAATTTCAAAAAGTGTTTCCGTACCTGTCATCGCGTCAGGTGGATGCGGTCATGCTGATCACATTATAGAAGTGTTTCAAAAGACAACAGTTGATGCAGCATTAGCGGCATCAATCTTTCATTACGGTGAGGCGACAATAGGGGACGTAAAGAGAAAGTTAAGAAATGCAAATGTTGAGGTGCGGCTATGAAACCTAACTTTTCAAAAGGACTATTACCAGCAGTTGTAATTGAAGAAGATACAAAAGAAGTTTTAATGCTAGCTTATATGAATGAAGAGGCATATGAAAAAACAATAGAAACGAAAAGAACATGGTTTTATTCTCGTTCAAGAAGGTCGTTATGGAATAAAGGAGAAACATCAGGTAATGTCCAACATGTGCAATCTCTTTATTTAGATTGTGATCAAGATGCAATTGTTGTTGTCGTAAAGCAAGTAGGGCCTGCTTGCCATACGGGAGAAAAAACGTGTTTTCATTACAAAATTATATAGGGGGATACATATGAAAAACGCCTTTACATTACTATTCGAAACAATTAAAGAACGAAAGAGAAATCCACTTTCGGAATCATATACAAATTACTTGTTTTCAAAAGGAGAAGATAAAATTTTAAAGAAAATTGGTGAGGAATGTACGGAAGTAATTATTGCATCCAAAAATAATGATAACGAAGAGCTAGTGAAAGAAATGGTTGATGTAATGTATCACTGCTTCGTTTTATTAGCCGAAAAAAATATATCATTAGAAGATATTATGGAGGAAGTGACAGAAAGAAATGGGAAGCTTTCGAGAGTAGGGGACAGAAGAGAAATAGATACATTATAGGGGGAATATGTATGAAGGTGGATTATCACATTCATTTAGAAGAAGGGCCATATTCAATAGGATGGCTAGCTAAAATAAATGAATCATTACAACATTATGAACCGCTAAAAGAAGAAAAACATTCTATGGAATGGCTTGTGAAAACACAAGAACGCCTGCAAAGACGTGTGAATGAAGGGCCATTTACAATGAAATGGATTGATTTATATTTAGAAGAAGCTTTGCGAAAAGGGATAAAAGAAGTTGGTATTGTCGATCATTTATATCGTTTTTATGAAGCGAAAGAATACTATGAAACATATGTTGATATTAGTGATTCGGGGCTTGGACGTTTACAAAAGGAATGGTTAGACCAAGTAAGGGTAGCTTCACTACATGATTTTACAAAGGCAATTGAAGAGGCGAAAGAACGGTGGAGTAAAAGAGGTGTTACGCTTAAACTTGGAATTGAAGCAGATTATTTTATTGGTGGTGAACAACAATTACAATCTTTACTCGCATTAGGAGATTTTGATTATGTAATTGGTTCTGTTCATTTTTTAAATGGCTGGGGATTTGATAATCCAGATACGAAAGAATATTTTAAGGAACATGACTTATATGTTTTATATGATACGTTTTTCAAAACGGTTGAGTGCGCAGTTCGTTCTGAGTTATTTGATATTATTGCTCATCTTGACAACATAAAAGTATTTAATTATCGATTAAATGAGAATGAACAACTTTCTTACTATAAGAAAATTGCGCGTGCATTAGTAGAAACAAATACAGCAACGGAAATAAATGCGGGATTGTACTATCGCTATCCTGTGCGCGAAATGTGTCCGAGTCCGCTATATTTACAAGTATTAGCTAAACACGAAGTTCCGATCACACTCTCTTCAGATGCTCATTATCCGAATGATTTAGGAAAATATGTGGAAGAGAATATAAAGACGTTACGTAATCATGATATTGCTTACTTAGCTACATTTACGAAACGAGTTAGAACGATGAGATTACTAGAAGAAGTAACAATTTCAAAATGATCACGATTTTTTGATGAAAACCCATCTTTTTGTTCAAAATAAGAAAGAATAAAAAGGAGGGTAAGAAATGTCGAAACAGCAAAATAAACAAAATGTACAAGGTGCACAGCAACAAGCGTATACTTCTGAAACGAATGCTACATCTCAATCCGTTATTGAGGAACAAATTAGTGATACAGTTGCAGAAGGAACGATCGATGTGAAGCTTGGAAAACAATCGCAAGAAAAAGCATAAGAAGAGGGGGAGACTTGCATCTCCTCTTTTTTTGTGGAAAAGTGTCGATTTTCAAAACTATAATCAAATTCCTTGGTTTTTATATGTGGATTTCTTACAATGAAAGATAAGAGAGATCTTATTTTCTATAGAAGAGGTGTTAGTAGTGGCAAAAATATTAGTAGCAGGGAAAATTCCAGCAATCGGATTAGAACTATTAAAGGATCATGATGTAGAAATGTACGATAAAGAGGAGTTAATTTCTTTAGATGAATTAACAGAGCGTGTAAAAGACAAAGATGCATTGTTAAGCCTACTTTCTACAAAGGTGACAAAAGAAGTGATTGATGCGGCACCTAATTTGAAGATTGTTGCAAACTACGGTGCTGGTTACGATAATATTGATTACTCATATGCCGAAAAAAAAGGGATTGCGGTAACGAATACACCAAAAGTATCAACGGAAGCTACTGCAGAACTAACATTTGCACTTCTTTTAGCAGCGGCACGTAGAATTCCTGAAGGTGATACGCTATGTCGTACAACTGGATTTAACGGATGGGCACCGTTATTTTTCTTAGGCCGCGAAGTACATGGTAAGACAATTGGAATTATCGGCCTTGGAGAAATCGGAAAGGCAGTTGCAAAGCGTGCGAAAGCGTTTGGAATGAATGTTTTATATACAGGACCAAATCGAAAGCCTGAAGCTGAAAGTGAACTGGAAGCAACATATGTAACATTGGAAGAATTATTACAAACAGCAGACTTTATTACAATTAACTGTGCGTATAATCCGAAATTGCACCATATGATTGATGAAGAACAGTTCAAAATGATGAAGAAAACAGCGTATATTATAAATGCTTCACGTGGACCAATTATGCATGAAGCGGCACTTGCTCATGCTTTAAAAACAAATGAAATTGAAGGGGCAGCTCTTGACGTGTTTGAATTTGAGCCGAAAATTACTGAAGAGCTAAAAGGATTAAAGAATGTGGTACTTGCTCCTCACGTAGGAAATGCAACATTTGAAACGCGTGATGCGATGGCCGAAACGGCGGTAAGAAATATTTTAGCTGTATTAAATGGCGAAGAAGCTGTAACGCCTGTCAATCAAAAAGTATTCGTTACAAAATAAAAAGAAACCTTCCGGAATCGGAAGGTTTCTTTTTATTTTTCTTTATTTGCTCTTTTTGATGGTCTTTGTCTAAGGAATTGAGATAGCATGTACAAAATATATAGTGGAATAGCAATGAATAAGAAAACAGAAAAATTACCGAACCCTGTTTGGTACATTGTGATAATGATGCCCACTAAAAATAGTGTAATAATGATGCTATATCGTGGAATTGGTACATCTTTTAAACTTGGGATACGAATGCGGCTCACCATTAAAAATGCGAACGTTACAAATACTGTAATAAGAACGATTTTTGGAATGGTATGTGAAAATAATGTTAAGAAAGCAACAAGCCCTCCCGCTGCTGTAATCGGTACCCCAGTGAAATATTTCATTGAAGTAGAAGATGGTGTTACATTAAATCGTGCTAAACGATATGCTCCGAAAAGAGGGAATAGCCCCGCTATGTATAGTCCGATGATTCCATAATTAGAGAAAGATGTGTAATACATGAGAACAGCAGGTGCTGCACCAAATGTTACGACATCCGCAAGCGAGTCAAGCTCTTTTCCCATTTGTGAATCAACACGTAATAAACGAGCAACACGCCCATCAAGACTATCTAACATCATCCCGATAAGTACTAAAATAGCAGCTGATTTATAATATCCTAAAGATGCATAGCCGATTGACAAGAATCCACTATATAAATTTCCGAGCGTAAATAAGTTTGGAATAGCTGCTCTATACAAAATCTGATCCCTTGCTTTCTGTAATAAATTCTTAATTAGTGTATGAAATTTTACTTATTTTATCATACCATAAATTTCTTCTTCACACGAAAGAAATTCCCAATTTGTGAAAGATTTCATATCAGAATGATTTGAAAAATAAGTGAAAAAAGAAGGGGCTGTCTCATAAGTCTCTTTCGAAGTAAGATCACATGAAATTGAAAAGGCAGAAACGTTATAAAATTAACATTTCTGCCCTTCACTTTTTATTCGATTTTGGCTAAAAAGCACTTTTTGGGACAGCCTCTTCTTGTATTATTCAAAGTTCGTTATCATAGTTCCAGTTTTATACCGATTGTTAGGATCGAAACGTAACAAATCTCCATAAATGAGTTTGTCGGAAAGTTTCAATTCTGTTTTTGCTTTTTCAATATTCGGTTGACATAATGAGATGTCTGCTTCTTCACCTGTGTTTCGTTTATAGCACATGTTTTTTGTATACACATAATCTTCCGAAACGAAGCTACCATCACGCATTACCATAAGTGGATCTTCTTCTTTAATAAATAAGTCAGTTCCAAATTCAACTGATTTATTTGTTTTAATACCAAGTAAATGAAGTAGCGTTGGTTTAATATCAATTTGACCAGACACTTTAGAAATGACTTTTCCTTCTTGACCAGGTACATGAATAATGAGAGGGACGCGTTGTAATTGCATAGAATCAAATGGTGTAATAGCGTCTTTCCCAAGGAACTGAGCCATAGCTGCGTTATGGTTTTCAGAAATACCGTAATGATCTCCGTAAATGACAATAACAGAGTTGTCATACAGTCCTTCTGCTTTTAATTGTTTAATAAATTGTTTAAGAGCTTCATCCGTATAACGAACGGTTGGGAAGTAACGGTTTACAACGCCACTTTCCGAATTAAACTCATCAACATATTGATCTTCTGGATTTAGAAGAAATGGAAAATGATTTGTTAAAGTAATGAATTTTGTATAGAACGGCTGTGGTAAGGATTTTAACTTTGGAATAGATTGTTCAAAGAACTCTTTATCTTTTAATCCCCAACCGACAGACATTTGTTCTGTGCCTACGTAATCATTCAAATTAAAGTAACGATCATATCCAAGTGCAGGATACATTACATCACGATTCCAAAACGCTTTATCGTTTGAATGGAAGACAGCAGAAGAATATCCGTATTTTTTTAATTGTTCGGGTGTAGCTGTATATTCATTTGTTGCGTGAGTAAAGAATACAGAACCGCGATCTAACGGATAAAGTGAATTTTCAACGATAAATTCAGCATCAGAAGTTTTACCTTGTCCTGTTTGATGATAGAAGTTATCGAAATAAAAACTATCTTTAATAAATTCGTTTAAAAATGGAGTAATTTCTTTTCCATTTATTTTTTTATTAATAACAAAACTTTGTGTAGATTCCATTGAAATCAAAATGACATTTTTACCTTTTGCAGATCCAAATAAGTTCTTATCAACTTGCTTATCTTTTGAGTCTGTATAGTTTTTAATTTCAGAGAACCCGTCCCCACTTGCAAATACACGTTCAGCTGAAGATTTTGATTGCAGTGTAATATCAAATAGATGATATGTGTATAAACCTAAATTTTTCACGACAGTTTGACGATCGAATGAGCGTGAGAACATTTGTGGTTTATAAATAACAGAAACAACAATTTGTAGTGCTAATAGAGCTGTTACACCGCTAAAGAAAGTTCTCTTCTCAGAGCGAGAAAGCGGCGTTTTGTCGCAAAATGATGGGAATTTACGCGAAAGAAACATTAAGATGATCGCATCTGCGAATAACAGTAATGTTTTATACGTAAAGAGTTCTTTTATACTCGTCCCTAAATCAGCCATATTATTTGTTTGAAATAATACTGGGAACGTAACGAAATCGTTATAAAACCCATAAAACATTGCATTTCCAAATAAAATGAATGACAGTATAAAACTAATTCCAACTATAATGCGATTTCGGTGTTTAGATGCAAATAATGCAAAACCGAAAAATAAAAGTAACGCAGCTAGTGGATTCATAAAAAGCATAAATTCTTCAAAGAAATTATCAATTTTAATATCAAACGCTAGCTTGTACACAATATATGTTTTTATCCATAATAAAACGACTGCAACGAGTGCGAATCGAAGTTTTGGAAACAGACGTTGTAGCATAATATACTCCTCTCCTAAAAAGCATGACGGTTCTTGTGGGCCTATTTGATTAGCGCCTCATTTTATATATACGAACAGTCCTTTATTATTATGTTTATTATACTATGAGTATCATTATACGAAAATAAAAGAGAGTTGTGGACTTTTTTATAACAATTGAGTAGAAAAAGGGCAGTAGGAGACAATAAAATGAAGTGTCTATGTATGATTATTATCGTGCGCGGAAAGAATCGTGTAACAATACGGAGGTTATAATGCGAAAATTATTATATTTTATAGTATGCAGTAGTGTTATACTTTTTGCTTCACCAAGTGTGTCGGTAGCAGAGTATGATGCACCTCTTATGGAAGATGCCCTTTATTCTGTGTTATTTCCGAAAATAAATAAAGCAATCGAAAAACAATATGGGAGCTTGAAGCCTTATCAATGCCCGAAAATTATTAGTTTAAAAAAAGTGTATAGCGGTACATATTTATTTCAAGCGAGTATTGAAGTGACTAAGTATGAACGTGTTGCAGGGAAAATTGCGCCACCATTTGAGAAGGTAACGATTACATTTAATAACGAAGAAGGTGAATGGGAAGTGACAAAGGTTTCAGTAAAGCGCTTACCAAACGATACGAAACTAAACTGTCAAAAAGCAATATAAAAAATTGTTTGACAAATAAAATGGTCCTTTGGTATTGTTAATAGCAACAATTAGATGTTTGAAAATTAAATAGACTTACCTCATCTACTCTCAAAGGTAGAGGCCGCGATAGGAAAGAGTAAGCTATGGGAGATTTAATGGAATCTGTGATCATAGGTTGAAAGGGACTATTGCCGAAATATAAGAATAACCATCTTATTCATATATTGGGACTGCATTGAATAAATGTAGTACTGTCATAAGATTTATTTTATGGAGAGCTATTTGGAGATGTTGATGCGGTTTCTTATTTTGAGGAGATAACAACTCGTTTATTTTTTCAATATATATTTTTCCTAATAAGAAACGCGTGTGAACATTGTTCCGCGCGTTTTTTGTCTATCTAAAAGCGTGCTGCAATGAATAGAAGATTGGGGTTATGAGTTTTAGAGGAAATAAGGGAGGAATTCAAATGTATTTACACGGCACAAGCCGAATCAATGGGCAAGGACACTTAGAAATTGGAGGGTGCGACACGACGCAGCTAGCAAAACAATATGGAACACCACTTTATGTATACGATGAAGAGTCAATTCGAGGAAAGTGCCGCGCGTTTCATCGTGCTTTTAAAGAAAGTGGGTTCTCTTATCAAGTAGCATATGCAAGCAAGGCGTTCTTGTGCATGGAGATGTGCCGAGTAGCTCGTGAAGAGAATATGTCATTAGATGTTGTTTCAGGAGGAGAATTATATACTGCACTACAAGCAGGATTTCCTGCATCGCGCATTCATTTTCATGGCAATAACAAAACAGATGAAGAAATTGTGATGGCTCTTCAGGCGAATATTGGTTGTTTTGTCGTAGATAACTTCTTAGAATTAGAAATTTTGCATGATTTAGCAGTGCAACATGGGAAATTTGTGAACATATTAATTCGTGTAACGCCCGGAGTAGAGGCGCACACACATGAATATATTACAACAGGTCAAGATGATTCAAAATTTGGATTTGGCGTGTCAAATGGTCAAGCGATGCAGGCAATTGAGCTTGCTTTACAAAAATCAAATTATAACGTGTTAGGAATTCATTCACATATCGGATCACAAATATTTGAAACGGCTGGCTTTGTGCGAGCGATTGAAGTTCTTCGTCAATTTTTAGAAGCAGTGAGAGAGCGAACAAACTATGTAGTAAAAGTGCTAAATGTAGGGGGAGGATTCGGAATACGCTACACAGAGTCCGATACACCATTAACTCTTGAGACGTATGTGCGAGCTGTAACAAGTGCGGTGAGAGAACAATTTACGTTATGTAATTATCCATTGCCAGAAATATGGGTTGAACCAGGCCGTAGCATTGTAGGTGATGCTGGAACGACACTTTATACAGTCGGATCTGTGAAGGACATTCCGGGTATTCGGAAATATGTATCAGTGGATGGTGGGATGACTGATAATTTAAGACCTGCTTTATATAACGCTCGTTATGAAGCGATGTTAGCGAATCGAGGGAATGATGAGAACGAGGAAGTTGTTTCGATTGCAGGGAAATGCTGTGAGAGTGGAGATATGTTAATTTGGGATATTACTTTACCGAAAGTTGCCTCTGCCGATTTACTAGCGATTTCTTGTACAGGGGCATACGGGTACTCGATGGCGAATAATTATAATCGGATTCGTAGACCAGCTGTCGTCTTCGTGAAAGGCGGTACATCACAAATTGTTGTAGAGCGCGAAACATATGAAAATATTATTGGGAACGATCGCATACGTATTAAAGAACTTGTTTAAATGAGGAAAAAGGAGTTGTTCGGATGGGCAATTCCTTTTTTGTAAAATAAAATAATTAAAATATATCGGAAAACTAGGATTGAAAAAAATCAGAATTGTGATAAAATACAAATACAAAGCTTATCAAGAGAAGCGGAGGGAACTGGCCCGGCGAAGCTCGGCAACCTGCTTATAGAAAGCAAGGTGCTAAATCCAGCAAAATGGAATCCATTTTGAAAGATAAGGTAAAATATATTACCGAACAGTCTTTTCGAAATGGGAAAGATTTTTTTTATGAATAAAAAGGGGGGCTGTTCGCGTGAGCGTACGGGAACATTTTGAGGAAGTATCTGAGAAAATTGAAGCGATGCTTGCTGATATGAAATATGGTTCAATTACAATTGTTGTGCAAGATGGAAAAGTCATTCAATTAGAGAAAAGTGAAAAAGTACGTTTAAAGTAAAAAGCGCTGACTAGAAAAACTAGAGGCGGTTTTAACCTATTTTATTAGGTTAAAACCGTCTTTTTGCTTTTACAGGGGGAAAAAACATGTTGACGTATGAAACGTGGGAAGAAAATGATGTTTCATTTTCAGAAGAAGATGAAACGAAAGGCGCGCTATCAGTATTAAGTTGGGCGTATAAAGAATATGAAAATGAAATTGTATACGCATGTAGCTTCGGAGTGGAAGGGATGGTACTGCTGCATCTTATTAACCAAGTAAATCCATCTGCTAAAGTTGTTTTTTTAGATACTAACGTACATTTTCAAGAAACGTATGAATTAATTCAAAAAGTGCGGGAACGATTTCCTTCATTAAATATTATAGAAAAACAGCCAAAACTTACACTTGATGAACAAGCCAAATTGCATGGTAACAAGCTATGGGAAAGCAATCCTAATCTTTGTTGTAAGATTAGGAAAATTTTACCGTTAGAAGAATCATTAGCGAATGAAAAAGCGTGGATCTCGGGGTTGAGGAGGGAACAATCAGAAACGCGTAAGCATACAAAGTTTATAAATCAAGATCATCGCTTTCAATCTATTAAAGTTTGTCCGCTCATTCATTGGACGTGGAAAGAGGTATGGCGATATGTATACAAGCATAGCTTGCCGTATAACCCATTACATGATATTGGATATCCAAGTATTGGGTGTGAGAAGTGTACGTTGCCTGTAGGAGAGGGTGGCGATTCAAGAGATGGTAGATGGGCTGGGAAAGTGAAAACTGAATGTGGTCTTCATTATCAATAAGATGAATCTTGAAATAAAACTAAGAGGGGATATAGAACATGAGTACAGTAAACGAATTAGTAAACCGTGTAGACGAGACATATGACGTATTACAAATTGAAAAAGAAATTGGGCTAGATAACATTGCGTTAAGTGATTTAGAACTATTAGCGACAGGGGGATATAGCCCGCTTACTGGTTTTTTAGGAAAGAAAGATTATGATTCGGTTGTAGAAACGCTTCGTTTAGCTAATGGGAGCATTTGGAGTATACCCATTACATTACCAGTAACAGAAGAAGTAGCAGAGACGCTAAAAGTTGGAGAGGAAGTAAAACTTGTTAACGGTGGAAATGTATATGGTGTCATTCAAATAGAAGATATTTTTGTGCCTGATAAGGAAAAAGAAGCGTTACTAGTATATAAAACGACGGATGAGGCTCATCCGGGAGTGAAAAAATTATATGAACGACCGAACGTTTATGTCGGTGGGGCTATTGTTCTTACGAAACGCTTTGGAAATAATCCGTTTCCTGCTTATCATTTAGACCCAATTGAAACGAGAGAAGAATTTAAAAAACGTGGTTGGAAAACAGTAGTAGGATTTCAAACGAGGAACCCGGTGCATCGTGCCCATGAATACATTCAAAAATCTGCCCTTGAAATTGTAGATGGACTCTTTTTAAATCCACTCGTTGGGGAAACGAAGTCGGATGATATTCCAGCTGATGTAAGGATGGAAAGCTATGAAGTATTACTTCAAAACTATTATCCGAAAGATCGTGTCTTTTTAAGTGTATTTCCTGCGGCAATGCGTTACGCAGGACCGAGGGAAGCAATATTCCATGCGTTAGTTAGAAAGAATTTTGGATGTACCCACTTTATCGTAGGGCGCGATCATGCTGGGGTAGGAGATTATTACGGAACTTATGAAGCACAAGAAATTTTTACAAACTTTACAGTGGAAGAGTTAGGGATTACACCGTTATTTTTTGAACATAGTTTTTACTGTACGAAATGTGAAGCGATGGCTTCGACAAAAACATGCCCGCACGGAAAAGAAGATCATGTTATTTTATCGGGTACGAAAGTAAGAGAACTATTAAGAAACGGTGAGATTCCGCCAAGTACATTTAGTCGTAAAGAGGTAGTAGAGGTACTAATTAAAGGTTTGAAAAAAGAAGTAGTAACAGAATAGGGAGAGAATGAGATGGATACGAATATTACTTGGCATACAACTTCTGTTTCAAAAGATGAGAGAAGAGTGAAGAATGGGCATCATAGTTTTGTAATTTGGTTTACTGGTTTATCAGCTTCGGGTAAATCTACAGTAGCGAACGCGGTTGCTCGTAAACTATTTGAAAAGAATATTGGAAACTATGTACTTGATGGAGATAATATACGCCACGGTTTAAATAAAGACTTAGGCTTTTCTGAAAGTGATCGTATGGAAAATATAAGACGGATTGGCGAAGTGGCGAAGTTATTTGTAGATCAAGGGACTGTTGTTCTTACAGCGTTTATTTCACCGTTTCGAGTAGACCGAAAACAAGTTAGAGATCTATTAGCTGCAGATGAATTTATAGAAGTGTTTGTAAAATGTCCAATTGAAGAGTGTGAGAAACGTGATCCGAAAGGGCTTTATAAAAAAGCAAGAAAAGGTGATATTAAAGACTTTACAGGTATCGATTCACCGTATGAGGAACCAGAAAAAGCGGAATTAATTGTAGAAACGAATAAGTATTCTATTGAAGAATGTGCAGAACAAATCGTGAAATACTTACAAGAGCGTAGTTTTATATAGGGGGATAAAAAATGAGTTATGAAAAAGTATGGGCTAACAATGAAAAATTAAATCAAACTGAGAAAAATAAATTAAAAAAAGATGGATTGGAAATCTTTAATGATATTCCTTACTATGCAGAGAATGGCTTCGAATCTATTCCGAAAGAAGAGTGGGACGCATTCAAATGGGCAGGGTTGTATTTGCAAAGACCGAAAGAAGCGGGTTATTTTATGATGCGCGTAAATATTCCTTCTGGAATTATTACGAATGCACAGGCAGAAGTGCTTGCTTCTATCGCTGAGGATTATGGACGTGACGTAATCGATATTACGACAAGACAGGCGATTCAGTTTCATTGGTTAGAAATTCATCAAATTCCAGATATTTTTAAAAGGTTAGCAAGAGTTGGGTTATCTTCAGCTGGGGCGTGTGGTGATATAACGCGTAATATTACGGGAAATCCACTTGCTGGCATTGATGCAAATGAATTATTTGATACAACGCATATTGTGAAAGAGGTATATGACTACTTCCAACATAATGAAGAGTTTTCTAACTTACCACGTAAATTTAAAATGTCTATTAGTTCTAACATTTATAACGCAGCAAACGCAGAGATTAACTGTGTTGCATTTACACCTGCTACGAAAGAAATAGATGGTGAGAAAAAAGTTGGTTTTCATATAAAAGTAGGCGGTGGGTTATCGGCTCGTCCATATTTAGCTGATGAATTAGATGTATTCGTTTTGCCAGAAGAAGTCAAAGCGGTAGCGATTGCAATTGCTACGATATTCCGTGATTTTGGATATCGTGAAAAACGTCATTTAGCTCGTTTGAAATTTCTTGTTGCAGACTGGGGAGCAGAGAAGTTTAAAGAGAAACTAATAGAATATACAGGACCATTACAAAGTAAAGGAGAAAGTGCTCTTAAAGGCTGGAATGCGGGATACTTTTATGGTGTCCAAGACCAAAAACAAGAGGGACTAAAATATGTAGGTTTTAATGTGCCGGTAGGACGCCTACATGCAGAAGAAATGTTTGAGATTGCAAGAATTGCTAAACAATATGGAAATGGACAAATTCGTACATGTAATTCACAAAACTTCATTATTCCGAATGTTCCGCCAGAAAATGTAACTGGCTTGCTAAATGAGCCGTTGTTTGAAGCGATATCAGCAAATCCGAAATCGTTTATTGGTCACGCGGTTTCTTGTACTGGTATTGAATATTGCAATCTTGCTTTAGTAGAAACGAAAGAAAGATTACGAAAAATTGCCGAATACTTAGATACGCAAATTGCACTCGATGTTCCGATTCGTATTCATATGGTAGGATGCCCGAATTCATGTGGTCAACGTCAAATTGCTGACATTGGATTACAAGGTGTAAAAATGAAAACGAAGGAAAAAGGAATTGTTGAAGCCTTTGAAATATATGTAGGTGGAACGTTGTTAGATGGTGGTGCTTATAATCAAAAGTTAAAAGGAAAAATAGATGGCGAGGATCTACCTGATGTACTCGCATCATTTATAAGTTATTTCAAAGAAAATAAATTACCAGCTGAAACGTTTTATGATTTTGTAGGCCGTGTTGGTGTAGAGACATTACAAACAGCGTTAAATAACGTGTTAGAAGAAGTAATAGCGTCTTAGGAGGGACAATATGGATTTATATCGATTTGAAGCTGTATTAGAGAATAGTATTGTTCCAATTGTTGTTGTTGCTGAAAGTGAAGAAAAGGCATTTAAGATGGCGGAGATTGAACTTGAAAAACATTTTTTACCGTTACCAGAAGTAAAGGAGATTGCTTTATTTGAAAAAAAGAAGATTCGAAAAAGCGCAGCCTTTGTTATTCATGAGTAAGGAACATTGAAATATGAAGAAATGAAAACTTCCATTCCTATATAAGGATGGAAGTTTCACTTTAATAGTAGAAATGAGGAGAGATGATGGGAAAAGTATATATCGTTGGAGCGGGCCCTGGTGATCCAGATTTAATTACTGTAAAAGGATTGAAATGCATTGAGAAAGCAGATGTTATTTTATACGACCGTCTCGTGAATAAAGAATTGCTTTCTTATGCAAAGCCTGAAGCGGATTTAATTTATTGCGGAAAACTACCAAATTATCACACGATGAAGCAAGAGACAATTAACACGTTTCTTATCAAATATGCGAAAAAAGGAAAAATTGTAACGAGGCTAAAAGGTGGGGATCCATTTGTATTTGGTAGAGGGGGAGAAGAGGCCGAAGCGTTAGCAAAGCAAGGTGTACCGTTTGAAATTGTTCCTGGTATTTCAGCTGGAATAGCTGCACCTGCTTATGCGGGTATCCCAGTGACACATCGTGATGCAAGTGCAAGTTTTGCTATTGTGACAGGGCATAGAAAAGAAGATGCTGAAGAGGAAGTGAAGTGGGAAAATTTAGCGAAAGGTGTAGAGACTTTAGCTGTATATATGGGGGTTAGCAATTTACCCTACATATGTGAGCAACTGATAAAGCATGGAAAAGATAAAAGTACGCCTGCTGCTATTATTGAGCGGGGAACGACATCTATGCAGCGCACAGTTGTTGGGACGTTAGGAACAATTGTAGATGTTGCGAAAAAAGAACAAATCCAAAATCCAAGCATGATTGTAATTGGAGAAGTCGTCCGTTTTAGAGAAAAAATTCATTGGTTTGAGAAACAGACAGAAAGTACGTATCAAGTAAGTGGAGTGTTATAAAATGAAAGCCATCTTATATATATGTCATGGAAGTCGCTTGAAAGCAGCGAAAGAAGAAGCGGTTGCATTTATTACGTCATGTATGAACCGTGTAGAGGCAAGTATTCAAGAAATTTGTTTTTTAGAGTTAGCGAGTCCAACTATTGATGAAGGCTTCCGTACATGTGTGAAGCGTGGTGCTACAGAGATTATTGTTATTCCAGTTTTTTTATTAGCGGCAGGTCATGTGAAAAAAGATATTCCGTTTGAATTGGAAAAGTTAACTAATCAATTTTTGAATGTTAAAGTGACCTATGGTAATCCGTTTGGTGTATCAGAAACACTTGTTAAATCGGTGTATAGCGGAAGTGGCATTGAACAGGAAGATAAGAATGAAGTGACGTTACTTCTCGTTGCAAGAGGGAGCAGTGATCCTGAAGTACTAAAAGATATAAACTGGATCGCTTCTTTATTTCAAACGGAAGAGAAAATTAAAAAAGTAGAAGTTTGTTATTTAGCAGCTGCCGAGCCGAAATTTGAGGAGAAGTTAAAGGAAGTTGTAGAACGAAAAGAAAAGAATATCGTTGTACTGCCTTACTTGTTATTTACAGGTTTGCTTATGAAGCATATTGAAAAAGAAGTACGCCAATATGAGCTAGATGAGATAAAAATAAGTCCATATTTAGGGAAGAATGAAGCGTTTCAGTATATGTTAATTCAGAAAACGAAGAAATTATTGAAGGGAGATCAATATGTATCCACTTACAGTGCGAGTTGAGAAGAAACGTGTTGTTGTCATTGGTGGAGGGAAAGTCGCGGGATTCAAAATTATTCCTTTACTCAAACAAGGTGCAGATATAGTCGTGGTAAGTCCTGAATTGGATGCAAATTTAGTGAAACTTGTAGAAGAAAAGAAAATTCGTTGGTATCAAAGGGAGTATGAAAAAAGTGATATTAAAGACGCCTTTTTAGTTGTTGCAGCGAGTAGTGATGCTGTATTGAATGAACAAATTGCTGAAGATGTCGCAGAGAATCAATTAGTAAATGTTATTACGAATCCGGAAAGTGGTAATGTTCATTTTCCGGCAGCGATTCATCGTGGATTACTGAATGTGGCTGTTTCTACTGGCGGAGCGAGCCCAAAACTTGCAAAAAAAATTCGAGATGATATCGCAAATAAATATGATGAGACGTATGAATCGTATCTTGATTTTTTATACGAAGTTAGAATAAAGGTGAAAGAATTACAAATAGAGAAAAGAGAGAAAAATATATTGTTGCAAGAGGTATTGAAGTCGATATATGTTCAAAATGAACAAAAAAGAGAATTGTTTTTACAAGAATTAGAGAGAAGAGTTCATATAGGATAATGAGTAAATTGTACTTTACAACTATAAAAATATAATTTATAATCACAAGTAACTTCAATAGATGAAATCGATGAGCAAGAAGAGTATGTATATTTGATACGTTCAGAGAGCTGGGGTAAGGTGTGAGCCCGGTACGATAAGATATACAGAATGGGCTTGCGAGAGGTATGTTGAACATTGTAGTAGGCAACCCGGGTTCCGCCGTTAAAAGGATAGAGTATCGGAGTTTTTCCTGTACTTGAACAAGTGGGATTTATCAATCCAATTGAGGTGGTACCACGGTATTAACATTACATATATCGTCCTCTACATGCATATTTGCGTGTAGGGGACTTTTTTATTTTCTAAAGGAGGTGTGCGAGTATGAAATGAAAGTGTATAATTGATAAAAGTTTAAATATTCAGAAAAGGGGAATTTATGATGAAAGAAACACAGCAATGGACGTCGAAAATAGGCTTTGTACTCGCAGCAGCCGGAGCCGCAGTAGGTCTTGGTGCAATATGGAAATTTCCATATGTTGCAGGTAATGGCGGGGGAGGCGCATTCTTCCTTGTATTTTTACTATTAACTTTATTTATAGGTATGCCACTCCTTTTAGCTGAATTTGTTATTGGACGTAGTACGCAAAAAGAGGCAGTTACAGCGTATAAAGTATTGGTGCCAAATAGCAAGTTATATCCTTGGATTGGTCGTATGGGAGTTGTTACTTGTTTTAGTGTACTATCTTTTTATAGTGTTGTAGGTGGATGGATTTTACTTTACTTATACTATAGTGTGACAGGAAGTTTCTGGAATGGAGTGACTGATTATGGGCAATTATTCGGTGAGACGATTTCAAATCCAGTAAGCGCGATTGGAGCGCAATTTGTCTTTATGCTTTGTACGATTTTTGTTGTAAGTAAAGGTGTAGAGAAAGGGATAGAAAAAGCAAGTAAGTATATGATGCCGCTATTATTTATTTTGTTTATTGCAATTATTGTTCGTGCGTTAACACTGGATGGTGCTTTTGCTGGGGTAGAGTTCTTCTTAAAACCAGATTTTTCAAAGCTGACAGCAGATACGATTTTATACGCGATGGGACAATCATTCTTCTCGCTAACAGTTGGGGCCTCGGTAATGGTCACGTATAGTTCTTATTTGAAGAAAGAAGAACATTTAGCAAAATCAGCAACATCTATTGTAAGTTTAACTGTTTTTATTACAGTACTTGCAGGATTAGCGATTTTTCCAGCGATTTTCGCATTAGGTGTTAAGCCGACTGAAGGACCGGGGTTACTATTTATCGTCCTTCCAGCGGTATTTGCGAAAATACCATTTGGACAATTTTTCTTCATTATGTTTTTGGTGTTATTCTTCTTTGCAACGCTAACATCTGCGATTTCCATGCTTGAAATTGTAGTAGCATCTGTTGCGAAAGATAATGAGAAAAAGCGTCCGTCAGCATCATTATTAATTGGTATTCTAATTTTTGCGGTTGGAATTCCGTCAGCGTTATCGTTTGGTATTATGAGTGATGTGAAAATATTTGGGAAAACATTCTTTGACTTAGTCGACTTCTCAGTAAGTAACGTATTGCTGCCGTTAGGGGTACTAGCTATTTCGCTATTCGTACCAAATAAAATGAGTAAAGAAATGTTAATGAAAGAATTAGAAGTTACGGAAACGAAAGGGAAAACATTATTTAATATTTGGTTCTTCTTACTTCGTTATGTTATTCCAGTAACTGTAATTATTGTATTTTTAAATGTGATAGGTGTATTTAAAATGTTTGCATAATAAAAAGACGGAGAAATCTCCGTCTTTTTATTATGTTGTAGGTGTATTTAGTAAGCGATTATATGCTTTGTAGGCTGTGATGACTGCGAGGAATGATCCGATTAAAAATAAAACTGAGCCACCAAATGTAAATATCCGGCCAATAAAAGTCTCTCTAGCTTCTTGTATTTCTTGCTGTAATTGTGTATTCATATAATTCACCCCGTAAACTATAGGCATTTAGTTATAGTCTATGTAGAATGCCTATAGTGTGTGAAGTGGAAATAAAAGAACTCGGTATGCACCGAGTTTTTTTTATAATCCTATATAAGGAGATGGATCAACTGCGTTTGTCTTGCCGACATTCCATTCTCCCAGATGAAGTTCGAAGTGTAAATGTTGTCCGTATGATTGGCCAGTATTCCCCATAAATCCAAGTTGAGTTCCTTGTTTTACAGTTTGTCCATTTGATACAGAACGGCTACTCATATGAGCATATACTGTTGTATATGTTTTTCCGTTAATACGGTGAGATAAGTACACAACATTTCCGTAACTAGATGATAATTCTGAGCGAATAACAACGCCATCTGCAGCGGCAATAATTGGAACAGTTCCTGAAGCAGCGATATCGATTCCTTTATGGTTATCTATAGAGCGTACGCCAAAACCAGAAGTTTTTGATCCAGCTGCTGGTTTAATAAATCCTCCGATGTTTGTATCGTGTGGTGTTGGGGCCGCTTGAGCTGTTTGAGCAGATGTAGCAGCTTGTTTACGAGCTTCTTCCGCCTTGCGAGCTTCCTCAGCTTTACGAGCTTCTTCTGCGCGTTTTTCTTCTTCAATTGCCTTTTGAACAGCTTGACGCTGATTTTCTAAAATGCCTTTAGATTCTTCTAATCCTTCAATCTCTGAATCTACTTTTGCTACTTTCGTATGTAGATCGCTAATAAGAGTTTGTTGCTGTTGTTGGTTGTTTTGTAATTCTTGTTGTTTTTGTTCTAATTTTTGCTCGGATTCTTTCAGTTGTTGCTCTTTTTTCTCAACAGCCTCTTTTTCTTTCGTCACAGCATCTTGGTCATTTGTTTGTTTTTTCACAATATCAGTATCATTATTTAAAATTAAACTGACAGAGTACATATTATCAACAAGATCAGCAATGTTTGCAGAATTTGTTAATACTTCCGTAATGATATTTGTGCGAGGTTTTTCTTGCATAGATTGCAGTCGTTGCTTAATAACTTCCTGACGCGTATCTATGTTTGTTTGTAATTGCTCTATATGTTTCTTTTTTTCAGTAATTACTTGTTGTGTCTTACTAATTTCTTTTTTTGTATCGTTTAATTCAGCTTCGTTTTTATTAATAGAAGTAGTTAAATCGTCGATTTTCTTTTGTAATTCTTGAATTTCTTTTTCTATTTGTTCTTTCTCGGCTGATTTATTTTGTAAGTCATTTTGTTTTCCTTCTAATTCAGATTGAATATTAGATAATTTATCTTGATTCGTTTCAGCGTATGCGGGTGAAAGTAACGGGGAAGCAAAAATCGTTCCTGCTGCTAAAACGCTGAACGCTACAAATTTCTTTTTCATGGTTGTCTGGCTCCTTTCCCTATGAATGTTATATATCATAAGAAGAAGAGTGTCTATCGTTGTAACCATAATGTAAAGAAAATTTTATAAAATTACTAAGTTTTGTCGGAATTTATCATTTTTTTACGGTAATTGTAATGGTGATTCTCTTTCTTAATTTGTGTAACAAAGGTGTGTTCTGGATTACGTTTTGTTAAATAAAGGAATAAATAGGTCTATTTTATGTAGTGAAATTTAATTTGGAAACTCAATAAAATACTAGTAAGGAATCGTTCTCATGTTAGGTTTTCTGACATGGGTTTTATTTTTGTCAAGAAAATTATTTGCGTTCGGGCAAACTTATTTTGTTGTCAGATTTTAAATTTTGATTTATGATTTTTAACAGGGACAAAATGTAGTGAATTGTCGAATAATATGTAATACTCTTAATTTCAAGTTTTATAGATATAGAATGAGAGGTAGAGTGACACATCGAAGAGGGGGTTACAACAAATATGAAAAGAATAGGACTTGCATGGCAAATATTAATAGGACTTGTGCTTGGTATTGCGGTTGGTGCGATTTTCTTTGGCAATCCAGCAGTGGTGAGTTACTTACAACCAATTGGTGATATTTTCATCCGACTAATTAAAATGATTGTAGTACCGATTGTTGTAGCAAGTATTGTTGTTGGGGTTGCTGGTGTTGGCGATGTTAAAAAATTAGGTCGACTAGGCGGAAAAACAATTATTTACTTTGAAATTATTACAACAATTGCAATTATTGTCGGTCTATTAATTGCGAATATTTTCCAACCAGGAAAAGGCGTAAATATGGAGCAGTTAACAAAGACAGATATTTCAAAATATACACATACGACAGAGCAAGTACAAAGTCATTCGTTTGCAGATACATTTGTAAATATTGTTCCAACAAACATTGTAAAGTCATTAGCTGACGGAGATATGCTTGCTATTATCTTCTTCTCTGTATTATTTGGTTTAGGTGTAGCAGCAATTGGTGAAAGAGGAAGACCGGTTCTTCAATTTTTCCAAGGTGTAGCTGATGCGATGTTTTACGTAACAAATCAAGTTATGAAATTTGCACCATTTGGTGTGTTTGCACTAATTGGAGTTACAGTTTCTACATTTGGTCTTGCTTCGTTAATTCCATTAGGGAAATTATTAATTGTAGTATACGGGGCAATGATTTTCTTCGTTGTAGTTGTCTTAGGACTTACAGCGAAAATATTTGGAATTAACATTTTCCAATTCTTTAAGATTTTAAAAGACGAGCTGATCTTAGCATATTCTACAGCGAGTTCAGAAACAGTTTTACCGAAAATCATGGAGAAGATGGAGAAGTTCGGTTGTCCGAAAGCAATTACATCTTTCGTTATTCCGACAGGTTATTCATTTAACTTAGATGGATCAACTTTATATCAAGCAATTGCGGCTATTTTCTTAGCGCAAATGTACGGTATTGATTTATCCATTACACAACAAATTACATTATTGCTTGTATTAATGGTTACATCAAAAGGTATCGCAGGTGTACCAGGCGTATCGTTCGTTGTATTATTAGCGACACTTGGTACAGTAGGTATTCCACCTGAAGGTTTAGCGTTTATTGCAGGTATTGACCGTATTCTAGATATGGCTCGTACAGCAGTTAACGTTGTAGGTAACTCTTTAGCAGCTGTAGTTATGTCTAAATGGGAAGGTCAATATGACGCTGAAAAAGGACAAGCCTACTTGAAAGAAATTTCTAATAAGCAAGCAGCTTAATTATAATTTGAACAAGCTCTCACATAATATGTGGGGGCTTTTCTATATAGAAGGGGAGCAGACGTAATGAAACGTAAATATGGTGACGGTTCTTCGTGGAAGCGACTACTAGAGAAGGATTATACTGTTAAGCAAATAGAAGAAGGAATGCTAGGAATACTGGAAATAAAAAAGGTGAGAGAACCTAGTTGTAAAGAATATGACGGTAAAGAGCTATGTATTGCTGGCAATCAGTATACGTGGATTCAATATTTCATAGACGAGAAAAACTTTGCGATTACCGCTATGTTAGATGATCAAAAGGAATTAGTGCAATATTATATCGATGTGGCGAAAGACTATGAAATAGACGAGCGTGGTTTACCGTATTTTGATGATTTATATTTAGATGTAGTATTATTACCGAATGGTAAAATCTATGTATTGGATGAAGATGAGTTAGAGGATGCTTATAAAAGTGGCGATGTTACAAAAGAAGAGTATGAGTTAGCTTGGTACACTACAAAGTGGATTATAGCTGCAATAAAAAATAATGAATTTTATTGGATTTCAATATTGGAAGAAGAAATCAAAAAGTTAAAATGATTATTGTATTCAAATTTTTGTATAATTACCAAAAAAATCTATACAAAAAATAATTGACTTTTGTTTTGTAAGCGAGTAAAGTTAGGGAAGAAATTATTATTAAAAAATAAATATGAAACCTTCTTATAAAGAGAGGCGGAGGGACTGGCCCTACGATGCCTCGGCAGCGGACTCGATTTCAGAGTGCTGTGCCAAATCCAGCAAGCATATGCTTGAAAGATGAGAAGAGCGTTTCTTATAGATGTATAAGACCTCTTCTCGTTGGAAGAGGTCTTTTGTTATTCATTAGAAAAAGGTTGAAACTAGGGAGAGATGGTACTTTGAAAGAAACGAGAGGAAATGGTTTGGCATTATTACCACTTGGGATATTTTTGGCGCTATTTATTGGTTCTGGAATTATTACAGGTGATTTCTATAAATTGCCGATACTTGTAGCAATTTCAATTGCTGTAGGAGTCGCTTTAGCAATGAATCGTAAAGAAAGTTTTCATGTAAAAGTGGAACGATTTGCTAAAGGTGCAGGGAACCCAGACATTATGATTATGGTTCTAATTTTTGTACTGGCAGGAGCATTTTCTGAAACAGCAAAAGGGATGGGTGGCGTTGATTCTACAGTTAACTTAGCGCTATCAATTTTACCACAAGGATTTATCGTAGCTGGCATTTTCGTTATAGGAGCATTTATTTCATTAGCGATGGGAACTTCAATGGGAACAATTGCTGCATTAGCACCAATTGCTGTAGGTATTAGTGGGCAAACTGATATCTCAATTGCACTTACGATGGCTACTGTTGTTGGCGGAGCGATGTTTGGTGATAATTTATCATTTATTTCAGATACAACAATCGCAGCTGTACGTTCACAAGGAACAGAAATGAAAGATAAGTTTAAAACGAACTTTTTAATTGTATTACCAGCGGCTATTATTACAATCGTACTATTAGTAATCATTACTTTAGGAAGTGATACGCAGATTAAAACGCATAGCTTTGACTGGATAAAGATTTTACCGTATGCAGGAGTACTTATTACAGCGCTACTTGGTTGGAATGTACTTATCGTGTTAACTGGTGGAACTGTACTATCTGGGGTTATCGGTCTTTTAGATGGAAGTTATACGTTAGAGAGTTTCTTTAAAAGTGTAACGACTGGAATGGGCGGTATGATGGAGTTAGTATTACTCGCTATTTTAATTGGCGGTATGGTCGAATTGATTCAATATAATGGTGGCATTCAATATTTAATGAATATTTTAACGCGTAACATTCGTTCAAAAAAAGGAGCAGAGTTCGGTATAGCTGGTTTAGTAGGTATGACGAATATGTGTACAGCGAATAATACAATTTCTATTATATTTACAGGTCCGCTTGCGAAAAACATTGCAGATCAATATGAAATTGATCCTCGTAAATCAGCGAGTGTATTAGATCTTTTCTCGTGCTGTGTGCAAGGGTTAATTCCGTATGGTGCGCAAATGTTAACAGCAGCAGGATTTGCGGCGTTATCTCCAATTGAACTGTTACCATATGCGTTTTATCCAATCTTAGTTGGAGTATGTGGAATCATTTCTATATTAATTGGTTTCCCGAGGTTTTCTAAAGTAGCGGAAAAGAAAGAGTATCATAAAACAGCATAATGAAAATGAAGTGTATGAAAAGTAACGAAAGCCGTACAGAGAATGTTCTCTGTACGGCTTTTTATGTGCGGGAAAAGAGTGAATGATCCCATGCTACCGTATGTTTTTACAAAAGGCTGAATGCAACTCGGTCTTAAGTCTGAGTTAAAAACGGTTCTTAAGCTCGTTATGGAAAAAAGAAAAAATAGTTAAGATAAGAGTATCAAATCGAAGGGAGGCAAGCACAAGATGAAACAATTTCTAACGTTTATCGCGGCTGGTATTTTAGCTTTAATTGCTCTTGGTAGTCTTGCTGGTATTGTAGGATTCGCAATCGGAGCAGGAGTTGTGTACTGGAGCTATAAATCATTTGTGCGAGCACAATCATTTTTTGGAAAGTTAGCTTGGGGTATTGTTGGTTTGATCGGCTTGTCCATCGCCCTTTCTCATTCCCCAGCATTAATTGGTATTGCAGCATTAGTAGTTTTATACTACGGATACCGTGAGTGGAAAAAAGAAAAAGATGTAGTTGTTGATTCTGCTCCAGAAAGTTCTAAACCATATAGCAACTTTGAAGATGAGTGGAACAAGTTAATGAAAAACTAATATAAAATCAATCAAATTTATAAAGTAGAAGAGAGGAAGATTATAATGAAACAATCTTTATTCGGACGTGTACGCGATGCAATTTTAGCAGATTTTCATAATGTGTTAGATGAGAAAGAAAGAAAAAATCCAATTGCTATGTTAAACCAATATTTACGTGATAGTGAGCGTGAAATAACAAAAATTGAGAAGTTAATTCAGCGTCATAAAACATTAAAATCTAACTTTGCCCGTGAGCTTGAGCAAGCACGTTATTTCGTGAATAAAAGATCTAAGCAAGCGATCATCGCTCAAGAAGCAGGCGAATTACAACTACATGAGCGTGCATTAGAAGAAGTAGCTTATTATGAAGGGCAAGTAACTCGATTAGAAGAAATGTATACAGGTGTTGTAGAACAAATTGATGAGTTAGAGCGTCGTCTTTCTGAAATGAAAAATAAATTAAAAGAAATGCACGCAAAACGTATGGAATTAATGGCACGTGAAAATATGGCACATGCAAATCGTCGTATGAATACTGCGATGCATAAAATGGATGAAAATAATCCATTCTTACGCTTTGAAGAAATTGAAGATCATATTCGCGACTTAGAAACTCGTATGAATGAGGAGCATGAACGTGATACATTTGATATGAAGATTGCAAAGCTTGAGCGTGAAATGAAAGAAAAGAATGATGTATCGTTAACGAAAGAGTTAACAAAATAATAGTAGTATATTATAAAACAGGCTTATGATATAGTGATAGGAGAAAAGGTGTTGGAAAGCAATGCCTTTTCTTCTATGTATATGTGACAAGAAGGGGGGAGCTGAAATGAAGAAACATTTTTCAAAGACACAATTAATGGGGATGCTCCTCATCATATTTGGATTCGGTCTTTTTCTTGATATGATACTTGGACATTTTGAACCAGGTGGTCTCATTTTTGCATTTATTATGCTTATGTTTGGAAGACATTATCGTAAAAAGAATCGTTATGTACGGGGAAATGTATTTTTATTTATTGGTGGTATCGTATTTTTATTCTTCTTATTTTCATCAGCAGCATTTGTTCTTGTCGTATTTGCTTGTTTAGCTTTAATTGGTTATCAATTGATTCAACAAGGACATAAGCAAAAGGCAATGAAGGTTGAAATTAAAGAAAAAGGGATTATAGACGAAGAGAAGCAAATATATCGTACAGAACCATATTTGAAAAATATGTTTGTAGGCAATGTACGAATGATGGATCATATTTATGAACTTGAGGATATAAATGTTCAATATGGTGCTTGTGATGTGGAAATAGATTTAACAACTGCCATGATTCCAGAAGGAGAAACGGTAATTGTTATTCGGGGTGTCGTTGGTAATATTCGTTTATATGTGCCATATGATATTGAACTGTCTTTAAATCATTCTGTTATTGTCGGACGTGTGCTCTTGCCAGGTCATGAGGAGACAGGGTTTAACCGCAATGTTACATTTAGAACAGAGCAGTATAAAGAGGCTCCTCGTCGTATTAAAATTATTTCTTCGCTTGTCGTAGGCGATACGGAAGTGAGGAAAGTATAATGAAGAAACAAAAAAATATTTCGTGGATGTATATTCGTTATTCTATGTTGTCCTCAGTTAGTATCGCACTCATTTGTACAATTGTATATGTATGGAAAAGTGAGCAACAAGTATATGATTTATTATGGAAGGAATCCATCGCTTCTGTTCCAATTGGCTTGTTTATTATGACTACAAGTTTACTTATCGGGGGAATTGTAGGATATGCAATCGGTTACTATATAGAGCAGCGTATACAAGGGTTAAATACGTTTCTATTTGAAGTGGAGCGAGGGAATTTTCCAAGCGATGTTTCGTTTACTGCAGATGATGAATTTCATGAAGTGGAACGAAAAGTAATCGGTCTGGCTCGTCGATTAGAGGAGCAAGCTGGACTCTTTCAAAAAGTAACGAATGAACGAGCTCATTGGAATGAAGAGATGAGACAAGAAGCGATTTCCCAAGAAAGGCATCGATTGGCGAGGGAGCTGCATGATTCTGTAAGTCAGCAGCTTTTTGCAATGTCGATGATGATGTCGGCTATTAATGAACAAGTAGCTGAATTTCCAGAAACGACGAAAAAGCAGTTGCAACTTGTTGAAAATATGGTTGTAAATGCACAATCAGAGATGAGAGCATTGCTTCTTCATTTACGCCCAGTACAGTTAGAAGGTAAGAAACTAACAGAAGGTATAGAAGAATTATTAACAGAACTATCTAGAAAGCAACATATGAAAATTGAATGGTTAATTGAACCGATTCAATTAAAAAAAGGTGTAGAAGATCACTTATTCCGCATTGTACAAGAGGCGCTATCTAACACTTTACGTCATGCGAAGGCAAAGAAAACAGAAGTGCGTCTTCGAAAAATTGATCAATATGCAATATTGAAAATTATTGATGATGGTGTAGGTTTTAAAGTAGGAGTGAATAAGGCTGGTTCTTACGGATTAAGGTCAATACAAGAGCGTGTTCATGAAATTGGTGGGACATTAAAGGTACTTAGTTTTCCAAATAAAGGTACACAAATAGAAGTAAAAGTACCGATTATGATTGAGAGAGGGGGAGAATCATGATTAAAGTATTACTAGTGGATGATCATGAAATGGTTCGAATGGGTGTATCAGCATATTTATCAACGCAGCCAGATATTGAAGTAGTTGGAGAAGCTGAAAATGGAAGAAAAGGTTCAGAGTTAGCTTTGCAATTAAGGCCGGATATTATTTTGATGGACCTTGTCATGGATGAGATGGATGGTGTTGAAGCAACACGTGCTATTATTCAAGAATGGCCAGAAGCAAAAATTGTAGTTGTAACGAGCTTTTTAGATGATGAGAAATTGTATCCTGTTATTGAGGCCGGAGCGACAAGTTATTTATTAAAAACATCAAGAGCGAGTGATATAGCAGACGCTGTACGAGCTACTTATGATGGAGAAACGGTATTAGAGCCGAAAGTTACTGGTAAAATGATGTCTCGTATGCGTCAGAAGAAAGAACAACCTTTGCATGAGGAGTTAACAGAAAGAGAGTCTGAAATTTTGTTATTAATTGCAGAGGGGAAAAGTAATCAAGAGATTGCAGACGAGTTGTTTATTGCCCTCAAAACAGTAAAGACACATGTGAGCAATATATTAAATAAGCTAAATGTAAGTGACCGCACACAGGCAGTTATTTATGCGTTTCGACATCAATTGACGAAATGAGAAAGTGAAATTTTAACCAGTGGGGTGGTCCCCACTGGTTATTAGTTTGTACAAAATCTTTTTATTGACGCTAATAAATGTAAGCGTTATCATTTAGTTGTTAACAGTACATACAAAGGGGAGAATGTATATGCTAGTTCAAACGATATTTGGCATGGATAAATCAAAAAAATTAGGGGATTATGTGAACGCATTACAAGCGCTTTGTGAACAATATAATGTTGAAACAGATAAAATTGCAATTGTTGAGGCGACAGAAGAGTACTATTTATTTTTAATAAAGCAAGAAGAGTGCTACGATGTTGTCAAAGTAGAAACAGTGGATACAAATATCGACTATTATACGAAAGCGTATAAAATAAGCAGTTTTAATCATACTGCTTATCAAAAGTAAAAAACTCCCTTTTGGGAGTTTTTTTAGGATGCTTTTACTTCACGAGATTCGGTTAGTAAGGGAACTTTTTTCGCGCCACTTAGCTTAGCGATTGCAAGGCCAATAAGAGCTCCAGCTAATGCAGGTACTAGCCAGCCTATGCCTTCATTATATAAAGGGATAAATTCAAAATATGATGTGATAAATGAAACTGAAATACCTCCTTGTTTTAATCCATCAAATACGCTCACTATAGCTGCTCCAATTAAAGCACCTACATAAACAGAACGATATCCACCAAAATATTTATGAAGTAACGATAGTAGAACAAGTACGATTGCAATTGGATATACAACGAGTAGAATTGGAACAGAGATGGCAATGATTTTTGTTAAACCTAAGTTAGCAACTAGTAACCCTAAAGCACAAATGATACTTGCGAATGTTTTGTATGAAAATTTAGTCAATAATGTTGAGAAATATTGACTACATGCAGATACGAGTCCAACACATGTCGTTAAGCAAGCGAGTGTAACGATTAGAGCTAGTAGAAGTAAGCCGTATGGACCGAATAATTGTTGTACGATAACAGTAAGTAATTGTCCACCATTCTTTGCATATCCGAGCGAGACGCTAGTTGTACCGAGCCAGCCAAGCGCACCATATACAAGTACGAGACCAGTAGCGGCAATAAGTCCTGCTTTTGCTGTTGCGATGGCAATGGATTTACGATCATTCACACCTTTAGAGCGAATAGCATTTACAACGATAATTCCAAATGCAAGTGCTGAAATGGTATCCATCGTTAAGTATCCTTCCATAAATCCTTTGAAGATCGGGGAAGTTTGATACTCTTGCATCGCTGGTCCTGATTGCCCGAGTGGTGTAAATACACTTTTAACAAACAATAAGAAAATAGAGAGTAATAAAATAGGTGTTAATATATTTCCAATGCGATCTACAAGTTTAGATGGATTCAAGCTCAGCCAATATACGATAGCAAAGAATATGATTGTATATACAAATAGCACTAGGCTGCTAGAACGGATTGTTTCTGGTAAGAAAGAACTTACACCCATTTCATAAGCGACATTTGCAACGCGTGGAATACCCATAGAAGGACCAATGGCAATGTATACAACTACCGTAAAGAATATTCCGAATAATGGGTGAACATGACTTGCAAGTTGTTGCATACCATTTCCTGATAGAGAAATTGCGATAACAGTTAGTAGTGGTAAACCGACTCCTGTTAGTAAAAATCCAATCATTGCCGGCCAAAAGTTTTCACCTGCATTTTGTCCAAGCATGGGAGGGAAAATTAAATTACCTGCCCCAAAAAATAAAGAAAATAGCATAAGACCCGTGAAAAAAATATGTTTTTTTGATACAGTGTTCATTGTTTTTCCTCCTTTTTTACATTCATTTGTAAGAACACAAAAAACTCGTCCCTAAAGAAAGGGACGAGTTATATTTACCCGCGATACCACCCTAATTTATACATGTAGAAATGAGTCTATATGTATACGGCTTTACAACGTACAACATGATACGTGTTCCTTGTAACGGGGGACAGCCGGTAAGAACTTACTATAACATTCGGTTCTACTTCTCGGAGATGATTTTCGGTTATGCACTGAACGTTGGCTTTCAGCAAATCGCCAACTCTCTGGGGGACAGTCCTATAACGTACTCGTTCTCGTCAATGAATTTTTATTCAAGTATTCTGACAGTATTGTTACATGTTTTTTTTTGAAAGTCAATATTTTTTTGGAAAAGATATATTTATATGCGGAATTATTTGAGATAATATTCTTTTTTTGAGGTAAAGGGGGATGTAAATTGGATTGTAAAATGGGAGTAAAAAGTTGTAGAGAATTGTAAAGTTTGCGGAGAAAGTTGATATTTATAGGAGTAAAGAAGGGATTATTTGAATTTACAGAGAATAATACAACAATCCACTTGCTGGAAAGAACAAACCAAAAGAGGTGACTGGAATGCTTGCGATGGGAGTATTATTTGGCATTATTGCTATAATTGGTTTTATGTGGTTATATTATTCGCGTTCGTTTAAACAAGCAGAAGTTTTACTCTTTCAAAAAGGTAGTTTGTTGACAAATCAGTCTAGATATTTAGTATGTCCGAAGTGTGGAAGTGCACAGGCCAGAAGTGGAGGGTATCAAGAGTGTTGCAAAATTAGATTATGAAAGAAGGAAGCCTCACATTATTTTGTGAGGCTTCCTTCCTTACAACTTCATGGCGCTCCAAATGGTCCACCTATCCCTTTCGATAATAGGAGAGACGTTTTGTAAGGCAGTCTGTACTTGTTGTAGAAGTTGAGAAAGTTCATAATCTGTTAATTCGTATAGAATGGATCGACCTGTTCGGGGGGATAAATCTTGCAATAATGCTTCGACAGACTCATGTATTTTTCGTACTTCCCATTGTGTTTGAGTGGGGAACACGTGAAGAAAATATTTTTGTAATTCTTGTTGTATCGTGGTGGTTTTTGGTCGTCTTTTTGATTCTATTTCGATAAGTTTCGGAAATATAGAGAAAAAATATCCACGAATGTGTTCAGGGCTTCCAGGAATTGTACAATCTTCAATGGTTCGGTCTTGTACAATAAGTACACCGTTTTTCTTTAATATACGAGAAGCTTCACGTAGAAATGTAGGAATGTCTTGCAAATGATGAATAACCGCACGCGAAATAACAATGTCGAATGTATCGTTAGGATATGGAGTACTATGTGCATCACCGTGAATGAATGAAATATTTGAAAATCCATTACAGTTTTCTTTTGCAGCTTGTAATATTTCTTTTGAAAAATCAAGCCCAACAACACTTTTTGCTCCCATAAGAGCAAGTTCTTTCGTATAAATCCCGCCACCACAGCCGATATCAATTATTCGTTTGTTTTGTATGTCTGTAATATTTTTTATCATTTCTCTCCAAGAAATATGGGCGTTTCGCTGTGCGTATGTGTATTTATTATTTGCATCGTGAAAATTAATGGGCATGAAAAAGACCTCCTTTCAATGCTTAGTATAGCGTATTTTATAGTGTGTCACGTTTTTGTTTTTTATATGAAGATTATAAGAATTTCTTATTGTAAAAGGAGGATTCAGTTGAAAAGGAAATATGTATTGTTGTTATTTGCTATGTTACTAGCATCTTGTAGTCAAGTTGAGCAAAAAAAAGAAACAAAAAAAGTGGAAGAGACGGTGAATGAAGTGAAAGAAACAATAGAGGTAACCGTTATACAAAAAAAAGATAAAGAGAAAAAGTTACAGGAATCTGAAGCTAATGTAGTAATAGACATTATAGATAAAGCTGAAAAACAAGAAATAACAGGTAGCTTCGGTGAACCTGAATATGAAATACAAATTAGTAGAGATGGGAAAAAGGAAACATATTATGCATGGCTAAGAGGAGAGGATAGACGAGGATGGATACAACATAAGAAAGCTATGTATATGCTGAATAAAAAAGATACAGAAAAGCTTTTGGCTATATTTCCAAATGTATCAGAACAAAAAGAAGATGAGATACAAGTAGGTCCTTTAACGGAAGTAACGAAAAAAGATTTGCAGATTACCGCGTTTCATATTAAAGCGGGCGATCAAAAAGTGAATTATACAGTACGGTATACGATTTCACAATCACTATACAACAAGTTAGAGAAGGAACAAAAATACTATTTGCAGGTTATTTTTCCAGAAAAAGTTCAAAAATTAATTGGAGCAAAAGAGAGTGAAAAAATCTTAGGAGAAAAGGTAAAGGAAGGATATAAACAGTATGAATTGCATGCTACTGTTCTGGTACAAGGTGCTTCAGAATCACAATTAAAGTCATTAGAAACATATTATGAAAATTATGATTTAAAAATATTAAATAGTAAACAAGAAAAAATAGGTGTTTTTCAAAATATTATTCAAATTGTTAAAGAGTATGGTGAAAAAATGAATTTACAAAGGTAAAGTGAATCTTTATTTAGTTTTTACGGATTGGGGTGAATAAAAATTTGTCAATTTTATATGTACTTTCCTAGGAAATGATAATAGAGAGGGGACGCCCCTCTCTATTACTTTGCTTTTGCAGATGGCTCATTCATTGATTTTCGTGTAATAAGAAAAGAAATCATAAGAGCGGAAAGGATGATAAGGGCAATAAATACGTGATTGGGCAACAAATCTAATAATAATACGTAACTAACAGTATAAAAAATAAGAGTTGAAGCTAAAAACGATAGAGCGCCTATTATGAGAGATTGTAAATTCAATTGTGTGCACCTCCTTTTATTTATATTTTTGGCTAAAAATGGATTATATAAACATTATTTCTAACAATAGAAAAAAATATGTCATAATAGAGAAAAGAACAAGCTTTGATGAATGTATATGATTCATTAATGAAAGATAAAGGAGAGGAATATGAAAAATAATAAAAAAGGATTATGGGGAATTCTTGTTGCAATAGGGCTATTTTTACTTTCTAAGTTAAAGTGGGTATTTGCAATTTTTAAATTAGCAAAGTTTTCAACGGTATTTAGTATGTTTCTATCACTTGGTGCGTACGCGGTTATATATGGTTGGAAATTTGGGGTAGCGCTCATTTATTTGTTGTTTATTCATGAAATGGGCCATTTATGGGCTGCGAAAAGGAAAGGTATACCAACATCGCCAGCAATATTTATTCCATTTATGGGGGCTCTTATTGGGATGAAAGAGATGCCTAAAAATGCAAAAGATGAAGCATATATTGCCTATATGGGACCTCTTTTCGGATTATTTTCATTTTTACCGGCTATTCCACTTTATATGATAACGAAAGAGCCGTTTTGGGCGCTCATTATTTTACTCGGAAGTATGATTAATTTCTTTAATTTAATTCCGGTTTCTCCGTTAGACGGGGGACGGATTATTTCAGTTGTAAGTACGAAAATTTGGGGAGCGGGGCTTGTTTTATTACTTGGGTATTCAATTTATTTTAAAAGTATTTTGGGAGGATTTATTGTTATTATCGGCTGTATGGAATTGTATAGAGTAATAAAAAGAGATGAGCCAATTAAGGAATTAGGATATAAAATTGATGGAATGAAAGAATATGTTGCAAGGCTTGAAGAGGAGTTAAAAGAAACTGGTGCTGTGCATCGAAATATATATATGATGCAACATGAAATAAATGTATTAAGGCAAAAAGAAAGAGAGAAAGAATTAAAAACAGGAGAATTTCAAAAGATTGAAGTGTTAGAGTATTTGTTACCGAAGTTTGAGCCACTGGATTATGTCCCGTATGAAGATGAAAAAGAAACACATACCATTCATATAAGAGAAGCATTTGAAATGTCAGAAAGAAAATTAGAGGAATGGGATGCGGAAAAGAGACAACAGGAAAACTACTATAAAGTGGATACAAAAACGAAATGGACGGTATTTGCTTGTTATATCGGATTAATGGCTATACTTGGCTACGCAGCTTATGAAGGATATATTGTTTTACAAGAACATTTGCCAACGAGAAATGTATAAAAGAATATTGTCGAAATGATAGGAAGAATTTATACAGGAATTATATTTCTACGAGAGAATGTTACAAGTATAGTCATACATTGTAATATCTTTAGTAGAGAAGGAGTTCTGTATATGAAGAAATTGTTAAATGTATTCGTGATTATTATCGTAATGATCATTGCGAGCTATAGTCTTATGAAAGTATTATTACATTATGCGAATAAGCCCGCTGAGGTAAGTACAACAGCTGAAATAGAAGATGTGCAAGAAGAGACAAAAGTACTAGATTTTATTCGTATGACACATGAAAGTTATAATAATTTCTTAAATTATGGTAAAGCAGAGAATTATACAGAAGGGGACTGGAACCAATTTAAACAATGGTTTCAACAACAAGAATCATCGTTAAAAAATATACATACAGACATAAAGAATGAAAAAATAAAACGTGATGTAAATAGAAGCTATGAAATTGTAAAAAAAGGTGTGGAGCTCCAAAATATTGAGTATGTAGTGTATGCACATCGCGTATACCATGATTTAGACATTATTGTAAATAAATATAGGGGTGAAACGAACATCTGGGGGTATACAGAAGTTGGAGATGGGAAAGATATAAGGGTAATTGAACAAGCGATACAGTCTAAATAATAAGCGAGCTAGCATTCTAGTTGGCTTATTTTATTTTGTAAGTTCAATGTTCATATATTTTTCACAAAAACACCGTGTTAATAGTGATTAAAATCACAATCTGTATTATACAATTCAGTTAAACTAAAAACAGTTAAGGAAATAGAGGAGTGGGATACAATGTTAAGTGAAAAAACAATTGAAATCGTAAAGTCAACAGTACCATTATTACAGGAAAAAGGCGTTGAAATTACAACGAGATTTTATGAAATTTTATTTTCGGAACATCCGGAGTTATTGAATATTTTCAACCATACAAATCAGAAAAAGGGAAGACAACAACAAGCGTTAGCGAATGCTGTTTATGCAGCTGCAACGTACATTGATAATTTAGAAGCTATTATTCCAGTTGTAAAACAAATTGGTCATAAGCATAGAAGTTTAGGTATTAAAGCAGAGCATTATCCGATTGTAGGTACATGTTTATTACGTGCAATTAAAGAGGTCGCAGGTGCACCTGATGAAGTATTAAACGCATGGGGAGAAGCGTATGGTGTCATTGCTGATGCATTCATTAGCATTGAAGCAGAGATGTATGAAGAAGCGGCACATAAAGAAGGTGGATGGAAAGATTTCCGTAACTTTGTAGTTGTTAAAAAAGTGAAGGAAAGCGATGTTATTACGTCATTTTATTTAAAACCTGAAGATGGAGGGAAAGTTTCTTCATTCATCCCAGGACAATATGTAACGGTTCAAATAAATATCGAAGGTGAAACATATACACATAATCGTCAATATAGCTTATCAGATGCTCCTGGAAAAGAATATTATCGTATTAGTGTAAAGAAAGAAAAAGGTATAGATACGCCGGATGGTAAAGTATCTAATTACTTACATGATCATGTAAAAGAAGGCGATATGTTACCAGTAAGTGCACCAGCAGGAGATTTCGTATTAAATATGGATTCAACTTTACCAGTTGTCTTAATTAGTGGTGGAGTAGGTATTACACCAATGATGAGTATGCTAAATACGTTAATTGAACAAGATTCAAAACGTAATGTATGTTTTGTTCATGCAGCGATAAATAGTAATACACATGCAATGAAAGAACACGTTGAGGCAGTAGATAATGAATATGAACAAGTTAAAGCATATACTTGTTATTCTGCACCAACTGAAAAAGATTTAGAAATGAAGAACTTTGATAAAGAAGGTTTTGTTGAAAGAGAATGGTTACAAACTATTATTCCGACAACTGAAGCAGAGTTTTATTTCTGTGGTCCAATACCATTTATGAAACATATAAATGCTGTACTAACTGATTTAGGTGTGAAACAAGAACATATTCATTATGAATTTTTCGGTCCAGCAGCAAGTTTACAATAAATTGAGCTTTAAGAAGCAAAAAAAACGAGGTGTTATTTTACCTCGTTTTTTATTTGTTCTCGTAATAGTCGATTTACTGTTTCACGGCGTATACCAATCAGTTGACCAATTTCAGTTTGCGTTAATATTTCATATATAGGAATGTCACCTAAATATAGTGTGAACCATTCTTGTAAGCGATGAAGGCGTTCTTTCGGAGAGACGGTCGTCAATTGGTCGATACGTTGCTGCATCATTCTTAATTTTGACTGTAATTGCATAGCGATATTTGCATATGATGCAGGATCCGCTTGAAGTTGATCATACCATTCATTACTCATTATAGGTTCAACTTCTGTTTTCATTAAAGCGATTGCTGTACCGTGATATTCCTTCGGTGAAATTAAAGAATGGTGAGGTATCGTTTCTCCTGGAACGATAATATTGAATAGAAATGGTGTTCCATTTTCTTCTAACCTTACTACTTTTAATAAACCTGTTTTTATAAAATATAAAGGACCGTCCTCACCTTGACGGAATAGTACATCTCCTTTGTGTAAAATCAATGTTAGCCCCCCATTTAAACATCTCTATTTCTTTTATTTTAGCGTATATGTATAAAGATAATATACTTTACAACAGCAATTTCATTGACGAAATATATGCTATTACAGTAGTATACTATTTAGTGTGTAATAGTACTAGCAATGAATACGCTGTAGGGGGTTTAGTATATTGTTAGATGCGATAAAAATGACGGATATGAGAATTCCAGCGAATGCCATCATTCATGTAGAAGAGATGAAAGGTGGAGTCGTGTTATCCGTTGAAGTAGACGGCCAAATTATTTATACGATGGCTTATGATGAAGAAACAGATAGTTATGCTGAATTATATGATCGAAACGATAAGAGGGCGTGCCAAGTACATGAAGATTTTATGGGATGGTCACTTCTTCATTAAAAAAGATGTCAATATGACATCTTTTTTTATTAAACCGATAGAATATACAAAGAAATGAAATATAAGGATAAAATTTGTAATAAATGATTTTGCATTGTTAGCACTTTGTAACTGCAACTGAATTATTTTTTCGCTATCATAAAGATAACAGTCGCAGTCATAGGAGTGGTCAACGTGAAGAAAGTACATATTTCCAATTACATGTTATTATGTGTTTGTCTAATTTTATTTGTTCTCTTAGGAGGATTTTTATATTCATGTGTATAAAAAAAACGCATTCTAAAAAGAACGCGTTATAAAAAAGAAGTAATGATTAATCTAGTCCCAAGAATAATTAATGTGATACGCAATAAATTAATTACGGCGTTACCGCTTAATTTTGTATTAATATATGCCCCGATTTTTCCACCAATCCATGCACCAGGAATAAGAATTAATGCGTAAATCCAGCTGACATTTCCAAGGGAGATGTGAGTTGCAGAACTTACAATTGCTGATAGAAATACGATAAACATCGAAGTTGCTACAGCAATATGTGCTGGGAATGCAAAAAGTAGCATCATTGCTGGAACAAGTAAAGCACCGCCACCAATTCCAAATAATCCAGATATAAAACCAACTATAAAGGCGATAAAGATAGCGAGAAGCGGTGGGAATTGATAGTGTACAGTGTTTCCTTCGTTATCTGTAAAAGAGCGCTTGATTACAGTCATATTTGATAAAGAAAGGGGTTTTAATTTGTCTCGTAACATAAGAAGAATGGAGACAAAAATAAGAAAAATCCCAAAATATAAAGAAAATGTATCTTGGTTTAAAAATTTATTCGCCCACGAGCCGATGATACCACCAGGGCCACTCCCGATAAATAAAATAAGTCCACTTTTGTAATCTACTCGTTTATGCTTCATATAAGTAAGGGTGGAAGATAGTCCCGTAAAAACGACTGTTACCATTGAAGTTCCTACTGCAAGTTGTGGTGACAGGCTATGTAATCCGATTAATAACGGAACAATAATAATTCCGCCGCCAAGTCCGACTAGACTCCCGACTGTCCCGGCGATTAGCCCGATGAAAAGTAACATGATGTATTCCAAAATTGCCAACTCCTCTATATAACTTATCCACCAATTATTATACACGCTTTTTCATGAGAAAAAGCTTTGTTCACAAAAAAGTCGTCTTCCTAGAAAAATAAGGAAGACGACTTTTAATTAAAAGATTAAGTGTAATAAAGAATAAAATAAAGCAGCTAATGAAGCTGAAATAGGAAGTGTGATAACCCAAGTAATTAACATGCGTTTTGCAGTTCCCCATTTTACACCTTTTACACGATGAGAAGCACCAACCCCTAAAATAGAAGAGGAGATAACGTGCGTCGTACTAACTGGTAAGTGAATGAATGTTGCCCCGAAAATAACAAGAGATGATGATAAATCAGCAGCTACACCATTTACAGGACGAATTTTCATAATTTGTCCACCGACAGTTTTAATAATTTTCCATCCGCCGACAGAAGTACCAAGACCCATTGCAATGGCACAAGATAATTGTACCCAGAACGGGATGTCGCTAGAAGTATGATAACTATTCGCCATAAGAGCCATTGTAATAATTCCCATTGCTTTTTGCGCATCATTCGTACCATGTGTATAAGCTTGTAATGCAGCAGTGAAAATCTGGAATATACGGAAGTTTTTGTTCGTCTTCGTTAAATTAAAGTTTTTAAAGACGACTTTAAAAATACTGTATACGATATAACCAATAACAAATGCGATAATTGGTGAAATGATTAAAGCTTCAATAATTTTTATGAATCCTTTAAAGTTTAATGAACTAAAACCAGCAGCAGCGATAGCTGCACCTGCGATGGAGCCAATGATTGCATGCGAAGAACTACTTGGAATACCGTAGTACCAAGTAATCAAATTCCATGCTATTGCTGCAAGTAAAGCGGCTAAAATTACAAGAGAACCATTTTGTAAAGCGAACGGATCAACGATATCTTTCGTAATCGTTTTTGCTACACCTGTAAATGTCATCGCACCTAAAAAGTTCATAATAGCTGCCATAATAATTGCATGTCTAGGCTTTAGAGCTTTCGTTGAAACAGCCGTTGCAATAGCGTTTGCTGTATCGTGAAATCCATTAATAAAGTCAAAAGCTAAAGCGCAAATGACTACTAAAACGGTCAGTATCAAGAGTGTATCCATGATCAAACTCCTTACGCGTTCTTCATAATAATTGTTTCTAATACGTTTGCAACGCTTTGGCAGCTATCCGCTACTTCTTCAAGCTCTTCGTAAATCTCTTTGTATTGAATGATCTTAATTGGATCTTTTTCACGAGAGAATAAGTGCTTAATCGCGTGACGGCGAATATCATCACATTGTGATTCATAATCTTTAATCTTAATCGCATTTGTACGAATGTCGACTAATTTTTTGTTAGACATTAATTCAACAGAGTTTGCAATTTCAATCGCACATTGATTAATTGCTTCTACGAATTTAATCATGTATTCATCAGCTTCTGTAATAGAATACATTTCGAATAGACCAGCACTATGATCTAATCCGTCTAATACATCATCCATACTCATTGCAAGCTGTAGGATGTCCTCACGTTCAATAGGAGTAATAAACGCTTTGTTTAGCTCCATAATGATTTCGTGAATAAATGAGTCACCTTTTGACTCATACTCTTTCATGCGCATAGAAAACTCTTTTAAATCGCTAGCATTTTTAATTTTATACTCCACGAAAAACTGCGCGCCTTCTTTTAAATTTTCGGAAACATTCATTAACATTTCAGAAAATTTATCTTTTTTTGATTTAAAGACCATTATTAGTTACCCCCACAAAAGTAATATATGTAAAATATATTGGCTAGTCAATTCTAACAAAAAACTGTCGTTTTTTAAAACATTTTATCGAAAAGTTTACAAAAACTTAACATAACTCTTATTGTTGTATTAATAATATTAATAATCAATATTGAATATCTTACTTGTAGAATGTCCTTTTCTTGCAAAAAGTATGAATGTGAAAGAAAAGCTTTACACTACAGGAAAGACTACGTTATTATAATAAATTTAAAAGGAGGTATATTCTTCCTTTTGAAAAGAAGAGTGTAAACAAACGAAGGAAGTGAACGAATGAAATTGAAGAACACTCACTTAAAAAAAATGCAGGAGTGGTTCAACAAGAGGAAGAAGCTTCGTAATTCATTAATTGTATTAGGAAGTTTGCTCGCTACTCTATTTATTGCTATAAATATAATAATTTCTATTCAAGACATATCTGAATTAAAGCAAGCTGTTCCGCAGCCGACCTTAATTTATGATGCAAATAATGAAGTTGCGACTAAATTAGCTTCTTCTAAAACAGAAGGCGTAAAAAAGAAAGATATTCCTGATATTATGGTTCAGGCCATTGTTGCAGTAGAAGATAAGGAATTTTTTAACCATCACGGGATTTACTATAGTGGAATTATAAGTGCAGTTTTTAAAAATATTACAGCAGGAGAAGTTGTAGCAGGGGGAAGTACAATTACACAACAACTTGCGAAAAATGTATTTCTGACACAAGACCGCACATACTCTCGAAAAATTAAGGAATATTTTTTAACAAAAAAAATAGAGCGTACGTATACGAAAGATGAAATCATTGAAATGTATATGAACCAAATTTATTTTGGTGAAGGTGCTTGGGGTATAAAAAGAGCAGCTAAATCTTATTTTGATAAAGATGTAAAAGATTTAACAATTTCAGAAGCAGCAACGATTGCGGGCTTGATTAAAGCACCATCTGCGTATTCACCTTATAAAAACTTTAACAAGTCAATTGAAAGACGTAATGTCGTATTAAGTTTAATGAAAGAGCAAGGGTATATTTCGGACGAACAGTATAATAAAGAAAAAGAGAGTGGACTTGTGTTAAAACGTGGCGTTGATGATAAATACAAGGGAAAATACTCTCAATATGTAGATTATATTGTTAGAGAGGCGATGGACAAGTACGAATTAACACAAAATGAAATTTTAGCAGGTGGTTATCGTATTTATACAGAGCTTGACCCGAAAAAACAACAGGCCGTAGAAGACGTTGTGAATAATGATAGTTATTTCAAAGATAGTGGCTCAGACCAACTCATGCAAACGGGTGTAGTTCTTATGAATCCCAAAACAGGTGGTATACCAGCTTTAGTTGGAGGCAGAGGGCCGTATCAGTTTTTACAGTTTAACCATGCAACCCAATTAAAAAGACAACCGGGCTCAACGTTAAAACCTTTGGCTGTATATGTACCAGCGTTAGAACAAGGATATGAAGTATACGATATATTAAAAGATGAACCATTTAACATTAAAGAATATAAACCACAAAATAGCGATCATACTTTTCACGGTGATGTGACAATGTATGAAGCCGTAGCAAAGTCGTATAATGTTTCAGCTGTGTGGCTATTAGAACAAATTGGATTAGATAAAGGATTGAAATCTTTAGAGCGATTTGGTATTCCATTAGTGCCAGAAGATCGTACGTATCCGATTGCTTTAGGCGGTATGCATGTGGGGACATCTCCATTTGTAATGGCTCAAGCATACAGTACATTTGCAAATGACGGAGTCCAAGTGGAAGCTCATGCAATTAGGGAGATACAAAATGCTGAAGGTGAAACGCTTGGAAAGTGGTATAAGAAAGAGACACGAGTGACGAGTGAGAAAGTTTCTCAAAAAATGACATATTTATTAAAAGGTGTTGTCGAAAAGGGAACGGGCGAAAAGGCAAAAGTTACTAATGTTGATACGGCAGGTAAGACAGGAACTACTCAAATTGTAAATGGCCCGAGCACCGGTGCAAAGGACTCATGGTTTGTTGGATACACACCAGATTTAGTAGGTGCGATTTGGGTAGGATATGATAAAACCGATAGCGATCATTATGTTCCGGGTGGTAGTCAAATTACGACGACAATGTTCCGGGATATTATGAAAAAAGCGAACGCAAATCCAGCTCAAAAAGCATTCCAGTTATCGCTCATATCTGAGGCTGATTATAAAAAACAATTGACTACAATAGAAGAGGAAAAACGAAGAAAAGAAGAAGAGAAGAGAAGGAAAGAAGAGGAACAACAACGAAAACAAGAGCAACAAGAGTGGCTTGATAAAGTGAAAGAATGGATTCCTTCATTTTGGTAAAAGAAAGAGGCGAATAAAAAAATTCGCCTCTTATTTTGTATGAAAACAAAATAAAATTTTAATCGGTAGAGATTTTTGTCTATCTTAATTAGCTATTAATCCATATCTGTTGAGATACATGAGATTACTCGTTAAGTACAATATTAGTACTGCCAAAGGATTCGGAATCGTATGTTACAATTATTTTGCCTTTACTAATAGGTTCGTAAGGTAATTCTTCTTCGTAATTACCGTTATTTTCATTGTGGATAGAAAGTGTAATTTCATCGATTTTTTTATTTGTATACTGATTTTTAATCGTTTCAGCAATCTGGAGCAACGCCTCGGAACTAGAAGCTTTCGTAATAAGCATTCCTTTTATAACTTTTTTTTCATTCTTTGTGGCGTTGGAATAAGGGATGTTACTTTGTTTCGTATATAGAAGTTTGTATGGAGTAGTTTTTTTCTCTGCTTTTGATATAGTGGAATATTTTAGAGTTAAGAAAAATCCTACACATAAAATAATGCATACCATAAGTGCAAACCAAATACGTATTAGTGACATAACTCTCATTTTCATCCCTCTTTCATATCTTTGACTTCACTATTTATCATACAAAATAAGGATTAAGATAGAGTAAATTTGAGGTAAAGAAACGTAAAGAAGGAGCACTTATCCTCCCAAATAAGTGCTCCTTTCTATATAAAGAGAGATTTAATGCACGGTTAAACGATACATATTATTATAAATATACTTTTTAAGCGAAAATTAGTAAATTCGGAATACAGATAGTGTTGCGGTTGTATCGCCTGTGTTAGGAATAGAAATAGTGTTTGCTGTAGGCTGTATAGCAATCGTTGTACCAGCTTGTAAAGTAACAATTGTAGAGAAAGAAACAGCACTACCGATAACGTTAGTTGAGAAATTACGAGTAGGTGGTTGACCATTGAATGAAATACCGAATCCAAATGGTGAAGACCCTGGGAAAGTTGTAGACGCTGAGAAACTAATATCATATACGCCTGTTTCTAAAATTGTTAAAGTATCTGAAGTATCATTGAAAGAGATATTAGTTAATTCAAACACTTGATTGAATTGAAGGTTTGTTCCAGGTGATATAGTTTGTGGATTTGAGTTTCCGATTGCCGCGATTGTTACAGGAATTGGTGTACCCGCTGGTCCGGTTGCACCAGTAGCACCAGTAGCACCTGTTGCGCCTGCCGGTCCTTGAGCACCAGTAGCGCCAGTAGCCCCTGCTGGCCCTTGAATACCTTGAGGCCCTTGAGGTCCAGTAGCGCCAGTAGCCCCTGCTGGCCCTTGAATACCTTGAGGCCCTTGAGGTCCAGTAGCGCCAGTAGCCCCTGCAGGTCCTTGAACACCTTGAGCACCAGTAGCCCCGGTAGCCCCTGCTGGCCCTTGAACACCTTGAGGTCCTTGAGCACCAGTAGCACCAGTAGCACCAGTAGCGCCAGTAGCCCCTGCTGGCCCTTGAACGCCTTGAGGTCCTTGAGCACCAGTAGCGCCAGTAGCCCCCGCTGGTCCTTGAACACCTTGAGGTCCTTGAGCACCAGTAGCGCCAGTAGCCCCCGCTGGCCCTTGAACACCTTGAGGTCCTTGAGCACCAGTAGCGCCAGTAGCCCCTGCTGGCCCTTGAACGCCTTGAGGTCCTTGAGCACCAGTAGCGCCAGTAGCCCCTGCTGGCCCTTGAACGCCTTGAGGTCCTTGAGCACCAGTAGCGCCAGTAGCCCC
>NZ_JBQAGP010000009.1:0-164207 GCF_051916425.1 Bacillus cereus group sp. MYBK222-1
AGGTTCGAGGTGGAAGCATGGTGACATGTGGAGCTGACGAATACTAATAGATCGAGGACTTAACCATATAATATGAAGCAATGTTATCTAGTTTTGAAAGAATATAAAAAACTTATTGACTTTTAAAGTTAAATAAGTTATAATGATTCTTGTCTTAAATGAATACAGTCTGGTAATGATGGCAGAGAGGTCACACCCGTTCCCATACCGAACACGGAAGTTAAGCTCTCTAGCGCCGATGGTAGTTGGGGCCTTGTCCCTGTGAGAGTAGGACGTTGCCAGGCAAAATGGAGGATTAGCTCAGCTGGGAGAGCACCTGCCTTACAAGCAGGGGGTCGGCGGTTCGATCCCGTCATCCTCCACCATATATGTCGGAGGGGTAGCGAAGTGGCTAAACGCGGCGGACTGTAAATCCGCTCCTTCGGGTTCGGCAGTTCGAATCTGCCCCCCTCCACCATTCTTAATTAATGGGCTATAGCCAAGCGGTAAGGCAACGGACTTTGACTCCGTCATGCGCTGGTTCGAATCCAGCTAGCCCAGCCATTAAGAGCCATTAGCTCAGTTGGTAGAGCATCTGACTTTTAATCAGAGGGTCGAAGGTTCGAGTCCTTCATGGCTCACCATTTTAACAAAATATGCGGGTGTGGCGGAATTGGCAGACGCACTAGACTTAGGATCTAGCGCCTTTGGCGTGGGGGTTCGACTCCCTTCACCCGCACTTTTAATAAAATAACTCATACATGTCTTGCGGAAGTAGTTCAGTGGTAGAATACAACCTTGCCAAGGTTGGGGTCGCGGGTTCGAATCCCGTCTTCCGCTCCAATTTTCAATATGACATGCCGGGGTGGCGGAACAGGCAGACGCACAGGACTTAAAATCCTGCGGTGGGTGACCACCGTGCGGGTTCGACCCCCGCCCTCGGCACCATATGCGCCCGTAGCTCAATTGGATAGAGCGTTTGACTACGGATCAAGAGGTTAGGGGTTCGACTCCTCTCGGGCGCGCTTTTAATAACGGGAAGTGGCTCAGCTTGGTAGAGCACCTGGTTTGGGACCAGGGGGTCGCAGGTTCAAATCCTGTCTTCCCGATATTCCCAAAAACATGGGGCCTTAGCTCAGCTGGGAGAGCGCCTGCCTTGCACGCAGGAGGTCAGCGGTTCGATCCCGCTAGGCTCCACTTTATTTATTATATGTCTCGGAGGTATACCCAAGTTCGGCTGAAGGGATCGGTCTTGAAAACCGACAGGCGGTGAGAATCGCGCGGGGGTTCGAATCCCTCTACCTCCTCCATTTTCTTTTAAAATGGTTTAGACATAAATAATAAAATATTTTTTCCTTCATGGAGGTATACCCAAGTTCGGCTGAAGGGATCGGTCTTGAAAACCGACAGGCGGCGAGAGTCGCGCGGGGGTTCGAATCCCTCTACCTCCTCCATTTTTTATAAAGTAAATATTTTATCATCGCGGGGTGGAGCAGCACGGTAGCTCGTCGGGCTCATAACCCGAAGGTCGCAGGTTCAAATCCTGTCCCCGCAACCAAATGGTCCCGTGGTGTAGTGGTTAACATGCCTGCCTGTCACGCAGGAGATCGCCGGTTCGACCCCGGTCGGGACCGCCATTTATGTTTGGCTCGGTAGCTCAGTCGGTAGAGCAGAGGACTGAAAATCCTCGTGTCGGCGGTTCGATTCCGTCCCGAGCCACCATTTTTTTATGCCGACTTAGCTCAATTGGTAGAGCAACTGACTTGTAATCAGTAGGTTGGGGGTTCAAGTCCTCTAGTCGGCATCCTTTAGGGGCATAGTTTAAAGGTAGAACTGAGGTCTCCAAAACCTCCAGTGTGGGTTCGATTCCTACTGCCCCTGTAAAGTATATGGGCCTATAGCTCAGCTGGTTAGAGCGCACGCCTGATAAGCGTGAGGTCGATGGTTCGAGTCCATTTAGGCCCACCATATATTATTCCGCAGTAGCTCAGTGGTAGAGCTATCGGCTGTTAACCGATCGGTCGTAGGTTCGAGTCCTACCTGCGGAGCCATGGCCCGTTGGTCAAGTGGTTAAGACACCGCCCTTTCACGGCGGTAACACGGGTTCGAATCCCGTACGGGTCATAAAAAAAGAGTCAGCAATATGCTGACTCTTTTTTATTGTGCGTTCATTCTCCTTTATCAACTGATTTTCCTGAAATAAATAAAGGGATTTAGGAAAAGCTATGGTATGTATAAAAAGGAGGAGATACAAATGACACGAGTGAGAGACTTGATGAGCACTCATATTGTACAGTGTACACCGTTAGACAATGTATATGAAGCTGCTGTAAAGATGAAAGAAGAATCGATTGGATTGATCCCGGTTGTTGAAAATGAACAAGTTGTTGGTCTTGTTACGGACCGAGATTTAGTTGTTCGAGGGATTGCTGAAAAACATCCTGGATCTAATAAAATTACAAATGTAATGACAAAAAACATTGTTTCAGTTTCTCCAGATGATCCTATTGAAAAGGCTACAGAGTTAATGGCACAGTATCAAATTAGACGATTGCCAGTAGTTGAGAGTGGTCAACTCGTTGGGATGTTAGCACTAGGAGATTTAGCTATAAAAGAATCGGCAGATGATCAAGCGGGATTTGCTTTAAGTGAAATATCAGAGCATACGGAATGAAGTGAGACTTTAATTAGTGTAATACGTTACGTATAAAAATCAGATACATTATTCTAGTATATAGGGTTAAGCTAATATGTTAGCATGATGTATCTGAGCCATTATATAATAAGTATACAGTTAGTAATTTCGACAGTTTATTTAAATTTGTCATTCCTAATTATAAATAAGAGAAAAAATGATATACTGATAGATATAAGTATTATGATTGATTTCGAATATAACAATATTTATTGTTAATGATGTGATAATGGATTAATATTTCCTATGTAGATAAAAGGGAAGGGGAATTATATGAAGGCTGTACAGCGCGATCCAAATTGGAATTTGGTTACAGATACATATATAGAACCAAATAATTTCGCTGAATTATTTTCTTTGCTTGTACCTTGTCATCCAAAAGGTGAAGGGAAAGAACGAACTATATTAGTGTGGAAAGAAAAAGAATTTTATAAAGAAGAAAATTTAGCGGCATTTATCGTATATGGAATGAATAAAGCAAAGAATTTACCGCAATTTCATAAAGACGAAATTCCAACTTTAGTACGTATTCTTCGCTTATGCCAAGAAATTGGTTGGTATGAAGAAGCGAATACTTTTATGGTAACTCAAGGGCTAGCTGAGTTTGTTCATACTTCATTGGAATATGAAACGTGGGATCTTTTGACGCAGGCGGTTGCTTTAAACTATTTAATAATTAAATATCGTATTGGTGAATTAACTGATGGAGATGTAGAAATTTGGGATAGAGTTAAATTTAATGAGAAATGTATAACAGACTGTAAATATTTATTATCCCATAAAGAAGTATTAGAATTTACATTTTTTTATATGTGTAAGAGAGCTAAGTCACTATCAAAAGAGCAATTAAATAGTGATATGATGAGTTTAGCGATGTATTGTAATACTTTTGTTTATGACTTATATACATATGATTTATTACGAAAGTATCGTAAGTGTACAGACTTTCTATCATATTATGGACCTAGTCAAGCGGTGTTAGCTTGCCAAAGGGCTGTACTTTCTCAAATTTCAGATCGATTAGACCCACTCAAGACTACTCATGTAGATGATTATTTATATGTAATGAAAGATATGATGGAGCATATGACGATAGGGATAATGGATCGATATGATCATTTTATTGGAAAGTTATTATCATATGTGCCATTTTTTGAAATGATCCAAGTTCCACAACATGCATATTATTGTGAAGAATTATTGTATATTTGTAAGGGCATTAAATATAAAGAAGAAATATTACGCAATTATATATTTATACAATTACATGACTGTTTACCATCTTTCTTTAAACTGTTTCTTAAAAATAAGCGTTATGCAACGATTCATGATATTCTGTTCTATTGGTGTGATGATGAACAAAGAATGAGCTTAGAGAAAAAATATAATCTTAGCTTTATTTATGAAAAATATGCTTGTGGATAAAGGGCACTTTCTATATAAATTAAAAAGGATCTCAATTGTGAGATCCTTTTTTTATTAGTAAAGCAAGGAGAATGTAATTAAGACGAGAAATAACATTCCATAAAGGAGAAATTGTGCCGTATAGCTTCCTTGTATACCAAAAAAAGTATTTGTTTTTTTGTATAAATTCAATATATATTTTATCGGATTATCTTTGAAAGATTGGTACACGGTGTCTCCTCTTTCTAAGCTTCTTGTTCGTGTTTTTTGTTATTAGGGACATGAATGTATCTAGCTATGAATAATAAAACAGCCATAAAAAATACGGGAAATACGGTAGATAAATAAAAACCATTACTAATAATATTTGTTATTAAAGCACTTAATAGAAAAATGGCATTATAAATATGGGCAATTTTTTGTTTTAGTTGAACTTGAAAAGCTTCCATCATAATTTCTAAAGCAACAAAAGCAATGATAATAGATAAAAATACAGTATTTGTATTATAAATTACTAAGCAACAGATTAAGCCTAAAAAGGCTAAGTATTCAATTAAGAGAGGTATATTGATATTGCGTGGCATACAATTTACCTAACTAAATATGGCAGTGGGTTTACTGCATTTGTTTTTTCAAAATTCCATTCTCCATTGTGTAATTCAAAATGAAGATGTTGCCCGTATGAATGACCTGTGTTTCCCATATGACCTACTAATTGTCCAGCTTGTACTTGATCACCAGCTTGTACAGTGCGATCTTTCATGTGAGCATAGACTGTTGTATATAATTTCCCGTTTATTTGATGGGCGATGAACACAACATTGCCATAGCTAGCTGAATAATATGATTTCACGACTTTACCTGCCGCAGCAGCCTGGATAGAGACATTACCCTGAGCTGCAATATCTATACCATAATGCATTTGTTCCCAGCGTATATCAAAGGTTGAGCTAATTCTTCCTTGAGTAGGGAATTTGAAAACTGCTGGAATGGAAGTAGGTTGAGTCGTTTGAGCTTGTGATTGCGTTTGATTTTGCACCACATAATGCTTTGCCACATATCCGTATCCTGTGCCAAAACGAATTTTATACCAAGTTCCTACAGTTTCCACTACTTGTAATTGTGTACCATTTTGCAATGAACCAAGTAGTGCGCTACTTGTACTAGCGTTGCTACGTACATTAAGCTTAGGTGTTGCAACTGTGTATTTCGTATTATTTTGAACTGTGATGCCTTTTACTAAAGGCTGTGAACCATTAGATACGAATGCTTTTTGTACGTAACCTGTTTTGCCATTATGTAAAATTTTATACCACTCGCCTTGTTCTTCTTGAATAGTAACGAATTTTCCATTTGGTAATACATCTAAAATTGAAGATTCTAAATCAGGTTCAGAACGAACGTTTAATGCATTGGCATTGACGATATATTGATTATTAGATTGAAGTTTGTTTTTTAGTAGAATAGAATCTTTTTGTACATAACCTACTTTATTATCAACAGATACTTTATACCAGTCATTAGTTGTTTCAAGTATATTCACTTTCGTATTAAAGCGAATTGTATCAATTGCTGAGCTATTTGTGTTATCTTTTGTATGTAAGGCTACTTGATCGACTTTGACATATCCAGTTTTCACATTAGATAATTGTTCAGCGTTGGCTGTTTGTACATTTGTTTCTCCCATAGAAGGAAGTAAAGAAGCAATTGCGACAGTAGTTGCTGTTAAAGCAGTAGCTTTCATATTCATATAATAGAGACCTCCTCTAGTTGTATAGTTGTAATTTTATTATAGTATAAAGATATAATATAGTGGGTGTATTCACATAAATGTAATATGAAATCAATATAAAAATAAATTTTTCGAGGATAATGATTCCTTTTTATCCAATTCATTAGGATAATAATTTCTAAGATAGAATATAAGTATTATATGGTTTTGTTATTTTGTTGACAATTGGGAAAATTAAAACAGTTGATGATGTCTTATTACGGTGTTATACTGACAGTGATAATTTTATAGTTTGCTAGGAGAGCTGGTGTTGCCAGCTGAGAGTAAGACCTTAAGTCTTTGATCCTTTTTATTACCTGATCTAGATTATGCTAGCGTAGGGAAGCAATTCGGACACTAATAATGAGTCCCCGTTTCTTTGCGTATAGAAACGGGGCTTTTTTATTTGAAAATTTCATATTGAAACCACTAGGGGTGCTTGTTGTGCTGAGAGAGGAATAATCCTTAACCCTTACAGACCTGATCTAGATAATACTAGCGAAGGGAAGTGGAGCAACGAATAAATTATAATTTTATTTGCTGTAACCACTTCTTATTTAGAAGTGGTTTTTTATTTAGATATATAAATTGAAAGGGGATAGAGAAATGAAATTTTGCGATAGATTATTAGAAACTGTACAACCAGTTTGGGAGATGAGTCATAATCATCCATTTGTTGTAGGTATGGGGGATGGTACGTTAGAAAAAGATAAGTTTCAGTATTATATTATTCAAGATTATTTATACTTGTTAGATTATGCAAAGTTATATGCGATCGGTGTTGTAAAGGCAACAAATCCACAAGTTATGGGGAAATTTGCTGAACAAATTGATGGGATATTAAATGGAGAAATGACAATTCATAAACAGTATGCAAAAAGACTTGGAATTTCTATAGAGGAGATAGAGTCTGCAAAGCCATCTGCTAAAAATTTAGCTTATACAAATTACATGATGTCTGTATCTCAAAATGGCACACTTGCAGAATTAATAGCAGCACTTCTTCCGTGTATGTGGAGCTACTGGGAAATTGGAAAGCGTTTAAATGATATTCCTGGAGCAAGGGACCATGAATTTTTTGGTGAGTGGATTCAAGGATATAGTTCTGAAGAGTACGGCAACCTCTGTATTTGGTTAATCGATTTATTAAATGAAATGGCAGTTGGAAAGTCTGAAAAAGAGCTAGACCGATTAGAGGAGATTTTCCTATATTCCAGTCGATTTGAATATTTATTCTGGGATATGTCCTATCGTAAGGAGATGTGGGGATTTGAGGAGCAAGAACATACTACAGTTTCATAATGTTTCTTTTCATTATGATGAGAAGCCAATCATTAATGAATTAAATGCTTCTATACAAGATAAAGAGTTTGTAAGCATTATCGGACCGAGTGGATGCGGGAAAAGTACTTTATTTCGCCTTATTACAGGTTTAGAAGAAGCGAGTACGGGACAGATAGAACTAACAGAAACAAAGAGCCATCCTGTAGGGTATATGCCCCAAAAAGATATGCTCCTGCCATGGAGAACGATTATTGAGAATGCGGCCCTGCCGCTAGAGTGCCAAGGTGTACAGAAGAAAGAAGCACAAATAAAGGCAAAGGAACTGTTACAGAAATTTGGTTTACAGGGATATGAGACAAAATATCCAAAAGATTTATCTGGTGGTATGAGGCAACGCGTATCTTTCATTCGAACTTTATTAACAGGCGGAGAGATATTGCTCTTAGATGAACCGTTTAGCGCGTTGGATGCTTTAACGAAGGCATCTTTGCAGGAATGGTTGTTTGAACAATGGAAAGAGTGGAAAAAAACAATTTTATTTATCACTCATGATGTGGAAGAAGCATTGTTTCTTTCTAATCGAATTTTAGTGGTAGAGCAGCAACCGATAACTACTTTAACCGAGAGGATTGTACCGCTTGATCATAATCGGACAAGAAAAGATTTATATAAACCGGAAGTATTAGCGCTGAAAGATGAGCTTCTTAGTATGTTGCAAAGGCAGGTACTCGTATGATGAACCGGTTGAAGGAGCTATTACCTGCTCTTACACTTTCTAGTATTTTACTTGCTCTTTGGGAAGTAGGCGCAAGAATTGTAGATGAAATGTACATTTTACCGTCACCGTCTGCAATTGTAATGAAGATATGGAAACTAAAAGACATATTATTTACGGTTCATTTGCCAGCAACATTATATGTCGTTTTAATAGGGGTGGCTATTTCTATCGTACTTGGGGTAGGGCTAGCGATGTTAATGAATGCGAGTGATTGGATGGAGAGAGCATTTTATCCATTATTAGTTGCCTCACAAACGATTCCTATTACAGCGCTTGCTCCGCTTTTCGTTTTATGGTTTGGATATACGATCTGGAGTAAGGTTGTTGTTACGGTTTTAATTACGTTTTTCCCAATTGCGGTTAATACGTATGATGGACTGCGCAGTACGAAAAAAGAATGGGAAGAGCTTTTAGTTACGTATGGGGCAACGAAAAAAGATGTTTTTTTTAAATTAAAATTGCCGTCTGCTCTTCCTTATTTTTTCTCAGCTTTAAAAATTGCAGTACCGCTTAGTGTAATTGGGGCGGCAATTGGTGAATGGCTAGGTGCACAAGCGGGGCTAGGATATTTCAGTAAGAGAATGATGACGCAATTAGACGGGGCAGGTGTATTTGCACCCATTGTATTGTTATCATTATTAGCTATTTTCTTCGTCATACTTATTTCGGTATTAGAAAAGAAATTCATTAGTTGGAGGAAGCATTCATGAAATTTTTTAAACGCATCTTTGTGTTTACATTATTAATTGCAATAGTTGCTGGATGTTCTAGTAATTCAGCATCGGATAAGAGTAAAAAAGAAAAAGAAATAACGGTCATGCTTGATTGGTACCCAAATGCGGTACATAGCTTTATTTATGCGGCAATTGAAAAAGGTTACTTTAAAGAAGAAGGAGTAAAGGTAAATATTAAATTCCCTTCTAATCCGACTGACCCATTAACGTTAGCAGCTGCAGGAAAAGTAACAGTTGGCTTATATTATCAGCCAGATGTTGTCATGGCAAAAGCAAATGAACAAATTCCAGTGAAATCAATTGGAGCTGTCGTACGTTCACCATTAAATCATGTTGTATCGCTGAAGTCTGCAGGCATTCAATCGCCAAAAGATTTAGAGGGTAAAACAGTTGGGTATTCTGGAACACCTTTAAGTGAGATGTATTTAAAAACGATGGTAAAAGAAGCTGGTGGTAATCCAGATACAGTGAAAGTAGTCGATGTTGGTTTTGATTTAGTACCAGCATTAATTACGAAAAAAGTGGATGCGGTAACAGGAGCATATATTAACCACGAAGTACCTGTTATGCGTCATGAAGGTCATGAACCAGCATACTTTAATCCAGCAGATTATGGTGTACCGAATTATCATGAGCTCGTATTTGTAACAGGTGATAAAACATTGAAAAAAGATAAAGAAGCTTTGCAAGCTTTCTTGCGTGGTACGAAAAAAGGCTATGATTTTATGAAGAAAAACCCAGATGAAGCATTGAATATTTTATTAAATCATCAAGAAAAAGAAAACTTCCCACTTGTGCCAGAAGTTGAAAAGGAAAGTATGAAAATTTTATTAGAGAAGATGGAAACGAAAGATGAGCCATTTTTATCAGATTCAAAAGAGTCATGGGAGAAACAAAATAAATGGTTGAAAGATAAAGGAATGACGAAAGAAATCGTTCCGGCCGATGAGTTATTCGAAAACATTTTAAAGTAGGCGAATGAATATGAAAAATGAGCTTCATGTAATCTCAAATGGTCACATGTCATTCGAAGAGTTAGTGAATGTAGCGATGCAAATTGAAAGTGAAATTGATTATTTGCATATTCGTGAGCGTGAGAAAAGTACGAAGGAATTGTATGAAGGTGTGGAAAGTCTTTTGAAGAAGGGCTTTCCAGCATCGAAAATAGTGATAAATGATCGAATTGATATTGCTATTTTATTAAATATTCCGCGCGTGCAGCTAGGATATCGAAGCGCAGATGTAAGGTCAGTGAAAGAAAAGTTTTCTTATTTGCATGTCGGTTATTCTGTGCATTCTTTAGAAGAGGCGATTGATGCATTTAAGAATGGCGCGGATTCACTCGTCTATGGTCATGTATTTCCGACAGATTGTAAAAAAGGTGTGCCAGCGAGAGGGCTTGAAGAAATTTCAGACATTGCAAGGTGTTTATCCATACCGATTACAGCAATTGGAGGAATCACTCCGGAAAACACTGGAGATGTTCTTACTAACGGCGTCAGTGGTATTGCTGTTATGTCTGGGATTATAAGTAGTAGTAACCCGTATAGCAAAGCGAAATCTTATAAGGAATCAATAAGAAAGTGGGCGGAAAAACATGTGTAAGAAGTATGATGTAGCGATAATTGGCGGTGGTGTAATTGGTAGTTCAGTTGCACATTTTCTAGCAGAAAGAGGCCATAAAGTAGCGATTGTAGAGAAGCAACAGATTGCATCTGAAGCCTCGAAAGCAGCCGCTGGTTTACTTGGGGTACAGGCAGAATGGGATGAATATGACCCGCTATTTGAACTTGCGAGAGAAAGCCGTGCTATATTTCCACAACTTGCAGAAGTTTTACGCGAAAAAACAGGCATCGATATTGGGTATGAAGAGAAAGGCATTTATCGCATTGCTCAAAATGAAGATGAGAAGGAAAGAATTCTTCACATTATGGATTGGCAGCAGAAAACCGGTGAAGATTCTTATTTCCTAGCGGGAGATCGTTTGCGAGAGAAAGAGCCGTATCTATCTGAGTCAATTATAGGGGCTGTATATTATCCGAAAGATGGTCATGTTATTGCACCAGAGCTTACGAAAGCATTCGCACATTCCGCATCATTCTCGGGTGCTGATATATATGAGCAAACAGAAGTATTTGATATCCGTATTGAAAATAATAAAGTGACTGGAATTGTGACAAGCGAAGGTATGATCACTTGCGAAAAAGTTGTTATTGCGGGTGGCTCATGGAGCACGAAGTTACTAGGTTATTTTCACCGCGAATGGGGTACATATCCAGTTAAAGGAGAAGTAGTAGCGGTCAGAAGTAGAAAACCACTTTTAAAGGCGCCTATTTTCCAAGAAAGATTTTACATTGCACCAAAGCGTGGCGGACGTTACGTAATTGGAGCAACGATGAAGCCCCGTACATTCAATAAAACTGTGCAACCAGAGAGTATTACTTCTATATTAGAGCGCGCGTATACAATATTGCCAGCATTAAAAGAAGCGGAATGGGAAAGCGCATGGGCAGGATTAAGACCACAGTCGAATCATGAAGCTCCTTATATGGGAGAGCATGAAGAAATAAAAGGTTTATATGCTTGCACAGGCCATTATCGAAACGGCATTTTATTAAGTCCTGTTTCTGGTCAATATATGGCTGATTTAATAGAAGGAAAGCAGGAGAATCACTTGCTAGATTCATTGCTTTCTAAAACAGTTTAGAAAGGGGATGGAAGTTTGAATTTAAAAATTAATGGTAATCAAATTGAAGTGCCAGAGAGTGTGAAAACAGTAGCTGAGCTACTTACACATTTAGAGTTAGATAACAGAATTGTTGTAGTAGAGCGTAATAAAGATATTTTACAAAAAGATGATCATACAGATACATCTGTTTTTGATGGAGACCAAATTGAGATTGTAACTTTCGTAGGAGGCGGTTGATTATGTTAAACATTGGACCATTTTCATTTCATTCTAGACTTTTATTAGGAACAGGAAAATTCCCTGATTTTGATGTGCAGCAAAAGGCAATTGATGTATCTGAGGCAGAAATTTTAACGTTCGCAGTACGTCGTATGGATATATTTGATGCAAAGCAGCCTAATTTATTAGAGAGACTTGATGTAAAAAAATATACGTTATTACCGAATACAGCCGGAGCAAAAAATGCTGAAGAAGCTGTTCGTATTGCAAAATTAGCAAAAGCTTCAGGGCTTTGCGACATGATAAAGGTAGAAGTTATTGGTGATGATAGAACGTTATTACCTGATCCGGTAGAGACGTTAAAGGCATCTGAAATGTTACTAGAAGAAGGATTTATCGTACTTCCGTACACATCTGATGATGTTGTATTAGCACGTAAATTACAAGAACTTGGCGTGCATGCGATTATGCCAGGAGCATCTCCAATTGGATCAGGACTTGGTATTGTAAATCCATTGAATTTGAGCTTTATTATTGAACAAGCGACAGTACCAGTTATCGTTGATGCTGGTATCGGTAGCCCGGCTGATGCGGCATTTGCGATGGAATTAGGAGCAGATGGTGTGTTATTAAATACAGCTGTATCAGGAGCAAAAGATCCTATTAAAATGGCACAAGCAATGAAATTAAGTATTGAGGCAGGCCGTTTAGGCTTTGAAGCAGGTCGTATTGCACGTAAACGTTGTGCAACGGCAAGTAGTCCTTTAGAAGGAATGAGCGTAGTTGAATAATCGATATTCTCGCCAAGAACTATTTTCTCCAATTGGAGAAGAAGGACAGCAAAAGATAAGGGAAAAGCATGTGCTTATTATCGGTGCAGGCGCACTAGGTAGTGCAAATGCAGAAATGTTTGTAAGAGCTGGTGTTGGTACAGTAACGATTGTTGACCGGGATTATGTCGATTGGAGTAATTTACAAAGGCAGCAATTGTATGCAGAGAGTGATGTGAAAAATAATCTTCCGAAAGCTGTAGCAGCGAAGAAGCGTCTAGAAGAGATTAATAGTGAAGTAAGAGTAGAAGCGCTCGTTCAAGATGTAACAGCTGAGGAGTTAGAAGAACTCGTTACAAACGTTAATGTAATGATTGATGCAACTGATAATTTCGAAACGCGTTTCATTGTGAATGATATGGCACAAAAATATGCTATTCCATGGATTTACGGAGCATGTGTAGGAAGTTATGGTCTTTCTTACACAATCCTTCCTAGTAAAACGCCATGTTTATCTTGTTTATTACAATCGATTCCGCTTGGCGGAGCGACATGTGATACAGCGGGGATTATATCACCTGCTGTATCTCTCGTCGTTTCTCATCAAGTAACGGAAGCTCTTAAACTGTTAGTGGAAGATTACGAATCACTTCGAGATGGACTTGTATCGTTTGATGTATGGAAGAATGAATATTCATGTATGAATGTGCAAAAGCTTCGTAAACATAATTGCCCTTCGTGCGGAGAGAATGCATTATATCCTTATTTAAACAAAGAAAATACATCGAAAACAGCAGTTTTATGCGGGAGAAATACAGTTCAAATTAGACCACCTCATAAAGAGGAAATGGATTTTGAACGATACAAAGAGCTGCTGCATGATCGTGTAAATGATTTAAATGTAAATCCATATTTATTATCATTTTCTGTGGAAGAAAAGAGATTAGTTGCTTTTAAAGATGGTCGTGTACTTGTACATGGAACGAAAGATATAAGTGAAGCAAAAACAGTTTATCATCGTTATTTTGGATAGAAAAGGATGAGTGGGATGAAAGTAAATAAAGCTTTAACAATTGCAGGATCTGATAGCGGTGGCGGTGCCGGCATTCAAGCAGATTTAAAAACATTCCAAGAGCTTGGTGTGTATGGGATGACGGCTATTACGGCAATTACTGCTCAAAACACGCTTGGCGTTCAAGGGGTATATCCAGTTTCGTTAGAAGGTATTACGGAACAGTTGAATTCAATTGGTACGGATTTAACACCAGATGCTGTGAAATTAGGAATGTTATTTAGCAGCGAAATTATTCAAATTGTAGCAGAACATATTAATAAATTTGGCTGGAATAATATTGTACTAGATCCTGTTATGATTGCTAAGGGCGGTGCATCATTATTACAGCAAGAAGCAGTACAAGCGTTAAAAGAATATTTATTGCCAGTAGCAACAGTTGTAACGCCGAATGTTCCTGAGGCAGAAGTGTTAACGGGGCTAGAAATTCATAACGTTGAAGATAGTAAAGAGGCTGCAAAAGTATTGCATGAATTAGGGGCGAAATATGTACTTATGAAGGGCGGACATGCAGAATATCAAGGTAATGAAGTAATTGATTTACTTTTTGATGGAGAAAAGTTTATTGAATTTAGAAGTGAACGAATTCCTTCAAAGCAAACGCATGGAAGCGGGTGTACATTTGCTTCAGCGGTTACAGCTGGACTTGCGAAAGGATACTCAATTGAAGAGGCAGTTCAAGAAGCAAAACAATTTATTAGTATAGCAATTGAAGAACCGCTACATATTGGAAGTGGTCATGGACCGACGAATCATTTTGCATATAAATTGAATAAAGCACATGTATAAGTAGACAAAAGTCAGTTGTATAACTGGCTTTTTTTTCTGTTTACTTTTTCTAAATGCAGGAGTAATATATCAGCCAGAATATATTTTTTGTAATACGCTGAGTCCAATTATATGGAGCGGAGGAACCAATTTGTGCAGCGTCACTAGGGGTGAATCTTTCAATTTTGAAAGTAGGGCTACTCTCAAAGTCCGAATCCGACAGCTAACTTCGTAAGCGTCTTGAGAGAGGACGGTGCCATGATGGATACATCACTTCATCGATCTGATTAGTATAGGGGAATATCAATCTATGTTTGAGTTCTTTTATGCTAAGGAGGATGAGGTACATGGAACTAACACTTATTTGTGTTGGAGAAGAAAGCAAGGTAAATAGTTTAAGAAATTTAGTAGCATTTCAACATGAGTTAATTATTTTTACAGCAAATGAAGAGATAGCAGCTGAAGTGAGGAATTGTGGATTTGATTGGACGTATAGTTGTAGTAAGGAGCAGGATTTTACTAGTATTTGTGAGTGTATTAAGAAGGTAATTTTACTAGGGGATGAGCTTCCAATCGTTAGTTTTTTCACAGAACACATTCGCTTTTCTTTTCAGGCACCTATTACTGTTGTTACAAGGAATAAACGATATCCAGCGAGGCTCTATGAAACAATTGGAGCTACATTTGTCGTGTTTACGAATTGTGATAATATTACTTTTTTATTTTTTGAATAGGGCGGGGGAGAAGAAGATGAAAGTGTTGTTACTAGGAGATATAGCGAATCGTTGGGCGGTATCGGTAGAGCGAGTTCAAGAATTGGTGGTGCTCGATCCTATTTTTCCGAGGCCTTATATCATATTGCCATCGAAAGACGCTTTATACTTAAAAACAGATGTGATCGAATATGAGCAACTACATGCAGAATTGTCACAAGTTTATATTCGCGGGAGAAATTTACGTACTTTTTTACGAGGAGAATAAATAGTGAATAAAAAAGAGCGAATGCTAAGTGCAATAAGCGATGCACTTCATGTCATTCGCTCTTTTTATTTCGTATTTAAAATATCATTTCTATGAAAAAGTAAGAAAAGACGAGAAAATAGATGGAATAATATTAATAATACTTAATGTAAGCGTTTAAATAGATAGATATTTTCTTATTTTCAGTAATTTAGCTCTTTACAAGTGAAATATAGAGGAGTATATTTACTCTCATAAATCATTCATAAAATTTCCAAAAAAACCTAAAATCGCTGAGTTCCGGAAATGGAGCGGGGGAACCAATTTTGTGCATCGTCACTTGGGGTGAATCTTTCAGTTTTGAAAGTAGGGCTACTCTTTAGGCCCGAATCCGACAGCTAACCTCGTAAGCGTTTAGAGAGGAGGTTTACTTTTTGTTGTTCATTTTTTGAACACTGAGTAGAGCTCAGTGTTCTTTTTTAATATTTTAATGGTAAATTTTAACAAATAGAAATGAGGAATAGCCATGTTAGATGTTGTAATGATCGGGATTTTTGTTGTGTTAGTTGCATCGATGATAAGCCTTGCAAGTTGGTCAGATAAAGTTGTGAAAGAAGGGAAGCAATCATGATGATTGTTTTATCAGTTATTGTTGCAGCAATTACGGTGTACTTAGTGTATGCATTATTAAATCCGGAAAAGTTTTAATTAGGGGGAGTTATTCATTATGATCTGGGTTGCAGTCGTTATTACAATGCTATTGTTTATTCTTGTGGCAAAGCCAACGGGAATTTATTTAGAGAAAGCCTTTCAAGGTAGTAAAAAGCTAGATAAAGTATTCGGGCCTTTTGAAAAACTTATTTTTAAAATTACGGGTGTAAAAGCATACAATCAAACGTGGAAACAGTACGCATTATCATTAGTTTTATTAAATGGATTTATGATTGTTGTCGTATATTTCATTTTCAGACTACAAGGAGTATTGCCATTAAATCCAGCACACATTGAAGGAATGGAGCCTACGCTCGCTTTTAATACAGCAATTAGTTTTATGGCTGATACGAACTTACAGCATTATAGCGGTGAAAATGGTTTATCTTATTTATCACAATTAATCGGAATTACATTCTTAATGTTTGCAGCACCGGCAACGACTTTAGCGCTCGTTATGGCATTTATAAGAGCGCTTGCTGGAAAAGAACTCGGTAACTTTTTTGTTGATTTTACGAGAGCACTAACGAGAGTATTTCTTCCTATCGCATTTATGGCGGCACTAGTGTTTGTTGCACTTGGCGTACCACAAACGTTAGACGGTGCCATTACAGCACAAACAATTGATGGCGCGAAGCAAAGTATATTACGCGGGCCAGTTGCATCATTCGTTTCCATTAAGGAACTTGGAAATAACGGCGGTGGATTTTTCGGAGCTAACTCTACACATCCTTTTGAAAATCCAGGGCAAATGAGTAATATTTTGCAAATGATGCTTATGATGTTGTTGCCAACAGCACTTCCATTTACGTACGGACGAATGGTAGGAAATAAAAAACAAGGTCGCATCCTTTTCGTTTCACTATTCATGGTGTTTTTACTAGGATTTATAACAATTACGACATCTGAACTAAACGGGAATCCAGCACTAAATGAAATGGGTATTGAACATGTACAAGGAAGTACAGAAGGAAAAGAAGTAAGGTTCGGAACAGTATTTTCTTCACTATACGCAACAGTAACGACAGCTGCTGAAACTGGAGCGGTGAATACGATGCATGATACGTTAACACCAATTGGCGGTCTAGTTCCGCTCGTAAATATGATGTTAAATACAGTATACGGCGGCGTTGGAGCAGGCTTTGTGAACATTATTATGTATGCGATCATCGCAGTTTTTATATCTGGATTAATGGTTGGACGGACACCAGAGTTTTTAGGTAAGAAAATTGAAGGTAAGGAAATGAAATTAATTGCGGTAACGATACTATTTCATCCATTGCTCATTTTAGGATTTTCGGCATTAGCTCTTTCTACACATTTAGGAACAGAAGCGATTTCTAACTCGGGCTTCCACGGTTTAACACAAGTTGTTTATGAGTATACGTCATCAGCTGCGAATAACGGATCTGGATTTGAAGGGTTAGCAGATAATACACCGTTTTGGAATATTACAACTGGTTTAGTTATGTTTTTAGGACGCTATTTCAGTTTAATTACGATGCTAGCTGTTGCAGCTTCATTGAAAGAGAAGACGGTTGTGCCAGAAACAGTCGGAACGTTCCGTACGGATAATAGTTTATTTGGCGGCATTTTCATCGGAACAATTGTAATTGTCGGTGCATTAACATTCTTCCCAATGTTGGTACTCGGTCCAATTGCAGAATTTCTTACATTGAAGTAATGGAGGGTAAATGATGAGACCGGTAGTAGTAAAAGAAAAAAGAGTAAATGAGTCACAAATGCATGTTGTAGAAGATGAAGTTAGACAAGCGAAAACGATGGATCGTGATATCGTAACAAATGCGATGAAACAGTCCTTTGCGAAATTGAATCCAAAAGTCATGATAAAGAATCCGATTATGTTTGTTGTAGAAATTGGATTTATCATTACGTTCATTTTATCGTTTCTTCCAAGTCATTCTAGTAGTGTACCAGGATGGTTTAATATAACAGTTTCTTTCATTCTCTTATTTACAGTTTTATTTGCTAATTTTGCAGAAGCATTAGCGGAAGGACGGGGGAAAGCGCAAGCCGATTCTTTAAAACAGTCGAAGAAAGATGTGTTTGCCAATGTTGTAAAAGAAAATGGGAACATTGTTCAAGTTTCAGCAACGGATCTAAGAAAAGGTGATGTTGTTATTGTAAAACAAGGAGAAATGATTCCAAGTGATGGGGAAGTCATAAAAGGATTAGCATCTGTTGATGAATCTGCGATTACAGGGGAATCAGCTCCTGTAATAAAAGAAGCTGGCGGTGATTTTTGTTCCGTAACAGGCGGTACGATGGTTGTAAGTGATGAGATTACGATTATCATTACGAGTAATCCTGGTGAATCATTTATTGATAAAATGATCTCTTTAGTAGAAGGGGCTGCTCGCCAAAAAACACCGAATGAAATTGCTTTAAATACAGTATTAACGAGTTTAACGCTTATTTTCTTAATCGTTGTTGTGACGCTGCCGATTTTCACAAATTATTTAGGGTTTCAAATTGATACAGCTGTACTTGTAGCATTGTTAGTTTGTTTAATTCCAACGACAATTGGTGGATTATTATCAGCGATTGGTATTGCCGGGATGGACCGTGTGACAAAGTTTAATGTGTTAGCAATGTCGGGTAAAGCAGTAGAAGCTGCTGGCGATATTAATACAATTATTTTAGATAAAACGGGTACGATTACTTTCGGGAACAGAATGGCTCATACATTATTACCTGTAGGAAATGAAACGATTGAGCAAGTTGGAAAGTGGGCTGCGATTAGCTCAGTTTTAGATGAAACACCAGAAGGTCGATCTGTTATCGAGTATGTGCAAGCGAAATCTATATCATATAATAGAGAACTTGCGGAACAAGGTGAGTTTGTTCCATTTAAAGCAGAAACGAGAATGAGTGGTGTTGATTTACAGGACGGAACGAAAGTGAGAAAAGGTGCTGTCGGTAGCGTGATTGAATGGGTTCAGTCACAAGGTGGAACAATTCCGAAAGATGTAAATCAAAAAGCAGATTTCATTTCAAAAGAGGGCGGAACACCACTTGTAGTTGCAGTGAATAATCGTATTTACGGTTTACTCTATTTAAAAGATACAGTAAAACCTGGTATGCGTGAACGTTTTGAACAGTTACGTCAAATGGGGATTAAAACGGTTATGTGTACAGGGGATAACCCATTAACAGCAGCAACCATTGCAAAAGAAGCAGGAGTAGATGAGTTTGTTGCTGAGTGCAAACCAGAAGATAAAATTGCAGTTATTAAAGCAGAGCAGGATAAAGGGAAACTTGTAGCGATGACAGGTGATGGTACAAATGATGCACCGGCATTAGCGCAGGCTGACGTTGGATTGGCGATGAATAGTGGTACGACAGCTGCGAAAGAAGCAGCGAATATGATTGATTTAGATTCGAATCCAACGAAGATTATTGAGGTAGTAGGAATCGGTAAGCAATTGTTAATGACACGCGGTGCGTTAACGACATTTAGTATTGCAAATGATATCGCAAAATATTTTGCAATCATTCCAGCAATGTTTACACTTGCGATTCCGCAAATGGAAGCATTGAACATTATGAAACTAACATCACCACTGTCAGCGATTTTATCAGCATTACTATTTAATGCAGTTATTATTCCATTACTCATTCCATTGGCGATGAAAGGTATCGCATATAAACCGATGAGTTCGAATGCACTACTGGGCCGAAACCTACTTATTTATGGACTTGGTGGAGTGATTGTACCGTTCATTGGAATTAAAGTAATTGATATGATTGTCGGCTTGTTCATATAAGGAAGAGGGGAAAGAGATGGCGAAGAAACAAAGTATACTATCACCAATCATCCGGATTACTTTTACATTTTTAGTGTTGTGTGGACTTGTATATCCGCTTATTATTACTGGTATTGCACAAGCAGTAATGAAGGATAATGCGGATGGAAGTCTAATATATAATGATAAAAATGAAGTGATTGGTTCTAAATTAATCGGTCAAAATTTCACAGATCCACGTTATTTTCATGGGCGTGTTTCTAGTATTGAATATAAAGCAGAAGCGTCTGGTTCAAATAACTATGCACCGTCTAATCCAGATTTAGAGAAACGAGTAGAGAAAAGTATTGAAGAGTGGAAGAAACAAAATCCGAGCGTTCCAGTTACAGAAGTACCAATCGATTTAGTGACAAATTCAGGTTCAGGGCTTGATCCTGATATTAGTCCGAAGGCAGCTTCCGTACAGGTAGAGCGTATCTCAAAATTAACGAAAATTCCGAAAGAAACGCTAGAGCAATTGATTAAAGATCAAACAGAAGGTGCGGCACTTGGTTTATTTGGAGAGACCCGCGTAAACGTCTTAAAGTTAAATTTAGAATTACAGAAACTACTGAAATAGTAACAGTGCTACCTCAATCTAACGGATTGAGGTAGCGTTGTTTCAAAAGAAAGGTTGTGTGTGTTTTGTATGCAGATGATTATAAACCGACGTTTCAAAGGCGAACGCCAGAGGAATATTTAGAATATATTCGTCAGCAAAATCGTGGGAAGTTAAAGCTATATGTAGGGGCTGCTCCAGGAGTAGGGAAAAGTTATAAAATGCTCTATGATGCTAGAGAGATGAAAAAGGACGGTATGGATATTGTAATTGGTTTAATTGAAACGCACGGGAGAAAAGAGACAGAAGACGCAATTGCTGATTTAGAAAAGATTCCTTTAAAAGAAATAGAGTATAAAGGGAAAGTGTTTTATGAACTTGATGTGGAAGGCATTATAAAACGTGCGCCGCAAGTCGTTGTAGTGGATGAACTTGCACATAGTAATATTCCCAGCTCTAAAAATAAGAAGCGTTATATGGATGTACAAGAATTGTTAGAGGCTGGTATATCCGTATTGTCAGCGTTTAATATTCAACATTTAGAAAGCGTTCATGACATTGTAGCTCAAATTACAAATGTAAAAGTAAGAGAACGAATTCCAGATTTTATTTTACAAAAAGCAAATGAAATTCAGCTCGTTGATGCAACGCCGGAAGTACTTCGGAAGAGGTTAATAGATGGAAAGATATATAAAGAAGAAAAAATTCAGCAAAGCTTACAAAATTTCTTTACGCTTAATAATTTAGGAGCACTAAGAGAATTATCACTTCGGGAAGTCGCTGACGATATGGACGAAAAGATTAGTCAAACAGTGATAGAACCAATCGGAGTGAAAGAAAAAATTCTCGTTTGTGTACAGTACAGTTCAACAGCAGAGAAATTAATAAGACGGGGCTGGCGCATGGCTGATCGCTTAAACGCTGAATTGTATGTATTAAATGTTGAAAGAGAAAATATAGACTCTCTTTCAGCTAGTAAAAAACAAACAATTGAAGAGTGGAAGTCGCTCACGAATCAATTTGATGCAAGTTTTGTATTAGAAGAAGCAAAAGGGAGAAAGCCTGCGGATGTTATTATTGAAGTCGCGAAAAGATTGCAAGTAACGCAAATTTTACTTGGGCAATCAGCGAGAACGCGGTGGGAAGAAATTCAAAAAGGTTCTATTGTAAATGAAATTATGAGACAGACGAAACATATTGATATTCATATTGTTGCGGATCAAAGAGTTTAAAATAGAGACCATCTGTAGGTCTCTATTTTGCTTTTTGTGTGGCAGGGAAGCGTAGCATTTTCATTGCATATAAGATTACAAGTAAAAATATAATTGCGCCTAGGAAGAAAATCCAAAAGTAATTTTGGTTAAATAAAAGAAATCCACCTATAAGTGGGCCTGTGCCCATACCAAGATAGCGGATGAAGTTGTACATACCGATAGCTGTTGCGCGTTCTTGTACGAATTCTTCCGTTAACAAAGTAGTGTGAGTTGGCATAGAAAGTCCCATACTAAAACCGTACAAAGATGTAACGATAATGATGAATGGGATATTAATGCTATATGTGAAAGAGAATAAAACGACACATATAATATTGAAGAAACTCGTAATAAATAAAGTTTGCTTTGTTGTGAGGCGTTTTTGCAAAAACTTGTAGCAAAAACTTCCCAGCATGATAGAAAGAGACATTGGTACAAACATAAGACCAATTTCCTTTACAGTTAAATGAAATGAATTTGTTAAAATACTCGGTAAAAAAACGAGAAAGCAAAAGTAAATACAAAATTGAATGAAGCCAATAAGAGTAATAGAAAATCCAGTTTTATTTTTTAAGATAAACCAGTAATTCTTTTTTGCTTGCGGTTGCTTCATTACAGTAGGTTTTGTTTCTGGAAGTAGTGAAAGGTTTATCATTAATAAAAGAATGCCAAGTATAGATAAAAATAGAAATACAGATAAGTGGCCATTTATACTGCCGAGATAACCACCAATGAGAGGACCAATCGCAGGTGCGAGGGCAAGTAACATTTGGTATAGGCTCATCGCTTCTCCGCGTTCTTTTCCTTCAAATAAATCGCCGATAATCGTTGCTGAAACTACAGGTATAGCCGCTATTCCTATAGCTTGAACAGCTCTAAAAAAGAGAAATAAATAAATGTTTGCCGAAAAAGCACATCCGATTGAACCAATTGTACTAATGACTAAACTAGGGATAAGGACAGATTTTCTCCCTTTTGTATCAATGAAAGGTCCATATACGAGCTGCATAATTGCAAGAATGAACGTGAAAAGTGAAACTGTTACATTTACAAGATAAAGAGAAGTGTGAAAAGAATTTTGAATCATCGGTAAGATAGGTGTGTAAATATTTTGAGCGAAGGAACCGAGTAGGGCACTAATACAGACAACATATAAAATGGAATGTAGTTTGGATTTTTTCATTATGTTAACCTCCTCTTTTTTAGTTTCCTTGGAAACTAAATTTATTTTAACATGTTTTTCTCACTTGTAAATATGAAAAAATGATTTTAAAATGGTATATAGTTAAATTGTTTCTTTGGAAACTTAGGGGGCGAACGGATTGGATTATGTAACGAAACAAATGGAAATACTTTCGGACATTCGTACACTTTTGCATAAAAGAGAAGAACATTTGAAAGGACAAAATGAGAAGTTTCTTCGTGAGACAGGTGTAAGTGGTATGTCTTTATCTGAGTTACATGTAATCGAGTGTATCGGGAAAAATGGTCTGATGAATGTAACGGCAATTACGATAGAAATGGGAATGACGAAGGGCGCAATCTCTAAAGTTTGTACAAAGTTGTTCCAAAAGAAATTCGTTGAGAAGATGCAAATGTTAGACAATCAAAAAGAAATTTTCTTTCGCTTAACGGAAAGCGGAAATGAAATATATAAAGCTCATGATAAATTGCATAAACAAGCTGAAGAAAAGTGGCTGTTACTCTTAGATAGATATACGAAAGAAGAACAAGGTTTTATTCAAAGGTTTATAAAGGATGTCTCTGATCATTTGGAAATATAATTGGAAGAAAAAATTCCGTTTTCTCAAGTCTTTTAAATATAATTTCTGAAAGAACTCATATATAATAGAAACAGATACTTAACATGGTGAATAATTAAAGAGTCAATATATATAGAGGAGAGAGTAACATGCTTGAAAATACAGGGTTAGTATTAGAAGGCGGCGGTATGCGTGGTGTATATACGGGCGGGATATTAGAATACTTTATGGAACAAGATTTATATTTTCCATATGTAATCGGTGTATCAGCTGGTGCTTGTCATGCAGCGTCGTATCTTTCCAGACAAAGAAATAGAAATAAAACAGTAAATATTGATTATGCATCACATCCGAAATATTTATCGTATAAAAACTTATGGAGAAAACGTCAGCTATTTGATATGGATTTTATTTTTCATGAAATTCCAGAAAAGCATGTGCCGTTTGATTTTGAAACATACTTTAATAGCCCAGAGCGTTTCCTTGTAGGAACGACGGATTGTGAAACAGGACAGTCTGTTTATTTTGAAAAAGAGGGAACGAATGACGATGCACTAAATTTATTACAAGCTTCTAGTTCATTACCTTTCATTGCACCAGTAGTAAATTATCGTGGTAAGCAATTATTAGATGGCGGGATTTCAGATCCAATTCCAGTTCGTAAAGCACAGGAAGATGGATTTAAAAAATCAGTCGTAATTTTAACAAGAAATCACGGTTACGCAAAGAAAAAATCAAGATTTGGGTGGATTGCTGCGAAAGCTTATAAAAAATATCCGAATCTTGTTAACACGATGCTAAATCGCTATGAAGTGTATAATGAAACACTTCACTACATTGAAAAAGAAGAACAAGCGGGTAATTTATTTGTTATTCGTCCAGAAGTACCGCTTCAAGTAGATCGTATGGAAAAAGATACAGCAAAACTACAAAATCTATATGAGCAAGGCTATGAAGATGCAAAGAGACAGTTTGCAGATTTAAAAGCGTTCTTGCAAAAATAAGTATTAGGCTGTGGAGAAGAAATTCTCTGCAGTCTTTTTATTATTGGTTTCAATGCTGAATGTTGGTTATACACGTTTTTAGATTATGGTATAATATGGATAAAAGTATGTGGAGAGGTGATACATATGGAAAATGTATATAAAGGGCTTAGACATACTGGATTTATTATGATGCTGATTTTTGGTGGGGTATTTTTACTGCGCTGGTTCATTCATGATGAAATGCTACTGGATCAGCTTATTGGATTTAGTGTAGGAATGGTAATGGTTGTTTCGTCAGTTTTCATTCAAAAGTATAGTAAAGAATTACAGGTAGAAGAGAAATATTAAAAGATTATAAGCTCCTTCATATTTTGGAGGGACCGTTATAGTTTGAATGATTGTTATAAAAGAAAAGTAGAGCATCGAAATCCGATGCTCTACTTTTTTAATGTGGTAAGAATATCAATTGATAAGCAAACAAAATTCCAAATACATATACAAGTGGGTGAACAGCACGGAATTTACCTTTTGCCACTTTCATAAGTGGATATGAAATAAATCCAAGTGCAATACCTGTTGCGATACTTGATGTAAGTGGCATGCTTAAGATTACTAAGAATGCTGGGAATGCTTCATCAAATGCGTCCCAATCGATGTGGCGAACTGAACCCATCATAAGACTACCAACGATAATTAATGATGGTGCAGTAATAGCTGATACACCAGAAACGGCACTTACTAATGGTCCGAAGAATGCTGCTAGTGCGAATAGAACAGCTACTGTAACAGTTGTTAAACCAGTACGACCACCAGCTGCAACACCAGCAGAAGATTCAATGTAAGCTGTTGATGGTGTTGTTCCGAACATAGAACCGATTGTTGCTGAGAATGAGTCAGATAGAAGAGCTCGTCCAGCTTTTGGAAGTTTTCCATCTTTCATAAATCCACCTTGTTGAGCAACGCCAAGTAATGTACCTGTTGTATCGAATAATGTAACAAGGAAGAATGAGAATACAACGCCGTATAATCCGTAGTTAATTACGTCAGATACAGCAGTAATTGGATTTGAAACGATAATTCCTTCTGGTAATCCAGGCATTGATGTAACACCGTTTGAGAATGATAATTGTCCCGTGAAGAAAGCGATAATACCAGTTAATAACATACCGATAAATAGTGCGCCATTTACATTTAAAGACATAAGAACAATCGTAATTCCAAGTCCAGCTAATGCTAGTAGTACTGGAGCAGAGTGAAGATCACCAAGTCCAACTAAGTTTGCTTCATTTTTTGTAACGATACCTGTTAAACGTAAACCGATAAAGGCGATGAAAAGACCGATACCAGCAGTAATTGCATGTTTTAAGTTTTCAGGAATTGCTTCCATTAATTTTGTACGGAAAGATGTGAATGATAACAAAATTAAAATCATACCTGCTACGAATACAGCAGAGAATGCAATTGCGAAAGTCATGCCTTCATGAGCCTTTACAACAGAGTAAGAGAAGTAAGCATTTAATCCCATACCTGGTGCAATTGCGATTGGTAAGTTTGTAAAGATCGCCATAAATAATGTTCCGACAACAGCAGCGATAATGGTTGCTGTAAATGCTTGTTCAAATGGAACACCTGCATCCCCAAGGATAACTGGGTTTACGACAATGATATATGCCATTGTTAAGAAGGTAATAATACCTGCCATAATTTCAGTTTTAATAGAAGTTTTATGTTTTGAAAGGTTAAACATATAAACATCCTTTCTGTTTACGAATAATTTTCACAACAGTTATATATAATATTCGTTTTTTATCTATTTTGCAATAGTTTTGCATAAAAAGTTTACAACAATTCATATTTTGTGTCTTAAATTCGAATATTAATCGTAATATGATGTGCGAATTTCAGTTTTTATTATGCACATTATAAGAAAAAGGAGTTGAAAGAAATTATGCCGCAGCAAAAAAACTTTGTAACAATGCCAGCGCAACATCAAAATAAACAACCTGGTATTGAATCATTAATGAATCCTCTACCACAGTTTGAAGATCCAAATTATAAAGGTAGCGAAAAGTTAAAAGGAAAGAATGTATTAATTACAGGGGGAGATAGTGGGATTGGACGAGCTGTTTCCATCGCTTTTGCGAAAGAGGGAGCAAATATTGCGATTGCTTATTTAGATGAGGAAGAAGATGCTAATGAGACGAAGCAGTATGTTGAGAAAGAAGGTGTAAAGTGTGTATTGTTGCCGGGTGATTTAAGTGATGAACAGCATTGTAAAGATGTTGTTCAAGAGACCGTCCAGCAGCTAGGTAGTTTACAGGTTTTAGTAAATAATGTTGCGCAGCAATATCCGCAGCAAGGACTAGAGTATATTACAGCAGAACAGCTAGAAAAGACTTTTCGTATTAATATTTTTTCTTATTTTCACGTTGCGAAAGCCGCACTTTCTCATTTAAAGCAAGGGGATGTCATTATAAATACCGCGTCTATCGTTGCATACGAAGGAAATGAAACATTAATTGATTATTCCGCAACGAAAGGGGCAATCGTTGCTTTCACAAGATCACTTTCTCAGTCATTAGTGCAAAAAGGGATTCGTGTAAATGGTGTTGCGCCAGGACCAATTTGGACACCACTTATTCCATCGAGCTTTGATGAGAAAAAAGTATCACAGTTTGGAAGCAATGTTCCAATGCAAAGACCTGGTCAACCATATGAATTAGCGCCAGCATACGTATATTTAGCGTCTGATGATTCATCCTATGTTACCGGGCAAATGATACATGTAAATGGGGGCGTTATTGTAAATGGATAGTTTTCATTTATAAGAGCAAAGTAAAGTTAATTCCACTTATTATAGTGAGCGCTAGGGGGGGGATAGATGAAAAAGCTATGTTTCGTCATACTATTATTTTTCATTCTACCGGTTAGTGCTTTTGCTAGTACAGATCATTTAATATTAGTGAATCTTACGACAAACCAGTTGTCTTTTTTTGAAAATGGAAATTATACAAAAACATTCCCCGTAACAACTGGAAGAGATCGTACACCTACGCCTGAAGGTAATTTTTGTATTATAACTAAATATAAAAATAAAGAATACCATCGAAAAAAAATAGCTGGTGGTGCACCAAATAACCCTCTTGGTACGAGATGGCTTGGACTAGATAAAAATGAATATGCGATTCATGGGACAAATCGGGAATGGACAATTGGAAGTAGGGAATCAAATGGCTGTATTCGTATGCATGACAGGGATATACAGTGGTTATATGACCGAGTTCAATTACAGACGAAAGTAATCATTTCTCGGTTTCATACGAGCCCGGAATATGAAGCGAATAAGCTTGGTTATCGTGTTGTAAGCTGGAATGGTCGTAAAGTAGAAGAAGAGCAAATTGGTATGCTTACGTTAGTAGATCGCGTGGATATATATTGGCAAGAACCGAATGGACAGCTAACGAAAGTGAAAATGGTATTGCCAAACGAAAGATATGCAGTGTACTCAAAACGAAAAGATGGAATATATTATATAGGAAACAATTTGTATATTGTGGATGAAACAGGAGAAAAAATTCGTTATGAGCAAATTCCTTCTTCGATTTTAAGTAATATATATAAACGAAAATATAAAGTTCCGTAATAGGCTACCGTATTATAGACGGTAGCTTATTTCTACTTCCAGTTTAACTGCAACTATTGTACTTTGCTGAATATAATACAGTACAGATAGGGGGCGGTTACATTATGAAAAGTGAATTTGCGTTTAAAGTTTTCTTAGTAACGACCTGTTTATTTATCGTGTATTTGTATGCGTTTCTCGTCTTTTCGTTTTATGTTCCATACGTTGATTTAATATTGTTCTTCGGATTTATTTGGGCATTTGTTAAGGCAAGGGAAGGGGAGAAAAGTATATATCGGCGTATTACGTTATGCGGGACAGCCGTTCTCGTTATTTTGTACTTTTTTATTATGCATGATTTTTGGAGGGGAATGTAAAAAAGCATACGATTAGTCGTATGCTTTTTATGTTTAATATTTTGGCTTAAATGTATGACAACAAGTCTCTACACTTGTTGCTACAGAACTTTCTAGCGTCTCGTTCGTTAAAACAGCACTTGTATACGATTCATTTTCAGTTTGACCAGTTTCATCCGCATCTGGCTGAACGATAATCGCACTTGCTTGACAAAAGTTACCTTGTCCCCAAAATGAACAATTGGAAACAGAGCATCTTACTTCTGGCATAAAACCCCCTCCTTATACATTAGTTTGGAATTTTACGTCCATTTCATGTGTAGAAGGAGTTTCCTTTTCTCGTTATTTTTTCGTTTGTTCAAACCATTCTTTAAACTTTTCTTTTGATTGTTCTCCGCTAATACGGCTTACTTCTTTACCATCTTTAAAATGAATAATCGTTGGCGTTCCTTTAATATCGTACTTATCCCAAGGCTCGTTTAAATTTTCAATATCAATTACTTTCATATCAACATTTAAATCTTTCGCTAAAGGTACAACAATAGGAGAGACCTTTTGACAATGAACGCAAGAGGTTTGATAAAAGTAAATCGTTTGTTCTTTTTTATCTTCTATATTTTTATTGAGATCTTCAAGAGAAATTTTATTTGAGTAGTAACCTTTTTCATCTGTCGATGCGTTTTTCTTTTCCATTTGAGTTACAGCAAAGATTGCCGCAAATAAGACGATAATAATACCGCCAAATATAAGCATTTTTTTCATTCTTTCATCTCCTTATTTGTTTTTGATGACAATAAAGCTACAAACAGCGATTGTAATAAAGCCGATAAGTGCTAAAAACGGGATTGTCACAAAGCCGAACCAGTTTATGTATTCTCCCGTACATGGTACACGGCCGCAAGCTGCCCCTGCAGCCGAAAATGCTGCGACTTTTTGAATTGCATAGTGATATAAAGAAATACAAGCACCAATACTTGCGATCGGTAAAGAATAACTTGCGATGCGATAATCTTTTTTTACTACAGCGATACCGAGCCATAAAACGAATGGATACATGAAAATGCGTTGATACCAACAAAGGACACAAGGCTCAAATTTCATGATTTCGGAAAAGTATAGACTTCCTAGTGTAGCAATAAACGAAGCTCCCCACGCGGTAAATAAAGCATATTCTTGCTTTTTTTCTCGTCCCATATTTTATACCTCTCTTATAATAGTTACATACTAAATTATAGTATGAAGTGGTACAGAAAAGAAAGAAAAAATATGTTTATCAATAAAAGTTTTATACGGGGAAACTTTTATTGATATGAACATTTTAAAAAAGCGCTATTCTCCAGAAGAGAATAGCGCTATAGTTTACATTTGAATTTGCTCTACTTCTTCTATATGTGACTTTTGGGATGCGTGGTCAATATATTGAAATAGGAGCTGCAATTGTTTATCAACTTCTGGCAGTTCTTTACTGTATTGATAAGCGTGTAAAAAATGCTCAATACGCTTAGAAAATAATTGATCGTTCGTTTGAACCATGAGAACGAGTAATTTATCCCAATTACAGCAATACGTGTAATAGAGAGCTTTATCATAGTCGTTATATGTTTGCACTGTGTACCCTCCTTACCGAGAGTTATATATAGTGTGTGATAAGTAAGGAGAAATACACTTGAAAGAATTTGTTAAGAAAAAAAGTGAATGAAAAAAACGAGGTATGTCCTCGTTTTTTAAGCTTTTGGCATTGGCGTAGGTGTTGGTTTGCCATAGCCTTCTTTGTATTTATTATCGATATAGTTACGAATTTCAAGCGTTGATTTTCCTTTTTGTTTCATCGAAGCAGATTCAACTGCGATTTCTAGGCAATTGACGCAAGTCGTTGCATGAGAATCCCAAACAACTTCACCATTCTTTTTAAGTTCACGAATAAAACAATTTTTATTATTTTTATGTCCTACACTTTCACCGCAACCGCAGTAACATGGAATCCAATCTAATAGTTCTGCATTTTGTCCAGCGACAGTGTAGATATCTTTCATTTGTGGATCAAGCTTGTCTAGGAAGGTAGGAAGTGTGTCGACTCCTTTTGTTTTCTCTTGAATGTCAGCTTGCTGAGTGTGCGATGCGTGGTCATGTTCTTCTTTTTTTGATTCAGAAGATTTTTGGTCATTTGTACTAGTACTTCCGCATCCAGCAAGAATTAAACTCAGTACTGCAAGTAAAGAAAATACATACTTTTTCATTCGCTTGTCCCCTTTACAAATGTATTAATCAAATTGTATCAGAGATTACGGTGTGTCGGGTGAAGATTTTTTTGACCGATTTTTGAAATGCCATCGTAGTGAATGGAATAGAAATAAAATCGGGATATAAGCGTATACAATATATAAGCCAGCTTGAGATAGTACTGTATTTAATGTGTTGATACTTTCACGGTTTGTGAAAAATAAGGATGAAATAAATATGACTGCGATAAAAAGTGGCAATGTAATTTTAAATGGTATGTGAAAAGATTTTTTACTAATGCAACAAGAAGACCAAATGGTTAAACAAAGATTAGGTAAAATAATAAGATACCATAGGAAAATAATAATGTACTCAAACCTTTGGATAAAAGGAACTTTAATGATTTTTAGCATCGTTAATGTTGGCCAAATGGTATGATGTAGTTGCCCTGGGCTATAGTACATAAGGGAAACGATGGCTAGTATTACGTATAGAATTGTTGTAAAAATAATACCACCATGTGCCCATTTGTTTAACGATTTTCCTTTTTTAATAAATGGATAAAAAACAAGGATTGCTTCAAATCCAAGAAATTCTAATGCAGATGCTTTGGTTGCAGTTAGAATTTCTAAAGGTGAATGATTTAGAATTGGGAAAATGTTACGGACATGCGCATATTTCATTGGAAAAACTAAGAATAACAGGACGAAAATCGGTATAATAACGCCCCAAAAACAAATTCCAGTTACAGAACGAAAGCCGCCTCTAATTATGTAATAGGCTACAAGTAAAAATAGGAAAGTTAATTTCCACGGTTTAATTGTAGGAAAGACCCAAACTTGAATAACTTCAATATACGTACGAAGAACAGTAAGACAAAATAATAAAAGGTATGCGGCAAAGCATACGGAAAAAATTTTCCCAATCCATTTTCCGAAACATGTCGTATGAATATTCATTAAATCATTATCTTTTTCTAACATTTTAAGCATACAAAATAAAACGATATGAGTTGCAATACCTGCAATAATAAGAGAAATCCAAGCATCATAACCGGCAAATTGCGCAATTATCCTTTGGTATCCTAACACTCCTACTCCAATTTGAAGGGAGTGTAATAGAAGGAATGTGAAATAAGGGGAAACAGTATGTGTTTTATCTTGTCCAGTCATGATAGCACCTCACTATTCACCGATACCAGATTGTACGACATTAATTTTCACATTAACAGCAATGTCTACGTTAGGATACATATCTTGAATTTGTTTCATGCTCCATTTTCTTGAATGACTACGAATTTCTTCACGTATTCCTATTGGATCGATTTTATTTTCTTGGAATTGTTTTATTAATTCGTTTAAATCCTTTTCAAGCATTTTTTCTATATGTCTTTTTACGTAAGTTACATTTTTACTCTTTGATAAATCCAGCCATCTGGGAGCATTTTTTACGAGTCCATTTAACTTCAAGTGTATGTTAACTTTCGGAATATCACCGTTTGGCGAAAGAGAGCACTCACTATTTCCAGATAAGTTTTGAGTAGCAATTACTCCTTTATGTTTACCTTGACGTATCGGAACTTCGTAACGCCCATTTTTCGTTGGATTAATTAGTAATTTAAATAAAAAAGACCTTTTCCTGTCTGTATACATAGCCACTTTATCCTTTTTTAAAAAAGCGAGTCCTTTAATGGAAGCAGATTTGTCTTCTGATACTTGAATGTAAGGAAGAAATGCATCGCATCCAGATGAATAGAAGTTATATAAAAAAATATTTAAAGCTGTCCGAGGGATTGTCTCGTTTTTTATATTTTGTTCCAGTAATTCAGATAGATATAGCGATCCATTTGTTTTCACATGTTTAAGTAATTCTTCTGTTGAACCATCCACAAGTGCTAGTTGTACATCACGGCCAATGTTAGGGTCACGTTGTAAGTTGTTAATAACATCCCCAAGTCCATGTTCGCCAAATGCTTTTCCAAATAGGACAACACGCATTTGACCTACAGCAATCGTATGTGGAGATTTGGCGTTTAGAAGGGAAGAGATTGTTTCAATTGTACCTGCATGAGTGGATTGAGTTTCTGGTTTAGATTGTACGCCTTTTGTGTAATCCGGATATAAAATTGTTCCGCGAAATTTTTTGTTTTTTGTTATATCGAATCCACCTACGTGAATCATTCGCTGCGTATCAACTATATGAGCTTCTGTACAACCAGATTGGAAAATTAAAATGATAATGAAAAAGCATAAAAAAATATTTTTCATTTTTCCTCACCGTCACGTTTTTCTTTCGCTTTGTTTGGATCATAGCGCCATTTCTTTTTGGGCCTTAAAAAAGAAGCTCGTCCCGCAGTTTGACTAAATGGAAGACGAAGGAGTCCTTCAGCTGTACCTAAACCGCGAAATGGGTATAAAGGTAATAAATAAGGTGATCCAAGTGATTTTAAGCGAATTAAATGAGCCAATATGAATACAAATCCGACGATAAGACCTACACCTCCAAATGCTCCGGCTAAAATAATAAGAGGGAAGCGTAATATCCGGATAGTAGAAGACATTTTTACTGTCGGTGTTGTAAAAGAAGCTAGTGCAGACAGCGCAACAGCAATTAGTAAGATGGTGCTCGTTAAAGCAGCCTCAACTGATGCTTGCCCAATTACAATACCACCAACAATACCAATCGTTTGACCAACTTTAGTCGGTAAACGCGCCCCAGCTTCGCGCAGTAATTCGATTGTGATTTCTAAAAAAAGTGCCTCCAAAACAGGTGGAAATGGTACGTTGGCTCTGGAATAAATAATAGGGCCGAGTAAATCTGCTGGAATCATTTGATAGTGATACGTTAATACAGCTGTATAAATAGCTGATGAAAATAGAGAGAATGCCGCTCCAAAAAAGCGAACTAATCTAAGAAATGACCCTGCCATCCATGGTAAATAATAGTCTTCTGGAGAGACGAAAAAATCGAGTAATGTTGCTGGTCCAGCTAATGCATATGGTGAACCGTCTGTTAAAATGACAATTCCTCCGTTTAGTAATGCATAAACAGAACGATCTAAACGCTCTGTAGGTAGTAAAACAGGGAATGGAGAGTTACTATTATCACTAATGAATTGTTCAATCATAGTTGCATCAAAAGGGTAATCAAAATCAATATCTTGTAGACGTTGCGTTGCGGTGTTAATATGCTGTTCATTTGTAATGCCTTCGATGTAAGCAACTACGATTTTGGTTTTTGACATAGAACCAACGCTAACTTCTTTGAAGATTAATTGCTCGGTTACGATATTTCGGCGTAATAAATGTATATTTATATCAACATTTTCAACAAAACCAACTTTAGGGCCAATAACACTATATTCATTTTCCGTGTCATTTACTAAACGAGTTCCTAAAACGGTACTCTCGGCGCGTAGAAGTGCATACGCTGCTTGCCCTGAACCTTTTTTTAGTTGTAATAATACGTATCCACCTAATAATTTCTCACGAATATCATCAATGGACGGATTGATGAGGATGTCTTCAATAGATACGACATTTAAGATGTCATCAATATGTTGAATCTCCTCTAATTTATTTTTTATAGGTGCTAAAATGAATCGCTTAATAATAAGTGATTCTACTGTAGATTTATAATAAAACAAACATAATGTCCCATCTTCTATAATGTTATAAGAAGAAAAGTCGCTTGATTTTTTCATCGTATGGATAAAATCTGGAATAGAACAGAAGGTTTGTTTTTTCTTTTTAGATGATAAACGAAACATTTTCCCACCCCCTAACATATATCATTTACTTGTGTTAGTTTTTGGGAAAGACGGGAATTTATACTTAAAAATTGAAAGTTCATAAAGAAAAGGAAGAGTATTGAAAAACTCTTCCTTTTTGGCATATTAATTTGTTTTCTTTTCCTTAATAGACTTCACTAATTTAATCATTTCTGCTCGTATATCTTCTTTTTTTACATTTAATTTTTCTGCAATTTGTTTCATATCCATTCCGTCTTTTTTCATTTTTAGTACATCATCAAGGGGAGTATTACTTTTTTGAGAGATGATTGTTAATACCGTGAGCTGACGTAATCCGATATTATATTCTTTCATTTTTTGTTTTAGCCCGTCTGGTGTAGATTTTTGCATATTTGCTAATTCTTGCAGTAGTGCCTTTTTCGTTTCTTTATTCATATGATGCTTTTTTAACTTACTTGGGTCTACCCCGAAATGCTCTGCTGTTTTCTCCCAAGAATTATTTTGCTTATAGTAAGCTAAAACGTCCTTAATTTCTTTTTTACTCATTTTTGCAATGTGGGCAGCTTTCCAAATTTCATGTTTGTTATAGCCGAGTTTTTCGAGCGACTGCATTTCTTCTTCTGAAATTGGTTTATGATGATGCAATGTGACTTCTTTTGGCGTAGCAGCGAAAGTGGGGAAGACGGTTGCACCGAATAATAATGCTGCCATAGTCATACTTACTGCGATTTTTTTGTACATGTAAACTCCTCCTAGATGGATAATGTGAAAAACTGTACACATATCATTTCCATAAAATGTGAAATACTTGTGAACAAATCAAGTTTTTTTATTCACAGTATGAACTGAAGTTTTTGGAAGTTTTCCAACATAAAACATTGATTAATAGTAAAAAACTAAGGTATAATCGAAATTGAAAATCAATATCAACAATAAACGTATACATATAGATAAAAATAAGGGAGAGAAAAATATGACTACATATACTTCCATCGCAAATGTGATTAAAGAAAGACGTTCTGTTCGTACATTTACAGATAAAGCAGTAGACAAAGAGTTATTAATTGAACTATTAAACGACGCAACGTGGGCACCGAATCATAAACATCGTGAACCATGGAATTGTAAATTATACATTGGAGAAGGTCGTCAGAAATTAGTAGACGCAGTATTAAACTCTTTCACAGAAGAAGAAAGAGCGAAACGCGGTAAAATTTTATCGGATCGTTTCTTAAGCACGCCAGCACAAATTGTTGTTTACATAAATGAAGATCCACGTCAAATTCAACGTGACGAAGATTACGCTGCAACATGTGCATTTATGCAAAACTTCCAACTTCTTGCTTGGGAACGCGGTTTAGGTTGTGTTTGGAAATCAGGTGGATTAAACTACAATCCATTATTTATAGAAGGACTTGGTTTAACTAGAGGTCAACGCATCGTTGGAATTCTTCACCTTGGCTATTTCGATAAAGCACCAGAAGGAAAAGCTCGTACACCGATTACGGAGAAGATGGAGATTATTGAAGGTTAATAGATGAGACATTCTCGTTTTTATGAGGGTGTCTTTTTATTATGCAATCAATCCTCATGAAAGCTTGTTCTCAATCATACACTTTCTTAAGGGAAAGTGTAAGGAGGGAAAATAATGAGAGCAAGTGACGATAAAGCACTGCAATATGCAATTGCGGAAATTACGGAAATTGCGACTGGATTTGGGCTTGATTTTTATCCGATGCGTTATGAAATATGTCCAGCGGAAATTATTTATACATTTGGTGCATATGGGATGCCGACACGGTTTTCACATTGGAGTTTTGGAAAACAGTTTTTCAGAATGAAATTACAATACGATTTAGGTCTTAGTAAAATATACGAACTCGTTATTAACTCTGATCCATGTTATGCCTTTTTATTAGATACGAACTCGTTAATTCAAAATAAATTAATCGTAGCGCATGTGTTAGCGCACTGTGATTTCTTTAAAAATAATATTCGTTTTTCAAATACGAAGCGGGATATGGTAGAAAGTATGTCAGCGACAGCTGAACGGGTGAAAGCATATGAGCATAAGTACGGAAAAGAAGAGGTAGAAACATTTTTAGATGCCGTACTTGCCATTCAAGAGCATATTGATCCGTCGCTTATGCGTCCAAAACTTGCGTGGAGTATTGATGATTTAGAAGAGGAAGAAGTAGAAAAGAAAAAGGTATCGCAATACGATGATTTATGGAATTTAGATGATCGCAATAAAAAGAGGGAACGCTCCAATGTACGTAAAAAGAAGAAAATCCCACCACAACCAGAGAAAGACTTACTCCTCTTTATTGAAGAATATAGCCGTGAGCTAGAAGATTGGCAGCGGGACATATTAACGATGATGCGTGAGGAAATGTTATATTTCTGGCCACAGCTTGAAACGAAGATCATGAACGAAGGCTGGGCATCCTTCTGGCATCAACGCATACTTCGCGAAATGGATTTAACATCTGATGAAGCAATTGAATTTGCGAAATTAAATGCGGGCGTCGTTCAGCCATCAAAAACAAGCATTAATCCATACTACCTCGGTATTAAAATGTTTGAAGATATAGAGGAGCGCTACAATAACCCTACTGAAGAAATGAAACGACGCGGCGTAAAACCAGGATCTGGTCGAGACAAAATCTTTGAAGTACGCGAAATCGAATGGGATGTATCGTTCCTAAGAAACTATTTAAATAAAGATCTTGTTATGCGAGAAGATATGTACTTATTCCAGCGCCAAGGAAAAGAATATAAAGTAATAGATAAAGAGTGGGAACATGTACGTGATCAACTCGTAAATATGCGTACAAATGGTGGCTTCCCGTACTTAGTAGTAGAAGACGGGGACTACTTAAAGAACGGAGAATTGTATATTAAACATAGCTACGAAGGAATCGAGCTCGATTTAAAATACTTAGAAAAGGTATTACCATATCTTCATCAGTTGTGGGGAAGAACAGTGCATATGGAGTCGATTGTGGAGAGTAAGGGTGTTGTGTTTTCTTATGATGGGAAGATGGTGCATCGGAAGTATGTGTGATAAGGAAAGCCACTATGTATATAGTGGCTTTTTTGATCTGTTTTTCATTATGTGTTTTTTATACCAACAACTAGAATACTAGTAAATCTATAAACTTAAAAATCCTTACTCACATTCAAGTTGTTGCACACATTTACTATAAAGAATTTTTGATTTCGTTTGTAGAAACGGTTTCAACATAACCAGTATATTTATTATAATTGTCATCTGTGTATTGAATACCGATAAAATAGAAAGATTCCATATCCCCAACTACTTTTGTATAACTAATGTTTTTAGGATGTTTTTTAAAGAGTTTGAATTCCTTTGTTTGTACGTTATAAGTGTATAAATCTCCACCGTGGTTAGCACTTCCTGCAGCTCCACCTATTACAAGCAATAAGTGATTATTATCAATCCATGTAACGCTCTTACAAGTCTGTGAGTTATTTAATTTGGAATCTATTTTCACTACTGTCTGTTTGTCTGCCTTAAAATCATACAAGGATAACTTACCTGGCTCATCAGCCAATACGCGGCTATTCAAAATTATTTTATCTCCGCTAGGCGAAATTTCGTAGTCAAGTGTTGTGCCTAAATCTGATTTTCCTAGTGGTATAGTTTCTCCTTTTCCATTCTTAGTTAGTAAAGAAACTTTTGTTTCATCTATATCCAACTCATTGTTCTTTTTGGATTCTTGCTTTTCCTTGTTGGAATTTTGTTGATTCGTTTCTTTTGTTGTATTAATTGGTTTTGCAACAACAGACTTCTTTTGGGGTAAAGAAATGATATTAAAATAGCCTAAAACAAATATTGCGATGAGTACAGCAATAATCCCCAATAATAAAGTATTTAAATAGCGATTTTTCATAGTATCCTCCCGTTAATTTCAATAATATGGATTCATAATATCACAATGAAAATGCTTTCTCTATCTAAAATTGTAATATTTTGATGTTGAGTGAAACGAAAAGCTACATTTGATTTAGAAGTGCAACTGTTTCAAGTGAATGATGGTATGTTTTCAGGTATACCGATGGAACCTTTTTCGGAAACGGCATTAGAAGTGAAAGAGAATCTTCAAAATGAATTGGCTTTCTTTGGTGGATATATGAACGGATATATTGGTTACTTGCCGACAAAGGAAGAAATTTCATATGGTGGTTATGAAGTGGAATTAAGCCTTGTTGTGTATGGGCCGGTTACAAATTTATTGATGCCACCGGAGGAAAATACAGCAGATGTAATCGTACAGAAAGCTATAGAACTATACGTAAAAGAACTTAGAGAGATCTAAGTTCTTTTTTGTTTCAAATTTGTGAAAGAAAGCCATATTGATTGAAATTAACTTTTTTATAATTTATTATATACCCATACAGGTATATGTTTTATATGGGGTTTGAGAAAATTAAATACTATGGAGGTTTAAAATATGTCCAGAAAAATAGTTGTAGTAGGTGGAGTTGCTGGCGGCGCATCAGTAGCTGCAAGGCTTCGTCGTTTAAGTGAGGAAGATGAAATTATTATGGTTGAACGCGGTGAATACATTTCATTCGCAAACTGTGGATTGCCATATTATATTGGCGGTGTCATTACAGAAAGACAAAAATTATTAGTACAAACTGTTGAAAGAATGTCGAAGCGTTTTAATTTAGATATACGTGTATTGAGTGAAGTAGTAAAGATTAATAAAGAAGAGAAAACAATTACGATAAAGAATGTAACGACAAATGAAACATATAGCGAGGAATATGATATTTTAATTCTTTCACCAGGGGCGAAACCAATTGTTCCATCTATCCCGGGTATTGAAGAAGCGAAGGCGTTGTTTACGTTACGGAATGTACCTGATACAGATCGTATTAAAGCATACGTTGATGAGCAGAAACCACGTCATGCGACGGTTATTGGTGGCGGATTTATTGGTGTGGAGATGGTTGAAAATTTAAGAGAACGTGGAATTGATGTTACTCTTGTAGAGATGGCAAATCAAGTGATGCCACCAATCGATTATGAAATGGCGGCATATGTGCATGAGCATTTGAACAAGCACAATGTTGAGCTTGTTTTTGAAGATGGTGTAGATGCATTAGAAGAGAACGGGACTGTTGTACGTTTAAAAAGTGGCTCAGTTATAAAAACAGATATGATTATTTTAGCAATTGGTGTACAACCAGAGAGTAGTTTAGCGAAGGATGCAGGATTAGCATTAGGAGTTAGAGGGACGATAAAAGTAAATGAGAAATTTCAAACGTCTGACCCACATATATATGCAATTGGTGATGCGATAGAAGTGAAAGATTTTGTTACAGAAATAGAAACGATGATTCCTTTAGCGTGGCCAGCTAATCGTCAAGGTCGTATGTTAGCAGATATTATTCATGGTCATACAGATTCTGTATATAAAGGTACACTCGGAACTTCTGTAGCTAAAGTTTTTGATTTAACAGTTGCTTCGACTGGAGTAAATGAGAAAATATTAAAACGATTAAATATACCCTATGATGTAGTGCATGTACAGGCAAATTCGCATGCGGGATACTACCCGAATGCTACGCCAGTGCTAATAAAATTAATTTTTAATAAAGATAGTGGGAAAATTTACGGAGCACAGGCTCTAGGACGTGACGGTGTAGATAAGCGTATGGATGTTATCGCAACGGCAATAAAAGCAAATTTAACTGTACTTGATTTGCCAGATTTAGAATTATCATATGCCCCGCCATATTCTTCTGCAAAAGACCCTGTAAACATGGTAGGGTATGCAGCAAGTAATATAGTAGATGGTTTTGTGGAAACAGTCCAATGGCATGAAATAGATCATATTGTTGAAAATGGTGGATATCTTATTGATGTTCGAGAGCCTAATGAACTAAAACAAGGAATGATTAAAGGTTCTATTAATATTCCGTTAGATGAATTACGTGATCGTTTGGATGAGGTGCCGGTAGATAAAGAAATATATATTACTTGTCAACTTGGTATGAGAGGGTATGTAGCAGCACGCATGTTAATGGAAAAAGGGTATAAGGTAAAGAATGTAGATGGTGGTTTTAAATTGTATGGAACAGTATTACCAGAACGTATTGTATATTGATATTTTTTCATCTTCCACTTCAAAATTTGGTGGAAGATGAAAGCCTATAGATGAAGGTTTCGCTTTGTATTTTGTGAATGTATAAGGTAAAAGTTTAAAATAGGGGTTTACAAAATACCCTACAGGGTATAATATATTGTCATAAGCTATAAATGGTGACATAATGGTAATGAGGTGATTATACAATGGAATATAATCAAGACATGAAAAATAGATTAAAACGTATTGAAGGGCAAGTTCGTGGTGTGCTTCGTATGATGGAAGAAGGAAAAGATTGCCGAGAGGTTATTACACAGTTAACGGCATCTCGTTCTGCACTTGATCGTACAATTGGACTTGTTGTTGGAACGAATTTAGAGCAATGCTTGCGTGAACAGTTTGAAAGTGGTAATGGTTCAAATGAAGAGTTAATTAAAGAAGCTGTTCAATTACTTGTAAAAAGCCGATAATCTGTCAAACGTAAGTGTTGACAGATTTTCAAAAACATTTTAATATACCCCTACAGGTATATGTATATAAGTTATGGAGGAATCACTATGAGTATAAAAGTGGATATGAGTTTAGATTGTAAAGGGTTAGCTTGTCCGATGCCGATTGTGAAAACGAAGAAGGCGATAGAAGGATTGGCATCAGGACAAGTGATTGAAATTAAGGCAACAGATAAAGGATCTACAGTAGATATACAAAGCTGGGCAAATAAAGTAGGGCATCAATATATCGGGACGAAACAAGAGGGCGATATTTTGATGCATTACATTAGGAAAGCACATGAGCATGAAGTGAACGAAGTAGCAAAGTATCCTCATACAATTACGAATACGGAGTTGGAAGAGATATTATTAAGCGATGAAGAGTGTATTGTATTAGATGTTCGAGAAGCAGCGGAATTCGCTTTTGGTCATATTCCATCGGCCATTTCGGTGCCGTTAGGAGAGTTAGACAGTGCAGTTTTAGATCAGACGAAACAAATTTATGTTGTTTGCCGAACTGGTAACCGTAGTGATGTAGCTTGCCATATGTTGAAAGAGAAAGGTTATGAAAATGTGAAAAATGTCATTCCAGGTATGTTAGAGTGGCAAGGGAATATAAAGAATTAAATTTTTTTAAATGTAAATATACCATAGGGGGTAAAAAGATGAGTGTTAAATCATTACAAGCAAAAGATGTTGCAGAGAAAGTTTTATTCGGAGAGTTGTTTATTTTAGATGTTCGTAATGAGACGGATTATGAAGATTGGAAAATTGAAGGGAAACAAATCTCATCTATAAATAAACCGTATTTTGATTTGTTAGATGGTGTAGATCATATTGTAAGTGAATTACCTAAAGATAAAGATGTTTTAGTAGTATGCGCAAAAGAAGGGTCTTCTATATTTGTGGCAGAGCAATTAACAGAGGCTGGATTAGAAAATATTTATTATTTAGCTGGTGGTATGAAGGCATGGAGTGAATATGTAAAGCCTGTAAAAGTTGGAGATTTAAAAAATGGCGGAAGTATGTATCAGTTTAACCGTCTTGGAAAAGGCTGTTTATCTTATATGGTCGTTTCAAACGGTGAAGCAGCAGTTATTGATGCAGTAAGAACAGTTGAAGCGTATGAAGAATTTGCGAAAGAGCATGCTGTTACGATTACGAATGTAATGGATACACATTTACATGCAGACCATATTTCTGGAGGACGTAAGTTAGCGGAAAAAGTAGGTGGTACGTATTGGTTACCGCCAAAAGATGCGGAGGAAGTTGTTTTCTCATACGAACCGCTTGTTGAAGGATCTGTTATTACGGTGGGAGGTACTAAAATTGAAATTGACGCATTATACTCACCAGGGCATACGATTGGAAGTACGTCATTTATTGTAGATGATTCCTATTTATTATCAGGCGATATTTTATTTGTAGATTCAATCGGGCGTCCAGATCTTGCTGGGAAAGCTGAAGATTGGGTAAGTGATTTACGTAATACTTTGTATAGCCGATATAAAGAACTATCTCAAAGTTTAATTGTGTTACCGGCTCATTATTCAAAAATAAGTGAAATGGACGAAAGTGGTATTGTTAGTGCAAAATTAAAAGATTTATTTGAGCATAATGCAGGTTTAAATATTGAGGATGAGGGAGAGTTCCGTAAAGTTGTAACAGAGAATTTACCACCTCAACCGAATGCATATCAAGAAATTCGTCAAACAAATATGGGACAATTAAATCCAAATGAAGACGAAGAGCGTGAAATGGAGATTGGTCCAAACCGTTGTGCTGTTCATAATTAATTCGGTTTCAAATGAAATAAACACAGGAGGTATATGAAATGAATGCCAAGCAAGTATTAGATGTAAAAGGATTAGCGTGTCCAATGCCAATTGTAAAAACAAAGAAGGCAATGGAAGCATTACAATCAGGAGAAGTGTTAGAAGTACACGTAACAGATAAAGGTGCGATTAAAGATATTCCAGCATGGTCACAAACAGGCGGTCATGAAGTGTTAAAGCATACAGAAGAAAAAGGCGAATTAAAGTTCTGGATTAAGAAGGCTTAATGATAAAAACAGGAGGTATATGAGATGAATGTAAAGCAAGTATTAGATGTAAAAGGATTAGCGTGTCCAATGCCAATTGTAAAAACAAAGAAGGCAATGGAAGCATTACAATCAGGAGAAGTGTTAGAAGTACACGTAACAGATAAAGGTGCGATTAAAGATATTCCAGCATGGTCACAAACAGGCGGTCATGAAGTGTTAAAACACACGGAAGAAGATGGTGAATTAAAGTTCTGGATCAAGAAAGCATAGCATTTCAATAATAGGCGGAGGAGCAAATCATCTGCTTATTATTGAAAGTAAAGAGGATAATCATATATGTTCTATATAGTTATACCCCTAATAGTATTGGTGCTGGGAAGTTTAGTAAAACGTTACATTCCCGTTTTAAATGTTGCATATATTTCGTTAGAACAAGTAAGGAAAATTGAAAGTGTTATTGTAGATGTACGAAATTATACAGAGAGCGACAGTGATAACAATTCTAGAATTATGTGTATACCATATGCGTATTTAAAACGGTATTATCATGAAATACCAAATAAGCCTTTGCATCTTATTGTTCATAATAAAGTGGATCGGAATTTAAGTATACGCTTTTTAAGAAAGAAGGGGTTCCATATTCAAAGTTATAGTATGTATTTGGATAGGAAAAAAGTATAGAAGGAGTTTGAATAGCTTTATGGATGTGAAGACAATATTGAATATAATCTTAATTGTACTTGTATCGTGGTTTATTATTTCTCGATTCTTACCAGCTAGAGGAGTAAAAAACATTTCAGGAAAAGAATTAAAACGTATGATGGGACAAAATAATAAACAATTTATTGATGTGCGAACAGCTGGTGAGTATAGAGGGAACAATATTAAAGGGTTTCGGAATATCCCATTAAATGAACTAGCTAATAAGGCGCAACAATTAGATAAACAGAAAGAAGTTATTGTTCTTTGTCAAAGTGGAATGAGAAGTAAGCAGGCTGCAAAAGTATTAAAAAAATTAGGATTTCAGCACGTTATCAATGTTTCAGGCGGTATGAATGGTTTGTGAGGAGGAAATGTAAATGAAAGAAATGACAGCAAAAGAATTAGAAGAAAAATTGGTACGTAAAGAAGCAGTAAATATCGTAGATGTACGTGAAGTAGAAGAAGTAGCTGAAGGGAAAATTCCAGAAGCGTGTAACATTCCACTAGGATTATTGGAGTTTCGTATGCATGAGTTGGATAAAAAGAAAGAGTATATTATCGTTTGTCGTTCTGGCGGAAGAAGTGCACGAGCTGTTCAATTTTTAGAGAGCTACGGTTTTCAAGCAATCAATATGGTAGGTGGTATGTTAGCGTGGGAAGGTAAAGTAGAATAGGGTGAAACAATTTTTTATAAAAATAAAAATACCCCTATAGGTAATTGGAGGGAAAACAACATGGAACAACAGAAGAAAACAACAATCGTTTTATTTAGCGGAGATTATGATAAAGCGATGGCTGCTTATATTATTGCAAATGGTGCAGCGGCGTATGATCAAGAGGTAACTATTTTTCATACTTTCTGGGGATTAAATGCTTTAAGGAAAGATGAACATGTAGAGGTAAAGAAAACTTTCATAGAAAAAATGTTTGGAAAGATGATGCCACGCGGCGCTGATAAGATGGGATTATCTAAAATGAATTTTGCTGGTATGGGACCAAAGATGATTAAAGGTATTATGAAAAAACATAATGCGATGCCGTTACCAGATTTAATTGATTTGGCGAAAGAACAGGGGATTAAACTTGTAGCTTGTCAAATGACAGTAGATTTATTAGGGTTAAAAGAGGAAGAGATTATGGAAGGGGTAGAGTTTGCAGGAGTAGGAGCTTATTTAGCAGATGCTTCGGATGGGAATGTAAACTTATTCATTTAAATCACCTTCTTTTTAGAAGGCGGGGGATATAAGGTGAGTTTAGTCGTATTACTTTTTATAATTGGGTTTATAGGATCGTTTATATCAGGAATGGTTGGAATTGGCGGTGCGATTATTAATTATCCGATGATCTTATACATTCCGGTATTGCTAGGATTTACTGGCTATACTGCACATGAAGTGAGTGGTATTACAGCGGTGCAAGTATTCTTTGCAACTTTTGCAGGGGCATGGGCTTATCGGAAAAGTAATGATATGGATAAAACCCTCGTTGTGTATATGGGAGCTAGTATATTAATAGGAAGTTTCATAGGTAGTTTTGGTGCTAATGCATTAGAGGAACATACGGTCAATGTTGTTTATGCAGCGTTAGCAACAATTGCTGCTATTATGATGTTCGTACCGAAACGAAATAATGGTGATGAATTGAAATATAATAAATGGATAGCAAGTTTGTTAGCATTTATTGTAGGCGGAGCATCAGGCATTATAGGTGCTGGAGGTTCGTTCCTTTTAGTTCCGATTATGCTAGTTATTTTAAAATTGCCGATACGTACAACGATAGCAACATCTATCGCTATTACGTTTATTTCTTCAGTAGGGATTACAACTGGAAAAGTAATAACTGGACAAGTAGTTGTAATTCCAGCTCTTATTATTGCGATTGCAAGTATCTTTGCAGCGCCGCTTGGAGCGCGAGTAGGGAAAAAGATCAATCAAAAAGCACTGCAATATATGTTATCGATTTTGATTGTAGGTACAGCTATTAAGATGTGGATTGATATGATATTGAAATAAAAGGATGGCGCTGCTTGCAGCCCATCCTTTTATTTATGCCCAAATCACTTTCATTAAGTTTTTATATTCGTCATTTGCTAATTTATATAGCATTCTCGTATGTTCAAAGACAAGTGCTGGATTAAAGTTTGGCTCTGAGAATGCAAGAGATGTTGAAATATCAATTGCATTTTGCTTGTTTAATGTGAATTTTGCAAATCGATAAGATGTATTTAATTCATTAATGGTATGTAAAACATCATTTGTTGCTGCTTCATTAGGTACGTGAGCAACATTGAAGCAGTATATATCTACAGTAGGATGTTCGTTTTGGAAAGCAGCGATAAGTTGAATTTTTGCGCCAGCTTCTGTCTCTAATCCTACTGAAAAATGAACAGAACCATCATTTTCATCTATATTTTCTTCCATGTATATATCGTTTGACTTTAAGTAGTCTTTAAAATCTGAGATGTTATGTTTTACTGCAGCTTTCATATGTATGAGCCCCCTGATAATTGGAATAGATTGCTACTATTTATTATAATTTAAAAATATTAAAAAAGATAGTTAGAAAGTTCTGATTTTTAATTGTGACGGAATAAAAAGAAGCAGTACTCTACCTCCATAGAGAACTGCTTCTTTATTATTCATTGTCGTTAGACGATGTTTCTGTATCTTCATTGCTATTTTTATTTTTCATTTCATTGTTACTTGATTCGCGTTCACTTGTATTTTCAGACTTAGATTCTTTTGTTTTCTCTGTACTTGTTTTTTTCGAATCAGAGTCTGTTTTTGTATATGCAGGTAATCCAAGATGAGTACGAAGATCGTTTGTAACCTTTGCTAATTCTTTTTTATCTGGATTGTAGTAATACGTTCGGCCGCCACCAGCGGATTTGCTACATGTATCGTCCCCTTTTTCCATATAGCAGTCGTCACCTTGAATTTGTAATTTCTCGATTTCTGAATCCGATCCGTACTTATAGAATGAAAGCATATCATCAAATGTTAAGTTTGTAACGAATTGTCCGTTAATATCATCAATGATGTTGCCAACTTTTGTTACAGAACCAACACTTGTTAGTTTCTTTAAAATAGCCTCGATAACGAGTTGTTGACGTTGTCCACGCATTGCATCACTATCGATGTGTCTTGTCCTAGCAAGAGCAAGAGCTTCTTCGCCATTTAACTTTTGAACACCTTTTTCTAGGTGAATTGCCTCTGCATTATCATTGCTATCTTGCTCAGTAAATTCAACTGGTACATCAACTTCAATACCGCCCAAGTCATCGACGATTTTTATAAATGATTTAAAGTTAAATTTCACAAAATAATCGACAGGAACATTCATTAATTTTTCAACTGCATCAATGCTTGCTTGTGGTCCACCATTTTTTCCATTTTTAGCAGAACCGAATGCATGAGCGTGTGTAATTTTATCTTTTTTCTTTTCTATTGGAATATAAGTATATGTGTCACGTGGGATACTTAATAGTTTTACAGTTTTGCTATCTTTATTAAACGTTGCAAGCAACAGCGCATCTGTTCTAATAGCTTCACCATATTCTTTTCCTCGGACATCGCTTTCATCAACACCCATTACTAAGACAGAGACATTGTTTGTAATAGGTTTTACAGCTCTATCACGTAAATCAGATTTATCACCGCGCGCTAAATCATGTGCGGCATTTCGAACAGCAGAAGATGCTTTATTTACTAAAAACCAAGTATAACCGCCGCCTATTAATAAAACGAATAGTATAGCGCTTATAATAACTTTTATTTTTTTCTTATTTTTTTTCGGGTTACTGCGTGTATTTTCTTGCAAAGATGGGTTTTGCTCCATTTCCTGTACTCCTTCATTTGGATTGAAATACGACACTCATATCCACTTATTATAATGAAATTTAGCGAAAAAAAACATTACAAATCATTTACATTTCGTAAAAATTCAATTTATTTATAAAAAGTCAGATATTCTATATTTTATTTTTCAGATGTAGAATAAGTATAAGGTTTTTTAGTAGAAATGAAAATATGTATTGTGAGAAAGTAATAGAGAAGTAAGATTTGTTGAAATATAGCCAAGAAGAAATGAATAGGTCTACTTGTTTCTTCTATATAATAAAGAAGAATTTGACGGATAAAGGAGAGAACATAATGAATCATACATCATTCCGAGCAATCGTTGTGAACGAAACAGAAAATAAGCAGTTTGTAAGAAACGTTGTCGAGAGAGAAGTAAGTAGTTTACCTGAAGGGGACGTATTCATACAGGTTCATTATTCTTCACTAAATTATAAAGACGCTCTTTCAGCCACTGGTAATAAAGGTGTTACGAGAACATATCCTCATACGCCAGGAATTGATGCAGCAGGAGTGGTTGTGAGTAGTAAAGATGCTACTATTAAGGCAGGAGATCAAGTCATTGTAACGGGATATGATTTAGGGATGAATACTTCTGGTGGTTTCGGAGAATATATTCGCGTGCCGGCGTCTTGGGTTGTCCCTTTACCAGAGGGAATGTCATTAAAGGAAAGTATGATGTACGGGACGGCAGGTTTTACAGCCGCCTTATCAGTATATAAGCTTATTAGAGCAGGTATAACGCCAAGTATGGGAGATGTACTAGTAACGGGTGCTACAGGTGGCGTAGGAAGTGTAGCTGTTAGTATTTTAAGTAAGTTAGGGTTTAGCGTAGTAGGAGCGACAGGGAAAATGGAAGAGGAAGAGATGCTACTACGTCTAGGAGCGAAAAAAGTGATTCATCGTGCGGAATTGAATGATGGATCAGGAAGACCAATGCTTAAAGGAATATACGCCGGGGTTATCGATACTGTAGGTGGACATATGTTAGAAACAGCTTTAAAAACGGTAAAGTATGGCGGGTGCGTAACGACATGCGGTAATGTGGCAGGACAGGAATTACAAACAACGGTATATCCTTTTATTTTGCGAGGCATAAGCCTGTTAGGGGTAGATTCTGTGCAATGTCCAGCCGATGTGAGAAGGGATGTGTGGACGCTCCTAGCAAATGAATGGGAAAACAAAGAGTTACTATCTTATACAGAAGAATGTACATTAGAAGAATTAGATGAGAAGTTTACACTTATATTGCAAGGAAAGTTAAAAGGTAGAACGGTTGTAAATATGAAATGAAAAAAGAGACGCTCATGTTAGCGTCTCTTTCCTATTATAATGATTGTTTTAAATGGACTTTACCTTGTTCACCTAAAACACCATCAGCGATATTTACAGCGTGATCGCCAATGCGCTCTAAGTTACTTACCATATCAACGAAGATGATACTTGCATCACCTGAACAGCTACGTTCGTTCAGACGTAATACGTGACGTTTACGAAGAACACGTTCCATTTGGTCGATTTTACGTTCTTTTGCAATAACTGTTTGAGCTAGTTCAGTATCGAAGTTTGTTAAAGCTTCAACTGCGTCTTGTAATGTTGAAATCGTTAACTCAAGCATTTCATTTAATTCAGCTAGTGCTTCGTTTGATAGGGAAACACGGTTTGAAATTTGGAAATCAACAAGTTCTACAAGGTTTTCTACATGATCACCGACACGTTCAATATCGCCAACGACACCTGCTAAAACGGAATGTTTTTCAGAATCTGTAGGTGAAAGCGGCTTTTCTGATAGTAAAACTAAATACTCGGTAATTTTTTTATCTAAGTTGTTAATAGCTCCTTCTAATTGAGTAGCCATGTCAGCGTGTTTTTTATCTTGTGTGTTTAAAAATTGGTTTGCTTCTTTTAATCCATGTAATGAAAACTCAGCCATACGAATAATCTCTTTTTGTGCTTCAGTTAAAGCAATAGCTGGAGATTGTTCAATAAAGATTGGATTTAAATGTTGCGGTTTGAAATCAATAGCAGCATCTTCCCCGCGAATAATTTTCGTTACAATCCATGCTAATACAGCGATGAATGGGAACTGAATAATTGTATTCGTTACGTTAAATGTTCCGTGTGCAAATGCAATTGTCATCTCTGGATTTAAGTTTAATGACGTTTGGAAGTATTGAATTAAATTTGTAAAAGGTATTAATAAAATTGTAAAGATGATTGTACCGACAATATTAAAGATAACGTGAACTAATGCTGCGCGTCTTGCAGCAATTGAAGTACCGATTGCTGCTAATACAGCTGTAATTGTTGTACCGATGTTATCACCAAACAATACAGGAAGGGCAGCTTGTAAATCGATTGCACCTTGACCGAATAGTTCTTGTAAAATACCGATTGTTGCACTTGAGCTTTGTACAATTAAAGTGAAGACTGTACCAACAACAATACCTAAAATTGGATTATCACTCATGCTAACCGTTAATTCTTGGAATGATTCTAAAGAGCGAAGAGGCTTCATACCTGTGCTCATTAGTTCTAAACCGAAGAATAACATACCAAAACCGAATATAACTTGACCTAAAGAATGTACTTTTTTATTTTTAAAGAAGAATAGTAAGATAGCTCCAACTGCCATAATTGGAAGAGCATATTCTCCGATTTTAATTCCAATAATAAATGCAGTAACTGTCGTACCGATGTTCGCACCCATAATAACACCGATTGCTTGTCTTAATGTCATAAACCCAGCACTTACAAGTCCGACTGTTAAAGCGGTTGTTCCTGAACTTGATTGGATTAATACGGTAACTAACATACCTGCTAGTACACCCATCAGTGGGTTTGTTGTAAAGCGATCTAGAATATCACGAAGACGATCTCCAGCAGCTTGTTGCAGTCCATCGCCCATGTATTTAATTCCGAATAAGAAAATACCTAATCCACCAATGAACTGGAAGATCATATCTTGAACATTGTATTCCACGCATTCCACTCCTTAAATTTCATGTACGATGTAATTATTAACTGAACCGTGAGCCACTGTAAACGATTTATCAGTAAAATTTACACTAAATTTACAAAGGGATAAAAAGTTTACAATTCTTTAAAGAAACAGCTGTATTTTATTGGTTTTTATCTTTTGTAAATCGTATTTTTGTAAAGAAATCACACTCTTTAGAATAGTGTTTTTCATTTGTATATGAAGGAAAGCGTCTGTGAGTTCATCGTATATTTTTTGATGAAAGGTAAAAAAATATGTAGGAAAATGCATGTAGTTTTATAAACTCAAAAATACGTAAAAAAGCCACTGGAATTATCCAGCAGCTTTTTCCGTATTTTTATCACCATGCTTTTGTTTTTTTACACTTGTAATGTAAATGAACAGGAAAGCAATAAGTAGTAGAGAGGAATAACGATATACAGTTGCGTAGTTTGTAAAATGTGCAATGAATCCAAAAATAATCGCGCCAGCACCAATTCCAAGGTCAAATGCTGAGAAGAATGTAGCTGTTGCGACTCCTCGTCGGTGCGGTGCTACTCGGTCAATCATCCACGCTTGTAGTGCAGGTTGAATCGCTCCGAAACCACTTCCGTAGCATGCTGCTGCAATAATTAAGCTTGGAATGGTAGTTGTATACGACAATAAAATAATCCCTGTAAACGTAATAATAACTCCTGGAATAATTACGAAAGAATGACCTTTCGCATCATATAACTTTCCGGAAAATGGACGAGTAACAGCGATTGCAAGTGCATTAAATAAGAAGAAGAGGCTTATATCAGCAATGCCGACTTCCGTAGCAAATAACGTAATAAAGCTTCCGATTCCCCCGTACATTAATGTAATACATAATATTAATAATGAAGGAAGTAAAGCTTTGCGCTCAATAAATCCATCGAGAAAGGTACCAGATGTTTGCTGTGGTGATTGCGGCGATTTTTTGATTTGAAGTAGTTTCGTTAATATTAATGAAACAATTGTACAGGAAAGTGCACATAAAAAAAGAATCGTGAAGTTATATGTTTGCATAAGCCAAAGTCCGATAAGTGGACCGAGCGCCATTGCAATCGTTCCAGAAAGACCGAAATATCCCATGCCTTCACCGCGGCGAGCTTGCGGAATTAAATCGGAAACGACAGTTCCATATGTAGTCGTTGTAATACCAAAACCAGCTCCGTGTAAAATTCGAACGGCAAGCAATAGGAAAACAGTTGAAGCGAAAAGATAACTACCCATAGCGAGTAAACAAATAGCAGTACCAATCATTAAAATGATTTTTTTGCTGAATTTTTGCAAGGCATTTCCAGTTAGCGGTCTAACAAAAAGTGCCGCAACAGTAAACATACCGACAACAAATCCAATATTGGAACTTGTACCTCCAATTTCTTTCACATAAACAGGTAAAGTCGGAATTAACATTTGAAATCCTAAAAACATACATAAGTTTGCTAGAATTAGCGCGACAAATTCTTTCGTCCATAACGGTTCTCGTTTTACGAGTATTGCTTCTCCCATATATTCATCCCCTATATAAAAAATTTCTCTTTTCTTTCGAGTATATGTATTGGTCAATGTAACAGTCAAGGAAGGTGCCTTGAAAACGTACAACAATTTTCGAGGTAAAAAACTGACAAATTTGTGGAAAGACTACACAACTATGAAAAAAAGATGTAAAGTATAGATGTATAGACTGGTAGTTGTTATGAATGATAGAAATTGTTTTTTCTTTAAAGAAAGCGGATTCAAAAAGTAGTGAATGAGAAGGGGATATATACTTTTTCGCTACATATATTTGAAAAGGTTTACAATATGATGAAGAAAGAGGCGTGTACATATGAGACGATTAGGTATTTCTATTTATCCAGAACATTCAACAGTAGAGAAAGATAAAGAGTATTTAACATTAGCAAGTAAATACGGATTTACTCGTGTATTTACATGTTTATTATCTGTAGATGGTGAAAAAGAGAAAATTATAGAAGAGTTTAAAGAAACGATTTCTCATGCAAATGCATTAGGATTCCAAGTGTTAGTTGATATTAGTCCAGCTGTTTTTGAGCAATTAGGTATTTCATATAACGATTTATCGTTTTTCCATGAACTAGGTGCGTACGGTATTCGTTTAGATGTTGGTTTCTCAGGATTAGAAGAATCAATTATGACGTACAATCCGTATGGCTTAAAAATTGAGATCAATATGAGTAACGGTACGAAGTATGTAGATAACATTATGAGTCATAGACCAAATCGCGAAAATTTAATTGGTTGCCATAATTTTTATCCGCATCGTTATTCCGGATTATCATATGATCATTTTATGAAATGCTCGAAACAATTTAAAGATTACGGTATGAGAACTGCTGCTTTTATTTCATCATTTGATGCAACATATGGACCTTGGCCAGTAACAGAAGGATTATGTACGTTAGAGCAACATCGTGAATTACCAATGACAACACAAGCGAAGCATTTATTTGCAACAGAATTAATTGATGATGTTATTATTGCGAATGCTTATGCATCAGAAGTAGAATTACAAGCACTAGGTGCATTAAATAAAGAGAAACAAACATTTGATATAGAGTTATATGATACAACGACAGAACTAGAAAAAATTATCGTATTAGACGAACCTCATTTTTATCGCGGGGATGTATCTGAATATATGATTCGCTCTACACAAAGCCGTGTGAAATATAAAAAAGAAGAGTTTAAACCTCATCATACACGTGAAATTAAGCGCGGCGATCTTCTAATTGATAATGAGCAATATGGCCAATATAAAGGTGAATTGCAAATTGCATTAAAAGATATGGTGAATACAGGAAAAACAAATGTAGTTGGTCGAATTGTAGAAGAAGAGATTTTCTTATTAGATTATTTGCAAGCATGGGATAAATTCGGATTTACATTAAAGAAATAGATAAAATAAAAGGGAAAAACTACTGATTTCAGCAGCTTTTTCCTTTTTATATATAAATTGCGAGAGGAAGAGCTATGACAAAGGTGCATCAGCGATTAGTTTCTATTTTAGAGGAGTTTTTAGAAGAGAAATCGATGTTAAATCGAGCTTTTTTAGCGAGCCGTTTACATGTATCAACGAAGACGATTCAAAAAGATATAAAATTATTAAATGATATATTAGAAGAAAATGGAGCGAAAATTGAATCGCAAAGAGGGACTGGATACGAACTAGAAATTATACAAGCGAAGAAGTTTGAAGAGTTTTGCGTGAGTCTATTTCAAAAACAGACGGAAAAGATCCCAATTTCTTACGAAGAAAGGATAGCTTACATTCTACAACGTATTTTAACGACAGATGGGTATGTGAAGCTTTCACAGTTAGCAGAGGAGATTTATGTAAGTAAATCGACTGTAAATTTAATTATGAAAGATGTGACAGATATATGTGGTCGCTATCAATTACAAATTGAAAAGAGACCGTATTATGGTATACGTATTGTCGGAGAGGAGTTTCATATTCGTTCTTGTTTATCACAATATGGTTTACCGCGTTATGACCATACTCCGTTTCATGAGCAATTTGAGCAGAATGATACATACTTATCGCTACCTCATATACCGCTTATCCGTTCGATTATATTAAAGTATATCGAAGGAGGAACGATATACTTATCAGATATAGAAATTGATAATTTAGTCATTCATATTGCAATTGCATTAAAGCGTTGTGAAGATCAACATTATATGAAAGGACTACATGTAGAGCAAGCTGAACTTATAATAAAGAAAGAATATACAATTGCGAAAGAGATTTTAGGGGATTTAGAGAAAGAGTTGCATCTTTCATTTCCAGAAGAAGAAGTTTTATATGTGACGATGCATTTATTAAGTACTGCTGTTACAGCGAAAGATCGTTATGAAAATGTGGAAGAACTATTAGGAAAAGATCTATATGCATTCATGCAACATATTCTTTTTAAAGTAGCGGAAGAACGGAATCTTATTTTTTATTATGATGAAGAATTATTATTTGGGTTTGGTGTTCATTTAAAAACGTTATTAAATCGTTTGAAGTATAAGTTAAATACGAGAAATCCTCTTTTGGCAGAAGTGAAAAAGAATTATCCGTATGCTTTTGAAATTGCGGTTCTCGTTGGAGATATAATTGGTGAATATACGGGAGAATCGATTCCGGAAAGTGAAATTGGTTATATTGCGATTCACTTCGGCGGAGCGATGAGCCGTTTACAGGAACAGAATCAAAAGAAAAGATGTTTATTAGTTTGTGCAACTGGTCAAGGAAGTGCCCAACTATTGAAATATAAAATTCTATCACAGTTCCGAGATAAATTAGAGATTGTGGGAATTACCGGTTATTATCAATTGAAAGTAGAAGATCTCTACAAAGAAAAGATAGATTGTATTATTAGTACGATTCATATACCAAGTGGTTTACCTGTGCCTGTTATAAAAGTAAACTCAATATTTGATGATAAAGAGATTAAGTCAATTGGTCAGCAGTTATTTACGCATGTGAATACTAGTGTACAGCAATATATGAAGGAAGATTTAATCTTTTTAAATCACAATGCTTCTACGAAGGAAGAGGTTATCCGATTTTTATGTGAGAAAGCTGCTGAGAAAAACTATGTACCAGAACACTTTTATGACTCTGTTATGGAAAGAGAGAATACATCTCCTACAGCGGTTGGAAATTTAGTTGCGATTCCACATCCGATGCAGTTATTAAGTGAGAAAACATTTTTGATGTTTTGTACACTTGAAAAAGCTGTTGATTGGGGAGATAAGAAAGTACAAGTTATTATTTTATTTAGTGTAAAGCGCAATAATAATGAAGATTTACAAAAGCTTTATGATTTTTTATATGATATTATGTCTAATCAAAATACGATAGAGAAATTAGCTCAGGCTGAAGTGGTTGAAGATTTTCAAGAGATATTATTAACGTTATAAGAAAAGTATATAAAAACTTCCGTTACACAACGGAAGTTTTTTATGTTTAATTGTATGCGTTTTCATAATAAGATAACAATATAGAAAAAAGATGGCTTGGGGGAATTTAAAATGACTGATATGCAAACTCCATTTGCGTTAATTTTACACGGTGGCAACGCGAGAAGCGCGTCACTTGAAGCAATTGCTTTTGCAAGACAGGGAGATTTTGAGAATGCGAGTGAAAAGATGAAACTTGCTAGGGAAGAAATTTCAGCAGCTCATCGTATTCAAACAGACTTAATTCAAGAAGAAGCAAGAGGAAATCATGCGGAAATCAGTTTACTGTTAGTGCATGCACAAGATCATTTAATGAATGCCATTACAGTGAAAGAACTTGCTGAAGAATTTATCACTCTTCATAAACGAATAGAAGAGAAAGTGACAGTATAAGATGTACATTTTATTATGTTGTGCAGCAGGCATGTCAACGAGTATGGTTGTAAGAAAAATGCAAGAAGAGGCAATGAAACAAGGGAAGGATTATAAAATTAAAGCAGTTGATTCAGAACTTGTGAAACTGGAAATAAAAAATGCTGATGTTGTTTTAATTGGTCCGCAAGTGAAATATTTATTTCCAGCCGTAGAGTTTCTTGCAAATTCATACAATATACCAGTTGCGATTATAGACCAACGAGATTATGGCATGTGTGATGGTTTGAAAGTATTGAAACAAGCAGAACAATTAGTTTTAGCATAATTATATTTTTTTAAATATAAACATTATAATGTTATAACTTTATTTCATTCTTTCATAGAAAAGAGAAAGAGGAGGGGTTTTGATGAATGGCTTTATGAGTTTTATGGAACAAAAGATTATGCCAACAACACAAAAGATTGCCGGACAGCGACATTTATTAGCAATTCGAAACGGGGTTATTTCTACATTACCGTTAACGATTGTCGGATCATTTTTCGTTATCTTTTTAAACTTACCAATTGATGCATATATGGAATGGATTGCACCGTTTCGCCATATTTTAGATATTCCATTCCGATTTACAGTAGGACTAATGGCGTTATACGCAGCATTTGGGGTAGGCGCTTCGCTCGCGAATTTTTATCAGCTCAATCAGTTAAGTGCAGGGTTATTATCTGTACTCGCCTTTTTACTAGCATCAGTTGAACCCATTCAAATTACGAAAGCCGTACCAGGTGTTATTGATGCAGGTAGATACATTTCAGTAGGAACATTAAGTGCAACATCTTTATTCGGCGCAATTGTTACAGCTTTAATTGCAGTAGAAATTTATCACTTTATGATTAAGCATAATATCTCAATTAAATTACCAGATAGTGTACCACCAGCAGTTTCAAATTCGTTTGCAGCATTAATTCCAACGTTAGCAGTTATTCTTTTATTCTGGGGCATTCGCTACGGTTTGAAATTTGATGTAAATACAACAATCACATATTTAATCGCACCACTAAAATCAGTATTAGTAGGAAATAATTTATTCGGCGGTTTATTAACAGTATTCTTAATCGTATTCTTCTGGTCATTCGGTATACATGGCCCTGCGATTTTAGGACCGATCATTCGTCCAATGTGGGATTCTGCAATTCTTGAAAATATGGAAGTATTCACAGCTACAGGAAATGCACATCAATTACCAAACTTATTTACAGAGCAATTTATTCAATGGTTCGTATGGATTGGTGGATCAGGCTCAACGTTAGCTTTAGTAATTATGTTTATGTTCTCTAAATCTAAGTTCTTAAAAGAGTTAGGTAGATTATCATTCGTGCCAGGCTTATTCAATATTAATGAACCAATTATTTTCGGGGCACCAATTGTAATGAACCCAATCTTAATTATTCCGTTCGTAATTACACCGTTAGTTACAACGACAGTATCATATTTCGCAGTTGTTTCAGGTATGATTCCGATGATGATGGCGAAATTGCCATTTACGATGTTAGCGCCAATTGCAGCGATTATTAGTACGGACTGGACAATTATGGCTGGTGTACTTGTACTTGTTAACTTTGTTATCTCATTCGTTATTTACTATCCGTTCTTCAAAATGTATGAGAAACAACAATTAGCAGGAGAGGAGAAAACAGAATGCTCGGAGCAATTATCATCTTAATTACATTTGTAGCGGGGCAGTGTATTGCACATTATTCAAAATGGGTACAAAGTAAATCTTTATTAGTTTTACTACTAGTATCAATTGTATTTATCGGTAGTTCAATGGGTGCCTATGTAATGCTAAGCTTACAATCACCGTACGTAATTATTGTACCAACGATTTTATGTGCAACATGTTTATCTGCAAAATATAGATTTACGAGCATGGCATTAATACAACGTGTGAAGGAGATGCAAAAGCATGGAGCGTAAATTAGGAATTTCACTTTATCCAGAGCATTCAACGAAAGAAAAAGATATGGCATACATTTCGGCAGCGGCACGCCACGGTTTTTCAAGAATATTCACTTGTTTATTGTCTGTGAATCGTCCGAAAGAAGAGATTGTAGCTGAATTTAAAGAAATTATTCATCACGCAAAAGATAACAATATGGAAGTGATTTTAGATGTAGCTCCGGCTGTCTTTGATCAGCTCGGTATTAGTTATAGTGATCTATCATTTTTCGCAGAGTTAGGTGCAGACGGTATTCGATTAGATTTAGGGTTTGACGGATTAACTGAAGCGAAAATGACGAATAATCCGTACGGCTTAAAAATTGAGCTGAACGTAAGTAACGATATTGCGTACTTAGAAAATATTCTTTCGCATCAGGCAAATAAGTCAGCTTTAATTGGTTGTCATAACTTCTATCCGCAAAAATTTACTGGACTTCCGTACGATTATTTCATTCGCTGTAGTGAACGCTTTAAAAAACAGGGTATTCGCACGGCAGCGTTTATTACGTCACATGCAGCTAACATCGGCCCATGGGATATTAACGACGGATTATGTACATTAGAAGAGCATCGTAACTTACCGATTGAAGTACAAGCGAAACATTTATGGGCGACAGGGTTAATTGATGATGTGATTATAGGAAATGCTTATGCGAGTGAAGAAGAGTTAGAGAAACTAGGAAACTTAAATCGTTACATGTTACAGCTGAAAGTAAACTTTGTAGACGAGGCGACTGAAGTAGAGAAGAGAGCTACGCTGCAAGAATTACACGTAAGACGCGGTGACATAACAGAATATATGGTACGTTCTACAGAAGTACGTAAAAAGTACAAAGACTATGACTTCCCGGTGCGCGAAAGTGTACGACAGGAAAGAGGCCAAGTTGTAATTGGTAACAACTCATTTGGTAAGTATAAAGGCGAATTACAAATCATTCTAAAAGAAATGCCGATAGATGAACGAAAAAATATTGTCGGTACAATTGCAGAAGAAGAGTTATTCTTACTAGATTATGTAGGAGCTTGGACGCAGTTTACTTGTGTGGAATAGGGAAGTACAAGGAGAGGATGCCGTGGCATCCTCTTTTTTCTGGTGAAATAGTGGTTTATCGTATATAGAATGCAAAGAGATAGACTTAATTTGGATGGGAGAGAAGGAGATGGAAGAGTATATAGATGATTTATTAAGACGGATGGCTGACGAAGAAGCAGGAGTTCGGCAATGTGCGTATGAAGAAGCGAGGCAGTTAAATGATTTATCGCTTTGTTCTTGTTTCTAGGAGACGTAAAAATGAAGTAGAGTCTACAGATGAATCAGAGGTTATCATTGCACTTCATTTTTTACATAAGTTTGCTAATCATGAAGAAGTTTTACAGACGTTTGACAAAGTGCACAAAAAACGTGGGAACTTGTTTATGTTAGAGAGGAAGTGGCTTCGAGATAATATTGCTTACTTCCAAGAGAAAGAATGTAAGCATCAAAAAAAGAGTCAGCCTCAATGAGACTGACTCTTTTTTTACAAACTAGTTTAATACTTTAACTGTAACTGTTTTACGTCCCCAGTTACTAGATGTGCCTTTATCTGGCATTAAAACGTCGATTTTATTTCCTTTAATAGCTCCACCAGTATCACCAGCGATTGCTACTCCGTAACCTTCAACCCATACTTTTGAACCTAATGGAATGACACTTGGGTCAACTGCAATAAGTTTCATATTTGGATTAGCTGTTAAGTTGTGACCTAAAGCTGATTTTACTTGGTCGCCTGCTTTATAACCATTTTCAAGTGGATCTGCTGTGTAAGCTGTTGCTACAACGCGTAACTCACGAGAAGATGATGGTGCACTTGTTTCAGTTTCTTTTGCAACAGGTTGTTGTGTAGCTGGTTTTTGAGCTTTAGCTGCTTCACGAGCTTTAGCTGCTTCTTGAGCCTCAGCTGCTTCACGAGCTTTAGTTGCTTCACGAGCTTCAGCTGCTGCTTGAGCTTTAGCTGCTTCACGAGCTTTAGCTGCCTCTTGAGCTTTAGCCGCTGCTTGAGCTTCAGCTGCTGCTTGAGCTTTAGCTGCTTCACGAGCTTTAGCTGCTTCTTGAGCCTTAGCTTCTGCTTGAGCTTCAGCTGCTGCTTGAGCTTTAGCTTCTGCCTGAGCTTTAGCTGTCTCTTGAGCCTTAGCTGCTTCACGAGCTTTAGCCGCTGCTTGAGCTTCAGCTGCTTCGCGAGCTTTAGTTGCTTCCTCCGCTTTAGCTTTTGCTTGCGTTTCAGCTACTTCACGAGCTTTAGTTGTTGCCACGGCTTTAGCTGTATCTTGAACTGTAGTTGTTTTTTCAGCTTTAACTACTGGTTGAACTTTAACTGGAGCTTTACCTGTTAAGTAAGGAACGTGAACGTAAGCTGTTTTTCCGTTATATTCAAATTGGATCCAACCATTTTCAACTTGGTGTGTTGTTTCGATTACGTCATCTTGTTTCAATTTCCCAAGAATCTCTGAGTCTGTGTTTGCACCAGCACGTACGTTTAATACGTTAGCTGTTACGTAGTAAGTGTCTTTTGTGTAGTCAGCGCTAATGAAAGCCTCCTTACCGCTATTCAATTTCACTTTTGACCATCCGTTTTCTGTATGTAAAACGTTAACTTTATATCCATCTAATAATTTTCCTACAACTTTTGATTCAGTAGTTGGGTTTTCTCGTACATTTAGTACATCAGTCGTTACGATTGTTTCTGCTTTAGCAGATGTTGTGAAAATCCCAAGACCAAAAACCGCTGCTGTTGCTATACCCATAAATTTTTTCATAATAGCCTCCATTGCATTTGTTTTCGTTGACCTCATTATAGCAACCATTATTTTCTTATTTGCGAAAAACATAGAATTACAAAGCTTTCGTAACGGGTCATTAATATTCTGTAATAATTCCAGTAATATCCTAAAAGCGCTTTCTTATAGTTTTTAGGGGAGGTTAGAGCATACGATACATAAAAAGGGTAGTATTTCAATTTCTAATAGGTTAATAATGTTTCTGTAGTATTACGTAATTGTTTCTTAAGTGTTACACAAACGACTTATCTTGCTGTTGGAATAGGTTATTAGTTATGTAAAAACAACTATTTTTGCTGTGGAGGAATATAAATGAGGTGAAATTTAATGAAAAATCGCCATAATTGTTACAAAATAAGTCGAGGTATGGAAAAAATTACGCCTTGATTTTAGGGTGTCACATATTATTTTTGCAATAATAGGATTGTAGGATAGTGGTAATGCGAAATGAAAGTTGCAAGGATAAAAAGATAATCGCAACATGAAACATATATAATAGAAGAAACATGATTTAAAGGGACGATATTGTTATGAATTGGTTCGTGAATTCCTGTAGATTCATATTTTTAATAAAACGTTGATAAAATTGAATTATTCTTCAATACAATAAAAAATAGTGGAGATTTGCTTCGAATTACAAATAATAGAATGATTATACGCTGTTTTTTAAAGAATTATAAACTAAATATAGAACAAAAGTTCGATTGGTGGTAAAATATTCATAAAGATATTTTGTAGTATTTTTTGGGAATTAGGTGCGTGGTTTAACATATACAAATAGTTATGAAAATGAGTATATATAGGAGGGAGATTAAATAAAGAAAATTTAGTAATGATAAGTTGGAAAGTAGTTCAGTAAGAAATCATTATCCTGTTAAAGGTGATGGAGGATTTTGGAGATGACAAAAGAGGAAATCGTTAAGCTATTTATAAATACGATAGTAAAGATAGCCCCAGAGAAATTAGATGAATACATAGAAAAAATTAAAAGAAATAGCCATTCTTCTAAATAAATAGGCTATTTCTTCTCAGGTTTCGTATGATTTTTATTTAGCGCCTGAGCGATAGAAAGCATTTGTTCTAATGCTATATCTTTTTCATCTTTTGGTAACGGTTCTAGCCATTCCATGATTTCTTTAAACTTTTTATATTTGTGTGCATTTAAATCTATTTCTTTACTTTCTCCATATAAGTAGTCAATAGTAACATTAAATCTTTTTGAAACTTTTTCTAATGTTTCTCGTCCAGGAAAGGCTTTCCCATTTTCAAATTTAGAAACAGTTCCTTTTGTTAAGCCAACCTCTTTCCCGAATTGTTCTTGGCTTAGCTTATTATGTATTCTAATTTGTTTTAATCTATCTTTTATTTCCATTATATATTGTCTCCCCTTTAAACGAGTTTCCAAAAATAACTCTTATTTTTATTATAAAGTTTTCAGATAGAAAACGTAAAGAGGAAAGGGTTGATATAATTTGAAGCTATGTAAAGAACTGTTTGATCCTTCAATTTGTGAAATACGTAAGGTTAAAGAAAGGGAATACAAAACTTTTCATAGCATAAAAAAATTTTTAAGTATTTGGTTTCACTGTATGAAACTAAGCTAGGAGAAATAGATTCTCATTAGAAAAATGCTTTTGTTTTAATAAGCAGATTGAATTATGTTCTCCAATAAATATAGATTGTTTTTTTAGTAAGAAGAATTTTATACAAAAATAAATTATATTCTTAGGAGGTTTTAAATTTGGAACAACCAATTTTATTATCAATTATGGATAAAGAAACAGAAAAGAAAATACAAAAAGTAGTTATAAGTATTTTGAAGGAACATCGTGCATTAAAGGTGCGTTTTGGAGATGATGTTGTGCAACAGCAGGGGGAAATTGATTTGTTTCCTGAAATTTGTAATACTAAGCAGATTAATCAAATGAAGTATAGACAGGTTGAAAAAGCTTTAAAGTATAGCTTAGATGAGGACGAGAGAAACATTATTGAGATGAAGTATTTAAGCGATCAAAAATTAAGAGATGATTATATTTATAATGAATTGTTAATAAAGAAAGACTCTTATTATGAAAAGAAGAAGAATGCTCTTCGCTTAATTGCTACGGCTTTAGGGGTGATTTGAGCATCATAAGTAAAGGTTTACTATATCCGAATGGGAAAATAGTGAGATATTTTCAATAGATTTACATAATCAATAAAGATAGTAGAAGGAGAAATTTCCGATGAAGAGAGGGATAATTAAGGGGAATTTATAAATATGGATGAATGATAATCTTAGTATCAGAAGGGGAAAACAAAATCCCTTCTGGTGAATAAGCGTTCCACCAGAATAGGACGCACTCGGGTTATCGTACAGTGATGCTTTCATAGGTCACCATGCACTTTGTTCGCGTAGATAACCAGCGGGGCCTTGGAGGTAAGAGTACTCCTGTGTGGTGTGTGTATTACTCAACTTTGTAGATATTATCTGAGCTAAATATACAAATGAATATTTTTTATTTCATGTATGTTTAACCTCCTACATTTAAGCAAGTTTAGGAATGAGAAGATAGTATTTTTAAGGGTTGAATAAGTTTATATACTCTCAAACTTAATACATTTAAAGTAGCGAAATAGCTTTTGGTGTATTAGGTAAAAGAGTAGTACAAGGAGGTATGATAAAGGAAGAAAATATGTATACACTTCTCCTGAATCAACAAATTTGGAAAAATATAGAAGTGAATAACTATAAAGGTGCAAAGCGTAGCCTAATTAAAAATTAATTAGTATGGAAAAGGTTATTAAAGATAAAAACTATCCCTCCTATACAAATAAATCTTAGTGATTTAATAAAAAGCGAAGAGAGACATTTGTCTTTCTTTTTTATTTGAAAAAAGAGAAAGGAACGTGGCTCATATTGCTAGTTTAATAAAGATATTTGGAGCGACATTCGGAGCTTTTTGTGGGTATTTTTTTGGAGGGTTTGATGTTGCATTGAAAGTATTGGTAATAATAGCAGTTATTGATTATCTGTCTGGAATGATTGCAGCAGGGTATAGCGGAGAATTGAAAAGTAAAGTTGGCTTTAAGGGCATTGCTAAAAAGGTGATGTTATTTTTATTAATTGGAGTTGCAGCACAGCTAGATTCATTATTTGGTAGTAATAGTGGAATTCGAGAAGCAACAATCTTTTTCTTTATAGGAAATGAAGCATTATCAGTTTTAGAAAATGCTGGTCGTATAGGGATTAAGATTCCGAAAATATTAATCAGTGCTGTTGAAGTTTTAAATAATGAACAAAAACAAGAACATAAAAAGGAGAAATGAAGTAATGGGACACATTGTAGATATTTCAAAATGGAACGGTAATATAGATTGGAGTGTAGCGGCTCCACAGCTTGATTTAGTTATTGCTAGGGTGCAAGATGGCTCAAATTACGTAGATCCTATGTATAAAGAATACGTTCAAGCTATGAAAAGTTATAAAGTACCGTATGGAAATTACGCATTTTGCCGCTTTACGTCTGTTGCGGATGCTAAGAAAGAAGCGCAAGATTTTTGGGCGCGAGGTGACAAAGGTGCATTATTTTGGGTTGCAGACGTTGAGGTTAAGACAATGGGTGATATGCAAAGTGGGACGCAAGCATTTATCGATGAATTACGCCGTTTAGGAGCAAAAAAAGTTGGTTTATACGTAGGGCATCATACTTATGAAGCGTTTGGTGCAGCAAATATTAAAGCTGATTTTACATGGATTCCACGTTATGGCGGGAATAAACCAGCTTATCCTTGTGACATTTGGCAGTATACTGAGACAGGAAATGTATCTGGTATTGGTAAATGTGATTTGAATTATTTAATTGGTAACAAGTCATTATCTTGGTTTCTTGATGGAAATGGTGATAACAATGGGCAAAAAAGTCGACCGGTAGGTATTGGGATCGCTATCTCAAAATATCCTGTTGGATATGAGGTGAACTTAAATACAAATCCAACTGATTTTATATTTTCAGGTAATTCTATTAAAGATAAAAACCCATATTTAATTTATAAAGCTTGGTGGATCCCAGAATATATGATTAATTTCGGCGGGGATCAACAATGGGCAAAATTAGAGCATTTCGATGTTCAATGGTTTTATGCTTATTCAAAATATCCTTCTGGTTATCAAATTAGACATTACGATGGACCGAATGGAAAAGATACTGGTTTTGTCGATGGTAGCGAGCCGTATCGATTATTTGGGCGTCAAGATGGACATGTTGATATTGGTGGGAATCGTTGGATTCGTGAAGAACATGTAGTAATTAGATAATACAAAAGGCCAACTTATTTAAGTGGCCTTTTGTATTTTTTATTAAGTATTATTTGAAATTAATGGGATCGTTACTTTATATAAATTAAGTAGAAGAAAAGGAAAGGTGATATATATGTTAAAACATAGTGTAATGATGGATGTATTAGCGAATGCGGATACGAAGGAAAATGTAGAAAAGTCATTTTATGCATATAATGAAGCTTCTTTTACATCAGCTAAATCAAATGGAGGCGTGGAATATCCGCCTCAAACAATTCTTATAAGAGAAAAACGAAACAATGGTTGGTGGAAAATTCAAACTTGGGAAGGCGAGAAGTGGATCAATTTAAATGGTGAGAAAAAGTATGTAGAGAAACCATTCTATACGTATAATGAGCCATCATTTGTGTCTGCAAAAGGAGGAGGAGGCCAATCCTTTTTAGCACAAGAGGTACCTGTTATCGATGGGACGACAAGTGGCTGGTTAAAAATTATTTCTTATGAAGGAGAAAAATGGATCAATCCAAACGGTGAGAAAAAGTATGTAGAAAAATCATTCTATACGTACAATGAGCCATCTTTCGTATCTCCAAAAGGAGGAGGAGGTCAAGTCTTTACAGCGCAAGAGGTACCTGTTATTGATGGTACAACAAGTGGTTGGTTAAAGATTATTTCTTATGAAGGAGAAAAATGGATTAATCCAAATGGTGAGAAAAAGTATGTAGAAAAATCATTCTACACGTATAATGAGCCATCTTTCGTATCCCCAAAAGGAGGAGAAGGCCAAGTCTTTACAGCGCAAGAGGTACCTGTTATTGATGGTACAACAAGTGGTTGGTTAAAGATTATTTCTTACGAAGGAGAGAAATGGATCAATCCAAATGGTGAGAAAAAGTATATAGAAAAATCATTCTATACGTACAATGAACCATCATTTGTATCTGCAAAAGGAAATGGAGGCCAAGCTTTTTCAGCACAAGAGGTACTTGTTATTGATGGTACAACAAGTGGCTGGTTAAAGATTATTTCTTATGAAGGAGAAAAATGGATTAATCCAAATGCTTCTGAGGTCTCAGGAGTAATTGAATTAGCTCTAAAACAATTAGGGAAGCCATACGTCTTTGGAGCATCGGGGCCTAATTCCTTTGATTGTAGTGGTTTCATATACTATGTATATAAAAATAATGGGTATAGTATTTCAAGGAATAGTGTAGCAGGATATTGGCCGATGGTAATTAAAATTAATGATCCGCAGCCTGGAGATTTAGTCTTTTTACAAAACACATATACACCTGGCCCATCACATATGGGGATTTATCTTGGAAACGGTGAGTTCATTCATGCAGGAAGTGAACAGACGGGTGTTGTAAGAGGAAATGTGTTTAGTTCATATAATCAAAAACATTTCCTTGGTTATGGTAGATTTCAAAAATAAGTTAGCAACGTTAGCATATAAACATCTTTTAAGATGTTTATAAGGGTAATTAAATAAAGTGATTTAATAGATTATAAAACAGCTATCAATTTTGATAGCTGTTTTTGATAGTTATGAAAAACCACAATGAATTTTCTAAAATGAAATATTCATTGTTTCAGAGATTATTAATTGAAATATACGAAAGGATATAGGTGATATATATGTTAAAACATAGTGTAATGACGGGTGTATTAGCGAATGCGGATACGAAGGAAAATGTAGAAAAGTCATTTTATGCATATAATGAAGCTTCTTTTACATCAGTTAAATCAAATGGAGGCGTGGAATATCCGCCTCAAACCATTCTTATAAGGGAAAAACGAAACAATGGTTGGTGGAAAATTCAAACTTGGGAAGGCGAGAAGTGGATTAATTTAAATGGTGAGAAAAAGTATGTAGAAAAATCATTCTATACGTACAATGAGCCATCTTTCGTATCTCCAAAAGGAGGAGGAGGTCAAGTCTTTACAGCGCAAGAGGTACCTGTGATTGATGGTACAACAAGTGGTTGGTTAAAGATTATTTCTTATGAAGGAGAAAAATGGATCAATCCAAATGGTGAGAAAAAGTATGTAGAAAAATCATTCTACACGTACAATGAGCCATCTTTCGTATCCCCAAAAGGAGGAGGAGGCCAAGTCTTTACAGCGCAAGAGGTACCTGTGATTGATGGCACAACAAGTGGTTGGTTAAAGATTATTTCTTATGAAGGAGAAAAATGGATCAATCCAAATGGTGAGAAAAAGTATGTAGAAAAATCATTCTACACGTACAATGAACCATCATTTGTATCCACAAAAGGAAATGGAGGCCAAGCTTTTTCAGCACAAGAGGTGCTTGTTATTGATGGTACAACAAGTGGCTGGTTAAAGATTATTTCTTATGAAGGGGAAAAATGGATTAATCCAAACGGTGGCATTGAAATGGTTTTCGAGTCTACAGCGTATAGTGTAGAGAACAGTCCTCCACATGAACGCATTACTGCATATGGTATTGATATAGGGAAAAACCCAAATATCAAGTTAATTGCTGTTGATCCTAAAGTAATTCCATTAGGAACGCAAGTAGATGTTGAGGGTTATGGTGTAGCCATTGCCGGTGATACGGGTGGTGCTATTAAAGGGAAAATAATTGATGTACTTTTCCCGACTGAAAGAGAAGCTATTAAGTGGGGACGCAAAAAGGTGAAAATAAGAATTCTTAATTAATCTTTTAATACACGAATATTGTTATTTGAGATTTGCTTAGATGATGCACATAATAAAGTTGTTCATTTCTTTTGGTATAGAAAAAGAGGTTGCACGTAGGCAACCTCTTTTTTACTCATATCGTAAACATTCAATTGGATCCAGTTTTGCAGCTTTGTTAGCTGGTAGTAGACCGAATATAATACCGATTAACATGGAGATACCTACTGCAAGAAGTCCAAGTTCTTTTGAGACAACGAGTGGCCATCCAGCAAAGATGGAGACGATCCAAGCGAAGAAGATACCGAGCATGAAACCGATGAAACCACCGAGTCCTGTTAAAATACAAGATTCAATTAAGAATTGTGTTAATACTTTACCACGCGTTGCACCAAGAGCTTTACGAATACCGATCTCACGTGTACGCTCTGTTACAGATACAAGCATAATGTTCATTACACCGATACCACCAACAAGTAAGGAGATAGCGGCAATACCACCGAATACCATTTTCATCATACCGATTGATTCATCTAATTGCTTCGTAAATTCACCTAAGTCTTGTGCTTCGAATTTGTGCTCAAATTTAGGAGCTTTCATTTCGTTTAAAACAGAAACGGCTTGTTTTTCTACACTTTTACGTTCGGCCGGAGAGGTCATTGTTAATCTTACAGAGTCATACTCAGTTACTCCTGAAATGACAGGCGCGTTTTCAAGTGATGTATAACCCTCAGGCATAGGCATTCCAAAGTCATTTTTCGTTTCGTATACACCGACTATTTTATACGGCTTTCCTTTTATATCTGCGTATTGATTTGATTCCCAACCACTAAATAATTTGTTGAAAGCTTCTTCATTTAATATAACAGCAGGGATTGCTTGGTTTAGCTCACTGTCGTTTAATTCACGACCGTGAACTAATTTTATCTTCGAATCTGTCATAAAGGCGCCTGTTCCGCCTTTTAAATCAAGATTTACATCTTTTGAACCAGCAGATGCTTTTACTTTCATACTTACATCTGGATATACATCTTTAACGCCTGGTACAGTTTGCAGTCGGTTTAGCATATCAGCTGTAATTTTGGCATTATCTGTTCCATAGTCAGGATTGTTGTAGTAAATCGTTACTTCGTTATCTTTCCCTTGGCCTAACTCTTTTTTAAACTTTGCGTTTGTACCATCACCCATTGAAATGATAGTAATAATGGCACTAATACCGATAATAATACCTAACATCGTTAAAATAGAACGCATTTTATGAGCAAAGATAGAGGAAAGGGCCATGCGTATATTTTCACTCGTGTTCAAAATTAACCTCTCCAATCTTGGACGATATTTCCGTCACGAATTACAATTTGACGTGCTGCTGCTTCCCCAATTTCACGATCATGGGTAATCATAATGATTGTTGAGCCTTGTTTATTTAATTCGTAAAAGAGGTCCATAATTTGTGTACTTGTTTTCGTATCAAGTGCCCCCGTTGGTTCATCGGCTAAGATAAACTTCGGGTTATTTACGATTGCGCGTGCAACAGCGACACGCTGTTTTTGTCCACCTGATAATTCGTTCGGCAGGTGAGTAGCACGATCAGCTAAACCTACTTTTGTTAAAGCAGCTAATGAGCGCTCGCGCCTTTCTTTTTTATCGACTCCAGCGTAAATAAGAGGGAGCTCTACATTTTGAAGTGCTGAAAGTCTCGGTAATAACATAAAGTTTTGGAATACGAATCCGATTTCTTTATTACGTACGTGTGCAAGTTCTGTTTCAGACATGTTTGAAATGTTTTGACCAGCTAGTTCGTACGTACCTGTCGTCGGTTTATCTAAACAACCAATAATGTTCATTAATGTTGATTTACCAGAACCAGAAGGTCCCATAATCGAAGTGAATTCTCCTTGGTTCAGTGTTACGTCAATTCCGTGTAATATTTGAACGGACTCTGCACCATTTTGGAAGGATTTCGTGATGCCTTTTAAGTTAATCACTGGGCGACAACCTCCATACCATCTTTTAAGTCTTTTTCAGGTTTAGAAATAATTTCCTCTCCTTTTTTCACTCCAGAAACTTTTGCTTCGCTATCAGTCTCGAATTCAACAGTAACTGTTTGTTCTTTCGCTTTACCGTCTTTTACAACAAACACAACATTTTTATCACCTTTTTTCACGATGCTGCTTTTCGGAACAATTGTACCAGTTGCTTCGCCAGATTTACTTGTTACGTAAACGTGGAAGCCGTTTTGTAATTCTTCACTATTATCTAAAGTGACAGTGAATTGATAGTTAGAAACTGTTTTGTTTTCGTCCATACTCTTTAATGGAGTAGAACCGATTTCTGTTACTTTTCCTGTCCAAGTCTTACCAGCAACGGTTTTTGATGAAACAGTAACTTCTTGCCCAACTTTCATACTAGCAAGCTCATATTCAGAAAGTTGACCTTTTACTTTAAATGGACCAGCATGACGAAGTGTAATACCGCTCATACCTGTTTTTTCGTCAGCGACTTTTACGATATCATCAATTACGCCATCAGCAGGACTCGTTACAGAAAGTGTGTTTACTTTCTCTTTTGCTGCTTTAATCATTTCATCAGCTTTTTCCACTTCAAACTTTTTCATTTCAAGCTGTGATTCTAATTGTTGTACCTCGATTTCTGATGCTTTTAATGCTTCAGCAGGAAGACCTGCATTTTTATCTTTTTGTAATTTTTGTTTCGCTGCATCAATTTGTTTTTGGAATAATGTTACTTCTTTTTGGGCGATTTTCTTTTGCATTTCTGCTTCAGTTACACCTTGTTTCGCAGTTGGGTCATTGTATTTAAATAGAAGCTGCCCTTTTTTTACTTCATCACCTTTTTTTACAGCTAATTCATACGTACCTTTTGTTGGATCAAATGAAATTGTTTCAATTCCGTTTGGAATGACTTCACCGCCAAATTTTTGCGCGTTTTCAATCTGTTTTTCTGTTACTTTATATCCGCTATATGCCATTGCTACTTCTGAACCGCCGCCAGCAAATGCAAAGTATGATCCAGCTGCAATTCCGATTGCTACTACACTAGTAATTAACACTTTATTTTTCTTCTTCATCTATTTATCACCTTTTCGTTCGTTTTAGTATCTACATTAAGTATAGAAGAGGGAAAGAATCTGACAAATCGTTTTAGCTTACAATAACCTTACAGTTTTGTAAGGTATGAATATGTAAATGTAAGGTAGAGCTTGTCCCAGTGTAAGCAAATGAATTGACGCGTGTTTTTTTTCTTACAATAATATTGTATGAAGGAGAGGAGGAAGGAAGATGGAAGCTTATTTTAGTGCGCATCCATTAAAACCGTTTATTCCCTACTCAAGGCAACATGCCATTATATTATTTATTCTGTTGGTGGGAATCGTTTTTTTATATCAATACCAAGATGTATTACGTCAAAATGAGTGGAATATAACGGTTCGATATGCGATTGCATTTCTATTTATAGGGAGTGAAATTGGACTTCATATGTGGGAGTGGAAAGCAGGGATTTTTGAGCTAGCCACTTCATTACCGTTTGAGTTATGTACGATTAGTTTGTTGTTAGCGTCAATTATGATCATAACGAAAAGTTACCGTATATATGAGATTGTATTTTTTACAGGAATTATTGGTGCATCACAAGCCATTTTAACGCCAAACTTGCAGTATGCTTTTCCGCATTTTCGGTTCATTGAATATTTTATCGCGCATATATTGCTCATTTGGGCACCGCTCTTTATGACTTGGGTGGAAGGATATCGTCCGACAGTACAATCTATTAAACGCACAATGATATTTTTAAACATATTGATTCCGATTGTTTCGTTTGTAAATTACAAAACAGGTGGTAATTATATGTTTTTAGCTCATAAGCCAGAAACAGCTTCATTACTTGATATGTTAGGACCACATCCTTACTATATTATTTCATTAGAAATAGCTGCGCTTATTGGATGTTTTATTTTGTATATGCCGTTTGCGAAAAGAGAAAAACAGTTACACAAAGAATCGTTAGGGTCATAACCTAGCGATTTTTTATATATTAAATATTTACAATTCAGAAAATTAAGAATAAAATTAAGAGGTAAATTATAGAGAGAGAAGGGCGAAAATGGTCAAAAAAGTATTTTTGAATGGGATGGAAGTGACGTTTCAATTTCTTATTTCGATTTTGGGTATTATTTGTTTAGGGACATTGCCGAAACTATTTTATGGATTTGAGCTGCATGCATCACAGTACATAAAGAGTTTACAAGAAGTGTTTGTGAATTTAATGGACATCTCCAATTTTAAATATGTGGGAGATAAATTTTTATTTCCACAGTTGTTTGTCCATTATAAAGAAACAATTATTATATTTTTAGCTGCTTTTTTCATTTCATTATTTGTAGCATTTTGTATTGTTTATGTAATTATGAGTAGTTCACCGCGTATACAACATCGAATTAAATCATTTCTTATCTTCCTAGAATCCATTCCAGATATCCTTCTTATTTTAGTATCACAAATTTTAGTTGTATGGTTTTTTAAACAAACAGGTTTTTTACCTTTTCAAATTGCTTCAATTGGAGGCGATTCGATTAGGGGGTTGCCAATATTGTGTTTGAGCATCCCGACTACGATTATGTTTGTAAAAATGATCGTGCTTCGTTTTGAAAATGAACTAGAAAAAGATTATGTACTATTTGCTAAGGCGAAAGGGCTGGGGCGCTTTCATATTTTAAATCGCCATATTTTACGAAATGTGTTGCTTAGTACATTATTCTTTGCGAAAACGAATATCTTTTTTATGTTATCTAATTTATATATTATAGAATGGATTTTTAATACGGGTGGTATTTTTATGTTTTTGAAATCGTATTTCGGTATTAGAGTTGAGGTTTTCATTGTTAGTGTACTTCTTATATATATTCCGATTTTTATTTTATTTAAATTGTTTCATTATCTCATTCCGGCTGCGATGAAGGAGAGATTATAATATGTGGACGTATATAAAACGTGATAAAAGATTTTGGATAAGTATTGGGTTTCTTCTCCTATTAGTTCTTTTGAGCATCGGAAATACGTTATGGAATGATGGACATATTAGACAAGTTACATTGCAATATGATGCGGATGAAAATCCACAAGTGCCACCGTTTCCACCTTCATTACAATTTTTACTCGGGACAGACCGGAAAGGGTATGACCTGTTACATTTAGTCATTGAGGGCGCGAAGTGGACGATTGGTATATCTATTTTAATTGCGGCACTTAGAATGGTAATAGGTGTGTTTTTCGGTGTCGTACTCGGAACGTACATAAAAAGAGGATTTTCAAAAATTGAGGCTTTCTTTGATAGTTTTACAGTTATTCCGACAGTTATGATTGCGTATTTTTTTCTTCAATCTGCAAATACATTTGGAAGCGGAGAGGAGACAACAACCTTTTTTGAAAGGGCTTCGTTTCAAGTGGTATTACTTGTACTGCTTGTAATGCCAGTTATTGCACTGTATGTTGCGAAGGAAGTTCGTAAATTGCGAACGGAAGAATTTGTTGATGCCGCACGCATATTAGGTGGATCGAGAAGACATATTGTTATAAAACATCTTTTTCCGCACCTCTATATGACGTTTATACTCGTATTTCTTCAGCAGTTTACGCAGACTCTTACTATTTTACTGCACTTAGGATTACTTGAAGTGTTCTTTGGTGGGACTGTAATGTTTGGTGGACAAATAAAAGAGGTGGAATCTTATACGCATGAATGGTCAGGTTTAATTGGAGTATACTTTAGGTCATTAACAGTGAATCCGTGGATCCCTCTCGTTCCGATTACATTTTTTGGACTTACTATTTTTTCAGGAAATATGATTGTAAAAAGTATCGAAGAGGCGATGATGAAAGTAAGGTTAGGAGGAGAGCTAAAGAAGGGTGTTGTAGAAGAGGAACAATCTGTTGTGCAGTCGAAAGAAGAGTTATTTACTTTTAAGCATACGATGTGAAAATAAACAGAAGCAAGCATGTATCTCATGCTTGCTGCTTTTCTTTATTTTGTAGAAACTTCGCCTTCAGCTTCTGTTTGCGGAATAAAGTATCCGATTATACCACCAATTATTGCCGGAACGATCCAACCGATTCCTAAGTTATAAAAAGGAATCGTGTGTACGATATTAGCGATAAAACTTGGTATCATTCCCACATTATCAAGTGCATGAATACAACTAATAAGGAATGCTGCGATCATTGCCCCGATGTAGACAGAAGGTTTACGTTTCGTATATTTATCTATAAATGATACGAAAATTAAAATAATCGTAATTGGATATAAAATAATTAATACAGGTAATGTAATTTTGATTAATAAACTTAAACCTAAGTTTGAAATCACGAAGCTGAAAATACAAACGTATAGTACGAGCCTTTTGTAAGAAACATTTGTTAGTACTGTTGCGAAATAGTTGGAAAATGCACTTACAACACCGATTGCTGTCGTTAAACAAGCAAAGATAATGGCGATACTTAATAAAACATTACCGCTTGTCCCAAAGAAGTGGTACATAACAGTCGCTAATAGTTGACCACCGTTCTCGAATTGTCCTAAGTTGCCGTTTGAAGCACCGATATAACCGAGTAAGAAGTACACAATTGTTAAAAATAGAGCGGCAATGCTTCCGCAAATAATTGTATATTTCGCAATTGATTTCTTCTCTTGTATACCGTTTTGGCGAATTGCATTTACAACAATCGTTGATAATACAAGTGCACCGATTGCATCTAACGTTAAAAATCCTTCAAGAAATCCTTTGAAAAATGGAATTTCTTTATAGTCACCAACAGGTTCTGCAAATGTTCCTGGTGAAAGAATTGCTTTTGTTGCCATAATCGCAATAATTCCAAGTAAAATTGGTGTTAATATTTTTCCGATATGATCTACTAATTTTGATGGATTTAATGATAAGAAGTAGACGACTGTAAAGAAAATCGCACTAAAAACTAACATAGAGTACCATTGGTCTGGGAAAAGTGGTGCAATCCCAATTTCGTAAGATACAGATCCAGTTCGTGGAATAACAAATAGTGGGCCGATTGAAAGATAAATAATGATAGCAAATATTGCTGCGAATTTTGGGTGAACACGGCTTGCTAAAGTGTTAAAACTACCACCGGCAAGGGCAACAGCGACGATAGCTAGTAAAGATAAACCGACGTCTGTAATAATAAATCCTGTAATGGAAATCCACATATTTTCTCCGGAAGAAAGGCCGAGAAGGGGCGGGAAAATCATATTACCAGCACCGAAGAAAACTGCGAATAGTAGTAAACTAATCGAAAGTATTTGCGCTGGTTTTAAAGTTGTACGCATATAAAGAAAATCCTCCTAATGAGTGTTTTTGTCGAAAATTCAAATAATTTGTCGAGTAACTGTTATTATTTTAAAGGTCTGATGACTAGAAAGCAATAGGGAATTTTGAAAAAATTAAAAAATAATGCATTAAATCGAATAAATATACTATTTATATGTTTAATAGGAAGGATTTAACTTATAGCGTAAAAAAACACATATCACTAGGATACGTGTTTTAAAAAAATATTTTTTTATCACGTTCTTCTTTTAAAATTTCAACTGCTTCTCGGAAACGTTGTGAATGGACGATTTCTCGTTCACGTAAGAAGCGTAGGCTGTCATTTATATCTGGATCATCTGATAAGTTAATAAGCCATTGATATGTTGCGCGTGCTTTTTCTTCAGCCGCAATATCCTCGTATAGGTCGGCAATTGGATCACCTTTAGCTTGTATATAGGTTGCAGTAAATGGAACACCAGCAGCGTTATGGTAGTGGAGTGCACTATCATGATCAGCGTAATGAGGGTCAAGACCAGCAGCTTTCATTTGTTCAGGAGTCGCATCTTTCGTCAGCTTATAAACCATTGTAGCAATCATTTCAAGGTGAGCAAATTCTTCTGTACCAATATCAGTAAGGAGGCCAATGACTTTGTCAGGAATTGTATAACGTTGATTTAAGTAACGGAGTGCAGCAGCTAATTCTCCATCTGCACCGCCGTATTGTTCAATTAATAATTTTGCAAGTGCTGGATTGCAAGTTCCTACTTTAACAGGGTATTGTAATTTTTTTTCATAAATCCACATAGTTTCTCTCCTTTATATTTGCCATGGCCAAGGACCTTTGCTCCATTCCCAAGGGGCATTAGAATAGCTGTTTCCAAACTGTTGGAGTGGCCCGTATTTTTCTTCCATCTTTTGTTTTAATACTCTTCGTTTATAGGAAAAGTCATTAAATTGATTAATCGCGGCAGTGTCATCTGGATGTGTATCTAAATAAAGAGTGAGTTCGACTAGTACAAAGTCTAGTTCTTGAAGCTCCAGTAACAGCTCATAATATTCTTCTGGTAGCGATTGAGTCACGTCAGTAGTCACCGCCCTTTTTTATAAGGATTTTCATAATAGTCATAAAAAACAGGCCATAAAGTCCCTTTTTGTAGCGCTTCTTTTGGCGTGAATTGTGGTAAGTTTGGCGGTTGAAAGCCTAAAAATAAATTAGGAGGAGTAGAGTAAAATTTTTTTCCGATAGGAGGGCAAGGATCTTGAGGACTATGATAGGGCACGAATGATCTCATATATTTATTCACGAATAAACCTCCTTACATGTTCATTACTACGTATTGTATTCAGACATAATGAGCATTTATGACACATATAAAAAAGTAATAGGTACGGGGGGAATGAATGTGGAGACTGTGAAACAATTCATTGTATTGGAAGTGAAAAACTTAAAGGAAACGTTATATTTTTACGAAGGGATTTTAGGAATTAAACCTAGTTTAGAAAGACCACAATTAGATGTAACGGGGGTTTGGTATGATGCCGATTCAACGAGAATTAGTTTTGTTATGAATCGCATGTTAGGCGGGCGGGAAAAAAGTGTTACAGATTCATGTGAGGATTTAACATTTACGATTTCTGACATAGAGAAATTGAAAAAGAAGCTAGCGTTTTATGAAATTTTATATACAGAAAATGAATGTGCAAAGAGTATTGTAGTACAAGACCCAGATGGATATAAACTTCAAGTGGTAGAGAAGGATGAATAGACGGAGGGGATTTGGTGGAGAGAAATTATGAAGAAAGTGCGTTGTTTGAGCATCAATTTTGGCTAAAAGTGCTGAGTGATCATGCGCAATTTTTACTTGATGCGTTAGCTCCAAAGGAAAAAGAAGATATAAAGAAAGCTACTTATTTTGTTGAAACATTTACGAATCTGTTAAATAAAGTTCGTAATGTGAATCTCGTGGCATTTTCCAAAGAGGCGGAACAAGCAGCTAAGGAGATTCGGACGTTTAAATTAAATATTATACAGAAACAGTTGGAAGGGAAAATTACTATTCATTTTACGCCGACTTTTATTAATCATATGGTAAACGAAGTGGAAGAGTATATAACGGTTTTAGAGTTTTTGAAGAAGGGGGAAATTCCACCTGTTTTTCATGAACTTCATTATCATCTCGTTTGGTTAACAGATGCAGCTGGTCATGCAGGCTCTATTTCTGGTGGGTTAGATCTTGTTGAAAAAAGATTAAAAGAGAAAAGTGAAGAATTCGAGAAGCACTTTGAACAGTTTTATTTGAAGGCAGTTGAAATGACGGGGTATTTAAGAACAGAGCTTCATCATTTTCCTGCATTAAAGAAGTTTACAAAAGATGTTTCACTTGAATTAAAATTATTTTCACATTTTTTACATGAAGTGGAAGAACTCGAGTTGTCGAATGAAGTATTAAGTGTATTATCAGCGAGAATGGCAGATCATATGGCAAGGGAAGAATGTTATTATTTATTAAAATTAGCTCAATCATCTGGACTCGAAATGCCAAAATGTAATCCGCTTTAAAGAAAAAGAGGTCAATTTTATTTGGCCTCTTTTTCTGTTTTATTTTCTCTTTTTATTTTTGCTTGTTCAATACTTGCCTGTAATGTCTCCATGATATTGATGATGTTTGGAGCAGGAGAGATTGTTTCCGTTTTTTCCTGTTGTTCAATTTTCTCTTCGATTAATTCGGTAAGGGCTTCTTTATACTCATCTGTATACATTTCTTGTTCAAAAGGATTTGTAAGGTGGTGAATTAAGTTGATTGCTGCGGTGAGTTCTTGTTTTTGGATAGGATAATTTTCATTACTTGGTAAGTTAGGTGTATTTGTTATATCGCGAATTTCATTAGGGTAGTGAATAGTTTGCAACATAAGTCCATCTTCAAAGTTACGGATAATAGCTAAATGTTGTTTTTTTCTAATGGAAATATGGATAAGACCAAGTTTATTTGTACGCTCAAGGGCTTCTTTTAATAATAAATACGATTTTTCATGTCCCGGGGTAGGGCCTATAAAATAAGAGCGGTCATAGAGAATAGAATCAATTTCGTTATTTTGAACAAAAGATATAATACGAATAGATCGTGGTTCGTGAGCTTTTTGCAACGCAGCTAATTCTTTTTCATCCATAATAATGTATTTATGGGGGGCGTATTCATAGGCTTTTACAATATCTTTATCATCGACTTCTTCATCCGCACAATCGGGAGCGAATTTTTTATATTTAATAGGTGTTAAGCATTCTTTATGGAGACTTAAAAATTTTATGTCGTTTTCTTCTACGGCGCTATATAGTTTAATTCCTATATTTAATAGTCCAAGTGAAAGTGCACCTTTCCATACGGTATGCAAATGAAATCTCTCCTTTCATTCAAAAATGATTATGTATATTATGAGATAGTAAGAAATTTCCTATACGTTTTTTGTTTTTTACAGAAGGGATTGGAATATAAAATATATTGACAAGCCCTCCAAAATATTTTAATGTGATTGTATAAAATTGTGTATATAAAGGGGAGTAACTTATTACAGTAAAGTCGTCATTACAGGGAGAAACCCTCGGCTTTATTGGCAACGTTTCGTTGTTAGTGAGACCTTTACCAGCAATGGTAAAGGCCCCTTATTGTCTTTTTTAGGACCCTTACCATATTTGGTAGGGGCCTTTTTGTATACAAAGAGAGGAGAAATAAAAATGAAAAAACTTATTAGTAGATTAAGAGTTGTATTTCATGTTCGCCGATTTGTTCCATTCCTATTTGACTTTTTTACTTCAAAAGAGGTTTCAATAAAGAAGAAAATCTTATCCATTGCTTTTTTAGTTGGTTATGTAGCGATGCCGCTCGATTTAATTCCAGACTTCTTACCGTTCATCGGTATTTTAGATGATATTGGAATTGTGTTATTTATTTTGAACCGAATTGTAAAAATGGCGCCAGTTCAATTACAAGAAAAGCATAACGTAAACGTAGGATAGGAGTTAAAATATGGAGCAAATTATTTTAGATATAATTGAGTTTTTAAAGCAGTTTTCTTATTTTGGAGTTGTATTGGCTTTAACGTTTGAATTTATTCCGGCAGAAGTCGTTTTGCCTATGGTTGGGTATTGGGTATACGAGGGTGATATGAATTTTTGGCTAGCTGTATTAGCTGGAACACTTGGCGGAACGACAGGACCGTTAACGTTATACGCACTCGGTTATTACGGTGGTCGTCCTCTATTAATAAAGTACGGGAAATACTTCTTTATTAAAGAAGAACAAATTCAAAAAGCAGATGATTTCTTTGAGAAATATGGACCAGTTGTAGCATTTGTTGGACGCTTTGTACCTGGCGTTCGAACGCTTATTTCTGTTCCATGTGGTATGGCGAAAATGAACATATGGAAATTTAGTATATATACATTTGTAGCAATGTTCCCGTTAACGACTTTATATGTCTATTTTGGAATGAAATTAGGTCCACATTGGGAAAAGGCTGCGGATGTTGTGGGGCAATATATGTTACCGATATTACTAGTCGTAGTTATCGTTGTCGGTGGTATTTTAATCTATAAATTTATGAAGAAAAGGAACAGAACGGAATCTATTTAGTCATTTGAATATTTTTTGAAAATAAATGAATAGTACAGGCAAAAGACTCTGAGGGACATACACATATAGGGAATATAAAAGAGAGAGGGGAAACAACTATGTCTTGTGATTGCTCAGGGTCAGCTTTAACTTGTTGTCCAGATAAAAATTATGTGCAAGATAAAGTGTGTAGTCCGTGGTCTGCTACTGTAGTTGCAACAGCAATTGATAATGTTCTCTATACAAATAATATTAACCAAAACGTAGTGGGGACTGGTTTTGTTAAATATGATGTTGGACCAGGACCAATTACTGTAGAGGCGCTTGATTCTGCTGGTACTGTAATAGATACACAAACATTAAACCCAGGAACGAGTATCGGGTTTACGTATCGGCGTTTTGACATTATACAAGTTGTGTTACCTGCAACACCTGCTGGAACGTATCAGGGAGAATTTTGTATTACAACACGTTATCCACTTTCATAGCAGAATAGGAGAGGATTAAAATGGGAATGAGAAGTTCCAGTTTGTCTTGTTGTTCTAATAAAACGCTTGTACAAGATCAAGTATGTACAGACTGGTCTATTACAGGTGCTGGTACTCAAATTGTATATACAAATAATATCACGCAAGAAGTATATGGTTCAGGTTACGTGAAATATGATGTAGGTGCGGCTCCAATTACAGTTGATTTTTTAGTAGGTGCTACAGTAATTGATACAATTACCGTACAACCACAAAGTAGTGGTACTTTCACTGTACGATATTTTACGACTGTTCGAATTACTACAACAGGAACAACTGTTAATCAAGGTGAGTTTTGTATTACAGTACGTTATCCGATTTCATAAAAAGCATACCGCAAATGGTATGCTTTTTTAATTGAGGAAGTAATAAGATTGGTATTTTATAAACAACATGTAAATTGGCAACAGTACTTGCCTTCTAAATATAGTGAAGGATTATGTTGGATATTAGCAATATTAACTGACTGTAAGTCTTTTCCTGTGTACGATATTGTATTACCAGGAAACACAGTGAAAATATTGGTTACTGCTCCAACGATTTCAATGGTAATTGCTTCTGTGCTGCTAGTACTATTGTAAACCGAGACAGTGCCTGATATAGGCAGCATTCCATCACTTTGCCACAGTATCATCGATTGTGATTCATCTTTGGCGGAGGGAATGTTGTTATTCGTTATAAGGAAATTTCCTGCAAATTCATTTGTTACTCGCTCGCAATCTGGATCTGGAGGAGGGGGAGGTGGACAAGGATCTGGGCAAATGATAGACAAAGGAGCAAAACAGCCAATGTTTTTTTTATTCTTCAATACAACCCCCTCCTTTTTAAGTAGTCTTTTACTACTATTAAATGTGGAAGCATGGCCGATGTGTTAAAAAAAAGAAGAAATTGTTAAAAATTAAGATTGTCTAATAGGCTGAAACCTTAAATTATTATTCATGTTATAGAAAAGATTATATGTGGATAGACATGGGAAAAGAATGCTCAGACTCTTTTAGACAAAAAGTGGTTGTATACAATAGTAAGAAGAAAGTTGAACTTAACCTTTAATTAACTGTATATTTACAAAAATCTAATAAAATTCATTTGTTATTTAAACGACATTAATATGCTTTAGATAAAATATCCCTTGTAATGAATCGATTATTATGAGGAGGATTCACGTGGACAGAATGGTTTTGCGAAAAGTAAAAGGTCTTATTGGATTATTAATGGTTTTTGTATTAGCATTTGTATCATTTCCGTGGAGTACATCAGTTAAAGCGGAAGAGAAGAAGCAAGAAAAGGCACCGAGTGAGAAGAAGATCGTTTTTCCGGTTGTAAGTGATGTACATATTAAGAATAGTGGAACAGATGATACGTTTCGCTGGAAACGAGCAATCGAGCAACTGAATACACTTGCACCTAAACAAGATGCGTTTGTAATTGTGGGAGATTTTACTGATTCAGGATCACTGCAACAATATGATCGTTTTATGCAAGTGTATAATGAAAATGCAAATAAAGATGCAGTGCGAATGAATTCTCTAGGAAATCATGATTATTGGAACGGTTTATCTGTAGAGGGCGCACAGAAGCGTTTCTTAGAAAAGACAGGAATGGAATCAATTTATTATCATAAAGTGGTAAAAGGGTATCACTTCCTTGTTATGTCTCCAGAGGACGGGACAACTCATGGATATTATTCGGACAAGCAAATTAATTGGTTAAAAGAAGAAATGGCAAAGGCACAAAAAGATGATCCAGAAAAACCAATTTTCGTATTTTTACACCAACACATTAAAGAGACAGTTTACGGTAGTCATGAATGGGGAACAAAAGATAGCGCAAAAATTAATACGGTATTAAAAGAATATCCGCAGGCTATTACGTTTTCAGGTCATTCACATTATCCGTTAGATGATCCAAGATCGATTCATCAAAAAGACTTTACATCAGTTGGTACATCTTCTATAAGTTACATGGAAGTTGAAGGTGGTAAAGTACAAGGGAATATCCCGCCAGGAGCTAGCACATTAAGCCAAGGCTTATTAGTAGAAGTAGACGATAAAGAAGTAACGATCAATCGCCGTGATTTCCATACAAATTCTTGGACAGGCGAGCCTTGGAAAATTAAATTACCAGCAAAGAAAGACACATTTACTCATATAGAAGATCGTGATAAAGAAAAGCCATACTTTGCTAAGGATGCAAAGCTTGCGGTATCAAATGTAACAGAAAATGCGGCAACAGTAACATTTCCACAAGCATTGGACAACCTTCTTGTACATTCTTATCGTGTACAAGCTAGAGATAAGCAAACGGGAGAAATAAAGAATAAATTGTTAGCATTCTCAGAGTTTTATCGTGATCCAGTGCCGAAAGATCTTACGTTTACGCTTGCAGGGTTAGATGGTGGAAAAACATATATGCTTGAAGTAGTTGCAATCGATTCGTTCGGTAATGAAAGTGCGCAGCCGTTAACGGCAGAAGTTACTACGAAAAAAGATAATATTGATCCGAATGTAAAAGTGCCAAAGGCAGATGTTTTTGATGTGAATTTCTTAGATGGTACATTTAAAGATAATTCATCGTTTGGAACGAAGGGCGATGTGAAAGGGAATGTATCTATTGTATACGATAAAGCTTTAAAAACAAATGTAATGAAATTGAATGGACAAGCTAATACATTTGGATACCTTCCATTTTCAGCAGCACAAAAAGAGAAAGTAGCAAATACGTTCACGCTAGAAACTGTATTTTCAATGAATGAAATTCGCGGACAAGGTATTTTGCAAAATACAGAGAGTGGCGGAATTGGTTTTGAATCTACAGGAAGTGGATATGTTGAATTATGGGCTCACATTGGCGGCAGTTATAAACGCGTTGGCGTTCAATTAGAAGCAAACAAAACATATCACTTAACAGGAACGTATAACGGAAGCGAAGTAGCTATTTATGTCGATGGTAAAAAAGTAAATAGCCAACCAGCTACAGGGAAAGTGTCTCATCCGAACGTACCATTTGCATTTGGAGCTGACCCTGATAGCAAAGGAAATGGTGGTATTCCGTTGAACGGACAAATTGCGCTTGCGAGATTATATAGTAAAGCGTTAAGTTCTTCAGAAGTATTAGCGGCGTACAATGAGTTTTCTAACCGCACAAAGTTAGAGCAAGTGAACGCGTTATATGAAGAGCTTGGAAAAGTGAAAGAAGTGTTAGCTGGTACGTATGAATTTGGTGATAAGCCAGGTCAATATTCAAAGGAAGCATTTCAAGAATTAGAGAAAAGCTATAATAATGCAAAGCAAGCATTTGAAAATGTAGGGAGTACGGGAGAGCAAATCGTTCAAACGTATAACGAATTAAAAACAGCTAATGTAACATTTGTACAATCTAAAGTAGTAGAACAACCGAAAACACCGAAAGAAAAATTACAAATCAATATTGAATCTGCAAAAGCAGTAGTGAAAAAAGCGCAAGATGCAAATGTAACGGACGGTTCAGTGAAAGCACTGAGTCAAAAAATTACAGTGGCCGAAGCTGTAGTGAAAGATGTAAAAGTAAAAGATACACAGGTAGAAACGATGAATCGTACATTAGAGTATACGATTTCACTTGTTGAAAAAAGCATAAACAAATAAGAGAGAAGAAAAGAAGCTTATCATGATAGGCTTCTTTTTTGTTATACTAAAAATAGCATAGAATGAAGGAGCGAATAATTTGGAAGAGAAAAAGCTAAAAAGAATTCTTGAATATGTATGGATCGCGGTTGTGCTCCTTGTAGGATATTATTTCTTAAAAGAAAAAAGTATATGGGTTCTATTTTTAATGACGTTTTTATTAGCGGGTTTAGGCACGTTATTTATTAATTTCTTCTTTGATAGTTTAAATGCATGGAAGAAGAAAAAGAAGGGAACGAAGTAAAGGAGGGAATATATGCAAAAGTGGAAGCTCATATATCAGGTGATTATTTTCCTATTACTTGTAGGTATTGGAATTGTGAAATACGCAACGCCAATAGGAAATTGGGCATCGTTTACAGCTTGCATCGGCATATTTTTCATTTTACAATCGTTAACGAAAAAATATAATAGTACAGAAAAATAGCTCGCCGCTAAAACGGCGAGCTATTTTGTTATGCTTTTTTCTTTTCATCATTCGTTTTTTCGGTAGCTAAGTGACTATGCTTTCTAGAGTAGAAGAAATAGAAGCATAAGCCGACTATAAGCCAAACGGCAAAGCTAATCCATGTCGTTTTAGACAAATTGATCATTAAATATAAGCAGCAAAGAATTGCGACAACTGGTAGTACAGGTACGAAAGGTGTGCGGAATCCGCGTTTTAAGTCAGGGTGTGTTTTTCGTAAAATAAGTACTGCGCAGCAAACGAATGTGAAGGCTGTTAATGTCCCGATGTTTACTAAATTCGCTAATACGTGCAGATCTAAAAGTCCTGCTAATAAAGCGGCAACAACACCAGTAATCCACGTGTTTAATAAAGGGATTTTCACTCTTTTATTTACACGTGCTAACGCTTTTGGAAGTAAACCGTCACGGCTCATCGCATACGAAACGCGAACTTGTCCATACATAACGACTAAGAGAACGGTCGTCATTCCAGTCATCGCTCCAACAGCGAGTAGTCCTGCAATTGTATCCTCGCCAACGAAATGTAAGGCAAATGCAACTGGATCAGAAACATCTAATTGTGTATAAGGAACCATACCTGTTAAAACGAAAGATACAATCATATATAAAACAGTACAAATAAGAAGGGAACCGATAATGCCAATTGGTAAATCGCGCTGTGGTTTTTTCGTTTCTTCCGCAGCGGTTGCGATTGCATCAAAGCCTAAGAAGGCGAAGAATACAGTAGCAGCTCCAGTAATAATACCGTCGTACCCGAATGGAATGAACGGCGTCCAATTTTCAGGCTTTACATATTTTGCGCCTGCTACGATAAAGGCGATAATAACGGCTAACTTGATAAGAACCATAATATTATTAATGCGTGCGCTTTCACGTATACCAAAACTTAAAAGACCTGTAATGAGTAGTAAAATACAAACAGCTGGTAAATCGATGAGACCACCTTTTCCTACGCCAGGGGCCGAGGCGATTATGGCGGGCAGATGAACGTTAAACCCTTGTAGTAAAGATTGTAAATAACCAGACCAACCGACAGCTACTGCCGCGACGGCAAGTAAATATTCGAGCATTAAACACCATCCGACGATGAAGGCGACGACTTCACCGACTGTCATGTATGCGTAAGTATACACACTTCCTGAGACAGGAATAGAAGAAGCAAATTCGGCATAACAAAAGGCTACACAAGCACAAGTAAATGCAGCAATAAGAAATGATAGCATAATACCAGGACCAGAATGCTTCGCTGCAACAATACCTGTTAATACAAATATCCCTGTCCCAATTACGGCGCCAATTCCTAAAAACGTTAAATCAAGTGCGGTTAATGTTCTTTGTAGTTGTCGTGGTGATTCAGTAGTAATCGCCTTTTTTCGTAATAATGATTTCACTTTGGACTCTCCCCCCGTTTTTCATTTCCATAACTGCGAATGTAGTATGAGCCCACTAGAAAAGAGTATGTAAGTAAATGGAGGTACAGTTATGGTGCATAGTTTTTTAAAATTGCTGGATTAATCTTAATATAATTCAGAATATTTTGTCAAATAAAAATATGACAAATAAAATGCGGATGAATAGGAGAAACTACTTGCAGGAATGGACGGGGGGTTACCAATCTATTCGGATGGAGAAAACCAACTGATTAAAGTAGGAGAAGATGTTATGTTATTTTATTTTGAACTTGTCGTCATTTTACTTTGTACGAAATTAGCTGGTGATATTAGCGTGAGGCTTGGCCAGCCTTCTGTACTTGGTAAATTAATTATCGGTATTATTATCGGTCCAGCTGTACTTGGTATTATAAATAGTTCTGAATTAATCGATGAACTGAGTGAGATTGGTGTTTTGCTACTTATGTTTATGGCTGGACTTGAAACAGATTTAGAAGAGTTAAATCGGAATTTGAAATCGTCATTTGCAGTAGCAGCTGGTGGAATTATTTTTCCTTTCATCGGTGGTTATGTAACAGGATTGCTGTTTGGATTAATACAATCTCATGCCATTTTTTTAGGATTATTACTTTGCGCAACGTCAGTTAGTATTACAGTGCAAACGCTAAGAGATTTAGGGAAAATGAATACGAGAGAAAGTACAACGATTTTAGGTGCTGCCGTATTTGATGACGTCATCGTCGTTATTTTATTAGCGTTTGTTATGAGCTTTTTAGGAACGCAAGATGTGAATATAACACTTGTTATCGTAAAGAAAATTATCTTCTTTGTTAGCATTGTTTTTATTGCATGGAAAGTTGTTCCTTGGATTATGAAAATGCTCGTGCCGCTTCGTGTAACAGAAGCGTTAATTAGCGCGGCTCTTATTATTTGCTTCTCTTTTTCTTATTACAGTGAAATGATGGGAATTGCAGGCATTATTGGAGCATTTGCAGCCGGAATTGCCATTTCTCAAACAGAGTATAAGCACGAAGTAGAACATAAAATTGAACCGATTGCGTATGCAATATTTGTACCGGTGTTCTTCGTAAGTATCGGAATGGAAATTACATTTCAAGGTATCGGAAGCCAACTTTGGTTCATTATCATCATGACGCTTATTGCGATTTTCACAAAGTTAATTGGATCCGGTTTAGGAGCAAGACTAACAGGATTCAACCTGCAATCTTCTATTAGTATCGGTGCAGGAATGGTGTCGCGCGGAGAAGTAGCACTTATCATCGCAGCGAATGGACTTACGGCGAATTTATTAGCGAAAGAAAATTTTACAGCGATTGTTATTGTAGTTATATTAACGACGATTATTACGCCGCCTCTTTTGAAGAAGTATTTTGTATAGAGAGGAAGAGCTTACCTGATGTAGGTAAGCTCTTTTTTATTGGAACAAGCAATAGTCATGTGGCATGAAAGGTTTGTAATTATGGTAAAATCTATGTATGTGATATGACAAGGAGAGGAAAGTGTGAAGATTACGAAGGAGAAGGTTATCGGTGTAATCGTACTTATTGCAGTATGTACACCGTTTACTGCATGGAAAGAATCAAAAGTGAAAGATTTTCCGGTTTCTATTTTTTCAGAAGAAGCAGATGGTGAGTACGATCAGAAGCTGAAATATACTGCTTTTTTACCTGATGTTGCGATTTGGATGAACGGTTGGGAAAAGAAGTGGACAGAAGGGGAAAGAACTGTTTATCAAAAAGGGAATCGCATTGTAAATGTGTTTCATCCTCCTGGCGATGATGGTTTTTACCTTCTTGAAGCAAGAGAAAATAAGTGAACGCAACCGTAAGAAGTGGAGGTTAAATAGTGAAAGCTTCAACATTACTATTTAAAATTGAAAGTAATATGGATCAATTTTCACCAGCTGAAAAAAAGGTTGCCATGTACATAATGGAGAATGCAGAGATTGTTCCGAACTTAACGACGAAAGAAGTGTCAACGAATGCAGGTGCAAGTGAAGCGAGTGTTGTTCGTTTTTGTAAGTCGATTGGGATTGGGAGCTTTAAAGCATTTAAAATCGCGCTCGTTCGTGAATTAACGATTGCTGATTATAATATTAATGATTTTTCAGTGATGAATACGGAAGATGGCCCGTACGACTTGTTTAATAAAGTTACGTATGTGAATAAAGCTGCAATTGAGGCGAGCGTTACGGCTATTGATAAGAAGGAGCTTGAGAAAGCAGCGGATCGTATTGTAAATGCGGATAAAATTATATTTTACGGAGTAGGTGGATCAGCAACTCCAGCAATGGACGGGGCTTATAAATTTACAAGACTCGGATTTACTGCAATGATGCTATCTGATTTTCATATGATGTTGCCGCTTGTGACGAATTTAAAAGAAGGCGATATATTTGTGGCGATTTCAACATCTGGTCGTACGAAAGATGTACTTGAAATGGCGCAATATGCGAAGAGACAGGGTGCAACAGTTATTGCGATTACAAAGCTTGATCAATCATCACCGTTATATAAAGAGGCGGATATTCGTCTTTGTATGCCAGATGTAGAACAAGATCATCGCATTGCAAGTATTGCTTCAAGAATGACGCAATTGAACATGATAGATGCTCTATATGTGATTACCTTTAATCGCATTGGTAATAAAGTGCTAGATCAATTTATGGAAACAAGAGAAGAAGCTTTGCGATTACGGAAGCTGAAATGAGAAGATGGGGAAACCCATCTTTTTTGCATACGGACGGACATAAATTCGTCATGAAAAGAAATTAAATTTCATAAAATAATAAAGTGATATTGATTTTAAATTTCTTAAAGTTATAATGAAAGTATGAAATTAAATTTCAAAGTAGGTGGGAATATGTTAGAAAATTTATCGACAGAACATCGCAATGAGAAGACGATGAATTTAGATGAGATGAGCATAAAAGAAGTTTTGCAAAGTATGAATGAAGAAGATCGAACTGTTGCATTAGCAGTTGAAAATGAAATAGAGCAGATTGAAAAAGTTGTGCAGACTGTTATTAAATCTTTCGAAGAAGAGGGCCGATTAATTTACATTGGGGCTGGTACGAGTGGCCGTTTAGGTATTTTGGACGCAGTGGAATGTCCGCCGACATTTGGCACAGACGATAAAATGGTGCAAGGATTTATAGCAGGTGGATTGAAAGCGTTTACTAAAGCGGTAGAAGGTGCAGAAGATCGCGAAGAATTAGCAGAAGAAGATTTAAAAAGTATTGGATTAAATGAGAAAGATACAGTGATTGGAATTGCAGCAAGTGGTCGAACTCCTTATGTTATTGGTGGCTTGAAGTACGCGAATAGCGTAGGAGCGAGTACAGCTAGTATCTCCTGTAATAAAAATGCTGAAATAAGTAAATATGCAAAACTAAACGTGGAAGTAGAAACAGGCGCAGAAATTTTAACAGGATCAACGCGTTTGAAAGCTGGTACAGCGCAAAAACTAGTGCTCAATATGATTTCAACAGCATCTATGATTGGTGTAGGGAAAGTATATAAAAACTTGATGGTAGATGTTCAATCTACAAATGAAAAGTTAATAGAACGATCAAAACGAATTATTGTGGAAGCAACAGGTGTTAGTTATGAAGTAGCGGCAGAGCATTATGAAAAAGCAGAACGTAACGTGAAAGCTGCGATTGTTATGGTGTTATTGCAGTGTGAGTATGGGGAAGCACTGGAGAAACTAAAAGAAGCGAAAGGGTTTGTGAAGAAGGCACTATAAATAATAGGGAGGGGGATTCTATTATGAGGAAAGAAGAGAGAATGGCGAAAGAAATTTCAGAGCAACTTGGGGGAGTAAAAAATATTCGTGGCATTGCTCATTGTATGACGAGACTACGATTAACGCTTCATGATGAAAGTAAAGTGAACATGGACCTTTTGAAAAAGGTTGAAGGGGTTATGGGCGTTATTGAAGATGAGACGCTTCAAGTTGTCGTTGGTCCGGGAACGGTAAATAAAGTAGCAGCAGAGATGGAAGGTTTAACGGGACTGCGAATTGGTGAGGTGGCAGATCATCGCCTTGAAGATCTTGGGCAAGAGATGAAGTCAGAGATTAAGAAGAAAAATAATACACCGGTGAAAAACTTTTTAAGAAAAATAGGAAGTATTTTCATTCCGTTAATTCCGGGTCTTGTTGCGTCAGGTATTATAAACGGGGTTGCTAACTTTGCGAAAAACGCAGGCGCTGATCCGAATGCAACATGGCTACAAATGTTACTACTTATTGGCGGCGGTATCTTTACATTCTTAGGCATTTTAGTCGGTTGGAATACAGCGAAAGAGTTTGGCGGGACACCAGTTCTTGGGGCAATTGCTGGTATTTTAATTTTCAATCCGGCGATGGCGAACGTAAAGTTATTTGGTGAAGCGCTCGTACCCGGACGGGGCGGATTGTTTGCAGTTATTTTTGCAGCGTGGCTTATGGTTGTAGTGGAAAGACAAGTTCGAAAAGCTGTACCAAATGCAGTTGATATTATTGTAACGCCGCTTATTACTGTGTTAGTCGTAAGTATCGTAACGATGTTAGCAATTCAGCCGGTAGCAGGTTTCTTATCTGAAGGAATTACGAGCGGAATTAATGGTATTTTAAGTATTGGCGGAGCGTTTGCTGGGGCAGTACTTGCTGGAACATTTTTACCGCTCGTTATGGTCGGATTACATCACGGTTTAACACCGATTCACATGGAGTTTATTAATCAAACGCACGTAACGCCTTTATTACCGGTACTTGCAATGGCTGGCGCTGGGCAAGTAGGAGCAGCGATTGCTATTTTTGTAAAAACAAAAAACAAACGACTGCGTAACGTAATTAAAGGGGCATTACCAGTTGGATTTTTAGGAATTGGTGAACCGTTATTATACGGGGTTACATTACCACTTGGGAAACCGTTTCTTACAGCTTGTTTAGGAGCAGCAGTTGGCGGTGCGTTCCAAGCAGTTATGAAAACAGCAGCACTCGGAATTGGTGTATCAGGATTATCGTTAATTCCGTTAATTGCTGATAATAAATATTTATTATATTTCCTTGGATTAGTAGTGGCATATACGTTCGGATTCATCTTTACGTACTTCTTCGGATTTAAAGAAGAAATGGCAGAAAACATATAGAGAAAGGGATTCCTTTCTCTTTTTCTATTTATAGAAAGGGAGATTCATATGATTGGAGTTTCAATTTACCTTGCAAAAGAACGAGTAAAGAAGCAAGAAGAGTGGCTAAAAGTAGCGAAGGAAAACGGGTTTTCATCTATTTTTACATCATTGCACATTCCTGAAGATGACCCTGGTACGTATAAAGAGCTAATTCAAATACTTGGGAAACAAGCTCTTGAAAATAACATGGAATTAATGGTCGATGTTTCTCCAAAATCGTTACACCATTTAGGGATGACGTATGAAAATGTGGAGGATCTACTGGACTGGGGCATTACAGGCTTAAGAATGGACTACGGCATTGCGCCAAAAGAAATCGCACGCGTATCTCACAAGATGAAAGTAGCTTTAAATGCGAGCACGATTACAGATTCATTTTGGAAAGAGTTAATTACTGAAAAGATACGGGTCGAGAATGTAGAAGCGTGGCATAATTTTTACCCGCGTCCAGAAACAGGACTAGCAAAGTCCTTTTTACAAAAACAAAACCAATACTTGCATGAGTGCGGAATAAAAACGATGGCATTTATTCCGGGAGATGGTGAAAAGCGTGGTCCACTATATGAAGGCTTACCGACGCTAGAAAAGCATCGTTATATGAGACCGCTCGAAGCGTACTTAGAACTTGTACAACATTGTGGTGTTGATAAAGTGTTAATCGGGGATATAAGCGGAAGTGTAGAAAGTGTACAAGAGATAGCGAGTGCGAGTAGAGGGATTATTCCATTGCGTTACAAATCATTTATAACTGATAATGAAGTATTAAAAGTGGTGGAGCAAGTGCATACAAATAGGCTGGATCCAGCCCGTGATGTCATTCGGTCTGTAGAATCACGAGAAGAACATAAAGTGATTTTACAGCCAATGAATGCAATTGTAAGAAAGAAAGGCAGCATTACAATTGATAATGAATTGTACGGTAGATATGCAGGAGAGATGCAAGTTGCTATACATGATTTGCCTGTAGATGAGAAAGTGAACGTTGTTGGCATGGTTGTAGAAGAGGATATTTCTTTATTGCCGTATGTTGGCGCTGGAAAAATGTTTCAACTTTTTTGTGCGATAGAGTAAAAGCTTGAATTAACGCTACTTTGTAGGAAAACATTATCCGTAAAAGGGATAATGTTTTTTGTTTTCTTTAAAAAAGTATTTGACGAATGAAATGAAATACCGTATTGTTTTGACTTGTAAATAAAAGTTCACCATAACAAAACAAAAAGGAGAGAAAAAAATGAATCAATATATTGGGAATTTAATTATTCGTATCGTGTTAGGAGTAACGTTCTTTACACATGGTTTAGCGAAGTTTCAATCAGGTATCGATAACGTAGCAGGCTGGTTTACAAGCATTGGCTTACCGGGTGGTCTAGCGTATGGCGTAGCAACAGTTGAATTAGTTGGTGGTATATTATTAATTATCGGTTTAGGCGTAAAGTATGTAGGATTGTTATTCGCTCTTATTTTAGCTGGAGCTATCGTAAAGGTAAATGGAGCAGCAGGTTTATTAGGAGATGGAAAGAATCCAGGATATGAATTAGACCTTGCATTATTATCAATGGGTGCGTATTTATTCGTTGTAAAAGCAGAAGGATATGTAGACCGTTTCATAAAAGAGAAAGTAATGAAAACGAAGTAGATTTTATTTATAAATTGTTGACTTGAATAACGATTGTAACTATAATGATTACAACTTATAGATTAAGAATAAAACAATTTAATATTTTTTTACACAAGATGTAACTGCATGTGTTACATCTTGTGTAAAAATAAATAAAACGGGAGGAAGTAACATGTCTAAGTCTAAATCAAATTTAGAAATTATTCGAAGTACATATGAAGGATCAGCTTCTTCGAATGCAAAACATTTAGCAGAAGCCCTCTCTGAAAAAGTAGAATGGACAGAGGCAGAAGGATTCCCGTACGGGGGAACTTATATCGGTGTAGAAGCTATAATGGAAAATGTATTTAGCCAATTAGGATCAGAATGGGATGATTATAAAGCAAGTGTAAATACGTATCATGAAGTAAGTGAAAAAGATGTAATTATTGCTGAAGGTATGTATTCAGGAGTTTATAAAGAAACGGGAAAATCATTTGAAGCAGAATTTGTTCATATATGGCAACTTGAAAATGGAAAAATCATAAAATTCAAGCAATGTGTGGATAGTTATATTGTGCGAGAAGCGCTTAAGGTTTAAAATAAAATAAGGAAACAAATGGAATCGACTGTGTGCAGGCGATTCCATTTGTTTATGTGATTATTAGGGGAATGGGGAATACATAATATGAAAAAATGGATTATAGGGACAATTACAGTGATCGTAATTGCGATAGGAGCTGTATTCGGTGTTACTAAAGGTATTAATTATATAGAAGAAGAGGAGAAGAGTCTTAAAGCGCAAAAAGTAATGGGACAACAAGGAAAGAAAGCAGAGGAAGAGAAGCAACAAGTTAGTGAAGCTGAAATTATTTCTACAATGCATAGGATGGTACATCAAAAAGTGAAATCCTCTGAAAAATGGGGATTTATTGAAATGACAAATAAGGAAATTCGTGGTGCGAAGAACGCAGTAGAAAGCGGTACGAATTTTAAATATAAGTCAGAGTTACTTTCTACTTTGGAGCGCTGGGAGAAAGGGGATTTTTCACAAACGGTTGAGGAGCATAACTTTTTGTGGGAAATTCAAGGTGGTGATACTGGAAAGGCGACAGAACGTTTATCGCCAGAAGAAGAAAAGCAGTATGTGAAAGAAATGAAACGTAAATAAAAACATCGCCACTTCGCTGGCGATGTTTTTGGATTAAGAATGTTTTCGCATTAAAGCTCTAGTTGGCTGAACAGCAACTGTTTTGAAATGGGAAAATAAATAACATCCTGTCACAACGATCATTGTCCCTAAAATTTGAATCCACGTTAATTCTTCTCCGAGGAAAAGGAATGCTAAAATAGCTGTGAAAATGGGATTGAAGTTTAGAAAAATGCCGGATGTAGTTGCTCCTAATTTTTGTACGCCAACATTCCAAAATACCATACAAAGAACTGTGGAAATGAGTCCAGTATATAAAAGTGATGTTATAAAAGAAGTGTTGATATTTGTAACAGTGAAGCTTCCTATGTTAAATGGTAGTAATAAAATAACGCCGAAAATACCAGAGTAAAGCGTCGCCATGAGTGGTGTCGTTGTTTTTGTTGCCCATTTACTACAAACAGAATAGATTCCCCAAATGCAAACAGCCGCAATCATCCATAAATCGCCGCTATTAAAATGTAATGAAAATAAAAGTGCAAAGTTACCTTTTAATAGGACGAGGATAACCCCAAAGAATGAAAGAATCATGGATAGAATTTGAAGTGTATTTACTTTTTCTTTTAGAAATAAGACAGAAAATAGTGCAATAGAAATCGCGTTTAATGTAGAAATAAGCCCTACATTTGTTGCGGATGTTTTTTCTAATGCTAAAAATTGAAAGATGTTAAAAAGAGCAACCCCTGAAATTCCCATCAATATTAACGGAAGTATCGCCGCGCGTGGTGGAATGATTTTCTTTTCTTTAAACCATACCATCGGTAATAAACAAACAATCGCAATCATCCATCTTAAACTTGTAAGTGTCATTGGAGATGCGTGATCAACAAGTGATTTTCCAACGACAAAGTTTCCTCCCCATAATAAGCTCGTTAGTAATAGTAAAAAGACATAAAAATAAGGCATATTAAAATCCCCTTTGTTGTAATCAATGTGAATTGTAAATAATTTTAGCATTTTTCTTTATTGTGTAATATATTCTTTTGTATAATGGATAAAAATCGATAAAATGTTTTGTTATAAATGATATTTAAAGAAAGATGTTCAGTTTTATATAAGTTATAAGGTGTTTTTTCGAATAATCATCGGTAAGAAATAAGGGGGAATTATAATGGAGTCGTCTGTTATTAAAGTGTTGGATGATTTAGATGTACAAATTTTAGATATATTACAGAAGGAGTCACAAGTAAGTAATGCAGAGCTTGCACGACGTGTTAATTTATCACCAGCTGCAATGCATGCAAGAATAAAAAGATTAGATGGAGAAGGGTTCATTGATAAGCAAGTAGCTATTTTAAATCAAGAAAAGCTTGGTTTTGATTTGTTATGCTTCATTTTTATGAGTACGAATATTCATCAATCGGATAAACTTGAAGTGTTGGAAAAAGAATTAGAAGCGATGCCTGAAGTGTTAGAATGTCACTGCTTAACAGGAGAGTATGATTATTTATTAAAGGTTGCAAATCGTGATCGTAAAGAATTAGAGCAGTTTATTAGAAAGCTGAATAAGCTTGGTATTACAAAGATACAGACGAGTTTAGCACTTCGTGAAATTAAATATTCGACGGTATTACCGATACGAAATGAGGAACCGAGCATCGATTAGATCGCTTGGTTTTTTGTTTGTGTAAGGGTAAGAAAAGTGATTGACGAGGGGGAAGGAGAGATGTATTATTATATAAAATTATGTATTAAAATTCATTTCGAGTTATAAATATTAATATTGGGGGCAAGGGGATAGAATATGAAAATCTTTAACGCAGTTACGAGTGATGTGAAAGAAATTTATAGTCTTATTGAGATTTATGCAAAAGAGGGAGTGGTTTTACCGCGTTCTCTTTTATCTCTCTATCAATACTTACAATGTTTATATGTTATGAAAGATGGAGAAGAAATTGTTGGAGTTGCTGGTTTACATGTATTAGGGGAGGATCTAGCAGAAGTCCGGTCGTTAGTCGTTTCGCATACATATGCAGGAAAAGGGATTGGACGTATGTTAGTGAATCATGTCATGAATGAAGCTGCGAAAATAAAAGTGAGTAGAGTTATTTCTTTAACATATGAAACGGAATTTTTTCAAAAGTGCGGGTTTGATTTTGTGAATAGAGATGCATTGCCAGAGAAAGTATGGATTGATTGTAGGCATTGTCCAAAGGTTGATTATTGTGATGAGGTGGCGATGATTCGGTATGTTGGGTGAATTTTTCAGACAGAAAAAATCCCACTATTATTTACGTAATAGTGGGCATCTGTGTTTTAGGGGAAATTAAGAACTTGAATTCGTTTTTCTTACTGCAAACTTAAAAATGGGGTTTTTAAGTTCATAGTTATAAGTAGAACCATCGACAAGCCCTACAACTTTATCGCTATCGTAAAGGTCGAGCATAAATTGTGCCATTTGTTTTGCAGTGTGGAATTTCGGTACAACATTATCGTATTGGAATTCATCAATATCAAATGAACGCTTTGCAAATTCTGTTTCAGTTGCACCAGGTGCTAAAACTTTTGCCTGCAATTTTGCGCCTTGTTCCTTCAATTCGTGAGACAACCCTTCTGTAAATGCACTTACATAGAATTTCGTAGCGCAATACGTAACAGCATCAGCAACAATTGTGTATCCACCGCCTGATGAAACGTTAATAAGTTGTGTGCCATCAACCACGGAATAATCTCGAACGAAAAGAGAAGAAAGTATCGTTAGTGCTTCTATATTTACATGTAACATCGTTTCGATTTTATTTAAATTTTGTTCAGCAATTGAGGCGAAATTACCAAAACCTGCGTTGTTAATCCACGTTTCAATTTGAAAAGTTTGTAGGCCTTCATAAAGCTTATAAACATTTTCTGTGATGGACAAATCCGTTCTTCGAATGACAACATCCAATGCTGGATTCATTTCGTTAATTTTCAATTTTAATTCGTTTAACTCTTCTTGTCTTCGAGCTACAAGTACTAAATTTTTTCCGCGAGATGCAAAGGCTAAAGCCGCTTCATAACCGATTCCAGAACTTGCACCAGTAATAACCGTGTATTTCATATAAAATCCCCCTAAGTTCAAATGAATTTATTATGGTTAGATTTTATTTGTTAGAGTATACTCTAAGTCAAATGTTTTTTTATAAATTTGATAAGGCCGTAAAATATATGAGGGTAAGCATGTGGAGGGAGTTTTAGTATGTACACAATTAGCGAGGTAGCAAAATTATTAGGCGTGAGCACACATACACTACGTTATTATGAAAAGGAAAATATATTAATTGCAAATCGTGATACAAATGGAAATCGACTTTACGAAGAGTCACATATAAAGTGGTTGCAGTTTGTAATGAAATTAAAACAAACGCAAATGCCAATAGCGAAAATAAGAGAATACGCTAGATTATATACAGAAGGGGAGCATACAACAGAAGCTCGTTTACAGCTCCTAGAAGATCATAGGAGATCTATTCAAGATCAAAGAGAAAATTTAGTAATTACAGAGAAGATGCTTGAGAATAAAATTATTGCATACAAGGCCTCTTTGGAAAATAAATAGAAAACAAAATTCGCTCCTTAGTTATAGGATAAACATGGATTTGATCTCATAGTGTGTTGGCAAATAAAGAAGAGCAGCTAGCAAAAGCTAACTGCTCTATTCAAGGGATCTCTCCAAGGGGGAGTGGAGAAAATATTATGTTACTAGCAGTATTGACAGATTATTAGGAAATATACAAATCGGATGAAAGAAATTTTAAATAAACTTTCGGCATTGACAGTTTTTAAAATATTCATGTACAATATATATGAATGACATTCAGTCATTTCTTCTTTGGAAGGATGTAGTTAGTTTGAAAACGGAACAAATATAAAAGGTAAATGAGGATGATAGTTGTTTATATATAGTAGGGATGAAAGAGCATATTTTTTTTAAAACAAAAATGACTGATAGTCAGTCATAAGAGGTGAGAGGTATGAAAAATAAAGCTTGGTTATATGTCATATTAACATGTATCTTTGAAATTTTTTGGGTGTTTGGTTTTAATACAGCCAATACTTGGTGGCATTGGATTATTATTTTAGGAGTTATCGCTGTTGATTTTCACTTCCTTTCTAAAGCGTGTGAACATCTTGCAACAGGGACTGTATATGCTGTTTTCGCCGGAGCTGGTACGGTAGGTACTTTCTTAATGGATGTATTCCTTTTCGGCGGGAGTTTCAGTGTAGGAAAATTATTCTTTATCGTGATGGTTGTAGCTGGCGTTATCGGTTTAAAGCTAGCTGATAATAAAGAAGATACTATGGAAGGAGCTGCTTAAAGATGGGGTGGTTTTTCGTATTTTGTGCTGCAATTAGTGAAATAGTCGGTGTAATCGGTCTTAAAATGTATAGTAAAGATAAAACATTAGCAAATGGGGCTCTTTATATAGGTGGGTTTGCTACATCCTTTGCATTCTTGTATACATCTTTCTTATTTTTACAAGTAAGTGTCGCGTATGCGGTTTGGATTGGTATTGGAACAGCAGGTGCCGTTTTATTAAACATGTTCCTGTTTGGTGAGTCGAAAAGTAAAGCACGTATCATTAGTGTAGCTCTTATTGTATGCGGCGTGACAGGGTTAAAGGCTCTTTCTTAAAGGTATTTGGCATTTTTATCTCCTAATTTTTTGTTAGGAGATTTTATTATGAAAAAATGATTTCCTCGCAAAGTTCACTATCATTGACAGTACAATCGATTATCTTATAAAATGAGTGACAGTCATTCAATACGCGTGTGAAAGGGTTTAGATGATGAATAAAAAAGAGAAAATTGTCTATGCAGCGATTGAAGTGTTTCAGGAAAAGGGCGTTGAAAAAACGAAGATTTCTGATATCGTGAAATTAGCTGGCATTGCACAAGGAACTTTCTATTTATATTTTCCTTCTAAGTTATCTGTTATGCCTGCAATAGCAGAAGTGATGGTTGAAAAGATGATACTTGCAGTAAAAGAAAAAGTGCAAAACGATGCGCCTTTCTCAAGTAAAGTAACGCAAGTAATAGATGCGGTGTTTCACTTCATAGCTGAATATCGTGAAATACAAGCTTTAATGTATGCGGGTCTTGCATCTACAGAACATATAAAAGAATGGGAAGCTGTGTATGAGCCTCTTTATATGTGGCTAAGTGAATTTTTAAATGAGGCGAAAGAAGCGGGTGAAATTCGTGATTCGGTTCACGCAGAGCGAACAGCGAAGTTATTTATCGCTCTAGTTGAATCAGCAGCGGAGCAAGTGTATTTATATGATCATAAAGATGATGAGCAAGTTGAGCTACAAAAGGCAGAAGTACTAGATTTTTTAACACATGCATTACATATAAAGAAATAGTGAGATGAACCTGTCTGAGAAGGTAGGTTCATTTTTGAGGAAAACTGAATGATAGTCATTCACCTAATGCGTATGTATGTGTGGAAGGATACAGTGAAATTCTAACGAGTAGGGGCATCTCTACTCATGATTAGCCCACAAATAGCAGGATAAAGAAAAAGCTTCTTGGGCATTATTTTTTTGAGGGGAGCTTACGGGAAGAGGTGTTGAAAGTGAAGAAACCGATAAAAGAACAAAAGATGGTATTGGTCATTCTTTTGAGTAATATATTTATCGCTTTTTTAGGGATTGGATTAATCATTCCGGTTATGCCGTCCTTTATGAATGATATGGGTTTAACAGGTAAGACGATGGGATATCTCGTTGCAGTGTTTGCAATGGCTCAGCTTATTGCTTCACCTATTACAGGCCGGTGGGTCGACCTTTATGGTAGGAAGAAAATGATAATCATTGGATTATTTATTTTTGGTGTTTCAGAGCTTCTTTTTGGATTAGGAACAGATGTATGGATGCTCTATGCAGCGAGGGTGTTAGGCGGAATTAGTGCTGCGTTTATTATGCCTGGTGTTACGGCATATGTTGCGGATATTACATCTATACAGGAACGTCCAAAGGCGATGGGATATTTATCTGCTGCTATTAGTACCGGCTTTATTATAGGACCTGGAATCGGCGGATTTATTGCAGAATACGGTATACGTGTACCGTTTTTCGTTGCAGCTGCAATTGCTTTTATAGCATGTGTCATTTCGATCTTTATTTTAAAAGAACCGTTAACGAAAGAAGAGCTTGCAGAGATTTCTTCTAATACGAAAGAATCAAGCTTTATTGGTGATTTAAAGAAATCATTACATCCAATGTATGCAATTGCATTTATTATCGTATTTGTACTTGCGTTCGGTTTATCGGCGTATGAAACGGTGTTCAGTCTGTTTTCTGATCATAAGTTTGGGTTCACACCGAAAGATATTGCGGCAATTATTACAATTAGTTCAATCTTTGGGGTAGTTGTGCAAGTATTTATGTTTGGTAAATTGGTTGATATATTCGGTGAAAAAGTGTTAATTCAAATCTGTTTAATTGTAGGTGCAGTATTAGCGTTCGTTTCAACTGTAGTCTTTAATTATTGGATTGTACTTCTCGTTACGTGCTTCATTTTCCTTGCATTTGATTTGCTTCGCCCAGCTTTAACGACGTTTTTATCAAAAGCAGCTGGAAAAGAGCAAGGATTCGTTGCTGGTATGAACTCGACTTATACGAGTTTAGGAAATATAGCAGGACCAGCGATGGGCGGAATATTATTTGATATGAATATTCATTATCCATATGCATTTTCAGGAGTTGTTTTAATAGTGGGTCTCGCTATTACATTTATGTGGAGAGAAAAACAGTTAGCTGAAAGTTTTGCGAAGTAATCAAACCCCTTACAACGGTAAGGGGTTTTTGTTTTATAAGCTTAATCCAAACCGTTTTAATTCAATAAATATCCCCTCTAATTGCTTTCCTTTATCCGTTAATGTGTACTCTACACGAGGCGGAACTTCTGGATATACTTTTCTCGTTATAATGTCTTGAGCTTCTAATTCTTTTAGTTGAAGCAATAATGTTTTCGGACTAATGCCGTCCATTGATTTTGTAAATCACTAAAGTGTAATGTTCCTTCGATAAGAAGGTCACGGATGATTAGAAACGTCCATTTTGTACGAATTACATCAATCGTTTTAGCGATAGGGCACAAGGTATGCCAGGTAAACCTTTCATTAATTCAACTGGATTTATATCGTTCATGGAACTAGTCTCACCGCCATCAACCTAAGCAATACAAATACCCTCAAAATGAAAAAATGAATATTTTATTACAAGTTAGTACAAAATTTCGTTCTAGGGGTACTATATACTATAAAATTTTAGCTGAATAACGATGTGGTGGGACCAAAAAAATGCGTTTTAGTCTTTAAACACGCTCAGTTTTTCAAATAGATCTCCCAGGATATTGATAAACATTTCTTTTTCCTCATCGCTGTAGTTTTCCATTACCGCAGAGATTTTACTGAAATGACCGGGTAGAAATTGTTTCAGTTGTTCTTTTCCCTCTTTTGTCAGTTCAATGCTGATTTTTCGTTTATCCTTATTTTGATGCGTGCGGCTGACAAAACCGTCCCTCACCAGCCCGTCCAGCAAACCTGTAATCGTTGCTTTCGTAACGTTTGATTGCTTTGCAAGTTCTGTCGGACTTAACGAGTGGTCTTTTGCGTCGAAGAGTAGCATCAGGATTTTGAATTTTCCTTCAGACAGCCCTCTGCCTGCAAAGTAACGCTCCATCACATGATTCATTTTTTTTGATATATCAAATAGAGATAAAAACAATTCAAGAGAACTGGCATCTATATTGGAATACGTCTCGGTGTGTTCTGTTAAATATTTATATTTAGGTAAATGTTTTAATTCCATTAAAATAAGCTCCCGTTCGTTAGTTATGACACGATTATAAAGGAGTTAATATCATAATACAACCTGACTTAAAGATGATTGACAATTTTTCTGAGGATGTAGTAAAGTAATGTAGTTAGGCGCCTAACTATTTTTAAAGAACTAAAAGGGGTTATTTATATGAAACATATTTTGATAGCTGGTGGGGGAATTGGCGGATTGTCAGCGTCTATTTCCCTTAGTAAAGTAGGGTTTTCTGTTACCTTGTGCGAGGCGGCTTTAGAAAATCGCAAAACCGGTGCGGGGATTCTTATGCCGCAAAACGCACTGGCTGTCTTGAAAGAATTGGATGTATTTGAAGAGTGTTGTGAACATGGCTTTCAAACAAAATGGCTGAAAACATTTGATGCACAGGGGAATCTGCAGTTTCAAGTCAGTGAATCCTTTTTAGACGACACACTTCCAGGGCGCAATAATATCCCGCGAAAAACATTAAGTGATATTCTCATCAAGCATGCTGATGCAGCGGGTGTAGATATCAAGTGGGGGAAAAAGGTTGTTGCTTATGAAGAAAGGGCTGAATCGGTCTCTGCCATATTTGACGACGGAGAAAAGATAAAGGCTGATATTTTAGTAGGTTTTGACGGCATTCATTCAACTGTAAGGAATATGATGCTGCAAAAGGAAATAGAAAAAGAGCATCTCGGTATGGGAGCGTGGCGATTTTATTTCGAGCTTCCTGATTACAAATTTGAGGATTCGTCATTGATGTATATAAGCGGAGAAACGCAAATCGGCGTCGTACCATTAGCTGAACGCGCCGGCTATGTCTTTGTGCTCCAGCCTTGCGCCAGCGATTACTGGGATGAGGAAGATACCCGGTTTAATAGAGTCAAAGAGATTCTCTTAGGCTTTCCGGGACTTGATTTTATTACAAAGCATATGTCAAAAGATTACCCTGTTATTTTTAACAAATTGGAACAAGTCGCAGTGCAAGAGCCATGGTACAAAGGCCGCGTCGTCATTGGAGGAGACGCCGCCCACGTCGGAGCTCCGACTCTTGCGCAAGGAGGAGCCATGGCTATTGAGGATGCAATCGTTCTCGCCGAAGAGCTCAAAAACAATAATGACATTGAAGCAGCCTTTCAGGCATACTTCGAAAGAAGAGCACCAAGAGCGCTCAAAGTCCAGAATCTATCCTCAGAAATCGTTCGCCGTAGGCTGAAAGGCCAGACGGGAATAGAAGAGCTGATTTGGGAGTGCCACGAGGTGTTAAGGAAAGGTTATTAAAATCGAAAATTCAAATAAAAGAATTAGGTAAGAGAGAGGAAGACAATTTAATATGGGGAATCAACAAACAACAGCAGAGAACTCTAACATCAGAGCTCTCCCGATTATTACGTCATTTCTTATTGCTGGATTTATCGGCTTGTTTAGTGAAACAGCCTTAAATATGGCGTTAAAAGATTTAATTACAGGTTTTGATATTCTAGAGACAACAGCACAGTGGCTGACAACCGGCTACTTATTAACATTAGGAATTCTTGTGCCAATTTCAGGTTTAATTCTTCAATGGTTTACAACAAGACAGCTTTTTATCGCATCTCTTGTATTCTCCATTATCGGAACATTAATTGGAGCTATTGCACCAACATTTAGCGTATTAATGATTGCCCGCATTGTACAAGCAGTAGGAACAGCTTTACTTTTACCACTTATGTTTAACACCATTCTTGTTATTATTCCACCACATAAGCGTGGAAGAGCTATGGGAATTATCGGGCTTGTCATTATGTTTGCTCCAGCTGTTGGACCAACCGTCTCAGGGTTGATTCTAAAAACGTTAACGTGGCACTGGATTTTTTGGATTTCACTCCCATTATTAATTATTGCATTAGTATTTGGTACATTCTTCATGCAAAACGTAACAAAACTAACAAAGCCAAGAATCGATATTTTCTCAATCATTCTTTCAACAATTGGTTTTGGCGGTATCGTATTTGGTTTCAGTAGCGCTGGAGAAAGTGGAGGTTGGGGAAGCTCACACGTTATTCTTTCTCTTGTTATTGGAGTCGTTGGATTAATTGCATTTTCCCTTCGTCAAATGAAGATGGATGAGCCAATGTTAGACCTTAAGGCTTTTAAATATCCAATGTTCGTTATTGGACTTCTCTTAATTTTAGTATGCATGATGGTGCTGCTTTGTACGATGATGATTTTACCATTATACTTACAAACATCATTAGCGTTATCAACGTTTGCAGCGGGTCTTATGCTTCTACCGGGAGGAATTATTAATGGAATTCTTTCGCCTGTTATGGGGGGATTATTTGACCGTTTTGGTCCTAAATGGCTAGTTATTCCTGGACTTGTCATTGTAGCATGTGCACTGTATGGTTTCTCAACTTTAACATTGGAAACATCTACAGGATTTATTGTTGCACTACACATTGCACTTATGGTTGGAATTTCAATGATTATGATGCCAGCTCAAACAAACGGATTAAATCAGCTGCCACCTGAACTATACCCGCATGGAACAGCGATTATGAACACCTTACAACAAGTTGCTGGTGCTATTGGAACAGCTGTTGGAATTTCAATTCTTTCCTCAGGTTCAAGAAGCTTCCTTCAGACAGTATCTGATAAAGAAAATCCATTAAACCAAGTTCTGGCCTTTACAAACGGTGTTCAAAATACCTTTATCTTTGCTATCATTGTAGTAATTGTTGGATTAATAATCTCGTTCTTTATTAAAAGAGTCAATGTTGAACAGCGAGCATAATAATAAAAAAGTACTGGCATTGCCAGTACTTTTTTATCTCTATAAGACTTAGTGACAGAGGAGCTGCTCTCTTCATAGACTCTTTCTCTTATTTTTTACTATATGCTATATAAAATCCTCATATATATTTAAACTTCTGTTTTTTGTAATGCTCGCTTTAATGCACCGATATATTCTTCCTCAGCTCTTTGGCTAATTTCAGCATTGGGCACTATTAATTCGAATCCATGGTAGCCACCAGGATAAACATGAAATTCTGTTGGTACTCCAGCCTGCATTAATCTATTCGCATATTCAATTGTCTCGTCTCGGAATAAGTCTATTTCACCCACCATTGTATAAGTTGGTGGAAGTCCTGTAAGGTCAGTTGCACGAGCTGGAGCAGCGTATGGGGATACCTCTTCACCGTAAACTGAACCTAAATACATTTTCCACCCAGAGATATTAGTTTTTCTGTTCCATAATTTTGAATCCGTTATCTCAAAAGCAGAAGGTTTTATATTACGATCATCAATCATAGGGCATAGTGGCATTTGGAATATAATTGAAGGTCCCTTTCTATCCCTTGCTAAAAGGGCAAGGGCTGCTGTTAGTCCACCTCCCGCACTCATTCCGGCAATTGCAATTCGAGAAGAATCGACACCAAGATCTTCCGAATTATTAGAAACCCACTGTAAAGCTGCATAGCAGTCCTCAAGTGGTGCAGGGAATGGATTTTCCGGTGCTAATCGATAGTCAACCGAAACCACTATACAGTTGGCTTCCAATACGAACTTTTCACAAAGTTTGTCATCCATTTCGGGTGATCCCACTTGATATCCACCACCGTGTATCCAAAGGACCCCAGGTAAAGCTTTTGTTTTTTTAGTTGGCTCATAAATGCGAACTCTAACTTCAGGCGCTCTTTCAGGCCCAGGTATAAATCGATTAGATACAGTAACTTCATCATTCGATGATAGAACTGTTGCAGTAAAAGATTCTTTAGCCCATTTCCTATATTGTTGGAAATTTTCCGGACTATTATCTACTTCAGGTAATACAGAAAACATTTCTCTTAATTCTGGATGAACTCTATTCTTCATTAAAAATTCTCCTTTATTATGAAATTTTTTGTAGCTACCTTAGTTACTTTCTTGCGAAACCAGTTTTAACTGCTCGCACATAATCATTCCAAGCGTGAATAGATATATCAGTATCCGGATGCATCATTTCGAACCCATGATAAGCTCCAGGATATAAATGGAACTCGACATCAACACCAGCTTCTGCAAGTTTGGTTACATAGGTTAATGTTTCACTACGGAATGGGTCCAATTGACCAACGCATGTGTAGGTACGTGGTAAATTACGATAATCTTCTGCTCGAGCAGCGGCTGCATAAGCGGGAATATGATCCGTTCCATGTAATTCTCCTAAATACATTTTCCAGCCAGCTTCATTTGATTTTTGATTCCAAACAAACCCTTCTTTAATTTCATTGGCAGAAGGTGTGTTATTACGATCATCAATCATTGGATAAAGCGGCATTTGGAAACAAATAGAAGGATATTGGCGATCACGGGCTAATAATGTTAATGCAGCTGTTAGTCCGCCACCAGCGCTCACTCCTGCAACACCAATTCGATTCGAATCAATGTTCAATGTCTCCGCGTTATCAGCAATCCATTTTAATGCTGCATAACAATCTTCAATTGGAGCTGGATAAGGATGTTCAGGAGCTAAACGGTAATCTACAGAAACGACCATACAGTTAGCCTCTTTTGCAATTTTTACAGCAAGATCATCGTTATCATTTATAGATCCCAAGATATATCCGCCACCATGTATCCACAACAGAGCAGGTAAGGATTCATTATTTGATTTTGGACGATAAATTTTTAATCGTAATGGATTTGCATCAGGTCCCTCAATGACTTCATTTGTTACAGAAAGAGTTTCATCAACAATGGTAGGAGGGAAGACTTTTGATGCTTCTTCTCTCATTACTGGCAAACACTCTGGGCGTAAATCTTGATCTGGATACATTTCTAAGCCTGGTAATAATGCTGGGTTTACTCGGTTCTTCATTTTAAAAACTCCTTTTTATTTTTTATGAAAGGTGAAATATTATTTTTAGAAATATAATTGTAAGCTAGCTATGTATAGCAATTTATCATAGGCATTAGAGGAAAACGATAATCAAAAATGTTTATGTGTTTCAAAATGCGACATATATCTCAAAGTGGTTCATTTTTTAATGGGTTTTTAACGATATAAAGTATACACAGTACTAAAACTAGCCTGTATGAAATATTCATTTTCTTGATTTTTTATATGTATTTTGACTGTTATTCTCCTTTTCCGAGGGGATAGGAAAAGGGAAATTAACTATCTTGAAATGGATTGATGTGGGATTTATAAGTTGTATTGTAAAAAAAGAAAAAGCATGCCCTTCTCGCAGTATAAAGAAGGGGCATGCTTTTTCTTTTATTCCAGCTGCTTTAACACCTGGAAAAAATAAAACTGAATGAAATGTACAAAATGAAGCAACAAAGCGTAGGGCTTGATTAAAATTTAAGGCTTTAAAGATTTCAATGCTAAATTCATATAAGTATTCATTCTCTGTTCTAGTGAGTATTTTCCATCTAAAAGACACCAATCTAATATAAGTCCTCTAGCAATTGTAAAAAGATACGTTGTTATTTCTTCTACACTCATATCATTTGTTAATTCTTTTTCAAGTTGTCCTTTGTAAACAAAGCCATTTAGAGCTTCGTAAATGAGTGAAGGCTCATATATAAATGACCTTTTGTTGAAATCGTTAAGAAGATTTATATGTAACTCTAATTTAGTTGTATATTCAGCTATGCATTGGAAGAAAGTTAAAATAGTTGTTTGCATTGTTGTATGTTGATCTATATTTTCTAATTCAACATGTAGATTTTCTTCAATTTGTTGAAATAATTTTTTATAAATATCCTCTTTGGAAGTGAAATAATGATAAAAAGTTCCTACTGATACATTTGCTTTTTTACAAATATCTTCAATTGTTATATTTTCAAATTTCTTTTCTCTCATTAAATTTAAAAACACATGAAATATATTGTTCTGTGTTAGTAAAGCTTGTTGTTTTCTATTTGTCAGAGTTTTTTTGTGCAATGTCTATTCCCCCTTATTTATATATTAACGGATATTTTAAAACCGAAAAAGTAGTTTGAATATTTTGGTTCTTGTTGTATAATCCTCATTACACCGAATGACATTCGGTGAATATTATTCGGTGTAATGAAATTTTTTTGAGAGGAGATTGTTGTATATGAAAACACCTTATCAATCAGTTGTTATGATTCCTACAAATAAGTTGATGGGAAAAAAGGCTTTAGAAGATCCGTATAAACCATTTGCATGGTATAAAGAGATGCGAGAAAAGGAGCCTATTTGTTTTAATCATCAGGCAGACATGTGGAATGTTTTTTTGTACGAAGATGTAAAAACTGTCTTAGAGGATAAAGAGTACTTTTCTAGTATTATGCCTGAGAAGAAAAAGTCTCCATTTCCACAAAGTATTCTTGGGATGGATCCGCCAAAGCATACGCAAATTCGGTCTATTGTAAATCGGTCTTTCACTCCTAAAGCATTAAGGGAATGGGAACCTAGAATCCAGCAAATCACAAACGATATACTCAATCAATTATCTAATCGTGAAACTTTTGATATTGTTAGAGAGTTATTTTATCCGTTACCAGTTATAGTAATTGCTGAAATGTTAGGTGTTTCTGCTAAGGATATGGAAAGGTTTAAGAGATGGTCTGATATTATCGTAAGTTCACCGAGTCATGATGATTCGGATTATTTGGAGGAATTTTTTAATACACGTTTACAAGCAGAAAATGAATTAGGAGAGTTTTTTGAAGAAATTATACAATCCAATCGAGGGAAATCCAAAAAAGATTCAAATAACATTATTTCTTTATTAGTTCAAAGTGAAGCGGACAAAAATATTTCAGGAAAAGAAATAGTACCGTTTTGTAAACTACTTTTAGTAGCGGGAAATGAAACAACAACCAATTTACTTGGAAACGCTTTATATTGCTTCATAGAACATCCAAATGTTTATGATCAATTACAACAGGATGTATCTCTTGTTCCGAAAGCAATTGAAGAAGTATTGCGGTATCGTTCACCAGTTCAAAGAATTGTACGCAGAGTAAAAAAAGAGATTCAATTAAAAGGACAAACTTTACAAGTAGACCAAATCATTTCAGCTTGGGTTGGATCAGCTAACCGTGACTCGCATCAATTCAAAGATGTCGATAGTTTTAACATATATCGTAGACGTAATCCTCATCTTACATTTGGACATGGCATCCATTTTTGTTTAGGTGCTCCTCTAGCTAGATTAGAAGCGAAAATTGTATTAACGGAATTAATAAAAAGATATAAATCATTTTCATTTATTGACCAGGATCTTCCTGTTCCTATCTCAAATAGTAGTTCTATATATGGATTACATTCTTTCCCTGTAAAAAGTGAACTAAATTAAATATTTTGGCTCTGGTATATTCGCGCCAGAGCCAAATTTATATGATCCATCTCAGTTTCATAAAAGGATTATATTCGTGGGGAAATGCCAGATTATCATTAATTTAGGCATACTAAAAGGAGATAAGGATTAGGAAAACAATTACAAATTCATGCAGTACTTAGATTCAATATAGGAGGATACTAAAATTGAGTAATTTCACACGTTTACGCACACAAAACATAATAAAAGATGCGTTTATGGATTTATTAAAAGAAAAAACATTTTCATCCATCACAATCAATCATATTTGTGAAAAAGCAATGATTCATAGAAGCACATTTTACCGTCATTATGAGGATAAATATGAATTATTTAGCGATGTATCAAATTCCATCGCAATCAATCTTTTTGAACAAACAAAAGAAGGATTGGATTTAGAACATACATTGTTTGAGGAAATAATTGAATACATAGATGTTAATCGTGCATTGTTTTTTAATATTACTAGTAAAAATAATAGCCTTGAGTTATACGAAAAATTGATTCGATTTGGTGCAGAAAATTTATATGAAAACTCAATGGAATATAATGATCCGCTTTCGAAAAAAATCCAAAACTCAGATTATCCAATGGTACTGTGTGATTTTTACTGTAGTGGCTTTTTTGAGATTATAAAAAAATGGTTAAGCAATGAATATTCCTATACAAAAGAAGAGTTGATTCAGATTTCTAAGAACTTATTGATAAATGAACCAAATTAAAACAAATGTCTCAATTCGAGACGTATATTATTTTTTGCTCATCGTCTTCCTTAAAAACCTATGATAGATTATTGAACATAGCAAAGGAGGAATGAGTAAGGTTAAAGAGCAAAATAAAATTACCGTTATGCTTTAAAAAACGAATTACGATCTAATATTAAATGAAAATTATATATAATATTCCAATTATTTGAGGGAGGATTTTTTATGAAAGCCGCAGTGTGGTATGGTGAAAAAGATATTCGTATCGAGGAAAGAGAAACAAAAGAGTTACAACCCAATGATGTAAAAGTTAAAGTGGCATGGGCTGGTATTTGTGGTTCTGATTTACATGCATACTTGCATCCAGATTCAGTACCAATGAATAAGAATATGGTAATCGGACATGAGTTCTCTGGTGAAATTGCAGAGGTTGGTTCCCTGGTAACAAAATTTAAAGAAGGGGACAGAGTATGTATTTATCCAATGATGCTTAAAGATCCTTCAAATGCTGAAACTGAACGTTTTATCACTTTAGACGCAGTAGGTGCACAAATCGACGGAGGGTTTGCTGAATACGTGATACTTCCACAAAAAACGATTTTTAAAATTCCAGATAATTTATCACTAGAAGTAGCAGCAATGGTAGAACCAGCAGCTGTATCATTCCAATCAATTAAGGATTCAAATGTAGGAGAAGGAGATACTGTTGTTGTTTATGGCGCCGGCCCTATTGGGCTATTTGCTGTTTTAGGTGCAAAAGCTGCAGGTGCTTCTAATATTATTGTTGTTGATTTATTTGATAGTCGGCTTGCCAAAGCAACCGAAGTGGGTGCGACGCATGTCTTTAATGCTAAAGAAGTAAACCCTGTAGAAGAAATTCGTAAATTATTCCCAGATGGAGCAGATGTGACAATTGAAGCTGCAGGTGTTGAGTCAACATTTAATCAAGCCATTCAATCAACTAAAGTTCGTGGCACAATGATGGTTATCAGCTTCCATACTCAAGATATCCAATTTAATGCTCCTGCTTCCTTACTCTTTAGTGGCGTAAAATTATTGGGATCTGTGGGGTACAGTAATGAAACTTATAATGAGGTCATTCAATTACTCGCTAATGGAAGATTACCTGCACAATCCATTATTACAAGCAAAGTTGATATAGATAATATTGCTGAACAAGGTTTTGAAGCGTTAATTCATGATAAAGCGCAAGCAAAAATTTTAGTTAAATTAAGTGGCGCACATTAATCATATTTTAGATAAAATAACTTGAGAAGATTGAAAAAGAAATAATTAAAAATATAGAGAACTCTTAACTATTTACTCAAGAAATTCAATTCTTTTATCCTCTAATATTTTACGAGATCCTGCTAGAAATGTAGGGTTTGTGCAACGAACTAGTAAATAACAAGCCAAAGATTTAGTTGCTTTGCGTGTATACCCCATGTCCATCAAGCTAAACAAGTAACTTACTAGATATGAAACGATTCTTGGTTCAAAACTAGTAATTGATAGAAAAATAGGCATGCTAAAGAAGCCTATTAAAACGTGATTTTTTCGCTAGGCAGCTTATCTATGCTTCACTGTCGTTTTATACACAATCCCTAGAATATCAAAGACGGTCATCTTCTTATACCTATGACATTTACGACCGTTCTTTTTGAGCAGCTGATAAAGGCGATGCAAAATTTTTAAAAGTTTTTCTGTGCCAACGGCTATCGCTTGAAACAGTAATGGAAAGTAATCTTTAATCATATAAATCGCTTTGTATTCACTCAGCTCTTGTTTTTTCTTTTCAAGCAGAAACTGACGCATTTGAAACATCGTAGAAGAACAGAGGAGAATGCCGATGAGTTGTCCATATAAATGGCACTCTAGGCGTTCTCTTTTTATATTTTGACATTCATCAATTTTAAAGAGTGACTTCCACGTTTTAAACAAAATTTCAATCTGCCAACGAAGTGAATATAATGGATGCACGTAGTTCATCGGTACTTCTTCTAGCGACGTGTTCGTGATATATACATTCATGCCCATTAAACGTTTACTTTTATCCTTCATGACAATGCCTTTCTTCTTTTCACGTATCGCTTGGTTTTTCAGACGTGTTTGCGTTTGATCATCGGTTAAACGATGGATAATAACACGTGCTGGAAGTTTCTGATTTTGACCAATGTATGCCTCGGGGATTTCCATCGTTTCACCAGGGATTAGACCAGACAGCATTTGTGTCATATCAAGCTGGATGTATTCTGTTTGCTTTTTTAACATACCATTGTTGAAATATTCTGGTTCAGGGTTCTTGATATAAATGCGCGTATTCAACTTCAACCGCGAGATGTAGTAAGCCCCTTTATCATGAATAGTTTGTAAGTCTCCTAAATCGAAGTAACCAAGATCACGTAAACACAAATCGCCGGTCTCTACGGTCTCAAGGCAGATGGTACCGTATGTTTTATCATTATTCTTTCCTGGTCCAAGCTGCACGTTAAGAAATTGACCACTAAGTAAATCATATTCCAATTGGATTTTTACGCCTGCCGTATTACTACTCCCACCTGAACCTTGATAGTCAGTAGCCAATTGATCAGGCAGTTGAAACACTGTTGCATCCAAAATACGGATACGATTGAAAGTAGAGATCATATGTGCAGAAAGTGATTGATTTGAACAGAGTTTTTGTTTGAGAAGAGAAGTAAAGACTTCTCGAAGAAATGCGACAGCTGCTGGATTAAAGCGTTGATTCAGTCCTTCTGGGCTCATGAGTGTAGCTGTATTTGTATAAAGCTGACTGCATAATCGAGTAAGAGAATCGCTTGCTACGTGTTGACTAATCCAAATACATAAAGCGGCCAAATCACGTGCGCCATATTTACTTTTACGTTTTACGAAACCCGTCTCCTGTGCGAGCTGTTGAAGGATGCTTGGGGATAGATATCGCTGTAATTCTTCAGCGAATAAATGAAACTCATATTGAATCGATAGAGTCATACAAAACGCCATCCTTTCTGTATTTTTCTACAAAAAGAATAGCGTTTTTTTCGTTATATAGATACAAAGTTAGCTTGAATTTCTTTAGTTGGTCACTTAGCCATAAACTAGGTACAGAAATTCCAATTACTTGCCCTAAGTTTCGTATTATGTAAATACAGTGAGTGATAAACTGAAACCAAATTCAAAAATACCTGTAATTGCTATTCGTCTAATGAATATTTTGCCTAACCATTTTTCAGATAACATAGGTCCAAGTGGGTATGTGATGGGCCACTTTGTGTTTATGTACTTCGAATTAAACAACCCTATTTCTTCTGTAAGCTACCTCTGCTAAAAAAATATCTCCCCCTCATAAACAGAAGATACTTTTTATGAGGAGTATTTATTGAATTTAAGTTTATAAAAATTGAATGAAGGCGATGCAAGTTCTCACTTATTTAGAATAAGAGTAAAGATGATGCTTTATTTGTTCAATGAAATATTGATGGTGTATATTATCGTTAGATACTCGACTTGCCATAATAGCTCCCTCCATTGAAGAGGCAAGAAAAGAAGCGAGCGATATAATGTCTATATCTTCTTTAAGTTCTTGTTTCTCTATTCCTTCCTTTATGAGAGAGGCCATTAACATTACTGTATCATCATAGCCTTTTGCTGCTGCTTTTTGTAATTCTGGAAATACGCCAGTACTTTCAATGGCGCTATTAAGTAATGGACAGCCTCCAGCAATAGGAGGATTATTAGCTGCATCTTGATATACAAGGAAAATTGCAAGGATTTTATCGATTGCTGTTTTTTTATTTTCCATTGCTTTATGAAAATGACTCCACATAATCTCACCACTTTTGTCGTAGGCAGCAAGAACAATTTCTTCTTTATTTTTGAATCTACGATAAATAGATCCTTTCGGTAGTTCAGTGGCTGTCATTATATCCTGAATGGATGTGCGAGTTATCCCATTAGTATTAAATAAATATAAAGATGTTTCAATAATTTTTTCTTTTACCTTATCAACTTTAGTCATGCTTTGTAATCCTCCTAATGAAAACGATCCTAATATTCTAGGTAATGTTTACCCTCTATTTTCTTGATTTTTTTGTAAGTATAAATAAGTTCGGAACAGAAATATCTTATCAATCCCTATCTTATGAAAATCTCAAACAATACAGTTTGAAAAGAAGTTAATCAAATTATATTATCCATGTAAAATAAGTGAATTTGTTGGTTTGAAATTAAGTTTGATTAAAATTTAAGCGAAACCATTGATTTCATCACAAAAAAATCTCACGCATTTTGAAAAAAATTTGATTAAAATGCGTGTGTTGAAATTTTACAAGCTATTTATTTTTATAATAAAGTTTGATAATTTCGGTAAGCGAATTGTTAAAATTTGCCCTCTAATATTATATTTTATTAATTAATTTATCTAATTCTAATTCAGATATAACTTTAATGCCCTTACTTTCTAATAGAGCAGTCGTTACGCCGACTCCTGTTACCTTTTTTCCAACAAACTCACCACTATAAATTTCTTTACTGCCACAAGAAGGGCTATATTCTTTTAAAACTACATGGCTAGCTTGCATTTCTTGTGCTAAATTTAAAGTCTTCATGGCACCATTTATATATAATTCCGTCACATCATTACCGGAACGTTCCATTACTTTTGCTTTGCCCTCTAAAACATCATATCCATCTCCGCCCAAGATTTCAGCTGGTTCTCTCGGTGTAACAAAACCACCTAATAACTCCGGGCAAACAGGTATCGCTTTCTTTTCATCAATTAATTTTTGAATTGTATCGTTTAAACATGCAGTACCATTATATCTTACTGGTTTTCCAGCTAAGCAAGAACTAACTAAAATCATGATGTACATCCTTTCAAATTCATATTCAATTATTACAACAACATTAAAAACTACCCTTTTCTTAACTATGCGAACATCTTAATATTTTTGCTTTTATTTTTATTTTATTAATAATTTATAAAAGGGGTTTAAAAAATTAGAAACTTATAGTATCATTAGTTTTCGAACCGAACCGTCCGGTTTGGTATTTATATAATTATATTTTAGAAGGAGAACCTAATGCAACAAGAAAAATCAAAGATTCTAAGTAATTTCATTATGGAGGTAATAAAGTGAGCTTTATAAAAATGAATACAAAAGAACTTGTTATGCTAATAGTTTATATACTGTTTGCACTACTTCAAATTGGCTTGTTCATATTATTTGGCATATCCCTTTTAACTAACAGCAACTTAGTTGAATCAGAATTTGCTCTTAGTGCCATCGGTTTGACTGTACCTGCTATTGTAGGAATCATTTTCTTTAGGAAAGAAATTATTGAAAGTTTTACTTATTTTAAAGAGAAAACAATTTTGAAAATAGTAAGCGTTCCTATGGTGGTTTTACTTATGGTAATTGTGGAAAATTCTATTATGCATTTTCTAAACATAGGTCAGCTAGAGAACCAAGAACAGGTCCTTTCAAAGGGCGCAGAGGTGCCTATTATATTCACAGTACTTCTATTTGGGATTATAGGACCAATAATTGAAGAAATTATATTTCGTCATATATTAGTAAATCGTTTTTCAGAATATATTGGTACTGCTATTGCATCCATCGTTTCGATTATAATTTTTGCAGGTCTTCATTCAAATCAACTTTCGGATCTTGCTATATATTTACCTGGCACGGTGATGCTTACTGCGGCTTATCTTATTTCTAATAGATCCCTTGCATATGTTATAGCGATACATATGTTAAACAATTTTAATGCTATTTTTTAATTACATATGTGATAGAGAGACACATGTAATTGAAGATTGTAAAAAATAGGAGGGTGTCAAACATGATTGTAACAACAACTTCTGGAATTCAAGGTAAAGAAATTATTGAGTATATTGATATTGTAAATGGTGAAGCTATTATGGGGGCCAACATTGTACGCGATTTATTCGCTTCAGTTCGTGATGTTGTCGGTGGCCGTGCTGGTTCTTATGAAAGTAAGCTAAAAGATGCTCGTGATATTGCGATGGACGAAATGAAAGAACTTGCAAAACAAAAAGGTGCGAACGCTATCGTTGGTGTTGACGTAGATTACGAAGTAGTTCGTGATGGAATGTTAATGGTTGCTGTAAGTGGTACAGCTGTACGTATATAAGTAAATAAAAAACGGATCTCCCCTTGAAATTTATAATTTGAGGGGAATCCTGATTCAGTTGCAAATTTTAAAGAATAAAACGAGATGTTGATAAATCATTGTACGTCGAAAAACCACAGTTTGAGTGTAAACTGTGGTTTTTTATATAGAGGCCCCATCCTATTACTATCAGGCAAAATTTTTTTAGTACCTCCTGTGTAGGGATAATAAAGTTGTTCAATTTCAGTAGAATAATTATTAAACAACCTTTCTTTTTCCGACAAGGTTTACAAGAATATTGTGTTAAATGATAATAGTAGTTTTAGATAGAATAAAGATGTTTTTAAATGTAAAGTTCTAATTGTATTTTATAGTAACTTCAGTAATGTAAACGCAAAGGAAGTGTACAACATGAAATGGATACGAATTCCTGTAGGACCACTTAAAGCAAATGCATACATTTTATCTAATGAAGATAAAGCATGCGTAATAATTGATCCTGGTGGCGAATCAGACAAAATTAATCAATACATAAAAAAACATGATTTAATCCCCAAAGCTATTCTTTTAACTCATGCTCATTTTGATCATATTGGGGCAGTAGATGAAGTAAGAAGCAAGTGGAATATCCCTTTGTATCTTCATCAGGCAGAACAGGATTGGCTCACTAACACAGAATTAAATCGTTCTGCTTTACCTGGTAGAATTAAAACTACGGCAAAATCAGCAGATTATCTGATTGAAATAGAAGAAGAGATTCATATCGATTCCTTTTCATTCAAAGTATTGTTTACCCCTGGGCACTCACCTGGAAGTATATCTTACTATATAAAAGATGAAAGTATTATTATCTCAGGAGATGTACTTTTTAAAGGTGGTATTGGACGAACGGATATAATCGGAGGAGATCAAAATAGATTAATGAAAACAATTCAGGAAAAACTATTTAGTCTGCCTGAAAAAACACTTGTTTTAAGTGGGCATGGAGACATCACAGATATTCAGACTGAGCGAAAACAAAACCCGTTTCTAAAAAATCTTAGATAATATTTCACCATAAAATAAAAAAAGGATATTCTATAGGGTATTTCTTGTATAATAAAAGGAAAATTTGGAATAGATATCAATGGAATTTATAAAAATGACTCCTGTTGGATACAGAAATCATCTTCTTGATGTTGCCAACTTTTTTCACAATGTCCTTTTATAGAAAAAGAAAAATCACGCATACAGAAACTAAATTATTTTTTTACATGATTTTATTATAAATTAAACGACTTTATTATTTTTCAATAACTTTATTATTCGTGATCATCTCCAGAACGAAATTTTGTGTTAATTTGTAACAAAAAGTTCTTTTTTCATTTTGTGTTAATTTGTAACAAAAAGTTCTTTTTTCATTTTGGGGTAATTCTGAATTCTTAAGTTGATGCACACATATGGAGACGTTTAATAGTGTGAAGATAAACTAATAAAATATAAATTTATACGCTACTTAGTGACAGAATAAAGGTGGACAAAGTTCCCCCTCATATTCTAAATTCTTTTTGTATATATCTGCATAAGCAATCTTCAATTGCTCACGTAATTGTTTCTTCTCTTCTGCTAACTTCTTAATCTTACGTTTCAATGAGGCTATAATTACTTCTAATTATAGCCTGTTTAACGATGGTAAGGTTTTTTGGTTTATAAGCTTAATCCAAACCGTTTTAATTCAATAAATATCCCCTCTAATTGCTTTCCTTTATCCGTTAATGTGTACTCTACACGAGGCGGAACTTCTGGATATACTTTTCTCGTTATAATGCCTTGAGACTCTAATTCTTTTAGTCGAAGCGATAATGTTTTCGGGCTAATCCCGTCCATTGATTTTTGTAAATCACTAAAGCGTAATGTTCCTTCGATAAGAAGGTCGCGAATGATTAAAAACGTCCATTTTGTACGAATTACATCAAGCGTTTTAGCGATGGGACAAGGTATGCCAGGTAAACCTTTCGTTAATTCAACTGGATCTATATTGTTCATGGAACTAGCCTCCATAAAATTTTTTGAATGAATTTGCTTTATAGTATCACAAAACTGTACTTTTGGTAACTATATGAAAAAAATATCACTACTTCCATAAAGGAAGTTAGTGTATATACAATAGCAATACGAAATATAAAGTTTTTTATGAGGGGGAGGTGATTTTCATGGGGGTAAAAAAGTTGTTTGGATTTCTTAGTTTGTTTGTTATTTGTATTTTGCTTGTAGCATGTGGCGTGGAGGGAAAAACTGAAGTACAGTTATTAAAAGAAATGCCAAAGGCAAAAACAATGACAATCGATCCTTCACTAAGTAAAATGGAAGCGACCGAAATTGTTCATGCAGCGCAGCGTTTTTATGCATTTTGGGATACAGGTAAAGAGGAGCTTCTTTCGCAGACTGTTACTGAAAAATTCTTCGATAATACGTTGCCAAAAGGGCGACCACAAGGTGTTGAAGGGTTAAAGTTTGCAACACAAAATTTTCGTAAAGTCGTTCCTAATATACATTGCGAGATTGAAGATTTATTAGTCGTCGGTGATAAAGTAACAGCTCGTCTTTCTTTTACAGGAACGCATAACGGTAAAAATATTAGCTTTTCTGCAATAGATATTTTGCATGTGAAAGACGGAAAGATTACGGAAGACTGGCATTTAGAAGATAATCTTACGTTGAAACAGCAACTTGGGTTAATAAACGAGGAATAGAGTAGGGGAGAGAAAAACGATGAAAAATATATTTATTATAAATGGACATGAAAAATACGGTACAAAGGAAGGACGATTAAATAAAACGTTAGTGAATCATATGGTGACGGTATTAAGCGAGAACCATCAAGTGAAAACAACAACGATTCAAGATGGATACAATATAAAAGAAGAACAAGATAAATTTTTATGGGCTGATGTTGTGATTTATCAAACACCGATTTATTGGTTTAGTGTTCCAGGATTATTTAAAACGTATATGGATGAAGTATATGAATACGGTTTGTTCTTTAAAGGTGCAGATGAATATGGAACAGGTGGTTTATTAACAGAGAAAGAGTATATGTTCTCTACAACTTGGAATGCACCTGAAAATTCATTTGGAGATAAGACGAAGTTCTTTGAAGGGGAAAGTCTAGAATCAACGCTTAGTCATTTACACCGCGTGCAGAAGTTTCTTGGGATGAGTCCGTTAAAGAGTTTTGCTTGTTATGATGTGGTGAAGAATCCGGATATTGAGCAATATTTATTGAACTTGAAAGATCACTTAGATGAAGTAATTAAATAATAGTTTGTATTTGTATGTGAAGAAGGTACTACTAAGGATGTAGTACCTTCTCCTTTTATAAAAACTTGCATGTTAATACGTGGACGGCTGTATCCATAACTTCGCAAAATTTGCCCAACCGAATGAATCAATTGTTACGTTTTTCAAAGAAGAAGGGTATGTCTTTCTTTTTAAAACGTGATAGTTAAATAAAATGATGTGTTCTGTTTGTAAAAATTCTTCGATCTCATACATGAGCTCATAGCGCTTCTCCTTATTTTCTTCTAATAAAAATGTATCAAGTAAACAGTTAATTTGTTTTTCATAGTGCGGGTCCATGAACCGGTTTATGAAGCAACTTTTATTTTTAAATACATTTAAGAATGCAAGTTCGTGATTGGAAGCAAACACTTCTCCCATGAAAATAATATCGGCATGCTGATCGATAGAACGGTTCATATAATCTGAAACGAGAAATGGGTGAAGCTCTACTTGTATACCTAGACCATCACATCGTTCTTTTAAGAAATATGCATCATTTGCACTATCTTTAAATGCGAAGAAGTAAATATGTATCGTCTCTCCATTATAAGTGCTCTTTTTTAAATACTCTTTTGCTTTTTCTAAAGAGTAAGACCTTTTAGAAGCTTGGCGACTTCTTTCAGGGAAAAAGCTTGATGCAGCAATTGTTCGTCTTCCTTCTATGTTACGAAGTATCATTTCAACATCATATAGTTCTCTCCAAGCCTTTCGAAAGTAAATGTCGTGATGAGGACCAGGTTTTGTAAAGTTGAAGCCAGCATAAATACAACCTATTTCTTCTATTTGTATATTATGCCTTTCATTTTCTTCTTCATTTGGTAGTTCATAATCAGCATCGATTTGTACATGATCAGGAATACCCCAAAATTCAATACGGTCTAATAAAGCGCGCTCTTTAAAATAATGAGTGAACGCTTCGAGCACGATATTATCTTCAGAGTAATGGGCAAGTTTGAAAGGTCCAGTACCTATATAATGGTGATTTTGAATAACTGCATCACACGGTAAAATTGCTAGTTGTATGGAACTTACATAGTGTAAGAAAAATAAATTTTGTTTTGCTAAATGAAATCGAATTTGCAGTGGTGATGGCGTTTCAATTTGAACAATTTCTGCTGTTAACCATTCGAAAGGAGAGTGAACTTCTTTTAGTCTTTCAAATGAAAATCGTACATCTTTAGAAGTTAAAACTGTTTCGTTATGAAAATATACATCCTTTCGTAAATAAAAAGTCCACGTAAGCCCGTCTTCGCTTAATTCCCACGTATGCGCAATGTGTGGTTCCATTTTTTCCGTAACATCGTTATAAACGACTAACGTATCAAAAATTTGACTTGTAAGATGGCTTTCTGTAGTTACAGCCACAAAAGCCGGATCTAATGGGACTATCTTTCTCGATATAGGAATTTTTAGTATGTCGTACATATCATTTGAAGGTTCGTATCCAAAATGATGATGTAGTTTATTTTCTATCTTTTTTTGAAGTGCAAGGGGTAGGGGTTCTTTTAAAAGAAGAAAGATATCTTTTAATTTTTCTTGCGCTAACAGTTCATCTGTATAGGACTCAATCGCTTCTACGAAATTATGTATAAATAGAATTTCCGTTTTATTCCCGCGACCTCGCCCTGGAGTCCAGCTAATTAATTGCTCCTCGCTCATTTTCTTTAATAAAATCTTTACGTTTTTCGTACTGCAATATAAAACATCCGCTAATTCTTGTAAGCTATTTCGCATATGCTGTCGATCTTGTGCATGTAGTCTTAGTCTAATGTAATAGTCCATAATTTTCATATATACACTTCCTTCTATTATAAAAGGGGAAACTCTTTAGAATATTCTAACCTTTTTCTTCCTTTTTTTCAAAGTAAAATAAGTAAGCATAAGGAGGGGGAAACAATGGGATTTTGGAGTATGCATCGAAATATAAAAATTAGAATTATAACTTCGTTTTTAACACGTACTGTATCCACGATGATTTTTCCATTTATGGCGATTTATTTTTCAATAAAGTTAGGTAGTGCGATTGCTGGTGCGTTACTACTTATTAATGTCATAGCTTCATTAGTAATTGGTTTGTACGGTGGGTATGTTGGAGATCGGCTTGGTCGTAAAAAGGTTATGATTATCGGTCAAAGTATACAAGTCATTTCCATTGCTTGTATGGGGATTGCAAATTCCGATTATGTAGATTCACCTTGGTTAACATTTATCTTTATGCTAGTGAATAGTTTAGGATCTGGACTTATGAATCCTGCGACAGAGGCGATGTTAATTGATGTGAGTACACCTGAGAATCGAAAAGTGATGTACAGCATTAACTACTGGGCAATTAATTTATCCATTGCGATTGGAGCGATATTTGGCGGATTACTATTTGAGAACTATAGATTGCAATTGTTTATCGGATTAACAGTGATTGCAGTTATTACTTTATATGTGATGGCTGTATATATGGAAGAGGTGTATGTAGCTAGAAAAATAGTAGAGAAGAAAAATGTATTAAAAGATATGGCGGATAGTTATAAAGTCGTAATGAAAGATAAAGCATTTTTAATTTTTTGTGCAGCAAGTATATGTACATTATCGTTAGAGTTTCAAATTAATAATTATTTAGGAGTACGTTTGCAGAAGGAATTTGAAACGGTGCACTTTTTATTCGGGAATGGTGTTACGTTTGATTTAACAGGTATTCGCATGCTGAGCTGGATTTCTGCAGAGAATACAATTTTAGTTGTATTATGTTCAGCACTTCTTATTAAAATGCTGAAAAGCTTCAACGATTTGAAAATATTATATGTAGGCTTATTCATTTATACAATTGGATTTACAATACTCGGAACGAGCAATAGTTTATGGATTTTATTAATTGCAGGGCTTTTCCAAACGGTAGGAGAGATGATGTATGTGCCAGTGCGTCAATCTATTATGGCAGATATGGTACCAAATGAGGCGAGAGGTTCATATATGGCGATTAACGGAATGGTCTTTCAAGTAGCAAAAATGAACGGGGCATTGGGTGTTATGCTAGGTTCATTTATCGCATCTTGGGGCATGAGTGCTCTGTACTTTATCGTTGGTATGAGCAGTATTTTATTATTTATGAAGGCGATTGGGAGAGAGAAGTATGAGGGGGAGGTTTCTCAGATTGGATAAAACGATATGAAAAGCGATGCTAGAAATCGCTTTTCATATGGCTTTTAAAACGGATCAACTTCAGCTAAATTTGGAGTGGTGCTCGGTTGTAGTAAAAGATTTTTTAACGTTCCTACTTCAGAAAGAGTGACTAATATGTAGCCACTAATCAGTACAATAAGTCCGATGACGCGTAACGTTTGTAAGCTCACTTCATTATTATTCGTTTCCGCTGGATTTGGGGGCGTTGAAGGTGGATTGTTATTCATAAATAAGGCTCCCATCTTTTGTATTTATATATGTGTAAAATCATTATTTAACTTATGGATAGGAATTGTATAGTCATTTTCACTATATGAGAACTGCTTATGAAAAGTGATTAGAAGTTCCGGGGAGAGAAAAGAGGGTGTATGAAAAGATCATTAAAAATAAGGTTCTTTTTTGTTTTTCATACAAATAAAAAGATTAATCAAAGTAGCTAAATAGCTACTTTGATTAATCTTTAATAACTATCCCAATATACGCAACGATTCTTCAATAAACGCCGGGATGTCCTCAGGTTGTCTACTTGTTACTAGCTGATTTTGGCATACGACTACTTCTTTATCGTGAAAGTTTCCGCCGGCGTTTTTTAAATCGACTTCAATAGATTTATATCCAGTCACATCGCGTCCTTCAAGTGTTTGTGCAGTGATGAGTAATTGGGGTCCGTGACAAATAGCAAAAACAGGTTTTTCCGCATCCATAAATGCTTTACTAAAGTGAACGAAACGCTCATCCGCACGAAGTATATCTGGAGAAAATCCACCCGGTATGAAGAGTGCGTCAAAGTTTTCTGGAGAAACGTCATCGATACCTTTATCAATTACAATTTCACTTTTTCCTTGTTTACCGTGTACCGTTTTACCTTTTTCTGTTTCAATAGTTGTTAATTCATATCCCTTTTGTTTAAAAGCTTCTGCTGGCTCTGTGTATTCTGTGTCCTCGAAATAATCCGTTATTAAAATAGCAATTTTTTTACTCATTCTAATCCGCTCCTTATATTATCGGTTCCAGAATCGTCCTTGGGCAATGCCTTCTATAAATGACTCAATTGAAGTGTTTGTTAAGTTGTAAATTCCTGCTCCATCTAATTTGATTTTACTATTGTCTAAAGCATGAGGATCGCTAAGGACATAGGCTATCGGTTTAAAGTGTTTAAAAGTAGTTTCTGCAAATTCTAAAACAGGGGGTTGAATGACAGATTCGCTACTAAACACTAATACCGCATCAAAAAGTGCAGAGTCTGCTGTTGTATAAGTATCCGTTACTTTAATGGAATCATTGAATTGATGAATTTTATTATCTATGATGCTATAGTTCATTCGGTGTTGTACAAAAGCTTGAATCCATTCGGACAGAAGGGAGACGCTTGGGTCACCATTCAATAGAATTGCCACATTTTTGGAATCAGCTTTAAAAATAGTGTTGGACATACTTAGTGCAGGTGATTTTGCATCCGAATTTATTTCGTGATTTTCTTTAGGTAAAGGGGCTCCAATCATGTTAGCGACTTCCTTTGCTAATTGACGATCGACGTGGTTTAAAAGAGCAATTACATTTGCCTTCACCATGTCTGATTTGCACTTCCCAACTTCAAAGCAAAATGCATCTTTTATGTGCTGCTTTTCAATAGGGTTCATACTATTGTAGAAAAGTTTAGCTTGCGAATAAAAGTTAAGAAAGCTTTTACTGCGCCCCCTAATTTTATGTCCATCAATCTTTTCTTGATAATGCTCATATCCGCCCTGTTCAGCTTGCACGGTTGCTGGTTGATTGTTATTTAAGCCATTAGGATGATAGCTTGTTTGACCGCGATGAATTTGCATTTGATGCATGCCATCACGTTGGTTATTATGAAAAGGACATACGGGCTGGTTAATAGGAATTTGGTGAAAATTAGGGCCTCCTAAACGAGATAATTGTGTATCTGTATAGGAGAACAATCTTCCTTGCAGAAGAGGATCATTTGAAAAATCAATACCTGGTACGACATGGCCAGGGTGGAAAGCTACCTGCTCCGTTTCTGCAAAGAAGTTATCAACATTTTTGTTCAATGTCATTTTACCAACTAGTTTTACAGGAACTTCTTCTTCTGGCCATAATTTCGTTGGATCTAAAATATCAAAATCAAATGCATGCTCATCTTCTTCTGGAATTAGCTGCAATCCAAGCTCCCATTCTGGATAATCGCCCTTTTCAATTGCTTCATATAAATCTTGACGATGGAAATCAGGGTTTTTCCCAGCAATCCTTTGAGCTTCATCCCATACTAATGAATGAACCCCGAGGGTAGGTTTCCAATGAAATTTTACGAAGTGGGCTTTTCCTTCTTTATTAATAAGTCGAAATGTATGAACCCCAAAACCTTCCATCATTCGTAAACTACGCGGAATAGCACGGTCGCTCATCTGCCACATAACCATATGAGTAGACTCGGGATTATGCGCAACAAAATCCCAAAATGTATCATGAGCGCTAGCTCCCTGAGGAATATCATTATGTGGTTCTGGTTTAACTGCATGGACAAAATCAGGGAATTTAATAGCATCTTGGATAAAGAATACAGGCATATTATTACCCACTAAATCATAGTTACCTTCATCTGTATAAAATTTTGTGGCGAATCCGCGTACATCTCTTACTGTATCGTTTGATCCTTTAGAACCTTGAACGGTCGAGAACCGTACAAATACAGGCGTTTTCTTTGAAGGATTAGTAAGAAAATCTGCTTTCGTATATGCTTCTAACGATTCATAAAGCTGAAAATAACCATGAGCGCCAACTCCGCGTGCATGAACAATTCTTTCGGGAATTCGCTCATGATCAAAGTGGGTCATTTTCTCGCGAAAGTGGAAATCCTCCATTAAGGTTGGGCCTCTTAAGCCCATCTTTAAAGAGAATTCATCTTCGGCTATTTTTACTCCTTGGTTTGTTGTTAAAGCATGTTTGCGTTGATTATCCGTAACGTGGTGTTCCAATTGTTCCGTTTTTTTATTCACAATATAGGCCCCTCCTTTACGCTGTTAATTAATAGATACCCTTTTTATTAGGACGTAAACATGTATTATCGTTTTTCTATGTAAAATTATAAAATATCGATTGTGCCGGTGATTCTTGTTTGTGGAGGAAAAATAAAAAAGGCAAGGAGAATTTATTTTCTCCTTGCCTTTTAAGATAATTCTTTTCGTTAAAACGAAGAAACGCGTTGTTTCGTTTTTGGTACAATAATAAATTTAATCCAGAGTAACCCGACAATCATAATGATAAGGCTATGTAAAAATTGACCTGTAGCAATGAGTATAACAATTGAAAATATAATGAGCTGAATGCTTAGCAATATAAAGAGTAAGTGAAGAAATTGATTCAGTCGTTTTTCAGTATCAATTGGATATAATGCTACAATAATATTTCCCGAAAAATATTTCCATAGGGAACGGAGCTGCATAGAAATCATATATAGGACGATATATGCGATAGCGCCTTTTACGTATATGTTTGGTATAAAATATAAGGCGAAGGCACCGATCAACCCTAAGCGAATATATATACCGAAATAATCATTCCCGCGTAAAAATGCGAGTGTATGTAAATAGAAGAAAGTTGCTCGTTTTTTATGTAATAAAGGTTCAATCCAAGTTGTAAGCCATTTTCTTTTATTTACTTGCTTATTTAGTTGCGGAACATCAGTGAAGATGCTAGCAAATTGATAAAAACGAACGTTCATTTTTTCTTCTTGCTCGATTATGTAATCCCATGGTATTCGTTTTGTAGGCTGTTTTTTCGTGTATAGAAGTAGGAAAGCAAGTAGTAAGAGTAATCCACCTAATATGAGAAAATTTGCTACATAAAACAGCATATAAATGACTAGGGCGTTACAAGCAATACGAATAATCAGCCATATATTTTTTTCGTGACAATCACGCCACATCCAATGTATGTATATGTTCCAAGCTTTCGTAACCATTAAAATGATAAAGATTGTACATAAGAAAGGTATCGTTAATTGTAATGATTGCAGTGCAAGCGGAACGAGAATAAGGAACGTAAATAATAATGGGAAAAGCTGAATGATGTAATTGTATAGAAGAGATTTTTTGAAATAAGAAGTTAATTTCTCTTCTAGTGCTAGTAAATAGACAGCGTCAGGTTTTTGAATAAATGTACGAATAGGGCATCTCGTTATAATGAATGTAAGTACAATCGTGATGAGTAGTAAAGATATTCCTTTAGAAGGAGATGCTTTTAGAAACTGAGCATAGTAGTATGCGCCAACGCATGAAATAAAGATAAAGCTATATAGTAAACCGTTAATCATACGTGCAAAGTATGTAATGATATTTTGCATATGTTGTTGGAAACGGCTGCTCCATAGTGATTCGATTGACATGTTTTTCACCTCTTTGTTCTATTATATATGTTTTGTAAAAGAAAAAACGAGCAAATTGCGTTATGCAACTTGCCCGTTTTTCTTTTCGTTATTTTTTTTCTGATCACGATTCATTAATGGATAGAAGGCAAAGCCGATTACGAATAAACCAATTCCGAGAAGGAATGTTTTTATATCGGCTGCTCCTGTTTTAATAACCCACAGTGCGTAGCAAAGTGCAATCACTGCGACTATGCCATCTGTAATTCTTGCCCGCATTTCATTTTTATACGTTTCACCAGTTGCGACTAGTTTTAACTGGAAGATTGGTGAAACGAGATATGGAATGAGGTAGGCCAGTGTCGATACAGTAATAACGAATGTATAAGCTTCCGCAATTGTTCCTGATAATGTTGAGAATAAGAACACTTGCGACATAATGTTTGTTAATCGTAATGAATAAATTGGACTTCCTTTTTTGTTTGTTTTTGTGAAGAAGGAAGGGAAGAAACCTTCTTTTGCTGCTTGATATGGTACTTCTGAGCTTAATAAAATCCAGCCTAAGATGGAACCGAATAGGGAAGTAAGAGCAAGTAATGCCATCAGTTTCCCGCCGCCATGACCCATTGCAGCGTTTAGTGCATCTGCTAATGGACGTTCAGAAGCTTGTAATTTATCAATGTGAAGTACACCCATTGTTAAAATTGTAATTCCTAAGTAAATCGCAACTGTAATAAGTAATCCCGCAACTGTTGCGCGTTTTACCGTTTTTGGAGAAACAGCACGGTTTGATAAAAGAACCGCTGATTCAATTCCGATAAATGCCCAAAGCGTCGTAAGAGCAGCTAAGTTTACTTGTGAAAGAAGGCCGTGTGATACACCTGATTTATCGATCATCGGTGTGTACCATTGTCCAAACTTAGAAGCTTCGAATGCAAATAATGTAACGACGATGAATAATAGGAATCCAGTTACTTTCGTTGTTGTTGCTAAGAAGTTTAGCTTTCCAGCTCCGCTTACACCGTTTGTTAATATAATATGAGTTCCCCAAAGTAAGATGGAACAAATCGTAAATGTAATTAGTTTTCCGACTTCTACATTAAAAGAACCGATTGAAAATAGTAGTCGTGTATCTTTCATAATTGGGAAGAAGAGTGATAAATATCCCGCAAATGATGTAATGATGGCAACGTTACTTGCCCAGTTTGCAACCCAATATCCCCATACCATACTGAAACCAGCCATTTTTTTCTTTTTTGGTGTTGAGAATAAAGCATATGCATGACTTTGTGGCCCTGTCGTTAAATCAGGACGACGAATTGCTAAATTACCGAAAACAAGAGCTAGCATTAAAACACCAAATCCTGTTGTTAACCAAGCTAAAGTGACACCGAGAGGGCTTGCTGTTTGTGCCAACGTACTTGGCACCATGAAAATACCAGCGCCAACCATGTTACCGACAACGAAAGCTGTGAGTACCCAAAAGCCCCATTTTTTTTGTTGCATAGAAAATACCTCCAAAGTTAGTATAACCAAGTCAAGCGAGGAGATATGTATGTCTTCCTGAGTCAGGAAGAGAAGTCCCAAACAAAACAAAAAAAGCACGTAATTTGCCGCTACATGCTTTCTATCTTATAAGAAACCCACGACATACCTCTCGATAGCTCTCCACAAACGAAACGTTTGTGACAGTTCTGCACTTATTAAGTAGCAGACCCAGCAAGCGTGCATGGTGGACACGGGCTTACTTCGGCAACCATTCCTTTCTCATTCCTTCATCAATGCCACTACATCTCCGGAAATGATACTCTTAATGATTGCAACCTCTACCTCACCGAGATACGAATGAGGATTTAAATATTAAATTAACGTATTTAAGAGTAACAAATGAATTTTTATACGTCAATGGATATAGTAATAATCAGATTATAGAGAAGAGTTTGTGATTAAAATTATGAGGGATTATTATGTAATATTGAATTTTCATAATATAATAAATGTTATTAGCGCTAGATGATTGAAAAGGGGATGAAGTATATGTCTGTATGTCATAAACATTCAGTAATAGGTGTGTTAGATTCGGGAGTTGGGGGATTAACAGTTGCGAGCGAAATTATAAGACAATTGCCTAAAGAGAGCATTTATTATATTGGTGATAATGAGCGTTGTCCGTATGGGCCAAGAAGTGTAGAAGAGGTACAATCTTTCGTATTTGAAATGGTTGAGTTCCTCAAACAGTTTCCGTTAAAAGCTCTAGTTGTAGCATGTAATACTGCTGCAGCTGCTGCATTGACTGCGCTGCAAGAAGCACTTTCTATTCCGGTTATTGGCGTTATCCATCCAGGAGCAAGAGCGGCAATTAAAGTGACGAAGAAAGGGGAAATCGGAGTAATTGGAACTGTAGGTACGATAAAATCTAATATGTACGAAAAAGCATTGCATGAGCTTGATACATATTTGAAAGTGCATAGTCATGCGTGCCCGACCTTAGCTACAGTTGTAGAAAATCAATTAGAAGATACAGCATATGTAACCGAGCAAGTGAAACAAGCTTTACTGCCATTAACGAAAGAAGATATAGATACGTTAATTCTTGGGTGTACGCATTATCCACTTTTAGAGTCTTATATTAAAAAGGAACTAGGAGAGGATGTAACGATTATTAGTTCTGCAGAAGAAACAGCGATAGAGTTAAGCACAATTTTACAGCACAAAGGAATTTTGTCTGACAATCTGAATCCTGAGCATCGATTTTTTACAACAGGCTCTGCCTTATCATTTGAACATATTGCTGAGCGTTGGCTAGGATATCACATTTCTGTAGAATGTGTGGATTTACCCGTAAAGAATGCTCGCATCTGTAATTAGACTGTATGAAAGTACTTTTTGTTCAATACACTAGGTTAGTTGCATAAGAAGGAAAAAATGCACTTTTAATTGAAAGGATTAAGGTCATTTCAATTAAAGGGGAGATTGGATTATGGAATTATCAAGGTCTCAATTATTTGCTTTAGAGTATATTTCAAAATATGCAGAGAACGAAAAACGTGAGGCGAAAGCAACAATTAATCATATACTTAACATGTGTAATATTACAGATGAAATATTTGAAGAAGCTGTGGCTAACTTAAAATCTCATGCAAGGATCGCTTTACACTTTCATCCAGACAGACTCGATTCGAGTATGAAAAGTGTTGCTGAAGCATTGTTTGAGCAAGGAATATATAAAAGTCAGTTTGAAACATTGCTATCTAACGGAAGCGTATCTGCTTATCCTGGCGGTGAACGTGACCTTTGGGAACAGAGAATATTTGGAGGAGCATATCAATTGGAAGGTGTAACGAATGATCAACGGCCAAAGTATGGGGCGCTAAATTTGATGTTACATCCAGATGGGCCGGCTCCGCGTTTTGGATCATGTTATTTTCTCTTATCTCCAAAAGTTTCTTCTCGCTCTACATATACGTATTTAGATTCGCATCAAGATCCAAAAGAAAAGGGGACTTATGAGGAGTTTGATATGATTTTAGCTGCTCTTTTGGAAGAGACATTCGTAAGAGAGTGTGCAATTGGTGAAGGGAATTTGACTCCAACAAGATTAGTTAATCATTTACTGGCTAACATGGAAAGGCCGTTTATAGATTTAGTAAGCAAAGAGCCAGCCCGTAATCTTAATCATTATATTGAAGCGCAAGTTCATGGAGAGATTTCTCTTAAAGAAGACGTGGAGGCGCTTGTTGTAGATCCTTCATTTAAGGATACGGATGTAGGAAGAACTTTAGAAGAAATTTGCCTGAAGTATGCTATGGATTTGTATTGGCACACAGGTTTTGTACTTATGGTAGACGACGTTCCAATGGATTTTAGAGGTTCAAAAATGCCATCTTTAGCAAGACGCATTGCACGGAATCATTGTATCGATGCAAATATAATCGGTTCTGCTGTAGCGGATTTGAAACGCAATCCATTATCTTGGAGTGATCGTGGAACTTATGAGGAAGTGCTTCAAGAATTAAAATTATTATGGCATGTTTTAGTTCGGTTTGGAAAACCAAATCGGAAGTAGAACGAAATACTCTGTTTTTTGGAAGTATATATAGAAAAGAAGCTGATCTAAAACTAGATCAGCTTCTTTGTATAAGATTAAACTAAGTTTAATACAGTTACTTTTTCACGTGTCATAGACTCAAGGCTCTTACGAATACCTTGTGCGCCCATACCTGAACCTTTTACACCGATGAATGGGAAGTGGTCAGGACCGCGCTCTGTGCGTCCGTTAATTTGAACAGAACCAGTTTCGATTTTGTTAGCAATTGCAAATGCTTTGTTAATGTCTTTAGTGAAGACACTTGCTTGCAGACCGAACTCTGATTTGTTAGCAATTTCAATTGCTTGCTCATCTGAAGAAACACGAATGATTGGAAGGATTGGGCCAAATGGCTCTTCCCAAGCAACTTTCATTTCTTCTGTTACGTGGTCGATTAATGTTGGATAAATTAAGTTACGCTCACGTTTATTACCGATAACGATTGTTGCACCTTTTTCCACAGCGTCGTCAACTAAACCTTGAACGAAGTCAGCAGATTTATCGTCGATTAATGGAACGATTGTGCTGTCTTGTTCTGGAGATCCAACTGATAGGTTAGCTACTTGCTCTTTTAATAAGCCAACAAGCTTGTCTGCTACGTTTTCGTGTACAAGTACACGTTTAATAGCTGTACAACGTTGACCAGAGTAAGAGAATGCACCGCTTACGATATGGTTTGCAGCATCTTGTAAGTCAGCATCTTCACGAACGATACCAGGGTCTTTACCACCAAGTTCTAATACAAGTGGAATCATTGAAGCTTTTTTCGCTAAATGTTTACCTGTGTTTGTACCACCTGTGAACGATACCATATTGATGCCTTCGTGTTCTACTAAGTAGTCACCAATTACAGAACCACGTCCTGTCGCTACGTTTACAAGACCTTTTGGAAGGCCAGCTTTATGAAGTGCTTCCACCATTTTAATACCGCTAATTGCACCTTGAGTTGCTGGTTTGAAAATAACAGCGTTACCCATAATTAATGCTGGTGCAAGTTTTGCAGCAGATAAGTTTACTGGGTAGTTAAATGGTGCGATTGCTAATACAACACCAAGTGGTGCGCGTTGGATAATCGCAAGTTTTGATTTTGTACCGCCCGGGAAGCTATCGCCCATCATGCTTTCCCCGTGCATATGTAAAGCTTCTTCAATCGTATAACGAATGAAATCAGCTGTACGAACAACTTCTTTCTTCGCATCTTTATATCCTTTACCGACTTCTTTCATAATGATATCGGCAATTTCATCCTGCATATTTACGAGCTCATCAGCCCATTTATATAAATACTTTGCGCGATCTTGTAGAGAAGCTTCCGCCCATGATTTTTGAGCTTCCTTTGCAGATGCAATTGCTTCATCTACTTCTCCGCGAGTAATTGCTTGTACTTGTCCAATTACTTCGTGTAAGTATGGAGATGGAATTTCAATCGTTTCTCCTGAAGAGCTTTCTCTCCATTCTCCATTTAAATAAAATTTGTACGTATTGCTAGTTGTCATGATTAGTCCTCCTAAAATAGCAACTTGTAAGAGTGAGTATAAGGTGATTGTATGGGGTTTGATAACATTTTTCAAATGAAATATTTGTGAAAACGATTTCTTATGAAGTTTTTATTTTGTATGCCCTTTCTTACAGAACATTCCCTTATTTCGAAATGATGGATCATATGTTTTTATTCAATTTGTAAAAAAAACAATTGACAGAATACTCAATAAAGTTATAAGATTATAAATGGAAAATAAATGAAGGGGGTGTGCGTAATGATTGTAATCGTAAATGTAATGGGTTTAGCTCTGTTAAATGGCAGAAAACATTTATATCATTACGCAACCCGTGCGGATATATAGGGCATTTTTGTCTTATAAAAAGCGTACGTTGCGTATATCGTAACGTACGCTTTTATGCATTTTTGTGCATATCGTCAAGCGGCGGTATGCTTTTTTTTGTTTATTTTCCATGTTACTAAATAAAACTTTGGAAGGTGGAAAAATGTGATGAGATTGTATGGGTTACGAAATGTAAATGTAATGGGTCTGGATAGCGGATAAAGAAATGAGAGATAAACGAGAACGAGAAGGGAGAGATTACATTGTTTTCAGTATTACTAAAGTTAAAGTGGTTTTTTAAGGAGCACTGGAAGAGATATAGTATCGCCATTGGAGCTCTTTTAATTGTGAATATAGTTGAAGTTATTCCCCCGAAAGTGTTAGGGGTTACGATAGATAATATAAAAACAGGAACGTTATCGAACGAAGCTATTATACAGTCTATTCTTATTTTAATTGGGGTTACGATAGTTGGGTATGGCCTCACTTTCGTATGGCAACATCAATTGTTTGGCGGTGCATTCGTGCTTGAGAAAACGATGCGCTCTAAATTTATGGGGCATTTACTTAAGATGACGCCGACTTTTTATCAAAAAAATCGTACTGGTGATTTAATGGCGAGAGCGACAAATGATTTAAAAGCAATCGCTATGACAGCTGGTTTCGGTATATTAACGCTCGTTGATTCGAGTTTATATATGCTTACGATTGTCTTTATGATGGGATTTACAATTAGTTGGGAGCTTACATTTGCGGCACTTATACCGCTTCCAATTATGGCGTATGCGATGAATATATATGGAAAGAAATTGCATGAAAGATTTACAGTTGCGCAAGATGCGTTCGGTGATATGAACGATAAAGTATTAGAATCGATTGCTGGCGTGCGTGTTATTCGTGCGTATGTACAAGAGAATGTAGATCAGGAAAGATTTCATCAATTAGGAGATGACGTCTACGAAAAGAATATGAAAGTAGCTAGAATTGATGCACTATTCCAGCCAACTGTGAAAATGCTTGTCGGTCTTAGTTATTTAATTGGTTTAGTGTATGGCGCATATCTTGTATTTCAATCAAAGGTGACACTTGGTGAACTTGTTTCCTTTAACGTGTATTTAGGGATGATGATTTGGCCGATGTTTGCAATTGGTGAATTAATCAATGTTATGCAAAGAGGCAATGCGTCACTCGACCGTGTAAATGAAACGTTAGCGTATGAACCAGATGTAAAGGATCCGAAACATCCAAAGCTTGTACAAGAGCCGGATTATATTCAGTTTGATGATGTTACCTTTTCATATCCTTCATCAACTGAAACAAATTTAAAAAAGGTTTCGTTTACCTTAAAACAAGGGGAAACGCTTGGTGTTGTTGGAAAAACAGGAAGCGGAAAAACGACGCTCGTACGTCAGCTTCTTCGCCAATATCCGCTTGGAGATGGAGATATTGCAGTCTCTGATGTGACGTTAGATCAAATGACGAATGAAAATGTGCTTGGGTGGATTGGTTATGTACCGCAGGAACATATTTTATTCTCAAAAACAGCGAGGGAAAATATTTTATTCGGAAATAGGGAAGCGACGGAAGAGGAACTCGAGAAAGCGATTGAAATTGCAGCGTTTAAAAAAGACTTAGAGTTTTTACCAGAAGGGTTAGAAACACTCGTCGGAGAGAAAGGTGTTTCCTTATCAGGAGGGCAAAAACAAAGGATTTCGATTGCACGAGCTGTTATTCAAAATCCGGAAATATTAATTTTAGATGATTCTTTATCAGCTGTTGATGCTCGTACGGAAGCAGCGATCATTGAAAATATAAGAACAGAGAGAAGCGGAAAGACGACGATTATTACGACGCACCGTTTATCTGCCGTACAACATGCGGATTGGATTCTCGTGATGGATGAAGGAGAAGTAATAGAAGAAGGTACGCATGATCAGCTTATTCAAAAGGGAGGCTGGTATGCGGAACAGTTTGAAAGACAACAAGGAGAAAGTGAAAGTGCGGATAGTGGGGTGAAAATATGAGCGTTTCAAAACGATTGTTTCAATACGCAATGAAAGTAAAAGGGACGATTTTTGCAGCGATGCTAATGTTATTTATTTTCGTCATCGCAGAGCTTGCTGGTCCTTTCGTCGCGAAAACGATGATTGACGATCATATCGTTGGAATAGAGAAGCCTTGGTATGAAACAGAAAAGAGTGAAGAGGCTGTTTCGTATAATGGCGCCTTTTATAAGCGAAGCGATCGCTTCCAGGAAGGTGAGAAAAAAGGAAAAGAAGTACGCGTGATGCAAGTCGGTTTTCAATATTACTTTGTACCGAATAAAGTAAATCTAGAAGGGGCACGGACTGTAAAAGGTGATATGATTACCGTTCAAAATGGTAAGGCGGTGCAAGTGTATAAAGCGAAAGCATTGACGAAAGAAGAAGTGTTTTCGTTTTATAAACCAGAAATAAACCGACTATTATTACTTGGTGGAGGCTATTTTGCTTTATTAGTAGTCGTTTCATTATTTGCATACGGAAAGCAATTTTTCTTGCAGAAAGCAGCGAACAAAATTATTCAAATTATGAGGGAAGATGTCTTTTCTCATATTCAAACGTTGCCGATTCGGTATTTTGATCATTTACCAGCAGGGAAAATTGTGTCGCGTGTAACGAATGATACAGAGGCCATTCGTGATTTATATGTAACGGTGCTGGCAACATTCGTTTCTAGTATCATCTATATTATTGGGATATTTGCTGCGCTATTTTTACTCGATGTAAAATTGGCGACGTTATGTTTACTCATCATCCCAATTTTAATTGTTTGGGCTATTTTATATAGAAAGTACGCGTCTGTATACAATCATAAAATGCGTTCGCGTTTATCTGATATTAACGGAACAGTGAATGAATCCATTCAAGGGATGCCAATTATTCAAGCGTTCCGTCAAGAGCGTGAAACGAAAAAAGAATTTGAAGAATTAAATGGCGATTATTTTAAGTATCAAAATAAAATTTTAAATTTAAATGCAGCAACTTCGCATAACTTAGTAGCCGTATTAAGAAATATCGCTTTCACAGGAGTAATTTGGTATTTCGGCGGTGCTTCATTAAGTGCTACAGGCGTCATTTCTTTAGGGATACTATATGCGTTCGTTGATTATTTAACACGATTATTCTCACCGATTACAAATATGGTGAATCAGCTTGCTAACTCAGAACAATCGCGCGTTGCATCAGAACGTGTTTTTGAATTATTAGAGGAAAAAGGGGAAGCAGTAGAAGAAGAACGTATACCTCGCTTACAAGGAAATGTGAAGTTTGATAATGTGTCGTTTTCTTATAATGGAAAAGATGAAGTGTTAAAAAATATTTCATTTGAAGCGAAACAAGGCGAGACAGTCGCACTTGTCGGTCATACTGGCTCAGGAAAAAGTTCCATTATGAATGTACTCTTTCAGTTTTACGAGTTTGAAAAAGGAAAGCTTACAATTGACGGTCATGACGTAAAAGAGATGCCGAAACAAGCAACTCGTGAACATATGGGAATTGTACTGCAAGATCCATTTTTATTTAGCGGAACAGTAGCATCTAATGTTAGTTTAGAAAATGAAAATATTTCAAAAGAGCGCATCGTAAAAGCATTGCGTGATGTAGGTGCTGAAAGATTTGCGAACAATATAAATGAAGAAATTACGGAGAAAGGAAGTACACTTTCAACCGGAGAACGTCAGCTTATATCGTTTGCTAGGGCGCTCGCTTTTGACCCAGCCATTTTAATATTAGATGAAGCGACATCTAGTATCGATACAGAAACAGAGGCGATGATTCAACAAGCGCTAGAAGTTGTGAAAAAAGGAAGAACGACATTTATTATTGCCCACCGTCTTTCAACAATTAAAAGTGCAGATCAAATTATCGTGCTTGATAGAGGGACGATTTTAGAAAAAGGGTCTCATGATGAATTAATGAAAAAGCGCGGGCGTTATTACGATATGTACAAAACGCAAATGGAAGGGAATCAGAGCGCTTAATAGGTATGGGGAGGAACTTGTGATTTTCACAAGTTCTTTTTTAGTGAATCACGGCAATTAAATAAGAAGTATTATTTTACCTTTCGTACAATAAATGCTATATTAAAAAATGTTACTTATTTTTTGTATGTAGCATTATTTTTCCTTTTTGTTTGATTATGAAGAAAAAGGATAAACTAAATAAGAACATTTTCATTGAAAAATTGTTCAAGATTGCATACAATCAATATAGTTTTTAAATTCCTATCAGAATACTTGGAGGATTACCATCATGAAGAAATTATTTTCAGTACTTGCAGTAACTACATTAGCAATCGGGATTGTAGCCGGCTGCGGTAAAGAAGAGAAAAAAGATACAGCTAGTCAAGACGCGTTACAAAAGATTAAACAAAGCGGTGAACTTGTAATTGGTACAGAAGGTACATACCCACCATTTACGTTCCACGATTCAAGCAATAAATTAACTGGATTTGACGTTGAACTATCAGAAGAAGTTGCAAAACGTTTAGGTGTAAAACCTGTATTTAAAGAAACGCAATGGGATAGCTTACTTGCTGGTTTAGATGCAAAACGTTTCGATATGGTTGCAAACGAAGTTGGTATTCGTGAAGATCGTCAAAAGAAATACGACTTCTCTAAACCATACATTTCATCTTCAGCGGCATTAGTTATCGCAAAAGATAAAGATAAACCTGCTACATTTGCTGATGTAAAAGGATTAAAAGGAGCACAATCTTTAACAAGTAACTATGCAGATATTGCTAAGAAAAACGGTGCAGAAATCGAAGGTGTAGAAGGATTTAGCCAAGCGGCAGAATTATTAGCTTCAGGACGCGTTGATTTTACAATTAATGATAAGTTATCAGTATTAAATTATTTAGAAACGAAAAAAGATGCAAAAATTAAAATTGTAGATACAGAAAAAGAAGCGTCACAAAGTGGATTCTTATTCCGTAAAGGTAGCACTAAGCTTGTACAAGAAGTAGATAAAGCGTTAGAAGATATGAAAAAAGACGGTACGTATGACAAAATAACGAAAAAATGGTTTGGTGAAAATGTATCTAAGTAGTGCATTGATTTCAGATCGATTGTCTACTTGGATGGATATTATGCAGACTTCCTTCATGCCTATGCTGAAGGAAGCTGTTTTTACGACAATTCCATTAACGCTTATTACATTTATTATCGGTCTTATACTGGCAACGTTAACGGCGCTTGCACGTATTTCAGGTAGTCGTATTTTACAATGGATTGCTCGTATCTATGTATCTATCATTCGCGGAACGCCACTTCTTGTACAGTTATTTATTATTTTCTATGGTCTGCCAACTCTTAATATTGAAGTTGAGCCATATACAGCAGCAGTTGTTGGATTTTCATTAAATGTCGGTGCGTATGCATCTGAAATTATTCGTGCTTCTATCCTTTCCATTCCGAAAGGGCAGTGGGAAGCAGCTTACACAATTGGGATGACATATCCGCAAGCGTTAAAACGTGTTATTTTACCGCAAGCAACGCGCGTATCAATTCCGCCGCTTTCGAATACATTTATTAGCTTAGTGAAAGATACTTCATTAGCATCGTTAATTTTAGTAACAGAAATGTTCCGAAAAGCGCAGGAAATTGCGGCAATGAACTATGAGTTTTTAATTGTTTATTTTGAAGCAGGTCTTATTTATTGGGTTATTTGTTTCTTATTATCAATCGTACAACAGATGTTAGAAAAGCGTTCAGAACGCTATACATTAAAATAATCCTTTTACAAAAGGAGTTTTTGTTTTTATGATTTCAATTCAGCACTTACAAAAAAGTTTTGGAGATAATACCGTACTAAAGCATATAGATTTAACAGTTGAGAAGGGCGAGGTTGTTGTTATTATCGGGCCGTCTGGATCTGGTAAAACGACATTCCTGCGTTGCCTTAACGTATTAGAAACGCCAAACGCTGGTCATATTCGTATCGGTAATAAAGAGCTTAACTTCTCTCAAAAAGTAACGAAGAAAGATATTGTCAACCTTCGTACGCAAACAGGTATGGTATTCCAGCACCATAATCTATTCCCGCATTTAACAGCACTTCAAAATGTAATGGAAGGGCTCGTTACGGTGAAAAAGATGGGGAAAGAAGAAGCGAAGAAAAAAGCAAACTATTTCCTTGAAAAAGTTGGTTTAGCAGATAAAGTGGATTTATATCCGTTCCAATTATCAGGCGGACAACAACAGCGCGTTGGAATTGCTCGCGCGCTTGCAATGGAACCAGAAGTGTTACTATTTGATGAGCCGACGTCAGCGCTTGATCCTGAACTCGTTCAAGAAGTTCTGAAGGTCATGAAAGAACTTGCTAAAGAAGGTATGACGATGGTCATTGTAACGCACGAAATGCGTTTTGCACATCAAATTGCGAACCGTGTTATTTTCATGGATGGCGGTGTCGTTGTCGAACAAGGTACACCAGAAGAAGTATTTACAAATCCAAAAGAAGAACGTACGAAGAAGTTTTTACAAATGTTGCAATAAATGAAGGAAGGTCTCAAGGCATATGCCTTGAGACCTTTTTGCCATATATATTTATTTGTGGAATCCGCCAAGGCTTTGCTCAGCCATTGCAACTAGACGTTTTGTGATTTCGCCACCAACAGAACCGTTAGCACGAGCTGTAGAATCTGCTCCTAATTGTACACCAAATTCTTGAGCGATTTCGTACTTCATTTGGTCGATTGCAGCTGTTGCTCCTGGTACTACTAATTGATTTGAAGAATTTTGGTTTGCCATAGGAATATATCCTCCTTAGAGTTATAAAAATTTTTTTGGTTGGACTAGCTGGAGTTGAACCAGATTATCGCCCCGTTTGGCGCTAATCCATCGGTAATTAAGTTTGTACTCATAGTATGGATGTTACCTAGAAAGATATACGAAATAATAATTTGTAAATTTTGTAAAAAAATCTTAGTGATTTCGTAAATTATGAAATAAGAGTAATCGTTTTATTTTTTAGAAAGAAGGTAAAACTAAGAGCGATATGAAATATATTTTTCTTTTTGTATCCTGCTATTTTGAGGTAAATGTAAGTAAGAACGGGGCAAGACGCTCCTATACGTAGCTAGATACAATTATATGGAGGAATCGTGATGGGAATTTGCCCGCTTTGCAACGCATTAGAATCACAAACATATTCTTGTCAAAATTGCCAAAGTATACTCCAAGATTATGGGAAGGCTGTAGATTACATAGACGATTATAGTGCGTATATGGACCAAGAATTATTAAGTGCAGTAGATGGATTGACACATAATAATTCAAATGAATATTGCAATCATATTTTTTATTGCGGAGTATGTAACGTGGAAACAGAGTTTGTAGTAAAACTTGTGTAAATAGAAAACTTCCACCTTATGAATGAGGTGGAAGTTTTTGTTTTTGTATTTGTGAGTGAATCATAGGAGACGGAATATGCTCGTTGTTTGAGGAAGTCTCTGATTTTATTTGAGACATTTTTTCTTTTGTATCGCGCAAAGAGTGTTCAGTTAAGTAGATGGCATATTCGTAAAATAATTGGCGCGTTAGTTCACTTTGTTCTTTTAACTTGGCATCTTGGAATACAGTTCGCCCTGGTTTAGAGTTTGCTTCAAAGAGCCATGGGTTTTCCTGCGTGTCTAAACCGATATCAAAACCGATTTCTCCAATATTTCCGGTTACTTGTTCATCGAGCGCGTAACTAATTTGTAAGGCTGTATGTTTTAATTTATTTTCAATTTGAATTTGTTTCGTTGAATCAGGAAAAAGTTCTTGCAGCAATTTCGTATCGCCACCGCTATTTACATGCGTTGTTAAGCTACCTTTGCCAGCAATTTTTGCTACGATTGCACTGACCATCCATTGGCCGAAATGATTTTTATTTGTATGAATGCGAAAATCAACAGGTTGCCCATCGAAGCGAAGTAAGGAAATACCTTGTTGGACGATAAATTTTTTTAAATCATGTCCTTTTAACACATGGTTCAGAAGCGTTTCTAATGATTGGTACTTTCTTAGTTTATTTTCTTCATTTTCGCGATAACGACAGTAGTAGCAATTCTCTGCTTGAGAATAAAATAGTTGATGAATATTTCTACCGAAGCTACCATGAATCGGTTTCATATAAATGGATTTATACGTTCCGAGAAATCGTTCCACTTGTTCGAAGTGCTGAAATGTTTCTGTGTTTGGTAATAACGGCATGAGGGATTCATCTTTCATAAGAAGTTGATGTACTTCCCATTTATTAAAAAACCCTGGGTTAAACCAAGGAATAGCATAGTCATGCTCTAGCTTTCTTTTTGCTCTTACGATCGGTTTATAATTTTCGGCTTTCCGATTTGGTAATCGATCGTAAATGACATTCGGTAAAGGGACTTTTTTCTTTATCCACTTTTCCTCTTGAAAGAAATACCCTTCAATTGTTTCGTCTTCCCAGTCTATATGTTGCACACCAAAAACGAATACAAATGGTCGTAAGGTGAATGGTGGCGTTAGTAACTCGCCAAGAGAAGTTGAACGGTTCCCTAAAGGATTAGAAGCGTCATCGTTAAAACCAGTTGTGAAAATCCCGATTAATGGTCCGAAAATAATCGTTTCATTTTGTGTGAATGCATGGATAGTAGTGGAATGAGGCAGTAAAAGTTTTTCAGCAATTTGTTTTCCAATTATGATTTCGCGAGTAAAGGAATAATGAATTTTTACCTCTTCACTTGCAACATGGCGTAGGCCGAAGGAAAGGGATGTAATTGGTGGTGTGATGGAAAAAATATAAGGTAAAGTAATACTATTTGGATGTTCATCTGAAATATTTAACGTATATATGTGCTCTTTCAAAATAGACTTACCCCCTTTCTTTATGGTGTAAAGCGACTAAATTGTAATGGTCCGTGATATATTTTTTCGGCTAATGAATCACTATGACGAATGTAATGTTCGTACGGGGGAATCGTGTTGACATACATAAGCCAAATTGCCCCTTTTTGATCCATAATAGTGGAAAGCTCTAGCTCGAATAATGAAGAATAAGATGCATCTAGCGTTTGAAACACTTCATTTATAATGTCTTGTAAAGCGTCTTGTAACAATTGTACACCGGTACTAGATAGTACGTATTTAATTTTTGAAAATGCATGCAGCGAGGAATCATCGGTTGCCGATAGTAAAAGTTGATTCGGAAATGAACTTTTTTGTATAAACTGACCGATAACGTTCCACTTCTGTTCTTTATTTTTTTGTAAAATGGTTCGAATATGGAGTGGGTATGTTAATTGATTTGGAGGTTGCAGCATTGTATGCGTGATGTAACGTGCTGATCGTATATGAGATTTGTACCAAGATATAAATTCATCAGTTCGTTTAATTGGAGTAGAAGTATGGTAAGCATTATTTATCGTATCAACATGAAACGTTTTATTTTTATAAACGACCCGGTACAAACTTTCATTGGAATGTGCGTTAGTAGGACGTATAATAATATCTTTTGTTTTTAATAACAGTTTGAAAACGTTGTGTATCGTTGCTATTTCAAATTTTGGTATATAAGGAGATAATTTTTTATTCGTGAGAAATACATCATGTAGTTCGCTTAAGTCAATGAGTGTGTTATTTAAAAAGGTAGTGGAAGCACGGTTGTGTAATGAGCGAATAATTGACTTTGCTTTTTCGACGTTTGTTTCCTCGTTAAAAGAAGAACGATCGTATATATAAGAAGGAATAGGGAATATTTGCTCTTTCCATTTTCCTGTATCTGTATCATAAATCAGACCAGAAATAAGATCTGTTTTAGGATCAATACCAAACGGCGTAAACTGGGCAACGACATTATGATAAAGCCGAGCGCGTTTAGCGATTTCGGTGTAATACGTTTGCTCATAATGAGGGTGAGAAGTTAAAATACCGAGAACCAACGAAATCACTCCTTTACTAACAAAATGTTGGCATAATAGGCGAAGCTATATATTGCAAATACGTTTTTATACCATTATACTTTTGTCCGTATGATGATATGCTATAGTTTTGGAGAAGCGAAAGGTTGATTGTAATGAATATATGGTTAAGTATGTTAACGACGACAGGGCTCGGAGCGATTATTGGAGGATTTACAAATCATTTAGCGATAAAAATGTTATTTCGTCCTCATCGTCCTATGTATATTGGGAAGTTTCAAGTGCCATTTACACCAGGATTAATTCCGAAGCGCCGCGATGAACTTGCTGTTCAATTAGGGAAAATGGTTGTAGAACATTTGTTAACGCCAGAAGGAATCGGCAAGAAGTTAACAAATGAAGAGTTTCAAAAAGGTTTAATCCACTGGGCACAAGTAGAAGTGGATAAAGTAATGACGAATGAACAGTCACTGCGACACATGTTAGAAAAATGGGACGTAGCGCATGTAGAAAAAGAAGCAACTGAGAAAATCGAACAGGTGATTACAGAAAAGATTCAGGCATTTTTAGAAGAGTACTATACATATACATGGGAACAAGCTTTACCTCATTCTGTTCATGAGAAAATAGAGAATGCGATCCCAAATGTCTCGGCGTTTATTTTAGATCGAGGAATCAGTTTTTTTGAAAGTGAAGAAGGGAAAGCGCGTCTTTCAAAAATGATTGATGATTTCTTTGCTTCTAGGGGGACATTGCTTAACTTAGTCGGAATGTTTTTAGGGAATGTAAGTGTAGTGGATCGTGTGCAGCCTGAGGTCATTAAGTTTTTAGGGCAAGATGGCACAAAGCAGCTTTTAACTGAAGTACTGCAAAAAGAGTGGGAAAAGTTAAAAGGAAGAGATGTAAAAGAAGTAGAAACGTTTGTAGAAAAAGAAATGATTGTAAGCTCTATATTGTCAGCAGTTAAAGTTGAGGAAACAGTAAGTAAATTTTTAAATCAATCTGTGCAGCAAGTATGTGAGCCAGTTCGAGAAACAATTATGGAAAAGGTAGTTCCAAGTGCAGTAACGAAAGGCTTGAAGTGGGGAGCAGAAAACGTAGCGAGTATACTAAATAATCTCCACTTGGCTGAAATTGTGCAGCAAGAAGTGTCCACATTTTCCACGAAGAGACTAGAAGATTTAGTGCTGTCCATTACAAAAAATGAACTGAAAATGATTACGTATTTAGGTGCCTTATTAGGCGGTATGATTGGAATCGTGCAAGGGTTATTACTGTTGTTTCTGAAATAATAAGATATGTACATACAAATAAAAGTGAAATTTCTTCACATCTCTTGCATAGTTTGATATGGTAAGAAGAGGTGCGTATGTAAATGCACGTAAAAGGCAGTGCGTATGATAAGCGCTAGCCTTCTAAAGGAGGAAAAATAAAATGACAAAAAACATTCATGATGTAGCATATGAATTACAAAAAGCAATCGCTGAAAACGATGACTTCAAAACGTTAAAAGAGAGCTACGCAGCAGTTCAAGCTGATGCAGCTTCAAAGAACTTATTCGATGAGTTCCGCACAATGCAACTTAGCCTACAACAAAAAATGATGCAAGGCCAAGAAATCACTGAAGAAGACAACCAACAAGCACAAGAAGTTGTAGTTCGCATTCAACAAGATGCTAAAATTACAAAGTTAATGGAAACTGAGCAACGCTTAAATGTTGTAATCGGCGACGTTAACAAAATTATCATGAAGCCACTTGAAGAATTATATAGCGCGCAACAACAAGCGTAATAGTGGAAGACGCCCCTTGTATGGGGCGTCTTTTTTGTTACTTACAAGAATTTATAATCAAACCTTTCGTATATTTTCGTTTAAACGCATTTGTATTGCGGTGAAGTATTCCTAATATTTATTGAAAAAAATCATAGTTTGTAAAAGTATTTTAGGATCATCCTGCAGTAATCGTTTATCTATTTCGTAAGGACGCATTAGTTCTTCGGTGAAATAATTGTAAGTCTTACATATACTATATTTACTAATGACGAAATGGATAAAAATAAAAAAGAGAGGTAAGAGTAGATGGGAATCCTTATAGATTTAAATAGTTTTAGAACGGAAATATTAGCGAAGCATGTACTTCATATGATGATAGAAAATGATTTCTTTTATCAAGGATCGCAATTGGTTGAAAATGTTTGGGTGAATGATTCAACTATTTTTATAAATAATGTAAAGATACTTACAAAAGGTATTGAAATTTATAAGAAAAATAATGAGTATTATTTAACGCATCAAGCGGATAATACTAGAGTTATATTATATTAATATAATATATAGAATGTGGTAGGAACTTACAAATTCTATATACTTTATGTTATAATTTTCCCTTGTCTAATGAAAGTGTATATGTATTTTTATAGGGCTCTACTTCTTTTATGAAGTGGGGTTATTTTTAATTTTTCGTTAAGGGTGTAAAATACTATTTTTGTTTGGGGATTGTGTGTATTCGAAAAGGAGTTATGCAATGATAAAGAAAATGTGGAAATTTAAGGTTCAGTTTTTTATTTTATTACTAACGATTGTAGTTAGTTGGTACTGTGCTAGCTTAATAAAAAATTATCCTGAAACTGGAATATCGGTAAAATATAATTCTGACCAGTATGTTATATGTGATCTCTCGAAATATAGCTGGGCAGGGAAACGAGATTTTCAAATTGGAGACATTATAGAACAGATTGATGGTGAACCGCCATCTAAACATTTTACAGTTTCATCGTACCATTCAATTGAACAGGTGAAAAAAATAACGTTAAATAGGAATGGAGAAATAAAAGAGTTTGAGATAGAGTACCCGCCTTATAGTAAACAAGTTTTCTATCATCTTATTATTCCTATTGGTTTTTATATAGTATGTCTTTTAATGGTATTATACCTATTAATATTTGTTCCGGAAATAAATCGTAGTACAAATGATTTATTATATTTTTTAATTTCACTTGGAGTTAGTTTCATTAGTATTATAGCTGCTCAAAGAAAAGATACTTTATCCTTTATTGTGGCGTCACTTTCACTAGTATGTGTATTTACTTTCTTTATAAGATTTATGAAAATGTACTTCTCTAATAATCAAATAAAGTTTTTAACACCAAAACAGTTAAAAATTTTAAATTTCATATCAATATTTCTCGTTATATTAAGCATTCTTATACACATAAAATATAATGAATGGGCTAATTTATTTACAATTACTTTGAGTGCGCTACTATTTTTGTTTACAGTGTATCTTTTAGTAAGATTTTATTTTAAAAGTGGAAATAGCAGTTACTTTAAATATTTAAAAATTATTATTATTAGTTTTTTAGTGTCAGCAATTCCATTTATATGTTTATATTTAATTCCGAATTTGTTTTATGGAGAAGAGTTTATAAGTAGCGAAACGACAGGCATATTTTTCTTATTTATTCCGATTTGTATTTTTTATTTAGTAATCTCAGGGAAGATGTTTAATTTTAAATTTATTATTCAGCGACTTCCGTATTATATAGTTTTATCAGTAGGCGTTAACATGTTCTGTGCAGTATTAGGTATGGTCATCTTTGAAGACAGCGATGACCATTTATTAAAATGGGTTAAATTTAGAATAATTTCTATTATAATCTGTATTTGTTTTTTATACATTAAAGATTATATAGATTTAAAGCTAAGAAAAAGTTTGTATCATCATCAAAAAAATTATCAATTTAGTTTGCATCGTTTCTTACACCAAGCGAAAAATGAATATAAATTGCCCAATCTTATTTATAGTATAAGAAGAGAAATATCAGATATATTGAAAATTGAAGAAACGTGTTGTGTGGAAATAAATAAGAGAGAACATTCTATTCATGTTCTCGAGAGTGAATATATTCCAAGAAGAACAATAGAAGCATTATTTAATCATCAGTTGGACACGTATCAAGTAGGTTCCATCATACAGCTGGATAATCATTTTGGGTGTGTTCTTTCTATTTCAGGAGAAAAAATGATTATTTTAGTATGTAATCATAGTGAAAAAGAAAATTTAAATATAGATGAAATGGTTTGGATAGAAACATTATGTAATTATACAGATTTACTATTAGAATGCTCTAATCAAATTGAAGATTTATTAAAACAATTACAAGAAATAAATGATTTTGAGCAACCACCAATGTGGTTGGCAAGGCTTATGTTTAAACTATCTGAAAAAGAAAGAACGAATCTTGCAAGTGATATACATGATGGAGTTTTACAAAATCAAATACGTTTGTCTCGAAAATTTGAGAGTTATAAAGCTCGTGTTCAAGATGAAGAAACGAAAAAAATATTGAATGAAATTGAAGATGAACTATTAGATCATATTTATACAATTCGGGAAACATGTAATAATTTGAGACCACCATTTCTATATGAGTTAGGTTTAAAACAAGCACTCATAAATTTATTTAAACAAATTAATTTAAAAGCGACATTTTTCTTTTATTATGATATTCCTGAACGAATTGTTGCACCAAGTGTTGAACATGAACAAGCAATTTATCGAATTATGCAAGAGTTATTAAATAACGCTATGAAACATTCAAAAGCAACAAACGTAACAGTAAGATTATTTGAAAAAGACGAGCATTTATATTTAACTTATATAGATAATGGAGTTGGGATTGAGTTAGATGAAGTAAACTATTCTTACAACACATTAGGCTTGTCTGGGATTGTTACTAGAATCCAAAGTTTGAATGGAGAAATGACTGTTGAATCAAAACCTAATCGTGGGTTACAAATAATTATTAAATTTTAGATGAATCATCAGATGATACGATAATATTGAAAGGGTGATAATATGATTTCGGTACTTGTAGTAGATGATCATGTCGCAGTAGGGTTAGGGACGAAGGCGTTAATTGAAAAATATGATGATATGCACGTAGAGGTAGTACATGATAGTACAGAAGTAGAGCAATTGCTTAAGGATAAAAAGTATGATGTATACTTAATTGATTTACAAATGCCTAATGTGAATGGCTTAGATTTATCTAAGAAAATTATAAAGTTACATCCAGAGGCATCGATTCTTATTTTTACAGGGTTTGATATATTTTCTCATTATAATTTACTTATAGAAAATGGTGTTTTAGGCGTATTAAGTAAAACCTCATCAGAAGAACAGGTAATTAATTCGATTCGTCATGCGGTGAAAAAAGAGGTAGTTTTATCTTATCAGCTTATTCGACAGTTAAGAATAAAAGAAGCGATTTCGAATATAAAGAATAAAGATGGAGAAATTACGAATCAAATTTCATTAAATGAAGATGAAAAACAAATCTTAATAGAAGTGAGTAAAGGAAAGACAAATAAAGAGCTTGCTGAAATTTTAAATTTAAGTCAACGTTCTGTAGAGTATAAGCTAACGGATATATTCCATAAATTAAAAGTTTCTTCTCGAATGGAAGCTGTGCAGAAGGCGAAAGAATTGTGGTTGATTCCGTCGCTTGATTTGTAATTTACTAAAGTAATAATGATAAACAAATAGGTTTTTCTTCACGAAAGTGAAGAGAAACCTATTTGTTTATAAAGAGAAGTATCGAGATTGCGTTTTAGCGCAATTCATTTTGCGTGAAGACACTCTAGTTTTTCGTTTCGATATTTGGAAATAATGGTTAATCTAGGTATAGAATCGATGTGATATAGAGATTAGAAAAGTTATATTGATTCTTTAAAAAGAGATATCTAAATAATATGAATGTTTCGTAAGAATGAGTGTTTAATAAGAATATGATATGGATAATTGAATTAGGAAATTAGTCCTAGAATTTAGGTATCTTTAACACAATAAAGAGAGGAGGAGGAATTTGAAAACTAAGATCACAAACATTGGAAAAGTTTGTTTGGTTACCGGACTTGTTTTTACTCAATTTAGTAATCTTGATGTTTTTTCAAGCACTGCATATGCAATTGTAGATAAAAACACATCACCTTTTATAATGGAGATTGACAAGAGTACAAAACAGGTGAATGAAGAAGCAATCTTTACTATTGAAAGTTTAAATAGTGAGGAGGAAACAATTGAATTTTCATTACCAGATGGTGCTGATTTTAATGAAGAAGTTACAAAGAAATTAAATACGGGAAATGTAATGGTTGATACCATCAGTGTAGTAGAGAATTCAAGGGTTCGAATTGAAAAAAAAGAATCAAACAATGCTTTAGGAAAAGTTTTTATAGTAGCTAAAATGACCAAACCTGGGGATTTTGAGTTTGAAGTAAAGAGCCAAAATGGAAATACTGAGGTGAAAAGAAATAAAATCAGTCTTAGTGTTTTAGATGAAATTAAAGCAACTAGTGATAAAAAGCATATAGAACAAGCGGAAAATTCATTAGTAGAGCAGAATAAGGCTATTAATGAGAATCCAATTGTTGAGGATATTTCAATCAATCAAAAAGGCTTTAATGAACCTGATGATATTCCCAATAATGAACTAAAAACAAAAGAGGATACAAATAAAAAATCACCATCCATAATGGATGAAAAGATTTATGATGAAAAAACAAATCAATTTGCTGAAGATGGAAATGCTCATCAAGTAGAACTAGATCGGAAAAATATAGAGGATCCAGTGGTGGCAGATAAAAAAGAGGAAAGGGAAATTCCTTTGACAGAGTATGCTGCTGGTTCTTATCAAAGTATTTTGAAATACCCCGATGTTAAAGTAATTAATGAGGGGACAGGAGCGGGTCCTTCCATTCCAGGGAAATATGCATTTCAATTAAGATGGAGTCCAGACGTAAGTTACGAAGTATCAGGGGAAAATCGTACTTATGCTGCATATTATAGATTCAATAGTGGAAATGCTAATAAACAGTCTTACGTATTGATAAAAAATGTCGGGTTTTATAATGGATCATGGATAGATTTACGTATTAATGTTCTAGATATTAGTAGTGGTTATATTGATATATATAAGCCTACGAGTAAAAGGAGTGCAGGTGACTTTTTAAGGATAAATTATCATGGTTCTAAAGGTTCTGCGGCACAACTTTCTTATGAATTTATCAATCATAAAACAGGGCATACAACACCAGTATCATCAATGTGGAATTTTAAAAGGCTAAATGGCTATAAGTCGATAGATTTACGGACAGATGGAAATTATTTAACTAATCTATATACGTATAATACAACTACTATTGCGTATAAAGATAATGGTAATAGAACAAATAACTTTGTTGGTACTGGCGGTGGAGAAAAATCAAATACGAATATGTCGATTACATTTGATGAGATTGAAGAGTTACCCGTTCGCTTAAATTTAGAAAGAAGTACAGGGTGGTTAAAATATGAACGTGATGCGATTTCTAAAGTTGAGATGCCGGCACCAGATGTTGAGGGTAACACGACAGAAGATGATTCACAGGAGTTCTCTTATTATATCTATCAAAATGTGCCTTCTCAATCCGCGACATCTTATTATGCAAAATCGTTATCTATTGAAAGTGAAGTAGATGCAAGTTTTAAGCTTAATAATGTAAAGATAACAGATGAAGAACATAATGATGTTAGTAACTTTTTTGATGTAACAAGAAAAAATAATAAAATTATTGCTACAGCAAAAACAAATATAGTTAGAACAAGTCAATTCAATGATAAATTTTACAGAATTAAAGTAACGGGTTCACTGGTAGAAAATACTGATTTTATGAAGTATTACAAAAATGGATATCTCGAAATTCCAGTTGAAGCTAAGAACTATGTAGATGGTGACAAAAAAGGGCAAACAAGTAATCGGGATATCGCAAAAATAAAGTATAAAGGTATTCCTACAGGAGAAGCAGTTCCTCAAACTGTTAAAGTTGGTACTGATATATCTAAAATGGATATTTCAAAATTTGTAACAAATTTATCTGTGGATACGAATGCGAAAATAGATAAACCGATATCTGTAGTACGATTAGAGGATATACCAAAAACGAATACTCCGGGTGATTATACTGTTACAGCGATAATCAAAACGAAGCAGGGGGTAGAGGCAAAAGTTAAAGTCCCTATAAAAATTGTAGAAGGAACTTTGAAGCTAGTAAATGTCCCGAAAGCAATTTCTTTTAATAACTTAGTTATTTCATCTAAACCAACGATATATGCCCCCTCTTTCATTGATGGAAAAGTAACAGTAGTAGATGGGAGAGCGAAGAAGCAAAAATGGCATTTAGGTGTAAAGGAAATAAAACCACTTACATCTAATAATGGTGATCAGTTAATTGGTGCGATGATTTATACAGATAAAAAAGGCACCAACCATACGTTAAATATGGAAAATACGGAAGTATTATCACAAACTTTAAAAGACGATAACGATTATGATGTTTCTTGGCATAAAAATCAAGGGATTCGTTTGCAAGTGGCCCCAGGTCCCAATGTGAAAATTAATACTAAATATCAAGGTGAGTTACAGTGGACGTTAACAGATGCTCCTATTTAAAAAATTATATCTAAGGTGAGAGATTAGGTATAAAACTTAAAAAGGAGAGAATGTAATGAGAAGAGGCTTATTTTTGATATATGTTACATTTACTTGTTTAACAATGTTTGTATATTGCGAAACGGTTTTAGCAGGTAGCATGAATTCGAAAGCGGGAATAACTTTTTCAAATAGTTATAATCCAGATATAACTACCGATTCAATTATACCGGATGGATCTAAAGTAGTAGATAATACATCAGATGACCGTATGAATAAAAAGTTACTACCAAAAACAGGTGGGCATTCATCCTCACCAGTTCAATATGTGGGAGTAGGAATTATGTTAGTAGCCTTGGCTGTTTTTCTAGTAGTTAGAAATAATAATAGGGAAAATAGAAACAATGTTTCTATTCAATAAATAAACTCACAATAATGGAGGGAAATCATGAAATTAACAAAATTAGCATTAGCAGGCGCAGTATCATTTTCAACAGTATTAGCAGCAGGAGCACCAACATTTGCAGAAGAAGCTGGGAAAATGAATTCTTTAACAGATGTGACTTTCACAGAGAATAGTGAAGTTACGAAGCCAATTAACCCAATTGATTCAGAAGAAGAAGTAACAACAACAGGAAATCCAGATGATCCAGATGATCCAAAAGATCCAAAAAACCCGGATGATCCAGAAAATCCAGAAGATAACAACCATGAAGATGGAACACAAGGTCCATTAAGCATCGATTATGTATCGAACTTCCATTTTGGTAAACATAATATTTCTGGTAGTGACCAAGTTTACTATGCAAAATTAGATACAGTAAAAGCAAAAAGTGGAAATAAAGAAGTACCAAACTTCGTACAAGTAACAGATAACCGTGGTACAAACAAAGGGTGGAAATTAACGGTAAAGCAAAATGGTCAATTTAAAGCGGCAGATACTGAATTAACAGGTGCGGAATTAAAGTTAAGCAATCCGTTTGTAAATTCTGCAACAGATAAAAAATTCGCTCCAGCGGCAAAAGAAGTAACTTTAAATCCAGATGGTTCTACGCAAGAAGTAACAATCGCTGAAGCTGGTAACGGTATGGGAACATGGACGACTGCTTACGGTAAAGACAATGTTGAAGGAGCAAAGAGCGTTAGCTTATCTGTACCAGGTACAACTGCGAAAGTAAAAGATACAAAATATAAAACATCATTAACTTGGACTTTAGAAGATACACCTCAATAAGTTTTGTGTTTAGAAAATTAAAAATATAGAGATTGAAAAGGAGAAAGAATATGAAACTAACAAAATTAGCATTAGCAGGAGCAGTAACTTTATCAGCGTTAGCAGGAAGTACATCAGCATTAGCGGCTGAGCAAGATGGAGGAACATTGAATTCAAAAGCATTTATCAAATTTGAAAAGAACACAGATACTGTAGATCCAACGAATCCAATTAATCCAGATGAAGTAGTAGAACCAGTAGTAGATCCAGAAAATCCAGATGATGTACATGAAAAAGGTACAGATGGTCCATTAAGTATTGACTATGTATCAAACTTCAACTTTGAAACACAAAAAGCTTCTGGTAACAATGAACTTTACTATGCAAAGTTAGATACAGTAAAAGCTAAAGATGGAAATAAAGAAGTACCAAATTTTGTACAAGTAACAGATAACCGTGGTACAAATGCAGGATGGAAATTGTCAGTAACACAAAATGATCAGTTTAAAACAGCTGATGGCAAAGAATTAACAGGTGCTACATTAACATTGAAAAATGGAACTCCAAATTCAGCTTCAGGTAGCGATGCTCCAGCAGCTGCGCAAGATATTACATTAGTTCCAGGACAAGCATCAGATGTTTTAACAGCTCAAGAAGAGCAAGGTATGGGAACATGGACAAATGCTTTCGGTAAATCAGTAGAAGAAGGTAAAAAGAGCGTAGAGTTAAGCGTGCCAGGTAAAACGAAGAAAGAACAAGCACAGTACACAACTTCTCTAACTTGGGAATTAAAAGACGCTCCAATGTAATATTGGTTTACATGGAAAATTTTAAGAAAGAGATAAGGGTAGATTTACTATCTTTATCTCTTTCGTTTGTCTATTAAAATTATGAATGCGAAGGGAATTTAATATGAAATCTATAAAGAAAATAGTAAGTAGTTTATTAGTATTTGTTTTTCTTTTTAACGTTTTTAATCTTAAAGCGAATGCGGCAGAAATGAAATTTGCTGTAAACGCAGTAATTCCAGAGAATCAAGTTGATAAAAACCAAACATATTTTGATTTAAAGATGGAACCAGGACAAAAACAAACGCTTCAAGTGCAAATGAAGAATGATACGGATAAAGAGGTTGTCGTAGAAACACATGCAAATACAGCTATTACAAATAGTAATGGAATTACAGATTATAGCGTGATTGATCCCCAACTTGACTCTACTCTTAAAATCCCATTTTCTAAAATTGCTAAAGTAAAAAAAGAAACAAAAATTCCTGCCAAAAGTACAATTACATTAGATGTAAATGTTGAAATGCCAAATGAAAGTTTTGATGGAGTCATTTTAGGTGGACTTTATTTTAAAGAGAAAGAAAATGATAAAGAAAAGAAAAGCGCAAAAGAAGTGCAGATTGAAAATAAATATGCATATGCAATTGGTGTTGTCTTAAGGGAAACGGACGCCCAAGTAAAGCCAGATATGAAATTAAATGAAGTAAAACCGGGACAAGTAAATGCGCGTAACGTAGTGACAGCGAATTTGCAAAATATAAAGCCAGCAATGTTAAAGAATTTAAGTGTAGATGCAAAAGTTTATACAGAAAAAGGTAAAGATGTATTACATGAAACGAAAAAAGAAAATTTAAGAATGGCACCAAATTCTAATTTTGATTATGCAATTAGTTGGGATAATAAAGCTTTAGAACCAGGAACGTATCGCCTCGAAATGAAAGCAACTGATGGTGATCAAAAATGGGAATGGACGAAAAAGTTCACGATTGAAGGAAAAGAAGCAAAGAAGTTAAATGATACAGCAGTAGAAGCGAAAAAGGATTATACTTTGTACTATATTATTGGTGGTACTTTACTACTGATTGCATTGCTAGTTTTAGTGTTTTTATTAGGAAGACGTTCAAAGAAAAAAGAGAATGAGGATGAATAAGGTTGGAGAATATATAAAAAGCACTGTTACTTAAAGACAGTGCTTTTTATTTATGTACTGTTAGACATTTTGCGAAGCAAATTTGCGTTTAAACGATAAGGTTTTTCGGTGAAAATAGCAAAAGTATTATTTATACTATACTTACAGGGAAATAAATAATTTAACTTTTGTTTGTAGTTAAGTATTTATTTAGTCTGCTTCACGCTATTTCATGTATTAATTCTCAATTATTATTTTTCAGCACATAGTTTTAGTTATCGCTTTTCTGTGTACCTATTTTATAAATATTGAATAGCGCGAAGCTTTACCCTTACCCCATTAGTATTAATTGTTGGAAGGCTCCTTACATGTAAGGAGCCTTTTACGCATTTATCTACAGTTTTACATCTTTTATCGTTGTAAGCAAAAAATTTTTGAATTACCGAAAGAAAAATTGCGTTCATACGAGGGAATCATTCGGTGAAACAGAATGGATAATGTATTATAGTTTAATTAAAGGCAAAATAAAACTCGCGAGGGCTGATCACTTAATATATTGCCTTTTATTAAGTTGTTCAGTTATTTTTAGATATATCAAGATAGTATTAATAGGTAGAATGTTTTGAAAGACAGTCAACTGGAACTGTGTTTAGTTACAATGAGTAAAATAGTCATTTTATTATGTTTTAATCATCGTTAGAGAAGTGAAAATTAACTTTTAGTGATGAGTTACTCCAATAATAAAAGTCCTATATCTTGTCAATATAGTGATTTTTATTGTCCTTTGTTATTTGTTGTTAATTCTGGAGAGACCTTCTTTATGAAGGTCCTTTTTTTATGTTTTAATACAATTTGAATTATTTTTTGAAATACTCAGTCTCAATGTTCTTTTCCCTCAAAAACTTTTCAATCTCTTTTTGCTTTCTTCCATTCACTTTCTCAAAGCGCTTTGTAAAAGAAAAATCAGTCTTGAACAAGTTACCATCTTCAGCGAGTTTGTCTAATTCTTGCTCTAGTTCTACTGAAAGTGCCGTAGACGCTGAAATGTAATCATGAATTTCCTTTGAAGGCTGTTTGTAATCATCAGGAAGCGTATTGTTACTAATAAAATGATGGAAGTTCGCATCGTTTTGTTGAGCTAAATCTATTAGTTTTTGTAATTTCTCTCGGTCGGATTCCGTAACCTTCTCGTCAGACATGACTGACGAAAGTGGAACGATGTTTTCGTATAACTCTCCGCTATAATCTAAATAAGTTTTTATATTTTGTTTTATTTCATCTTCATTAATCATTTCATTCTTTTTTGAGGAAGTAAATATCGTTTCCGGAATTTTAACCGTAACATCTTTAATAGATTGTACATCGTTTTCTTCCTTAGGTTGTGCACTGTTTGAACAAGCTGATAGAAATAAAACTGTAAGTAGCATGAGTGAATATAAAGTATATTTCTTCATTTTAATCTCCTTTTACATTCATTAGTGTCTTTGTAAAATAGCAATATTCCATTTCAAATACTTTACTAAAAGTGCGTATATATGTTTGACCATTTGGTAAGATATGACGGATATGAGTAAACCGACGCAAAAAGCGATGAACACATTATAAACATCGGAATAACTAATTTGATGAAACCCTTTAAAGAATCCTAATCCTATTAATAAAATAGGTGAAATAATTAATACTGGAGTGGCAATGATAAGTGCTAGAAGAAAAGGTAATAAAAAGAGTAGTACGAAAAAGGCGATAAAGATAAAGGCAAAGTTTAAAACACTTAAGCTCATAACAGAAAATAGTGCAGTTATCATATTTTTGAAGCTTCGTTTCTTGTCAGCATTGCTTATTGCATAGGAAACATTAAGTTCTTTAGCAATAGCTTTAGGGTTTCCTAGTTTTTTAGAAATTTCTTCTTCGCATATTCCATCCTGTTTACCACTAATAAAATGAGTTTCGTACTCTGAGATGATATCCTCCTTTTCTGAATTAGGTATATTCCGTAGGGAGGAACTAAGTTGGCTTAAAAATTCACTTTTGTTCATTGTAATCACTTCCCTTTATAAAATAATGAATTATAGCTGAGAATTCGCTCTTTTTTGAGAGGGGGATATACTAACTACGAATGTTATTCCAATTAATGGGTGTTCCAATATTTACAAATATATCATTTAGTAGTGTTCTTTGCAAGGTACTGTAAACATTTTGGTACCGTGATGAGATGGAAGTTTTTTAGATTTTTTCGAGAAAATATGAAAATATTATTTTAAGATAAATAAAGGGTTGTAAGCGTATTCCTTAATGAGTGTCATAAAACTGTCAAATTCATATCGTTGGAAAAATAATGCATTTGTAATATAATGATAAATAATACTTCACCACATTAATTAACCAGGTGAAGTTTAAAATCTTTATTACACAAATTATGAAACAAAGGAATGGTTAGTTTGAGTACAGGTGTAAAAGCAAACGACGTGAAGACAAAAACAAAAGGAGCAGATCTTGTTGTTGATTGTTTAATTAAACAAGGTGTTACACATGTTTTCGGTATTCCAGGAGCGAAGATTGACTCTGTATTTGATGTACTGCAAGAAAGAGGACCAGAGTTAATTGTTTGTCGTCATGAACAAAATGCAGCATTTATGGCAGCTGCGATTGGTAGATTAACAGGAAAACCGGGCGTATGTCTTGTAACTTCAGGACCAGGGACATCAAATTTAGCGACAGGTCTTGTTACTGCGAATGCGGAGAGTGATCCCGTTGTTGCTTTAGCTGGTGCAGTTCCACGTACAGATCGATTAAAACGTACGCACCAATCTATGGATAATGCTGCACTATTCGAACCAATCACAAAATATAGCGTAGAAGTAGAGCATCCTGATAATGTGCCAGAAGCATTATCAAATGCATTCCGAAGTGCGACTTCCACAAATCCAGGCGCTACTTTAGTAAGTCTTCCGCAAGACGTTATGACTGCGGAAACGAATGTAGAGTCTATCGGTGCGCTTTCTAAGCCACAGCTTGGAATCGCTCCCACACATGATATTACATACGTAGTAGAAAAAATAAAAGCAGCGAAATTGCCGGTTATTTTACTCGGTATGAGAGCAAGCACAAATGAAGTGACGAAAGCTGTTCGTGAATTAATTGCGGATACAGAACTTCCTGTCGTTGAAACATATCAAGCAGCTGGTGCGATTTCACGTGAATTAGAAGATCATTTCTTCGGCCGCGTTGGCTTATTCCGTAACCAACCAGGTGATATTTTACTAGAAGAAGCGGACCTTGTTATTTCTATCGGTTATGACCCAATTGAGTATGATCCGAAATTCTGGAATAAACTTGGGGACAGAACGATTATTCATCTTGATGACCATCAAGCAGATATCGATCATGATTACCAACCAGAGCGTGAATTAATTGGTGATATTGCCTTAACAGTAAATAGTATCGCAGAAAAATTACCGAAACTTGTGTTAAGTACGAAATCAGAAGCAGTATTAGAACGATTACGTGCGAAATTATCAGAACAAGCAGAAGTTCCAAATCGTCCTTCAGAAGGTGTTACGCATCCACTTCAAGTGATTCGTACACTTCGTTCTTTAATTAGTGACGATACAACTGTTACATGTGACATCGGTTCCCATTCTATTTGGATGGCGAGATGTTTCCGTTCTTATGAACCACGTAGATTATTATTTAGTAACGGTATGCAAACGTTAGGTGTTGCACTCCCTTGGGCAATCGCAGCTACTTTAGTAGAACCAGGTAAAAAAGTAGTTTCCGTATCAGGTGACGGTGGTTTCTTATTTTCAGCGATGGAGTTAGAAACGGCGGTACGCTTAAATTCTCCAATCGTCCATCTCGTTTGGAGAGACGGCACATATGATATGGTTGCATTCCAACAAATGATGAAATACGGCAGAACATCAGCTACAGAGTTTGGGGATGTTGATCTTGTGAAATATGCGGAAAGTTTCGGGGCGTTAGGTCTTCGTGTTAACACGCCTGATGAATTAGAAGGGGTATTAAAATCTGCATTAGCAGCAGATGGTCCTGTCATTATTGATATTCCAATTGACTATCGTGACAACATTAAATTAAGCGAAAAATTATTACCAAACCAATTAAACTAATGGAGGCAGATTTGAGATGACTGTTGCGCAATTAATGGATATTGATGCAAAAAAAACGAAAACGAGTAATGAAGTATATCAAACATCTACAATGCTTGCGCTATTAGATGGTATATATGATGGTGTGATTAGCTTTGAGGAACTAAAAGAACGTGGTGATTTCGGTATCGGCACATTTGATCAATTAGATGGTGAAATGATCGCGTTTGATAATGAATTTTATCATTTACGTTCAGACGGTTCAGCAGAAAAAGTAGAGCCAGAAGAAACAACACCGTTTGCGACTGTAACGTTTTTTGAGAAAGAAATGAGTTATACGATAGAGCGTCCGATGAATCGTGAAGAAGTGGAAGCATTATTACATGAATTAATGCCGAGTAAAAACCTATTTTATGCGATTCGAATGGATGGTACGTTCCGTGAAGTAAGAACGAGAACTGTTCCAAGACAAGAAAAACCGTATACACCACTCGTTGAAGTGACGAAATCACAACCAATCTTCTCATTTGAAAATACAGAAGGTACGCTTGCTGGATTTTGGACACCAGATTATGCGCAAGGTATTGGTGTAGCTGGATTCCATTTACATTACATTGATGATGAGAGAAGCGGGGGCGGACATGTTTTCGACTATGTTGTTGAAAACTGTACGATCCAAATTTGTCAAAAAGCTCATATGCATTTAGCACTTCCAGAAACAGCTGATTTTATGGCGGCTGAATTATCAAGAGAAAACTTAGAGGATAATATTGCGACTGCGGAAGGTGCAGAGTAAAAAGAGAAGCCGATTCGGCTTCTCTTTTATTTTGGGTTACTCCCGATATGTGGAACAATGCTCATCAGAAATAGAATAGTTCTCTTTACCAGTTAAGGCTGATACTTCTACTAATTGATGCCCAAGCCCATCCCATACTGTAACAGTATATAAGGATGACCATTTAATATTCCCACGAGCGAGTCGGAAAGAATAATAGTCGTTATCTGTTGTTACTAAAACTTTGTTATAAGTAATATTTTTCGTTTTTATATTTTATAAAATAAGGACAAAGTCTAGTTTATCTTCTTCTTTTGGAATTTGTAGTATTCTTGCTACAAACATTCCATTTGGATTTTTCTTCGTTTTATATACTTTTTCTGATTCTATTTTTAGTTCAGGTTTACCCCTCATAGTCTCTCCCTTTACATATGTTTATTTCTTTGAAACAAACGGATGCCCCTCATAATAAAAACGCCACGGATAATGTACAGCTTCTTCTGCATAGTCGATATTAATACGAGGACCTGCTGTTATTTTATATTGTGATGATATGTGTTTTTCTTCGGGGACGAGTTCAATATGTAATGTGTCACTTTGTAGGGATACACCTCGTTCTTCTAACGTAATGCCGAGGGCACGGCATAGTTTGCCAGGTCCGTTCGTTAAGTTTTTATATTGCGCTTTTGTAATGTCCGTTTTGTTGTAGCGCGCTAGTTTTATTTCTTCTATTCCATCTACTGGCTCAAGGGCTCGAATGAGCACTCCTTGCGGGGTACCAACTGGTGCTGTAATGACGTTAAAACAATGATACATACCGTAAATTAAATATACGTAAGCATGTCCCGGTGCACCAAACATGACTTCTGTGCGATCCGTCCGTCTGCCGCCATAACTATGTGCGGCCTTATCATCGGGACCTTTATATGCCTCTACTTCAACAATGATTCCGCTTCGCTTTATTCCGTTTACAATATGAACAAGTTTTTGTCCGAGTAATTTCTTTGCCACTTCTAACGTATCGCCTTCATAAAAGGAAGGAGGTGCCTGCATTGTACTATCTCCTTTACTGAGTGTATATGTATATAGTAAACCAAATTTTCAGTAGAAATTCTAACTCGTTCTATTTGCTACATTTATTTCATAAATTATGGATAGAGTACAACAGCGAAGAGGGGGAGTGCGACATGATTTATCGCTTACTAGCTCTTAATATAGATGGGACACTACTATACAACAACGGAAAAATTGCAAAAGGATTACGTGAAACAATTGAATTTGTGAAAAGAAAAGACGTATACGTTACATTATTTACGAGCCGTAATTTTCAATCTGCTCATAAAGTAGCAAAAGCGTTAAAATTAGATTCTATATTAGTGACACATGGTGGTGCTTTCGTTTCAGCAACGTTAGATAAGCCGTATGTTCAAAGAAGATTATCGGAAGAGAAGACATTTAACATTGTGCAAGTATTAGAGCACTTTGATTGTAACGTCCGCATCTCTCATGAACGGTTTTCAATCGGAAATCGTGAGAGAAATACACCAAACTTAATTGCACGTACTGTATTATCAAGTGCAGACCCGTTATTTTATCCAGTTCAATTTGTAGATTCGTTAGGTGATGCGCTTCGTGATCATCCAGTCGCGGCGCCAAAAATTGATGTTCTTTTCCAAACGAAAGGTGAAAAAGAAAGAGGGCTCAATACATTAAGAAAAGCGTTTCAAGATATAGAGTATATTGAATGTGATTCAAAACGAATAGGAATTTTGCCGCAAAATGTATCAAAATTACGCGGATTACAATTGGTTGGAGAGCATTTGAATATTTCGCTAAATGAAATGGTTGCGATTGGAGATAGCATGGAAGATTTAGAGGTCATTGAAAATGTGGGTCTCGGGGTAGCGATGGGGAACGCGCCTGTAGAGGTAAAACAAGCAGCCGACTGGATTACACGTTCAAATAGTGAGAACGGCGTAGAATATATGATTAAAGAACATTTCCGCAAGCAATTCCCGCTTCCGTTTTTGAAAAATCATAAAAATACACCGAAACGATAAAGGAAAAACGTAGCTTTTGGCTACGTTTTTTTATTAGTTTTATCCCGCTTTAACGGACAGTAAGACCCCACCTCAAAATTCAGCGGAAGCAAAGAAGTTAGGTGGGGGATGAACAGAACCCCCACTGATTAAAGTTTCACTTTATTTTGAAAATGAAAGCGTTCTATAAAGGTGAATTGTGTCTGGAATCTATACAATTCACTTGAATCCTTTAGAAAACTGTTGTAAAGTGAATGATGTTGCCAAAATAGTTACACCATATGAAATATTCTCCAGATTAATTTTGTTGAGCTCCGTATGCAAAAAAATACTCCCGCATGATAGTTTCATTCACGTATTATCTCAAAAATGAATTGTAGTAATTATATTAATTAGTTGTAGAGTTTCTTTGGTTTATTTAAATGGATTATTTTAAGTTAATGTCAGTAAGGATTGGTACATATGAAAAGTACTTCTTTTCATAAATTTAGGAATTATAAAAGGGGGAATGAATTTTTTGAGGAAATCATTTAATCAAAAAATCAAAAAATTAAGTAGTAGTTTTATAGTCGTGTTACTAGTATGTATGAATTTTTTAATCCATTTACCATATAAAGCAGAGGCAGCTACAACAGAATTAAAAGGTTTAGGTGATGTATCTTATTACAATGCAATCATTTTTGGAGATCATAGTGCAACGAGTGCGGATATTGAGGGTGCGATGGCTATTCAAAAAAATATGAATGCATCAAGTTATACAGTCTTAGCGGCTGCAACGGGAGCACATAACTTAGCAGGAGCAACTTGGGTAGATGAAGGATACCCATCATTATTACTAGGCGGTCAATTTACGAAAGCGGGAACAGGACAAGTAATTATTCAAGATGGAACAGTGGCAATGACAAAAGATGGTGATCCAGAAGGTGCAATGAAATCATCATATGACCGTATCTCATATAAAGAGCAAGCGGAGATTGATGCTAAGTTTAAAGAATTTAGAAAAGACGTTGATGGTGTAATTGGGGATGCAAGTAAACTACAGACTGATAAGCCAAAACCTAATATGAGCTTTGGAATCGGTGAAGATGTAAACAACCCTAATATTTATGTCTCTTCAGGCCAAACGGGAAAGAAAGCATTTGATGTAAAAGACGTTTTTCTTCCGAATGTAGAGAATAAAGACTTTATTGTTATTTATTCAGATGCAGAAGAAGTGAGTTTTGGTGGCGGTGCAATTTTGTATGATACAAGAAATACTGGGATGGCGACGGATTTAATTAATACATCTCAAGCATACGACCCTAATTCATCTTTTACTGAGTTAGCTAGTAAGGTAATTTGGGTATTTCCTAATGCTACAAAGATAACAACTAAAGGTTATGGTGTAGTAGGTAGTGTGTTTGCACCTAATGCAGTTGTAGAAACAAAAGGTGGTTCTATTAATGGACAAGCCTATGTTGGAGGATTACACCAAAGAGATGGATTTGAGGTTCATAACTTTAAATTTAACTGGCCAAAGTGGAAAAATCCAGCAGCTGAAAAAGGAAATTTACAAATTAAAAAAGTTGATGAAAACGATGAAAACATTGTTTTAAAAGACGCAAAATTTGATGTTATAGATAAAGAGAATAATGTTGTAGATACGGTTACAACAAACGAAAAGGGTATTGCGGAAGTTAAAGATTTACCATTTGGTGATTATTTTGTAAAAGAAATTAGTGCACCAGAAGGATATATAAAAGTTGATACACCAGTAAAAGTAACAATTGATAATACAAACATAATTGAATTTGTTATGAAGAATACGAAAAAAGTAGAAAATGGTCAATTTAAATTATTGAAAAAAGATAGTGAATCTGGTCAACTTCTACCAGGTGCAAAATTTGATGTTATAGATAAAGATGGGAACGTTGTCGAAACAATTATTACAGATGATAAAGGTGAAGCTTTATCAAAACAACTTCCAGTTGGAACATATACATTAAAAGAAGTTGAAGCACCGAAAGGATATGAATTATCATCTAGTTCAGTTTCTGTTGATGTAGAGGCTAATAAAGTAGTAACTGTAGATGTGGTGAATAAAAAGATCCCCGAAAAAGTAACAGGTCAATTTGAAATCGTAAAAGTGGATGCAGAAGATAAAGCGAAAGTATTATCAGACGCAGAATTTGAAGTGTACAAAGATGGTAAAAAAGTAGAGACGTTACGAACAGATAAAACAGGTAAAGTAATCTCTCAGAAATTAGAGCCAGGAAAGTACACATTAAAAGAAACGAAAGCACCACAAGGGTATAAATTGCTGAAAGAAGAAATTGAAGTCGTTGTGGAAGCAAACAAAGTAGTACAAGTACAAGTAGAAAATGCGAAAGAACTAGGAAGCTTACAAGTAATCAAAAAGGATGCAGAGAGTGGAAAAGTTCTAGAAGGCGCAGAATTTAGACTAAAGAACGAAAGTGGTCAAGTAGTTGGAGAAGCAAAAACAACGAATAAAGACGGTGTTGTGAAATTCGAAAACTTAGTGCCAGGAAAATATACGTTAGAAGAAACGAAAGCGCCAGAAGGCTACAAAGCAGTCGAAGTAACAGTCGAAGTAAACGTAGTAGCGAATGAAGTAGTAAAACAAGAAGTTACGAATGAAAAAGTAACAGGTCAATTTGAAATTGTGAAAGTAGATGCTCAAGACAAAACGAAAGCATTATCAGATGCAGAATTTGAAGTGTACAAAGATGGTAAAAAAGTAGAGACATTACGAACAGACGAAACAGGTAAAGTAATCTCTCAGAAATTAGAACCAGGAAAGTACACATTAAAAGAAACGAAAGCACCACAAGGGTATAAATTGCTGAAAGAAGAAATTGAAGTCGTTGTGGAAGCAAACAAAGTAGTACAAGTACAAGTAGAAAATGCGAAAGAACTAGGAAGCTTACAAGTAATCAAAAAGGATGCAGAGAGTGGAAAAGTTCTAGAAGGCGCAGAATTTAGACTAAAGAACGAAAGTGGTCAAGTAGTTGGAGAAGCAAAAACAACGAATAAAGACGGTGTTGTGAAATTCGAAAACTTAGTGCCAGGAAAATATACGTTAGAAGAAACGAAAGCGCCAGAAGGCTACAAAGCAGTCGAAGTAACAGTCGAAGTAAACGTAGTAGCGAATGAAGTAGTAAAACAAGAAGTGTTGAATGAAAAAGTGAAAGAAGAAATTAAAGGGCAATTAGAAATTACAAAGGTAGATGCTAATGATACAAATAAAACATTAGCAGGTGCAGTGTTTGAAATTTGGAAAGACGGAACAAAAATCGATACATTAACATCAGATGCAAATGGTAAAGCAACTTCGAAAGAACTGGATCCAGGAGATTATATTTTAAAGGAAGTTCAAGCGCCAGAAGGTTATGAGTTATCTGATAAGGAAATCGAATTTACGATTTCTAATCAAAAATTTGAAGTTGTAAAACTTCAAATTACAAATAAAAAAGAAACAGAAAAGCCAGGTGAAGAAACAGAAAAGCCAGGTGAAGAAACAGAAAAGCCAGGTGAAGAAACAGAAAAGCCAGGTGAAGAAACAGAAAAGCCAGGTGAAGAAA
>NZ_JBQAGP010000010.1:0-106396 GCF_051916425.1 Bacillus cereus group sp. MYBK222-1
TAATGATGGCAGAGAGGTCACACCCGTTCCCATACCGAACACGGAAGTTAAGCTCTCTAGCGCCGATGGTAGTTGGGACCTTGTCCCTGTGAGAGTAGGACGTTGCCAGGCTAATATTATTCCGCAGTAGCTCAGTGGTAGAGCTATCGGCTGTTAACCGATCGGTCGTAGGTTCGAGTCCTACCTGCGGAGCCATTATGCTTCCATAGCTCAGCTGGTAGAGCACTTCCATGGTAAGGAAGAGGTCACCGGTTCAAGCCCGGTTGGAAGCTTGGGAATAGGTTTAAAACTTTTTTGGCCCGTTGGTCAAGTGGTTAAGACACCGCCCTTTCACGGCGGTAACACGGGTTCGAATCCCGTACGGGTCACCACTTTTGGAGGATTAGCTCAGCTGGGAGAGCACCTGCCTTACAAGCAGGGGGTCGGCGGTTCGATCCCGTCATCCTCCACCATATATATTTTAAATGTCGGAGGGGTAGCGAAGTGGCTAAACGCGGCGGACTGTAAATCCGCTCCTTCGGGTTCGGCAGTTCGAATCTGCCCCCCTCCACCATTTTCTTTAAAATAACCTGAGAGGGTTTATTTTTTTGAAAAGATAACCATACTAGTAAATATTAATGGGCTATAGCCAAGCGGTAAGGCAACGGACTTTGACTCCGTCATGCGCTGGTTCGAATCCAGCTAGCCCAGCCATTTACGAGCCATTAGCTCAGTTGGTAGAGCATCTGACTTTTAATCAGAGGGTCGAAGGTTCGAGTCCTTCATGGCTCACCATTTTCGCGGAAGTAGTTCAGTGGTAGAATACAACCTTGCCAAGGTTGGGGTCGCGGGTTCGAATCCCGTCTTCCGCTTAATTACTAAGGGGCCTTAGCTCAGCTGGGAGAGCGCCTGCCTTGCACGCAGGAGGTCAGCGGTTCGATCCCGCTAGGCTCCATCTAATAGAGAAAGCTTACATCATATGATGTAAGCTTTTTTTGTGTTTAAAAAGACAACTTTCATACTTGTCATTTAAAATAGAGAAAACGTGAAAATAAAGGATGGGGATAATTATGAAAGTTGTTATTGCATCTGATTCATATAAAGAAAGCTTAACAGCTATAGAAGTATGTGAAGCTATTGAAAGAGGTTTTGGAGCAATTTTTCCTAAAGCAGAGTACGTAAAAATACCAATTGGAGATGGAGGGGAAGGAACGGTCGATTCCCTTGTTGATGCTACAAGCGGGAGGATTATATCATTTCATGTGACAGGACCGCTTAGAGAGAGCGTACAAGCCTTTTACGGTATGTCTAAAGATAAAAAGACAGCGTTTATTGAAATGGCAGCAGCATCCGGCTTACAACACGTTCCGGCTAAAAAGCGAAACCCACTTATTACGACGACGAAAGGAACAGGAGAACTTATACTACATGCGCTAGACGAAGGAGCTGAGCATATCATTTTAGGACTTGGGGGAAGTGCTACAAATGATGGAGGAGCGGGTATGTTGTCAGCTTTAGGAGTCAAGTTCATAAATGGAAAAGGAGAAGTAATAGAGCCGTCTGGTGGAACGTTACATTCGATTGTCTCTATTGATTTTTCACAAATGGATTCACGCTTAAAGCATATAAAGATAGAAGCAGCATGTGATGTCGATAATCCGTTAGTTGGAATAAAAGGAGCATCTTTCGTATTTGGACGACAAAAGGGTGCGGATGAAGAGATGATGAAAGAGCTGGATGAGAATTTAAAGCATTATGCGCATATCCTTAAACAATACCTATTTTGCGACGTATCTAAAATACCTGGTGCAGGAGCTGCAGGAGGTATGGGTGCAGCTGTTATTGCAGTGCTAAAGGGAGGCTTGCGGAGAGGAATTGAAATTGTATTAGATTATACAAATTTTGATAAGCATATAGAAGGTGCAGATTTAATTATAACTGGCGAAGGGAGAATAGATGAACAAACAGCATATGGAAAGGCACCAGTAGGTGTTGCGGAGCGTGCAAAGCGTCTTCATATTCCTGTCATTGCGATTGGGGGATCAGTATCTCCGAATTACTCGGCTGTTCATGAAAAAGGAGTTGATGCAGTATTTAGTATTACAACAAGTCCGATGACATTAGAGGAGGCATATAAAGTAGCAGAAGAGAATATTGAAATGACAGCAAAGAATATTGCAACAGTGTGGAAAATAGCATCAGAAAAACCCTTCTAAATGCGGGAGTGTTTTTTATTATTATCTAATAATAATGATAGTAGTTGCTTCATTAAGTTAACTTTATACATAGAATAGTCTTAACATTTTGATTTTGAAGCGAATATAAGTGAATAATTTGTATATCCATACAGAAAAATGTCGAGTTGAGTCAGAGTATATAAAAGATTTAAAATATTTAGTGAAGGCACAAAAGGGGGATACTATCTATGAAAAAAGAAATTTCAGTTATTGGAGTTCCAATGGATTTAGGCCAGATGCGTCGTGGCGTTGATATGGGACCGAGCGCAATCCGTTATGCAGGTGTAATTGAAAGAATTGAAGAAATTGGATATGACGTTAAAGATATGGGAGATATATGTATAGAGAGAGAAAAAGAAGTAGATGTAAATACAAGCTTAAGAAACCTTACACAAGTTGCAACTGTATGTAACGAATTAGCAAGTAAGGTGGATCATATTATAGAAGAAGGGCGTTTTCCACTTGTATTAGGTGGCGATCATAGTATCGCTATTGGTACATTAGCTGGTGTTGCGAAACATTATAAAAACCTAGGTGTTATTTGGTATGATGCACATGGTGATTTAAATACAGAAGAAACTTCACCATCTGGAAATATTCACGGTATGTCACTTGCAGCAAGTTTAGGGTATGGACATCCCACGCTTGTAGATTTATACGGGGCATATCCAAAGGTGAAAAAAGAGAATGTCGTAATTATCGGTGCACGTGCATTAGATGAAGGAGAAAAAGACTTTATTCGAAATGAAGGTATTAAAGTATTTTCAATGCACGAGATTGATCGTATGGGTATGACGGCTGTTATGGAAGAAACAATCGCGTATTTATCTCATACTGATGGTGTGCATTTATCATTAGATTTAGATGGTCTTGATCCTCACGATGCACCAGGAGTTGGAACACCTGTAATTGGTGGCTTATCTTATCGTGAAAGTCATTTAGCAATGGAGATGTTAGCGGAAGCTGATATTGTTACATCTGCCGAGTTTGTTGAGGTAAATACGATTTTAGATGAGCGAAATAGAACGGCAACAACAGCGGTTGCTTTAATGGGTTCTTTATTCGGTGAAAAACTAAAATAAATGTAAGAAAAGCAACTGAGAAGTTGCTTTTTTTATTTGAAAATAGGCGTATAATAATGATTTATATTATACTGTACGATAAGAATGTTTGACATCTTACCAATTTAGACTAAAGGGGGTTGTTTGTAATTGTCGTTTGTTTCATGTATGGTATAATTAACTAGTTGTTGGAAATACATACAGATAGAGCATAAAACAATATTTCAATATATGGATAGAATTGCTCGTAAGTAGGAGGAAGGGTTAGCATGCCTTTTGAAGATACGACCATTTTGAAATATCTTAGTACGGCATTAGATATTGCCGTTGTATGGTTTATTATATATAAGCTAATTCTCATAATCCGAGGGACGAAAGCTGTTCAACTTTTAAAAGGGATTACAGTTATTATTGTCGTTCGGATGATCAGTATTTTTCTTGAATTGCGAACGCTATATTGGCTAACTGAACAAGTATTAACGTGGGGATTTTTAGCCGTTATTATTATTTTCCAGCCAGAATTGCGAAGAGCGCTTGAGCAGCTAGGACGCGGGAGTTTATTTTCGCGTACTGGAACTCACGAGGATGATGAGCCTGAAATGGTTGCAACAGCGATAGCGAAAGCAACGGAATATATGGGGAAACGTAGAATTGGTGCATTAATTACCTTGTCAAAAGAGACCGGTATGGGTGATTATGTAGAAACGGGTATTCCGCTAAATGCAAACGTATCATCGGAATTACTCATTAATATTTTCATTCCAAACACACCTCTTCACGATGGAGCAGTAATTATGCAAGGAAGTACCATTAAAGCAGCAGCTTGCTATCTTCCGTTATCGGAAAGTCCATTTATTTCTAAAGAGTTAGGAACTAGGCATCGCGCTGCAATGGGAGTTAGTGAGGTTACTGATAGTATTACAGTAGTTGTGTCGGAAGAAACGGGCCAAATTTCTTTAACGAAAAATGGTAAGTTGCATCGTGATTTGAAGACAGAACAGCTGAAAGATATGTTATTAGCTGAATTTAGTGCGAACGAAAAAACGACTTCTTCGTCTTTATGGAATTGGAGGAGAAAGCGTCATGGATAAGTTAATGGAGAATCATTGGTTTTTAAAAGGAATCTCATTACTATTGGCGTGTATGCTTTTTATGTCAGCGACTTTAACTGAAAAAAATACGACATCGGGGATACTACCTTTTGCAAATGATGCGAAAGAAACATTAACTAATTATGCTATTAACGTTAAGTATGATGAAGAGAAATATATTGTAAGTGGTATTCCGGCAGAGGGCGTTAAGGTGAAGTTAGAGGGTCCAAAAGCAGCAGTTGCTACGGCAAAAGCGAAAAAACAATTTGATATACCAGTTGATTTGAGAGGTAGCGAAAAAGGAACGTATGAAGTTTCTTTGAAAACGAATGGACTTCCAGATGATGTGAAAGGAACAGTTCAGCCATCAACAATTAAAATTACTCTTCATGAAAAAGCGAGAAAATATGTTCATGTAGACTTGAAATTATCAAATGAGGATCAAATGCCAGCTGGTGCTACTCTCGAAAAATCAAACATTAAACCTGATACGGTTGAGGTAGTTGGGACGAAAGAAGAAATTGAAAGTATTTCATCTGCTAAGGCGTATGTTGATTTAAAAGGTGTTAATAAAACTGTTACAAAAACAGCCGAAGTTACATTATACAATAAAGAAGGAAAACGTTTAAATGTAAGAACAAGTCCATCTAAAATTAGTGTAACGTTGAATGTGGCGACGCAAGCTACGGCCAATAATACTGAAAAAACTGTTCCTATAACATATGCGAAAAAGGGGAGTTTACCGGAAGGATTGGCCGTTACAAATATTAGCGTTGAGCCGAGAGAAGTAACGATAGCAGGTCCAAAAGATATATTGGATAATATACAATCGATAGAGGGGGTCGAAGTAGATCTTAGTCAATTGACAGAGTCTACAACATTCGATACCTCTGTTTTATTACCAAAGGGTGTAACAAGTGCGAAGCCAAATCAAGTAAAGGTTTCAGTAGGCGTACAAAAAACAAAACAAACGAAAACAAGAACGATTGATGGTATATCAATTCAAAAAAATGGACTTTCTAAAGACGTTACGGCCCAGTTACTTTCGCCGCAAGATGGGAAGATAAGCGTTGATATTTCAGGAGAAACAAGTATAGTAGATAAAATAACAGCTGCTCAAATAACAGCAGTGATTAATCTACAAAATGTGTCTCCTGGGACGAAGGATGTTGCTATTCAAGTGAGTGGCCCTGGTAATATTTCAATAGAGCCAAAACAAAAAAGTGCTAAAGTTACAATTGTGAAGAAAGAAAATCCCGATAAAGAAGTACAGGGTAACGGTGAGCAACCAAATTCAAATAATAATAAAGATAATCAAACTGAAAAACCAAAAAATCCTGAACCTGAACCTAAGCCTGATCCAGAAAAGGAAAAGGAAAAGGAGAAGGAATCGGAACAAAATGAAGATAAAGAAACTAGCCAAGAGCCAACAGTAGATAATCAAAAAGAGCCAGAAAAAGGAGCGAATCATAATGGGTAAATATTTTGGTACAGATGGAGTACGCGGGGTTGCGAATAAGGAGTTAACACCTGAATTAGCGTTCAAAATTGGACGTTTTGGTGGTTATGTATTAACAAAAGATACAGACCGTCCAAAAGTAATTATCGGCCGTGATACACGTATATCAGGACATATGTTAGAAGGAGCTTTAGTAGCAGGTCTATTATCAACTGGAGCAGAAGTAATGCGTCTTGGTGTTATTTCTACACCAGGTGTTGCTTATTTAACGAAAGCGTTAGATGCACAAGCTGGTGTTATGATTTCTGCATCTCATAATCCAGTACAAGATAACGGAATTAAATTCTTCGGTTCAGACGGTTTTAAATTAACAGATGAGCAAGAAGCAGAAATTGAAGCTTTATTAGACAAAGAAGTGGATGAATTACCACGTCCAACAGGTACGAACCTTGGGCAAGTGAGTGATTATTTTGAAGGTGGACAAAAGTATTTACAATACATTAAACAAACTGTAGAGGAAGATTTCTCAGGTTTACATATCGCTTTAGATTGTGCGCATGGTGCTACGTCTTCTTTAGCTCCGTACTTATTTGCTGATTTAGAAGCTGATATTTCAACAATGGGAACTTCACCAAACGGTATGAACATTAACGATGGAGTAGGTTCTACGCATCCAGAAGTATTAGCTGAATTAGTAAAAGAAAAAGGTGCTGATATTGGTCTTGCTTTCGATGGTGATGGTGACCGTTTAATCGCTGTAGATGAAAAAGGAAACATTGTTGATGGCGATCAAATTATGTTTATTTGTGCAAAGTACATGAAAGAAACTGGTCAACTAAAGCATAATACAGTTGTTTCAACAGTTATGAGTAACTTAGGTTTCTACAAAGCACTTGAAGCTAACGGTATTACAAGTGATAAAACAGCAGTTGGTGACCGATACGTAATGGAAGAAATGAAGCGCGGAGGTTACAACTTAGGTGGAGAACAATCAGGCCATATTATCTTACTTGATTACATTACAACTGGTGATGGAATGTTAAGTGCACTTCAACTTGTAAACATTATGAAAATGACGAAAAAACCATTATCTGAGCTTGCAGGAGAAATGACAAAATTCCCGCAATTACTAGTAAACGTTCGTGTAACAGATAAAAAACTAGCACTAGAAAACGAAAAAATTAAAGAAATTATTCGTGTTGTAGAGGAAGAAATGAATGGTGATGGCCGCATTCTTGTTCGTCCATCTGGAACAGAACCACTTATTCGTGTAATGGCAGAAGCACCAACACAAGAAGTTTGTGATGCATATGTACATCGCATTGTAGAAGTTGTGAAAGCGGAAGTTGGCGCTGAATAATTTAATAAATTTATTGAAAAGGAGCACAATAAGTGCTCCTTTTTCATATGTTTTATAGATGGTGAAAAAATTTTCATTGACGGTTTATCCATGTTTGTTATAAGATGGTCTTGTTCTTTTTCTCAAAGGAAATATTGTAAATTATAGAAGCGCCAGAACTACAAGTAGTGTAGTTGACGAGGTGGGGTTTATCGAGATTTCGGCGGATGGCTCCCGGTTGTTCATCACAACCGCAAGCTTTTACTTAAATCATTAAGGTGACTTAGTGGACAAAGGTGAAAGTGTGATGAGAGAAAAGGAACGGATACAAACTAGCTGTATAAGTATATACGGACTTAAACCCAATCGAGAGGAAGGTGAAAGCCGTTACAAGCTTACAGGGCTAGCAATATGTAATCCGTTTTTTAGTATAAATAAAAATGGTATCGGACTATGTCGTTACATGTTCGCAGAGCAGTGTAAGCATTTGTAACGGCGACTAAACATGTGTGGAATCGTAGGATTTATTGGAGAGCAAGATGCAAAGGAAATTTTATTAAAAGGTTTAGAAAAGCTAGAATATCGTGGATATGATTCAGCAGGTATTGCAGTACAAGCAGAGAACGGTGTTGTTGTATACAAAGAAAAAGGCCGTATTGCAAAACTTCGCGAAATCGTAGATGAGAACGTAGCAACAAGCGTGGGGATCGGTCACACACGCTGGGCTACACATGGTGTTCCGAGCAAAGTAAACGCGCATCCGCATCAAAGTACATCAAAGCGTTTTACACTAGTTCATAACGGTGTAATTGAAAACTATGAGTTAGTGAAGAAGGAATATTTACAAGATGTCACGTTCGTAAGTGAAACGGATACAGAGGTTATCGTACAGCTTATGGAACAACAAGTGAGCACAGGACTAAGTGTAGAAGAAGCGTTCCGTAATACGCTATCTCTTTTACATGGCTCTTATGCAATCGGATTACTTGATGCTGAAAATCCAAACATGATTTATGTTGCTAAAAACAAAAGCCCGCTATTAGTAGGTGTTGGTGACAACTTTAATGTTGTGGCGAGCGACGCTATGGCGATGTTACAAGTTACAGATCAATTTATTGAATTAATGGATAAAGAAATTGTAATTGTAACGAAAGAAAGTATTACAATTAAAAACTTACAAGGTGAAACGATTGAACGTGCACCGTTTACAGCGGAATTAGACGCAAGTGATATTGAAAAAGGAACATACCCTCATTTCATGCTTAAAGAAATCGATGAGCAACCACTTGTTATCCGTAATATAATTCAAAAGTACCAAGATGAAAATGGCGAGATTGAATTAGATCAAGACATCCGCAATGCGATTTTAGATAGCGATCGTATTTACATCATTGCATGTGGAACAAGTTATCATGCAGGTCTTGTTGGAAAACAATTTATCGAGAAGTTTGCAAAAATGCCAGTTGAAGTGCATGTAGCAAGTGAATTCTCTTATAACATGCCATTATTAACAGAAAGACCATTCTTCATTTACATTTCACAAAGTGGTGAAACAGCTGATAGCCGTGCAGTACTTGTACAAACAAATGAAATGGGTCATAAAGCATTAACAATTACAAACGTACCTGGTTCTACACTTTCTCGTGAAGCGGATTATACACTTCCGTTATACGCGGGACCAGAAATCGCCGTTGCATCAACGAAAGCTTACACAGCACAGCTTGCAGTACTTTCAATTTTAGCTGCAGATATTGCTAAAGCAAAAGGTGAAGTTCTTGGTTTTGACTTAACACACGAACTAGGACTTGTAGCAAATGCAATGGTACAACTTTGTGATCAAAAAGAAGAAATGGACGCATTAGCAAAACAATTTTTAGCAACAACTCGTAACTGTTTCTTCATCGGACGTAGCGTAGACTTCTACGTAGGATTAGAAGGAGCGTTAAAGCTAAAAGAAATCTCTTACATCCAAGCAGAAGGATTTGCTGGAGGAGAATTAAAACACGGTACAATCGCTTTAATCGAAAACGGTACACCAGTTATCGCACTTGCTACACAAGAACACGTAAACCTTGGAATTCGTGGTAACGTGAAAGAAGTAGTAGCACGCGGAGCTAACCCATGTATCATCTCAATGAAGGGCTTAGAAATGGAAGGTGACAGCTTCGTATTACCAGCTGTACACGAAGCACTAGCACCGCTAGTAGCAGTTATTCCATTACAACTTATCTCATACTACGCAGCACTTCACCGCGAGTGTGACGTTGATAAGCCACGTAACTTAGCTAAGTCTGTTACGGTTGAGTAGGAGATTAGTAGGTTAGTAAATATATTGTAGTTTTGAAATAAAGTTAAGACGTTTATAAAAAGGGTGCGATGCTTTATCTCTTTAATCAAAGAATTGTAAATAAGCTATGATCAAACCTTTTTATAAAACATAAACATAAACCTGTTGGATAAGAAACCATTTTGATTAGACTCTTTCAAAATGGTTTCTTTTTATTCATCATAGAATACGGTTTAACACAGTATTTTTAATCAAACTTTATTTTAAAGCTACACATTGCTTTTTCTTATGGTGAATTTGTTTCTTAGTTATTTCCTGCATTTTATATCATTCACCAATCATGTAATGTTAAGGGAGATGACAAAAGAAAGGAAGAATGTACAAATGAGTATAGTAAAAAACGGAACATTGCAAGTAATTGGAGCAAGCATCTATTATGAGGTGCGTGGCTCGGGTCCAATTCTTCTTTTGATTCATGGTGGGGGTGGTGATGCCGACAAGTTCCATAATGTCGCCGACCATCTTGCTAAATGGTATACCGTTGTTACTTACGATCGTCGTGGTCATTCCCGTAGCAATCTCGTCAATAAAAATGAGGGTTACCATGTGCACACGCATAGCGAAGATGCTCATCGGTTGCTAGCTAATCTGACCAAAGAACCGGCTTATGTATTCGGAAGTAGTTCTGGTGCTGTTATCGGACTTGATTTGTGCATACGTCATCCTGAGCAGGTACAGTTACTAATTCCACACGAACCGGTTTTATTACAACTTTTATCTGAAAATGAGTTGAAGCAGGCTATAAATTTCATGAAAGACCTTAAAGGGAATCATCAAAGTGAGGTCATGAAGTTATTGTCAAATATTGATGATAGTAATTCCGAACCATCGAAGGATATGCTAACAGAGCGACTACTTGGCAATTCGATGTATTTCACTGAGTATGAAATCCCGGGAATTCTCAGCTATACTTTAAATATCGATGCGTTAAAGTCCCTATTAAAACCTGCATCGATACAGGTACGTCCAGCTGGTGGAAGTATTTCAAGAGAAACTTTTCCTTATCATTGCGCATTCAACTTAGCAGAACACCTCGGAACAGAATTCGCAGAGTTTCCAGGACATCATGTGGGTTATAACACAGTGCATCATAAAGAGTTTGCTGAGAGGTTACATGATGTTATTGAGAATTAATCGGGAAACTATCAATGAGCAGTGTATAAACACAATAGCGCGAATAGATATTCATGGAGTTACAAGACAATACGTAATTTAGGGTTTTGTCTATATGTCTAAATTAATTTCAAAGCATCAGCAGAATATGAACAACTAAAAAAGCAGCTACCTCTCCATTTAAAGGTAGCTGCTTCTTTTTACATAGATTCTATAATTATTTGTCTTTCATACCACTTGTTTAGTTTTCCATTTCCTAAATCTTCTTTATCAACAATAATAGTTTTGGGGTGACTTGATTTGTTAGCTTAATAATTATGTGCTTTCCTCTAATAGAACCAACGCGAACAATAAAAGCGCTTGCATAATTAAAAATCCGAGTTATAATACTTGTATACAAGTATACTTGATTAACACGAGGTGGATTTATGACGAAATCAATGGAATTTCTTTATCCTGAAAAATGGCTTTCAAAAGCTTCTACAGGTGATCGTGTTGCGAGCGAATTGAGAATGCGCATTATTGCAGGTGCGATTGAAAGCGGTACCATCCTGTCAGAAAATAAAATAGCTGCCGATTTTTCTGTAAGTCGGTCACCCGTTCGTGAAGCATTAAAATTACTAGCTTCTGAAAATATTATTCGCTTAGAAAGAATGGGCGCAGTTGTCATTGGTTTAACCGAGAAAGAAATTGAAGAAATATATGATGTTCGTTTACTTATAGAAACGTTTATCTTTGAGCGACTTGGAAAGATGGACACAAATGATTTAGTAAGAGAACTAAATAAAATAATGGAAATGATGAAAATCGCCATTAAGTATCATGATTCTGATGAATTTTCTTATCAAGATCTCTTATTCCATGAAACGATTATTCGAACCATTGAGCATTCCTACATCCTGATGATTTGGAATAATTTAAAGCCCGTTATGGAAAGCTTAATCCTTTTATCAATGCGTACTCGTTTCAAGGAAAAGTACGAAGATTTTGAACGGATTATTAAAAATCATGAGCTTTATATAAAAGCAATCGAATCAAAAGATCGAGCCCTCATGATTAAGGCCTTACATCAAAACTTTGATGATGTTCAAGGGAAAGTCGAAGACCTCTGGATGTCACAACAAATGTTATCTAAAGGAGTTGAGCAAGGACATGAGTAGCTATATGTTAGGTATAGATATCGGTACAACAAGTACGAAAGCAGTTTTATTTACTGAAAAAGGCGAAGTCATTCAAACCGAGAATATTGGTTATCCACTTCGCACACCGGATATATCCACAGCGGAACAAGATCCAGAAGAGATTTTCCAAGCTGTTTTACAAGCGATATCAAATATAACGAAACAGCATTCAGATAAAAAACCATCGTTTATTTCATTTAGCAGTGCTATGCATAGTGTCATTGCTATGGATGAAAATGATCAGCCGCTGACACCTTGTATCACTTGGGCAGATAATCGTAGTGAAGCATGGGCACATAAAATCAAAGATGAACTGAATGGCCATACAGTTTATAGACGAACAGGAACACCTATTCACCCAATGTCACCATTAAGTAAAATTACATGGATTGTGAATGACCATCCGAAAATTGCTATTAGAACGAAAAAATATATTGGAATCAAAGAATATATCTTCAAAAAATTCTTTGATCAATATGTTGTTGATCATTCCATCGCCTCGTGCATGGGTATGATGAACTTAAAAACGCTAGATTGGGATGAGGAAGCTTTAAAAATTGCTGGTATAACCTCAGCTCAATTATCTAAACTCGTACCAACCACCAAAATATTCAGCAACTGCAATCCAGATTTAGCCCAAAAGATTGGTATCGATTCCCAAACATCGTTTGTCATTGGTGCCAGTGATGGGGTGCTTTCTAATCTAGGTGTGAATGCAATTCGGAAAGGGGAGATTGCTGTCACAATTGGAACAAGTGGTGCTATTCGGACCATCATTGATAAACCACAAACAGATAAAAAAGGAAGAATATTTTGTTATGCCTTAACAGAAAAGCATTGGGTAATTGGTGGACCAGTAAACAATGGAGGGATGGTCCTTCGCTGGATTCGTGATGAACTTGCTTCATCAGAAGTAGAAACTGCGAAAAGACTAGGAATTGATCCATACGATGTATTAACTAAAATAGCAGAACGCGTGAGACCTGGTGCAGACGGATTATTATTCCATCCGTACCTCGCAGGGGAACGTGCACCATTATGGAATCCAGATGTACGTGGCTCCTTCTTCGGTTTAACGATGTCACATAAGAAGGAACATATGATTCGTGCAGCTTTAGAAGGTGTTATATATAATTTATACACTGTATTTTTAGCATTAACAGAATGTATGGATGGTCCTGTAACTCGTATTCAAGCAACAGGCGGTTTCGCAAGGTCTGACGTTTGGCGACAGATGATGTCCGATATTTTTGCATCTGAAGTCGTTGTTCCAAAGAGCTACGAAAGCTCTTGTCTAGGCGCATGTATATTAGGTCTCTATGCCACAGGAAAAATTGATTCTTTTGAAATCGTTTCCGAAATGGTTGGTAGTACCTACAAACATACACCGAAAGAAGAAGCAACAAAAGAATACAGACAATTACTGCCTATATTTATTAACCTATCAAGGGCGTTAGAAGATGATTATACACGAATTGCAAATTATCAAAGAAATTTAATAAAGTAAAACTTTCATCAGTAATCTCCCACGCCTCGCTTCTATCTAAATCTCGAGGTGGTGGGGGCCTTACTGCCCACGAATAGCGGGATAAATACAAATACAGCTAAGATTAGGGGGGAACTACGATGCCATTAGTCATTGTAGCAATTGGGATTTTAGCATTACTTTTACTGATTATGCGCTTTAAATTAAACACCTTTATTTCATTAATCATTGTATCAGTCGGGGTTGCTTTAGCACTTGGAATGCCACCAGAAAAGATTTTTAAAACCATTGAAGCGGGATTAGGCGGAACACTTGGGCACTTAGCACTCGTTTTTGGACTTGGTGCGATGTTAGGTAAGTTGCTTTCAGATTCTGGGGGTGCACAACGCATTGCCATGACCCTTGTGAAAAAATTTGGTGAAAAGAACATTCAATGGGCTGTTGTGACTGCCTCATTTATTATCGGGATTGCATTATTTTTTGAAGTAGGATTAGTATTATTAATTCCGATTGTATTTGCAATTTCAAGAGAATTAAAAGTTTCTATCTTATATCTCGGTATTTCGATGGCAGCTGCTTTATCTGTAACACACGGATTTTTACCACCACACCCAGGACCAACTGCTATCGCTGGTGAATTGCATGCAAACATCGGTGAAGTATTACTTTATGGTTTTATGATAGCGGTTCCAACGGTTGTGTTAGCTGGACCTGTATTTACTAAACTTGCAAAAAAACTAGTACCTGAGGCGTTCACAAAAACCGGTAATATCCAATCATTAGGTGATCAGAAAGTATTTAAACTTGAAGAAACTCCTGGTTTTGGAATCAGTGTTTTTACCGCTTTACTGCCTGTTCTTTTAATGGCAGTCGCTACAATTATTACTTTGTTGCAAAAAACAATGGGATTCAAAGATAATAGTTTACTAGCAACGATCGAGTTTATTGGGAATGCAGATACTGCCATGTTGATATCCTTACTAGTTGCGATCTATACAATGGGATTGGCAAGAAATATTCCAATCAAAAACGTGATGGAATCTTGTACAACAGCGATCTCGAATATTGGGATGATGCTCTTAATTATTGGTGGAGGCGGTGCTTTCAAACAAGTATTAATTGATGGCGGCGTTGGTAACTATGTAGCCGAATTATTCAAAGGAACTTCATTATCACCGATCTTGCTCGCATGGATTATCGCTGCCATCTTACGTATTTCATTGGGGTCTGCTACGGTTGCTGCATTAACAACTGTCGGTTTAGTGATTCCGATGTTAGGCCAATCTGATGTTAACCTTGCTTTAGTTGTCCTTGCAACAGGGGCTGGTAGTTTAATTGCTTCACACGTGAACGATGCTGGTTTCTGGATGTTCAAAGAGTACTTTGGTTTAAGCATGAAAGAAACATTTGCAACATGGACTTTACTTGAGACTATCGTTTCTGTAGCCGGATTAGGGTTTACTTTATTATTAAGTTTATTTGTATAGATCTTTCTAAACAGTAAAAGGGATACGGAAGCTGTTTAATGTGATTTTTCATAATTAACCAGTTATTTTTCATGATTGATTAATAAGGATGAAAATTTCTCTTTATTTTTTAACTTGATAGTGATGTGCCGTGTCCCTTTAACCTTTTGCACGAATACTGGCAGAGCCTATTGAAATGAAAAAGTTGGATTATTTGATTAAAATGTTATTTTAGGTATATATACTATAATACAGAGTAACATACATGGAAAGGAACGATAGAATATGGAAAAGTTACAAATTGGAGTTGTTGGTGTGGGCGTTATGGGAAAAAGCCTCGCACTTAACTTTGAGAGTAAAGGGTATTCTGTTGCCCTATATGATATTTCAAAGGAAAAAGTTGATGAAACCATTGAGGAAAACCGTGGTAAAAACTTAGTTGGTACTCATATAGTTGAAGAGTTTGTTAACTCACTCGAATCACCTAGAAAGATTTTATTAATGGTTAATGCGGGGGAAATTACAGATAAAGCGATTGATTCTCTAGTCCCTCACCTCGATAAAGGCGATATTTTAATTGACGGTGGTAATACATACTTTGTCGATACAATTCGCCGAAACAAACGTCTTGCCGAAGAAGGAATCAATTTCATCGGGGCAGGTGTGTCAGGCGGCGAAGAGGGTGCATTGAAGGGACCATCTATTATGCCAGGCGGACAGAAGGATGCATACGAAAAAGTAAAGGATATGCTTGAAAACATCTCTGCAAAAGTGAATAACGAGCCTTGCTGTTCTTATATCGGACCTAATGGGGCAGGACACTATGTAAAGATGGTTCATAATGGTATTGAGTATGGAGATATGCAATTAATTTGTGAAGCATATTTCTTCTTGAAACAAACACTAGATTTGACTGCAGAAGAGTTCCATGAAATATTTGCTGAATGGAATAAAGGTGAACTGAACAGCTATCTAATTGAGATTACAGCCGATATTTTCAAGAAGAAAGATGAAGAAACTGGTAAGCCATTGGTGGATGTTATTCTTGATACTGCAGGACAAAAGGGTACAGGGAAATGGACAAGTCAAAGCGCACTTGATTTAGGTATCTCTCTGCCTATTATCACGGAATCTGTATTTGCACGTTGCATTTCTGCTTTAAAAGAAGAGCGTGTGAACGCAAGCAAAGTTTTATCTGGACCTAAAGATAAAACGGCAATTGGAGTTGAAAAAGCCGAATTAATTGAAGCGGTGCGCCAAGCTTTATATATGAGTAAAATTTGTTCTTATGCACAAGGATTCACGCAATTGAAGGCAGCTTCTGAGGAATATGATTGGAACCTTGATTTTGGCAGCATTTCTATGCTTTGGAGAGGCGGATGTATTATCCGTGCTGCCTTTTTACAGAACATTAAAGAGGCTTATGAGACTAACACTGACCTACCGAACCTTTTACTTGATCCATACTTTAAAGAAATTGTAGAGTCATATCAAGGTGGATTACGCCAAATTATCTCAATGGCGGTACAACAGGGCATTCCGATACCTGCATTTTCAGCAGCAATTTCTTATTATGACAGCTATCGTACTGCCAAACTACCTGCAAACTTGTTGCAAGCGCAGCGCGATTATTTTGGAGCGCATACGTATAAACGAGTAGATAAAGAAGGTACATTCCATACAAAATGGATATAAAATAAAAAATGGACTAAGATTAAATTCTTAGTCCATTTTTTATTCCACAATTCGTAGGCTATAAGACTCTCACTGATGGAAGTTCACTTTAAACGAATGTATGAATCAAAATGCGTTTATTTTTCCCATTTAGATGAATACCACATAATCTTTAATTTGAGTGGATAGAACTCTATAGATTAAAGTTTTACTTTATCGGATTCACTTTTATTTATCTGAATTTTCCGTTACTATTTTAAGTATTCGTGAACAATTTCCTTTATTACGACAAAAAAAGACGAGAGATTTATGGACATTACAAGGGGGCATATTGATGAAAGTGAGTGAAAAAACATATTTAAGTATAGAAGAGATTATTTCATTACCAACCTTATCAAGTACCAATATAAGCGATGATGGCAAAAATGTAGCATTTGTTAAGAGGACAGCTAACTGGAAAGACAATACATATAGAAATCATGCATGGATATATGAAAAAGGTAAAGGGCAGAGTTATCCATTAACAAATGGGGATATAGATAGTACATGCCCGTTATGGTCTCCAAATTCTAGGGATATTGCATACCTTAGCCCTGTTGGTAATGGGAAAAATCAAATCTTTGTTAAGTCATTAGATGGTTATGGTGGGGTGCAAATTACTAATGAGGAAGAAGGAATCAGTATATTCAAATGGAATCCTACCGGTAAAGGTTTTTATTATATTACACAGTCAAAAGAATGTGAGGAAATAAAGAAACGTAAGGAGCTATATGGAGATTTTCAACATGTAGGTAAGGAACATCAAAATAATTGTTTATGCTACGTTGAAATAGAAAAAGTGATACAAAATGATAAAGAGGAACGAGAGATTAACGGTGTTTATCAATTAACTGATGGTAAGGATTTTTATATCCATGACTTTGATATTTCAAATGATGGGAAAAAAGTTGTATGTATGGCTACACCAAGCCTAAACGATTATATGAATGGTGATCTATACATATTAGATGTTGAAGCTGAGGAACTACAAAAGATGAATGTAGATAGGTTGTTGGGCGGGAGCGTTTGCTTTTCTCCTGAGGGCAACAAAATATGTTACTCAGCAAGCATAAGAGAGAAGGAGTATTATAGAAGCCATATACAAGAGAGTACATTAGAGATATATGATATGAATACTGGAGAGGTACTTCAGCCCTTAACAAACTTTGATAGTACGGTTATGCCATTACAGTGGACAGCTAAAGGGATTTTAATTAGATGGCAGGATAAAACGAATTATCGTATTGGATTACTAGCTGAAGATGGCACTATGGAAGTATTAAGTGACAACGTAGATGGTTTTATAATGGATGCTTCTATAACAAAGGATGGAAATCATATAACCTATAGTAAAGCTATAACAAATGAGACCTTTGAAATCTATTTGGACGATAAAAAAATAACGAATGAAAATAGCTTTTTCGAAGGGAAGCTTAAAAGCAACAGGGAAATCATCTCATGGCAAAGTAGTGATGGTCTTAAAATAGAGGGTGTTTTATCAAGACCAGTAGAGTTTGACTCAAATAAAAAATATCCTTTATTAGTAGTAATTCACGGAGGTCCGGCTTGGGCATCTTTTCCGATATTTTCAGACTGCTTCAATGAGAAATATCCGATTGAACAGTTTGTTGAAAAAGGCTTTATCGTTTTAGAGCCAAACTATAGAGGAAGTTCTGGTTATGGCAATGAATTTTTAAAAGCGAACTACAGAAAACAAGGACTTGCTGATTGCGATGATGTTATATCTGGAGTGGATGAACTAGTTGAAAAAGGGATTGTAGATAAAGATAGAGTAGGAGTTATGGGATGGAGTAACGGAGGATATATATCAGCTTTCTGTGCTACATTTAGTAGCAGATTTAAGGCAATTTCAGTTGGGGGCGGAATTACGAACTGGAGTACTCATTACGTAAATACAGATATCCCTTACTTCATTAGGATGCATTTAGGAAATACTCCATGGAATGATCCAGATATATATACGAAAACATCACCAATGACGTATATTAAATTAGCTTGTACACCTACCTTAATCCAACATGGCGAAAAGGATGCAAGAATTCCAGTTACAAATGCATATGAGTTATATGAAGGATTAAGAGATATGGAAGTTGATACAGAACTAATTATATTTAAAGAAATGGCATATAGTTCTGATCAGCCAGGAATTCATGTAGCTATTATGAAGCAGAACTTGATGTGGTTTTCACACTATATACTTGGGGAAAGTATGAAAGATTTTAGAACTATATAATAGATATCCGCGCAGGGATTTTCCGTTGGGTAATCGGGTCAGATTGTTGAAAAAGAGATTCAACAAATTATATAATTTGTTGTAAACTAAACTATTATTGAAGAGATTTAAGTGAGTATAAAGAAACGTAATTCGGAGGACGAATATGACAGCGAATAAAAATGAGTTATCTGTAGAACAACGTGAAGAACTAATAAAAGTATTACAAGCTCGTTTTGAGAAAAACATGAACCGCCATGAAGGTCTTGAATGGGCTAAAGTTGAAGCGAAGATAGAAGCTAATGCTGAAAAATTATGGTCACTTAATGAAATGGAAGTAACAGGCGGTGAGCCGGATGTTGTTGGATATGACAAAGAGAAGGACGAGTATACTTTCTATGATTGTTCAAAGGAGAGTCCTAAAGGTCGTAGAAGCCTTTGTTATGATCTTGAAGCGTTAGAATCAAGAAAGAAGCATAAACCAGAAAATAACGCTATTGATGTGGCAGCCGCTATGGGTATTGAACTATTAACTGAAGAACAATATCGAGAGTTACAACAACTTGGAGATTTTGATATGAAATCATCAAGCTGGGTACAAACACCTTCAGATATTAGAGAACTCGGTGGTGCGCTATTTTGCGATTATCGCTTCGGACATGTTTTCGTGTACCACAATGGAGCAGACTCTTATTATGCTGCCAGAGGTTTTCGTGGCTCGTTAAGAGTTTAAATTTGGAGTAAATAAAAAAGAGCCTATACGTAGGCTCTTTTTCTTATTTATATTTTAAGAGTAAACCGTTACTACGCAGTTTTACTTAATTTATATGTTCCGTGGTTGTTTTTACGGAAAAGTTTTGGGAAAACATAGCCATCTAATCCAATGCGTCCAGCATTCTGTCCTGCAACTAAAATGAACATAGTCAAAATGAGTAGGTTTGGATTTACACTAACAGTTCCGCTTAATAAAAATGAAAGATTCATTATGATTCCGAAAAATGCAGCTGTTTTTGTTAATCCGCCTAAAATTAAACCTAGACCTACTAAAATTTCTCCCCATTGAACTAAAAAGCTAAATAGGTCTGCGTTTGGAAGAACAAAGTATTGAAGGAAATCTGCCCACCAACTTTGTACGGCAGGGTGGTCACCTGATGCTTGAGCAATAGCGCCCTTTAGAAAACCACTTGCGTCAAAAGATTGTCCAAAGACTTTGCCGATTCCAGCAGCGAGCCATGTATATCCTATGTAAAGTCGTAAAAATAATAATATGAAAGTAGCACGTTTATCAGTTCTTAAAAAATTGATAACCATTGAAATCCCTCCAATATTGTATTTACAAGTTTATTATATATCCATTGTGAAAAAATTCACAATGGATATAATGTGAACAAATATATGATTTTTTATTTATAAAATTGCACCTAAAATATTATGAAGTTTATTTTTGAAAATTAAGCAATAAATGAGAGATGGGAGCTATCTATTGTAGCGGATAGCTCCCGTAGTAAACAGGTTCATGTATGTTCTTTAAGTTCATCTGGGGGTTCCTTATTATTTCTCTGGTTTTATATAAGGAACAATTGGTGCAGTAACCCCTACAGAAGCACCACGAATAAATTCTTGGTTTTCTAATGCCTTAAAGTTTTCCGTTTTTCCTGTTAGCATAACACCTAAAATTTTCACTTGATCGAATGGTTTGCCCTTGTTTGATTTTAAAAACTTTTGGATATCTTCGTGATATCCATCTTCATCGTATTGTTTAAGTGAATCAACGAACTCTTTGTACGCTTCTTTAGGAGAATTGTCTGGATTGAATCCGTAAACGGGCATACCAGCAGGTCCTTTGCTTTCATCTCCAATTGGTGAGGTCATATATAACCATACAATGTTTAAGTTGTCTGGAATTTTTTCTTTAATTTCTTGTAGTGTGTAGGGCTGATTGAAAGAGATAGCAACTTCGGCAACATAGTTGTTCATTTGTGAAACTTCTCCTAATTCATTTTGGACATCATCAAAATAGTCCTTAATAGCAGGATTATAAAATGTTGCAAATTTATTCTTTGTTTGTTTATCATACTCATAAAACTCTGTATTGGACCTAGACCAATAAAAACCAGGCGTTAATTCATTGGAATCAATATTGATACGGATCCAACCATAGGAGCTTGTTAATGTGTTCCATGGGACGATATAACCATTAATATTTTTGGAACGATTTGATATAATATTGCCGCCAAACATAGATGAATTACTCGTTACTTGAGAATCAATTTGTACATTTGGTTCTGCAATTGCATTATGTAAAAATAGTTGTTCGTGAAGTTTCGTAGAACTTTTGGCTGCGAAGTAATTGCCCACCTTATAAATGATAGGGATAAGTATGATGACAACGATAATAGAAGTAATGATGATTTTAAGTAACTGTTTCCTTTTAGCTTTTTTTAATGCATCTTTTAAAGAAGTATCCATTAAGGTTTTCCTCCTACTGTAGAATGAATTGTTTTACGTGCGCGATGTAACTTTTGTTTGACGCTGTTTACTCGAATATCTAGTATTAGTGCGATTTCTTCGTATGTAAAATCGTAATAATACTTTAAAAAGAAGGCTTCTTTGTATTCTAGTTTTATATCTTTTAATAGATAGAAAATCTCATCTTTATTTAAAACAGTATCCAATTCCCGGTCTGTATATTGTAATTTTGAATAAATCTCTTCAGTTAAATAGATGTTCTGTTGCTCCTTTTTCCTTTTCAAGTCAATGTATTCATTTAATGCAACTCTGAAAAACCATGGACGTATGTTATCCTCGGTTAAGCTATCTAGCAATGTGTATACTTTATAGAAAGTATTTTGGATGATGTCTTCTGCATCTTCTTTGATAGCTCCTTTCGCTAGTAATAGTTTGAACACTTCCTCCCCTAAATGAATAAGATAGGAGGTTAATATATTTTCTTTTCCCATCACTTTTCCTCCCTACACTTATACAACGGATAGGTAATCATAAATGTATACACTTAAATGAAAGTTTTGTTCTTGATACAAATAGAAAAGGCATATAACAATCATATGTTATATGCCTTTTCTATTATATATTTAGTAATTTATTTAGATAATGTAAATTTAGCTTTTTTACCTTGTGAAATATCTTTAGCTTCTTTATTTCTCATAGGTCCTAACTCAATCTCAAAGCTTTTATCTTTCCAAATCTTTTCATACTGCTCTTGATCTAAAATAAATACTTGCAGTAACTCTCCAGATGTTCCTGTTTTGACTGCAGCGTTATAGTCGTAATTTAGTAGCATACCTTCATTAATTGTATATTGTGTACCATCATTCACTCTTAATGTAGAGCTTATAGGAGATAATGAAACGTCTTGAGTATCTTTGTTATCAAGCTTGAATTTCACTGTTAATAGAACAATACCATTTTTGAAATTTGCAAAGCGTGGTGCTTCGACGGAATTTGGTGTGAATTGAGTAAATTGGTATCCGTCTAATGTAACATGAACAGCACCTAATTCTTGGCTGTTATTAATACTTGATTTCTCTTTTAACATTTTTTTATCGCCCATGTTATTAGCTGTAGCTTTATCTTGGTAGAAAGTTTTATCTGTTGCAACCTTTTCAGCACCTTGTTTATTTAAACTTAATGAAAAGCTTCCAGGGCTTCCGATTGGAGCATCGAATTTTCCTTTATTAGCTTGTGCAGTTGGGACTGTGACTGAGACTGTTGAGAGACTTGAAATTTTTTCTAGATCATCTTTTCCGAATGGATACGCGATATAACCAGAAATGGTTTCTCCTGCTTTTACTAAGTAATCATTCGTTGGAGCAAGCTTAGTTGGCAGCTGATCTTCTTTTGGAATTAAGTCTTTATAGTTACTATATACTTTCTGCGCACCAGTAAATGACATGTCCAATGCTGGCATATAATAAATATCTTTAGCTGAACTATTTTTTACGCTATAGTTCACAAGAATAACTCCGCCCTCTGTTTGACGGTTAAATGGAATGTTAAAGTCCGTATGGAATCCATTTAATTCAACTAATGTATAGCTGTTCATCGATACTGAAACATCTTCAGCTTTATAAACTTGTGGTTCCTTATTTTCAAAAAGAACTTTTGTTTTACCACCTGTTTCTTTTTCCATGTAGGAAATAAGTTTAGAATAATCGCTGGAGCTAGTAGCGGTATTTTCCGTCTTTTTATCTTCAGTTTTCTTGTTTTCGGATTTTTTATCTTCAGGTTTATTTTCTTTCGTCGTATCCGTTTTTTCCGTTTTGCTTTCTTTTGTTGCATTTTCTTTTTGTTCTTTATTTGTCGTATCGCTTTGACCACAGCCGGTTATTACAAAAGCTGCTACGATTACTGCAGAAAATAAAGAAAGTAATTTTTTGGACATGTTTCTTCCCCCTATTTGTTTAAAACTAAACTCTCACATTAGCCCCACATTTTATTATAAGAAGGCTAGTCAATATTTACCAGTGTTTTTTCTGATTATTTCCATTATTTCAATATTATAATATAATAAATTTGATAGAAGTTTGGAATGGAATATTGGTTTTTATTTTTTATCATTTAAAATATTACATCATATTGTTAAGATAGAAATAGAGGTATATGGAAAGGAGACAAGGACTCAATATGTGGATGAACTTGTAATGATTCGAAATTAGATAGATGAATTTTTCTCTCATAAGTGAGGGGTTATTTAGCTATCTGTAAATCATGCAAGGACTGCATATTTGGCTTGTGCATCCCCTTTATAAGGATAGATACCTATGTGGGGAAATTCATATCTCTTATATAAAATATGCGTCCTTTAAAATTGGAGGAGTATATGATGAATCAATTAAAACATAAAGTAGCAGTTGTTACAGGCGTAAGTCGTTTAGATGGTATAGGCGCAGCAATTTGTAAAGAATTAGCTGAAGCAGGATACGATATATTTTTTACGTATTGGACAGAGTATGATAAAGAGATGCCTTGGGGCGTTGATCAAAGTGAACAAATACAATTACAAGAAGAGTTACTAAAAAACGGTGTGAAAGTATCGAGTATGGAGTTAGATTTAACTCAGAATGATGCACCGAAAGAGCTTATAAATAAAGTTACTGAACAACTAGGCTACCCTCATATATTAATTAATAATGCAGCGTATTCTACGAATAATGATTTCTCTAATTTGACTGCTGAAGAATTAGATAAGCACTACATGGTCAATATTCGTGCGACTACATTATTAAGTAGTCAATTTGCCCGAGGGTTTGATAAGAAATCTGGTGGTAGAATTGTGAATATGACTTCGGGACAATTTCAAGGGCCTATGGTTGGAGAACTAGCGTATGCAACAACGAAGGGGGCTATTGATGCTCTTACTAGTTCGTTGTCAGCCGAGGTAGCTCATTTAGGAATAACAGTGAATGCAATTAACCCAGGTCCAACTGATACAGGCTGGATGACTGAAGAGATAAAGCAAGGATTAAAACCGATGTTTCCATTTGGTAGAATTGGTGAACCAAAGGATGCAGCAAGACTTATTAAGTTTTTAGTAAGTGAAGAAGCGGAATGGATTACTGGACAAGTTATTCATTCAGAAGGTGGATTCAAAAGGTAAAAAGAAGGTATCTCACCCTGGTGAGATACCTTCTTTTTTAATCTTTCTTCAATCTTCGCGCAATACCATTCCCTAAAGACTGTAATCCTTGAACGAGGATAATTAAAATAAAGACAGTTGCATACATTACTTCAGGTTCATAGCGTAAATGTCCGAATCGATATGCTAAATCCCCTAGCCCACCAGCGCCTACAAGACCAGCCATTGCTGTTGCGCCGATTAAGCCAATCGTTGCAATTGTTAATCCAAGTACAAGGGAGGGACGAGCTTCTTTCACCATGACGTGCCAAATAATTTTTATAGTAGAAACGCCCATCGCTTGGTAAGCTTCAATCACACCACGATCGACTTCTAATAATGCGGTCTCCATCAATCTTGCGATATAGGGAGCAGTGAAGACGACAAGCGGTACGATAACACCTTGTACACCAATGGATGTTCCCATTAGAAATTTTGTAAAAGGTAGAATGAAGAATAATAGGATGATAAATGGAAGAGAGCGAATGATATTAATAATTGTATTAAGAATTGGATAAATGATTTTGTTTTCTCGCTGTCCACCAGGTCTCGTTAAAACAAGTGTGACACCAAGTGGCAGTGCAATAAGGATCGAGATGAGTAATGAAATAGATGTCATTTGAAAAGTTTGTATGGTCGCCTCCCATATAACTTTACCCCATTCATCCAAAAAGGACTTGTTTTCCATGGTCTGTTCTACCTCCTTCTACGATGATTCCCTGTTCTTGTAAAAATGATAAAGCACGGTTGATTTCATTTTGTTCCCCTTGCATATGGATGATAAGTTTCCCGTATGCTTCATGTTTTAATTGAGTAATATTACCGGATAAAATATTCGGATATACTTGGAATCGTTTTGTAGCGACAGCTAATGCTGGTTCTCCTGAAGAATTTCCTATAAAAGAAAGAGTTACAATTTCACCAGTAGTTTGAAGTTCTTTTTGTACCTCTTCTGGAATTTTCGCTGCAAATGCGCTATTTACAAATTTCTTCGTTGTTACATGTTGTGGGTTTGTAAAAATATCTTTCACAGTCCCGCTTTCAACTACTGCTCCATGTTCCATAACAGCAACTCGGTCGCATATACGCTGGATGACATTCATTTCATGTGTAATTAATAAAATTGTAATCCCGATTTCCTCATTAATCTTTAATAATAGGTCAAGAATAGAATCAGTTGTTTCTGGATCTAAAGCGCTCGTTGCTTCATCACTTAATAACACTTCCGGTTCATGTGATAGTGCACGCGCGATGGCTACACGTTGTTTCTGGCCACCAGAAAGTTCACTTGGATAGGCGTCTTTTCGATTAAAGAGATCGACAATACGTAAATACTTTTCTACCCTTTTTTCAATTTCTACTTTTGGAATGCCAGCAAGGCGTAAAGGTAGTGCGATATTTTCATAGACGGTAACGGTTTTAAGTAAATTGAACCCTTGAAAAATCATCCCGATTTTTTGTCTCGCTTTTGCTAGTTCTTTTGTAGACAGTGTTGTTAAATCTTGCTCGTTTACAATAATATTTCCTGTTGTTGGTTTTTCTAATAAATTTACACAGCGAATTAATGTACTTTTGCCAGCGCCGCTATATCCAATGATTCCAAATACTTCGCCCTTTTTTACTTGGAGGGAAGTAGACTTAAGAGCTTCCACATTCCCCTTTTTTGTTGTAAATACTTTGGATACATTTTTTAATTCAATCATTATTGTCAGCTCCTACCAAGACGGTAAAACAGAACCATCAAATTTTTTATCGATAAATTCTTTTACTTCTTTAGATTGATAAGCTTTCTTTAATTTATTTACAACAGCATCATCTTTATTTTCAGTACGAACAACGACCCAGTTTACATATGGTGAATCTTTTCCTTCGCGGAAGATAGAATCTTTCGCAGGGCTTAATTTTGCACCTAATGCAAAGTTTGTATTAATGGCAGCTGCTTTCACTTCACTTAGTTGTGTTGGTAATTGAGATGCCTCTAATTCAACGATCTTTAAATTTTTTGGATTTTCAATTACATCTTTTGCAGTCGCTTTTTCTGTCGCTTTTGGATCCACTTTTAAAACCCCTGCTTTTTCAAATAGTTTTAAAGCTCGAAGTTCATTCGTTGGATCATTTGGTACAGCAATTGCATCGCCCTCTTTTAATTCTTTTACATCCTTTAAGCTTTTTGAATATACGCCCATAGGGAATGTTACTGTTGAAAATACTTCAGTTAATTTCATATTACGTTCAGCTTTAAATACGTCTAAATATGATTTTGTTTGATAGCTATTTACATCAAGGCTTTTTTCATCGAGGGATACGTTCGGTGCTACATAATCATTAAATACTTTTATATCAATTTCGAGACCGTCTTTCGCTGCTACTTCTTTTACCTTTTCAAAAATTTGTTCATGTGGCCCTCCTGTTACACCGACAGTAATCTTTTTCTCATCTAACGCTTTTACTTCTTTATCTGAACTCCCGCTACATGCGCTTAATAATAATACAGCCCCACTTACAATGCTTAATAATACTTTCTTCATCTATAATTCCCCCTTAAATATACGTTCCAAAATAAAAAGCACCTCTCAAAAATAAGAGAGGTGCCGAATAGACAAAATAGATTCCTCTCTTATCTTCCAAAACGAGAACTCGTTTTGCAGGAATTAGCACCTTAGCTTATACGTTATAAGCTCGGTTGCCGGGCATCATCGGGCCAGTCCCTCCGCCACTCTTGATAAGAGTATGTGTATGTAGTTTTTTTAATATGGTATTAATAGTAAATCTTACAAAAAGAATTGTCAATGTTATTTTCTGAATATATTTTATTTTAAGGTAATCGAAACGTTCCCCTTTTTATGCCCTTTTTCTACATATATATGAGCTTCAGCAATTTCTTCTAATCGGTAAGTTCTATCAATAACAGGCTTTAAATTTTCTGTTTCAGTTAGTTTTTTTAGTAGAAACATATCTTCTTTACTTACCTTTGCCATCATTCCATTAACAGATACATATATTCCATTAGGTGTTAATACTTGTTTACAAAGGGATTTTTTATATTTTCCAACTGCATCAAATATAACATCATAGTATTCCCCCTGCTTAGTAAAATCTTCTTTCGTATAATCGATTACTTTGTCGGCCCCTAAAGATTGCACGAGTTCAAAATTTGAATGACTACAAACAGCTGTAACGGTTGCGCCGAAATATTTAGCAAGTTGTACGGCAGCTGTTCCTACTGATCCAGATGCGCCATATATTAGTACTTGTTGCCCCCTTTTTATACGGGCCTTTCTTAGGAAGTGTAGTGCCGAAGTTGCGCCAAAGGGAATAACTGCTGCTTCCTCATACGTTACATTGGTAGGTTTTAATGCTACTAATCCACTTTCATGTACACATGTATATTCTGCATAACCACCGACATTAAGCTCTGTTAATGCAAAAATTTGATCTCCTTTTTTAAATTGAGTTACATCTGTTCCTATTTCTTCGATTTCGCCGGATAACTCTACACCGAGTATAGGCTTTCTCGGTTTTCTAAAACCTAATATGATTCGCATAGGAATCCAAAATAAGAGAGGGCTATTAAACCCACGTATTCTACAATCTCCAGTCGTTACACTCGTTGCGTGAATCTTGACTAATACTTCGTTCTTTTTAGGTATAGGTTTCTCTATATTTTGAAGCTGAAGAACGTTAGGTGGTCCATACTGTGTGCAAATGATCGCCTTCATAATGACCTCCTGAAATGAGTTGTCGTTATTTACATCATATTTAAACTCTTCATTAAACATGTCGCTATATAGCGAATATAGATTGAAATTTATATAGATTTCATAGGAAAAGAGATGATATTATTTTGGGAAAGGGGGGCGGAATTATGAAAAAAATTATTTTTATTTCAAGTTTAGTGCTTGCAATCAGTCTAGGGGTAGGATGTAGTAATGAGAAAACAGCAAAGACGGATGAGCCGAAAAAAGAATCCGTTCAAAAAGAAAAGGAATTAACGGCGAAAGATGTTTTCAAGAAAACGAATGAAGCTTTTAAAAATGAAGAACATGTAACGATGACATATGGTGTAGGGGTAAAAGCTGAGGGAACAGAGATGGATATATTAAAGGCTAAGATGCAATTAGAGCCAAAGACAAAGAATTCTCGTTCTGAAATGAATATTTCCGGTACAGATGTTGTAGTGTATACTGTGGATGGTAAAGTTGCTGGTGAGGTAAAAAACCCTAATACAGGAGAAGTTATAACCGTACCAGAGGAGCAATTAAACGCTGGTGGAATGAAAGCGACTCAAGATATTATAGATAAATTAGAAGTACCGGAAGTAGTTTTAGATAAAATGAAGCTGGAGAAAAGCGGAGATAAATATAAACTGAAATTTACATTAAAAGGGCAAGAAACAGAAAGTATGTTAACTAGCATGGATGAAACGCAGAAGAAAATGTTACAAGCACAAAATGCGAAGATAGAAGGAGTGGATGCAGAATATATCATTACAAAAGATTTTAAATATGAATCAGCAAAGATAGACATGATTATGAGTAGTAATGGCAAGGATAAAGCACACATTATTACGAACGCAAAATATACGTCGTATGAAAAGTTTGACCCAATACAATTGCCAGCAGCAAAGTAACAGTTTTGATAAGGAGGGACCTAAAATAAGGTCCCTCTTTTTTGTATTCTTTCTTCATAGGAAAATAGGTACAATATAAAGAGGAAAAGATGTAGAAGAGGAGAGTGTCATTTGAAAAAAGGAAAGATAGCGGTGGTCATTGTAGCATATACAGTGTTGCTTGCAACGTCTGTACATACATATAAAAAACAACTCGATCATCCTATTATGAGTGATGTAGGTAAATTGCTTCCGACAAAAATAAAACGTGTTGAAAGTGCTACTGATGAGCAATCGTTAATAAAATTAGTGCAAGATGCGAATGTTTCTGGAGAGAAGATTTCTATTGCTGGTATGCAACATAGTCAGGGCGGGCAGACGTATTATCCACATGGTACGATGCTTGATATGAAAGGGTATAATAAAATATTAGAATTTGATCCAGAGAAGAAGCGCATTACAGTTCAAAGTGGTGTCACGTGGAATGATATTCAGAAGAAAATAAATCCATATGGTCTTGCTGTTCAGGTGATGCAATCTCAAAATATTTTTACGGTTGGTGGTTCATTAAGTGTAAATGTACATGGTCGTGATATTCGTCATGAGGCATTGATTGATACAGTCGAATCATTTCGATTACTAATGGCAGATGGCACTGTACGTAATGTAAGTAGAGAAGAGAATGCGGATTTATTTCCTTACGTCATTGGCGGTTATGGGTTATTTGGTGTCATTTTAGATGTGACTTTAAAGTTAACAAATGATGAATTATATGAAACGCATACGAAAATGCTAGATTATAAAGAATACACGTCTTATTTCAAAGAAAAAGTGAAAAAAGATGCTAATGTTCGTATGCACTTAGCTCGTATTTCTGTTGCTCCAAATTCATTCTTAAGAGAAATGTATGTGACAGATTATACATTGGCACAAAATCAAAATATGAGGGAAGAGTATAGTGAACTAAAAGAAGAAACTATTATAGCAGCGCCGAAATTTTTACTTGGATTATCACGCTATAGTGATTGGGGAAAGAATACGTTTTGGGATATACAAAGAAGTTATTTCGAACGTACAGATGGAAAGTATGAGACGCGAAATAATGTTATGAGGTCAGATAGTGCCTTTATGGAATATGAAAATCCGAATAGGACAGAGGTGTTACAAGAATATTTTGTGCCTATAGATTCTTTCACGGAATACATAGATGATTTACGTAACGTATTAAATGAAGAAGAGTTTAATTTGCTCAATATTACGATTCGTTACGTGGAAAAGAATGAAAATGCAGTTTTATCCTATGCGAAAGGTGATATGTTTGCACTGGTTCTTTTAATTAATCAAGGGCGTTCTGAAAATGAGATAAAGAAAACAGAGGATGTTATTCAGAAGATGATTGATGTTACGTTAAAGCATAACGGTAGTTATTATTTACCGTATTATTCTTATCCAACGAAAGAGCAGTTAAAGAGAGCATATCCTCGTATAGAAGAGTTTCTTCAGAAGAAAAAAGAAGCGGATCCAAAAGAGAGATTTGTGAATTTATTTTATAGGGAGTATACGAAATGACATATAGAAGATTTGTAGCTTCACAAAGCATCATTATGATGGCAGGAAGTATGGTATTTCCTTTTTACATTCTATTGCTTCGGAATGTTGGAAATAGCTTCTCACAGTTTGGCTGGGCATATGGCTTATTTGCCTTAACTTCAGCTCTAGTATATCCGTTAGTTGGAAGAATATCTGATAGAGTAGGTGATAGAAAGTTACTAATTATATACGCCTGGTCTATGGCAATATTAATGCTTTGTTTTCCTATTGCAACAGAAGTATGGCATGTATACATTCTTCAAATTTTAATGGGTATTTTAGGGGCTGTGCAGCGTAATACGGAGAAGACTTCGTTAGCACGAAAAGTTGTACAAGAAAATGCTGGTTATGAGATTGGAAAATATCATGTGTGGACATCGATTGGAGGAGCAGTAGCAATTATTGCAACAGGATATTTAGTAGATTTCTTTACGATCGGCACGATTTTTTATATTGCATCTATCTTATATGTAGTGAGCGGAGTTGTACTAAGTAGTAAAAAAATATAACAATTCCCATTTTTACCTGAATAACCTTTATTTGTTATACTAAAGGGGAAGACAAAAGAAAAGGGGACATTGCCTTTGATGAAATTTTTAATTTTAGCTATTCTCACTTTGTTTTTGATTCCATGGACAAGAAGAAGCGGTAGTAAACTTCGAGCAGTGGATAAGAAAGGGGATGAGAAGGTTGTAAAGGGTAAGAAATCATCTATTTTAGTTATTCCAGTTTTATTTTGGATAGGTATTGCAATCTATGAATATTTTTGGCTAATTGATGATCGAGCAGATTCAATTCTTACTCATTATTCTGTTGCAGTAGCGATTTTAATTGGGCTTGTTTTATTTTCCCAAGATCAAATAGGTAAATTAGAAGGCACGTTAAAAGGACTTCTAATGTTTGTTTTACTTGCAAGTTACGGCTACTTTGGTTATTTGCACGATATAGTAATCTCGCAAAAGAAATATGATTCTGTTGTAAAGGTAGAGAAAGATATTTCAGAGCCATTTACTGAAAATGATCAGCCATTTACAGTGCCGCCAAAGACAGCGGAGAATAAGATGAAAAAAGTATTTGGGGATATTCCGAAAGTAGCTTATTTTGAGCTAGGAGAATTAACGCCACAAATGGTAAATGGCGAGGCTTTATATGTAGCACCGATTGAAGTTTCAGGATTTTTTAAAGCACGTAAAGCTGAGACAATTCCAGGGTACGTCACGATGTCAGGTACGAATCCTGATGCAGAAGCAAAGCTGCACCTTGGTTATAAAATGAAATACGTGCCAAGCATGTTTTTCGGAAATAATTTAGAGCGTGTGGTAAGGAAAGCAGAACCAAATTTAATCTTTAAAGGAAAACCTAAATTTGAAGTGGATGATAAAGGGAAACCGTATTATACAATGACGTACGGTGAATTTATTTCAGGAAGATCTGGATTTGAGGTAGAGGGCGTTGTAGTAGTAGACGCACAAACAGGTGAAGTGAAAAGATACGATAAAGGAAAGGCACCTAAATTTGTTGATGGCGTATTAAATCACGAGACCGCATCTACATTAAATACGTATTTCGGTAAGTACATTCACGGATTTTGGAATACAAAATTCTCGCAAACGGACATGAAGATTCCGACTGAGTGGGGAACGAAAGAAGGAGTTACACCAATCTTCGGTAAGGATGGAACGTTATATTACTTTACTGATTTCACCTCTCCGAAAGAGGGAGTAGATTCTGCACTAGGTTATTCACTTATCGATGCGCGTACAGGTAAGTTGTATTACTATAACGGAAAAGAAGTAAAGGGAATTATGGATGGTTCGGCTGCTTCGGAAGTCGTGGATAATTCCTTTAAGAGAGAGAAATGGCATGGAACGATGCCGGTTATTTATAACGTGTACGGTAAACCTTCTTGGATTGTACCTGTTATTGATGATGGAGGGTTAGTGCGTGCCCATACGGTTATCTATGCTTCTAATGCGAAAATATTTGCAACAGGTTCGACGCAAAAAGAAGCGCTTGAGAATTATAAAAATGCGCTGAGTGGAAGCGGAGATTCATTTAGACCGACTTCAAATGGAAAAGAGGCGCAAAAAGAAGGCGTTGTACAACGTGTATATAAAGAAAAATCAGGTGAAAATACAATTGTTTATGTACTGTTGGAGAACGAACAAAAAGTGTTTATGATACCTGCGAAAAAGTTCCCATATGCTATGTTTACAGAAGTGGGAGATCCAATTCAAATCACATATTTAGATACAGGAGAGGCGATGTCTTCCGTATCTAAATTTACAAATAGTAATTTGAACAAGTAAAGCGATAGAGATTCTATCGCTTTTTTTACAAAATTAAACAGGAAAATGCGCTATACTTGACGTATGTTTATGTTGTAACTATAATTGTTACGATTTAGTATGTATAGGAAAGGGTGAACGAAAAAAGTGAATGAAGTTAATCAGGAAATATATAAGCCTGTAAAGATGAACAGGTTATGGATGATTCTTGTATTAGGAACACTTACGGCGATTGGACCATTATCTATTGATATGTATTTGCCTTCGTTACCGAAATTAACGGATGACTTGCAAACAGGTGCATCTCTAGCACAGCTTACATTAACAGCTTGTTTGCTTGGGCTTTCAGTAGGACAATTATTTGTTGGCTCAATTAGTGATATTTACGGAAGACGCAAACCTCTTATTATTGCTCTTATTATTTATGTTGCTTCTTCTTTACTTTGTGCTGTTGCGCCATCTATTTGGACTTTAGTGTTATTACGCTTTCTACAAGGAGCTTCAGGGTCAGCCGGTATTGTTATATCACGTGCAATGGTACGTGACATGTATTCAGGTTCTGAAATGACGAAATTCTTCTCACTGCTTATGTTAGTAAACGGAGCAGCACCTATTTTGGCACCGATTATTGGGGGACAATTATTACAGTTTACAACGTGGCGCGGTGTCTTTATCGTTCTCGGAGCAATAAGTGTATTTATGTTAATATCAGCTACTTTCGTATTACGTGAAACATTACCTCCTGAAGAAAGAGAAACAGGCGGTTTGTCAGGGACGTTAGCGACGTACGGAAAATTGTTAAAGGACCGTTTGTTTATGGGATATGCATTGTCACAAGGATTAGTAACGGCGGCAATGTTTGCATACATTTCGGGATCACCATTTGTGTTGCAGAACATATACGGAGCATCACCACAGCAATTTAGTTTATTCTTTGCAATCAACGGTATCGGTATTATTATTGCGAGTCAGGTTACGGGTCGTTTAGCAGGGAAAGTGAATGAGAAGACATTATTTGTCTCTGGTATTGTTATTGCAGCTGTTGGTGGTTTATCTTTACTACTAACAATCTTATTAGGAATAGGGTTAATTGGTGTTTTATGCTCGTTATTCCTTGTCGTATCAAGTGTTGGGGTTGTCTCAACAACTGGGTTCTCATTAGCGATGAGAAATCAAAAACAAGCTGCAGGAACAGCATCAGCTTTATTAGGCTTATTACAGTTCATTTCAGGAGCGCTTGTTGCACCGCTAGTAGGTATTGGTGGAAGTAATACCGCATTACCGATGGGTGTTGTAATAGCTCTTTGTGAAATTGGTGCGGTACTATGCTATTTATTTATGGCTAGAAGAAGTGAAAAGCAGTTTGAACTGCAAGCAAGACAAAATTTAGAGGCTTAACAAAAAAGAACTGATTCAAAGGGAATATTTGAATCAGTTCTTTTTTTCATTTCTTTCAAATACCTCATACATATTATTCATGATCGTATCATATAAAATAGCAAGTTTATCCCACACCCAGCGATTACTATCAACTTCTTTTTCCCCGCAGTCGATAATATCGGTATGGTCGGTAATTTTATACGCTTTTTTAACGATAATAGGAGCAATTTTCGGTATACGTGGGATTTCTTTTAAGATATCTGCGAAGTTTCCAATGTAGACATGACCGATGATTTCGATTGTTAATGATTTATCTGATATATTTAGCACTGTATGAAATTGATTTGTATGTTGTTGTTTTAAATATTGGACTAACTTAAATGGAGCATGCTTCTTTTTTAATACGCGGCGAAGGCTCTCTGTATTTTCGATATGAAGTGATTTTTCGCGAATAAGTACACGAATATCTTCTCCCATAAAAGGCATTGTATTGTACATAGATGATTCTCCTTAAAAACTTACATATGTTTGCGTTATGCATATGTAAGTCTAGCATGGTTTGTTCTTTATGTGTGCTTACAGTTTTGTAAGGTGCTGTAGTAAAGCAGTGCAAAAGTTATTTGTATAAAGTGACGATACTGTGACAAACATGTTGGTATATATATTACGATGTCGTCTTAAGTGTAAAAAGTAGGATGTTCTCGGTATAATAACAAGTGGAGATAAAAGAAACTATAATGAGTAGTAGCTGTAGATAAAAGGAGAAGAAGAGATGAAGAAGGTTTTGGGTATTGCTGTAATGGGAGGTATGATCCTTCTAGCAGGATGTAATGGAAATAAGGATACGAAAGAACCGAAAGAAAAGGTAGAGCAATCTACAGAACAAACAGAAGAAATGAAAGAATACCGTGCAGTACATGAAAAATACGATTTGAAAATGAATAAAGAAATTAATAACGCACTGCAGTTATTTGAAGTGGCAAAAGAAAAGGGCGGTAAGGAAATAACGACTGTTACATATAAAAAAGATGTGCAAAAGGTAACAACGAGCATGTTAGAAGATATTGATCATATACGAAAAGAAATTCGTGTTCCGAAGTCGAAAGAGCAAGAACATGAGGTATATGTCGGTTTCTTGAATGAATCGGAACAAGCAATGAAAAAATTACAGAAGTTAGCTAAAGAAGAAGATTCATCGTTGATTCGTGATATAGAAATTAATTTTGCAACAGCATCGACATACTATAAACGTTTTCAAGCAGAAACGAAAAAATAACCTTGCCTGTGCAAGGTTATTTTTTCTTCTTACGATCGCCGTCTTCATCCTCGGATACTAATACCTTCTGTTCTTCGTGAAATTCGGAAATAGTTTGCCCGGTAATATTATCAAAGGGGGTGTAAAAAGAGGTAATGCTTTTCTTTTTAATGAAAAGTTTATAAAATCCAATGATAACAAGTATAACGATTGTTAATGGTAATCCTATAGTTGCTAGAAGTAAGGGATCCATCATATAACTCCTTTCATATCGTTTTTTTTTATTATAGGCGAAAAACTGTAATTTAGATAAACACACTATTAAAAACTGATTTTTCTAAATATATCCAATTTGATTGACTTTTCATTTTTTCAGAATTATAATTCGAAATATACAATTTGAACCAAATAATAAAATAGCAATTTACTTATCCAGAGAGGTAGAGGGACTGGCCCTATGACACCTCAGCAGCGGGTTCTGTAATAGGAACACCGTGCTAATTCCAGCAAGCAAGTCTTGAAAGATAAGTGATAGGCCTTTGTTTATTAAGCCTTGATCTTATTTTTTAAGATCAAGGCTTTTTGTATTCTAAAAAGAGAAAGGGAGTAATGGAAAAAGCACGTTCATAAAACTAAGTAAATATATGTGTTTAGGGGGTTATTGGAATGTATGTAATTAAAAAATTATCGGTTATTTTGTTCACACTATGGGTTATTACGACAGTGACATTTCTAATTATGCATATTATTCCGGGAGATCCATTTTCATCAGATGCAAAGATCTTTCCGGAGGAAGTTGTGCAAAATATGAGAGCGAAGTATCACCTTGATGAACCGTTATGGAATCAATATGTTGCTTATTTAGACGGCGTAGTTCATTTTGATTTTGGTGAATCTGTTCAATCAACCGGGCAAGGTGTATCAGAAATCATAACAACTGGCTTTGGTCCATCAGCAATTATTGGTTTACAAGCACTTATTATTTCATTGCTAGTCGGAATTGCTGCAGGTACATTTGCTGCTCTCTATCATGGGAAGGTAATTGATTATGGTGTAAGTTTACTTGCCATCCTCGGTATTTCTATTCCGAGTTTTATTTTAGCACCACTATTTATACAAATATTTGCTATTCAATTCGAGCTCTTACCAGTAGCCTCTTGGGGTACATTTGAACATACAGTATTGCCATCCTTTGCATTAGCGTTAGGACCAATCGCAGTGATTACAAGATTTGTTCGCTCTAATATGATCGAAGTACTGCAGAGTGATTATATTAAGTTAGCGAGAGCGAAAGGTATACCGATTAAGAAAATTATTATAAGACATGCTCTTCGAAATGCAATTGTTCCAGTGCTTACATTTGTTGGGCCGTTAATGGCTGGGTTGTTAACGGGGACTTTTATTATTGAAAAAATCTTTGCAATTCCTGGTCTCGGAAAATATTTTGTAGATAGTATTTTTAACCGAGATTATCCAGTCATTATGGGGACAACGATTTTCTATAGTGCATTATTAATTTTTTGTATTTTCATTACAGACATTATTCATCGTATTGTTGATCCGCGTATTCGTTCTATTACGTAAGGAGGGAGGATATTTAAATGGGTGCTTATGAAATTAATAAACAGTTATTGACAAATGAAGAGAAAAAAGAATTAACGATAAATAAAGATCAGCAAGCAATTAGCAGAAAAAAAGAAGTGTTCCGTAAGTTTGTATCAAATCCAATCGCAGTTCTAGGAACGGTGACATTGTTACTCATTATTATTTTTTCTCTTATCGGTGAAAGTTTAACCACTTTCACTGCGAGTGAACAAGTAAAAGAGGCGACAAATTTACCACCTAGTAGTGAGCATTGGTTCGGAACAGATGATTTGGGAAGAGATATTTGGGCGCGTACTTGGGCTGGTGGGAAGATTTCGTTAGTAGTTGGATTAGTAGCAGCTGTTCTTGATATAGGACTTGGTGTGCTAATTGGAGGATTTAGTGGATATGTGAGAGGGCGTAATCGCCTTGGAACGTTAATAGATGAGTGGATTGTACGAGGGATTGAAATATTATACGGTATTCCATATTTATTAATTGTAATTTTATTACTAATCATTATGAAACCAGGACTTTTTACAATTATTATCGCCCTTGCATTAACAGGTTGGATTGGTATGGCACGTCTCGTTAGGGCACAAGTCTTATCTTTAAAGCAAAGAGAATTTGTTATTGCAGCGGAGCGATTAGGTACATCACATATGAAAATTATATACGGACATATCATTCCGAACTTAACAGGTATTATTATCGTAAATTTATCATTTACAATTCCAGCAGCTATTTTTTCAGAATCATTTTTAAGCTTCATTGGACTCGGGGTACAATCACCAGCAGCAAGCTGGGGGACAATGACGAATGATGCGCTTGGGACATTATTAAGCGGAGAATGGTGGCAACTTTTCTTCCCATCACTAATGATTGCGCTTATTATGTTCGCATTTAATGCAATTGGTGATGGTTTGCAAGATGCAATTGATCCGAAAATCGTAAAACGGAATCGAAAGGAGAAACGACATGGGACAGCTTTTATCTTTAGAAAACGTAACGTTAGCCGTTGAAAAAGAGAATAGTAAGCAAGCAATTGTGAAACATGTTTCCTTTTCTATTAACGAAGGTGAAATTGTTGCACTTGTAGGAGAGAGTGGTTCAGGGAAAAGTGTTACAGCACAAGCTATTATCGGCTTAAATCAAGAATCAATTCAAATTGATGATGGAAATATATCTTTCGAATCAAAGGCATTAACTAAGTTACAAGAATCAGAATGGAATCAAATTCGTGGGAAAGATATTTCTTTTATCTTTCAAGATCCGCTTTCATCTTTGAATCCAACGATGAAGGTGGGAAGGCAAATTACAGAAGTGATTTTGCAGCACGAAAAGAAATCGAAAAAAGAGGCAAAAGAAATTGCAATTAACTTATTAAATGATTTAGGAATACATGAAGCAGAGAAACGCTTTGAACAGTACCCACATCAATTAAGCGGAGGTATGAGACAACGTATTTGTTTAGCAATTGCATTTGCCTGCCACCCAAAACTCGTTATTGCAGATGAACCTACAACGGCATTAGATGTAACAATTCAGAAACAAATTATGGGGTTATTAAAAGAGCGGAAAGAAAAACAAAACACAAGTATTTTATTAATTACACATGACTTGGCACTTGTACGTGAAGTAGCGGATCGAGTAGTTGTGATGTATGGAGGACGTGTTGTTGAAAAAGGAACGATAGAGGAAGTGATAGGTTCTCCTAAACATCCATACACAAAAAGCTTATTACAAGCAATTCCCAATATGGATGATTCCGAAAAAGTATTACGTGCAATAGAAGGGACGACACCTTCCATTGAGACGTTAAATAGCTTTGGTTGTCCTTTTGTAAATCGTTGTCCAGTAGCGATAAAAGAATGTATTCATCGTTTCCCAGAGAGAACAACATATTCTGGGGAGCATAGTTCACATTGCTGGCAACATGTTCTGGAGCATAATAAAGCGAAATCAAAAGAGAAGGTGAATGCCTCATGACGACAGATTTAATTACTGTAAAGCAAGTAACGAAAACGTATGGAAGTAAAAATAAAGAAATCGCAGCGTTAAAAGACATATCGCTTGCGATCCCGAAAGGCACAACGCTTGGCATTATTGGAGAAAGTGGTTCAGGAAAAACAACACTTGGTAAGCTCATAGCTGGGATTGAGAGCCCAACGTCTGGTGAAATTGATTATAACGGTCAAGTCGTTCACAAGCTGAAGGCAGCTCATAAACGTGATTTCTTACAGAAAGTACAGTTTATTTTTCAAGATTCAACAGCTGCATTAAATCCGCGCTGGAAAGTACGCGATAGCGTAACGGAAGGTTATATTTCATTCGGTTTAGGTGATAAAGGATTAAAGGATAAAGTAGCAGGTGATGCGCTAGAACGTGTGGGATTAGATAGACGATATATCGATCGCTATCCGCACGAATTTAGCGGAGGGCAACGTCAACGTATTGCTATTGCAAGAGCTTTATTATGTGAGCCAGAAGTATTGATTCTTGATGAACCAATTTCAGCGTTAGATGTTTCACTTCAAATTCAAGTTGTACATCTGTTGCAAAAAATTCAAAAGGAACAAGGCTATACATATTTATTTATCGCGCATGATTTGCCAATGGTTCACTATTTATGTGAAAAAGTGGCTGTCTTATATAAAGGAGAACTTGTTGAATTTGGAAATACGGATGAAGTATTCCGTAATCCACAACATTCTTATACAAAAACATTATTAGCATCTACACCAAAAATTTCAGGTTAAAGGGGAATGGAAGATGAAGAAGTTTTTATTATTTGTCATTATGACCGTATTAGCAATTACTTCTGTCGCTTGCGGTAAGAAAGATACTTCAAAAGCAAGTGCTAGTAAAGGAGACCGTTTTGTAACGAATCTCGGTAGTGATCCTTACACGTTAGATTCAGCGATTTCAACAGATAATAACTCTAATTATGTAATTGAGCACTTATTTGCAACTTTGTATAGACAGACAACGGATGGGAAGTTTGAAAAGGATTTAGTAGAGAAAGAGGAAGCTGGGGCAGATGGAAAAGAGTATACATTCTATTTGAAAAAAGGATTGAAATGGTCTGATGGTTCTCCATTAACAGCAAAAGATTTTGAATTTGCTTGGAAGAGAATATTAAATCCTAAAACGGGTTCTATGAATGCAACTGAACTCTATTTCATTAAAGGTGGAGAAGCATTTAATACAGGGAAAGGTGCAGAAGATGCAGTAGGAATTCAAGCAGTAGATGATGTAACTTTAAAGCTACAATTTGAACATCCGGTAACATCTATTAAGCGAACATTAGCCCAGTCGTTATATATTCCACTTAATAAAAAATCTATTGACGAAAAAGGTAAACTAAAAGTAGATCCAAAAGAATTAATTACAAATGGTCCTTTCACATTGAAAGAATGGAAGCATAATCAAGCGATTATTTTAGAAAAAAATAAAGAATTCCATGATAAAAAAGTAGCATCAAAAGAAATCGAATTCCGTATTATTCCTGAAGGTAAAACAGCGTATCAATTATATAAATCTGGAGAATTAGATTTATTATCTAACATACCAACGGATTTAGTTGAAAAAGAACAAAACAATAAAGAGTTTAAAAAAATGCAAGACTACTCAACTCATATTTACTCATTTAATTCAGAGAAACCACCATTTACAAATGCTAAAATTCGTAAAGCCTTTGCATTAGCTGTAGATCGTAAGTTTATCGTAGAGAAAATATTAAAGAATAATGCAAAAGAAGCATATGGATTTGTTCCAGAAGGAGCAAAAACAGAAGGTGGTCGTGACTTCCGTAAAGAGAAGGGTGATTATTTTAAATATGATCCTGCGGTAGCTAAGAATCTATTAGAAGAAGGAATGAAGGAAGAAGGATGGACTACACTTCCAGAAGTAACGGTGAAATATTCAGATAAGAAAAAAATAGCTGAAACACTTCAAGAAATGTTTAAGAAAAATCTTGGTGTAGACGTAAAGATAGAAGGTAAAGAGTGGAAAAGTTATATTGATATGTACAAACAAAGTGACTTCCAAATCGCATATATGGGATGGGGAGGATCTACATTAGATCCAGCTGCTCAATTAGAAATTTATGCAGGTGATGGACCAAATAACTATGCGAAATGGTTTAATAAAGACTTTGATAATTTAATTAATCAAGCAAAATTAGAACAAGATGAAAATAAACGCTTTGACTTATTACATCAAGCAGAAGATATTATGTTTACAGAATATCCTTTAATCCCACTTGTATTCCCAACAGACTCTTATTTACAAAAGTCATCTGTATCTGGATTAGAATACTACGTAGGATCTCAACCAAGTTTACGATATGCTAAAAAATAAAATAAAGAAGTAGGCAACTGCCTACTTCTTTATTTTATTTCTCTTTTATATTCTTTTTTCGTTCCATCAGAGAAGACAACTTCTAAATCAAATTTTTGATAGTCTTTATCAAGTTTGAACACGTTCACTACTTGATCGATTACTTCTTGGTCAGCAGTATCTTTATCAAATTTTAATTCTTGTAGAAGTGGGCTTAATTTTGTGATAGCCTCGTCTCCTGTTAATTTTACATCTGCTTTATGATCTTCAATTTTTGCTTCCATTTTCTTATCAGCTGCTACATTTTTATAGTCTGCTTCGTAGTCTTTCTTTGTATCTTGGTAGTCTGCCTTTAAATCGAATTCATTGAAGTTTAGTTTTAAATCTGCAGGAGCCTCGTTTTTTGCTTCTTCAGTCGTCTTTTTATTAGAAGTTGTATCTTCTTTTGCAGGAGCTTTACATCCTGTTAATGCAGGTACTAGCATAAGAGCTAATAAAACTGATAGTAGAGTTCTCATTATAAATTCCTCCTTATGTAAATTCGTTCTATACAAGTTTTTCCCAAAAACATGTAATTATGTATGTGTTGAAAATAAATTATTATTCTGTAGTCATAAGGGCTAATCCGCAATTTAAATCAAAAACGATTTGTATGTATATGGTAAATTGAAGTTGTGAGGGAGGGACTAAAATGCATGAAGAGTATAAAGAGATAATAAAAAAATCAATTGAATATATAGAGAATCACTTACATGAGGAGCTTACAACAGAAAGAGTGGCATCTTACAGTGCAGTATCGATGTACCATTTTCATCGTATCTTTCAAAGATATGTTGGGATGAGTGTAACGGATTATATTCGAAAGAGAAGGTTAACTCATGCTGCGCAGACTTTAGTATCGACTGAAAGAGCAGTTATTGATATTGCAATGCAATATGGTTTTTCCTCACAAGAGGCATTTACGAGAGCTTTTAAAAGAATGTTTCAATTGCCACCAAAGAAATATCGAAAGTACTTCCAGTCATTTTATATAGAAAGAGAGGGTGTTTCAATGCAAAAAGGTATACCGAAAGGATGGATCTTAAGTGGAAGTCATCCTGCTGAATATGAGATGGGTTTAGATTATGAAGTTGTCCATCAAGGGAAAGTATCTGCATACATAAAAGCAAAAGAGAATGTTACGCACGGAGGATTTTCAACATTAATGCAAATGTTCAGAGCAGATAAATATGTAGGGAAGAGATTACGTTTTACAGCATTTGTTAAGAGTGAAAATGTAAGAGATTGGGCAGGATTGTGGATGCGAGTAGATGGAAAAGAGACAGAACCGCTTGCTATGGATAATATGCAAAATCGTCCCATTAAAAATACGAATAATTGGCAATCGTACTCAGTTGTATTAGATATAAAAGAAGGAGCGCTTGGTATTGCATTTGGTGTTTTATTATCAGGAGAAGGTTATGTGTGGCTAGATAGTATTCGATTTGATGAAGTAGATGAAAAAATTCCTACAACAGATTTGGCAGAGAACTTTTATGAAACACTCTTAGAAGAACCAGTGAATCTACAATTTGAAGAATTAGAAAAATAAAAAAAGGAGAAAAGATATGCTCAAATATGTAAAACTAATAAGTATTAGTTTAGTAATATCGTCTTGTATTATGGGAATTAATTATTTAGTTAGCTATCTTTGGTCAGGGCATATACCTTCTTTGACGTGGAGAACATATTTGATGTTTGTGTTTATATTTATGATGAGTTTTGGTTCCGTGCAAAAAGAAGGGAGAAAGGATTATTGACAATTATTAGAAAAGTTATATAATCTAAATGTAAGTGATCACTTGCATGAGGAAGAGAGGGTTTTATGGCGCGTTCAAAGACAGCAGAAAAAATTATTCAAGCAGCGATTGAATTAGTGAAAGAAAAAGGATATACAGCAGCGACAACGAAAGAAATTGCAATGCGTGCTGGTGTTAATGAAGTAACGATATTCCGCAATTTTAAAAGTAAGAAGGGTGTTATTGAAGCTGCGGTTGCTGAATTTTCATATGTACCGCATTTAAAGCAGTTTTTACAAACAGAAATTGTGTGGGAATTAGAAACGGATTTAAAGAACTTAGCAAGGCATTATCATAATTTTTTAGATGGGGTAAAAGATATTATTGCTATTGGTATACGTGAGGCTGGAGAATTTCCTGAATTAGACGGGGAAATTGCTAAAATACCACAAGGACTAAAAGAAGAATTAAGTATCTATTTTGCAAAAATGCAGGAAAAAGGAAACATTATTGATACAAATATTGAAGCGCAAGTAATGAACTTTATCTGGATTAATTTTGGATATTTCTTATCTAAATTACGTTTTGCCGATCGCCTGACAGAAGTTGATGATGAGAAATTTATTGAAAATAATATTGTTTTATATGCTAGGGCATTAAGACCCTAGTATTTATTTAAAATAAAATGCAAGCATGTACTTGCTTGCTGAGTGGGAGAGCGGGAAGATGGATACATTAAAACAGTTTTTGAAAAGACCAGGTACGTATGTAGGAATGATCGTAGCGCTATCATTCCAACTTATTTTCTTTTGCGTGTGGTTAACGGCATATGATGGAGTGAATGAACGAGCAGATCAAATGCGTATTGCTATTGTGAATGAGGATGCAAATATAGGGAGTAAAATAGCAGAAGGCTTACAGAGAAATTTACCATTTCAAGTGAGGGCAGAACATTCTGTGGAAAAAGCAAACAAAGAAATGAATGACCATGTGTACAATATGATTATTGAAATTCCTGCTTCTTTTTCAAAAGATATAAATGAAACAGGAAAATCAAATTTAAACTTCCACATTAATCAAGCGAATGCCATGATGGCAAAGCAAATGATGGAAGGAGCTGCAAAACAAATTCGAGATAATGTAAATAAAGAGGTAGCAAGTTATAAGAAACAAGTGATTGTCGGAAAGCTACAAGCTGTAGGACATGAGAATGTAGAAGTGATAAAAGGGTTAACTGAAGATTCAATTGGTTTTACAGTTCATAAAGTAAATGATGCAAAAGGATTTTCAGTGAATATGGTACCGCTAATGATCGTATTAGCTTCATTTGTAGGAGCAATGATAATGAGTATGGAATTATCAAAAGTTGCAAAAGAAGTAAAGGGCAGTTGGAGTAATTTCTTATCAAGACAAATTATAAACGGTACAGTATCGATTTTACTTGCATGTATTACAATTGGTTTGATGAAAGGCTTCCAAATTGAGATGCACGAAACGGTATGGAGTATATGGGTGTTTCAAGCAATAGTCTTCTTCGCATTTCTTTCATTAACACAAATGTTTCTAACTGTGTTTGGAAACGCAGGTATGATTTTTAATATTATCTCACTATCGTTACAACTTGTAAGTTCCGGTGTAATTGTCCCACATGAGATGCTTTCTAAAACATATCAAACAATCGGCGGATTATTTCCTGCAACATATGCAGCGAATGGCTATTATACAATAATATTTGGAGGAGTTAGTTTAGAGAGAAATATTATTTCATTATTAGTTATTGTATTGGTTACACAATCAGTAGCAGTGATGACTTTAGCCATAAAAGGAATGGTAAAGGGAAGAAGAAGCTCTGTAGTTAAAGAAGCATAAAATAAAAAGGTATCCTCGGTGGGATACCTTTTTATTAGCACTTATTATTTTGCAACTTCTGTCCACTTGTAGTTAAACTCACCACCGAAGTCAGTTGTTACAAGTCCTTTAATGAAAGAGCGTTGTAAGTAAGAACGACCTTGTTGGTATAAAGGAGCGACAGCACCGTCTTGTAATAGAATTTTTTCAGCTTGCTTCATTGCTTCCCAGCGAGCTTTTTCATCACCAGCTAAATCTGTTTTTACTTTATGAATTAGCTCATCGTACTCTTTGTTAGAGTATTTATCGAAGTTGTAAGCACTATCTGTTGTAAATAAATCTAAGAATGTAATTGGATCAGCGAAGTCAGGGCCCCAGCCATCAATACCGATTTCATAGTCACCACTTAACAGTAGTTTTAACTGTTGTTTACGTGGTTGTGGTTTTAAATTTACTGTTAATCCATCTAAGTTCTTTTCTAGTTCACCTTTTAAATATTCACCAGTCTTTTTAGCTAAAGCATTATCACTTGTTAAGAGTTCAATTGTTACTTTGTCAGTACCCAGTTCTTGCTTCGCTTTTTTCCAGTTTTCTTTCGCTGTTTTCACATCATCTTTCACTAGATTTCCATTTTCTTTACGGAAGTCGTTGCCATCAGGACTTTTTGCAAATTTCGCAGGAACCATTCCTTCAGCTGCAACAGCGCCGTTATTTAAAATTGTTTCTACGTATGCTTTCTTATTCATTGCTCCGTTAATAGCAAGGCGTGCATGTTGATTTTTTAATGTTTCATTTTTTTGATTGAGTCGTAAAAATTGAATGCCAACTTCAGCGCGTTCTTTGAAGTTTGGATCGCCCTTATATTTATCAACAAACTCCGCAGTTAAAGCAACGCGATCAATTTGTCCTGAATCATATAAATTAACTTCTGTAGACTTATCTTTAACGACATTGAAGTTGATTTCTTCTAATTTCACCGTTTTAGCATCCCAATAGTTAGGATTCTTCTTCAGTTGGAAGCTTTGCTCGTGTTTCCAGTTATCTAATGTGAAGGCACCGTTGTAAATTAAATGATTTGTTTCTAAACCGTATTTATCGCCTTGAGACTTTAAATACTCTTCATTAATTGGTAAGAATGTTGAGAATGTCGTTAAACTTAAGAAGTAGGGAACAGGACGATCTAGTTGTACTTCTAATGTTTTGTCATCAATAGCTTTGACCCCTAGTTGATCAATCGGCAATTGTTTTTGGTTTATTTGTTTCGCATTCTTTATATCGAAGAATAAGAATGCATATTCAGCTGCTGTATCAGGGTTTACGGCACGTTGCCAAGCGAAGACAAAGTCTTTTGCTGTAACAGGAGTACCGTTTGACCATTTTGAATCACGCAGATGGAATGTATATTTCGTTTTATCGGGACTAACGTCAACCGACTCAGCGACACCAGGAATCGGTTTATTATCTTCTCCCATTGCATATAACCCTTCAAAAACATTACGCATTACGTTCATGGATTCCCCATCCGTTGCTTTTGCAACATCCATTGTTGGAATTTCTGAAGCAAATGATAAGTTAATTGCTTGTTTATCAGGTGCTTTATCATTTGCTTTCGCTCCGCTTGCGTTATCTTTATTTCCCCCGCAAGCAGTTAGTAATAGACTTGCCCCTAAAACAGATGCAACAACAGGTACAACTTTTTTCTTCATTGTTCGTTCCTCCCTAAATGTGTTGTTTCGTAACGTCATAATGTCCATGTTTTGAAGTGTATCTATAGAAGAAGAGAAAACCTATTATAAATATGTACATGTAGGTAATCAGGTGTTCTATATGTATATACATGTTGAACTATAATTTATCATTATATGCTTCGACGTAGTAGACGTTATATTATGATGGTGAAATATTTCGTTTCTTTGATTGTTTAGAATATTAACACTGGAGAGAACTATATGTCAATAATAAAAAGTTGAGCATTAATTTTTTAAAATAATATATTAAAAAAGCGGATTTCCTCTTATTGAGAATCCGCTTTTAATACATTTTTTTAATAAAATAATTACTGTAGATAGAAAAATATCGATTCAGCTTGCCTTTTATTTTTCAATTTGTGCCCATTTGAAGTTTAATTGACCTGCAAAGTCTACTTGCACAATTCCTTTCACATAAGAACGTTCTAAATAAGATTCGCCTTTTTGGTAAAGGGGAGCGATAACAGAGTCTTTAAATAATATTTTTTCAGATGCTAGTAATGCTTCCCAGCGAGCTTTTTCATCACCAGCTAAAGTCGTTTTCACTTTTTCAATTGTTTCATCGAATTCCTTATTAGAGTAATGATCTAAGTTGTAAGGGTTATTCGTTGTAAACAATTCAAGGAATGTAATTGGGTCAGCAAAGTCAGGGCTCCAGCCATCAATACCGATTTCATAGTCACCTTTTAATAAAAGTGAAACTTGTTGTTTACGTGGTTGTGGTTTCACATTTACTGTTAATCCATCTAAATTCTTTTCTAGTTGTCCTTTTAAGAACTCACCTGTTTTCTTATCAAGGTCAGCATCACTCGTTAATAATTCTAATGTAATCTTTTCAGAACCAAGCTCTTGTTTTGCCTTTTTCCATAACTCTTGTGCAGATTTTGTATCAACTTTAGTTAAATCTCCATTTATAGTACGGAAGTCCTTTCCATCAGGCCCTTTTGCAAAGTTTTTTGGAACGAGACCAAAGGTTGGTGTAGAGCCATCATTTAATAACGTATTTACAAAGGATTTTCGATCAATTGTTTGATCAATTGCTTGGCGTGCAGAAACGTTTTGCAGTACTTTGTTTTGTTGATTCATACGTAAAAATTGTACGCCTACGTTCGGGCGTTCTTTAAAGTTTGCATCCTTTTTATATTTATCAACGAAATCAGATGTTAATTTTATACGGTCTAATTGTTTTGATTCGAATAAGTTTACTTCTGTTGATTTTTCTTTTACGACGTTAAAATTGATTTCCTCTAGTTTGACAGTATCTTTATCCCAATAGGTAGGGTTTTTCTTGAATTTAAAGCTTTGTTCATGCTTCCAATCGCTTAGTGTAAAAGCGCCGTTGTACAAGATTGTATTGTCTTCTAAAGCGTACTTATCACCTTGTTTTTTAAAGAATTCCTCGTTAATTGGTAGAAATGTTGGGAACGCTGTTAAGCTAATAAAATAAGGAACAGGACGCTCTAATTCTACCTCAAACGTATGGTCATCAACTGCTTTTACACCAAGTTGGTCGGCTGGAAGTTCTTTGTTGTTAATTTTTGTTGCATTTTTAATATCAAAGAATAGAAATGCATATTCAGAGGCTGTTGCTGGATCGACAGCTCTTTGCCAAGCGAAGACAAAATCTTTCGCTGTAACAGGAGTACCGTTTGACCATTTTGAATCTCGCAGGTGGAATGTGTATTTCGTTTTATCGCCACTTACTTCATGAGATTTTGCAACACCAGGGACAGGTTTATTACCTTCACCAAGGTTATACAAACCTTCAAATACGTTTCTCATTACTTGACCAGAATCAGTATCTGTAGCACGAGCTGTATCCATTGTTCGTATTTCAGTAGGTGAAGATAAGTTTAAAACCTGTTTACTAGGCGCCTCGTCTTTTGCATTTGCTCCGCTTGCTTCGTTTTTATAACTACCGCAACCAGTTAATAAAATACTTACTCCTACAACTGATGCAATACCGGGTACAAACTTCTTTTTCATTTGATTTTCCTCCTAAATAATTAAGTTTGGATGATGATGAGGGAAATGAAAAATAAAAAATCCCTCTTTTCATATTGAGAAAGAGGGATTTTTACGTACAAGTTATGCACCCGTATATAAACGAAGTCCCTCATTCTATCTTTCAAGCTATAAAGCTTGCAGGAAGTGGCACAGTATTCAAAAATGAACCTGCTGCCGAGGTTTCAAAGGGCCAGTCCCTCCACCTCTCTTGATACAATGAGTAAACGAATAAACTTTATTAATTTTTGTGTTTCTTTGATAATTCAAAATCTTACACCTTGGATGATGAAGTGTCAACTGAATGAAATATAGTTTAAATTTTCAGTTTTCTTTAACGAAAAACCACTGCATATGGCAGTGGTTTTTCTACTAGAAGTTAAAGTTATCTGGATCTGGACCAACGCGACGATCTTCATTTAAAGCTTGAATTGCTTTTATATCATCAGCACTTAATTCAAAGTCGAAGATGTTTGCATTTTCAATAATACGATGTTCTTTAATTGATTTGGGAATTGTTACAACTTCGTTTTGTAAATCCCAGCGTAAAATAATTTGCGCAGTTGATTTATTATATTTTTTCGCAATTTCTTGCAACGTTGGATTATCTAGTAGTTGTCCTTGCATTAACGGTGACCAAGCTTCAAGCTGGATATTATGTTCTTTACAGAAATCGTGTAATTCTTCTTGTGCTAAACGTAGGTGGTATTCCACTTGATTGACCATTGGCTTAATTTCAGCAATTTCAAATACGTCTTGTAAGTGGTGAATATGGAAATTACTCACACCGATAGCGCGAACACGGCCATCTTTATAAAGCTTTTCTAACGCTTTCCATGATTCAGTATATTTTCCTTTTACAGGCCAATGTACTAAATATAAATCTAAATATTCTAGACCTAATTTTTCTAATGTAGTTTCAAATGCTTGAAGTGTTGTTTCATATCCTTGATCGCTATTCCATACTTTTGATGTAATAAATAATTCTTCACGTGCAACACCTGATTCACGGATTGCTTGTCCAACGCCTTCTTCGTTTTGATAGATTGCTGCAGTATCAATACTGCGGTAACCATTTTTAATTGCTGATTTTACAGATTCAATTACTTCTGAACCATCTTCTACTTTAAAAACACCTAAACCGAACCAAGGCATTTTTACACCGTTATGTAATGTTGTATAGTCTTTTAAACTTGTTAAATTCATATTATTTCCCCCTAGCTTTTTTGTTTGTTGCTTCTACTGCTTTTTGAATTGCCTCTGAAAAATTATATTCATATAAAGCTTTGAGACCTTCAGCTGTGGAACCACCTGGCGTTGTTACTTGTTCACGGAGGTTAGCTGGATCTTGTGTTTGTTCAAGCATAGAAGCAGAGCCAGAAATCATTTGAATGACAAGGTGTTTTGCGGTTGCTTCATCGACTCCATAACTTTTTGTTGCTTCAATTAAACTTTCAGCAAAGTAATAAAGGAAGGCTGGTGCACTTCCAGTAACTGCAGTAAGTTGATGAACTTCTTCCTCGGTACAAAGTTGCGAAGTACCAATGCCCCCTAAAAGCAATTGCAGGGTTTCTTGATCAGTCTCGTTTACGAATTGTCCCATCGTGTATAAGGAGATAGACTTACCAATTTCAGCAGCTGTATTTGGCATAATCCAAGCAACAGGCGTTCCTTTAGGAAGTCTTTCTTCTAAATAAGATGGGCCGATGCCGGCAGCTACCGTTACGACAAGTTGATTCGATAGTAACGGAGATAACTCTGCTAATAATTCTTCATGTGCAGAAGGCGGCATTGCTAAAACAATCGTATCAACAGATGTAACATGTTGCTTCCAATCTGTTGTAGTAGACACATTATATCGCGCTCGTAATTGATCTAGCTTTTCTACGTTACTTCGGTTAGAAACGATAATCTCTTCGATGTATTCTTTGCTTGTTTTAAGTAATCCGGAAAATATAGCTTCTGCCATACGACCAGCACCAATAAATAGAATTCGATGTTTAGTTAGCATATCCTCTATTCCTTTCTAGTGGAGATATGTTATAAAAAACGATACCATTTTTAAGAGAATTTTGTAAAAAGAAAAGGCTTATTGTGAGAAGGATGAAAATGGAGGGAAGAGGTTTAATACAAATAAGGTTATAAAAATTATTATACTTAAAAAACAGTTGTAATAAAAAATCTCTGAAGCATAACTGCTTCAGAGATTAATAATTTATAAGTTTATGCTTTTGTCATACCAAGTAATACAGCGCCGCCGATAATTAAAACACTACCTAGTGCAATAAAGATCAATTGACGTTTCGTTTTCTTTTCGCCTAAGAAGACAATCGCACCAAATGTTGAGATAACGATTCCAGTTTGAGATAATGGGAAGCTTGTTGCTACTCCGACACGTGGTAATGAAAGAAGTAAGAATAAGTTTCCAGTTCCCCATAGTAAACCAGATAAAGCGTTACGGATTGCATATTTGTTAAATGGTTTATGTTTAGATGTCAGTACAACCGCACCAACAAACATACCAACTGCTTGTGGTAAAATAGCAGACCAACCATCGATGTTATACCAACGAATAATAATTACATATACAAGATAGCCAAAAGTAGAAACAATTAAAGTAAGAAGTCCCTTTTTCAATTGTCCTGGTGGCTGAGCATTTTCTTTATCATCTAATGATGTGAATACAACACCAACTACGATTAATAGGATTGCAATCGTTCCCAGAATGATCGTTGTAGTAGTAGTCCACTCACGGAAAGCGATAACCCCAAAGATAGAAGTTGCAACAAGTTGCATACCAGTAGAAATTGTTACAGTAGTTGAAACGCCTAGTTTTTCAACTGTTTTTAATTGGTTTACTTGTCCTAAAGCCCAGAATAAACCTGAAATAAAACCAACAATCAAGATTGTCATTGTTAAAGCTGGTTGAGTAAATACATACATAATTGTTGCGAAGAATAGAGCACCGATTGTCATACCTACCGTTTGGCTATATGCACCACCGCCCATTTTTACGCTTACTAATAAGATGTTTCCCCATGCAATTGCAGGAAGAAGCGCTAATAAAATGTCCATTACAAGACTCCCTTCGTTTTGCTATACCAATATAATTACATATCGTTCTAACGATCGGTAATGCCCCACTACTAGAGTAGAAGATTACCGATCGCTAAAACAGGATGAAGAATTCAAGATATAAATGCGTTTTCATTTCTTCATTTTTTCAAACACCTCCATATAATAACAGGAAATTGCCTATTTTAGAAAGTAAATTCAAATAGAATGTATATTTAAATAAAATTTAAAATTCAGTTATTTCCCGGTGGTATATTTTTATTTCCTAAGAAATAAAAAAGCAGCTTCAAAAAGAGCTGCCTTAAGAGTTAGTAATTCTTTTATTAATAAGCTGAATACATAGCAAAAATAGGAGGGACATACTAATAGTGATAACTACTAGTGTCCAGGCGAGCTGCATATTACTTGCATCAATCGCCATGTAAATGGCAGTTGGGATAGTTTGTGTTTTACCAGGAATGTTTCCGGCAAACATGAGCGTAGCACCAAACTCACCAAGCGCACGAACAAAGCTCAAAATCATTCCACTTAGTAAGGCAGGAAATGCAAGCGGAAGTGTGACGTGTAGAAAAACTTGATATTCACTTGCACCAAGGTCACGAGCACTTTCTTCAATTTGTACATTCGCGATAGAAAATCCTGTTTTTGCTGATTGGTACATAAGCGGAAATGCAACAACTGTAGAAGCAATGATAGCAGCAGTAGATGTGAACATAATAGATTGCTGAAATATTGATTCTATCCACGTTCCAATAGGACTGTTATTTCCAAAAATGATAATGAGAAAAAAGCCGATTACAGTTGGCGGAAGTACCATTGGTAGTAAGAAAATAGTTTCTAATATTACTTTATATCTCCATGAGGAGCGTGCTAGCGCTCGTCCGATTATCGTTCCTAAAATGGTAACGATAATGGTGGCACATGCAGCTACTCGTAAAGATAGAAAGATTGGTGATAAAATAGTATCAAAGCTCATGGCAATTATGATAGGACTGTAAATCCGTATTTTTTAAAGATAGATTGTGCATCTTTTGACTGCAAATACTCATAAAATGAAGTCGCCTCTTTCTTGTGTTTAGATTCTTTTATAACACCTAAAGGATAGTGAATTGGCTCATGAGAAGTAGCCGCTGCTGTCTCACCAATTTTTACTTTGTTTGAAATAAGAGCATCTGTTTTGTATACAATACCAGCATCAACATTACCTGTTTCTACATATGTTAACACTTGGCGAACATCTTTTGTAAATACGACTTTATTTTGAATGTCATTCCAAAGATTTTCATGTGTGAGAGAAGCTTTTGCGTATTTTCCCGCAGGTACAGATTCAGGTGTACCAAGTGCGATTTTTTTTATTTTTTCATCTTTTAAATCTTGAATTTTTGTAAGAGAACTATCTTTTGGGACGACTAGAACGAGTTCGTTTCCAAGGAGATTTTTCCCCTCTTGTTCATTAATGAATCCTTTTTTAACGAGAGTTTGGAATTTATCTTCGGCTGCTGAGAAGAATAAATCAGCAGGTGCACCTTGTTCGATTTGTTGTTGAAGTGCACCAGAAGCGCCGAAGTTAAAAGAAAGTTTAATATTAGGTTCTTTTTCTTTATATTTTGTTTCAATTTCTTTTAGCGCATCTTGTAAGCTTGCAGCTGCTGATATAGTAAGTTCAACTGTTTTTCCTTCTTTAGCGGTTGATTTCTCTTTCTTCTCTCCGCTTGTACATGCAACACTAAATATAAGAAGAAAAGAAAGGATAAGTGCCCCGATGGATTGTAATGTAAACTTATTCATAAAAAATCCCCTTTCGTTTTGACATAATTAATTATAACTAAATATAACTAAATATAACTAGTTATAATTGAATATAATTTGAACGATGTAGTTATTTTTAAAATATAGGAGAAATATTCTTTTCTTTGTTACAATGAAGAAAGAAAGTGAGGAATCGTCTATGGATCATCATTCCTACACAACGGAAGAAGTAGCGAAGCGATTAAAAGTATCAAAATTAACTGTATACGATTTAATTAAAAAAGGAGAACTGCCTTCTTATAGAATTGGTAGACAGATGCGCATTGATGCAGCAGATTTAGAACAATATATTAAGCAAATGAAAACAGGTAACGTACAAGTTACTTCTGTAAAGAATGACAGTAATAGTATCTCGAATACATGTATTATTAGTGGACAAGAACTAACGTTAGACATGTTGGCAAAACGTATAGAAAATCGCCTGCCAAGTTCAAATATATTAAGGGCATATCAAGGTAGTTTAACGAGCCTAGTAAAAATGTATCAAGGAGAAGGAAGTATCGTTAGCTTGCATTTGTTTGATGGCGAAACGGGTACATATAATGTTCCTTACGTAAAACGTATTTTAGTAGGACAACCATGTACGATGATTAATTTATTAGCAAGGAACGTTGGGTTTTATGTGCAAAAGGGGAATCCTAAAAATATAAAAACATGGGCTGATTTATCTCAATCATCTATACGATTTATAAATCGAGAAAAGGGTTCTGGTATTAGGGTGTTAGTTGATGAACAATTGCGCATTCAAAATTTAAATAAAGAACGTATTAGTGGATATGAATGGGAAGAATCGAACCATCTTGGTGTTGCGACGCAAGTCGCGAATGGGAAAGCTGATGTGGGAGTAGGATCAGAAAAGTTTTCGCAAATTGTAAATGTAGACTTTATTCCAATTATGAAAGAGCAGTATGATTTAGTGATTTTGAAGAATAAAGAAAATGAAAAGCTGATCGAAGTTGTAAAAGACATTCTGCAATCGGAAGAATTTCATAATGAACTAAAAGCGATTGGCGGATATGATATGACGAAAACAGGTCAAACTATATATGAAACAAACTAAAAAGCTGCTTGTCTATAAGACGAGCAGCTTTTTCTATATATAAAGGGGTTTGGGGAAACAAAGTGTTAAACAAGACCTTTAGCAAGTGTGTAAATGAAAGCTGTAAGAAGAGTCGCTCCACTTGCAAGTCCGATAAAGTCTGATTTGTTAAATGTAATGTTGTTCATTATAATCTCTCCTTATTTGTTTAATGTAGTTGCAACAGCTTTTGCATCGACAAGTGCGGATAGCACCATGCCCATTATATTTAAAAATTTGTTTGATTTCATTTTGTTCATCATGCGTATCCGCTCCTTTTCGAATTGTTGTTGCCCTGCTGTATGTCTTAATTATAGGAAATATGATCGCCGGCAACTATCGAATTAGCTTACGGAAGACTTACACTTTTGTAAGAAAAAAAGACATTCGTGTAAGAATGTCTTTCAAAGCATATTAATGTGGTGGTGCTCTTCGATTGTTTTTAAAAAGCTACGCATTGAATTTGTCATATAGCTATCTTTACGGCGTATGAAAACCGTTGAAATACTACCGTATTTTTCAGGGATTGCATGGCAATGCACTTTACCTGCTTTAGAAAGATGATGGACAGCAGACTGTGGTACGAGTGTAATTCCAAGGCCGAGTGCAACACTGTTTAATATTGTCTCTAATATATTGAATTCCATAATTCTTTTTGGTAGCAAACCTTCATCTTTCAGCCATCGTTCTAGTTTGGAACGGTATCCACATCCTTGGTTAAAAACGAGTAAAGGCGTTGTTGTAAATTCTTCTATATGAAAAGCTTTATTTTGTGTTACAAGCATTAATTTCTCTGTACTAACATCGTATTGTTCAATAAGGGGATGTTTTATTGGCCCTGATATAAAAGCACCGTCTAATTGATGATCGAGTACTTCTCTAATTAATTCTTCTGTTAAACCTGCTTGTAATGATAAATCGACGTTCGGATAGCTTTTATAGTAAGAAGATAAAATGGTAGGTAATGTACTTACTGTTTCGACAGTACCGATTTTTAATATGCCAGAGGGTGTTTCACTATCTAAAAATACTTGTTTTAGCTCCTCAACATCTTGCAAAATTTTATTAACATAAACGAGCATTTTTCTTCCTTCAGCTGTTAAAGTCATGCCTCGTTTATGACGATAAAAGAGCGGTGTTTTCAGCTCGTTCTCCAGTTGTTTAATACGCGTTGTTACATTTGATTGTACGTAATTTAATTCCTTTGCTGCGCTACTTACACTACCTTGGTCAGCAACGCTTTGGAAGATTTGTAAATCTCTTAATTCCATAATACGATCCTCCTTGATGTTAACTATCATTATAAATGATAGTTAACATCATTTCGAATCATTTTACGTGATATATTTTTTCTTTTACAATTCTCTTTGTGCAAATAGAAAGAAGTGGGGGATTGCGGTGAGAAAAGGTCAAATGATAATAGGCGCTTTAGCGTGTTTAATTGCAAGTATGTCATGGGGAGCAATGTTTCCAGTTGCTGATCATGCGTTAGAATACATAGATCCATTTTATTTTTCGCTTATTCGCTATGGAGCGGTGGCGATAATGCTGATTGTATTGTTGTTAATGAAAGAAGGAAAACGGGCATTTCGTTTAGAGGGAAGAGGAAAGTTACTCGTCTTTTTTGGAACGATGGCGTTTACTGTATATAATGTACTTGTATTTTTAGGTCAAATGTTAATGGGAAAATCAGGTGTGATGGTAGCTTCCATTATGGAAGCACTTATGCCGATGATTTCTATTTGTATTTTATGGGGATATAAGCATGTAAAACCGAAAAAATATATGATAACGAGCATGATTATCGCTTTTATAGGGGCTGTATTTGTTATTACAAAAGGTGATATGAGTTTCTTTTTAACATTGAAAGATAACATGTTTTCGCTAGCATGTATATTTGTTGGAGTTGTGGGCTGGGTTATTTATACGATGGGTGGTCAAACGTGTAGCGATTGGTCAACATTACGTTATTCTACGTTGACGTGTGTATTCGGTACGACTGTTACAGGAATTATAACGATAATTATAACGGCGTTTGGATATGTTTCAGTTCCGAGTATGGGAACGATTTTTATTGTGAAATACGATTTATTATTTATGATGACATTACCAGGGATAGTAGCGTTACTAGCTTGGAATTACGGTGTGAAAATTTTATCGTCCATTAATGGGATTTTATTTATTAATTTTGTACCAATTACAACCTTAGTTATTATGATGATGCAAGGATATCAAATAACAATGTTTGATATTGTAGGGACTTTACTTGTTATTGCTGCACTTATTCGTAATAATGTTTGTCAGAGGAAAGAAGAAAATATCAACAAGAGAATTTTAGAAGAAGAGCAATTACGTCAAGCTGTTTAATAGGCAATTGGAGGATTTTACATGTTAGAAAGTTTATTGTTTTTCTTTGCCGTCGGAGTTGCTTGTGAGCTTGCAGCAATTAATCGAAATGGTCGTAAGAAGATAAAACAACAAGCTGAAATGATAGAGCTTTTAAAAGAGTTAAAAGAAAGAAACATTTAAAAAGACGACCGGGCATAGACGGTCGTCTTTTTCTATATAAAGGGGAAAGGGGACACAAAGTTATACAAGCGTAGCAGCGTAAATAAAAGCAGTAAGAAGAAGAGAGCCGCTAGCTAATCCTAAAAAATCTAATTTGTTAAAAGTAATGTTATTCATGATGCATTCTCCTTACTTATTTAATGTAGAAGCAACAGCTTTTGCATCGATAAGAGCGGAAAATACCATGCCCATTGTATTTAAAATATTGTTCGTTTTCAGCTTGTTCATCATATTGATCCGCTCCTTTTCGAATAATGGTTGCCCTGTTTCTGACTTAATTGTATGAAATATCGCAAGAAGTAACTATCGAATTAGCTTACAAGAAAATTACACTTTTGTAAGAATTGAAATTTAACAATTAATACTCATTTTTATTACCAACTCCTATAACTTAGTGTTATAATTGAGGTGAGAAAATGACTATACTTCGGATGTTCAGAAAGGAACGAAACCAATGTATAAACCAATTACATTTTTGTTGAAATATATATTTAAAACAGCTGGGAAAGTAGAAGTGCAAGGAAGAGAAAAGCTACCAGAAGGTGGCCCGTATGTTGTTGCGTGTACACATACAAGTTTTATGGATGTATTAATGTTAGCTACAGGGATGTACCCAACAGAGATTCATTACATGGCCAAAAAAGAATTATTTGAAGGGAAATTCAAAAATTGGTTCTTTAAAAATGTAAATGCATTCCCTGTAGATCGTGCAAATCCAGGACCGAGTACACTTAAAATTCCATCGCGTTTATTAAAAGAAGGAAAAGTGGTAGGGATTTTCCCAAGTGGAACGAGATCGACAGAAGATGTTTCGTTAAAAGCTGGTGCTGTGACAATTGCGATGCGTTCTAACGTTCCATTAATACCAGCAGCTTATGTTGGTCCATCAAGTGTAAAAGAATTAATAAAGGGGAAAAAGGCACAATTGATTTTTGGAGATCCGATTCAAATTGATGCTGAAGAACAAATAGATCGGAAAACAGCTATGAAAATGATGACCGACCAATTAAATGAGAAGTTTGAGGAGCTAAAGGAGGCTTTGGAATCAAATCAAAAGTAAGAAAAGACGACCGGGCATAGACGGTCGTCTTTTCTATTACTATTTATAATAAAGTGAAACTTTAATCAGTGGGGGGTCTTCATCCCCCGCTGATTATTAGCCCTCACCAATCGGACTTTTATGGGCAGTTGATCCCCTACCTAACTTCTTTGCTTTCGTTGAATTTTGAGGTGGGGGTCTTACTGCCCATTAAAGTGGGATAAAGGGGAAAGGGGACACAAAATTTATACAAGCGTAGTGGCGTAAATAAAAGCAGTAAGAAGAATCGAGCCACTAGCCAGTCCTAAAAAATCTAATTTGTTAAAAGTGATGTTATTCATAATATATTCTCCTTACTTGTTTAATGTAGAAGCAACAGCTTTTGCATCGATAAGAGCGGAAAATACCATGCTCATTGTATTTAAAAAATTGTTTGATTTCATTTTGTTCATCATATAAATCCGCTCCTTTTCGAATAATGGTTGCCCTGTTTCTGACTTAATTGTATGAAAAATAGCAGAGAGTAACTATCGAATTAGCTTACAGGGAAATTACACTTTTGTAAGGAAAATGAATGAAGGTGTAATGATGAGAAGGTTTGACATATGTTCATGGAATTTATTAATTTAAAAGTAGAGGTGAATGTATGGCTAATATTAAAGATATTGCAAAGATGGCGGGAGTTTCAGTTACGACTGTTTCGAGAGTATTGAATGATCATCCGTATGTAAGTGAAGAAAAAAGGAAAGCGGTTATAGAGATAGTTGAGAAGTTGAATTACTCACAAAACGCAAATGCTGTTCATTTATCAAAAGGAAAGACGAATATTGTTGGTGTAATTCTCCCTTACATTAATCACCCGAGCTTCGATGCAATGGTAGGGGGAATGATGGAGGGAGCGTTAACTCATAACTACAAGGTGCTACTTTGCCAAACAAACTATAATAAAAAAGAAGAAATGAAAAGTTTACATATGTTAAAAACGAAACAATTAGATGGCCTTATTATTTGTTCACGTGCAAATGATTGGGAAATGATAGAACCGTATGCTTCATACGGCACAATCATTGCTTGTGAAGACAATGATATTTCAAATATCTCAAGTGTATATACAAATCATTCGGCAGCTTTCCAGCTAGGAATGAATCATCTTATTGAAAAAGGTTATAAAAAAATTGGTTATTGCACGGGGAGAAAGCTAGGACCGAGTAGTCAAAAGCGTTTTGATGTGTATAAGCGTCAATTGCAATCTATAGATGAAGAAGTGAATGAAGAATGGATTTTCACAGAATGTTTTACGTTAGAAGATGGTGTGAGAGTGGCTCATAAATTAAAGGAGATGCAGCATCTTCCTGAAGCATTAATAGTAGCAGGAGATGAAGTTGCGATTGGGGTTATGACAGAAGCTGAAAAATTAGGTATTCAAGTTCCTGAAGACTTAGCGATTATTGGATTTGATAACCAACCTATTTCGCAAGTGTTACAACTTACAACTATTGATCAAAATTTAAAGGAAATAGGTAAAAAAGCCTTTGAAATGTTTTATCGGCAAACAAATGCTGAAAGTTCTAAACAAGAAAAGGTGGAAATTCCATATGAACTTGTGGAGCGATCTACAGTGTAGTTTTAATCCGTTATGTGTATAAGTGCATAACGGATTATTTTTTGAAATACCTTTGACAGGAAACGCGTTTCATACTTTATAAAGGGGTTAAACCGGTTTGTAATAATCCATGGATTCTTTTCAAAAATAGTATTTGGAGGGAAATGCATGAATGAACTTTTATTAAGTATAAAAAAGTTTTTAGGGAATGACGAAAATGTTTTAGCCTTTGTGGTGGGGGTTTTTGAGAAGGATCATTTCACGTTATGTTATCAACATGGGATTTTTGTTGCGACTACTAGACGTCTCCTGTTTTACGGAAAATTTCCATACTATCCTTCAACATTTAAAGAGTACTCATATTTGCATATAGATAGCATAGTTTTTCGCCCGTATTTCGAATTTATTTGTAATCATGAAACCATCCGAGCTAAGTATATTCAGAAGGGGAATGTGGAGCAATTTGTCCGTATAGTTAGAGCAAATGTGAATAATTAATCACCCCTCTGTTTAAACATAATATCCTGGTCTTTATGAGGTAAAATGCGGAATAAAAACAACTTCTAAACCTCTAGGAGATAGTGATACAATGTCAAATGGGGGGAGGGTATGAACTATGGTTAATCAACGTATAAAGGAAATAACACTAATTACAATTGGTTCATTATTATTCGCAATTGGTATTAATTACTTTGCAATTCCAAACCGTTTATCGGAAGGTGGAATTATTGGTTTAACGGTTGTTACGTACTACTTATTTGATTGGTCACCAGGGGTTGTGAACTTTGCTATAAATGCAATTTTACTAGCTGTTGGTTATAAATTTTTTGATAAGAAAACGATGGTTTATACAATTTTAGGGATTGTAGAAACATCTTTGTTTTTATATGTTACGGAACATATTGAGTATCATGTAAATAGTGATACTTTATTAGCGGCACTATTTGCTGGTGTATTTGTCGGTATCGGATTAGGCTGTATGTTCAAAGCTGGAGGTACATCAGGGGGATCGGCAATTTTAGCACGGTTAGCAAATCAATATTTAGGTTGGAGCGTCGGTAAAGGTGTACTTATTATTGATATCGTTGTAATTGCTGGTTCCGTATTTATAATAGGGCAAGAAAAAGCGATGTACACACTTGTTGCAGTATTCATCGGAGCGAAAGTAATTGATTTCATTGTAGAAGGAATGGACACAAAAACGGCTGTTACAATTATTTCAAATCAACCAGAGTTAATACGTGAGGCTATTACGAAAAACATGACACGCGGCGTTACTGTATTAGAAGGGCGCGGTGGATATACTGGTAAAAATAAAGAAGTTTTATATGTTGTTATTAATAAACAAGAGCTTGTTAAGTTAAAGCAAGTTATTAGTCGAGTAGATGACGATGCTTTCGTCGTTATCCATGATGTACGTGATGTACTTGGTGGGGGCTTTAAAGCGAGCTAAAAGGTGAACGAGTAAATTCGTTCACCTTTTTTTAATTCTTACAAAAATGTAAGTGTAATGTAATGAGATTCAATAGTAGATTGTATTCCTTCTTTTTAAAATGGATGTATATATATCCTGCAGAGGAGGAATGTTTATTATGAAGAAAAAAATGATCACTACTATAATAGCGATGATAGTCATAGTAATAATGTTACTACCTACGAAACTTGGACCGGTTATCGATAAATATAATCCATTTTATAAGACGAAAGAATACTATACGGTTGTGAATACAATTGGTCAGCATATTGGCGATGAGTGGTATGAATATGAATTTATTGCATTTGACGAACGTGGAAGAGAACAAAAAATAAAGAAGACTGTTAAGCATATGTTAAAGAGAGATGAAACATTAAAGGTGTACGCAAAAGGACGCTACGGCGAGTCGATTGAAGAAATTGAAGCTGTAAATATTCCTATTAATGCAAAGAGTAAACTTTTAGCGATGAGATAGCGGATTATACCCCCACCTATTTTTTGTCGAAAATAAAAATACTAGGTAGGGGTATTTTAGTGTATGTGAAAAAGCCTTGGTCCATATGGACCAAGGCTTTTTTTATTATATAAAGGGGAAGGGGGTACATTGTAGTAGCATGAGTGAAAGGTATAAGAAGAGTGGCTACTAACAATGCAATTTGGTTATGTGAGTGTTCTTCTTATTTGGCTTACTTTCTAAATTTATTATACGAAATATTGATAAGGGAAACTATCGAATTACATTACACCTAGCTTACAAACATGTAAGTCTTCTGTAATGTAATTCGATAGTTAAAAGCTATTGAATTTCATATAGTGTAATTAGAAAGTCTCACTATATTACTTTCTGTTTGTAATGTAATGAAGAATGAAAAACCAACTACTTTTTAATAGCCCTCATCTGTATGTAGATGGGGCCTTTTTTATAAACCTTACAACATTGTAAGGTTTACGTAAGTTAATTCGATAGTAAATTTGTCATATTTTTTGCATAATAGATACAAATAGATAAAAATAATTAGGGATATAGTAAGAAGGGAGAAGAATGGGATGCGTAAAGAAGAAGTAGTGAAGTTTCCAATTAAAGATTTCTGTAGCTACTTTACTGTTGCCGTAGTATGTATTGGATTATTTGATATCATAACAAACTTAATTGTTAAATAACATAGATGATAAAACAAGAAAGGAGATCCTTTCTTGTTTTTTTATGGGGGAATAAAGGTGAAGTGGATTGATAGTCATATACATGTTGACCAATATAAGGATGAAGAGAAAAGTAAATTACTTAAAGATGTGGAGCATAGTAAAGAGATAAATGGGCTTATTGCAGTATCTATGAATTATCAATCATGTAAAGAAACTTTATCTTTAGCAAAACTATATCCTTTTGTACATCCAGCAATAGGTTTTCATCCGGAGCAACCGATTCATAAAGAAGAATGTGAGCAAATTTATAAATTAATTGAAGAGCATGTAGATGATATAGTTGCGATTGGTGAAGTTGGCTTACCGTATTATTTAAGAAAAGAAGATGAGCGCATTGCTATCAATTCGTATATATCAGTGTTACAACGGTTTGTTGAACTAGCTAGTAAATATGATTTACCAATTATATTACATGCAGTGTATGAAGACGCTGATATTGTATGTGATTTACTGGAGAAATATAAAGTTTCACGTGCACACTTTCATTGGTTTAAAGGAAGTGAAACAACAATGAAACGGATGATGAGGAATGGTTATTACATTTCTATCACGCCAGATGTTTTACATAAGGAGAAGATTAGAAAAATTGTTTCGTATTATCCTCTTGAATATATGATGGTAGAAACAGATGGACCGTGGGAATTTCAAGAGGGTGTTATGACACATCCGAGAATGATTCGAGAGGTATTAAAGGAAATTAGTGTTATAAAAAACGTAGCTGTTGATAAGGTTGCAGAAACGATATATGAAAATACGATTCAATTTTATTTGAAAGGATAGAATTGTTATTTTAGCCCTTCTTATTATAGAGAAATAGAAGTTGAATTTATTTATGAACATAATCAATGGGTTATTAATAATATGCCACGTTTTGGTTTAAGTTAAAAAAACCACCAAGCATTTTGCTTGGTGGTTTTGTATTAGGATTCTAATTTTTTCGCACGTCTTAATAATAAGAGAAAGACAATGACGAGGAAACCGAGTATAAGGAAGAATCCATATTGTTTTATATAATCTATTATGTCACTTGCGCTTGTTGGTTTTTCAACGTGAATGCCGTCTTTATTAGTAGTGATATGAATATCTTTCATTTTCACTTCATTTGTTTCTTTTTGTAAATCAATCCATTCTATATTTGGAATACTTTCTAGATCCTTTAGTACTTCTTTTAATGGTTTTACACCTAAGTAAGGATGATAGAATGCACCAATAACTCCATCGGATAATTTGGCAACAGATACAGCATTTGCTTTCATTTTAGCAATAGCGTGTGGTTTATCTTCTTCGATAAATCCAACTGTTTCAGGCATTAATTTCATGCCATGTAAAAATGATGGTGTACTTCTGTATGCCGGAGAGTGCATAGATTTCCAAGTTGTGTCACTTAACTGTAGTTGTCCTACATAAGTTGAAAAGTATCTTGATAATATTTCATATCCTTTTTGAGACATCGTGTAATGAGGTGCTTCAAATGCGACCGGATACAGTTTGGCATCTACAAGTTCTTGAATGCCTTTTTCAATATGATCAGTCGTATATTTTTCTTCAAATTCTTCCCCTTTTTTTACGTATGTATTATATGCCTCTATATTAGGGAAATCATCTTTTGTTTTTGGTTTTTCATGCTTCGGTTGACGAATTGGTTGGTCTGTTTTTACGTCCCAAAATTCAAAACCTTCACCAGTTTCACTATCATAAAATTGGTGAGTATAACCATGCATAATAATTGCTGCACCATCATCTTGCATAGAGCGTAAAAGATCGACTAGTTCGGGTTTATCTTTTAAATGTAGTGTTTTACCTGTTTCTGGATCCGTATATACAGGAATAACAGTGATCATGTATGGCATCTTTTTCTCTTTTAATAATTCAGCAATTTCTTTTAATTGATTTATATCTGCGGCTGGATGAACGTCTTCAAGACGTAAATAAGCTTCCACTTTATTTTTCGTTGGCTTTTGTTCAAAGTAAGAAAATAGGCTTTCGCCAATATAATAAGATATCCAATCAAAGAGGTTAGAAGTTGCAACATAATAAGAATTATTTTGTTGTACAATTAATGGGTAAGTAGTATTTCCTTTTAAAGCATTGGCAAGAATTGTTCCATTTGTATCAAGGTTTTTAATGGATCGTTCGTCCTCTAATGTATTCTTTAGTTTACGTGTTGGATATTCAATTGTATCAGAGTTTATATCTTCATTTTTAAGTATAATAAATGAAAAACGTTTGGATAATTGTTCTATATTTTGACCTAAAACGAGTAGTGGTCCTGAGAAATTTTCTAGAAATTCTTTTGTTTCAGTGGGAAGTTCTTCTTGTTTTTCACCTATGTAAATAACATGTGTATATGAAGATTTATCAGTTATTTCAGCTAACTGTTTTATGTTTTTTATTGTTATGTTATTAGTAAAATGTCCTACTTGTGTATTAAGTATTTGGGTATCACTTGTAATTTGATCATCGCTCGAACTGTATAAAATAAGGACTTTTGGATTTTCGTTTTTTTGTGCGGAAATAGGGACAGGAATTAATAGTAGTAAACTAAATAAGAGTAGCAACCATTTTTTCATATTATTATTCTCCTAGTTTATATTTAGAATTCAGTTTACAATTATATACAAAAAATATGTTTCAGTCTATGAAAGTTACATTTTTTCACGTATTTACCAGCTGTTTTTTCACAAAATCGGTCTAAAGCATGATGATAATATGTATAGTTATTTGCTATGATAAAAGAGTAAGAGAATGATAGAATGTGGGTAATTGTAAAGGGAAGAAGGCTGAAAGGGGACAAATTTCAGCGGAGAAAGAGGTAGAGGTAGTGAAGAAATTCTTTGTAGGATTTTTAGTTGTTCTTGGGGTGTACTTATACTTCCAAGGAAAGTCTGAAGGAATGGGCAAATTAGTAAATGAGACAAGCTATGTTGACTCAGAAGAAGCAAAACAGATGAAACAAATTATTATAGAGGAAGCAAAGAAAGTCAATCTTCCAGAATGGATACCTCTTACAATTGCCGAACATGAAAGTCGATTAAATCCAAGAAGTGTTGGAGATAACGGAACTTCATTCGGATTGTTTCAATTGCATCGCGGTGGTGGACTTGCACCGGATCATTTAACGGATGACGAGCTGAAAGATCCACGTACAAATGCGCAAATTGCAATGCCGCATTTAATGAAAGGATATAAGCGCGGGGTGCAAAAAGGTTTGACGGATTTTGCATTATTAAAATATATAGCAAATACATCTGGATGGCCAGGGAATTTAGGGCCAGAGTGGACGGATAATAATATGAAGTATAACATCGGATTAGAAGATGTGTACTATCGAAATAAAGGTGTAATTAAAGAGTAGGTTTTTGATACCTACTCTATTTTTTTGTGGATAATCGCGTCGTTTTGTTTTGTGAAATACGCTGCTAGTTGTATTTTTACGTCTTCTAGTTTGGTGGAAACTTGCGGTATTTTATATCCTACATATAACGGTGAAACGACAAATCTAGGAACAACTTTACAAATGATTTTTCCGTTTAAGTAATAGAAGAATAAGTTATAACTACTACATCCTTTATGGAAATCTGTCAGTATGTAACGTACAGTTTGCTGAATATAAGTTGCTAGTTCATCTATGCATCCAATATCTTCGATAATGATATTAAATTCAGTAAAACCGATAATAGGACGATCTGAGATATTGAGTTCAATGTGTTCGTTCTTTTGAACAATTACGCCTTGGAAGTTGTCGTGTTCTACGTTATCGAGGTAGTTTACATATTTCATTCCAATAATCTGCATGTGTGCATGATGCAAACTTCCACCTGAGAATGGACCATGATTTTTGTATAAAATTACAGATGTGAATTCTTCATTCTTCTGTAAATCTAACCAATGTTTAATGGAGAAACGAATTAGCGATTTCATATGTTCTTCTGTATATGTCGCAATATGGTCTTCACAATTATCTGTTTCGATTAGCACCGTTTGAAATGTATCTTTTAATGTAGGAAATTTGTTTTTTAGCCAAATAATTGAGCCCTCAATTGCTAAAATATCCGTTAAACTTTCTCTGTCACAAAAAGGACATGCAGCGCTTCTATTCCGGATGCTTTCTGGTTTTTGTTTGCCAATATCGTTTAAAAAGTATAGTTGTTGTGTATCCATTTGTATATATGCCCCTTTAAAATATGTGTAAAAATCCCGCTTAATACATTCGGGATAAGGAGAAGAAAATCCTTTAAAGGGAATATAAAAAATAAAAGACAAGATATCCTCATTAAGATAGGGTACCTTGTCTTTTATTTTTTCTTTAATAATGTGTATGGATAATATAGATTGTTTTTATTATACTTCTTTTCTCTATTTTTTATTGTGTATAAGGCAATTGCTGTACTTGCGATTACAAAAATGGCTTTCTTCATATTCACATACCCCTTTTTATTGTTGGTTTAATTCTTGGCTAACTGCTTTTGCATCAACTAGAGCGTGTAAAATCATTTTTACCATGTTCATCATATTCTTTCACTCCTTTTTATAGTTCATTTAGTTCTTTTACAACTGCTTGTCCGTTCACTAATACCTCAAAGATTGCTTTTACGATTTCTTTCATCATGATTGTTTCCTCCTTTTGTTGTCTCTCTTGTTTACATCTTTATTGTATAGGGAGGCATCTTTTCGTACTATCGCTTTCCATTACGTGAACATAACAGTTTTGTAAGATTTGATGTCACTTATTGAAATGTTTAGTCTATCTTCATTATTTTCAGAAAAATGACTATTCAAACATGAAATGGGAAAGTATAATAAAGAAGTAAGTATTAAATTCCGTACGAAAGAGGTGAATGAGATGAAACGTTCTTTAGCTGCACGTGCCAAATTTTTAGATTTTATCTATTTTTGTCGTGCGATTTTTCATGATGTAGTTGTTAACGGGATACGTCTGTCCTTTTTTAACAATTGCATAGTAGCTATAGAACGATAGAAATCTCTTCACCCATTTTTAATAAACGTGTGAAAAGGGAGCTATTTAGCTTCCTTTTTCTATGCCGAAAACCATGGGGAATGTTTCTTTCCTATGGTTTTTTATATTGAAAGGAGTACGGAAAATGACAATTTGTAGTGTAAATAATGTAACGAAATCTTTTGGTGGAAACATCATATTTGAAAATATATCGCTTGAAATAAAGAATGGTGAACGTGTTGGATTAGTTGGTCGTAACGGTAGTGGGAAGACAACAATCTTTCAGCTTTTAACTGGAATGGAAAGTTTGGATGCAGGGGCCATTCATATGAAGAAAGGTACACGTATTGGTCATGTGGCACAAATTCCGAAATTTGATGAGAGTATGACTGTATATGAAGTATTGAGTTCCGCTTTTAAAATAGAAAAGGAATTAGAAAGAGAAATGCGTACTTTAGAAAAACATATGGCGGAAGAACAGGAATCTTCTGTTTTACAAAAATTAATGGAAAGATACGGAATCATCCAAGAAAAGTTTGCGTTTCTTGGTGGTTATGAAATCGAAGCGAACATTATGAAGGTAGCAAATGGTTTACAGGTGACAGAACTATTCCCACGATCATTTGTGGAGATAAGTGGTGGGGAGCAAACAAAAGTAAGCCTTGCATACATGCTGTTGCAGAAACCAGATTTACTTTTATTAGATGAACCAACCAATCATTTAGATTTATTTGCAGTCGAATGGTTAGAGCAATTTTTGAAAGAATACAATGGAACGGTTGTGGTTATTTCACATGATCGTTATTTCCTTGATGAAGTTGTAACGAAGATTTTTGATTTAGAAGATGGAGAGATTCACGTGTATCATACAAACTATTCTGGGTTTGTTGAAGAGAAGGAAGAAAGGTTACTTCAGGAGTTTCAGGCTTATCAAGAACAGCAAAAGAAAATAAAGAAAATGAAAGAAGCAATTAAGCGATTACGTGAATGGGCAAATCAGGCGAATCCTCCGAATGAAGGATTGCATAAGAGAGCAAGAAGTATGGAACGTGCACTGGAACGTATGGAGAAACTAAAAAAACCTATTTTAGAACGAAAACAAATGGGACTTCAGTTTGAAGGGCAAGAGAGAAGTGGGAAAGATGTTGTTGTAATGAAAGAAGTGAGTAAAGGATTTGCTGAACATCTTTTATTTAACGAAGCAAATTTACATGTTCGTTTTCAAGAGCGTGCGGCTATCGTTGGTCGTAATGGTACAGGAAAGACAACGCTATTAAAGTTATTATTAGAAGAAATAGAACCAGACGCTGGAGAAATTCGAATTGGAAGTAGTGTGAAAATCGGTTATTTATCCCAGCATGCGTACGGAAATATGAAGAGTAATGTATTGGAGGCTTTCAGGGAATGTGTAGCTGTAACAGAGGGAGAAGCGAGACATATATTAGCTAAATTTTTATTTTATGGTCCAGCGGTGTTTAAGAAAGTAACGCAACTGAGCGGTGGAGAAAAAATGAGGTTAAGACTTGCACAACTTATGTATCAAGATATCAATTTTTTAATTTTAGATGAGCCGACAAATCATCTCGACATTGAATCAAGGGAAGTTTTAGAGGAAGCTCTTGAACAATATAATGGGACGATTTTAGCTGTTTCACATGATCGTTATTTTTTAAATAAGTTATTTGAAAAGACGTATTGGATTGATGAGTGTAAATTATTTGAGTTTGCAGGGAACTATGCATGGGCGCGTCAAAAGTGGGAGGAAAAGCTCGAGACACAAGTAATAAAGCAGCAACGCCAAGGAAGAAAAAGTGTTGAAACAGTCTCTGTAAAAAAGAAAGAAGTTAGGAATATTGAGGAGATTGAAACCGAATTAATGCATGTTGAAGAAGATATATATACGCTTGAGTGTAAGATGGAACATGTAGTTGATGTTGAAATGCTTGAACAGTTGTATGAAGAAAAAACGAAGAAAGAGTTGTTACGAGCGGATTTATATAATGCTTTAGAGAATATCATGGAGTAAAGAGATTAGAATGAAAGAGCAAGTTGTTTTCTCATGTTTTGAGGGGGGCTTGCTTTTTTTTGTGTGTAAGGAAAGAGAAGTAATTGGTATAATTTTCTTGTTATTATAATGAAGAGATGCACTTTAGGTTATTAAAATGTGAGGAGAATTTTATGTTAGGATACGCGCGAATTATTACAATCGTCATGATTTGTTTTGTTTATGCAAACCATGTTTCACGTGAAACAGCATATTTGCAATTTTTTGTAGGTACAGCACTTTTTATTTATATTGTGAATCATATTTTGCTAGTAAAAGTGAATGGAGGTAAAAAACTTGGTTTTTATACACTATTAGCAAATGGGATAGTCACAGCTTTATTAGGTTTTTTATTTCCCGAGACATGTTTATATTTAATTATATTTGGAATTGATGCAGTAGGGCTATTTATTCATGAGTTTCGTAGAAGCATGACGTACTTTTTTATTACTTTTTTCTTTCTTTGTTGGTTTATAAATATATTACATGCGTATCAACATACAGGTAGTTTAGAATTGGAGAGTAATTCCATTAATTTTATGTTCATCGTTTTTAGTGCTTTAGCTGGAAGCTTAATAAAAAAACTTACAGCTGCTCGGAAAATGGTAGATGAACAATATGAGGAATTGACATTGTCTCATACAGCTCTAAAAGAAGCGCATGAACAATTACGTCTATATGCCAAAGAGGTAGAAGAATTGACAGCCGTTCGAGAGCGAAATGATATTGCCCGAGAAATTCATGATACTGTCGGTCATAATATGACAGCCTTACTTGTCCAATTACAACTGGCAGAGGCTTTGTGGAAACAAAAGTCGGACGCTACGGAAGAGGTTTTACATACATGTCATGGGCTAGCCAGGAAATCACTTCAAGAGGTGAGAGCGTCTGTACATGCCTTAAAAGAAGAAGGTAAACTAGGGAACATAATAGAGAATATGCGTGAAATGTTACATGGATATTCTAAAGCGACGAAAGTACAAGTATCGTTTCAATTACAAGGAGATCCGGTTGTGATTCCGCTGTCACTACAACCTACACTGCTCCGGGTTATGCAAGAGTCTTTAACAAATGCAAAGCGGCATGGCAAGGCGAGCTTATGTGAAGTGAGTTTAACTTGTTCGGCGAAACAAGTTAAACTATGTATTTTGGATAATGGCGTGGGAGTTAACGAGGTAAGCCCAGGTTTTGGTTTACTTAATATGAGAGAACGAGTAGAGGAACATGGTGGAACTATTCAATTTGAGAGTGAGATAGAAAAAGGCTTTCGGTTACAGATTGAATTTCCACTTCAGGAGAAAACGTGGTTAATAGGGGGGACTGTATGATTCGGATTATGATTGTTGATGATCAATCACTCATTCGTGATGGCTTAGCGATGTTATTAAATTTACGTCAGGAACTTGAAGTAGTGGGAACTGCTACAGATGGAGACGAAGTGATACAAAAGGTGAAAGAGTTACATCCTGAAATTATTTTGATGGATATTCGGATGCCCCGTATGAATGGTGTTGAAGGAACACGTTTAGTTAGAGAACAGTTCCCTCATATAAAGGTACTTATGTTGACGACTTTTAGTGATAGTAAGCTTATCTTTGAAGCATTGGAGCAAGGAGCAAGTGGTTATTTATTGAAGGACATGGAGACAGATGCAATCGCTCAAGCAATTTTAACGGTGCATAGTGGAGGGGCTGTGCTTCCTCAGGATATAACAGCGCAAATTATAAAAGAATTAAAAAAGACAAAAGTAGCAGTAGAGTGCACCACACCAGAACAATTAGCACAATTAACTGAGCGAGAAGTAGATGTTTTAAGGGAAATTGGACTTGGGTTAAATAATAAAGAGATTGCGGAAAAGTTATTTATTACAGAGGGAACTGTTAAGAATCATGTTTCTAATTTAATTAGTAAGTTAGAACTGAGAGATCGAACGCAAGCAGCCATATACGCAGTAAGGTATGGCATCACGATGTACACATGACTTTTGGCATATATAAGTGTGAAAAAGCAGCAGAATTTGCTGCTTTTTTATTTTGTATTTCTATCTCAAGGATGATGGAGAGAAGAAGAAATTTTTCTACAATGAAAGTGTAGATGAATGCAAAGGGGCTGAATCAGTATGTTAGTCATAGATCATATTACGAAATCATTTGGTAAGAAGGAAATTATAAAGAATGTTTCTTTTGAGGTGAAGAAAGGGGAAACATTTGGATTACTTGGTCCAAATGGTGCGGGAAAATCAACGACGATATCAATGATTTGCGGGTTAATTTCATACGACAGTGGTGATATAAAAGTTGGTGGGAAATCAGTAAAAGAATATCCATTAGAGGCGAAAAAGAAAATTGGTATTGTTCCACAAGACATTGCGCTCTATCCAACACTTTCAGCGAAGGAAAATTTGGTTTTTTGGGGAAAAATGTACGGTTTAAATGGGAAAATTGCAAAAGAACGAGCGGAGGAAGTATTAGCTTACGTCGGTTTACAGGACCGTGGAAAAGATAAAATTGAAACATTTTCAGGTGGAATGAAAAGGCGTATTAATATTGGTGCAGCACTTATGCATGAGCCAGAGTTGTTAATTATGGATGAACCGACAGTTGGGATTGATCCGCAATCGAGAAACCATATTTTAGAGACTGTTAAAAAGTTAAATGAAAAAGGGATGACAGTTATTTATACGAGTCATTACATGGAAGAAGTAGAGTATTTATGTGAAAGAATTGCAATTGTTGATCATGGAAAGGTAATTGCATTAGGAACGAAAAGGGAACTATGTAATCGCCTGGCGGATGGGTTTATAGTGAGATTGCAATTAAATCGTTATAGTACGGAACTGCTACAAAAGTTGAAAGCACTCTCTGTTGTTGAACGAATTATTTTTGATGAAGATAATAGTACGATTGATATTGGGCTAAATGGTGGTGAGTCCATTGGTACAGTTGTGTCAGTAGTTGTGGAGAACAACGCTCAAATTTTAAAGCTTGAAGTGCAAGAACCGAATTTAGAGGCACTCTTTTTACAATTAACAGGACGTTCACTTCGTGATTAAGGAGGTTAGTGCGAGATGAAAAGTTTTATTATTGCATGGAAAGATTTAAAAATACGTTTAATTGATCGGCGCGGATTTATGATGATGTTAATTATGCCGCTTTTATTAACAGCGATTTTAGGTTCAGCGTTAAGTAATATATTTGATAATGGTGGACTACCCAAAACAGTGATTGGCTATTATCAAGTAGGAAATGATGAGTTTGCAGATGTCTTTCAAAAAGACGTATTGCAATCTAAAGAATTAAAAGATGATGTGAAAGTAAAGATAGTTAATTCTCAGGAAGAGCTTGAAGATATGTTAAAGGAAAAGAAAATCGATGTGGGAATCGTCATCCCGAATAAATGGAGCGAACAAGTACAAGATGGAAAATTAAAAGAACCAAAGGTGTTTATAGACCCATCAAAAGATATACAAGCGAAAATCGCTGAATCAATGGTCCGCTCTTTTTCAGAGCGTGTTCAAACAGTTGCGGTATCTACTAAAAGTGTTGTGACGGAATTAGCAAATTCTCAGCATAGTAATGTGGAACAAGTTGCAAAAGAAGTAAGTGGAGATTTACAAACAGTAGCAACTTCGGGTGCAGATAACATTGAAAAAGGAACGATAGGTAAAAAAACAGTTGCAGCGATGCAATATTATGCCGCAGCGATGTTAGTCATGTTTTTACTATATAACATAACAGTAGGTGCAAAGTCAGTTGTAACAGAGCAACGAACTGAGACGTTGGCGCGTTTGTTCAGTACACCGACGAGTTCATTTTCAATTTTATTCGGGAAGTTTTTAGGTACATTATTATTTGCTTGTATACAATTTGGGATATTTATAGTTGCTACACACTTTATGTTTCATGTGGAATGGGGCGGAGACTTATCTCAAATAGTAGCGGTGGGAATGTCTTATGCAATTTGTGTTTCGGGTTTATCTATGTTAATTGCCGCTTTTATTCGTGAGGAAAAAACGGCAGATGTAATGGGAGGAATCGGTATTCAAATACTCGCTATATTAGGAGGATCGATGTTACCAATTTACGTATTCCCTGATACACTTCAAACCATTGCGAATGTTGCTCCGAATAAATGGGCACTTACAAGCTTTTTAAATATTATGTCGGGAACATCTTGGGATGTGTTACTCCCTGTTATTTTTAGTTTATGTGGTGCAGGAATTGTCTCCGTTATGATAGGGACATTACGTTTACGTACGAGATAGGAGGGAGAAATGATGAAGAAGGTTTGGGCACTTTGTTGGCTAGAGTTAAAACAAATTTTAATAAAACCACAAAGTTATATACTTATGTTTGGAATGCCTATTATTTTTACACTCATTTTCGGCGGACTTTTAGGTGGAAGTGGGAATAAGAAAGTAAATGTTAGCTTAGTAGATGAAGATGGTTCTGTATTATCTAGCAAGTATTACGAGGACATACAGAAAAGTGACTTAATTTCTATAGAGAAGGTAACGTATAAGGAAGGCAAACAGAAGATTGAAAACAAAAAATCATCCGGCATAGTTCTTATTCCGAAAGACTTTCAAAAGAATATGTTAGATGGAAGGGTAGAAAATATTCAGTTTCAAGCTAGTGCTGATTTTACTGGTGGAACTTCTGTAGAGCAAGTATTGGCAAGTGCATTAAAAAAAATGGAGATAGAAGTTAGTGCAGCGAGAGATTTTGAGAAGAAAAGTAACGCTTCGTGGGAACCTATGTATAAAGAAATCTATACAAAAGTAGAACCTGCTTCGATTCAAAAAGAATCAATTTCACATGATGATCAAAAGTTAAATAACGTTACAGGGCGAGCAGCGGGATTTTCAATTCTATTCGTTATGATTGTTATGTTAAGTGCGACGGGGACTATTTTGAAAGCTAGACAACTTGGTGTTTGGTCTCGTTTATTAGAAGCACCAGTTTCAAAAGTTCAAATACTAACGGGATATATCCTTTCATTCTTCTTAATAGGATGGATTCAATTTGGTGTTCTAATGATATTAACGAATTCCTTATTTAATGTGCAGTGGGGAAATTTGTTAGGGGTTATTATACTCGTTTCCGTATTATTATTAGCTGTCATTGGTCTAGCCTTATTATTAGCAAGTATCGTGAAAACAACAGAACAACAGTCTGCATTAGGTAATATCGTTGTGATTTCAACATGCATGATTGGTGGCCTGTATTGGCCAATTGAAATTGAACCAGCATGGATGCAGACAGCAGCAAATTTTGTTCCGCAAACTTGGGCGATGCGTGGCTTTACGGAGTTAATTGTAAGGGGAGGTACATTGGCTGATATAGGAGGATATATTGGTATACTCATTTTATTTGCAGGAGTCTTTTTCATAATTAGTTTAACAAGAATACGTTACGACTGAAAAAAACAGAGTTACAGCTTTACACGCTGAACTCTGTTTTCTTTTTGTGTGGTATCTTCCTTTGTTGAAATGATAATAGCGATCCCGAGCATAATAAAAAAAGCTAAAAAGAGGACGAACTTTGGGAAGAACGGGAATAGTAATAGCGCCCCAACTATCATAATTGTTAATAATACGTAGTGAAGGACGTATTGGAATAGGTTGTCCATGTTTTCGCCCCCTTTTTGGTAATTGGTTATTAGTATTCTATGTTTCATACGGAACGAATAGAAGTGAATTTTTAATTTTTTAATACGAAATAAAAAAGAACGGTTGACATGTTTAAAGGAAAGGAATAATCTTGAAATTAATTCATACTATTTTTATAGGAATAATAAATATAGTTGCAGGAAGGAGTCCTATGTTCCTACATCGTTAAAAATTAGGAAGGTAAAGGTGATAGTGCAATGAAAAATGTTTTTAAAGGAGCAATTGCTACATTTTTGAGTGTATCAGTATTACTAGCCGGATGTGGTCAAGAGGAAGCGAGTACAAACGAGGCCAGGAACGTCCCGAAAGTAAAAGATGAATTTATTCAGGCAAGCGACAAAGCAAAAAGTCCCGTAAAAGCAAAAGAAAGAAAAGATACTTTTGTAGTTGGAATGCCGAGTCCTGGAGGGATATTCCTTCCGCACTTTATGGAGAATGGATGGGATGGTAATATAACGCAAGCTATCTTTGCACCTCTTGTTGGACTCGATAAGGAAGGAAAACCAATTCCAATTTTAGCGAAGAAGTGGGATATTTCGGAGGATCAGCTTACATACACGTTCTATTTGAAAGATGGTTTAAAGTTTAGTGATGGATCACCACTAACTGCAGATGACGTAGCATTTACATTAACGCTATTACACGATCCAACTTATAGTGGAGCGACTGATATAAGTCAAACAGCAATAAAGGGTGGGCAAGCGTATAAAGAAGGAAAGGCAACCTTTATTGAGGGAATTCAAGTCATTGATCCGAAAACAATTACGATTACGACTGAAAAGGTAAATGCTCAAACACTATCATTAATCGGTGGAGAAGTTATATCTAAAGCTTATTACGGGAAAGAGTATAAACAAGGGCACCTAGAGTATTTAAAAGAGTTGTATGGAAAACCGATGGGAGCAGGAGCTTATAAGTTAGATAAATATATTCCTGGTCAAGAGGTTCGATTTGTAGCTAATGAAAATTATTTTGAAGGAAAACCGAAGATTGAGCACTTTATTTATAAAATTTCAAAAGGTGATACAAAGCTACAACAATTTCAAGCCGGGGAAGTAGATTATGATGGTTTTACGACAAACACGGAGACGATTGAACAGTTAAAGGATTTAGGTTTTGCCAATATTAATGTATATACGGGAAGCTCTTATGGTTACATTAAAATGAATTATAAGAAACCATACTTTAAAGATAAGCGTGTCCGCCAAGCATTTATTTACGGATTAGAGCGTCAAAAAGTTATTGATACGTATTTCCAAGGTTATGCTTCACTCGTTAATGTACCGATTACGCCAGTTTCTTGGGCGTATACAGAAGAAGGGATTAATAAATATGAGTATAACTTAGAGAAAGCAAAGAAATTATTGGATGAGGCTGGATGGAAAGCTGGTCCAGATGGAATTCGCGAAAAAGATGGCCAAAAATTGAAGGTAAGTTATTTTGCTTCTTCTGCAAGTAAAATAAATGATGTAATGATCCCGGTGATGAAAGAGGATTATAAAAAGCTTGGTGTAGAGTTTAATCCAGAATATATGGACTTTAATACGATGATTTCAAAAGTGATAAAAGGTGATTATGATTTAGCGATGGTATCTACGCCAATGATTGATGATCCGAGTGGAACGATTGAAGAGTTTGTTTCAACAAGTAAACGAAACTATGATGGATACCATAATCCGAAAGTAGATGAATTAGCGAAGCAGGCACTAGAAACATTAGATATTGAAAAACGAAAAGAAATTTATAAAAAGTTGTACCAGGAGTTAAGTGAAGATCCACCTGTAATCTTCTTAAATAATAGTAAAGTTGTGTCTGCACATCATGCGCGCATTCAAGGATTGCAAGAAGATAACTATAACGGTATTTTGTTAAGTTTACCTAAATTAAAGATAGAATAATAATTTTTGAAAAATTTTAAAAATATTTATTTAGAAAGAATTGACAAAATATAACGGAAGATATAAGCTAATAACCATAAAGTCTACCGGAAAGGTCGGAATAGGATTGTTACCCCTCAAAAACATCTATTTTTTTACGATTAAAACCGACTTTTCCGATTGGCTATAAATGTTGCTGTGGGAGGCATACATAAGGTAATAAGTTCAAAGGGTATCACTATTAAAAAGTTAGGGTGGGGACAATGAAGAAAAAGACAAAAAAATGGGCTGGTGTATTTTCGGTATTACTGAGTAGTTCGCTTGTGTTATCTGCTTGTGGGGGACAGGAAGATACTGCTTCTACGGAACCGGTTAAACAGCAAGATTTGAAAAATATAAAAATTGAAAAGATTGCTGCGAAAGATAAAACGAAAGTGCCAGATAAAGCGAAAAATCGAAAGGATACGTTAGTAGTTGGGATTAATAAACCAGGCGGCGTATTTTTACCATATTTCCAACAAAATGGTTGGGATGGAAATGTCACTTCAGTTATTTTTGCATCTCTTGTATCAACCGATAAACAAGGGAAACCAATTCCAGAATTAGCTGAGAAGTGGGACATTTCTTCTGATCAGTTAACATATACATTCCATTTACGTAAAGATTTAAAATTTAGCGATGGATCACCATTAACAGCGGATGATGTAGCGTTCACATTGACGCTTTTACATGATAAGGCGTATGAGGGTGAAGTAGACATCTCTCAATATGCGGTTAAAGGTGGTAAGGCATATAAAGAAGGAACAGCAACTTCAATTGAAGGCATTCAAGTTGTTGATCCACAAACAATTAAGGTTACGACTGAAAAAGTTAATTCACAAGCTATATTTGTTTTAGGTGGTACTGTGCTATCAAAGGCTTATTACGGAAAAGATTACAAACAAAATACAAGTTTGGATTATTTAAAAGAGTTGTATGGAAAACCGCTAGCTGCGGGTCCATATAAATTTGAAAAGTATATCCCAGGTCAAGAAGTTCGTTTTGTAGCAAATGAAAATTACTATGCGGGTAAACCAAAAATTCAAAACTTCATTTATAAAATTACTTCTGGCGATACGAAACTTCAACTATTCCAAACAGGTGAAGTAGACCATACTGGCTTAGGTACTGGTGACGAAGTTCTTGAACAGGCAAAGGCTTTAGAATTTGCAAATATCCAAATTGAAACAGCACCGTCATTTAGTTATATTTATATGAATAATAATAAGCCGTACTTAAAGGATAAGAAGGTCCGCCAGGCACTTATTTACGGATTAGATCGTAAAAAATATGTTGATACAGCGTTAAAAGGATACGGTACAGTAGCCAATGTACCAATCCATCCGACTTCTTGGGCTTATACGGAAGAAGGTGTTAATAAATATGAGTATGACAAAGAAAAAGCGAAAAAGTTATTAGATGAGGCAGGATGGAAAGTTGGCTCGGATGGAATTCGTGAAAAAGATGGTCAAAAATTAAAGCTTTCTTATTTTGGCCCAAGTTCGGCTAAAGATAGTGATTTATTAATTCCGATTGCGAAAGAGAATTATAAAGAGATAGGTGTAGAGTTTAATCCTGAATTTATGGACTTTAATACGATGCTTTCAAAAGTTAATAAAGGTGATTATGATTTAGCCTCTGTTGCTACACCAATTACAAGTGATCCAAGTGAAACAGTTGGTGAATATTTATCAGGTGCTAATGAGAAGAGTCTTGGTTATAAAAATGCAAAAGTAGATGAGTTAATTCAAAAAGGTATTGAAACTGTAGATATTGAAAAACGTAAACCAATCTATAAAGAACTTTATAAAGAATTAAGTGATGATCCACCAGTAATTTTATTAAACTATCGTAGAACAATTACTGGTTATAACGGGAATATAAAAGGAATTGATCCTGAGAAATACAATAGTATTAGCGCAAATTTACCAGTATTATCATTTGAAAAATAACGAGAAGAATGTGAAAGTAGAAGACATTTTTTCATTCGGTTAGAAATGTGCCGATTTGAAAAAATGTTCTTCTATTTTAAGCATTAGATTGGAGAGAAAAAGGGTGAAAACATATATTGTTCGCAGGTTGCTACAAATGATTCCTACACTGTTTGGAACATCAATTATTATCTTCTTCCTGTTCGCGCTTCTTCCGGGTGATTATATTGATTCAAATCCAAAGATTACACCGGAAAGGGCGGCTGAGCTTAGGGAATTGTATGGATTGAATAAACCAATTGTCGAACGCTATTTTCATTGGTTAGGTAATGCGTTGCAAGGAGACTTTGGTTTTTCGCTTCAATACCAAGAACCTGTAACGTCACTATTAAATAAGTTTATTTGGAATTCGTTTAGTGTGGCAGTTATTGCATTATTTTTCATTTGGCTAATTGCACTTATTATTGGCGTATTCTCGGCGACGAAACAACATTCTTTATTCGATAAACTTGTAACAATTGGTGTTTTTGCAGCAATGTCGTTTCCTTCTTTTTTTATCGGTTTGTTTTTAATTAAAGTGTTTGCAGTTGATTTTAAGTTATTACCGATAGGTGGGATGATTGATGTTGGTAGTAATTCAACAGGGTTTGCTTATGTAATAGAGGTAGCAAAGCATATGATCTTACCAGTATTTATCTTGACTCTTCTAGGTGTAGGTTCATTAACTCGTTATTTTAGAACTAGTATGTTAGAAGTTGTAAGGCAAGATTACATACGAACCGCACGAGCAAAAGGTTTAAAAGAGAAGACCGTTATTTATAAGCATGCATTAAAAAATGCGATTTTACCGGCGATTACTTTATTAGCATTTGAATTACCAGGTTTATTTTCAGGAGCGATTATTATTGAACAAATCTTTAACTGGCCAGGTATTGGTAACATTCAATTAGAGGCACTTAATTTCCGTGATTATACAGTATTAATGGCATTTACGATGTTTCTTTCTTGTTTAACAATTGTTTCAAACTTTTTAGCGGACATTGTATATGCAGTTGTTGATCCACGTATTCGGTTGAAGTAAGGAGGGGAATGGGATGGAAACTATTACAGTGATTACAGAAAAAAAGGAGAAAAAGAGAAGAAAAAATGAATCATCACCGTGGCGACAAGCTCTTAAAAAAATAAAGAAAAATAAGATGGCACTAGTAGGATTGTATGCATTAATTTTTATGTTTTTATTTTGTTTTATAGGACCATTTTTTTCGCCGTATGCATCAGGAAAAATACAAGTTACGTTAATTAACAAACCACCTAGTTTTTCTCATTGGCTCGGTACAGATCAATTGGGAAGAGATATTTTAACGAGGCTTATGCAAGCAGGACGAATCTCATTAACGATTGGCCTGGCTTCTATGGTTTTATCAGTGATATTAGGAGCTGTATTAGGGGCTATTGCAGGATTTTATCGCGGCATCGTTGATAATATTATTATGCGTCTTGCCGATATTTTAATGTCGATGCCAGGATTACCGTTACTTATTATAATGGGAGCGATTTTATCAGAGTGGAAAGTACCATCTGATTATCGTCTATATGTCATTATGATTATTTTAAGTTTAGTAGGTTGGCCGGGGCTTGCGCGTCTTGTAAGAGGTCAAATTTTATCACTTAGAGAGCAAGCGTTTATGCAAGCTGCTGATGTGTTAGGGATAAAAGATTACCGGAAAATTATCTATCACTTAATTCCTAATGTTTTACCAATATTAATTGTTGTATCCACATTAGGCGTTGCAGGTTCTATTTTAGGAGAGTCCGCACTAAGCTACTTAGGTCTCGGCGTTGTCCCACCTACACCATCATGGGGGAATATGATTAGTGCAGCGAACTCATTAATTGATTTTCAAAAGCGCCCATGGTTATGGATTCCGCCTGGTTTTGCAATCTTTATAACAGTTGTATCCATTAATTTACTTGGTGATGCACTTCGTGATGCGTTAGATCCAAAGATGAGACGGTAGGTGAGGGAATATGAGTAAAGCAGTAGTAGAGCTAAAAGATTTACAAACACACTTTCAGACAGAAGAAGGAACAGTAAAAGCTGTGAATCATGTTAGTTTTTCTGTTCGAGAAGGTGAAACTGTTTGTGTTGTAGGTGAATCTGGTTGCGGGAAAAGTGTAACGGCTTTATCTATTATGGGACTTATTGCTGAATCAGGTAGTGTAGTAGGTGGAGATATTTTATATGAAGGAAAAAGTCTTTTAGGAATGAAAGAGAAAGAGCTTCGTAGTTTACGAGGGAATGATATTGCGATGATTTTCCAAGAACCGATGACATCGCTAAATCCAGTCTTTACTGTAGGGGAACAAATTGTAGAGACGTTAAGGGAGCATGAATTACTTAGTAAAAATGAAGCATATAAGAAGGCAATTGAGTTAATTCGTAAAGTCGGTATAGCTCGCGCGGATGAAATCGTCCATTCTTATCCACACGAACTGAGCGGTGGTATGTTACAACGTATTATGATTGCTGTTGCACTTAGTTGTAATCCGAAGTTATTAATTGCTGATGAACCGACAACGGCTCTTGATGTTACGATTCAAGCTCAAATATTAGATTTATTAAGGCAAATAAAAAAGGAATTTAAAACATCCATTTTATTAATTACACATGACTTAGGTGTCGTAGCGGAAATGGCTGATTATGTTGTCGTTATGTATGGCGGGAAAGTTATTGAAGAAGCACCGGTACTAGAAATATTCCAAAATCCGAAACACCCGTATACGAAAGGTTTGTTAAAATCAAAACCAGTGATGGGAAAACGAATAGATAAACTATATTCTATTCCAGGGCAAGTTCCTAATTTAGTTGGTTTGGATGAGTTTTGCTACTTTAGCGGCCGTTGTGAGCATTGTATGGAAATATGTAAAGAAGAAGCGCCAAGTTTGAATGTACATGATGAGAATCATAAAGTTGCTTGCTGGTTATATGAGGAGCGTGCGAAACAATGAGTGAACCATTATTAGAAGTAAAAAACTTAAAAACATATTTTCCAATTAAAGGCGGCATATTTAGTAGAACGGTTGGACATGTAAAAGCAGTTGATGGAGTAAGTTTTACTATTAATAAAGGTGAAGTATTCGGCCTCGTTGGTGAATCGGGAAGCGGAAAAACAACGATAGGAAAAACAATTTTACGTCTCGTCCAAAAAACGGAAGGGGAAGTGAAGTTTAAAGGGCAAGATGTTCACTCTTTATCTAAGGAAGAATTGAGAAAACATCGTCCTAATATGCAACTTGTCTTCCAAGATCCATTTAGCTCATTAAATCCGAGAATGAGAATTGGGGAAGCGCTTGGTGAACCGATGTTAGCTCACGGATTAGCGACGAAAGAAAATGTTCGTGAAAAAGTGACAGAAGTATTAGAGTTATGTGGCTTAGCCCCATATCATATTGATCGGTACCCTCATGAATTTTCGGGTGGACAACGCCAACGTATCGTTATTGCAAGAGCTATGGTATTAAACCCAGAATTTATTGTAGCTGACGAACCTGTGGCAGCATTAGATGTATCTATTCAAGCACAGATCATTAATTTATTTAGTGAGCTACAGGAGAAAAAGGGATTATCTTATTTGTTCATTTCACATGATTTAAGCGTAGTAGAGCACTTATGTACGAAGATTGGAATTATGTATTTAGGAACGATTGTGGAAACAGCGCCGCGTGATGAGTTATTTACGAATCCACTTCATCCGTATACGAAAGCATTGTTATCCGCTGTTCCAATACCAGATCCAACAGTGAAGCGAGAGAGAATCATACTAGAGGGTGACATTCCAAGTCCAGCGAATCCACCTTCGGGGTGTCGTTTTCATACACGTTGCCCGTTTGCAACAGATATTTGTAAACAAACGGTACCTGAATTTCGTAATGTTGGTGAGGAGCATTTTGTTGCTTGTCATCATGTATAAAAGAAAAAGACTCTTTCAAATAGAAAGAGTCCTTTTTTTATTTACTAGATGAAGTTTGTTTCAATACAAATTGTTCGATTGCATGAGCAACACCATGTTCATTGTTTGTTAATGTTACAACATCACATAGTTTTTTTACATCTTCTTCAGCGTTTCCCATTGCAACTGATAAACCAGCTGCTTCTAACATGGGTACATCGTTAAAATTGTCACCGATAGCAACTGTATCTTCAATTGGTATATTAAAATGGGCTGCCATTTGTTTCAGTCCATTTCCTTTATGTCCATTCTTGTCCATAATTTCTAAATTAGTAGGAGCAGATGCTGTAACCATAATATCAGTATCTTCTTGTAACATACTTAATAGCTGTGCGCGATGCCCTGCGTTAAATGTCAAAATAAAGAATTTAGATATTTCTAATTCTGGATTATTTACAACATCTTCTATTTTTTGGAAATCAGTAATTAAGTTTGATTTCTTTTGTTTTTCTGTAATTCTTTCAAGTTCCTCAAGCGTAACATCTAGTGCATGCTTATTTTCTTCGAACGCTTGCATAACTTGATCTTGCCATGTATATGGAGAATAAACTCCTTTATTTGTATATAGCTTATAAGGAAAGCCTTCAGATTCTAGTAATTTTGCAAGTTTGTACACTTTGTCGTTTTGTATACAACGCGAGTTAATTACTTCTCCATCCACATAAACAATTGCCCCATTGCTTGCTCCAACTGGAAGAGATAGTTTATACTCTTCCAATAATTTCAAAGCATCCTCTTTTGCACGGCCAGAACAAATCATGACAATATGACCAGCCTCTTTTGCAGTTTGGATAGCTTGTAAGTTCTCTTTGGAGATTTCAAGATTAGATGATAGTAGTGTACCATCCATATCTAATGCGATTAATTTCAAAATGACCACCTCTTTGTTCTTATTATACATAGTTATATAAAGGAAACATATAAACTTATCTTGGAAAGATTGTATTTTATCTCTCATGAACTATCAGTAAGAATTTGATAGATTCCACTTTATTAATGAAAGATTTATCTTACTTTGTAACAAAAGTAGAGGTAGGTATAGGGATGTTTCGTTATATGACTGTAATATTACATGAATGTTACAAATATGGATTTAGTAGAAAATGCATTAAATCAAGGTTTTTGAAGGTGTTTATAAAAAAACGTAAAAAAAGTGTAATAAAATTTACGTAATTATATTGCAACGTAACAATAGTTATGTTACATTAATGTTACAAACGTTACGTTATTAAATTTAATGTAACGTCAACATAAAAACTATGAAATAAACATTTCTTAGAAATTACATATAGATAACTTATTAAAAAGGAGGATACATAATATGAAAGAGCAAGTATTACAAGTAACAAAAGGTGACTTCGTAGGATCAGCAAGTGGAGCAGTAGTATTAACAGCATTAATCGTATTCTTATCAAGCGTATTAGTATAATAGAAGTTTTGTAAAAAGAAAAAGAGAGGAGAATGCAAAATGAAAGAGCAAGTATTACAAGTAACAAAAGGTGACTTCGTAGGATCAGCAAGTGGAGCAGTAGTATTAACAGCGTTAATCGTATTCCTATCAAGCGTATTAGTATAATAGAAGTTTTGTAACAAAGGAAAAAAGAAGGGAGAATGCAAAATGAGAGAGCAAGTATTACAAGTAACAAAAGGTGACTTCGTAGGATCAGCAAGTGGAGCAGTAGTATTAACAGCATTAATCGTATTCTTATCAAGCGTATTAGTATAATAGAGGTTTTGTAAAAAGAAAAAGAGAGGAGAATGCAAAATGAAAGAGCAAGTATTACAAGTAACAAAAGGTGACTTCGTAGGATCAGCAAGTGGAGCGGTAGTATTAACAGCATTAATCGTATTTCTATCAAGTGTATTAGTATAATAGAAGTTTTACATTATACAAAATGAAAGGAGAATGAGGAATATGAACGGTGAGCAAGTGTTACAAGTAACAAAAACAGATTTATTAGGATCATTAGGTGGAGCAGTAGTATTAACATCATTTATTCTATTCCTTGCAAAAGTATTAGTATGAGACATATAAATACAATCATTCAAAAAAAATAAAGACTCTAGCATATTAGTAAGTAATTAATATGTTGGAGTCTTTTTTATTTTTCTTCTATATATCCCTTCAAGTATGAATAGCCCCCTTTATTTTAAAGAGAAAAAAGTCGAATTTTATATGTAAGAAAAAAAGAGGAATTTGACAGAAAAGATAGAAAATTTTAAAGGTCAGAATTTGTTAGCTTGCTAACTAATTTCTATCAATTGATGTTGGAAGCGTTTTCGGTTGGTTTTAAGTATGAACCATTTAATCTATTTACAGGGGGATGAGGATTTTATGAAACAAAAATCTATGGATACGCTAGCTGCACAAATGGAGGACTTTTTTCCAGTACGTGATGTAGATCATTTGGAATTTTACGTAGGAAATGCAAAGCAATCAAGTTACTATCTTGCGAGAGCATTCGGATTCAAAATTGTGGCTTACTCTGGATTAGAAACTGGTAATCGTGAAAAAGTATCTTATGTTCTTGTGCAAAAAAATATGCGTTTCGTTGTGTCTGGGGCTTTAAGTAGTGACAATCGTATTGCAGAGTTTGTAAAGACTCATGGTGATGGCGTGAAAGATGTGGCATTACTTGTTGACGATGTTGATAAAGCATACTCAGAAGCGGTGAAACGTGGTGCCGTCGCAATTGCTCCGCCTGTAGAGTTAACAGATGAGAACGGTACATTGAAAAAAGCAGTTATTGGTACGTATGGTGATACAATTCATACGCTTGTAGAGCGTAAAAATTATAAAGGGACATTTATGCCAGGATTCCAAAAGGCTGAGTTTGATATTCCATTTGAAGAGTCAGGTTTAATTGCTGTAGACCATGTAGTTGGTAATGTTGAAAAGATGGAAGAGTGGGTTAGTTATTACGAGAACGTTATGGGCTTTAAACAAATGATCCATTTTGATGATGATGATATTAGTACAGAGTATTCAGCATTAATGTCGAAGGTTATGACAAATGGAAGTCGTATTAAGTTCCCTATTAACGAGCCAGCGGATGGAAAGAGAAAATCACAAATTCAAGAATATCTAGAGTTCTATAATGGAGCAGGTGTACAGCATCTTGCTTTACTAACAAATGACATTGTTAAAACAGTAGAAGCGCTACGTGCAAATGGTGTGGAGTTTTTAGATACACCAGATACTTATTATGATGAATTAACTGCACGAGTTGGAAAAATTGATGAGGAAATTGATAAGTTGAAAGAATTAAAGATTTTAGTAGATCGCGATGATGAAGGATACTTACTACAAATCTTTACGAAACCAATTGTAGATCGTCCAACTTTATTTATTGAAATCATTCAGCGTAAAGGTTCTCGTGGATTTGGAGAAGGAAACTTTAAAGCGTTATTCGAATCAATTGAAAGAGAACAAGAGCGTCGCGGGAATTTATAAAATTTATATCCACCAGCAATCATTCTTTTGCTGGTGGAAATTTCATTTTCATAAGGAGGAATTAGGATGAAATTCGTTACATTTCGTCTTCCTTCAAAAGAAATGCGAGCTGGATGGCTTGAAGGTGACAAAGTAATCGATATGAATCTTGCTAGTGGTGGAAAATTACCTTCTTCTATGTTCGCCTTTTTAGAGAAAGCGGATGAGTATGTAGAAGTGTTGCGTAATATTAATAATCCGGAAAAGGGCATATATTCTTTAGAGGAAGTGCAATTAGCAGCAGCGATTCCTAATCCGAGTAGTATTAGGGATTTTTATGCATTTGAACAGCACGTAAAAACGGCACGTAGCCGAAGAGGGTTAGATGTTGTACCTGAATGGTACGATATCCCGGTTTTTTATTTTACGAACCATCGTGCTGTAATTGGTCCAGATGATGTTGTAATTAGTCCGAAGAAATCTAAAAAACTTGATTATGAGTTAGAGATTGCTTGCGTAATTGGGAAAGAAGGAAGAAATATTTCTCGTGAGCAAGCAGAGGAATACATTTTTGGTTATTGTATTATGAATGATTGGAGTGCAAGGGACTTACAAGCAACAGAAATGAAGGTAGGACTTGGTCCAGCGAAAGGAAAAGATTTTGCAACTTCATTAGGAGCGTACCTTGTTACGAAAGAGGAACTAGATATTTATCGTAATGGTGACCGTTATGAGTTAGAGATGACTGCTCATGTAAATGGAAAGCTATTATCAAAAGGGAACTTTCGAGATATTTACTATACATTTGCTGAAATGATTGAACGTGCTTCGGAAGATGTTACGTTATATCCAGGCGATGTGATTGGTTCTGGAACAGTAGGAACAGGTTGTATTTTAGAACTGGGTACAGAAGAGTGGCTGCAAGATGGTGATGTGGTAGAGCTTACGATTACTGGTTTAGGTACATTACGTAATACGGTCAAAAAAGAAAAGGAAGCAGGTGATGAGCATGTTTTATCGTCACATGGGGGAGCTACCTCATAAACGACATGTACAATTCCGTAAAAAAGATGGATCACTTTATCGTGAACAGGTAATGGGAACAAAAGGTTTTTCTGGTACGCAATCTATTTTGTATCATCATTATATGCCAACGGAAGTAGGGCATGCGGCATTATCTCATTCTTGTCAGTTGCAGTATGAAGAAGATGTTGCTCTTTCTCATCGTCACTTTCGCACGAAAGAAAATAAAAAAAGTGGTGATGCAGTAAGCGGAAGAAACTTTATACTTGGGAATGAGGATTTATTAATCGGAGTAGTGAGCCCAACAGAAAAAATGGACTATTTCTACCGTAATGGTGATGGCGATGAAATGTTGTTTGTCCATTACGGAACAGGAAAAATTGAAACGATGTTTGGAACGATTCATTATCGAAAGGGCGATTATGTAACAATTCCAATTGGAACGATCTATCGTGTTATTCCAGATGAAGGAGAGACTAAGTTTCTTGTTGTAGAGGCAAATAGTCAAATTACAACACCGCGTCGCTATCGTAATGAATATGGACAATTGTTAGAGCATAGCCCGTTTTGTGAGAGAGATATTCGTGGTCCTGAAAAATTAGAGACGTATGATGAAAAAGGTGAATTTGTCGTAATGACAAAGTCGAGGGGATATATGCATAAACATGTTTTAGGACATCATCCGTTAGACGTTGTTGGTTGGGATGGTTATTTATATCCGTGGGTCTTTAATGTTGAGGACTTTGAGCCAATCACAGGTCGTATTCATCAGCCACCTCCAGTACATCAAACGTTCGAGGGTCACAATTTTGTTATTTGTTCTTTCGTACCACGTTTATATGACTATCATCCAGAATCTATTCCGGCACCGTATTATCATAGTAACGTGAATAGTGATGAAGTACTGTACTATGTAGAAGGTAACTTTATGAGCCGAAAAGGTGTGGAGGAAGGGTCTATTACACTTCATCCGAGCGGCATTCCTCACGGGCCACATCCTGGGAAAACAGAGGCGAGTATAGGGAAAAAAGAAACGCTTGAATTAGCTGTTATGATAGACACATTCCGTCCGCTTCGTATTGTAAAACAAGCACATGAAACAGAAGATGAAAAATATATGTATAGCTGGATTGAAGAGGGATCATATACTGTGAAATAAGTAAAAAAGGCATGCTCAATAACAGAGCATGCCTTTTTCATGGAATCGACATGTATAATAATACCAAAAAAAGTTATAGAAAGATATATAGAAAGAATGATAAAAATCGTGCATATTCATAAGAGTTTCTACTTATTTCGACAAAAGTATTGACTGGAAAAAGTACTATGAGTAAAATGAAAAAGCGAATTAAAAATTTTCAGAAAATTTAAAACTTGGAGGAGCATGCTATGAAGCAAATTTTTCAAAAGAAGCCTATTGCAAAGTTAATGCAAGAGAGTAAACAAAAGACGTTAGCAAGAACATTGGGCGCACTAGATTTAACGATGCTTGGAATCGGGGCAATTGTTGGAACGGGTATTTTTGTTCTAACGGGCGTGGTAGCAGCGAAACATTCTGGACCAGCTATTATATTATCATTTGCGATAGCCGCGTTAGCATGTGCCTTTGCTGCATTTTGTTATGCTGAATTTGCTTCTTCAGTTCCTGTCTCAGGCAGTGTGTACACGTACACATATGCGACGATGGGAGAAGTATTCGCATTTTTAATTGGATGGGACTTAATGCTTGAGTATTTACTTGCAACCTCTGCTGTGGCAAATGGTTGGTCCGCGTACTTCCAATCTTTATTAAAGGGATTTGGAATTCATATTCCTACCATTCTTTCCTCAGCCCCTGGTACAGGAAAGGGTGGAATAATTGATTTGCCAGCAGTTCTAATTATTTTAGTGATGACGGTTCTTTTATCTAGAGGTGTTCGTGAAAGTGCACGTGTAAATAATATTATGGTATTTATTAAACTAGCGGTTGTTCTTATTTTTATCTTTGCTGGTTTTAATTATGTGAAACCTGAAAACTGGACGCCTTTTATGCCATTTGGCTTAGATGGTGTAATGGCTGGAGCTGCTACAGTGTTCTTTGCATTTATAGGGTTTGATGCAGTTTCAACGGCAGCAGAAGAAGTGAAACGTCCACAACGTGATTTACCAATTGGTATTATTGCATCTTTATTAATTTGTACGGCTCTTTATATTATCGTTTCGCTTATTTTGACAGGAATTGTTCCATACGGGCAGTTGAATATATCAGATCCAGTCGCTTTTGCACTTCAATTTATTGGACAAGATAGTTTAGCGGGAGTAATTTCAGTAGGCGCAATTACAGGAATCACAACAGTAATGTTAGTTATGATGTATGGGCAAGTACGAGTTTCATATGCAATGAGTAGAGATGGATTATTGCCGAAACGTCTTGCTAAAGTTCACCCGAAATTTAAAACACCGTTTTTAAATACGTGGACAACGGGAATTATTGCAGCACTTATTTCAGGATTAATAGATTTAAATGTGTTAGCGCATCTTGTAAATATGGGGACTTTATCAGCCTTTGCACTTGTAGCTGTTGCTGTTATTGTAATGAGAAGAACGCATCCTGATTTACCAAGAGCATTTAAGGCGCCGCTTGTACCATTTTTACCAGCGTTAACGGTAATTTTTTGTTTATACTTAATGCTTCAATTATCCGGGACGGCTTGGATTAGTTTTGGTGTATGGATGATTATCGGTATTGCGGTTTACTTCTTATATAGCCGAAAACATAGTGCTTTAAATAATAGTAAAGAAGAAGACGACGCAGCCAATTTATAAGTAGAAAAATCCATTCTAATTCTGTTAGAATGGATTTTTAATTTTGAAAATTTACATTCTTCTGAACTTGTTATAAGATAATTATTGTTGAACAAAAGGGGTGAAATAATGAAAAATACGTGGCGTGAGTTAAGGGAGATGGACCGTAACGTATGGATTCGGTTTATTGGTGAGACGTTAAATGGAATTGCAATGATGATGTTGATGCCTTTTTTTGCATTATATTTAAAAGATAAGGTAGATTCATTATTACAGGTCGGAGTGATTATGGCACTGTCTCCAATTGCTGCAAGCTTTGGATCAATTATAGGGGGAAGAATTGCTGATATATATGGAAGAAAACCGATTATGATATTTTCGATGGCGAGCAATGCAGTATTCATGCTCGGTTTTTTATTTATAGAAGGATTTATTCCATATGCGATTTTATCTGTTTTTTTAGGATTAAGTAATTCGTTATTTCATCCAGCTGCATCAGCGATGGTTGCGGATGTAACGGCGCCAGAAAAAAGAACAGAAGCATATGGTTTATTGCGAATGGGGCACAATATAGGTGCTGCAATTGGTCCGATAATGGGGGCTTCAGTAGTTATGTTATCGAAGAACCTTGTGTTTATTATTGCCGCATCTACGATGTTATTTTATGCATTGCTTGTATTCGTCCTTATTCAAGAGACAATGCCAAAGAGTACGAATAAAGAAGGTGATACAGAAAAAGAATCAGGAGCAGTGTGGAAAATTGTATTGCGAGATAAGGCACTCATGATTTATTTATTAGCAGGTATCATTATTTCGATGGGATTTTCTCAAACAGAAGGCATGTTGCCACTGCACTTTGACAATGAAATGAAAGGTATTTTTGGAACTAACAATCCATATCCATATTTAATGGCTTTAAATGGACTATTAGTTGTGTTGTTCCAATTTCAAATTTCAAAATGGGTCACAGATAAACCTGTTGGAAAGACGATGTTATATGGTGCATGTTTGTTTGGGATTGGGTTATTTTTTATAGGGTGGTTACCGAAGTGGTTTGGAGGACTTGATACAAATGCTACGATTATTTTAATAACGTTACTGTTTATATATGCCATATATACGTTAGGTGAGATGATTATGTCGCCTGTACAGATGACGTTTGTAGCGAATTTGGCTCCTGAGCATTTGAGGGGGACTTATATGGGAGCTGCAAGTTTGCAGTGGATTACAGGAAGTGCATTCGGCCCACTTCTTGGAGGTTTTTTATTAGACCGATTACTTGGCCACTTTTTATTTACAATTTTAGCTGTCGGTTGTGTAGTTGCAGGTATTGTATATATTTCTTTAGACCGTCTCGTTGAACAAAGGCAAAAAAGCACACTAACCAAACAATCTTCTTAATAATTAGATGACATACACAAAAAGGGGATTTCTACATATTTTAGGTAAATAACCAGGTTGGATTGCAATTTTATCCCACTTTAATGGGCAGTAAGACCCCCACCTCAAAATTCAGCGAAAGCAAGGAATTTAGGTGGGGGTCGGGCTGCCCATTAAAGTCCGATTGGTTCAACTAATAATCAGTAGGGGATGAAGCCCCCCACTGATTAAAGTTTCACTTTATATATTTATCAAGAAAGTTAAGTGGAAAAAGTATAGAAAACCAATAAGTGGTGTCATTTAATTATTTGTGGAAGTTGCATTTTATTTCAAATAGGAACTACCTATTTTTATAAAAAGTGCTAAAATAGAAAAATGAAAACAATTGGTTAGGGTGATTTCAGTGACAAAAATTAAATTAGGTTTATTATATGGTGGAAAATCAGCTGAGCATCAAGTTTCGCTACAAACGGCTCTTGCTGCTATTAAAGCATTAAATCAAGATAAATTCGAGATTCATCCAATTTATATTACAGAACAAGGTCAATGGGTACGCGGTGAGCGTATTGAAGGTGAAGTAACAGATGTTGAAGTTCTAAAAATGAGCGGTGCAGAAAATGCGATTTCTCCGCTATCATTAAGCACAGAAATCATTCCATCTGCAAATGCTGAGGAAAATGCTATCGACGTTATTTTCCCATTACTACATGGACCAAATGGTGAAGATGGAACGGTACAAGGATTATTAGAATTAATGAATATTCCTTATGTAGGAAATGGTGTTCTAGCATCTGCTGCTGGTATGGATAAGGTTGTTATGAAAAACATTTTCGCAGAAGCTGGATTAAAACAAGCGAAATATGCATCATTCATTCGTAGCGGATGGGAAAAAGATCGTGAAACAGCATATGAAAAAGTAGAAGAAGTATTAGGATACCCTTGCTTCGTAAAACCAGCAAACCTTGGTTCAAGTGTTGGGATTAATAAGTGTAAAAATCGTGAAGAACTTGAGAATGCATTTGAAGAGGCATTCCAATTTGACCGTAAAATTATTGTGGAAGAAAATATCGTTGGACGTGAAGTAGAAGTTGGTGTACTAGGTAATGATGAACCGAAATGTTCAGTTGTAGGTGAAATCGTACCTAAAAAAGACTTCTATGATTATAAGTCGAAATACATCGATGGTGATACAGCGTTAATTATTCCAGCTGAAATGACAGAAGAAGAGTCTAATGTTATTAAGCGAGATGCGATTGTTGCATTCCAATCGTTAGATGGTGCTGGCTTAACGCGAGCTGATTTCTTCTTAACGAAAGATGGAGAAGTATACATTAACGAAGTGAATACGATGCCAGGATTTACGCCGTTTAGTATGTTCCCTCTACTATGGCAACATACTGGATTACCGTATCCGGAATTAATTGAAGAGCTAATTCGTTTAGCAATGGAGCGTCACGAAGAAAAACAAAAAATTAAATATACAATCTAACAAAAAAAAGGAGGAGGCACTATTCGAAGGAATAGTGCTTCCTCTATGTAAGGAGTGTTTTTATGATAAATCGAACGTTAAAACAAGTAGAACAAATGACAAATGGTACGGGATTAGCAGAGCAGTATGAGGGAATTACTATACAAGGAGTGTCTATTGATACGAGAAAAATCGAAAAAGGAAACTTATATGTTCCGATTCAAGGTGAACGTTTCGATGGACATGCTTTTGTAGATAAAGCTGTTGAAAATGGAGCTGTGGCGACATTATGGATGAAAGATGTAGCAAATCCACCTGAGAATCTTCCGGTTATTTTTGTAGAAGACACGCTATCAGCATTACAAATGTTAGCAAAAAACTATCGTGACCAATTGGATGTTAAAGTGATTGGTGTGACAGGTAGTAACGGTAAAACATCTACAAAAGATATTGTAACAAGTCTTCTTGCGACTAAATTCAAAGTTCAAAAAACAGAAGGAAACTTCAATAATCATATCGGGCTACCTCTTACTATTTTAAACTTAGAAGAAAATACAGAAGTAGCTGTATTAGAAATGGGAATGTCAAGCCGTGGGGAAATTGAATTCTTATCTAAGTTAGCTCGTCCAAATGCAGCTATCATTACGAACATTGGTGAAGCGCATTTAATGGACTTAGGCTCTCGCGAGGCAATTGCTGAAGCGAAATTAGAAATTGTGACAGGATTACAAGAAGGTGGAGTGTTCGTATATAACGGAGATGAGCCATTATTAACGAATCGTGTTCCTGAAATGAATTTAATAGCTGAAACAGTTACGTTTGGTGATGCTAGAGCAAATGATTACTATCCAACGACTGTAACGTTACAAGCAACTGGGACACACTTTAAAATGAATAGAGAAGAAAACATTTCATTCTATCTACCGGTATTAGGGAAACACAATGTGTATAATACGCTTGCTTCTATGGCAATTGCGAAACATTTTGGTGTAACGTGGGAAGAGATGAAAGAAGGTTTAGTAACACTTCAAATGACAGGCATGCGTATGGAAATTGTAAAAACAAATAGTGGATTAACAATTATCAACGATGCTTATAATGCAAGTCCAACAGCTATGGAAGCAGCATTCCACCTAATGAATGGTTTAGATGGATTCTCTAAAAAAATTGTTGTTCTCGGCGATATGTTAGAGCTTGGAGATCAAGAAGTACAGTTTCATTATGAGGTAGGTAAATTAATCGATCCAGCAAAAATCTCCTATGTGTTCACATATGGTCAATTAGGAGCTCAAATTGCTGAAGGAGCAAAAATTAATTTCCCTAACGAACGTGTAAAGGCTTATGATAATAAAGAAGAGTTAGTAAAAGAGTTGCAAGCAGTAGTCGATGCGAAAGATGTTGTATTAGTCAAAGCATCTCGCGGTATGAAATTGGAAGAAGTAATTACGATGTTGAAATAATTGGTGTATATAAATAGGGATGATAGCAACGAAAAAAGAAGAAACTTATAATAAGCGCTTACAGTAAATATAAAAAAATAAAAGTGAAGAAAAAAACTCTTAATATGAAAATAAGGTAACAGTTGGGTTTGCTTTTTACACATACAAAACTTATAATTGATAAAGTGTAATAACGTTTAGAAGTATTTTCGTGAAGAATATACGCCCGTTTATATACGTGAGCATTCAGGAAAAGGGCTTTTCCGCAAATTCGGAAAACGCCTTTTTTTAAATGATAAGTATAGGATAGAAAAGGAGAAGTAACATTGACAACATTTCGAGAATTAGGATTAAGTGATTCTTTACTGCAATCTGTTGAAAGTATGGGCTTTGAAGAGGCTACGCCAATTCAAGCTGAAACAATTCCACATGCATTGCAAGGTAAGGATATTATTGGGCAAGCACAAACAGGTACAGGGAAAACAGCAGCATTCGGATTACCACTATTAGATAAAGTGGATACACATAAAGAATCGGTTCAAGGTATTGTTATCGCGCCAACGCGTGAATTAGCAATTCAAGTTGGAGAAGAGCTATACAAAATTGGTAAACATAAACGCGTTCGTATCTTACCAATTTACGGTGGTCAAGATATTAACCGCCAAATTCGTGCTCTAAAAAAACACCCACACATTATTGTTGGTACGCCGGGTCGTATTTTAGATCATATTAACCGTAAAACACTTCGCTTACAAAACGTAGAGACAGTTGTTCTTGACGAAGCGGATGAAATGTTAAACATGGGCTTCATTGAAGATATTGAAGCAATTTTAACAGATGTGCCAGAAACACACCAAACATTACTATTCTCAGCGACAATGCCGGATCCAATCCGTCGTATTGCTGAGCGTTTCATGACTGAGCCTCAACACATTAAAGTAAAAGCAAAAGAAGTAACAATGCCAAACATTCAGCAGTTCTATTTAGAAGTGCAAGAAAAGAAAAAGTTTGATGTATTGACACGCTTATTAGACATTCAATCTCCAGAGCTTGCGATTGTATTCGGTCGTACAAAGCGTCGTGTTGATGAATTATCAGAAGCATTAAATTTACGTGGTTATGCTGCGGAAGGTATCCATGGTGATTTAACTCAGGCGAAACGTATGTCTGTATTACGTAAGTTCAAAGAAGGTTCTATTGAAGTTCTTGTTGCAACAGACGTTGCTGCACGTGGTCTTGATATTTCGGGTGTAACACACGTATACAACTTCGATATTCCACAAGATCCAGAATCATACGTTCACCGTATTGGCCGTACTGGTCGTGCAGGTAAAAAAGGTATTGCAATGCTATTTGTAACACCACGTGAATCTGGACAATTAAAAAATATCGAGCGTACAACAAAACGTAAAATGGACCGCATGGATGCACCAACACTTGACGAGGCACTAGAAGGTCAACAACGTTTAATCGCTGAAAAACTTCAAAACACAATTGAAAATGAAAACTTAGCATACTACAAGCGTATTGCGGAAGAAATGTTAGAAGAGAACGACTCTGTAACAGTAGTAGCTGCTGCTTTAAAAATGATGACAAAAGAGCCAGATACAACTCCAATCGCTTTAACATCAGAACCACCAGTTGTTGCAAGAGGTGGCGGTTCTAAAAAACGCGGCGGTAACGGAGGCGGATACCGTGATGGTAACCGTAATCGTAGTCGTGATGGACGCGGTGGCGATGGTCGTAACCGTGACCGCAATCGCGATGGTCGTAATCGTGACGGTAACCGTGATCGCAATCGTGATGGCGGCAACCGTGGTCGTCGTGGCGAAGGTCAAGGACGCCCAGGATCTTCAAACGGACGCGGCGAAAGAAAACATCATAGCCGTAAGCCACAAGCTTAATAATGAAAAAGAGAATGCCCTTTGCCGGCATTCTCTTTTTTTATTTTTGTAATTGTACATACTACATAATAACTTATGTAGAAATGAGGTGCCGCATGCTTGTAAGGCTTGGCTATGTCGCGATGAGTGTACATTTGAAAAATGCATCTCCATCTCAAACGATGACGTACGCGCAGTTTCAAAAAATAGATGATCGGGAAGCGGCGATTCGTAAACTTGAAAGAATTGCTAATTCGAATTTGGAAAACTGTTTACGATTATTAAAACATAATAAAGGACATGACATATCGTTCTTTCGACTTAGTTCCAAGCTGATTCCTTTAGCGAATCATGAGGAGTTGTTAGATTGGAATTATATTCGCCCTTTAAAAGAAAATTTAAAAGTGCTAGGTGATTACGCTATTCGAATGAATATGCGTATTGATTTTCATCCAGATCATTTTGTTGTACTTAATTCACCCGAGGAGAATATTTTTAAACAATCTGTAAAGACGTTACAGATGCATAGAAAATTATTAAAAGGTATGGGGATTGAACATAAGCAACGATGTGTAATGCATGTTGGTGGCGGATATAAAGATAAAGAGCTTGCATTAGAGCGTTTTATAGAGAATTGGTCTAATGTCCCAAGAGGTATTCAGGAAATGATTATGTTAGAAAATGATGATACAACTTTTACGCTCGAGGACACATTATATTTAGGAGAAAAATTGGACATTCCCGTTGTATTTGATTTACATCACCATATGATGAATCATGATCGAGAAGATTGGCATGAAGATTGGGCGCGTGTCGTACATACGTGGGAATCGTCTTTGTTACCAGTGAAAATGCACATTTCTAGTCCTAGAGAGGGAAAAGACCCGAGAGCACATGCGGACTTTATTGATGTAGATACTTTTTTATCTTTTTTAAAAAAGATAAAGGGAAGTGTTCCGCAAATTGATTGTATGATTGAAGCGAAGATGAAGGATGAGTCTTTATTTCAACTCATGAGGGATTTAAGTGAACAAACAGATGTGGAAATTATCGATGGTGCGAGCTTTTATATTAAATGAGCTCTGCACCATCGAGTTTTTTTATTAATAAAGGGGTGCAAATACCACCAATGATCAATCCTGTTAAATGGCTGATAGGGTTGGCAGAGGGATTGAAGAAAGTGAATAGTAGTAATATACATATCATGATTGAAAAAATAGCGATGTCTCTTGGATTGGAAGAACGATAGCGGCTATACATTAGAAATAACTGTGCACCTAGCAATCCGAAGATACCACCAGATGCCCCGGTATGAATATATTCATGGGGCATAATAAGATAAGAGAAAATATTTCCGAGAATGCCAGAAAGGAAAAAAATAATGATGAAAGAAAAGTGGCCTAGTTGTTTTTCAATAGAAGAGCCAAGGACGAATAAACAAATACTATTAGAAAGAAAATGTGGTAAGTCTACATGTACGAGTAGGGAAGTTATGAGACGCCACCATTCTCCTTTAGCGATATATTCATTAGAAGCTGCCATAGGAAAGAGGAAAAAATCGCCTAATATAATCATGATTAATTGTACGAGAAGTAAAGCGATGACGATTGGTTGTAAGGAAATGCGGGCGGATGGTATTAGCATATTGTGAGTATCACTCCTTTTGCATCAGAAAGATTCTCTGTTATTCTTACAATATGAAAAAAGAAAGCTAAATAGAAGAAGGGGATTTTGAAATGATTGTAGGGATTGGAATCGATATTATTGAATTGAATCGAATTGAAAAAATGATAGATGGAAAGCTTAAATTTATGGAACGTATTTTAACTGAAAGTGAACGTAATGTTGCTAAGGGGCTGAAGGGAAGCCGCCTTACAGAGTTTGTAGCTGGAAGATTTGCAGCGAAAGAGGCGTATTCAAAAGCGGTAGGAACTGGTATTGGGAAAGAAGTGAGTTTTTTAGATGTTGAAGTAAGAAATGATGATAGAGGGAAGCCGATTCTTATTACAAGTACAGAGCATATTGTTCATTTATCAATTAGTCATAGTAAGGAATTTGCTGTTGCTCAAGTTGTTTTAGAAAGCTCGTCACGCTAGTCTGCATATTTTATATCTTTGTCTCATATATTTGTGGTAGCGATAAGGAAGGTACATCTTCCATTCATTTATAGGGGCAAAGGGGCTGAAGTGATGAAAAGGCGTCTGTTTTTAGTTCTTGTCGGTTTATTAACCGTTTTTGTGTTGGCCGGTTGTATGGAAAAGAAACAAGATGATGTTGTGAGAGATTTAGAAGCGAAAGTAAAAGGGTTGAAAAGCTATCAAGCTGAAGCGAAATTATCTATTAAAACAGGGAATGAGCCTCAGGAGTATAAGGTAGAAATATGGCATAAGGAACCTTCTTTTTATCGTGTGAATTTGCAGAATGCGAAAAAAGATCAAAGTCAAATTATTTTAAGGAATGAAGAAGGTGTATTTGTATTAACGCCAGCGCTTAATAAGAGTTTCCGTTTCCAAAGTGATTGGCCGCAAAATAGTAGCCAGGCTTATTTATACGAATCTCTTGTGAGGGATATTTTGCAGGATAAGAAAAACCTTACTTTTGAAAAAACAGATAAGTATTATATCTTTAAAACAAAAACAAACTATCAGCATCAAAACATGTTGCCGAGACAAGAGATTACATTGAAGAAAAGTGATTTAACACCAGTTTCGGTGAAGTTAATGGATAATGATCAAAATGTTCTTGTGAAAGTAGATTTCTCTAAAGTGAAATTTGATGCGAAATTTGATAAAGGTGCATTTGATACGAAACAAAATATGTCTAGAGCGCAAGTAGATGTTCAAACGACAGCGAAAGAAGACAAACCATTTGCTATTTTGTATCCGCGTGATACGCCGCAAGGTATGACTTTGAAAGATGAAAAAGAGTTGAAGACAGACAGTGGCAAGCGTGCGATACTCACATACACTGGAAGTAAGAAATCCTTTACTTTAATACAAGAAAAGGCAAAAGTTGCAGAGGCTTCGTCAGCGATAAGTGTGAGCGGGGAATTGGTTGATCTTGGCTTTACAATTGGAGCATTGACGAAAGACTCTTTAACGTGGTCGCATAACGGAGTAGAATATATGCTCGTGTCTAAAGGTTTAGAGCCGAAGGAGCTGTTAATGGTTGCTCGTTCAGTTACAGAGAAGCAAGTGAAGTAAACTTCTTAGACGTGGTGATATATGTGCACCACGTCTTTTCTTAGTTTGAAGGGTGGATTTCATAAAAGAAGCATATAAAAGAATAAGCTTCGCATATCGTGTATAAGGAAGTGTGTTTATGGAAGAAGCGCCATTTTACCGTGACACTTGGGTGGAAGTGGATTTAGATGCCATTTATAACAACGTTACACATATTAAAGAATTTATCCCGAGTGATGTAGAAATTTTTGCCGTTGTTAAAGGGAATGCATATGGGCACGATTATGTACCGGTGGCTAAAACAGCATTAGAAGCGGGGGCGACAAGGTTAGCAGTTGCGTTCTTAGATGAAGCTTTAGTGCTTCGAAGAGCTGGTATTACTGCGCCGATTTTAGTGTTAGGTCCTTCTCCTCCTCGTGATATAAATGTAGCTGCTGAAAATGATGTAGCATTAACTGTTTTTCAAAAGGAATGGGTAGATGAAGCAATCAAACTTTGGGATGGTTCGTCTACGATGAAATACCATATTAATTTCGATAGTGGTATGGGGAGAATTGGAATACGTGAACGTAAAGAATTAAAAGGATTTTTAAAAAGCTTAGAAGGTGCACCATTCTTAGAATTGGAAGGAGTTTATACGCATTTTGCAACGGCAGATGAGGTGGAGACTTCTTACTTTGATAAGCAATATAACACATTTTTGGAGCAGTTAAGTTGGTTGAAAGAATTCGGAGTGGATCCTAAGTTTGTTCATACAGCTAATAGTGCTGCAACGCTACGTTTTCAAGGGATTACATTTAATGCAGTACGAATTGGTATTGCGATGTATGGGTTATCTCCATCTGTAGAAATACGCCCTTTTTTACCGTTTAAATTAGAACCAGCGCTATCATTGCATACGAAAGTTGCTCATATTAAAGAGGTGATTAAAGGGGATGGAATTAGTTATAACGTCACTTATCGAACGAAGACGGAAGAATGGATTGCGACCGTTGCAATTGGTTATGCAGATGGCTGGCTTAGAAGATTACAAGGATTTGAAGTGCTTGTAAATGGTAAAAGGGTACCGATTGTAGGGCGAGTAACAATGGATCAATTCATGATTCACCTTCCTTGTAAAGTGCCTCTTGGTACGAAAGTTACACTCATTGGAAGGCAAGGAGATGAATATATTAGCGCTACAGAGGTTGCGGAATATTCAGGGACTATTAATTATGAAATTATTACAACGATTAGTTTCCGTGTGCCGAGAATATTTATACGGAACGGTAAAGTTGTGGAAGTAATCAATTATTTGAATGATATATAGAAGGTAGTATGATTTGCTTCTTGTCATGTGAGAGGACTTTTCGTTGGCTAAGAATAAGTTCGTTTTTTGACGAGAAGCTTTTTACTTATCATTACTTTTAACATAATTTAACGTGAAACTCTTCCGTTTCTTGTTGTAATGAGATAAAAAATAAAAGAATATGAATGTTTTGTTTGTGAATTGGAAAACATAAGCAAGGAATAAGGAAGTCTTTGCAACAGGCTCCATACAATGGTATTATTACAATAGGTGTCATATATATATTTGGGTGTGTAGTTGACGGTGGAGGTGTATTTTTGTGTCCGAATCAAGTGTAACTACTGAAATCGTGGTTCGGTTGCCAAAGCAAATGGTAACGGAATTGGACGGAATTGGAAAACAAGAGAATAAGAATCGCCATGAACTAATTTGCCAGGCAACACAACTGTTATTGCGTCAACATAAGACGAAGAAACGCTACCAACATGAATCAATGCGACGTGGGTACATTGAAATGGGAAAAATTAATCTTGGTATTGCATCTGAAGCTTTCTTAGCAGAGTATGAAGCAGCTCATACAGTAGAACGCTTAGTTAGCGGGGGGTAATATTTTGATTGTAAAACGCGGCGACGTGTATTTTGCAGACCTTTCCCCAGTTGTTGGTTCTGAGCAAGGAGGCGTTCGTCCGGTTCTTGTCATTCAAAATGACATCGGAAATCGTTTTAGTCCAACGGTGATTGTAGCGGCTATTACTGCACAGATTCAAAAAGCGAAATTACCCACTCATGTGGAAATTGATGCGAAAAAGTACGGTTTTGAGAGAGATTCTGTTATTTTACTTGAGCAGATTCGAACAATCGATAAGCAGCGCTTAACGGACAAAATCACTCACTTAGATGAAGTGATGATGATTCGTGTAGATGAAGCGCTACAAATTAGTTTAGGACTAATAGATTTTTAAATCGGCAGTTTAAGTTGCTCTCTTTGAAGGGCAACTTTTTTTATTATAGAGGAGGTTGCGGTTGTATATGGAAATGGTAGATAATCGACAAGCGTTAATGAAAATGTTAGTGAAGGAATTAGGCTTTACCGAAAAGCAAGTTCGTCATGTTATTCAATTAACAGAAGAAGGTAACACAGTTCCATTTATTGCTCGTTACCGAAAAGAATGGACAGGCTCTTTAGATGAAGTGCAAATTCGTACAATTTTAGAGAGATGGCAATATATAATGCAGCTTGAAGATAGAAAAGAAGAGGTTCTTCGTCTTATTGATGAGAAGGGGAAACTGACAGGAGAATTACGTCAGCAAATTGTGAAAGCTACAAAGTTGCAAGAAGTAGAAGATTTATATCGTCCATATAAAGAGAAGAGAAGAACGAAAGCAACGATTGCAAAAGAAAAAGGACTAGAGCCATTAGCTGAATGGTTATTGTTATATACAAAAGAAGATCCGAATCAGAAGGCAATGGAGTTTATAAATGCCGAGAAAGAAGTGCAATCTGCAGAAGAGGCATTACAAGGTGCTCAAGACATTATTGCAGAAATCGTTTCAGATGAAGCAGCATATCGTAGTTGGATTCGGAATGTTACTTTTAGAAAAGGTGTTATGTCTTCGGCTGTAAAAGATGAAGAGAAAGATGAAAAAAATATATATGAAATGTATTACGATTATGAAGAACCGTTGCAGAAAGTCGTGCCGCATCGTGTATTAGCGATGAATCGCGGTGAGAAAGAAGATATATTGAGAGTTTCTGTTGTTCCGCCAGTAGATGAGATAGTAACTTTCTTATATAAGAAAGTAATTCGTGATAACGATTCAAAAAGTGCACAGTATGTAAAGTTAGCAATTGAGGATGGTTATAAACGATTAATTCAATCCTCTATTGAAAGGGAGATTCGAAAAGAATTAACAGAAACAGCTGAGGAACAAGCAATACATATTTTCTCTGAGAACTTACGTAATTTGTTATTACAACCTCCAATGAAAGGAAAGGTTGTGTTAGCTGTAGACCCTGCATATAGAACGGGTTGTAAATTAGCTATCGTAGACGATACGGGGAAAGTTCTATATATTGATGTTATTTATCCGCATCCACCAGTGCGTAAATATGAAGATGCAAAAGCGAAAGTTCTTTCTATTATAGATAAATATCAAGTTGAAATGATTGCGATTGGGAATGGTACAGCTTCTAGAGAATCGGAAGAATTTATAGTTGATGTATTACAAAATGTGAAACGAGAAGTCTTCTATATTATTGTGAACGAAGCTGGTGCGAGTGTGTATTCGGCTTCTGATTTAGCCCGCGAGGAATTCCCAGATTTACAGGTTGAAGAAAGAAGTGCGGTTTCTATCGGTAGACGTCTGCAAGATCCACTTGCTGAACTTGTAAAGATTGATCCTAAATCAGTTGGGGTTGGACAATATCAACATGATGTGTCTCAAAAAAGATTAAATGAATCATTAACGTTTGTAGTAGAGACAGCAGTTAACCAGGTCGGTGTGAATGTAAATACAGCTTCAGTTGCGTTGCTGCAATATGTTTCAGGCTTATCAAAAACTGTTGCGAAAAATATTGTAGCAAAGCGTGAAGAAGAAGGGAAATTTACAAAACGAACAGACTTAAAGAAAATACCACGTCTAGGTGCGAAGACATATGAACAATGTATAGGTTTCTTACGTATATTAGAAGGGGCAAATCCGTTAGACCGTACAGGTATTCATCCAGAACAATATAAAAATGTTGAATTGTTATTGAAGAGTCTAGGATTATCGAAAGATGACGTAGGGCAACCGCAATTACAAAAGAGTTTAGAAGAAGTAGAGATTTCTAAGTTGTCGCAAGAAACGGGAGTTGGAGAACCAACATTAGTTGATATTATAGATGCACTCATTAGTCCAGAGCGAGACATGAGGGATGAGTTGCCTAAACCGCTTCTGAAAAAAGGGATTTTGAAGTTAGAAGATTTAAAACGTGGTATGGAACTGGAAGGAACAGTTCGTAACGTTGTTGATTTCGGTGCTTTTGTTGATGTAGGTGTGAAACAAGATGGTTTAGTACATATTTCTAAACTAAGCAAACAATACGTGAAGCATCCGTTAGATGTTGTATCTGTCGGACAAATCGTCAAAGTATGGGTAGATGATATTGATACGAAAAAAGGTCGCGTTGCATTATCTATGTTGCCGATTGAATAGTAAGAGAAGAGAGCAGATGAAACTGCTCTTTTTTTATAGGATAAAACGTGTAATGGATTAGGAACTTTGATGTATTTTGCTATAATAAAACCAGCATTCATTTAGTAATTTAATTTGATACCGGTTTTTTTCAAAATATGCGCGTTGCATTTGTTTTTTGAGCCATGTAGGCATAGGAATCCCTCCTTGTTTAATCCTACTCTCATAAATGTAAAGTACTATTGATGAGAGGTTGGTGAGTGGATTTCTATTTTTGCTATGTTTTTAGAAACCACGCTTCTTGAATGAGGATGGGTATATGTACTATTTAATATATGTATAAGAGAGGAGAAAAGTGTAAAAATATTTTTTTGTTTAGGAGGAATGAAAATGGATGAGCAAGAAATACAGCGGCTAGTGGAAGAAGTATCACTACAATATTTCGGAATGCCGTTTTTACATAAAGCAATGTTTAATAGTAGGTTGCGTACAACTGGTGGACGTTATCTGTTGAATACACATAATATTGAACTGAATTATCGATATTATGAAATGTATGGGAAAGAAGAATTAGTTGGGATTGTTAAACATGAACTTTGTCATTATCACTTACATATTGCGGGAAGAGGGTATAAGCATCGGGATAAGGATTTTCGAGAATTATTAAAGGCAGTTGATGCACCACGCTTTTGTAAACGAATGATAAATGAAGAGAAGGGAAAAAAGGTTTATATGTATGAATGTATGGAATGCTCACTTCAATATGTAAGGAGGCGTCAAATAAATACAAAAAGATATGTCTGCGGAAAGTGTAAAGGGAAACTAATCTTGATAAAGAAAACATCTTGACAGTGAAAACGCAATCCAGTATATTATAAACATGTCACGTTTGTACAAGATGTTGTGAAAAAACTTCTTGACTTACGATGAGAATTTTTATAAGATACAAATTGTCTTTATTATTCCGCAGTAGCTCAGTGGTAGAGCTATCGGCTGTTAACCGATCGGTCGTAGGTTCGAGTCCTACCTGCGGAGCCATACAGAGAAGTACCCAAGTGGCTCAAGGGGCTCCCCTGCTAAGGGAGTAGATCGCGAACGCGGTGCGAGGGTTCGAATCCCTTCTTCTCTGCCATTCATATTGGCCCGTTGGTCAAGTGGTTAAGACACCGCCCTTTCACGGCGGTAACACGGGTTCGAATCCCGTACGGGTCACCACTTCGGAGGATTAGCTCAGCTGGGAGAGCACCTGCCTTACAAGCAGGGGGTCGGCGGTTCGATCCCGTCATCCTCCACCATAATATTATAATGAAAAGTAAAATGACATTAATGTAAAGATTAAATGGTCCCGTGGTGTAGTGGTTAACATGCCTGCCTGTCACGCAGGAGATCGCCGGTTCGACCCCGGTCGGGACCGCCATTTTAACTTCTGCTAATTGGCAGTTGTTTTTTATTGGTCATTATGGTACAATAACATTTGTCTTTGAAAATAAGATAAGCATTTCGATGGGCTATAGCCAAGCGGTAAGGCAACGGACTTTGACTCCGTCATGCGCTGGTTCGAATCCAGCTAGCCCAGCCATTTACGAGCCATTAGCTCAGTTGGTAGAGCATCTGACTTTTAATCAGAGGGTCGAAGGTTCGAGTCCTTCATGGCTCACTTTTGTTTTTTCCGCGCGGTCGTGGCGGAACGGCAGACGCGCTAGGTTGAGGGCCTAGTGGGGGAAACCCCGTGGAGGTTCAAGTCCTCTCGGCCGCATCGAAAAAATCTTTTAAAAAGTACTTGCATTTGAAAATGTAGTATGATAAGATAATTGAGTCGCCAAAACACAACGACGAAAAAACATCATGAATAAGCGCCCGTAGCTCAATTGGATAGAGCGTTTGACTACGGATCAAGAGGTTAGGGGTTCGACTCCTCTCGGGCGCGCCAATTACGGGAAGTGGCTCAGCTTGGTAGAGCACCTGGTTTGGGACCAGGGGGTCGCAGGTTCAAATCCTGTCTTCCCGACCACGCGGGTGTAGTTTAGTGGTAAAACAAGAGCCTTCCAAGCTCTGGTCGAGAGTTCGATTCTCTTCACCCGCTTTTAGTTCTTTGAAAACTGAACGAAACAAACAACGTGAAACGTCAATTTTTATTTTAGATGCTAGACAAACTAACTTTATTGGAGAGTTTGATCCTGGCTCAGGATGAACGCT
>NZ_JBQAGP010000011.1:0-58575 GCF_051916425.1 Bacillus cereus group sp. MYBK222-1
ATCCTGAGCCAGGATCAAACTCTCCAATAAAGTTAGTTTGTCTAGCATCTAAAATAAAAATTGACGTTTCACGTTGTTTGTTTCGTTCAGTTTTCAAAGAACTACTTGGTCGCTCATTTGCGACTTCCTTATGTTAACATCTTCGTTTTTTAATGTCAACTAAGTTTTTCAATTTCTTTTTGTCGTTTTTTGCGTTTCCGCATCAGCGACGGTTATTAATTTATCATATAATATCTATCGACGTCAACACTTTTTAATAAAAAGTTCTTTTTCTTACATAACGAATACATTCTTCTGCATTAGCGACTCTTCGAAACAAACAAAAAATGATTTTATATCTTTCTTCCATTGCCTTTTTTACAACGTCATGAATACGTTCATCTTCAAAATCAAATAAAAGTTCTTCTAACTCTCTCTTCAATATGTATTCCATTTCTTTTTTCTCTTCTTTCGTTAACATAAACCCAAGCAAATCATCACCTCAATCATTTCTTCCAGAGCAATAAAAATTAAGCCCATTTCCATTTAACAAAATCCTACCATCCATTATATCCACTACTTACGATATTAATCCCTTGTTCTCTTTTTTATATTTACAGCATATATGTAACTGAAAAGGATTGGACAAAGGGGCGTAATATTATGTTTTTCTTTTTTATTACGAGTAAAAGAAACTTTAAACACATTAGCTTAATAGTGATACTTTCCTTATTTACAGCATGGCTACTCTTTTTGAAAACATATTCACACGAGTCTGCTTTTTCAACCGCTACAGGACCTAAAGTTATTTACAAAGGCGACACCTCTAAAAAACAAGTTGCATTCACGTTTGATATTAGTTGGGGAGACAAAAAAGCAATTCCAATCCTTGATACACTTAAAGAAAGAGATATTAAGAATGCAACCTTCTTCCTTTCTGCTGCATGGGCAGAAAGACACCCTGATGTTGTTGAACGTATCATAAAAGATGGACATGAAATCGGTAGTATGGGTTATAATTACACGTCCTACACTTCTCTAGAGGCAAATGAAATACGAAGAGATCTTCTGCGAGCACAAGATGTTTTTACAAAACTCGGTGTGAAACAAATTAAACTATTGCGTCCACCTAGTGGAGACTTTAACAAGGCAACACTTAAAATAGCAGAATCACTCGGATACACTGTCGTTCATTGGAGTAATAACTCAAACGATTGGAAAAACCCTGGCGTAAACAATATCGTTTCCACCGTCTCTAATAATTTAAAAGGTGGAGATATCGTCTTATTACATGCATCCGATTCTGCTCTTCAAACAAATAAAGCTTTACCACTGCTTCTACAGAAATTAAAGAGTGACGGCTATGAGCAAATATCCGTATCACAACTTATTTCCAACACAAGTACGAAAAGTAAAGATGTCCAATAATTTTTTACACATAAAAAGCTCTACTACCTTTCGTTCAGGTAATAGAGCTTTTTTTATCCCGATATTTTCATTCGTACAACTACCCTGCGTAAAAACTCTCTTAATTAGGCCGACTTACTCGTCTTTCCAATTAAACGATGTAATATAAGTAACTGATATGCATTACATAATAAAAGTGGTATCACCATTAAATATAACCAATCTGTATCATTAATTCGAAGTGCTGGTACCCACTCAAGAATTGTTACAACCACCATAAAGAACAAAGCTGGCACAAATGCCTTTTTATTCGTTTCCTTACTTTTTATATAAGCAACGATGGCACCAAACATAAATAACACACCAGCAACAAGTATGTTATTCCCTAATGAAATTTCCCCATTTGCAATCAATACCGATCTTAAATACACAAAATCAAATAAAACGAATGCAATGAAGAAGAGCTGGACTATATTCCATAAAGAAGGTGACCTGAACATCCCTAATCCAAAACGATGGATTGTTAAATAGGCAAAGAACCCCATTTGACTTATCACACTAAAAATAAATCCTACACCCATCAACCAGAAGGAAACTGCCAAAATTTCCTTTCCGTCGAAATTTTGAAAAAATTTAACGTACTTGTCCCACTCTAAAACAAATCCAATAATGACTGTACTAACCCCACCAAGAAACAACGTCGTAAAAAATAGTCGAACCCACTTGCGGCTATTCACAACACATCCCCCATTATCCTTATATTTCTAATTAAATTGTATCAATGACAATTTCAAAAAGCTAGCCATGTTCATGTATAAATTCCTTAAAGATATTTATATTAAAAAGAGAGAACTGTGCTGAAAGGAGTTCCAACTTATGAAACGGATGCTGCTCGTTTTGACTTCTTCTTTTCTATTTCTTGTACTTGTAGCATGTGCACAAGAAAAAGAAGCAAAGTCCGAACTTGATTATGATCAAACGAAGAAAATGATTGTTGATATTTTAAAAACCGATCAAGGTAAGAAAGCCATTCAAGATGTGTTAACTGATGAAAAAATGAAACAAGCACTCATACTAGATGAAACAGTAGTAAAGAAAACGATTGAAGATGCAATGGTATCCGATAAAGGGCAACAATTCTGGGAAAAGCTCTTTAAAGACCCTGAGTTCTCATCGAAATTCGCTAAAAGTATGGGAAAAGAACAAACAGCCTTAATGAAAACATTACTAAAAGACCCTGAATACCAAGCAGGCGTTATAGAAATTATGAAAAACCCTGAAGTAGAAAAAATGATGTTACAAACAATGAAGAGCAAAGAATACCGTCAATATTTACAACAAGTATTAACAGAAACTGCTGAAAGCCCACTCTTCCAAGCTAAGATGATTGATATTATTAGTAAAGGTGTCCAAAAAGCCGAAAAAAGTGGTTCTGATAAAAAGGAAGCCGGCGGTGAAGGTGGTTCCCAAGAAGGTAAAAAGGAACAGCAGTAAAAATAATAACGATAATAATGAGTGGACAATACATGTATCATCCACTCATTATTATTTTATTTTTGCGCAACAGTTGTTTTATCAATTACCGCTTCAGCTATTGTGCGATAAATAAGACCTGTCGTATGCGTATCTTCATATACTGACGGCGCAAAATCTTCTTTATTCCAATCAGGTTGTTGAAGCGGGATTCGGCCAAGTACTTCTGTTTGAAGTTCTGTAGCTAATTTATCTCCACCACCTCTTCCAAACACATATTCTTTTTCGCCAGTTGTTTTACTTTCAAAATAAGCCATATTTTCAACAACACCAAGAATACTATGTTCTGTACGTAAAGCCATTGCTCCAGCACGTGCTGCTACAAATGCCGCTGTTGGATGCGGTGTTGTGACAATAATCTCTTTACAAGCCGGCAACATCGAATGTAAGTCTAGCGCAACATCACCTGTACCTGGTGGTAAATCTAAAACTAAATAATCTAAATCGCCCCACTCTACTTCCGTAAAGAAGTGATTTAACATTTTCCCGAGCATAGGCCCTCTCCAAATAACCGGTGCATTATCTTCTACAAAGAATCCCATTGAGATTACCTTTACACCTAGACGCTCCACTGGAATGATTTTATCTCCTCTTACTACAGGGCGTTTTTCTATCCCCATCATATCAGGTACGCTAAAACCATAAATATCAGCATCAATGATACCAACTTTTTTCCCTAGACGAGCTAAAGCAATAGCAAGGTTAACAGAAACTGTTGATTTCCCTACTCCACCTTTTCCACTCGCCACTGCTAAAAATGTCGTTTTCGAATTTGGTGACAATAAAGATTCAGTTTGCTCTTCTTCTTGTTCTGGTGCAAACTGAGCTAATTCCTCTTCTGTAAATTCTGCAAAGCGAAGCCCTACTGTTGCTGCTCCTAGTTCTTTTACTAACTTTACAATTCCAGATTGCAATTGCATTTGTTCCGCGGTACCAGTTTTTACGATTGCAATTTTAACACTTACATGTTCCTTCTCAGGCTTGACTGTTACCTCTTTAATTGCCCCTGTTTCTTTTAACGTTTTATGTAAAAACGGATCTACAATCCCTTCTAACGCTTCCACTACTTGCTCTTTCGTTACCATAATTAGCCCAGCCCCCTGTATGAAAAATAACATAATGTTAATTAAATATATCTCTCTTTACTTTTGAAATAAATGCGTTTACATTTCCAGTATAACATATTTTCGGAAAACTTCGTTAACGAGAGAAACGCAAAAAAATCCTCCTTATTCTGGAGGATTTCCTTTTTCCGTGAAATAACGTAATATACCACGATATACAGCAGCTGCTACCTTTTGCTGATATTTCTCCGAATTTAACATATACCTTTCATTTACATTCGATAAAAAGCCAGCTTCAATTAAAGCACCTGGGTTTTTCGCATACTTTAATAAATACACATGAGAAATTGTTTTAGCAGAACGATTTGTATTCTCTAAACTCGTTCTCAACTCAGCTTGTATAAATTTCGCAGCACGTTCATTTTCAATTGAAGAACGGTAATAGAACGTTTGTGCGCCTTTTGATCCACTACTAGTTAAAGCATTTAAATGGATACTTGCAAAAAAATCTACATCGGGTTTATTAATAATCTCTACACGTTTTTTTAAATCTTCTGCTTTACGTCTACTATATGACTTTGTATCTTTCTGGGCTAAATCATAATCTCCCTCACGCGTTAAAATAACTAGTGCACCTTGCTCTTGTAAATAATCTTGCACCTTCTTTGTAATCTCAAGCGTAATATCTTTTTCTACAATATCCTTGCCACCAACAGCTCCTCCATCTGGTCCACCATGCCCAGCATCTAATACGATTACTTTCCCTGATAAGGGTAAATTCCAAGCTCGCCACGATTTTGTAATTTGAAATTCTTGTTTGACTAAAAAAAATAAAATAACCGCAGCGAGTGCAAAAGAGATAATTCGAATTCTCTTCATACCTTTCCTCCTCCAGCTAGTCCCTCTAATTACTTATATGGGACAAGAGGAAAGTTTATGCTTGTCTTAATGAAGCTTTAATCGATATCTTCTTTCACCTTTTTCATATCCTTCCTGCCACCATAAGCCGATAAACTGCTGGCAAGATTCAAAAAGTAATTCCTCATCTTGTAACTTAATCTCCCGCATAGTCATGCTCGTTAAAAATTGAAATAGTGTTTCCGTTAATTGTTGCTCTTCTTCTAAGGCCCTATATTTCACATCAAAGAACGATTCGCCATAATAACCAAATTTGCTATATCTCGCTCCTAATAAATACGATTCTATCCCTAATTCAATGCAGTAATCTTCATACTGACGATGAAGTTCCTGCATCTGAAAGGCATCTCTAATATTTGAACGTAATGTTTTTAATGATAATTCCCGCAGCATCTTCCGCTCATATTTCAACTGCTTTTCTTTTTGTTTTTCTTGTAAGCTGACAATGACATTCATAGTACTTATAAACCTCCCTAATACGTATTAGTCTAAACTTCTAAAGAAGAAGCATACGCGAGAGGATAGCACTAAAATATTCCAAACTACAAAAATTTCAAAAGAGGAATGAAACATAAAAAACCCCAACCAAAATGGTTGGGGTTTGTAGTTCGCAAAAATTAACGTTTTGAGAACTGAGGTGCACGACGTGCGCCTTTAAGACCGTATTTTTTACGCTCTTTCATACGTGCGTCACGAGTTAATAGACCTGCACGTTTTAGTGTTAGACGGTATTCTGGATCAGCTTTTAATAAAGCGCGAGAAATACCGTGACGAATAGCACCAGCTTGACCAGTGTATCCACCACCATTTACGTTTACAAGTACATCGTAGTTACCTAAAGTTTCTGTTGCAACTAGAGGTTGTTTCACTACTTCACGTAATGCAGCAAATGGGATATAGTTTTCAAAATCACGACCGTTAATGATAACGCGTCCTTCGCCTGGAACTAGGCGTACGCGCGCTACTGAACTCTTACGACGTCCAGTGCCATAGTATTGAACCTGTGCCAAAGTAAGCCCTCCTTTAATTGATTATCCGCGAAGTTCGTAAACTTCTGGTTTTTGTGCTTGGTGTGGATGCTCTGCTCCAGCATACACGTTTAGTTTCTTAGAAACTTGACGGCCTAAGCGTCCTTTTGGAAGCATGCCTTTAATTGCAAGCTCTAACATTTGTACAGGGTAGTTTGTACGCATTTCAAGAGCTGTTCTTTGTTTAAGTCCACCTGGGTGGTTAGTGTGACGGTAGTAAATTTTATCGTTTAATTTATTACCTGTTAAATGAATTTTCTCAGCGTTAATAATAATTACATGATCACCCGTGTCAACGTGTGGTGTAAATGTAGGTTTGTTTTTACCACGTAAAATGGATGCTACTTCACTAGCAAGGCGACCTAAAGTTTGACCTTCAGCATCAACCACATACCATTTACGCTCAACTTCGTTAGCTTTTGCCATAAAAGTCGTACGCATGTGTTTCCCTCCTCGTTATCTTTTCCATAGAAAAAATCTATTGTTTATCTTAAACACGATTTCCTTCCGGGGCTAATCGTGGTTTTAGAAACAATACCATATGTTATGATATACTTTTGAGTTTCTAATGTCAAGCAAATGTTACACCAGGATTAGTTGTTATAGTTTACCTGCCATAAATAAAGCCCATGACCAGGAGCCATCTTTCCAGCAAACTGACGATTTTGTTTCGCTAAAATCTCTGGAATGCTATCCGGATCAAGCTTTCCTTGCCCTACGCTCAGTAACGTACCAACAATAATCCTGACCATATTATATAAAAATCCATTACCTACAAAACGAAAAATTAATTCGTCGTCCTGCTCAATTAGCTCGATTTCATAAATTGTTCTCACTTTATCTTTTTTGTCAGTTTTTGCCGAACAAAAAGAAGTGAAATCATGCGTTCCAATAAAATAAGGGATCGCTTTTCTTATAGCATTTATTTCGAGCGGATATGGATATTGATATACGTAATTTCTACGGAATACATCCGCAGTCTTTGATAATAATACACGATAACGATATTCTTTTCTCTCGACACCGTAACGTGCGTGAAATTCTTCTGTTTTTTTCTCTACCTGTGTGATAACAATATCATCTGGTAACATAGTGTTTAATGCATTGCTCCATTGCCACTCTTCAAGAGACAACGGTGTATCAAAGTGTATCACTTGTCCTTTAGCATGAACGGTAGAATCCGTTCTGCCCGATGCCTGAACACGAACAAGTTCCCCTTTATGCAATTTCTGCAAAGCTTTCTCTATCTCTTGTTGAACAGTACGATGCTGCGGTTGAATTTGATAACCACAAAAATGCATGCCATCATATGCAACCGTACATTTTATTCTATCCATTTCTTTATTCTCCATTACGATCGCACCCATGCCAAAATACAAGCTAAACAAAGTAAGCTTATAATCGTTACTGTATCGCTTGTTTTCCAGCGTAGTTGCCTAAATTTAGTACGTCCTTCGCCACTTTGATATCCACGGGCTTCCATAGCAATTGCTAAGTCCTCTGCACGCTTAAAAGCACTGATAAATAGAGGAACGAGTAGTGAAATGATAGCTTTCATCCTATCTTTTATCGGTCCCCCTGCAAAATCAATACCACGTGACGATTGTGCCTTCATTATTTTACTCGTTTCATCCATTAATGTCGGGATAAAACGAAGAGAAATTGACATCATTAATGCGATTTCATGAACAGGAACTTTTATACGCTTCAACGGCTTTAATAACGTCTCCAAACCATCTGTAATCTCAATAGGTGTCGTCGTTAACGTTAATAATGTCGTCATTAAAATAATAACGAAGAATCGTATAGAAATGTATATTCCTTGCTCTAATCCTTTTTCATGTATCGAAAACCAACCAAGCTGGAATAATACTTCCCCTTCTTTATTTGTTAAAATATGCAGGAAAAATGTAAAAAGAAAAATCCATAGAATTGGTTTTAAGCCCGAAAGTACATAACGAATCGGCACTTTTGCAAAAAATAAAGCAATGAGTGCATATAAAAATAAAAATCCATATGAAATCGCATTATTTGCTAAGAAAACAACAAATACATATAAAAAGACAATCAGCAGCTTCGTACGTGGATCAAGTTGATGAATAAGAGAATTCCCTGGAATATATCTTCCAATAATCAACTGCTGCATGATTCATGACCACCTTTTCGTAACACCTGCACAACTTCATGAGTAAGATCCTCTAAAGATAAGGTAGCCTTTGGGATTGAAATGCCAAACTTCTCTTCAATTGCACGTTTATACTTTAAAGACATAGGAAGATCCACACCAATTTTCTCTAGTTCATCAGCATGTGAAAATACTTCCTCTGCACTTCCTTGCAAAAAGACCGTTCCTTTATGCATGACTACAATCTGCTCGGCATATTTAGCAGCATCCTCCATATTATGCGTTACAAGGATAACTGTAAGGCCTTTCTCCTTATGTAGCTTATAAAACATCTCCATAAGTTCATTTTGCCCTTTTGGGTCTAGTCCTGCTGTAGGTTCATCTAATACAAGCACTTCGGGTTCCATCGCTAATACGCCTGCTATCGCAACACGCCTCATTTGCCCACCACTTAACTCAAATGGTGAACGCGTTAACAGTTCTGGTTCTAACCCTACAAGTTCAATTGCTTCTCTTGCCTTTTGCTTCGCTTCTTCTTCCGATACCCCAAAATTAGTAGGTCCGAAGCAAATATCTTTCTCCACAGTCTCTTCAAATAACTGATGTTCTGGGAATTGAAAGACAACCCCTACCTTTTTACGTAGTGGCTTTAGCTTTTTTTCTTTCTTTCCTGCCGAAATGAAATGTTCACCGATTTGAACTGTGCCATTTGTCGGCTGCAATAAACCATTTAAATGTTGAATCATCGTCGACTTACCTGAACCAGTATGACCGATAATGGCATAATAGCCCCCACTTGGAAACGACACGTCTACATCATAAAGTGCGCGTCTTTCAAATGGAGTTTTATATTGATAACGATGTTCTACTTTTTGGAATGTAATCTCCAAAGTTCGTTCACCAAGCTTTCCATTGTAAGATGCGTATTTTGCAAGAGAATTTCATTTCTTTTTAATAATTCTGCTATTTTCACTGAAAATGGTACATCTAATCCAATTTCTTGGAGCATATGAGAGGACTTGAAAATTTGTTCTGGAGTCCCTTCCTCTAATATCTCTCCCTTATTTAAAATAATGACACGGTCTGACTGTGCCGCTTCTTCTAAATCGTGCGTAATTGATAACACGGTAATACCTTTTTCATTAACAAGTTGTCTAACCGTTTCTACCACTTCACGTCTCCCTTGAGGGTCTAGCATTGACGTTGCTTCATCTAATATCAAAATAGACGGTTGAAGTGCTAAAACGCCTGCTATTGCTACTCGCTGCTTTTGCCCACCAGATAACGAATGTGGCTCATCATTAAGAAAATCTTCCATACGGACTAGTCGTAAGGCCTGATCTAATCTTTCTACCATTTGCTCTCTTGGCATTCCGATATTCTCTAAACCAAAGACAACGTCATCTTGCACTGTCGTTCCAACAAATTGATTATCTGGATTTTGAAATACCATCCCAATTTGTTTTCGAACATCCCATACCGTTTCCTCTGACAAAACCATTGTATCATTTACTGTAATTGTCCCTGCTTCCGGCAAAAACAAACCATTCAATAATTTTGCAAGTGTAGACTTCCCAGAACCGTTTTGTCCAATAACAGATACCCATTCTCCTTCATATAAGGAGAATGAAACATCTTTTAATGCATAAGTGGCTGCACCAGGATATTGAAATGATATATTTTCTGTCCGAAGTTTCTCTTTTTTCAATACAAGGCACCCTTTCCTTCGCCAAGTAAGCCTATTTTTATATTTAAAAAAAAGGGCCATGACCAGTTTCTTGAAAAGAACTGTCCTGCCCTTTTAATTATCATTATACTAACTCGATAATTACCATTGGTGCTGCGTCTCCGCGACGTGGACCAATTTTTGCAATACGAGTGTATCCGCCTTGGCGCTCAGCATAGCGTGGAGCTACATCAGCGAATAGTTTTTGAAGTGCATCTTGACCAGTCTCAGCGTTAGCTACTTCATTGCGAATGAAAGCTGCTGCTTGACGACGAGCATGAAGATCTCCGCGTTTACCTAAAGTGATCATTTTTTCCACTACAGAACGAAGTTCTTTTGCACGAGTTTCTGTCGTTTGGATGCGCTCGTTGATAATTAAATCAGTAGCTAAGTCACGTAACATAGCTTTACGTTGCGCACTTGTACGGCCTAATTTTCTGTATGCCATTCGTAGTTCCCTCCTTTGTTGATGGGTTTAAATCCTCAGTCGTCTTTACGTAAACCTAAACCTAATTCCTCAAGTTTATGTTTAACTTCTTCTAAGGATTTACGTCCTAAGTTACGAACTTTCATCATATCTTCTTCTGTTTTGTTCGCAAGCTCTTGTACAGTATTAATTCCTGCACGTTTTAGGCAATTATAAGAACGAACAGAAAGGTCTAGTTCTTCGATAGTCATCTCAAGAACTTTCTCTTTTTGATCTTCTTCCTTCTCGACCATAATCTCAGCATTTTGTGCTTCATCAGTTAAACCAACAAAGATATTTAAATGCTCAGTTAAGATTTTGGCACCTAAAGAGATAGCTTCTTTTGGCCCGATGCTTCCATCCGTCCATACATCAAGCGTAAGCTTATCATAATTAGCCACTTGTCCGACACGTGTCTTTTCCACTTGGTAAGTCACACGTGATACTGGAGTATAAATAGAATCAATAGGAATTACTCCTATTGGTTGATCTTCGCTTTTATTTGCATCAGCTGGCGTATACCCACGGCCACGCTTTGCAGTTAAACGCACGCGGAAATGCGCATCTTTTGCTAACGTTGCAATGTGTAAATCTGGATTTAAGATTTCTACATCACTATCGTGAGTAATATCAGCAGCTGTGACAATACCTTCGCCCTGCACATCAATTTCCAACGTCTTCTCTTCTTCAGAGTAGATTTTAAGAGCTAACTTTTTCAAGTTTAAGATGATCGTTGTAACGTCTTCTACTACGCCCTCAACTGTTGAAAATTCATGTAATACGCCATCGATTTGGATAGCAGTAACAGCGGCACCAGGGAGTGAAGATAAAAGAATACGACGTAAGGAGTTACCCAACGTAGTACCATATCCACGCTCAAGCGGTTCAATTACGAATTTACCATATTTAGCATCTTCGTTAAGTTCAACCGTTTCGATTTTCGGCTTTTCGATTTCAATCATTAACTAAACCCTCCTTCAAAACGTCGAAACCCCGGTTAAACAAAGGTATAACCCCTGTCTAACCGAAAGTCCCCCTTAGGCAGTTCCCGATTGTGCACAACAAGCGATGTTTCTGTACGAAATTTCTCGATAATGCATCATATCCATTATAGACAAAAGGGAAAATTCTATACAGAAAAATTACACACGACGACGTTTTGGTGGACGACATCCATTATGAGGAACTGGAGTAACATCTCTAATTGCTGTTACTTCTAGACCTGCAGCTTGAAGAGCACGAATTGCAGCTTCACGACCAGCACCAGGACCTTTAACAGTAACCTCTAAAGTTTTTAAACCGTGCTCCATTGCAGCTTTAGCAGCAGTTTCAGCAGCCATTTGCGCAGCGAATGGAGTAGATTTACGAGATCCACGGAAACCAAGTGCACCAGCACTAGACCAAGAAAGCGCGTTACCGTGAGTATCTGTAAGTGTTACGATTGTGTTGTTGAAAGTAGAACGAATATGAGCTACACCAGCTTCAATATTCTTTTTCACACGTTTTTTACGAGTGTTTGTTTTACGTGCCATTGTTAGTTCAACCTCCTTTACTTATTATTTCTTTTTATTTGCTACTGTACGACGTGGACCTTTACGTGTACGAGCATTGTTTTTAGAGTTTTGACCACGAACTGGTAAACCACGACGGTGACGAAGACCACGGTAAGAACCGATCTCCATTAGACGTTTGATGTTAAGAGATACTTCACGACGAAGGTCTCCCTCAACTTTAATACGATCGATGATATCACGGATACGTCCTAATTCGTCTTCCGTTAAATCACGAACTCGTGTTTCTTCAGAAACACCAGCTTCAGCAAGAATTTTTTCAGCAGTTGTGCGACCAATGCCGAATACGTAAGTTAAAGAAATAACAACGCGTTTGTCACGAGGAATATCTACACCTGCGATACGTGCCATTCCGAATGCACCTCCTTCTGATTAACCTTGTTTTTGTTTATGTTTAGGGTTTTCACAAATAACCATTACTTTTCCACGTCTACGAATAACTTTACATTTTTCGCAGATTGGTTTAACTGACGGTCTTACTTTCATGTCTCGAACCTCCTTAAAGATTACGGAGTGCTATATTATTTAAAACGGTACGTAATACGACCACGATTTAAATCGTACGGAGATAATTCTACCGTAACTTTGTCTCCTGGTAAAATACGAATGAAGTTCATACGGATTTTACCAGAAACGTGAGCCAATACGACATGCCCATTCTCTAATTCTACTTTGAACATAGCATTTGGCAACGTTTCAAGAACGGTACCTTCGACTTCAATTACATCATCTTTAGCCATTCAATAGTTCTCCCTTCTTCAAATCAGTAACATTTTACACTGCTCTGAAATCCCGGAGAGCCAGCTACTTATAAAGTGGTAAGGATTTCGTATCCTGCTTCTGTAAGAGCAATCGTGTGCTCAAAATGGGCACACCATTTACCATCTACCGTTACCACTGTCCAGTCATCAGATAGTGTTTTTACATATCGTCTTCCTTGATTCACCATCGGCTCAACACAGATGACCATTCCCGGCTTTAATCTAGGGCCTCTATTTGGTGGACCATAGTGCGGGATTTGAGGGTCCTCATGTAAGTCTTGCCCGATTCCGTGACCAACATACTCCCTAACGATCGAGAATCCATTCTCTTCAGCATGGGTTTGAACCGCATGTGAGATATTTGATAATCTCTCGCCTGGTTTTACTTGTTCTAGACCAAGATACAACGATTTTTCTGTGACATCAAGTAGCTTTTGAACAGATTCAGAAATGTTTCCAACTGGATACGTCCATGCAGAATCTCCATGGTACCCATTGTATTTCGCACCAATATCGATACTGATGATATCGCCCTCTTTGAGCTTGCGCTTCCCTGGAATTCCGTGTACAAGCTCTTCATTTACAGAAGCACATATGCTCCCCGGAAATCCGTTGTATCCTTTAAAAGATGGCGTAGCACCATATTTTTGAATCGTCTTTTCCGCTATTTGATCGAGCTCTTTCGTTGTAATTCCTGGAGTAATGTGCTGTTTTAACTCTTGATGAGTCAAAGCAACGATCCTGCCCGCTTCTCGCATGATTTCTATCTCGCGAGGAGTTTTGCAGATTATCATTACGCTAAGCCTCCGATGAGAACATCGATATCAGCAAATACTTTATTGATATCTTGCTCACCATTAATGCTTTGTAAGTAACCAAGCTCCTCGTAGAAATCAAGCAAAGGTTTAGTTTGCTTAATATTTACATCTAAGCGATTTGCTACAGTTTCTTCATTGTCATCAGAGCGTTGATATAACTCGCCACCACATTTATCGCACACGTCAGCTTTTGCTGGCGGATTGAATTCTAAGTGGTAAGTCGCACCGCACTCTTTACAAATGCGACGGCCTGTAAGGCGTTTTAATAACAATCCTGAATCCACATTAATGTTTAAAACATAGTCGATTTTTTTGCCAAGATCTTTCATAATCTCTTCAAGAGCTGATGCTTGTGCAACAGTTCGTGGGAAACCGTCTAATAAGAAGCCTCTTACGCAGTCTTCTTGACTTAAACGTTCACGAACGATTCCGATTGTAACTTCATCTGGAACAAGTGCACCTTTATCAATAAAGGATTTTGCTTGTAAACCCATTTCAGTTTCAGCCTTCATAGCTGCACGGAACATATCTCCTGTTGAGATGTGAGGGATGTTATACTTGGCAACAATCTGTTCGGCTTGTGTACCTTTACCAGCACCAGGAAGCCCCATTAAAATTAAGTTCATCCTTGTTCCCCCTCAGAGTACATGAGCATGTAGGGAAGACAATACTTCCCACTTACTCACTGCTTGATAAACCCTTTGTAATGGCGTTTTACCAGTTGGCTTTCTAGTTGCTTCATTGTTTCTAAAGCAACGCCGACAACGATTAACATACTCGTTCCACCGATCTGTGCAGATGGAGGAAGATTTCCCAGCTTCGTAAAGATAACTGGTAAGATTGCAATCGCTGCTAGGAAAATTGATCCTACAAAGGTCAAACGATACAAGATTTTTGTTAGATATTGTTCTGTATTCTTACCCGGACGAATACCTGGAACATATCCACCTTGTTTGTTTAGATTCTCTGACATTTGCTCTGGATTAACCTGAACAAACGCATAGAAATATGTGAAGGCTACAATGAGCGCAACATATATGATCATTCCCACTGGGTGAGAATAGTTAAAGTTTGCAATAATCCACTGCGATACATCATGTTTCGGGAAGAACTGCGCAATAGTCGGAGGAGTAATTAAGAATGAAACAGCAAAAATTACTGGAATAACACCAGCACTATTTACCTTAAGCGGTAAATGTGTGTTTTGTGCTCCAGCATAACCACCATTTCCTCCTGTTACACGCTTCGCATATTGAATTGGGATCTTTCTAACAGCCTGTTGAATGAAAATAACACCCACAATAACTGCTAACACAGCTAGTAAAATCAATGCAACTTTAACGATACTCATGAACAATTGATCTCCGATATTTTGAAACTGTTGCTGATACACTTGAGATATAACACTTGGGATCGCTGCGGCAATACCACCAAAGATTAGGATGGAAATACCATTACCTACACCTTTAGCTGTAATCTGTTCACCTAACCACATTAAAAATGCAGTACCAGCAGTCAGTACCGTAGCAATGTATAAATAAGTGCTCCAACCAGGATTCAAAATTAATTGTCCACCTACCATACCGTTAAAACCGATTGACATACCAAACCCCTGAATAAACGCAAGAACAATTGTAAAATAACGCGTGAATTGCGTTAATTTACGACGGCCCATTTCACCTTGCTTCGCCCATTCCGAAAATTTAGGAACAACATCCATCTGCAATAATTGCACGATGATGGATGCTGTAATATACGGCATGATTCCCATCGCAAAGATGGAGAAGTTTTTCAAGGCTCCACCGCCAAATGTATTTAGAATACCTAAAGCATTTAATTGATCTTGTGCCTTCAGTACGTCTCCATTTGTAAATGGCACGGGGATAAACGTGCCAATCCTGAATACGATTAACATCGCTAAAGTGAATAATATTTTACGTCTTATCTCAGCAACGCGCATAAAGTTGGAGATTGTACGAAACATTAGATCACCTCAACTGATCCGCCAGCTGCTTCAATTGCTTCTTTAGCACTTGAAGAGAACTTGTGCGCTTTAACAGTTAGTTTTTTCTCTACTGCGCCGCTTGCAAGAATTTTAACACCGTCGTTTAATTTGCTGATAACGCCAGTTTCCAGCAATAATTCAGGTGTTACTTCTGTACCATCTTCAAAACGATTTAACGTTGATAAGTTTACAATAGCAAACTCTTTACGGTTAATGTTTGTGAAGCCGCGTTTTGGTAAACGACGGAATAATGGAGTTTGACCACCTTCGAAGCCAAGACGAACACCGCCGCCAGAACGTGCGTTTTGTCCTTTATGACCTTTACCAGCAGTTTTACCGTTACCAGAACCGATACCACGACCGACACGGTTACGTACTTTACGAGAACCTTCTGCAGGTTTTAATTCATGAAGTTTCATTCCCAGGCACCTCCTTATATTAATGAGTTATCCTTAAGCTTCTTTTACAGTTACAAGGTGAGAAACTTTGTTGATCATACCAAGAATAGCAGGAGTTTCTTCCTTAACTACAGTTGAATTCAACTTTTTAAGACCTAAAGCTTCTACCGTCGCACGTTGATCTTGTGGACGACCAATTACACTACGAGTGAGGGTAATTTCTAACTTTTTCGCCATTTGTTTTCCCTCCTTAACCTAGTAGCTCTTCTACAGATTTACCGCGTAATTTTGCAACATCTTCAGCGCGCTTAAGTTCGCTTAATCCGTTCACAGTAGCGCGAATCATGTTGATTGGTGTGTTAGAACCAAGAGATTTCGAAAGAATATCTTGTACACCTGCTAATTCAAGGACCGCACGAACAGGTCCACCAGCAATAACACCAGTACCCTCAGCAGCAGGCTTTAAGAATACTTCACCAGCTCCAAAATGACCGTTGATTGTGTGTGGAATTGTTGTACCAACTAATGGTACAGCGATTAAGTTTTTCTTAGCGTCTTCGATAGCTTTGCGGATTGCGTCTGGTACCTCTTGTGCTTTACCAGTACCGAATCCAACATGACCGTTTTTATCGCCAACTACAACTAGTGCAGCAAAGCGGAAACGACGACCACCCTTAACAACTTTCGCGACACGATTTATCGTAACTACACGTTCTTCAAGTTCTAATTTACTTGGGTCAATGCGATGCATCAATTTTCCCTCCTTTGACCATTAAAATTGTAATCCAGCCTCACGAGCAGCTTCAGCTAGAGCTTTAACACGGCCATGGTATAAGTAACCACCGCGATCAAATACTACTTCTTTAACGCCTTTCTCTACAGCACGCTTAGCAACTGATTCTCCAACTTTCGTAGCAGCTTCAATATTGCTAGTACCGTTAAGAGCAAGGTCTTTATCAAGAGTAGATGCACTTACTAACGTTACACCATTTACATCATCAATAACTTGAGCGTAAATATGTTGGTTAGAACGGAACACGTTTAAACGTGGACGTTCTGCAGTACCAGTAAGTTTAGCACGTACACGCGCATGTCTTTTCTTACGAGTCGCATTTTTATCAGCTTTAGTGATCATTCTTGTCACTCCTTTCTCTCACCTAACGGGTTTACTTAGCAGTTTTACCTTCTTTACGACGAACAACTTCGCCTTCGTAACGAATACCTTTACCTTTGTAAGGCTCAGGAGCACGTACAGCGCGGATGTTAGCAGCGAATTCGCCAACACGTTGCTTGTCGATACCTTTGATTACGATCTTAGTTGGTGCAGGTACTTCAACTTCAAGACCTGCTTCCGGAGTCATTTCTACTGGATGAGAATAACCTACGCTTAATACAAGTTTATCACCTTGTTTTTGAGCACGGTAACCAACACCGACTAATTCAAGTCCGCGTGCGAAACCTTCAGTTACACCTTCAACCATGTTTCCGATTAAAGCACGAGTTGTACCGTGTAATGCACGGTGTTCCTTCTGTTCAGATGGACGCTCAACTGTTAATGTATTCTCTTCAATTTTGATAAGCATATCAGCATTGAAAGTACGAGTTAATTCACCTTTAGGGCCTTTTACTGTTACAGTATTGTCTTCTGCAACTGTAATAGTAACACCTGCAGGGATTTCAAGAATCTTTTTACCAATACGAGACATGTGGTCACACCTCCGTTCGTTTTAAATATATATTACCAAACGTATGCTACTACTTCTCCACCAGTTTGTAATTGACGAGCGTCTTTGTCTGTCATTACTCCCTTAGATGTAGAAACAAGAGCGATACCTAATCCGTTAAGTACACGTGGTACTTCGTCAGCTTTAGCGTAAACGCGTAAGCCAGGTTTACTGATACGTTTTAATCCAGTGATTACACGTTCGTTGTTTGCACCATATTTCAGGAAAATACGAAGGATACCTTGTTTGTTATCCTCGATGTATTCTACATCACGAATGAAACCTTCACGTTTTAAAAGTTCAGCGATCTCTTTTTTGATTTTAGAAGCAGGAACCTCTAATTTCTCATGACGTACCATGTTCGCATTACGGATGCGAGTAAGCATGTCTGCAATTGGATCTGTCATCACCATGTGTTTTACCTCCTTCCCATTTGTGGGTTTTACCAACTAGCTTTTTTAACACCAGGAATTTGACCTTTATATGCAAGTTCACGGAAACAAATACGGCAAAGTTTAAATTTGCGGTATACAGAATGCGGACGACCGCAGCGTTCGCAACGTGTATACTCTTGTACTTTAAACTTAGGAGTACGCTTTTGTTTCGCAATCATAGATTTTTTAGCCACGTTTTCGCCTCCTCTACTTAGCGTTGGCTTCCATTATTTTTGGAATGGCATACCGAATTGTGTTAAAAGTTCACGAGCTTCTTCATCAGTGTTCGCTGTAGTAACGATTACGATGTCCATACCGCGGACTTTGCTTACTTTATCATAATCAATCTCAGGGAAAATAAGTTGCTCTTTAACACCTAATGTATAGTTTCCACGACCATCGAATGATTTCTTAGAAACACCACGGAAATCACGTACACGTGGTAAAGAAACTGATACTAATTTATCGAAGAACTCATACATTTGCTCGCCGCGTAAAGTTACTTTCGCACCGATTGGCATACCTTCACGAAGACGGAAACCAGCGATTGATTTTTTAGCACGAGTTACAACAGGTTTTTGACCTGCGATTTGTGTTAATTCTTCTACTGCGTTGTCTAAAGCTTTTGAGTTAGATACCGCGTCACCAACACCAGTGTTGATTACGATCTTTTCGATTTTTGGTACCTGCATTACAGATTTATAGTTAAACTTGCTCATTAGAGCAGGAGTAATTTCCTTTTGGAACTTCTCTTTAAGGCGATTCAATGAAGTGACCTCCTTTCTTAAGAAAATTATTTATCTAATAATTCACCAGATTTTTTTGCAATACGAACTTTTTTACCATCTTCTACCTTGAAGCCTACGCGAGTAGGTTCACCTGTTTTCGGATCTAAAATCATAACGTTAGAAACGTGAATAGGTGCCTCTTTAGTAATAATTCCACCTTGTGGATTTAATTGAGATGGCTTAGAGTGCTTCTTAACGATGTTAACACCCTCAACGATAACACGGTTTTGCTTTGGGAAAGCCACAAGGATAACGCCTTGTTTTCCTTTGTCTTTACCAGTGATTACCTGTACTTTATCACCTTTTTTTACATGCATCTTAATTCTGCACCTCCTTAGCAAGGCAATACCTTAAATTATAGAACTTCTGGAGCTAAAGAAACGATCTTCATGAAGTTGCTATCACGTAATTCACGAGCTACTGGTCCGAAGATACGAGTACCACGTGGGCTCTTATCGTCTTTAATGATAACCGCTGCGTTTTCATCAAATTTGATGTAAGAACCATCCGGACGACGAGCACCGCTCTTCGTACGTACTACTACTGCTTTAACAACGTCACCTTTTTTAACAACGCCACCTGGTGTTGCTTGTTTTACCGTAGCAACGATAATGTCACCAATGTTAGCATATTTACGACCAGAGCCGCCTAATACTTTAATTGTTAAAAGTTCACGTGCACCAGAGTTGTCAGCAACTTTCAAACGAGATTCTTGTTGGATCATGTTATGAAACCTCCCTTCGGACTAAAAATTCCGATTCGTCTATTTAGATAATAACCGCTTCTTCAACGATTTCAACTAAACGGAAACGCTTAGTAGCAGAAAGCGGGCGAGTTTCCATGATTTTTACGATATCGCCAAGTTTCGCTTGGTTTTGCTCATCATGGGCTTTGTACTTCTTAGAATACTTAACACGTTTTCCGTACAAGGAATGAGTTTTGTAAGTTTCAACTAAAACTGTAATCGTTTTGTCCATTTTGTCAGACACTACACGACCAGTATAAACTTTGCGTTGGTTACGTTCGCTCACTATGCAAACCTCCCCTCAATTTATCGATTAATTCCGATCTCTCTTTCACGAACTACAGTTTTCATACGAGCAATTGCCTTACGCACTTCACGAATGCGAGTTGGATTCTCTAATTGTCCTGTAGCAAGTTGGAAGCGAAGATTAAACAACTCTTCCTTTAAAGCTTTAACTTTTGTTTCGATTTCGGCAGTGGTTAATTCACGAATATCATTAGTTTTCATTAGATTCACCACCATTTTCTTCACGTTTTACGAATTTACATTTCACAGGTAACTTGTGAGCTGCAAGACGTAATGCTTCGCGTGCTACCTCTTCAGATACACCCGCGATTTCGAACATAATTTTCCCAGGTTTTACTACTGCTACCCAGCCTTCTGGTGCCCCTTTACCGGAACCCATACGTACTTCTAGAGGTTTTGCAGTGTAAGGTTTAGAAGGGAAAATTTTAATCCATACTTTACCGCCACGTTTCATGTAACGAGTCATTGCACGACGAGCAGCTTCGATTTGACGGTTTGTAATCCATGAAGCAGCTTGTGCTTGTAAACCGAATTCACCGAAAGCTACTTCAGTTCCACCTTTAGCACGACCACGCATTTTACCACGATGCTCTCTACGATATTTTACGCGTTTTGGCATTAACATATTATTTTCCTCCTTCCTCAGAAGCTTTCTTTTTTGTAGGAAGGACTTCTCCACGGTAGATCCATACTTTTACGCCTAATTTACCATATGTTGTATCAGCTTCAACTGCTGCATAGTCAATATCAGCGCGAAGTGTATGAAGTGGAACAGTTCCTTCACTGTAAGATTCTGCACGAGCGATATCAGCTCCGCCAAGACGACCAGAAACCTGTGTTTTAATACCTTTAGCACCTGCACGCATAGCACGTTGAATAACTTGCTTTTGTGCACGACGGAATGATACACGGTTTTCTAATTGACGAGCGATGTTTTCGCCTACTAATTTAGCGTTAAGATCAGCTCTCTTAACTTCTAAAATGTTGATGTGTACACGCTTGCCTGTTAATTGGTTAAGAGCTTTACGAAGTGCTTCAACTTCAGTACCACCTTTACCAATTACCATACCAGGTTTTGCAGTGTGAATTGTAACATTTACACGATTTGCTGCACGTTCGATTTCTACTTTAGCAACAGCAGAATCTTTTAAGCGTACATTAATGTACTCACGGATTTTGATGTCTTCATGTAATAATGTAGCGTAATCTTTCTCAGCGAACCAACGAGATTCCCAGTCACGGATAACGCCGACACGAAGACCAATTGGATTAACCTTTTGACCCATCGATTATCCCTCCTTCTTTTCTGATACCACAACTGTGATGTGGCTTGTGCGTTTGTTAATTTGGCTTGCACGACCCATTGCACGTGGACGGAAACGTTTTAACGTTGGACCTTCGTCAACGAAAACTTTCTCAACAACTAGGTTGTTAATGTCCATTTCATAATTGTGCTCTGCATTTGCGATTGCAGATTTTAAAACTTTTTCTACAACTGGAGAAGCAGTTTTTGGTGTGTGGTTAAGGATAGCAATCGCTTCACCCACTTGCTTACCTCGGATTAAGTCTACAACTAAACGAACTTTACGAGGAGCAATACGAACTGTTCTCGCTACTGCTTTAGCTTGCATTGAAGTGCCTCCTCTCATTATCTTCTAGTTTTCTTATCGTCAGCATCATGACCTTTATACGTACGAGTTGGTGCGAATTCACCTAACTTGTGGCCTACCATGTCTTCAGTAACATATACAGGTACATGTTTACGACCGTCATATACAGCGATTGTGTGACCGATGAACTGAGGGAAGATCGTTGAACGACGAGACCAAGTTTTAACAACTTGCTTTTGCTCAGTTTCATTTAGCTTTGCAATTTTACTCATTAAATGATCATCGACAAATGGTCCTTTTTTCAAGCTACGAGCCATTTTGGTGCCTCCCTTCGTGATTGCCGTACGGTTCTCAAAGTGAACCGTACTACAATCCCATTATTTTTTACGACGACGAACGATGAATTTGTCAGACGCTTTGTTTTTCTTACGAGTTTTGAATCCAAGAGTTGGTTTACCCCATGGAGACATTGGAGACTTACGTCCAATTGGTGAACGTCCTTCACCACCACCGTGTGGGTGATCAACTGGGTTCATTACAGAACCACGAACAGTTGGGCGCTTACCTAACCAGCGAGAGCGACCAGCTTTACCGATCTTGATAAGTTCGTGTGACTCGTTACCAACTTGACCTACAGTTGCACGGCAAGCAGATAATACAAGACGCACTTCACCAGAAGTTAAACGTACAAGAACGTATTTACCTTCTTTACCAAGTACTTGTGCAGATGTACCAGCAGAACGAACTAATTGTCCACCACGACCTGGTTTAAGCTCGATGTTATGAACAACAGTACCTACTGGAATGTTGATTAATGGTAATGCGTTACCAATTTTAATGTCAGCTTCAGCGCCAGACATAATTTCCATACCTACTTCTAAGTTCTTAGGAGCAAGAATGTAACGTTTTTCACCGTCAACGTAGTTAATTAATGCGATATTCGCAGAGCGGTTTGGATCGTATTCGATCGTAGCAACGCGTCCTGGAATTCCATCTTTGTTACGTTTGAAGTCGATGATACGGTATTGACGCTTATGTCCGCCACCTTGATGACGTACAGTGATTTTACCTTGGTTATTACGACCAGCCTTTTTGCTTAAAGGAGCAAGTAAAGACTTTTCGGGTCTGTCAGTCGTGATTTCAGCGAAATCATTCGTAGTCATGTTACGACGACCGTTAGTAGTTGGATTATACTTTTTAATTCCCATCTCAATTTCCCTCCTTCTTTAGTAAGAATTAAACGCCTTGGAAGATTTCGATTTCTTTGCTGTCAGCAGTTAGCTTAACGATTGCTTTACGACGACGGCTAGTAAAACCAGCGTGACGACCAACGCGTTTTGCTTTCGGCTTGTAGTTCATGATGTTCACTTTTTCTACTTTAACACCAAAGATCGCTTCTAGAGCATCTTTAACTTCTGTTTTATTAGATTTAACGTCCACATCGAACGTGTATTTTTTTTCAGCCATCATTTCCATAGAACGTTCAGTGATAACTGGGCGCTTAATGATATCACGAGGATCTCTCATTATGCAAGCACCTCCTCTACTTTTTCCACTGCCGCTTTTGTCATGATTAGCTTATCATGATGAAGCACGTCTAAAACGTTTACGCCATCAGCAGTGATTACTGTTACTCCAGGGATATTGCGAGCAGATAACTCTACAGATTCGTTTGCATCAGCAGTTACGATAAGAGCTTTCTTCTCAACAGTTAATCCTTTAAGTACTGCTAGCATATCTTTTGTTTTTGGTGCATTTAACACTAGGTCTTCAAGAACTACAATGTTGTTCTCAACTACTTTAGTAGCTAATGCAGATTTGATTGCTAAACGACGAACTTTCTTAGGAAGTTTGTACGCATAGCTTCTTGGTGTAGGTCCGAATACCGTACCACCACCACGCCATTGAGGAGAGCGGATAGACCCTTGACGAGCACGTCCAGTTCCTTTTTGACGCCATGGTTTACGACCACCACCGCGAACTTCAGAGCGAGTTTTTACTTTGTGTGTACCTTGACGTAAAGATGCACGTTGCATCATTACAGCTTCGAAAAGTACAGCTTCATTTGGTTCGATACCGAAAATAGCTTCAGCTAATTCGATTTCACCAACCTGTGAACCAGTTTGGTTATATACAGTAACTTTTGGCATTGGAATTCCTCCTTCCTATTGTGAATTATTTGCTAACCTTCACAGCGCCTTGAACAACTACAAGAGATTTCTTAGCACCTGGAACGTTACCTTTTACTAGTAATAAGTTGCGCTCAGTGTCAACTTGAATGATTTCTAAGTTTTGGATAGTAACTTGGTCTCCACCCATACGTCCAGCAAGTTTTTTGCCTTTGAATACACGGTTCGGAGCAACTGGGCCCATTGAACCTGGACGACGGTGATAGCGAGAACCATGAGACATAGGTCCGCGAGATTGTCCGTGGCGTTTGATAACACCTTGGAAACCTTTACCTTTAGAAATTCCTGTTACATCAACGATTTCACCTGTAGCGAATACGTCAACTTTTACCTCTTGACCAACCTCTAATCCGTCCACGTCTGCATCGCGGATTTCGCGAATGAAGCGCTTAGGAGTTGTAGATGCTTTAGCAGTGTGGCCTTGTTCAGGTTTGTTAGTTAACTTTTCACGCTTATCTTCAAATCCTAACTGAATTGCGTTGTAGCCATCAGTTTCAGTTGTTTTCTTTTGAAGAACAACGTTTGGATTAGCAGCGATAACTGTTACTGGGATTAACTCACCGTTCTCAGCAAATACTTGAGTCATACCGATCTTTCTTCCTAAGATTCCTTTGGTCATGAGTTACACCTCCTACATTTTTAAGTTATATAAATTATAGTTTGATTTCGATATCTACACCAGATGGTAAGTCTAAACGCATTAATGAATCTACTGTTTGTGGAGTAGGACTCACGATGTCGATTAGACGTTTGTGCGTGCGCATTTCGAATTGCTCACGAGAATCTTTGTACTTATGAACAGCACGAAGAATTGTGTAAACAGTTTTTTCAGTTGGTAATGGGATCGGACCAGAAACTGTTGCCCCAGAACGCTTAGCTGTTTCTACAATTTTCTCAGCTGACTGATCAAGAATACGGTGATCGTAAGCTTTTAAACGGATACGAATTTTTTCTTTTGCCATTATTTTCCCTCCTTCGTTCGCCTATTTCTAAAATAGACCTTCTCCATGGAAATTTCCTCACACCATGCCATGGCAAAGCGGCCGGGTGTGTCAGCAACCTTCCACTTCATCGCAGTCAAAGACCAACATTGTCTATTATACAATGTTATTCGTCTAGATGCAAGCATCTTTTTGTTTGCATCTGCTTTTCTCTACTTTTGCTATTATACATGGCACTTTAAAGAATTTCAAGTTTTCATCTAGCAGAATTCATTTTACAGTTTCTGGATTTCGGTTTTAATGATTTCACATTATTATAGAAGAAACTCGTCAAAACATGAAACAATCATTTTGTTCATTATATAAATGCAAACAAAAACCCCAAGGGAAAATCCCTCGGGGTTTTTTATATCAGTTAAGATTACTCAACGATAGTAGCAACTACGCCGTAACCTACTGTACGTCCACCTTCACGAATAGAGAATTTAGTTCCCTCTTCGATAGCGATTGGAGCGATAAGTTCGATAGTCATTTCTACGTTGTCACCAGGCATTACCATTTCAGTACCTTCTGGTAATTGGATGATACCAGTTACGTCAGTTGTACGGAAGTAGAACTGTGGACGGTAGTTAGCGAAGAATGGAGTGTGACGTCCACCTTCTTCTTTAGATAATACGAAAACTTCAGCTTTGAATTTAGCGTGAGCTTTTACAGAACCGCTTTTTGCAAGTACTTGTCCACGTTGGATGTCTTCACGAGCAACCCCACGAAGTAAAGCACCGATGTTGTCACCAGCTTGAGCTTGGTCAAGAAGTTTACGGAACATTTCTACACCAGTTACAGTTGTAGAAGCATTTTCTTCAGCAAGACCGATGATTTCTACAACGTCACCAACTTTAACGATACCGCGCTCAACACGACCAGTAGCAACTGTACCACGACCTGTGATAGAGAATACATCCTCTACAGGCATTAAGAATGGTTTGTCAGTTTCACGTTCTGGAGTTGGGATGTAAGCATCAACTTCAGCCATTAATTCAATGATTTTTGCTTCCCAATCAGCTTCTCCTTGAAGAGCTTTAAGAGCAGAACCTTTGATTACAGGAATGTCATCGCCTGGGAATCCGTATTCAGATAATAGGTCGCGAACTTCCATTTCTACTAATTCTAATAATTCTTCGTCGTCTACCATGTCGCATTTGTTTAAGAATACAACGATGTAAGGTACACCTACTTGACGAGAAAGAAGGATGTGCTCACGAGTTTGAGGCATTGGGCCATCAGCAGCAGATACTACTAAGATACCGCCGTCCATTTGAGCAGCACCAGTGATCATGTTTTTAACATAGTCAGCGTGACCTGGGCAGTCAACGTGTGCATAGTGACGAGTTTCAGTTTCGTACTCAACGTGTGCAGTTGAGATTGTGATACCGCGCTCTCTTTCTTCTGGAGCAGCATCGATTTGATCGTATCCGCGTGCTTCAGCACCACCAGCTTTTGCAAGTACTGTAGTGATCGCAGCAGTTAATGTAGTTTTACCATGGTCAACGTGGCCGATTGTACCGATGTTAACATGGGGTTTAGAACGTTCGAATTTAGCTTTAGCCATTCTAAATTCCTCCTTAGTTTATATAGGTTATTTTATATTTAGGCTAGAAAGCGAAACTTGCGTCCCACTTTCTAAGCTTACATAAGTAGTTATACGTGAAGAATCGATAAAAATCAATTATTCACCTTTATTTTTTTTGATAATTTCTTCAGAAACAGACTTTGGTACTTCTTCATAGTGATCAAACACCATAGAGAATGTTCCGCGTCCTTGAGTGTTAGAACGTAATGACGTTGCATAACCGAACATTTCAGAAAGTGGAACCATAGCGCGAACAACTTGAGCGTTACCGCGAGCTTCCATACCTTCTACACGTCCACGACGAGATGTTACGTCACCCATAATGTCACCCATGTACTCTTCAGGAATTACAACTTCAACTTTCATCATTGGCTCAAGAATTACTGGGTTACATTTAGAAACCGCAGCTTTAAGTGCCATAGATGCAGCGATTTTGAACGCCATCTCAGATGAATCGACATCATGGTAAGATCCGTCAACTAATGCAGCTTTAATGTCTACTACTGGATATCCAGCAAGTACACCATTTTTAAGTGCATCTTCAAGACCTGCGCCTACAGCTGGGATGTATTCACGTGGAACAACACCACCGACGATCTTGTTTTCGAATTCGAATCCTTTACCTTCTTCATTAGGTTCAAACTCAATCCAAACGTGACCGAATTGTCCACGTCCACCAGATTGACGAGCGAACTTACCTTCAACTTTCGCAGCAGAGCGGAAAGTCTCACGGTATGCTACCTGAGGAGCACCAACGTTTGCTTCAACTTTGAACTCACGGCGCATACGGTCAACGATGATATCAAGGTGAAGTTCACCCATACCAGCGATGATTGTTTGGCCAGTTTCTTGGTCAGTGTGAGCACGGAATGTTGGATCTTCTTCAGAAAGCTTAGATAATGCTGTACCCATTTTATCTTGGTCAGCTTTTGATTTTGGTTCGATAGCTACAGAGATAACTGGCTCTGGGAATTCCATAGACTCAAGGATAACAAGGCTCTTCTCGTCACAAAGAGTATCACCAGTAGTAGTATCTTTTAAACCTACAGCAGCAGCGATATCACCAGCGTAAACTGTTGAGATCTCTTCACGGCTGTTAGCGTGCATTTGTAGGATACGACCTACACGCTCACGCTTACCTTTAGTTGAGTTTTTCACGTATGATCCAGAGTTTAACACACCAGAGTACACACGGAAGAATGTTAACTTACCAACATAAGGGTCAGTCATGATTTTGAATGCTAGAGCTGAGAAAGGCTCTTCATCGCTAGACTTACGTTCTACTTCTTCATCTGTATCCGGAAGAGTACCTTTGATTGCAGGTACATCTAATGGAGATGGTAGGTAGTCGATAACTGCGTCTAACAGAATTTGAACACCTTTGTTTTTGAATGCAGAACCACAGATTACTGGGAAGAATTCTACAGAAGTTGTAGCCTTACGGATACCAGCTTTAAGCTCTTCTACAGTGATTTCTTCACCTTCTAGGTACTTCATCATCATTTCTTCATCAAGCTCAGCTACCGCTTCAATAAGTTTTCCACGGTATTCTTCAGCTAGTTCTTTATGCTCTTCAGGAATTTCAACACGTTGAATGTCTGTTCCTAAATCGTTACCGTACATGTAAGCACATTCTTCAACAAGATCAATGATACCATTGAACTCATCTTCAGCACCGATTGGTAACTGAATTGGGTGTGCGTTTGCTTGTAAACGATCGTGGATTGTTCCTACAGAGTATAAGAAATCTGCACCGATTTTATCCATTTTGTTAACGAATACGATACGAGGTACGCCGTAAGTAGTAGCCTGACGCCAAACAGTTTCTGTTTGTGGTTCTACACCAGATTGTGCATCAAGTACTGCTACTGCGCCATCAAGTACGCGTAAAGAACGTTCTACTTCTACTGTGAAATCTACGTGACCTGGAGTGTCAATGATGTTTACACGGTGACCTTTCCATTGTGCTGTAGTTGCAGCAGAAGTAATTGTGATACCACGCTCTTGCTCTTGCTCCATCCAGTCCATCTGAGATGCACCTTCGTGAGTTTCACCGATTTTGTGAATACGTCCTGTGTAGTACAGAATACGCTCAGTAGCTGTTGTTTTACCAGCATCGATGTGAGCCATGATACCAATATTACGAGTGTTTTCTAAAGAGAACTCTCTTGCCATTTGGTGTCTTGCTCCTTCCATATATGGATTGGATTTTTTATTTTAAGTAGCAAAAAAGCCACTTTATATTGTTACACATGTCAGTATGTCCAGTACCCTCATTATGTAAAACGAGCGCCCAACGAAAGGGAGAGGCATTCTCCCTCTCCACACTTCCATAAGCGACAAATAAAGCGGTTTATGCTTACATTTATTTTACGTTGAATCCTACCAACGGTAATGAGCAAATGCTTTGTTAGCTTCTGCCATTTTATGAGTGTCTTCACGTTTCTTAACAGATGCACCAGCGTTGTTAGCTGCATCTAAGATTTCGTTAGCAAGACGCTCTTCCATAGTTTTTTCACCACGAAGACGAGCGTAGTTTACTAACCAACGAAGACCTAAAGTTGTACGGCGTTCTGGACGAACCTCAACTGGAACTTGGTAGTTAGCACCACCAACACGACGAGCGCGTACTTCAAGAACAGGCATAATGTTCTTAAGAGCTTGCTCGAATACTTCCATTGGCTCTTTACCAGTACGTTCGCTTACGATATCGAACGCATTATAAAGAATTGTTTGAGATTTACCTTTTTTACCGTCAACCATCATTTTGTTGATAAGGCGTGTTACTAGCTTCGAATTGTACATTGGATCTGGTAACACGTCACGTTTTGCAACAGGTCCTTTACGAGGCATATTGAGTTCCTCCTTTCATTAAAAAGTTATTATTTCTTAGCCGCTTTAGGCTTTTTAGTACCGTATTTAGAACGGCCTTGCATACGCTTGTCAACACCAGCTGTATCAAGCGCACCACGAACGATGTGGTAACGTACCCCTGGTAAGTCTTTTACACGACCACCGCGAATTAATACTACGCTGTGCTCTTGTAAGTTGTGACCAATACCTGGGATGTATGCTGTTACCTCAATACCATTTGTTAAACGAACACGAGCATATTTACGTAACGCTGAGTTAGGTTTCTTTGGAGTCATTGTACCAACACGAGTACATACACCACGTTTTTGAGGTGCAGAGATATCAGTTGATTTTTTCTTTAAAGAGTTAAAACCTTTGTTTAACGCAGGTGATTTAGATTTCCATACTTTATCAGTACGACCATTTCTCACTAATTGGTTAATAGTAGGCATTTGATTATCCTCCCTTCGCATGTTTGTATGACCACATATCCAGGTGGTTCATTATTAGTTGAAAACAAAGTTTTTGCAAGGGAGAGCAAATGCTCTCTCCTCACAAAAACAGTTTTAACTTATTATTCCTATTGCTGAAGCTCCCACTTGAATCCCCGCAACTTTTCCAAGTTTACGAACTGATTCAACTTTGGTTATGGGTATGTTATGTTGCAATGCAGTGCGAATGATAACATGGGTTAACCGCATATCAGCATCTTCTGCAATGACAACTTCTTTAACTATACCATTTTTGATTGCTTCCAATGTACGTTTATGACCAACGACTACATTTTCAGCATTTGACACTTTTTGATAAGACATATAAATATCCTCCAAAGCATCGTTCAGGAGCAACCTTGCTTATAGTAACATTTTGACTCATACAATGTCAACTAGGATTAACTGTTTTTATACAAAATTTACGACGGAAAATTTTACTGTTCCACATAAACTTCATCGTTTTCTACATTCATGTCATCTTGTGTTGTTTTAACAAGATCCACTTTGCGATAACGATTCATACCTGTTCCAGCAGGAACAAGTTTACCGATAATAACATTTTCTTTCAATCCTAGAAGCTCATCGCGTTTACCCTTAATCGCTGCATCAGTTAAGACACGAGTTGTTTCTTGGAACGATGCTGCAGATAAGAATGAATCTGTTTCAAGTGAAGCTTTTGTAATACCAAGTAGAACTGGTCTAGCTGTTGCTGGTTGTTTACCTTGCAGTAACACCTTCGCATTCGCATCAGTAAACTGATGGATATCTAGTAATGTTCCTGGTAATACATCTGTTTCACCTGCATCACTCACACGTACTTTACGTAACATTTGGCGTACCATTACTTCTACGTGTTTGTCACCAATTTCTACCCCTTGCATACGGTATACTTTTTGAACTTCACGTAATAAGTATTCTTGAACTGCCGTAATGTCCGTTACTTTTAGTAATTCTTTCGGATCGATAGAACCTTCTGTTAACTCTTTACCGTGGCTAATTTTCTGTCCTGGAATTACTTTCAGACGAGCACCGTAAGGAATAGCATACGTACGAGCTTCAACTTCACCCTGTACAACTACTTCTTGGCGATCTTTAACATCGTTGATCGCTGCGATAACACCGTCGATTTCACTGATAACAGCCTGACCTTTCGGATTACGAGCTTCGAAGATCTCTTGGATACGAGGTAAACCTTGAGTGATATCATCTCCGGCAACCCCACCTGTATGGAACGTACGCATCGTTAACTGTGTACCTGGCTCACCGATAGATTGAGCTGCGATAATACCTACCGCTTCCCCTACTTCTACGTCTGTTCCAGTTGCTAAGTTACGACCGTAACACTTCTTACATACACCATGGCGAGTGTTACACGTAAACGCTGAACGAATGTTTACAGTTTCAACACCCGAATTTTCAACGATATGAGCGATATCTTCAGTAATTAATTGATTTTCAGCAACTAATACTTCACCTGTTTCAGGATGTTTTACAGTTTTTCTTGCAAAACGTCCAACAAGACGATCATATAATGACTCAATAACTTCATTACCCTCTTTAATCGCACCAATTAATAAACCGCGATCTGTTCCACAATCATCTTCACGAACGATTACATCTTGTGCAACGTCAACAAGACGACGTGTTAAGTAACCAGAATCGGCAGTTTTCAGTGCTGTATCGGCAAGACCTTTACGCGCACCATGCGTAGAGATGAAGTACTCAAGTACTGTTAAACCTTCACGGAAACTTGATTTGATTGGAAGTTCGATGATACGACCAGATGGATTGGCCATCAGACCACGCATACCAGCAAGCTGAGTAAAGTTCGATGCGTTACCACGGGCACCGGAATCACTCATCATGAAGATTGGGTTGCGTTTATTCAAGGACTTCATCAGTTTTCCTTGGATAACATCTTTTGCATTACTCCAAATAGAGATAACGCGATCGTAACGTTCTTCTTCCGTGATTAAACCGCGACGGAATTGTTTAATTACATTATCTACTTTTGCTTGTGCTTCGTGGAGAATTTCATCTTTTTCACCTAATACAAGAATGTCAGATACCCCAACTGTAATACCAGCTTTTGTAGAGTACTTGAATCCTAAGTTTTTCATACGGTCAAGCATGCGAGACGTTTCTGTAATTTTGAAACGTTTAAACACTTCCGCAATGATGTTACCAAGGATTTTCTTGCTGAATGGCGCCACTTCTTCGCGACTAGCAATAATCTCTTTAATGTTCGCACCTTTTTCAACGAAATATTTCGCTGGTGTTTCTTTTTCAAGGTTTGAATTTGTTGGTTCATTAATATAAGGGAACGACTCTGGTAAGATTTCGTTAAATATTAATTTACCAACTGTTGTTAATAGAAGCATACTCTTCTGCTCTTCAGTAAATGTTGCGTTGTTTACTGCGCTTGCAGCTACTGCAACACGTGTATGAAGATGTACATATCCATTTTGGTATGCAAGTAATGCTTCGTTCGCATCTTTGAAGACCATACCTTCACCGATTGCACCTTCACGCTCAAGTGTTAAGTAGTAGTTACCTAATACCATATCCTGAGATGGAGTAACAACTGGTTTACCGTCTTTCGGGTTCAAGATGTTTTGTGCCGCTAACATAAGAAGACGAGCTTCTGCTTGTGCTTCTGATGATAAAGGTACGTGAACGGCCATTTGGTCACCGTCAAAGTCCGCGTTGTATGCAGTACATACAAGTGGGTGAAGACGGATTGCGCGACCTTCTACTAATGTAGGTTCAAACGCCTGAATACCAAGACGGTGAAGTGTTGGTGCGCGGTTTAGAAGTACTGGATGTTCTTTAATCACAGATTCTAAAACGTCCCAAACTTCAGGTTGTACACGCTCGATTTTACGTTTCGCACTCTTAATGTTGTGTGCTAATCCTTTTTCAACTAACTCTTTCATTACGAAAGGTTTGAACAATTCAAGCGCCATCTCTTTCGGTAATCCACATTGATACATCTTTAAGTTCGGTCCTACAACGATTACAGAACGACCAGAGTAGTCAACACGTTTACCTAATAAGTTTTGACGGAAACGTCCTTGTTTACCTTTAAGCATGTGAGATAGTGATTTTAATGGACGGTTACCTGGTCCAGTAACTGGACGGCCACGACGACCATTATCGATTAATGCGTCTACAGCTTCTTGTAACATACGTTTTTCGTTTTGAACGATAATGCTTGGTGCACCTAAGTCCAATAGACGTTTTAAACGGTTGTTACGGTTAATTACACGACGGTATAAGTCGTTTAAGTCAGAAGTAGCAAAACGTCCACCATCTAACTGTACCATTGGGCGTAGTTCTGGTGGGATTACTGGTAGAACATCTAAGATCATCCAAGATGGCTCATTTCCAGAGTTACGGAATGCTTCTAATACTTCTAGACGTTTAATAGCACGAGTACGGCGTTGTCCTTGTGCTGTTTTTAATTCTTCTTTTAAGAAGTCTACTTCTTTATCTAAATCGATGTCTTGTAATAGCTTTTTAATCGCTTCTGCACCCATAGCAGCTTGGAATGTGCTACCATATCGATCACGATATGCACGGTATTCTTTTTCAGAAAGTAATTGCTTCTTATCAAGTGGTGTATCTCCACTTTCTGTTACAACATAAGAAGCGAAATAAATTACTTCTTCAAGCGCGCGAGGGGACATGTCTAAGACAAGTCCCATGCGGCTCGGGATACCTTTGAAATACCAAATATGAGATACAGGAGCAGCTAATTCGATATGACCCATACGTTCACGACGTACTTTCGCACGCGTTACTTCAACACCACATCGATCACAAACTACACCTTTATAACGTACACGTTTGTATTTTCCGCAATGACATTCCCAGTCCTTTTGTGGTCCGAAAATACGCTCACAGAACAAGCCATCTTTTTCAGGCTTTAACGTACGATAGTTAATTGTTTCTGGTTTCTTAACTTCACCGTATGACCAAGAACGAATCTTGTCAGGTGAAGCAAGTCCAATCTTCATATATTCAAAGTTATTTACATCTATCAAGGGGCCTACCTCCCTTTTAGTCTACAGGTTATCCCAATTATTCCTTAGTTGTCTCAACTTCGACATTCAATTTGTCTGCTGATTGATGATCATCGTCATCTTCCGTATCACGCATTTCAATTTCTGTATCGTCGCTAGACATCATTTTAACGTCCATACCTAAACTTTGCAGCTCTTTAATCAATACTTTGAATGATTCAGGAACGCCTGGTTCTGGAACATTTTCGCCTTTAACAATTGCTTCATACGTCTTAACACGTCCAACAACATCATCAGACTTCACTGTTAAGATTTCTTGAAGAGTATAAGCAGCACCGTAAGCTTCAAGTGCCCAAACCTCCATCTCACCGAAACGCTGTCCACCGAACTGAGCTTTACCTCCAAGAGGCTGCTGCGTTACAAGTGAGTATGGTCCAGTAGAACGAGCATGAAGTTTATCGTCAACCATGTGCGCAAGTTTGATCATATACATGACACCAACAGATACACGGTTATCGAATGGTTCACCAGTACGTCCGTCATACAGGATTGTTTTCGCGTCATTTGCCATACCAGCTTCTTCAATTGTGCCCCAAACATCTTCCTCACGAGCACCATCGAATACTGGTGTTGCAATGTGAATGCCAAGGTATCTTGCTGCCATACCAAGATGAAGCTCTAATACCTGACCGATATTCATACGAGATGGTACCCCTAATGGGTTTAACATGATATCGATTGGCGTACCGTCTGGTAAGTAAGGCATATCTTCTTCTGGTAAAATACGAGAGATAACACCTTTGTTACCGTGACGTCCGGCCATCTTGTCACCTTCAGAGATTTTACGTTTTTGAACGATATATGCACGCACAAGTTGATTCACGCCTGGTGGCAATTCGTCGCCATCTTCACGGTTGAATACTTTTACGTCTAAGATAATACCGCCACCACCGTGTGGTACACGTAGTGATGTATCACGTACTTCACGCGCTTTTTCTCCAAAGATAGCATGTAATAGACGTTCTTCAGCTGTTAATTCTGTTACACCTTTAGGTGTTACTTTACCAACAAGTAAATCTCCATCTTTTACTTCCGCACCAACGCGAATGATACCGCGCTCGTCAAGGTTACGTAATGCATCTTCCCCAACGTTTGGAATATCACGTGTGATTTCTTCTGGTCCAAGCTTCGTATCACGAGCTTCTGACTCATATTCTTCAATATGAATAGAAGTATACACATCATCTTTTACAAGGCGCTCACTCATAATGATCGCATCCTCGTAGTTATAACCGTCCCAAGTCATGAAGCCAACAAGCACGTTACGTCCAAGTGCTAGTTCACCTAATTCCATAGAAGGACCATCCGCAAGGATTTCACCTTTTACAACTTCATTTCCAACACTTACGATTGGACGTTGGTTGTAGCAAGTTCCTTGGTTAGAACGAATGAATTTTTGCATTTTGTAGCGATCTAAGTCGCCTTTTACTGTTTGACCGTCAACTTCTACATAGCGACGTACCCAAACTTCACGTGCTTCTACGCGCTCAACAATACCAGGGTGTTTACAGATTACTGCAGCACCTGAGTCTTTTGCTGATACGTACTCCATACCTGTACCTACAATCGGTGATTCCGGATTCATTAACGGAACCGCCTGACGTTGCATGTTCGCTCCCATAAGTGCGCGGTTAGAGTCATCGTTTTCTAAGAACGGAATACAAGCTGTCGCTGCCGACACTACTTGTTTTGGTGATACATCCATGTAGTCGATGCGTTCTTTATTTGTGACAATGTTTTCACCACGGAAACGAGCTACGATATCTTCATCAAGGAATTCTCCTTCTTCAGATAATTTCATATTCGCTTGGGCTACAACATAATTATCTTCTTCATCTGCTGTTAAATAATCAACATGCCCTGTTACAAGACCAGTTTCTGGGTCAACACGACGGTATGGTGTTTCAATGAAACCAAACTCATTTACTTTCGCGAATGAAGATAATGAGTTAATCAAACCGATGTTTGGTCCCTCTGGTGTTTCAATCGGACACATACGACCATAGTGAGAGTAGTGAACGTCACGTACTTCAAAGCCTGCGCGCTCACGCGTTAAACCACCAGGTCCTAATGCAGATAGTCTTCGTTTGTGAGTTAACTCTGCTAATGGGTTTGTTTGGTCCATGAACTGAGATAACTGAGAACTTCCGAAGAACTCTTTAATAGATGCAATAACAGGACGAATATTAATTAATGCCTGTGGTGTAATTGCATTTGTATCTTGGATCGACATTCTCTCACGAACAACACGTTCCATACGAGAAAGACCGATACGGAATTGATTTTGTAATAGTTCTCCAACAGAACGCAGACGACGGTTTCCTAAGTGGTCGATATCATCTGTATCCCCTACTTTGTATAGTAGGTTGAAGAAGTAACTGATAGAAGCAAGGATATCACCTGGTGTGATGTGTTTTACATCGCGAGTAATATTTGCATTACCAATTACGTTAATTACGCGCTCGCCTTCTGACTCAGGAGCATAAATCTTAATAGATTGCAGCTCAACATCGCCTTCTACCACTCCACCCATTGGTTTCGCTGTTTTGAATCCAATGTTTTTCTCTAAGTAAGGTAAAATGCGATCAAGTGTACGACGATCTAAGATTGTTCCTTCTGCCGCTAAAATTTCACCAGTTTCTGGATCCACTAATGTTTCAGCTAAACGTTGATTAAACAATCTGTTTTTAATGTGTAACTTTTTGTTGATCTTGTAGCGACCTACATTTGCTAAATCGTAGCGCTTTGGATCAAAGAAACGAGACACAAGTAAGCTCTTAGCATTTTCTACTGTTGGTGGCTCACCAGGACGTAGACGCTCATAAATTTCAAGCAATGCTTTTTCTGTGCTATCTGTGTTGTCTTTTTCTAATGTGTTGCTTAAGTATTCGTTATCACCTAAAAGCTCGGTGATTTCTTGATCAGAGCCAAACCCTAATGCGCGTAACAAAACAGTTACAGGAAGTTTACGCGTACGGTCAATACGCACATATACAACATCCTTAGCATCTGTCTCATACTCTAACCAAGCTCCGCGGTTTGGAATTACAGTAGCAGTAAAACCACGTTTTCCGTTTTTATCCACTTTGCCACTATAGTATACGCTTGGAGAGCGAACTAACTGGGAAACGATAACACGTTCTGCACCGTTAATTACGAATGTTCCAGTCTCTGTCATGAGTGGGAAATCTCCCATGAACACATCTTGTTCTTTTACTTCACCAGTTTCCTTGTTGATTAGACGCACTTTTACACGAAGTGGTGCTGCATACGTCACATCACGCTCTTTGCATTCGTCTACAGAGTATTTAGGTTCACCTAAGCTGTAGTCGATAAATTCAAGCGATAGATTTCCCGTAAAGTCTTCAATCGGAGAAATGTCTTGGAACATTTCTCGCAAACCCTCATCAAGAAACCACTGATAAGAAGAGGTTTGAATTTCGATAAGATTTGGTAACTCTAATACTTCACTAATACGGGCATAACTTCTTCGTTGGCGGTGGCGTCCGTATTGAACTAGTTGACCTGTCAACTGCTTCACCCCTCAAATCATGAGTATTATAAATGCACAAAAAAATTTGTGCAAAATCACAAATAAATACAACTACTGCTATTTAGCGTAGTCTTTTTCTCTTAAAGATAAATACGTTGAGTCTTTCTACCTGTTCAAAAAAGAAAAATGGCTTCTATAAGAAAACCATCATTCTGTTTCATAATCTGCTGATTTTACTATCTTTTCCAAGAGAAACAAAAATATACATCTTTCTCAACGCAGAAAATCATATATTGGCATTGTATAATGTTAACATAGCCAAAAATAACCGTCAACGTTTTTTTGATTTTATGATATAATATCCTTTTTTCTTTTCTACAACTTCGACTTCAGAAAATACTTCTTCTAGTTTCTTCAGCGCAGATGGTGCACCTTGTTTCTTTTGAATAACAATCCACAACTCCCCACCTGGAACTAAATGTTCTATAGCTTTTTCTAAAATCTCATGCACGATATCTTTACCTGCACGAATTGGAGGATTAGATAGAATAGCAGCATACATACCATCTACATTTTCATAGACGCTACTTTGAAAAATGTGCACATTTCCAATTCTATTGTTAGCGGCATTTTCTTTCGCAAGCTCAAGTGCCCTTTCATTCACATCCACCATGTGAACTTTACGGTCTTGAAACTCTTTCGCCAACGATAAACCAATTGGTCCATATCCACAACCTACGTCTAATATGTCACCTTTAATATCTGGCACTTGAAACGCTTCAATTAAAAGACGAGAACCAAAGTCCACTTCGTTTTTCGAGAACACCCCACGGTCAGATAAGAAAGTAAATTGAGATCCACGAAGCGTAAATTCCCATCGCTTACGATCACTTTTACTAGAAGGGTCATTAGAAAAATAATGGTCTGCCATATGGCCACCTCTTTTCTTTACAGTTAAAAAAAAAGCTCGCATGAGAGCGAGCTTTTTTTAAAGCATCAAAAGTTAATTACTTAACTTCTACAGCAGCGCCAACTTCTTCAAGTTTAGCTTTGATTTCTTCAGCTTCTTCTTTAGCAGCAGCTTCTTTGATTACTTTTGGAGTGTTGTCAACTAATTCTTTAGCTTCTTTTAAGCCAAGACCAGTGATTTCACGAACAACTTTGATAACTTTAATTTTTTGTGCACCAGCGCTAGTTAGTTCCACATCAAATTCAGTTTTCTCAGCAGCAGCTTCTCCAGCGCCACCAGCAACAGCTACAGGAGCAGCAGCAGTTACGCCGAATTCTTCCTCGATAGCTTTTACTAAGTCGTTAAGTTCTAATACAGTCATAGATTTAACTGCTTCAATGATTTGTTCTTTAGTCATTGTAAATATCCTCCCTTAAATAGGTTTGTATTGTTTTATCGATAATACGTAATTATCTTTTAAAAAATTAAGCGCCTTGCTCTTCCTTTTGGTCTGCAACTGCTTTAGTAGCAAGTGCAAGGTTACGGATTGGAGCTTGAAGAACGCTAAGAAGCATAGAAAGTAAGCCTTCACGTGATGGAAGAGTAGCGATAGCTTTAACCTCATCAAGTGTTACAAGTTTACCTTCGATTACGCCTGCTTTAATTTCTAAAGCTTCATGATCTTTAGCGAAGTCGTTTAATACTTTCGCAGGAGCAACTACATCCTCGTTACTGAACGCGATTGCGTTTGGTCCTGTTAAGAATTCATTTAACTCAGCCATTTCAGCAGATTCTGCAGCACGACGAGTTAGAGAGTTTTTGTAAACTTTGAACTCAACGCCAGCTTCACGTAATTGCTTACGTAATTCTGTTGCTTCAGAAACTGTTAAACCACGGTAGTCAACAACGATTGTAGATTTACTAGCGCGAAGTTTGTCCGCGATTTCAGTTACAACTTGTTGTTTAGTTTCGATTACTTTGCTCATGTTATTACACCTCCTGTAGATTATATAGAAGATGTACCGAAAGTGCACTAAAAACCTCCATGCCCAACTTGTAGACATGGAGGCATATAGTCACAGAAAAAAATTCCGCTTCGTATATTAACACCTAGGTAGGAAATTAAGTCTATTGACACCTACTGTCTACGGTACACTAATTAAATTCACAACATAAATGATTATATTAAAACTTCTTTATGAAGTCAACTTCCAAAATTTACGCTAATGTAGAAACGTCTACACGTACGCCAGGTCCCATTGTAGAAGCAACTGTTACGTTCTTCATGTAAGTACCTTTTGCAGCAGCTGGCTTAACTTTTTGTAAAGTGTCAGCGATTGTTCTGAAGTTTTCTACTAATTTAGCATCTTCGAAAGATACTTTACCGATTGGAACGTGGATGTTACCAGCTTTATCAACGCGGTATTCAACTTTACCAGCTTTGATTTCGTTAACAGCTTTAGTTACATCGAAAGTAACTGTTCCAGTTTTAGGGTTTGGCATTAAACCTTTAGGTCCTAATACGCGACCAAGTTTACCAACTTCACCCATCATGTCAGGAGTTGCTACTACTACATCGAAATCGAACCAACCTTGTTGGATTTTACCGATGTAATCAGCATCGCCTACGAAGTCAGCTCCAGCAGCTTCAGCTTCTTTAGCTTTTTCACCTTTAGCGAACACTAATACACGTTGTACTTTACCAGTACCGTGTGGAAGAACAACTGCACCACGGATTTGTTGGTCAGCTTTCTTAGGGTCAACACCTAAACGGAATGCAGCTTCTACAGTTGCATCAAATTTAGCTGTGTTTGTTTTCTTTACTAATTCTACTGCTTCTGTTGCAGAGTAAGCAGCTGCACGATCAACAAGCTTTGCAGCTTCTACGTACTTTTTACCTCTTTTAGCCATTTTTATTTCCTCCTCGAATGTGGTTTTAGCGGAATAACCTCCCACGTTTACGCTTATTTTCAGGTATAACCTGAGGATGCGCGCCACCCATTTATTTAAAAACGATAATCATTTACGATAATAAAGGTTGCGAATTGGAATTCCAGACCCGCAACCTTTTTTAAAAAACAAATCGAATTAGTCTTCGATAACGATGCCCATACTGCGTGCAGTACCTTCAACCATACGCATTGCAGCTTCTACGCTAGCAGCGTTTAGGTCAGGCATTTTAGTTTCAGCGATTTCGCGTACTTTATCACGCTTAACAGTTGCCACTTTATTACGGTTTGGTTCACCAGAACCAGACTCAATACCAGCTACTTTCTTAAGAAGAACAGCAGCAGGAGGAGTTTTAGTAATGAAAGTGAATGAACGGTCCTCAAATACCGTAATTTCAACAGGGATGATAAGACCAGCTTGATCTGCTGTACGAGCGTTAAACTCTTTACAGAAGCCCATGATGTTAACACCTGCTTGTCCTAATGCTGGACCAACTGGTGGAGCTGGGTTAGCTTTACCTGCAGGAATTTGAAGCTTTACCATTTTAATTACCTTTTTAGCCACGAGACACACCTCCTTAAGTCCGTGATGTGGTCAATTGGACAGTGATTTGCCCTCCCACGTCATATTTTATCTCTAAGGATAAAATCTTTCAAAAAACGTCTCCGATAACGAAGACGTACTGACTTAAAAGATATTATCACTTTTTACAATTCATTTCAAGTTTCATTTTATAATTTTTCAATTTGATGGAAGTCAAGTTCAACTGGAGTCTCGCGACCAAACATGTCCACAAGCACGCTAACCTTCTTCTTCTCCACATCAATTTCTTCGATAGCACCTGTATAATCTGCGAATGGTCCCTCATTTACACGTACTGTCTCATGAAGTTCAAAGTCGAAATCAACCACTTCGTTGTCCATTCCCATATGTTTCATAATGGTAACAACTTCCTCTTCTAATAGAGGTGATGGTTTAGATCCAGAACCAGAAGAACCAACGAACCCAGTTACACCTGGCGTGTTACGTACAACATACCAAGAGTCATCAGTCATGATTAATTCTACTAATACATAACCTGGGAACACTTTTCTTTTCATTAATTTTTCTTTACCGTTTTTCATTTCTACTTCTACTTCTTCCGGGACAACAACACGGAAAATTTTATCTTGCATACCCATTGATTCTACACGTTTCTCTAGGTTTGCTTTTACTTTATTTTCATATCCAGAATAAGTATGGACAACATACCAACTTTTTTCCATTCATTTAGGACGAGCGTCCTTCCCTCCCTGACGTACATTTTTTTGCGCAAATGAAAAAACCCGTTCACCGGGCTTTTACACAGTTCTTATAAATAACATTATATCATGGATAAGTGCTTCTTATTCAAGAATTAACCAAGAATTAACCGAATTAAAGAAGAAATGCCCATATCAACTACTGCGAAGAAAATCGCAAAGAAGACAACTGTAGCGATAACAGTCGCTGTTGAACGGAGTAATTCATCTTTTTTAGGCCAACTTACTTTTTTCATTTCGCGACCTACATCGCCGAAAAAGTTCGTTAAACGCATCTACGGGACCTCCAGTGTATTATTTCAATTATTTATTTTGTTTCCTTGTGAACTGTATGCTGATTGCATGTTTTACAAAATTTCTTTATTTCAAGTCGCTCTACTGAGCTCGTATCTTTCATCGTAGAGTAGTTTCGATTTTTACACTCTTCACATGAGAGTACAACTTTTTTCCTCATTAGTTACACCAACCTTGTAACATTATGTCCCTAAAAATGTATCATACAATAAAAGACAATGTCAATGACATGCCTTTTGTACTCGCTACAAAAAGAAAACAGGTGATTTTTTACACCTGTAGCTCTTGTTATTAATTTGAAGTGGTACTCTCTCTCATTTCCATATATCGTTCCAATTTCCGCTTCACTCTCTGTAAAGCGTTATCAATAGATTTCACATGTCTATTTAACTGTTCCGAAATCTCTTGATAAGAACGACCGTCTAGATATAAAGAAAGCACTTTCCTTTCTAAATCGCTTAATAATTCAGATATTTTAGATTCTATGTCGGTATATTCTTCCTGACTTATAATCATTTCTTCAGGATCAGTTACCTTCGCTTCCGAAATAACATCTAATAATGTCCGATCAGATTCCTCGTCATAAATCGGTTTATCTAAAGACACATATGAATTTAACGGAATATGTTTTTGCCTGGTTGCTGTTTTAATAGCGGTAATAATTTGTCGAGTGATACACAGTTCAGCAAATGCTTTGAATGAAGACAGCTTGTCCTCTTTATAATCACGAATCGCTTTAAACAATCCAATCATACCTTCTTGAACAATATCTTCTCGATCGGCACCCACTAAGAAATAAGATCTCGATTTCGCGCGAACAAAGTTCTTATATTTGTGAATCAAATATTCTAGAGCGTCAGTATTACCTTTTCGAACTAACTCAACGATTGCCTCATCTTCTAAATCACGAAATGTAACGTCGCCTACACTTACGAAGCCTGCTTCCACCTTGATCCCTCCGACCGCTATTTATTTAGAAATATTATACAGTAAAAAGACAAAGAGCGTCAATGCTTCAACGCTCTCCTCTTCTTAATTTTTCTAACTTTTCTGTAATATCTTTACTAAATATCTTTCGCATAGCAGGTTGCTTTTCTTTTGTGTCTTGTGTACGCCTTCTTACTTGTTGCTCCATCGCTTGTACTTCCAACTCTAATTCCCGCGCAGATTTCCGGAGCGCACCTTGAGCAAATATAACCCATTGTTCCGTATAATCAGAAGTCGCAACATATATTTGCGTATTTATATTTCTAAGCTCAATTGCAAGTTGCTCTATCTTTTCATCTGCAGTTTGATTCTTCCTCGTGAATATAACTTCCACACGTGATTGTTTCATCTTTTTTTCAATACCGTGGACTGTATAAGCATCAAAAACGATCATTACCTTTGTACCTGTGTAACCTTGGTAATCCGCCATCTTATCAATCAGTGCATCTCTTGATGATTGCAAATCTACATCCCGTAGTTTTTTCAAGTCTCCCCAAGCTCCAATAATGTTGTAACCGTCAACGATTAAAATATCGTTCATTTTTTATTTACCAATTTCGTTACGTTTACGATATACCTCATACATTAACAAACTTGCGGCCACTGAAGCATTTAAGGATGTAACTTTACCAACCATCGGTAAAGTAATTAAGAAATCACATTTTTCACCAATAATACGACTCATACCTTTTCCTTCACTTCCAATTACTAATCCAATTGGCATTTTACCATCTAAATTACGGTAATCCGTTTTTCCTTTTGCATCTGTACCAGCAATCCAAAGTCCACGTTCTTTTAATTCATCGATTGTACGAGATAAATTCGTTACACGTGCAACAGGAATATATTCAATTGCCCCAGTAGATGCTTTCGCAACTGATGCAGTAAGTCCCACAGCTCTTCTTTTCGGAATTATAATTCCATGAGCTCCTGTCGCGTCCGCAGTACGCATAATAGAACCGAGGTTATGCGGGTCTTCAATTTCATCTAAAATTAAGAAGAACGGATCTTCATTGCGCTTCTCTGCTACTTTGAATAGATCTTCTAGCTCAGCATATTGATATGCGGCCACTTGAGCAATTACACCTTGATGGTTCCCCTCAACTAATTGATCTAACTTCTTTTTTGGTGCATGTTGCAAAATAATTTTATTTTCTTTCGCTAGTGCTAGTACAATTTGTACTTGTCCTTTGGCAGCACCTTCTGCGATCCAAATTTTATTAATATCTCTCCCTGATCGTAACGCTTCAATTACAGGGTTACGTCCGATAATATATTCACTACTCATGATGATGTGCCCCCTTCCTTTTCTTCTAGAACAGCAATTGCCTTATATATAATTTCGTCTAATCTTTCACGATTATTTAATAAGTGATGATAGCCAATTAACGCTTCAAAGGCTGTACTATGTCGATATGTTTGTACATCTGTATTTTTCGGAACAGTACCTGAATTTGCATTACGCCCTCTTCTTAGTACTGCCTCTTCTTCCTCAGTTAAAAACGCTGTCTCTAATAAATGATAAACAACTTTCGCCTGTGCTTTTGCCGAAACAAAGCTTGTCCCTAATCGATGCAACTGATTAGGACGAACCTTCCCTTTTTGAAGTAGGTGATAGCGGATATATTGTTCATATACCGCATCACCCATATATGCTAACGCTAAGCTGTTTAATTGCTTTGCATCAATCATTCTTATCCTCTTTTCCATCTTGTACCTTGAGCGGTATCTTCTAAAATAATATTACGATCTTTTAAATCATCGCGAATTTGATCTGATAATGCAAAATCACGATTTTTACGAGCTTCAATACGTTTTTGAATAAGCGCTTCAATTTCTTCATCTAGTAACTCTTCTTGCGCTAATTCTAACCCTAGAATATCAAATAATGTTTCAAGTTGTTTTACGTATGCTTCAATTACCACTGTAGACGTATGTTCTTCCAGTAAATATTGATTTGCATGATTTGCTACATTATATAACTCAGTGATTGCATTGGCAGTATTGAAGTCATCATTCATCGCTTCTTCAAATGCAGTTTGGAATTTTTTCAGGTCAGCTAACCACTTCTCATCATGATCTGTTAAATCCGTACTACTTTCCATACGGTGTTTTAAATTACCGTAAGCTGTTTTAATTCTTTCCAGTCCGTTATTTGTGCTTCGTAATAACTCTTCACTGAAATTAATTGGGTGACGGTAGTGTACTGATAGCATAAAGAATCTAATTAACTGCGGATCATATTGCTTAATGATATCGTGAACTAAAATGAAGTTCCCAAGTGACTTAGACATTTTCTCATTATTAATATTAATATATCCATTGTGCATCCAATAACGTGCAAATGTTTTTCCTGTTAACGCCTCAGACTGCGCGATTTCATTCTCGTGATGAGGAAATGCCAAGTCTTGACCACCAGCGTGAATATCAATTGTATCCCCTAAGTATTTACGCGCCATTGCCGAGCACTCGATATGCCAGCCTGGGCGACCTTGACCCCAAGGGCTTTCCCAGAAGATTTCTCCTTCTTTCGCAGCTTTCCATAGTGCAAAATCAAGAGGGTCTTGTTTCTTTTCTCCTACTTCAATACGCGCACCGTGACGTAAGTCCGCGATCGGTTGATGTGATAACTTACCGTACCCTTCGAATTCCTTCGTTCTAAAGTACACATCCCCTTCTGATTCATATGCATATCCTTTATTCACAAGTTCTTGAATAAATTCAATAATGATATCCATATTTTCTGTTACACGCGGATGAACTGTTGCATGTTTGCAACCTAGTGCCGTTACATCTTCAAAATATGCTTCCACGAAACGGTCCGCAATTGTCGGCACATCTTCACCTAATTCATTTGCCGCTTTAATTAATTTATCATCTACGTCAGTAAAGTTAGATACATACTGCACATCGTATCCTTTATATTCTAAATAACGGCGCACTGTATCAAATACCATAGGTGGTCTTGCGTTCCCGATGTGAATATAGTTATAAACTGTAGGTCCGCATACATACATCTTTACCTTATTTTCTTCTAATGGAATAAACTCTTCCTTTTGACGTGTTAACGTATTATAAATGTGAATAGTCATTTTTATCCTTCCTTTCTACCTTTACTTCAAGTTGTTTTTTCAATTTATCAAGTTCTACTTCCATGACCTTTAATTTATCAAAAATTGGGTCTGGAAGGTCGGAATGATTCAATTCTTGACCAATCTTTACGCCATTTTGAATAACGACTCGGCCAGGTATACCTACAACTGTAGAATGTGCAGGGACTTCTTTTAATACGACAGAACCTGCTCCAATTTTAGAATTCTCTCCAACTGTAATAGAACCCAGTACTTTAGCACCTGTGGCAATTAATACATTATCCTGAATTGTAGGGTGCCTCTTTCCCTTTTCTTTACCCGTACCACCTAATGTAACTCCTTGATAGATCGTTACATTATCACCAATTTCGCACGTTTCTCCAATTACAACTCCCATTCCATGGTCAATGAAAAAACGACGACCAATTGTTGCTCCTGGATGAATCTCAATGCCAGTAAAGAAACGACTAACTTGTGAGATCCAACGTGCAATAAAGAAGAAATTCTTTTTATAAAAAGCATGTGCAATTCGATGGGCCCAAACTGCATGTAATCCAGAGTAAGTCAAAATGACTTCGAAATAACTTCTTGCCGCTGGATCCTGTTCAAAAACGACTTCAATATCTTCCCGAAGCCTCTTAAACATCGACGTTCCCTCCCCTTTATGGGCTGCTTTTTCGAGTGAACTAACTCCCTACTTATCCCCCTAAATCTTTATACACGTGGATAAAACTTATACTCATACCCAATTTTACGGTATAAAAAAAGGCGTCTCTGTCATATTGACAGAGACGCCTTATAAGCGCGGTTCCACTCTGTTTAGGCTAAAAAAAGCCTCAAACTCATCTCTGATAACGGTGTACACCGCTTCTGCTTACTTTACGTCCTAAGACGTTTCGCAAAACAATTTGCTGTTCAGCAGAAGACTCGAAGGGGCATTTCAAAAATCCGCTTATAAACCACTTCCAGCCTAAGGTGGTTCTCTCTGTAAAAAGCCTGATTTTCTACTTCTCCTTCTCGTCGCTTTTCCTTATTAGGTTTTAAGTATACTTATTATATTTCTAAACCTAGAAAATGTTAACCAATTACTTTTTGAAGACGATTTAAAACTTTTTCTTTTCCAAGAAGTGCAATAGCATTAGGAAGCTCTGGACCGTGTGTTTGACCAGTAGTTGCAACACGGATTGGCATAAATAAGTTTTTACCTTTATGACCTGTTTCCTTTTGAACTGCTTTAATAGCCGCCTTAATTGCTGCCGGTTCCATAGCTTCTAGTGCTTCTACTTGACCAGCAAATGCACGAAGTACTTCTGGTACTTGTTCACCTTTTAATACTTCTTGTCCTTCTTCTTCATAATCAACATGATCTTTGAAGAACATTTCAGAAAGCTCTACAATTTCAGCTCCAAAGCTCATTTGTTCATGATATAACGCAATTACATCACGAATCCAAGCTTGTTCTTGTTCACTTAAAGTTTCACCTATACGTCCAGCCTTCACTAAATGCGGTAAGCTTAATTCTACCACCGTATCTAAATCTTGCTTTTTCATATATTGGTTGTTCATCCATTTTAGTTTTTGAGAATCAAATAATGCAGGTGATTTTGATAAACGAGCTGCATCAAACATTTTGATAAACTCTTCTTGAGAGAAGATTTCTTCTTCTCCTACTGGCGACCAACCTAGTAGTGCAATAAAGTTAAAGATTGCTTCTGGAAGATATCCAAGCTCTTTATATTGCTCAATAAATTGAATAATAGATTCATCACGCTTACTTAATTTTTTACGGCTTTCATTTACAATTAAAGTCATATGACCGAATTGCGGAATATCCCAACCGAAAGCTTCATAAATCATCATTTGTTTTGGCGTGTTTGAAATATGGTCATCACCACGAAGTACGTGTGTAATTTCCATTAAGTGATCATCTACTGCTACTGCAAAGTTATAAGTTGGAATTCCATCTTTTTTCACGATAACGAAATCACCGAAATCATTTGAATGGAATGCAACTTCATCTTTTACAATATCTTTAAATGTGTAATCACGGTCAGCTGGTACGCGGAAACGAATACTTGGAATACGTCCCTCAGCTTCAAATTCTTTCACTTGCGCTTCAGTTAAATCACGGTGGTTACCTGCGTAACGAGGTGTTTCACCACGAGCAATTTGCCCTTCGCGTTCTGCTTCTAGCTCTTCTTCTGTCATATAACATTTGTAAGCTAAACCACGCTCTAATAAATCTTCATATAACTTTTTATAAATATCTAAACGCTCTGTTTGACGATATGGTCCAAATTCACCACCAACATCAACACCTTCATCCCAGTCCATACCGAGCCATTTCAAGTATTTTAATTGGCTTTCTTCTCCACCAGCAACATTACGTTTTACATCAGTATCTTCAATACGAATAATAAACTTACCATCTTGATGACGAGCAAATAAATAATTAAATAATGCCGTACGCGCATTTCCGATATGTAAGTGTCCTGTTGGACTTGGCGCATAGCGCACTCTCACTTGCTTTTCCATAATTGGTACACCTTCCATTCTTAATGTCAACACATTCTATAATTGTACACCAAAAAAATGTGATTATCCATCTTACGAATTAAAAACCATTATTTTTTCTGTAATAAAACAACTGCTTGAGAAGCAATTCCTTCTTCTCTACCTGTAAATCCTAATTTTTCTGTTGTTGTTGCCTTTACATTGATATTATCGATAGACGTTTCTAATAGCTCACTAATACGTTTGCGCATACTTTCAATATGTGGTGCCATTTTTGGCTTTTGAGCAATAATTGTACAATCTAAATTCCCTAATTCATAACCTTGTTCACGCACAAACTCCCAAACCTTTTGCAATAATACAGCTGAATCAGCATCTTTAAAGGCAGGGTCTGTATCAGGAAAATGTTTCCCAATATCTCCTGCTGCAATTGCACCTAAACACGCATCCGCGATTGTATGTAACAATACATCTGCATCAGAGTGACCGATTAATCCTTTCTCATGTGGAATTGTAATTCCGCCAATAATTAACGGTCTACCTTCCGCGAATTCATGCACATCAAAACCTTGTCCAATTCGAAACATTTTTTACATCCTCCTCGAGCTAAACTACTGAGCTTTATGATTCTATATTATATCGCTATCCTTATAAAGAAAAGCCCGGCCTTTGCCGAGCTTCTCTTCGCTATAATCATTGCTATCATTTCTTTTGAACGTGAAGAAAACTTTCAGCAATTAGTAAATCCTCTGGGGTCGTCACTTTAATATTATAGTAACTCCCCTCTACTACACCTACTTGCTTCCCGATACGTTCTACGAGACTTGCATCATCTGTACCAAGGAAACAACTCTGCTTCGCACTTCTATGAGCTTCTAACAAAAGAGAAACAGAGAACCCTTGCGGTGTTTGAACAGCTTTAAGTTGAGATCTTTCTACCGTTTCGACAACAACACCCTGCTCTACTTTCTTAACAGTATCTTTCACTGGCACCGCACAAATGGAAGCTCCATATTTTTCTGCTGCAGTTAATACATCTTGGATCACTTTATTCGTTACGAACGGGCGCGCACCGTCATGTACAAGAACATACTCAACATCACTCGTATGCTGAATCGCATTATATACACTATCTTGTCTTTCAGCTCCACCTTGAATAAATTGTACTGGCTTTGCAACCGGATACTTTTGCATTAACTCTTCAAAATACGGACGCTCTTCTTCGTTAATTGCCATAATAATATTTTTACATGCTTTATCCTGTTCGAAAGCACGTAACGTATGCACAATAATCGGTACTTCATTAATAAGTAAGAACAACTTATTTTTGCCAGCACCCATCCGCTTTCCTTGACCAGCTGCTGGAATAATTAATGTATACATATTAATAATCCTCTACTTATAATGCTTTTTCTAATAATTTACGTTTGGCAAAAATCATGCGCCCAGCCGACGTTTGTAACACACTCGTAACGAGTACATCGAGTTGTGAGCCTACATATTCTCTACCATCTTCTACTACAATCATCGTGCCGTCATCTAAATATGCTACACCTTGATTTTGTTCTTTTCCATCTTTTACAACATACACACTTAATTCTTCACCTGGGAGTACAACAGGTTTAATTGCATTAGCTAAATCATTAATGTTTAACACCGTTACCCCTTGTAATTCAGAGACTTTGTTTAAGTTGAAGTCATTCGTTACTACCGTTCCACCAGTGATTTTCGCCAACTTTACAAGTTTGCTATCCACTTCCTGAATATCATCGAAATCGCCTTCATAAATTTCTACCGGGATCGGCATCTCTTTTTGAATACGATTTAAAATATCTAATCCTCTGCGACCACGATTACGTTTTAAAGCATCAGAAGAATCGGCAATGTGCTGAAGTTCTTCTAACACGAATTGCGGAATGACAATTGTTCCTTCTAAAAACTTTGTTTGGCAAATATCAGCAATACGTCCATCGATAATTACACTTGTATCGAGAATTTTCCAATGCGCTAAAGATTCTTCTACCTCATTTTCTGGTTCTTCATTCTCACTATTATTATTTTTCTTCTTCCCACGTTGTGGTAATGTAAATAATCCTAGCAATTCATTCCTCTTTTTAAACCCTACTTGGAATCCTAAATATCCTAGTAAAAGAGTAAAGAACACTTGCAACACTGTACTAATAACTGGAATTGTAAATTCACGAATTGGTATTAAAATTAAATACGCAACAATAAGCCCAGAGATTAAACCTAATGTACCAAACAAAACATCTGCTACAGGCGCTTTTACAAGAGCCTCTTCAATATGCTTAATAAGTTGAACAATATAATCTACAAGCCAAAATGTTGTTAAAAATAAAATAATTGCACCAATAATTGCACGAACATACGATCCTTCCAATAAAGGAACGGCACCGATGTCTAATACATTAATAACTTTTGGGATTAAGTAAATCCCTAACGCTCCCCCGATTACTAAAAAGAAGAGCTGTACAATCCGTTTTAACATCCAACCACCTCCTACTCATTATTAACCATTGTTTCGCTAATCAAAACGCCGAATGCAAAAGCGGACGTGTTTTTTTATAAATAGTTTTATTTACCAATATATCATATCATATACCAAAAATGTTCTAGTGTCGTTATATTATGGAATCAATGTAATATTCTTAATTGTGTCTACTCATATAGAGATGCTCTTGAATTCTTTTTAGGCCTTCTCGTATTTTCTTCGCCCTGACTTCTCCAATTCCTTCCACATCATCTAATTCATTAATAGTTGCACGACAAACACCTTGCAAAGTTTTAAATCGATTAATTAAATTTTCAATGATAAGTGGTGGAACACGCGAAATTTTGCTTGTGATTCGGTATCCTCTCGGCGTCACACTTTCTTCTAAACTCGTTTGTCCTGGGTATCCAAGCAATTTAACTAAATCACTGTCCTCTAGAAGTTGTGTATTCGCAAGTTCTTGTAACTTTTTCAAAATTTGATGATGGTCTTGTGTTTTTTCTTGATAGTAATCTTTAATTAATAGCGCTGCCTCTGCTTCTAAGTCGGCTAATAGTTCCGTAAGTTGTAAACGAATTAACCTACCTTCTGTTCCCAATTCATGAATATAGCTCAATATTTCATTTTTAATACGTAGTACCATTTCAACACTATGTAAAACATGGACTACCTCGGACATTGTAACAACCTCTTCAAATTCTAGAATGCCCAAATTCGTAATCCCATCATTCCATACAGCCTTATATTTTTCTAACGTTTGGATAGCTTGATTCGCCTTTGTTAAAATAACGCCTATATCTTTTAGTGTATAACGTAAATTCCCTTGATATAGCGTAATTACGTTACGTCTTTGTGAAATAGCCACAACAAGGCTGCCTGTCTGCTTTGCTACACGCTCCGCCGTTCGGTGGCGCATACCTGTCTCAATAGAGTCAATAGATGACTCTGGAACTAACTGTGCGTTCGAAATCAAAATTTTACTTCCCGTTTCATTTAAAATAAGTGCCCCATCCATTTTTGCTAATTCATATAAACTAGCTGGAGAGAATGCACAATTAATATGAAAACCTCCATCAACAATACTTTTAATCTGCTCATTATATCCAAGAACAATTAATCCCCCTGTTTGTGCGCGAAGTACATTATCTATCCCTTCGCGCAGTGGTGTTCCCGGGGCCACAAGTTGTAAAATATTAATCATACTTTTGACACGTTGCTTGTTTTCTTCCATAGCCTAGCCTCCTAATGTCAAACGAAGTGCTTCTCCTAAATTAGATACACCAACTACCTCAATCCCATCTGGAATTGTCCATCCTCCCAAATTTTTTCTAGGAATAATAGCGCGTTGAAATCCTAATTTAGCTGCTTCTTGTACACGTTGTTCAATTCTTGATACCCTTCTTATTTCTCCAGTTAATCCTACTTCTCCTATTACTGCATCGGTTGGTGCCGTAGATTTATCTCTAAAACTTGAAGCTATACTTAAAGCGACAGCTAAATCAATTGCTGGTTCATCTAACTTCAAACCACCTGCTACTTTTAAATATGCATCCTGATTTTGCAATAATAAGCCTGTTCTTTTTTCTAGCACTGCCATAATAAGCGATACACGGTTATGATCAATTCCCGTTGCCATTCTTCGAGGGTTTCCAAAACTAGTAGGGGAAATTAATGCTTGTATTTCTACTAAAACTGGTCTTGTTCCTTCCATTGAGGCAACCACTGTTGATCCTGCAACCCCAACTGGTCTTTCCTCAAGAAAAATTTCAGAAGGGTTTAATACTTCTGCAAGGCCAAGCTCTTTCATTTCAAAAATACCCATTTCATTCGTAGAACCAAAACGATTCTTTACTGCTCGCAAAATGCGGTATGTATGATGACGGTCTCCTTCAAAGTAAAGAACTGCATCGACCATATGTTCTAACATACGAGGTCCTGCAATCGCTCCCTCTTTTGTCACATGTCCAACGATAAAAATAGGGATTCCTTTCGTTTTTGCAAGTTTCATTAATTCCGCTGTACATTCACGAACTTGTGCCACACTTCCCGGTGCTGATGTTACTTCAGGTAGATGTATTGTTTGAATAGAATCAATAACAACAAAGGCTGGGTTCACCTCTTCAATATGTGTTGCAATTCGCTGTAAGTCCGTCTCTGATACAACAAATAGATTACTACCATTTACATGTAAACGATCCGCACGCAGTTTAATCTGTTTTGCTGATTCTTCACCCGATATATATAGGACATCATATGAAGAATCCGCTAATTGTGATGATATTTGTAATAGTAACGTTGATTTTCCAATCCCGGGGTCTCCACCAATCAGTACTAAGGATCCATCTACAATCCCGCCACCAAGTACACGGTTAAATTCTTGAAATTTTGTTTCAATACGCGCCTCAGACTTTGTTTCCACTTCTGTTAGACGTCTTGGTTTTGTTACTTCTGTTTGAATTGCATTCGCATAATTAAGGCGCCTTGATGATACAACCGGTTCCATCTCTTCAACAAGCGTATTCCATTGACCACATCCAGGGCATTTCCCCATATATTTTGGTGACTGATACCCACACTCTTGACATGTGAATTTTGTTTTCTTTTTAGCCATATCGTTTTATATCTCACTTCACTTTCATCTATAAACAATTTATCCTTATCGTACAAGAAAGAGGGCTATCTCGTAGCCCTCTTAGTTTGTCTATACTTATTTTACCTTTTCAGCACTATGAATGACAAATGATTCTCCTTCAACATCAAAGATAACTTTTTGTCCTTTCTCAATAGCACCTTTTAAAAGTTCTTCCGATAGTCTATCTTCTACATGTTTCTGAATTGCTCTACGAAGCGGACGAGCACCGTACTCTCGGTCAAACCCTTTATCAGCAATAGCCGAAATCGCTCCTTCTGTTAAATGCAATTCAATTTCTTGCTCTTTTAAGCGATTTACTAACTGATTTACCATAAGTGTTACAATCTCTTGAATATGTTTTTTCTCAAGCATATGGAACACGATAATTTCATCAATACGGTTTAAGAATTCTGGACGGAATGCCTTTTTCAGTTCATCCATTACTTTACCTTTCATATCTGAATAATCGCGGCTCTCATCTTGTACGTTAAATCCAAGATGTTTATTACGTTTTAACGCTTCTGCACCAACGTTAGATGTCATAATAACAATTGTATTACGGAAATCAACTGTACGCCCTTTAGAATCTGTTAAGCGACCATCTTCTAATACTTGTAGTAAAATGTTAAACACATCAGGATGAGCTTTCTCTACTTCATCTAATAAGACAACTGAATATGGCTTACGGCGAACCTTTTCTGTTAATTGTCCACCTTCTTCATATCCAACATATCCTGGAGGAGATCCAACTAAACGAGAAGTAGAATGCTTCTCCATGTACTCAGACATATCGATGCGAATCATTGCATCCTCATCACCGAACATAGATTCTGCCAACGCTCTTGCTAGCTCCGTTTTACCTACACCTGTTGGTCCTAAGAAAATAAATGAACCAATCGGACGTTTCGGATCTTTCAAACCTGCTCTAGCACGACGAACAGCTTTCGCCACAGCTACTACCGCTTCATCTTGACCAATAACACGATCGTGAAGAATCGATTCTAAGTTTAATAATTTATCAGTCTCTGTTTGTGCAAGCTTAGAAACCGGGATACGAGTCCACGTAGAAACAACATTTGCAATATCTTCTACTGTCACTTCTGAGTTTTCTTTTCCTTGTTGCTCTTTCCATTGACGCTTCGTATCTTCTAACTTCTCACGTAAACGTTGTTCCATATCACGTAAGGAAGCAGCTTTTTCAAACTCTTGACTTTGTACAGCTGCATCTTTTTCTTTTCTAATTTCCTCAAGCTTCACTTCAAGCTCTTTTAGATTTGGTGGTGTTGTATAAGAGCGTAAGCGAACCTTTGAAGCAGCTTCATCAATTAAATCAATTGCTTTATCTGGTAAGAAACGATCTGTAATATAACGATCTGAAAGCTTTACAGCTGCATCAATTGCATCATCTGTAATAGATACGCGGTGATGTGCCTCATAACGATCACGTAAACCTTTCAAAATTTGAGTTGATTCATCTAAACTTGGCTCATCAACGTGAATTGGTTGGAAACGTCTCTCTAAAGCTGCATCTTTTTCAATATATTTGCGATATTCATCTAACGTTGTCGCTCCAATACATTGTAATTCCCCACGAGCTAAAGATGGTTTTAAAATGTTCGATGCGTCAATAGCACCTTCTGCTCCACCTGCACCAATTAATGTATGAAGTTCATCAATAAATAGAATGATATTTCCTGCTTGGCGGATTTCATCCATTACTTTCTTCAAACGGTCTTCAAATTCACCACGGTATTTCGTTCCGGCTACCACTGTACCCATATCTAGTGTCATAACACGCTTATCTCTTAAAGTTTCAGGAACTTCATTATTTACGATTTGTTGTGCTAATCCTTCTGCAATTGCCGTTTTACCTACACCAGGCTCCCCAATTAATACAGGATTGTTTTTCGTTCTACGGCTTAAAACTTCAATTACACGTTGAATTTCTTTACCACGTCCAATAACAGGGTCTAAACGATTTTCACGTGCAACAACTGTTAAATCACGTGCTAAGCTATCAAGTGTTGGTGTATTTGCATTTGTTGAAGAACCACCTTGATGACCTGAACTTGCTTCATTACTGCCAAGAAGTTGCAATACTTGTTGTCTTGCCTTATTTAAGCTAACACCTAAGTTATTTAAAACACGTGCTGCTACCCCTTCACCCTCGCGGATTAAACCAAGTAAAATATGTTCTGTTCCAACGTAAGAATGACCTAATTTACGAGCTTCATCCATAGACAGCTCAATAACCTTTTTAGCACGCGGTGTATAATGTACGGTTTGAGAAGCTTCTGTTCCGCGTCCAATTAACGCTTCTACTTCTTTTTGAACTTTCTCCGGGCTTAATCCAAGAGCAATCAACGCTTTTGCTGCAATTCCTTCACCTTCGCGTACAAGCCCAAGTAAAATATGTTCTGTTCCAATATTGTTATGCCCAATACGAATCGCTTCCTCTTGAGATAAAGCTAATACTTTCTGTGCTCTTTCTGTAAATCTTCCAAACATCATAGAAATCGCCTCCTACTTGCGCTTAGTTTTTTTCAATACGTAATCGCTCACGGATTAAGGTTGCTCTTCGATAATCTCTTTCTTCTGGCCCTAAAGGTCCTCCCGCATATTGTTGTAAAATGCCTGGTTGTGTAAGAACCATTAGCTCAGTCAAAATATTTCTCGATATACCTTTTATATATCCTAAATCAATACCAAGTCGTAAATCTGATAAGCAATTGGCTGCTTCCGCAGATTGAATTAAACGACTGTTGGCTAGTATGCCATAAGAGCGATAAACTTTATCTTCAAGCTCAATACTTGAATTTTGTACAATTAATTCTCTAGCCATCTTTTCTTGCTGTATGATTTGTTGAATGACACTCTTTAAATCTGCAATAATATCTTCTTCAGATTTTCCTAGCGTCATTTGGTTTGACACTTGAAATATATTACCTAACGCTTCGCTACCTTCACCGTATATTCCTCTTACTACTAACCCTAATTTTTGAATTACTTGTATAATACGGCTAATTCTTTTCGTTAAAACGAGCCCTGGTAAATGGATCATTACGGAAGCCCTAAGTCCTGTACCAACGTTAGTAGGGCAGCTCGTAATATATCCAAGTGATTCATCAAAAGCATATTCAACCTCTTTCTCAATCCAATTATCTATTTGATTAGCACTTTGAAGTGCCTCTGATAACTGCAATCCTGAAAATAAGCACTGAATCCGAATATGGTCTTCTTCATTCAGCATAACACTAATATGTTCGTTTTCTGACAATAGACACGCTCCATATTCTGTTCCTGCAAGGTTGGGACTAATTAAATGCTTTTCAACTAATACTCTCCTTTGAAGAGGCGTTAATTCATTCATTTTTAATAGTTCAAACTCTCCAAAAGGTTCTACTGTTTTATTTATAAATTCCTTTTTAAATAATTCTTGAATCTGTTTAGCTTCTTCTTCGTTTTGCATAGTAGAGAATTGATATTTTTTAAAATTACGAGCCAAACGAATTCGACTACTTAAAACAATATCAGAATCAGGGCCATCTCCCTTCATCCATGGACTAATCGCTTCATTCATAATTTTGTCCAGTGACATAGAACTATTCCCCCTCTCTATGCTCACTAAGCTGAGTTTCAAGATTTCTAATTTTATCCCTTACTCCAGCAGCTTTCTCAAATTCCTCTTTCTGTACGTATTGTTTCAGAATGAGTTTTAGTTCATCTAATTCTTTCTTTAAGTGAATATTTCCTTCTATACGCTTCGGAATTTTTCCACAATGATCTGTATGCCCGCCGTGAAGACGTTTTAATAACGGCTTTAAATGTTCCTTAAATGTATCGTAACAAGAAGCACATCCAAAGCGTCCTACCTTTGTAAGTTGCTCATATGTCATTTTACAATTTGGACATCTTAATATATTTGTGTTCGAAAATCCGCTTTTTTCTTCTTCAAACATTGTTGATTCACCGTGTAATAACCCAGCAAATAAATCATGGAATGAAAAGTTAGACTGCGATGATTGAAAGAAAGACGTATAGCCACTTTGTTCTGCACATTGCTCACAAAGATGAACTTCCGCCTTCTTTTCGTTAATTACTTTTGTATAATGTAAAGTTGCTGGTCTTATATTACAGTTTTGACAAGTCATCACTATCCCCACCTTTACAACAGGAACGATCTATCTCATAGTACTTTTCATACATTACTAGACTGTTCACTTTCCTTTATTCGTTTACATAAAAGTGCGTGTTCTTTTTTCAAAACTTCTACAATATTTAACTGCCTTATCTTTTAGTTATTATTCTTTTACAAAAGCTGTATTTATTTATATTTCAGTGTTCTTAACATTGCGCATAATATTCGAGCCCTAAGTTCATCTCGAGAAGGAACATCCATTGATAATACAGAACGATCTAGTACGCTTAACATAAGTTTAGCTTCACGATTCGTTATGATTCCCTCTTCTATTAAACGTATAATCATACTCTCTGCATTTCCTTGCGCAACGCTATGATCAATCATATGAAGCATTTGATCAATAATGTCTATATCGTCATGCAGTTTGACTTTTATAATGCGAATGTAACCTCCTCCACCACGTTTACTTTCTACTACAAATCCTCTTTCTAACGTAAAACGGGTATTGATCACATAATTGATTTGAGATGGTACGCACTCGAATCGATCCGCAATCTCATTTCTCTTGATTTCAATCACATTATTATTACTTAAGTCAATAACTTGCTTTAGATATTGCTCAATGATATCAGATATATTTCTCATTTATCCGCCACCTTTATTGACTTTGACTATCTTTGACTTTAATTATATACGTATTAATAAAATTTGCAACTCTTTTGCTTATTTACTATCCTAGCCACATTCCCCTGTATTTAATCAAAATAATAATTATTTAAATACATTTTTTATTACTATGGATTATAAAAGAAAACACGAAAAAACACGAGTCATTTGACTCGTGCTTAGTTGCTTGGCGACGTCCTACTCTCACAGGGACAAGGTCCCAACTACCATCGGCGCTAGAGAGCTTAACTTCCGTGTTCGGTATGGGAACGGGTGTGACCTCTCTGCCATCATCACCAAACTATGAAGGCATATTCCTTCAAAACTAGATAACATTGCTACATATTATATGGTTAAGTCCTCGATCTATTAGTATTCGTCAGCTCCACATGTCACCATGCTTCCACCTCGAACCTATCAACCTGATCATCTTTCAGGGATCTTAC
>NZ_JBQAGP010000012.1:0-47757 GCF_051916425.1 Bacillus cereus group sp. MYBK222-1
AGGTGTCGTCCACAATTCAACACGTAGTACCGACGTATTCATTCCTTTAGGAGAACGTTGTAATATTGCTAATCGTTATGGAGCGTCATTCTTTGCTTCAATTCATGTGGATGATGCCAGTGAAGTGGGAAAGAGGTTTACAACGTATATCCATCCAAACGCTCCAAAAAGAACAAGAGATTTATCTCAAAAGCTTCATAATGAAATGTGGAATAATTTCTATTCTAAATTTGGTGTATTCACAAACGGTGAAGTACGTGAAGCAGATTATGCAGTATTACGTGGTACAAGCATGGATGCATGTCTGTTTGAGAATGGCTTTATGAATAATATGGAACATGTAAAACTTCTTTCTCAATTCAATGAAGGTGGCTTCTTAGATCAATTGGCAGCAGCGTATGCAAGGGCATTTGCGAAAGTATTCGGATTTACAGTAAGCGGAAGCGCAAATAATAATCAAGGAGTTGGAATTACAGTGAATAAATTTAGCAAAGTAGTTACTTATGAGTTCGGTACAGCGTTAGTACCTGAGATGTTAGGAATGATGGATGCTCTTGGGTATGAATCTCGTATTATCTCATATGGAGATAAACAAGGATTAGTTAGATTTGAAACAGCATATCGCCAAGGGAATGAACTAGATCGAGCAACAGCGTGGTTAGATGCGAAAGGACTTAAATACTTCTATACAAAAGAATAGTTTAATAAAAACGAAAGCCGTCCTATTGGGCGGCCTTTTTTTATTTGAATTCAACATAATATTTATTATTAATAATTCCAAACGCCACTTTTCTTGGGAAGGGTTTGTATCCTTCTAACACTGCGTTCATACAGTGCTGAACCCATTTTTCTAATTCTATTGGTAAGCGATACGCTTTAACGCTCCCATCACTATTTTTAATTGTTGCTACTTGTATGACAGTCCTTGACATTGTAATTCTATTCATTGAAACTGCTGCAACGTCGTCCTTTCCGGCAGTACCAACACTAAGAACTTCATATACTGGCGCGTCTTCTTCTTTAAGAATCATAGGTATGTTCAAATACTCAAAATCATTGATATCATCATAAATAATAGCTCCAGCTTGGTTTCTTCTTACTATATCCTTCGCCATATTCATCCCTCCTTTTTCTAATCATATCGGAATGTATTTGTTAATGCTATTCCGTTTTTTTGTTCTTATCACACAGAATATACGTTCTTTTGAAAGAATGAAAATAGCCCCGTTTTTCACGAAGCTACATCCAAAAATCATCGTAATGAACATCTTTATTTGTTATCTTTTTCAAAGCTCTCACAATCTTTTGTGCGTTCTTCATTGTTGGTGCAAATGCATCTCCCTGGCATATGCGACTTATTGTAGATTTACTTACCCCACTTTTTTCGGCTAGTTCTTGCTGAGTAACGCCGTTTTTATCTAAAAAGCGAGCTATCTTTGAACGTCTGCCTTTCCCTAAGTTAAGCCAATTCATTTTGATCACTCCTGTATTTAATCCATTAGTACAAGAATGTCCAAAAGTTTTATTTTTAAAACCTCCAGAAAATTGGAATGTTAATCAAGCAGTATGAAATACCTTTTACCATACCAAACAAATTACGATTCTCAGTTCCGAATTGATAGCCTTTTAAAACTTCGTTTTATCTATTCCTAATAGAATTCGCTCACAGAATACTGTTTCAGACATTACAAGTTTAGTATTTTCAATGATTCATAGCTGTTTTTTATCTCTTCTAATCTTCAGGGACTATTCTTGCAGAATACATAAAGAATGGTGGTGTTTGAGCATTGATATTTGAGTTAGTAAGTTCAGCTGCAGTTGGTGGTGTAGTCTTTCTATCAAAAATGCATCAAAAAGGAGCAACAAATGATGCCTCTAAGATTCAAAGGATTTGTGCGAACTGCGGATTAAAAGTAAAAGAAGGAAAAGAGACCAGGACTATACAACTGCTTCGCAAAACAAGAAATGATTGGGGAGTTGAATATGCGTATAGGATCCCTCTTGGACTTAGCTTCTCCGATTTCGAACAAAAGATGCAACATTTAGAGGATGGATTAAATCATAAGAGCAAAGTTTACGATTTTAAGCTAGCAGACTTCAAATCTCTTCGTTTACGAAAAGATATCTTTAAACAAATACAAAACATCATAAACAAGAAAAAACTCGTTAGAAAGGAAATTGAGCTGTCTTACGATGGGTTACTTAAAATACGAGTTTATGAAAGAGGGATTCCTGATTTCGTTAAATTCGAGGAAGACATGATGAAGCAATGTAAGGGGTGGGAGGTACCTATCGGTTATACAAGGGATGGGTTAGTAAAACATGACTTTGACCAGCTATCTCATATGATCTCTGCCGGTATGACGGATATGGGGAAATCAAATGTACTAAAACTCATCATTACATCTTTGGTACGCAACCAATCAGAAAATACAAAGCTATTCCTTATCGATTTGAAGGGTGGTCTCTCTTTCAACCGATACCGATTCCTAAATCAAGTCGAATCAATTGCGAAGAATCCAGAGGAAGCCCTTGAGACTCTAAGGGAATTGCAAGATAAACTGAATGCTAGAAATGAATACTTACTAGAAAAAGGATACGAAGATATAAAAGAAGCTGGGGATCCAGTCCGATACTTTGTCATTGTAGATGAAGCGGCCGACATGACGCCATATCAGGAGTGCAGGGACATCATTGTAGATATAGGTCGTCGTGGCAGGGCAGCGGGATTCCGTTTGGTATATGCGACACAGTACCCAACAAATGAAGCATTGCCATCTCAACTAAGACAAAATATTGGCGCTCGTGTTTGCTTTAGATTGCAGACAGAAGCCGGGAGCCGTGCTGTGCTAGACGAGGGCGGCGCAGAGAGTCTTCCTAACATAAAAGGAAGGGCAATATACCAAACGAATGAGAAGAAGGTCTTACAGACGGTTTATATCGATAATAAGCAAATAGATAACATCATAAAGCCACATATCAACATAAGAGCGAGGAAGGAGCATGAAGATGCAAAAACTAGCCATGAAGGAAGCAAGAACAGAAAGTATACTCTTGAGCTTGAAGAAACTCGGCTTTCTTAGTAGAAAGCAAATTCAGGTACTTCATGATCTTGGTGGTGACAGGAATGCTTCCCGTGTGATGAAAACACTAGAAGAATATGTTTCTAGCTTTAGAGCTGGGGAGAAAGTGTATTATCTCAACAAAGAAGGGCGTGAACGTATTGGAAGTAAGAAGATACTCAAGCGTTCGAATCAATTCCGTCACTATATTATGAGGAATGACATCTACATTGCTTACGAATGCCCAAAAACATGGAAGCAGGAAGTAAAGATGAATGTGAAAGGTATTGTTTCTATAATTGCAGATGCACTATTCACTGATAATGGCCGTTATCACATTGTAGAGGTGGATCACGAGCAAAAGATGAGTGCAAATCGTATCAAGATGCAGAAATATCGCAAGTTAATGGAATGCAATGTATTTGAAAAACCACCTAAATTTATTTGGTACACCACGACGGAATATAGAAGGAAGCAACTCCAGAAACTTTGTGAAGGGTTGGATTGCAACATATTTACGGTTACTGATTTCCATTAAAAATAGGGAGATGATCCATATGGCAACAGAGACAATGAGCATCAAAGATTTTATGGATGGTAACTACGGGGCAAAGAAAAAGTGGAGCTTGTTCAAAAAGAAAGCAAAAAAATACGCACCTGTCGCAGTGCGAGTGAGTATAGTAATCGGTAGTGCTATTATATTCAGCAACATTATAGATATTCCTCACGTATTTGCTGATGGAAATAATCCAGATGTGAATGAAGTATTTAAAGATGTGCAGTCCAACGATGGGAAGATAAAAAATTATATAGATGGCCAACTGTACAATCGTATTGTAAATGCGTTTGAGCCGGTTATTTTCTTGATTAAAGCAGTTTCCTATCCAATTGCATCCGTTGTAGCGTTATGCGGCGGGTTATTCATTATGGTTGGTAGCCAGGAACGAGGATTCTCGCTAATAAGTCGTGCAGGGATTGGCTATATAGTTGTTCAAATGATTCCGTTGTTTATGAGGTTGCTTGTCGAGATTGCTAAAGCTATATAAGTGTAACTCCTTATGTCATAATACAAAGTGGATTAAAATGATTAATAAAAAACATTGGATTCGTGCAGATATCATTGGTTGTAATAATCGACTGTGGATTAATGGTGATAGTGGGGCTGTATATAGAAGTATAGACAAGAAACGATGGATGTGGAGAAATAATATAGTTAATGCAAATAGCATAAATGACGCTGAGAATACCATGAGATTACTTGATTTATGTCCAACGAAGCAGAATAGAATGTTTTTATGTTTGATGAAGAAGTAACTATTCCCTAACTAAACTGCACACCCAATTGTACGGTCGAAGTTGGGAAGAGTTACAGGGGTAACAGGCAATATCTATGTTATGTGCTAGTATAAGAATATAGAATAAAAAGCCTTGTAATAGGCTTTTTTCTTTGTTTTACAAATATAACTTTAATATTATAAATACATTTAAATAACATTACGTTAACATTAATATTAACGTAATTATAACGTTTTAATAATAAAAAAATAAACCCTACAAAATGTAGAGTTTATAGCAATCCTCTCTTTTCAAAGAAATCACGGAAAATTCTATTCGCAAGTTCTGATTGTGCCCCACGTTGAGGTTTCTTACCTAATACCTTTTGGAAGGCTTGTCTTACATCTTTATCTAAATGGAACCCAACCACTTTCTTCTCTTGCTCTTCTTTCAGGAATCCAAGGATATCGTCATTCTCGATAACATCATTAATTTTATGTTTTGTTTCTGTTTTGTTATCATTATGTTTTTGTTTCTCTAACATTTCGTTAACATTATCATTAATATTAACATTAACGTTGTTTATTTCTTCTAATGTCACTTCTTCGTTTTGTTTTGGTGTATTGTTATCATCATCATTTCTAACTGCACTATCACCAAATAAATCAGCTATATTGCGGTTGCTCATGTTCATTCAGCTCCTTAAATAAACTCTTGTAGTAAAATGCAAATTCAGTATCTTTTTTTGCTAAAGTAAGAGGCAGTTTGTTATAAGCGATTGAGTTTGCGAATGAAATACTTCTCGGAATATTAGCGTTAAAGAAATGCACTTTTTCTTTAACACAGAATTGTCTCGCTTGTTTAATTGCTTCTGTATGTAGCTTCGTGTTTTTTTGAACAAGTGTAGCAACTACTCCTGCGATATCTAAATTCGGGTTATGTTTCTGTTTGAATTGATTAATTACATCAATAATCTTAATTAAAGAACGTACGCTATACTGTTCCGGTTGGAAAGGAATGATAATTCTGTCCGTGCAGCAAATAACATTACTTTGGATTAAACCTGAACTTGGTGGGCTATCGAATAGAATTACGTCGTATTCATCTTCAACAGACATTAACGCTACTTTTAGAAGCAAAAACGGATTTATGTATTTATCTAAGTTTGGTAGGATGTCGAAATCTAAGAAACTCATCATTTCGTTAGAAGGAAGAATATCAATATTTTTATAGACGTTTACAATAGCTTCCCTAGCAGGAGCAAAGTTAACTAATACATCATGTAAAGTCGTGCGATACTTATCTGGATTCTTACCGAAAGAAAGAAGAGAGTTACCTTGTTGATCGGCATCTACGATTAATACTCGCTTACCTTGTTTTGCAAAAAGACCAGCTAAGTTTACTGTCATTGAAGACTTCAAAACACCGCCTTTATTCTGTACAAAAGCTAATTTATAAGCCATTCAGGCACCTCCGTTATTTTTACGTTAATATTAACATTAACATTAATATTAACATTAATATTAACATTAATATTAACGTAATGTAATTTATACATTATTTTTATGTAGTTGTAATAATAACAAAATGAAAACATATCATTTTGTTTTTGTCAATTTAACATATTGCTTATCAATTCTGTAACAACAAGTGTTTACCTGCTATTAAAATAAAAAAAGACAAGCGCTAGGCATGTCGTCTGTCCTTGTAAGTATATGAATCTTGCGTTACAATAATTGTAGAAAAAACGGAATAAAAGACGAAAGGACCCATTCTCTCCCCGACCAAAGTTTGAGAATGGATCCTTCAAATAGTTACACAAGAAAATTCTTGGTGTTTATTAACTTCTGTCTATATAATATCAAAAACTATTAGACAGGTAAAGTGTAATATATTCTTGTGTAGCTTCCTTTTATTTGTATAAGGAGGCTATTTGTATGTCGGTGGCAATTCGGAAGCCGCAAGAGGAAACATTCATTGATTCCTGGTATGAATGTTACTTATCAGAACGGAAGAAATCAGGATATGTTGTTACGATTGATTTAAGTAACGAGCAACATAAACAAATTTGGTATGGGTTACGTGATTTGAAGCATTTGTTAAAAGCTTCAGAACGTGGTCTAAAAGATGTCTATCTATCTCTTAATGCATTTGAACACGGAAGTCGTAAAACGGCTGATTTGAAGCAAATAAGAAATATAGGCGTAGACTTGGACTTTTATAAAATAGGACTCTCAAAAGAGTATGTGATAAAACAATTGCATGATTTCGTATTCAGTGGATCATTGCCGTGCCCAAATATCATTATGAATGGTCGAGGGGTGCAATTAGTTTATAGCATAAGTGGGGGCGCTGCTCCACAAATGGCATATTTAACTCAATACATAACAAATCACTTTGTAAAAATGCTTATGCCGTTAGGTGCAGACGGATCATGTTCTGATTTATCCCGTGTATTCCGTTTGCCATATAGCACTCATGGTAAAACAGGACAACAAATTACAGTGGATCTATGGACGGAAAGAGAGTATTCGCTGCAAGAACTATATGAATATGTACCGCCACTAGAGAAAAAGCGTAAGACGAAGCGTAAAGGTACTTTAACGACGTTACCAGCACGTAAAGGGGTAATGGACCTCTACAGTTTAAATACGAAGCGTAAAGCTGATTTAGAAATGATTGTAGAGCTTAGAAACGGCGTTATAGAGAATCGAAACGATTTAACATACATTTACTCATTTACGACGGCTTTAATCGTTAAGAACCAAGCAGCGACGTTAGAAATGACGTTCCAGTTAAATGCAAAGCTTGCTGATCCGCAACCAAAAAAAGAAGTAGAGCGAACAGCAAAGAATGCGTATAAGGATGCTATGACTTTCTTCGATGAATTCGCGAAAAATGATTATAAGCGTACGGGATTACCGCCGAACATTATTAAACCAATGCGAAATGATACGGTAATTCGTAAACTTAATATTGATTTCACACAAGATGAAAAAGAAAAAATGAGTACTTTAATAGATAAAGTGGAGAAACAACGACGTGACACGGAAAGGAAACGTGCGAAGCGACGTGCTGAAGGTGTTGCCACTCGTGAAGAATACTTAGCTAAAGAACAAAAGAAAACAGAGGACAAGCTAAGTATTCTTAAAAGAGCTAAGGAACTTTATCCTGGTGCATCTATTCGTAAGTTAGTCGAGTATACAGGGTTATCCAAATCAGTTATAGGTCGACTAATGAAACAACTTTAGTAAGTGTCCCACCCTATGTCTTCTTAAACCGTAATATATGTCTGTCGTTGTGATAATTTAATTGATTTACAAAAGTGTCCCACGGTGTGTCTGCTTAAACCTGTTATTATCTGGACTACTTATATATTGTTTGTAGAACCTCCTATTTAGGGGGTTTTTATTATGGTGGGGGATGATAGAATAGGCTTTATTGTAGAATTAGGTTTTACAAATCGGATATAGTACGTGAAATTTTATGAGGGGGGATTGTTTATGGGTGCTTTTAGAACGGCTGTTTACCGTTATGCAGTATACTTGGCTGTTTTATTTATAGGAGGACCATTGTTATTATTGTTATTTGTTTATGGTGCAGATATTTTTGTTTCTTATATGAGTTACGGATTGGATAAACTTCATTTAGAGGGTTTTATGATAATCGTATATTTAATGTTTCCTTTAATTTTTTTTGGAGGATTGTTGATGATAGTCTGTAAATACTTAGAATATCTTCTAGATAAAAATAAGAAAAAAGAAAAGACACCTTTATGAGTGTCTTTTTATTATTAGAGTGCTATTACAAAAAGAACATTTTATTTCTTTTTGTTTGAATGCAAGGTGTTGTCTGTTACAAGTAGGGCAAATAACACCAACAGGAGTCAAGCTTAATCTATAACTTATAAAGCCAACTACTCCAAATATTATAGCGAATAAAATTTTTACGAACGATATTGAAGCAATAAATGCAATTATCATTATTAAGTAAAGTGGTTTAGCTATTTTTCGTGTATTAATAGTAGCTTGACTATCCCTTATCGTTATAGCGTCTACTTCCACCGTTTGAGGAGTATATGTAGGATTTTGGTAATTTAATTCTTCTATGTTTCTTGATTTATTACTTATTTGTTTTTGATAAGAAATACCTGTACCAGGAATTGAAGTGGTAACTCGTGTTCCTGAGGGGCCAAAGCTAACACGAGCACCTTTTACACCAATGCTAATTCCTATGCCTTTTTTACTTGCGTTCAACCTAATACCAGGAGCTATTTTTTTACTCTTACGAAATCTAAATCCCATAGTAATAAGTCCCTTCTATTTATAAATGCATCATTGAAAATATCATAACAAAATGTTAGAGATTATATTGTTGTATTTTGTAAATTTCATAAAGAAAAGACACCCTAAGGCGTCTTCCTCCGACTTGAACTACATTAATTTTATAAATATGTATTGGAATCCCATCCAAATATTATTTTACCATGTTAAATTATATTGTTCATTGAGAAATGTTGCTTAAATCTATATTTTAAACAAAAAGAAAAGACCTAAATACTGGAACTTTTATGTTATACTGTAATTACCTAAGTTATTATTGCACATGGGATTCCCTTTCCCTGTGCTTTTTTATTTTAAAGATTAATGATGATCTTTTTCTTACTCCAGAAATTAGGTGTGAATTGTAATTTTAATTTCTCACCGATAGGTTGTTCAAATACAATAGTTCCTGCCACTTGTCCTTTGGGCGCTAATTGGCCAGAATTAAGTGCGGTATTTTGATTGATCATTGATAAGGTCGGTCTAGTGATATTACCTTGGCTATTTCTCATTTCGAAGTCAAGAGTATTGTATGAGATATCCTCTTTTCCACCATTATAGATGTTTACTGCTACCAATATGTATTCATGCCCTTGTCTTGGTTTATCGAATTCTCCACCAGGAGATTTTTTTACTTCGGTTACAGTTAGTCTGTGATCACCTAATTTAATAGTCTCGCCAATCGAATATTCTTTTTTTGAATCTTTTTCAGCATCTTTAACTTCTTGCCCTTGGGCTGTAACCTCTTGAGCTTGGTATTTAGTTTTCGGATCACCAAATACTAATATCAAAGCACAAAAAAATAAGAAAGAACCAACTAAAATGAAGCTCCCCCATCCAATATACTCCCAAACCTTTGATTTCTTTTCAACTTCCACCCGTATTTCTCCCCTTATATATTAGATTTTTATAATAAAATAGTATCAAAATTACCAGTATTTGAGTACAAGATATTTAGAATATACAAAAAAAGAGAGCTTTGCCCTCTAATTTTGATTAACATAACGTATGATTAAGCAGATACAGCTGCTTTATCTTTACGGAAGATGCCCATTAATCCACCAATTAATAATAATACTCCTGGTAATAAGTAAATCAGAGAAATACAAATAAATCCACCAATAGCAGCAACAGTCATCATGATACCACCAACTTTAGCTTTACTTCTCACCATCACAGAACCAACGATTCCTAATACAGATAGAGCGACAGCTCCCCACCCTAAACCGATAACAGTGTTTGCACCATCAGCCTCTAAAGCAGAACCAAGCCCACCGATAAATAATGCAATAAATGCACATAGAATTCCAAAAATACCACCAATAAGTCCTAATACAAATTCAGCTGTTCGTTTCATTTTAAATTCTCCTACGTATGTATTTATTGAAGATTAACTCTAATCTCTTTTGAAGATAAGAAGTTAGGTTTAAATATTAATTGAAGTTTCGGATCGCCTTGTTTCGCTTCAAAGGCAATGCTTCCTGTAACTTTCCCGTTCGGAGCAAGTTGACCAGCATTTAATTGTGTATTTTGATTTACAGTAGTAAATGTTTCGTTCACAATATTACCTTCACTATTTTGCAAAGTGAAATCGAAGGGATTATAACTAATTTCTTCTTTACCACCATTTTCAATAGTTAAGTTAGCTATGATAAATTCATGGCCCTCTTTAGGTTTATCGAACTCTCCACCTTGAGACTTTTCAATGTTAGAAACAGTTAATTTGTGATCACCCAATTGAATTGTTTCTCCAACTTTAAATTCTTTTTTTTCTTCTTTCTTCTCACTTGTTTGCCCTGTTTTCTTTTCATTAGTAGAGACTTTCTTTGCTGATTCGCTCGTATCTCCACATGCAGCCAAGCTAAGAGCTAACGCTCCTGTTAAAGCGATTGTACCTAGTTTTTTGTACATCTCAGTTCCTCCAATAATATAAAATGTAAGATTTCCGTGATTATCATAACAAATTCAGTTATAACTATATTGTCATATTTTGTCGAATGAAAATAAAAAAAAGAGAGCCGAAGCCCTCATTGGTAAGAATGGTAAAAATATGTAAATTTTTACCTCTTTATTTTGGAAATGATTTCTTTTATTATGGATTCAAATACAATATCTTTAATTTGAAATATTGAGCGCTGCAACGCTCCGTATTTTGTTTTAGAATCTTCAATAGAGGATTCATATTACCTTGATGTTTAAAGGTGTTTATACGTTAAAATAAGGAGTGTGGAGCCTACATAAAATACTTTTTCACCAAGTATGTATATTCCACTAAGAGGTTTAGCGCTTTCTTTTGTGGTTCTGTGTCTAGTTTAGAAATTTGATCTAATATGACTTCGACTTGTGGTGGAATTCTATATTCCCTGCCAACCAAGTTGTCTAGACTAATGTTATATAGGTCAGAAAGCTTAATAAGAGTTGAAACATCAGGTTCGGATCTACCAGCTTCCCAATTGGTATATGTTGAACGAACAACATTTAAATAGTGAGCAACATCATTTTGAGTTAATTTATTTTTCTTGCGAAAATATACTAGCCGTTCATTAAGCAATGACTATTCACCGCCCTTTTTTATCTGTGACAATTATAAGCGAACGAGGGAAGTGGATGGTATATATTTGGATAAAACGATTAATTTTGTGACATTAATTCAATTAAATGACTTATTTTGAGTCTCTGTAAAATTAATTAGAACAAAAGTTCGGTTTTGTGGTAAAATATGCATGTGAGATCTTCATACGTTATATGTATAATTGCATATTCTGTTTTTTAATCAATTGAGAAACGTTGATATATCGCGATTTTAAAACTTTCTCAACAATTTTCTGATAACCACACGACTGAATTTTGGAAAAAATGTGATATTATGAAAATAATAAAATAAACGGACGTAAAAAAGACCCATGACTGTGCAAGTGGTGCTACCAACACCCTTACACCGTCCTCCCTAATGCGAGTAGGGAAAACACTTGTCATAAGTCTCATACATAATTATAACACACATCTTAGATATAGTGACGCGTTTTCCTTAAATGTAACAAATTGGGTATAACGTGTCTTTTGTTCCGGAAAAAGGGGAGCAATTTTATGCAAAAAGTGTTGAGCAAGATATCTGATGATATGGATAGTAAAAACATCAATAGAACCCAACTTGTAAAAAGAATAGACATTGATGGTGCTACACTATCAAGGTTCTTAAAAGGAAAGCATCAACTCGTTTTTAATAAGTATGGAATAATTTTAAAAGAAGTGTATCCTGATGATGTTAATGCGAGAAGGAGTTTTTGCCGTAAATATTCTAGCGTCTTGAAGAGACAGGGTAATAAAAAGATAGCTGTATATTATTTGTTAGCGCACGGAGAGTTAGATACCGTAGCAGAACTGTTAAACGAAACAACAATTAAGCACGATTGGGAAAAGGTTTGTAGATTAATATATCTACGTTACAAAGGCGATTTATCCGGGGATGGACTATTAAAGGTTTATAAAGAAAAAGTAGAGGGTATTAAATCAAAAAATGTTGAATTTGAGATTCTCAAGGGCATTGTACTTCTTCATATTAGATATGATCAGAAAAACTATAAGTCGATGATTAGGCTTTCTGAAGAATTACATGAGAAGGTCGAAGAGTTGGAAGATAACTACGCTAAGGAATTTTTGAAATTCAAAATACAAGAAGCTACTATTTACGGATTGTTAACGTGTAATGAGATTCCAAGATTAAGAAGTGTATGCCATGAAATAATCAACGATGAAAGTTCGGATATGTTATTTCCTATCTTTAAAGCAACAGCATACGGTGTGCTGGGAGAATCGTATATCTTTACGGATTACCATAAATCATTAAGATATTTAAATGCTGCTGCGAGTATCATAACGAATGGTCCTGGTAATCAAATGATGAAGAGGAAAAACATGATATTGAATACGATTGATTTCTTGAAAATCCATTGGAAGAAAGATCTGGATAATATCAACCCTAAGGATGAAGTTGAAAAAGCTTATTTAGAAATACAAAAAGGCAATTGTGAAAAGGCAATAAGTATACTAGAGAATGTAATTAAAAATAAAGGAAAACTTAGCGCTTTCGGTTTAACTTATCTGGGTATAGCGAAGGGGAATGATCCGCAGATATTAAGTGATGCCTTGGATTTATTTGAGCGATCTTCGGATATTTTTTATTCCTATTTAGCGAAGAAAAACCTAGGCATAATGTCCCAAAAATGCTATAATTTAGTTGGGTGATGCTAAATGAAAAAAGTACTATCGCTAATCACAAGCGTAGCATTAGCTGGCGGTTTTTTATTCGCTCCAGCTGATAATAAAGAGCAACCAAAACAAGTTGCTAAAGAAACACAAAACGTAATTTTATATGCAGAGGATCCTGGAACAGGGATTTAATTTTATAGATATATAAGAATGACGTCTTCTCTTGCGGAAGACGTCATTCGTCATTTTTGGGGTCATTGAACTTTTGGTAAAAAATACAGTAAAGTTCAATGAATGTGAATTAATTCACAAACTACTATGAAGATACTGGAGGATGTTGGGGATGGAAAAGTATACAGAATTAGAAGTGTTAATTATTGCAGCAAAGAGTGGGGATCAAGGGGCAATTTCAGCGTTAAATGCAATCATGGAGCAAATGAATCAATTCCAATCAGAAGGGTAAATAAAAAAATAGACGATTGTCAGCTGAATTTCGCCATCAATCGTCTAAACTGTTTACTGCACCTTTAATCATATTTAGTATCATTTTCTGTTGGTCTTCACTAAGTTTTTCGATTTTATTAATCATGTTGTTTAATTCTACTTTAACTTCTGAAGATTGATTTTCATCTAAATTTCTGTGATCAGATAGACCTAATAGATAATCTGTAGAAACGTTAAATACTTTAGCAATCTTAGTAACCGACTCTCTTGATGGAGTCTTCTTATTACCCTCGAATCGAGAAATTGTTGGTTTTGATAGTTCAGTTAAATCAGCTAATTCTTGCTGAGTGTAGTTATTTTCAATTCGTAATTGTTTCAATCGTTCATTGAACATTTTAATTTTTCCCCCTTAAGAAAAGTTACCCCTTGGGTCACCTTCTTCTATATATTAATATGAAAGTTACCTTTAAGTAAACGAAAAACAGAATATTTATATCAAACTTTTTATATTTTTCGGTGTTTTTTAATTTTAGTTATTCCCTAAAAAACAAATTAAAAACTTTTTTAAAAATATATGTTGCCTTTAGGGTAACATAGGTGTATAATCAAAATTGTAAACGAGGTGATGACAAATGAAACCAAATAAAGTCAACAACGAGTTATTACATAAACTTCGTATTCAACATAAATTGTCACAGAGTGAACTAGGAGAAAGGCTTGGCAGAGCGAAAGCAACGATTTCTAGGTATGAAACAGGAAAGAAGAACCCAAGCTTACCTACACTATGTGCATATGCAGAATATTTTGGAGTAACAGTGGATCACTTGTTGAGTAAATAGATTTTTTTTGAAACTAAGTTACCCTGAGAGTAACAAGGAGGAATAAAAATGAATCAATTACAAATCATTGGACAACAATATATCGCTGGTTATCAATTCACTGGAATAGAAGGTGGGTTCGGCGAGGATAAAAAAGCAATGCTAGTTAAGGATATCGCTGTAATTCATGGACAAGCACTGAAAGAAGTGAATAGACGAATCAATGATAACAGAAAAAGATTTAAAGATGGCGTAGATATTATCGATTTAAAAGTGAGTGGGTTTGAGCCACTGAGTTTTACGGACTTAGGATTCAGCAGACAATCTGTTGCTAATTCAAATAATATCTACCTCCTATCAGAACGAGGATACGCAAAACTTTTAAAAATCCTCGAAGATGATACAGCTTGGGAATTATACGATCAATTTGTTGACGGATACTTCAATATGAGGAAACAACAAATAGACACAACTCAACTAAGCCCAGAGCTTCAAATGTTCCAAACGCTTTTCACAACATTAGCTACTCAAGAATTAAACCAGAAGAAGTTGGAACAGAAGGTAGACAACATTAGTGAAATTGTAGCTTTGAACTCTACGGATTGGCGAAAAGATACAACGTTAATTTTAAACAAAATTGCTCGTAAACAAGGTGGTTTCGAAATGTACAGAAAGATTCGAAACGAAAGTTACGAGATCTTAGAGCAAAGAGCCAGCGCTAAATTGAGTATTCGTGTAAACAACAAGAAAAAAATCATGGCATTAGAGGGCGTTTCAAAATCCAAAATCGATAAGGTATCTAATTTAGACATCATAGGTGAAGATAAGCGGTTACTAGAGATTTACCTAGCTATTGTGAAAGAAATGGCAATTCGTTATCAAGTAAACATTAACGAGGCTATATAAAGGAGGAACAATAATGGCAAACGTAAGCATGAACTCAGTATTGAAAGCAAAACTTTTTAGCGACTTACTAAAACATTTAGATGATGTATCAACGTCATTAATGATTCAACGTGATGACATGTTAGAAAGTGATGAAAACGAGTTAAATATGGAATCTGTTGAAGAGATAAATATTTTGTTAGATAAAAATGAAGAATTTGAGTGTGATATTAAAGCACTGTTAATTACAGAAGTAGACAAAATCCATGAAGAAGTAATGGCAATCTCTTAGAACAGGAGGCGGTTTAAATGATGGAAGAAAGCACATTATCACTAGGAATCGTAGCAGCGGCAATATGTGTATTCGTATACCTGGTACATCGAATTGATGTTGTAGCAAAGAGAGCAGGATGGCTTGAAGATGACAAATAAAGAACAGCGTGATGAATACGAACAAAAGAAACTCTTGTGGATCATAAAGGATTTAAGAGCTAGAGGGATACATAACAGCGCAGATAAGGTTGAGGAAATGCATAAGGAGTTTATCACTCTGGATAAATAGAGAGGGGAATAAAAATGAATGGTAAACAGTTCTTCGGAACATATTGGGCACTTTACTTAATCATTATGTTCATAAATTTCAGCAATGCAAAAAGCTTTATACAAGCAACGATTATTTTAATCCTAGTTATCTTCATTTCAGAAGCTGATCATCGATATGGATTTTATAAAGGAAGTCAGAAAGCTAACAAGATGAAATAAGACAAGCTCTCGCTTGTCGGAATATTCAGGAATCTAATGTTAGTCCCCACCTAATTTAAAGGTTCCTGGATATTCCGATGCGTGAAAGCATCAAAACAAAATAAAACCAGCCGATTACCCCTAATCGACTGGTTCATGAAACGACGCAATAAATTGTACCTCTATTATAACACAGTCGTTTCTTCTAAGTAAATAAGGAGGAATGTGGAAATGAAAGATGTTTTAGACAAGCAAAAAGAACGTGCAATCGAAACTTTAAAACAAATGTCTGAAAAGGAACAAGACATCGTGAAGAAGTTAGATCTCGACTATGCAATCACGGTTTTAACAAATAAACCATATGGCGAAATGCCGTTCTAGGAGGATATGAAAATGAAATTATATGAACTTACTTCTAATTATAGAGAGTTGCAAATGATGATTGAGGATGGTGTAGATCCATCAGCGTTAGCAGACACATTACAAGCGATTGAAGAAAGCATTCAAGATAAAGTGCAAAACACAGCGTTAGTGATTCGCAACCTTGAAGCTGATGTAGATGCTATTAAAGCAGAAGAAAATCGCCTAGCGGAGCGCAGAAAAGCAATAGAAAACAATTGTAAGGGATTAAAAGATTACTTGTATCAACAAATGGTAGCAACTGATTTGAAACGTATCAAAGGAACAATCGTAACAGTAGGGATTCAAAAGAATCCAGCAAGCTTAGACATCGCAGAAGATGCAGTTGTACCACCAGAATACATGATTCCTCAGCCACCTAAGGTTGATAAGAAGTTATTACTTGCAGCAGTTAAAGATGGAATGCAATGGGATGGAATTACGTTGAAGCAATCTGAAGGAATTAGGATTCGTTAACCATGAGAGACGTTAAAGGATATGAAGGTCTTTATGAAATAACAGATGATGGAATTGTTTTTAGGAAAGAACGAATTACGAAAACAATCAATGGCTACGAACTTAAATTGCAAAGAAAACAAATGAAACAGTCTGATTTAAAAGGGTATCCATCTGTTGGGCTAATCAAAAACAAGGTAAAAAAAAGAGTACATGTTCACAGGATAGTTGCAGAAACATTCATTCCCAATCCTGATAACAAATTGCAAGTTAATCATATAAACGGCATAAAAACAGACAATCGTGTTTGCAATTTAGAATGGACTACTCCGAAAGAGAATACACAGCACGCGGTAAAAAACAAATTGCGTGGAGATTCTAAAGGGATGAAAAACGGGATGAGTAAAGTGAATGAATCTGATGTTAAAAGAATGAGAGAAATGTATATGAGTGGATTAAGCCAAATTAAAATTTCAAAAATATTCAATCTTAATAAGGATACGGTTTGGAAAATTATTAACAGAAAGCTTTGGGATCACGTGGAATGACAGGGGGAATGAAAAATGAATAAGAGTGAAACTATCACCGAATTAGCTAAAGCATTAGTGAAATTCAACTCAGAGGTTAACAAAATAGCAAAGGATGCAGATAATCCTTTCTTTAAAAACAATTACGCAACGCTAGACACGATTATAGATGAAATTAGACCAATCCTTTCTAAACACGGATTAAGTATTATGCAAATACCAAGTGGAGACGGTCAAAACGTAACGTTAAAAACACTTCTCTTACATGAGAGTGGCGAATGGCTTGAGTCGGACGAACTAACAATGAAACCAGTAAAGAACGATCCGCAAGCAGTAGGAAGTTGCATAACATACGCAAGACGATATTCACTAGCAGCATTCCTTAGCTTAAACACAGGTGAAGATGATGATGGTAACGGTGCTACTTATGGAAAGGACAAGCCTAAATCTAAAGGTAACAACGGACACAATCCAAGCAAACCACAAGGAAGTGGTAACGGTAAAGCATCCGAGAAACAAATGAAAATGATACATGCAAAAATAGCGCATGTAGCGACATTAACACAAACAGATAAACAAACAGTTGAAGATACTTTAAAAGGTAATATCAATGCTGAAAATTTAAGTGATTTAAGCTCACAGTTAGCATCTAAAGCGATACAAGTACTATCTGGTTGGGAAACACAATATAGCCAAGCGGGATAAGGAGTGAAAACCTATGTTAGATAAAAGCCAATCAAAAGTCGTCCTTCCGGCGTGGGTGTGGAAGGGCGCACGGAATGAAAAAGAAGCAAAGGCAAAGGCGATTGAGTACATTACTCCCGATCGCTACCCAGGATATAAAATAATCAAAATTCAAGGCGACATAGCGGTATGCGAAAGGGACGTGATGTGATGAGTTTTCAATGGAATAAGCATAATCGAGATACAAGAAAACCAATTCCGGTAAGAGGTTACAACCTCGCTAAATTACTTAAACGTGTTAGGGAATTAGAAAAAGACGGATATGAACATGTAAAGCCATATCAAAAGATTTATAAGCAAAGAAAAAGTTTTGATTATGATATGAGCCGCAACTTCGGGAACGGTGGATATAAATTTAACGGGTATACAGATACAGTTGAGTATTTGTTTGTGATGAAGAAGGTGAACTAAATGGCAGATGTTAAATGGATAAAACTCTCTACTAGCATGTTTGAAGATGAAAAGATTCGATTGATTGAAAGTTTACCAGATGCAGATACATTACTAATCATTTGGATTAAATTGTTGTCTCAAGCGGGCAGAACAAATGCTAATGGTTACATTTTCTTGAGCGAAAACATTCCTTTCACAGAAGAAATGCTCTCAACACTTTTTAATAGACCGATAGCAACAGTAAGACTTGCACTACAAACGTTCAAACAGTTTGGAATGATTGATATCACTGATGATCAGTACATTTGCATTTCGAATTGGGAAAAGCATCAAAACGTTGATGGTCTAGAGAAAATACGTGAACAAAACCGATTACGTAAGCAAAAACAAAGAGAAAAACTTAGATTAGATATGTCACGTGACAGTCACGGGACAGTCACGCAGAGTCACGCAACAGATATAGAAGAAGATAAAGAAATAGATAAAGAAATAGATAAAGAAATAGATAAAGAAAAGAATAAAAAACCTTCTTGTCAAAAGTTTTCAACTTCCGACCTGGAGAATGCGAAATTGTTATTTGAATTAATGTTACTAAACAATCCATCAGCAAAAGAACCTAACTTCGATAAATGGGCTAATGACTTCCGTTTAATGAGAGAAAAAGACGATAGAACGGATGAACAAATTAAATACCTTATCAACTGGACACAAAAGGATGACTTCTGGAGCACTAACATTCTTTCGCCAGCTAAGTTAAGAAAACAGTTTGATGCATTAGTAGTGAAGATTAAGAAAGAGAAAGCAAAAACTCAGCCTAAAGTGGTTAAAGGTAAGAAAGAGTTAAGAGAGGAGGACTTTGACCTTGAATAAGAAGCAGACGTTTGAATTATTAAAGGCAATTAGTGCGCTATATCCGATATTTGAAGTAACACAAATGAAAATTGACTTATGGACTACTATTCTATCAGAACAAGAATACGAGGAAATGCTAAAGAACCTTTCTAACTATGCGAAATACAATCAATTTCCTCCTAAACCAGCTGACTTATTAAAAGAAAATCATGAAGTGAAATATACAGGACCAACTGTTGCGGAGACAAAATCAATGTTCAATCAGTGGGATGAAAATAGCAAAGACGTGGCGCCGCCAGAGGAACGGGAAAAGCATCTAAAAGAAATAGCAAAGATATTGGGGATTAAACGGAGGGGAAGACAGTGAACCACACTTTAGATTATGAGGGATTATATAGCATTCAAGCGGAACAAGGTCTTCTGGGAGGACTGTTATTAGATCCAGACAAGATAAAAGATATCAATTTACAACCCGAGCAGATGTATCGTCCTCAGCACGTCCATATCTTCCGTACAATGCTTGAAATTGATAGCGGGAACGAACCAGTAGACTTTGTAACTTTAACCGCTAGATTGGCTGAAAAAGGGCTTATAGAGGATGTCGGTGGAATTGGATATCTCGCTCAATTATCAGAAACTACGCCAGGTACTTCTAATATTAAATACTATGAAAAAATCGTGTGGAGTAAGTGGCGAGATCGAGAAGTTGTTAGAAATACAGAAGCATTAAAACAGGCGGTTCACAGTGGGAACGATACGGAACTTGCTATACAAACTCAAATGGCAGCACTACTGAATTTAAGTAGGGAAGACAAGAACAGTGACGGGCGAATCAAGGACGGACTTATAGAAGTTTTTGGCGAGTTAGAAAATCCGGTTCGCGGATTGGCTGGAATGGATACGGGATTCACTGAACTAAACCGCATGACGGCAGGATTCAAACCGCAGGAGCTAATCATCGTAGCAGCAAGACCATCGGTAGGTAAGACGGCATTCTGTTTAAACGTAGGAAGTAATGCAGCGGGTGAGCAAGGTGAAGGTGATGTAGTTGCTATCTTCTCACTTGAGATGGGACAAAAGGAACTCCTAAAAAGAATGGTTAGCATTAACGGGAATATCGATGGGAATCGCATGAAAACAGGTGAGTTAAACCCAGAAGATTGGACAAAGTTAACGCAAGCTATGGGAGCGTTGAATAACAAAAACATTCGTATCTTTGATGATGCAGGGATTACAACGAACTTTATCTGGTCAAAAGTTAAAAAGTTATGCGATGAGTTCCCAGGCAGACAAATCATGGTGATTATCGACTACTTACAGCTTATAACAGGCAATCCGGTACATAAAGGAAACAGACAAGCAGAGATAGCGGAAATTAGCCGGACGCTGAAAACAATGGCTCGCCAATTAAATGTATGTGTAGTCGCTCTATCTCAGTTGAGCCGTGGTGTAGAACAGCGCCAAGACAAAAGACCTATGATGTCCGATTTACGCGAGAGCGGGCAAATAGAGCAGGATGCAGACGTCATAGCGTTCCTTTACCGAGAAGATTATTACGATAGAGAAACAGAAAACAAAAACACAATTGAAATCATTATAGGGAAGCAAAGGAATGGCCCGGTCGGATCAGTAGAATTGGCATTCATTAAGGAGTATGGAAAGTTCGTTAACTTGGAAAGAAGGTTTGAACAGTGAGAAGTCAACTAAGTTTTGACGACATATTGGGAACTTTTGATTACAAAGCAAAAAGTACGGCCGAGCAATTCCTAGCGAAGCCTAGCGTCATAACGTCATACGAGGTTCACTTCTTCGACCAAGACGAAAGGCAAAAGATGGACTGCTTTGATACTGATACAGAAAGTGAAGCGTGGAATGCAGCGTTAGAAGAACACGGAAAGGGTATTCAGAAGATTGAGATAAAACATTCAAATCGTACAAGGGCTGAATTTTTAGCGCTAGATTAGGAGGGAGAATATGCCGAGCTGGATAAGCGAAGAGAATTTACAAAAAGCATTAAACAACGGGATTAACTACCACACATTGTACAACAGAATTAAAAGTGGTTGGACGATAAAAGAAGCGATAACAATACCTCCTTCGCGAGGGGGAATATTCACAAAAGAAGAAAGAGAAATTTCAGAATCAAATGGAATATCTTACAAAACTGCATACGCAAGAATTGTTGTTATGGGGATGAGTGTAGAAGAAGCGATAACGACTCCATTAAGACCGCATAGAGGACGTAATCGTAAACATGGACAATGGAAGGAAATTGCATTAGAGAATGGCATTCCGGAACATAATTTTTATAACAGATTGGGATTAGGTTGGACATATCAAAATGCAGCAACTAAACCAGTGAGACGAAAAGGTGAAATAGAGAAAAAGTGGTTAGATATCGCAAAGAACAACGGCATTGGATATCATACGTTCCTTTCACGGATTTGCACTCAAAAATGGGACATTGAACGAGCGGCGACAACACCAGTAATTAATACAGGAAGACGTTGTTCTGTGAAAGATAAGGAGGGAGTATCGTGAAGCATTACGGACCTGTTATCACTGACGAAGATTATGAGAAGGCGGCTAAGAACGGCATTAGTAAGTCAAATGTATATCAACGTGTTAATGAGTACGGATGGGAGTTAGAACGCGCTATAACAGTACCGATCAGAAAGCGTAAGGGTGGAATTAACGCCGGGATGATAACTCTCGCTGAACGGAATGGGATTAGCAAGCCAACACTATTCAAAAGAATAAAAAATGGTATGGATCCATATGAAGCGGCGACGAAACCGAAAGGGTATGCAGCACACCTGGAATTAGCAAGAAAGAACGGTATTAAGGACGTTACTTTTTATCAAAGAGTTAAAAGAGGAATGAATCCTTACGAAGCAGCTACGAAGCCAGTAATGAGTCGTAAGGAAGTACAGCAGATAAGCTAGGAGGCAACATGGACAGGCAAGACGTTTTAATCAACAAATTAATTGATAATCACATATTCAAGCTACCGGATGGGCGCGACTTATTTGAAGGGAGTTGCGAGGAACTGGCGGGGCTGCTGGAAAGGGATGGGGAGAATGAGACATACAAGGAATAGACAATTATACAAGCTTACAGGTGACAAGCACTGGCAGGATACCTATAACGTTACTATTGAGTTTAATCGAAAGTGGGCCCCTTTAGATTTAGATCCTACATTCAAATGGCATCGAGAGTATAACAATGTGAGTTTTGATGTTATCCATTATTATCCGCATAAGGTGACAGTACCCTTATACGTTGACCTATACAAAGAAGATTCAGTTTATTACTAAGGAGAAAAAACAATGAAATATACAGAGCATGGCACGTTTGAAGTAACTCAACTATTAGCAGAAGCGAAGGAGACTGAAGAGAATGGCAACTAAGATCATTGTTTACACGAAAAATAATTGTCCTAACTGCATGCATGTGAAATTTGGATTAAAGGCAGCAGAGGTGGAATTTGAAGAGAGAAACATAGAGGAAAAGGAAGAATACAGAAAAGAGTTTGATACTTACGGATACAGCGCAGCGCCAGTAACGGTATTCCCAAGTGGTAATGTACTTGCGGGGTTCGAAAGGAAAGAGTTTGAGGATGAATTGGGATTCTAGGAGGGATCGCATGAAGAAAGAAACAATCGTACAAGTCAAAAGCGAAATTATAACTAATCAAGAAGAAATAAATAAGTATGAATATCATCTAGTGATGATGGATATTGAAAGAGAAAAGACAAAGAAAAAGATAGAAGAATTAAAAGAACGTAGAGAAACATTATTAAATTGCCTATAAGGAGTGGGACGGAATGAATTTAAGAGTGAAGATTAAGCGAGTAAAAGATGTGGAGTTGCCACGATATGCGAAGCCAGGAGATAGCGGTTTTGATCTTGTGGCAGCGGAAGACACGATTATCTGGCCAGGTGAAACGAAGGTTGTACAAACCGGATTAGCTTTCGAGATTCCGCCAGGATATGAATTGCAGGTGCGCCCGCGTAGCGGTATGACGCGTAATACAAAGTTGAGAGTTGTTCTTGGAACGGTGGATAGTGGATATAGATCAGAGGTAGGTATTATTGCAGAAAATATGGGAGAAGAAGCTTATGAAGTGACGCGTGGAGACAGAATCGCTCAAGGGGTAATCGCTCCAGTAATGACAGCTTGTTTTGTTGAATCAAATGAATTGAGTGAATCAGAAAGAGGGGGAAGTGGTTTTGGGAGTACAGGGATCCGATAAAAGATTTAAAGAGTGTTGCGTATGCGGGGAGGTTTTCAAGACCAAACCGAGTCATTGGGAGAGAAGGAAAGCTTGTAGTAGAAAATGTGATAACAAACGAAGAGAAACGATGTATCTAGGTAAAGATAATCCTAATTTTGAAAATAGAGGAGAAAAAAATCCGTTATTTAAAGGTGGAAGAAGAATAAATTCTCGTGGTTATGTACTGGTTTATCACCCAGAACATCCTAACTGTGATCAGGACGGATATGTGATGGAGCATCGTTACATAATGTCCCTGCATTTAGGAAGACCCTTAGAAGCTTGGGAAGTTGTACACCATAAGGATCATAACAAACAAAATAATAAAATATCTAACTTAGAAGTTATGAGTTTAGCAGATCATACAAGACTTCACAATGAAGAAAAAGAGATTATCAGGTGTGAAAAGACAGGAAGAATATTGGGTATAAACGTCATAGCGCCAGTAATAACAGCGCATTTTGAAGAAGTAGACGAGTTATCGCATAGCGAGCGTGGAACAAATGGATACGGATCTACCGGTACCAAATAAAAAAGGCTAGGATTTCACCTAGCACTCAAGCATAAGTCGCATGGAAAGCAAGTATTGTGCAAATCGGGTATTTGCAAGTTCATTATATAACGATTATTGGGTAGATAGGCTGAATCAACGTAATCTTTACGCAGGTTTTACATGATATTGAAGTTTTTGATAAAGACCAAATTTGAATTTTGTATAAAAATGAGGTGATGAAATTGGATAAAGCAAAATTGATAAAACAATTAGATAAAGAAAACGTGAATAGATGGTTCGGTAAGCCTGAATATTCTTGTTTAACATGTTCTCATTCTATGTCAAAAGATGGGCATCAACTCGTTTGTGTAGAAAATGAAAACCATAAAGATGTAGAGAACGAACATTTGTGCAAAGCGTGGAATTAATAAGTGTCATTTGAATAGAAAGCGAGGTGGTGATATGAGTCTTACTTTTATAGACTTATTCGCCGGGATTGGCGGATTTAGATTAGGAATGGAACGAGCGGGTCATAAATGTATAGGTTATGTAGAGTGGGACAAATTCGCTAGAAAATCGTACGAGGCAATCCATAACACTGAAGGAGAGTGGACAGTAAATGACATTAACGATGTTAACCCAGGAGAAATCCCAGCAGCTGACGTTTGGTGTTTTGGATTTCCTTGCACCGATATATCAATCGCAGGACCACAAAAAGGATTGTCCGGAGCAAGATCAGGATTATTTTATAAAACGATTGAGCTCCTCAAAAGCCAAAAAGAAAAAGATAAACCTAAATACCTTTTCATTGAAAACGTTAAAAACTTGTTTTCAGTTAATGGAGGATGGGACTTTGCCAGAATTCTCATTAGCCTGGACGAAGCAGGGTACGATGCAGAATGGCAATTGCTCAATTCTAAAGACTTCGGAGTCCCACAAAACAGAGAAAGAGTCTTTATTATTGGACATTCTCGAAACAAATGTGGACGAGAAGTATTTCCTATCGGAGGAAACAACAAAGAGATTAATAATGTACCCGGACAACAAATTTACGCCAATACACTCACAGCAAGATACGGATCAGCATTGGGGTCAGGAGCGTATATTCTTGAACGTGAACAGCATTAAGAAACCGAAAGTATTGGTGAAGGAAGCTACAAAGCAAGGATATGCAGTGGCAGAAGTAGGAGATAGCATTAATTTTTCGGTCCCAAATTCAAAAACGAGAAGGGGAAGAGTCGGAAAGCAAATCGCACAAACATTAGATACGGCATGTAATCAGGCAACGTTGCTAACTGATTATCGAATCAGAAAATTAACACCAAGAGAATGTTGGAGACTCCAGGGCTTTCCGGATTGGGCTTTTGATAAGGCACAGGAAGTAAACTCAGATTCTCAGCTTTATAAACAATCCGGAAACTCAGTGACTGAGACAGTCATCCATGAGATAGCAAAGAGATTAGTATAAAAATTTCATTTTGTTGAAAGGGGAATGGATATGAATTTATTAGAGCAATACATTGAAGAAGTGATCAGCGAGGAACCATACGCTGAGGAATGGACGAAAAAGTATGATAAAGAATTTGTAAAAGTTAAATTGGTTACTAATTGCTATGGTCGGAAACGCAATGAAGAACAAATCTTTGATACTGATAAATGGGAAAAGGTAAAAGAACAAGGGTATTACATGGGATAAGTAAAAGAGCAGCTAGCAAAAGCTAACTGCTCATCTCCAAGGGGGAACAAGGAGAAAAGATTATCATGGTATCTACATTATTGACGGAATATTGAGTTTTATTCAGGGAGGAAGAGAAATGGATAAGAAAATTATAATTCCTAGAGCAGTTGCTGAAGAGCTATCAAAAAAGGCTGAGAAGTACGGGAGAGAAGGATCAGCATACATGATGCTTGAAATGTGCGACATAAATAACAATTCAACTTATGAATGGTTAAGAGGAGAAGGGAATCTTGTTAAATTAGCATCTGCTATTGAGTTTGGATATGAGATTCAAGAAGATAAGTTATTAAATCGTTATCAATGGAGCAAAGGTATAGCTAAGACATCAAAAGATAATGAAGAGGTTGATACATCTTGGCATATAGGACATTACGTAGGAATAGAAGATGCGCTTGATATCTTAGGTATCACGATTAAGGGAATTAATGATCAAAACTCAACAAAATAATCCTTTTAATAGAAAGTGAGAAAAATATGCTAAGAAACAATAAGATTTACAAAGATTTATTTTCATTATTAATTGCTCTTAATATCGGATTGGCAATAATAGCGACAATAAAACAAGACTGGTGGAGTGTAGCAGAATTATTAGGTGGTGCAACGCTTTTAATAGCTATCGTAATTGTAATGTCGAACGGACAAGTGAATAAATGGGCAGCGATACTATTTACGTTTACTGCTGTAGAAAACGGATTAGAAGTTGCTAATCAATTTTTATCGCATGATTACTTAGGATCTCTTTGGGATATTGCGACAATAGTAATTTGTGTTTATTGGATGAGACAGTATTACGTTGAGGAATAGAAAGTGAGGTTAAAAGAATGGAAGGTAACGTAAAGCTATTAGGCGTAGACGGAATGTGCGGAATGGAGTTCACAGGAAGTAAGGTTAATGTCTATAACGATGAAGGACATGTGATAGAGAGTATGACAACAAGGGAGCATGTTCAGGAAGTTATTGATTTTCTTGAAGAGTGTAAAGGACAAATGGAATAGGAAGCGAGGTTAAGATAATGGCACATTGGGTAGATACATATCCTCATGATGTACATGCAAGCGTATTGCTACTAGATGGAGAGATTTATAACTGGAAGATCGGACAAAGGTATTGGAAAAGTCCTTGGGATATGACTTGGAGATTCCCGTTACCAGATAACATGGATAAATTCACTGTAGAAACAAATAAATGGACGGTTAATACCCCGGAAGAACACAGTGAAGTATTCCAAAAGCATGCAAGAGAATGGTTCAAGCAATGGGAAGTTGCTGACGATTATGTAGGAAGTAAACCATATTAAATGAAAGTGAGGTTACTAGGTGGTTAGAAGAAAGGCTGTAACCAAGAAGAAGAAAGCGCCGCGGATTAAACAAAAGAAAGTAACTTATGAGGGAATAGATTTTGATTCGCAGTCGGAAATGAACTATTACAAGTACTTAAAGGGACGGGAGGATGTTGCTCACATCGAGTGTCATCCACCTTACACCTTAGTACCATCTTTTGAGATTAAGAGCAGTATAACCAAGTCAGGGAAGTCGAAAAAAACAGCTATGAAGTTTACACCAGACTTTAAAGTAACATACTCAGATGGTCGTGTAGAGGTTGTGGATGTGAAAGGAAGTAAGAAGGCTATTAATGAAGGATTTCCGTTACGTAAAAAGTTATAGGAGTACCTAAACAAACAGGAGTTAATCGTTGTGATATGGGACAAGAAGTTAGGTGAATGGACAAGATCATGAAGGGGTGAGTGTCATTAAAAGATACGAAGGTACAAGAGAGTATACATTGTTCCGAAAAGAGCCAGGGTTTGGAGATAATCAGTACGTTACGATATTCGATGTATTTAAGTATCAGGAGTTAATAGACCATTTTAATGATGGCTGGAGAATTCATGATGAGGACAAGAAGAAAGCAGCCATAAGCAAAAGAGTACCAGCATAATGGATAACGGAACCATGCAGAGTAGATTGGTGGGGGCTACTTTACTAAGCATGTTTCCCTTATTCAACAAAGAGATAGTAAAATTTCACGTACCTGATGTGAATGTAAAAAGATAAATTCAGAAATAGGGGGATTCCTTCATGGAAACACAATTAACATTATTACCGGCTATCGATGATAAGAAGGTACAAAAGGAAGTAGTAAGCATTTTAAAAGAATATAGAGCGCTTAAGATGCGGTTTAGTAATGAAGTGGAGCAAGAAGGAATCAGTTTATTCCCTGAATTACGTGATTCAAGGGTAACAAGTAGGATGAAGGTACAACAAATTGAAAAAGCATTACACAACATCCTGGATGAAGACGAAAGAAACATCATTACTATGAAGTTCTTAGATAACAAACCAATTAAAGATTCATTCGTACAAAACGAATTGATGATGAAAAACTCATATTTTTATGAGAAGAAGAAAAGTGCAATTAAACTGATCGCTACTACATTAGGAATCATTTGAAAATGGCAGAGAAAATGCAGAGAAATAGCATATTTTTTGGGGAGTTTTTGCAAATGGGAAAAACGATAAATTATATGTACAAGCCCTTTGACAACCGCATATCGAAGAGGATTAGTACACCTATAAGTGAAACGTTCTTATGCGAGAATGTCACGGTAACGTATACCGCATAGTAGGGCGGGCAAGGCGGTAAGAACCCGCGTTAAGACGAAAAGACCAATGAATAATTATAATGACATATTCCAGTGTGGCGGGTGTGAGATAACTCGCATTCGTCATGCTGTTTCTATTATATTTACCATTCAGCCCAGAAGCGTCCCCTGGGTTGATAGTGAATATAAGTCTATTACTCTCTGTTATTTGTTTCTGGAAATGGAATGGGGTGGTTTATTTATGATTAAATGAACATCGCGTTTGTGGAAAGAAAACAAATATTAAAATAGGCTTCACTTCACCGGTACGGACGACATGCTTTACACTTTCAACGAATTACTCACATCTTTCGTTGTGCAGAGAGCTTCCGCTCTTTGTTTGAACTAACATAGTGGAGCCTCCTCTCCATCCCTTTGAAAATATGTTAGTTCAAACAAGGCGTCGGAAGAAACGTACACGTCTTGATATAAATCCTTTATAATTCGATATGGCTTGCAAAGGCGGTAGCTGAAGTATTGGCCAGCTCTACGGAGTATAAACGAGAAGATTCTTGGTCTTCTCCAGGTCACCGAACACAGGGCGTGTAGCCATACTAGTTGATGCGGTGGCTTGGAGAAGGTTGAGAGTACTCAGCCTTGATCTAAGAGAAACTTTGCCATTTGTTTTCTCTCTTCCATCCCCTGAAAAGAAAGCTGTCACTTCGGTGATGGCTTTTTTATTTCCTCAGATGAAACCAGCCAATTTGAGTGTTGGATTTTTGCTGTGTTATTATAAATGTAATCCAGGGGGGACTAAAGAATATTAAGGAGAGATGGAGAAATGTCATACTACGATAATGAGGTTAGAAAAGAACTTGAGGTTGGAGAGGTTTATAAAGAAAGAGAAATAGCTATCTTTATGGATAATGCTCGCGATAATGTAATGGTTATATGTGACCTGAATCGTTCATTTGATATGGACAGTGAAGATAAATATAAAGTTTTTGATAGATTAGATACAAATGTGCATACGCATTCTGATTATAGACACCAAGTCAATCGAAAAAGGATATACATTGTCAAAAGAGTATACTAAAAAGCATCCATAACGGGTGCTTTTTTCTTTGTTATATAGAAATTACACATTAAACGTGAAGTTGAACAAATGGATTGTTGTTAAGGAAAGATAAGGGGAAATAAAAAAGAGAGCTAATGCCCTCTTTTTGGGATGTGGTAATTAATCACAGATTGGTATTCCGAGAACTCTTAGAGCTAATGCTACTTGAAGAGAAATCTCTAATCTAGCAATTTCAATACCAGCAACTGAGAGAACTAAAAAAGGTTGTCCATTTACAAACACAACGCAACTATCCATGGTTACGCCTCCTTTCTAGTAATCTACTATAGTGTATGGATTAATCATTAATATGTAATAGTTAGATTGATTGATTTTATAGAATTGATAGATTAGCCCATTTAACAAAACAAACGAACACAACGAACGAGAAAAGCAAGAATCAAATGATTCCTGCTAGGTGGAGGACTTGGATTAAATTGACGATAGCGCAGATGCAACCGACAATATCAAATTCCCATTCTGAAATCCTAGTTCCGTTTTCTAATTCTGTCTTTTTAAGTTTCATAACAAAGCCTCCTTATATTGGATCCTACATTGCTATATACATTCAGAGGCTAATGAAGTAACAAAAGTGAACAAAAATATAGATAGTTAACAAAGTGAAATTTATGCAGGAAATAACAGTGATTAGGTGCTGAAAATGGCGTTTTTAAGCCGATGTATAAAATTATGAATACCTCTTATTCATAGGGAATCACAAAAACACTGATATCAAGGTATTTCCCGTCCATCTTATTTACATAATGCAAGTTATCGGCAGTCATTCTGTGTATATTATTCATTTCCCTGCATAAATTAGTTTTCGTTATGGATTTTTTAAAATATGATTCTTTTGAGGTGATTTGGTGCTGATCTATACAGTTATGGAACATGAATTTGATGTGGAAGACGTCATTTTAGCAACTTTGAATCGAGAAAAAGCTTTGGAAAAGTTCAAAGAATCAAATGACAATCGTTCTTTGCAGGTTTGGGAAGATGAAAAACGTCTAATTGATGTGCTGTATTTTGAAACAGAAGATGTATATAGACAACGAGGAGATTTGAAGTACTATTCAGAAGAGGAGCAGATTTTGTTAAATGAGATAATTTCACAGTTAAAGTAGCGAATCCGCTGCTTTTTTAGTTTATAAAGAAAAAAGCCCTAAACGGGGCTAGATACTTTTCTTCATGCCGCATTTACGGCACTCTCTTAAATAGATGAAATTTTTAACGGAACTTTTGAATGCGGTATTTCCGCAATTATCACAGCGACCGCTGATTTTATCAGGATGTTCTGTGTATGTGTATATCTTGCTTAGATCGTACTTTTGTTCAGGTTGTTTATTCTCCATTAGTTTCACCTACATATCAATCTGAATTAATACAGCTTTATCATAATAACATGAAGCGTTCATATAATGGATGTTTTTATTTGACAAAGAGAACCTGCAAACCTGCAGATTCTCCTGATAATGATTTATGGAGCAAGACCCGAAAATATAATACAATAATCCGAAAATCAGTTCAAGTAAATAAAAAGAACCCGCTGGAGTTTGGGTCCTTTTCACAAGTGATGATGTATTCTCCGTTTGGGAACTGAGAAAAACACAAAAATATAATAATACGAGTTTTATAGAATTTCAAGACTAAATTAGGGATTACCGCGAGGTGGTGAATATGGCTAGGCAACGTAGCCCAGATCGTGACAAAGCATTTGAAATATATAAAGCAAGTAAAGGTGAGAAGCTACTTATTGATATTGCAGCTGAGTTAAACCTCAAGCCTTCGCAAATTAGAAAGTGGAAATCACAAGATAAATGGGATGAGCAAATGAATGGTAACGTTACTATTGCGAAAAGGAGCGTTACTAATGTTAAAAACCCCAAAACGAAAGAAAAGCTAAAAGAGATTTTAGAAGATGAAGAGCTGACCGAAAAGGAACGGCTCTTTTGCTTGTATTACGTGAAATACTTTAATGGTACGCAAGCTGCACTGAAGGCTGGGTATTCCAAAGACGGCGCTCATGTGCAGGCTAGTCGGTTGTTAAGGCGTGAACGAGTTTCTTCCTATATAAAAGAGCTTAAGGGTGAGTTAGTCGAAAATGTATTTGTAGAAGCGATGGATGTACTGAAAGAGTACATTAAGATTGCTTTTGCTGATATTACTAACTATGTGACCTTTGGGCAGAAGGAAGTGCCTGTTATGGGTCTATATGGTCCTATGAAAGATGAATCCGGGAAAGAAATAACCCGCATCGTGAATTATGTAGACTTACATGAAGCTGACATGGTTGATGGTTCCATAATTACTGAGGTGAAGCTTGGAAAAGATGGTGTATCTGTTAAACTAGCTGACAAGATGAAAGCCCTGGATAAATTGGCGCAGTACTTCGATTTAGTTCCTGATAACTTTAAACGCCAAATTGAAGAGGAACGCCACAAAATGCAGATGAAAGTACAGAAAGCTCAAATCGATAAGATTAAAGCTGACACTGCTCGTATTAAAGGTGAAGACGGCGATGAGTATGAAGACGATGGTTTCAAAGAAGCGTTAGAAGGCAAGGTAGAGGAAGTGTGGGATGACCATGACGACGATTCCGAAGCGTAAAAAGAAACCTGCTCCATTCAAGTTTAAGCCATTCTCCAAGAAGCAGCTGAAGGTATTAACCTGGTGGAAACCTAACAGTCCCGTTAAAAATTATGATGGGATTATTTGCGATGGTTCCATTCGTGCCGGGAAGACAGTATCAATGGCTCTTTCTTACGTTATGTGGGCAATGGAATCATTCGAAGGCGAGAACTTTGGCATGTGTGGTAAAACGATTGGTTCGCACCGTCGTAACGTTATAACGCCACTTAAAAAGATGCTGAAGTCTCGTGGGTATAAGGTTAAGGACCATCGCAGTGAGAATATGCTTACCATTACTAAAGATGGCGTGACAAACTTCTTTTATATCTTCGGTGGTAAAGATGAAGCGTCGCAGGATCTTATCCAAGGTATCACTTTAGCGGGATGCTTCTTTGATGAAGTAGTGCTTATGGTTCGTTCATTCGTTAACCAAGCGACTGGTCGTTGTTCTGTAGAAGGTTCAAAAGTTTGGTTTAACTGTAACCCTGGTGGGCCGTATCATTGGTTTAAAACGGAATGGCTAGATAAGGCGAAAGAAAAGAACTTACTACACATTCGCTTTACGATGGATGATAATTTATCGTTGTCTGAAAAAGTAAAACATCGTTATTACAAGATGTATAGCGGCGTTTTCTTCAAGCGATATATATTAGGACTTTGGGCAGCTGCTTCCGGTCTTATATTCGATATGTTCGATGAGGATAAACACAAAGTTCCTACAATCGAAAGGGAATACGTTGAATATTTTGTTTCCTGTGACTACGGTACGCAGAACGCTATGGTATATGGTTTGTGGGGTAAATGTATCGAAAAAGGTAAAGAAGTATGGTACAAGGTGAAAGAGTACCGTTATAGCGGTAGAGAAACAGAAAAGCAGAAAACAGACCAGGAATACTACGAGGATTTTGAAAAATTCGTAGGAGATTTGCCAATCCGTGGCACTGTAGTTGACCCGTCCGCTGCTTCATTTATAGCTTTATTAGTTAGAAATAAACGAAAAGTATATAAGGCCCGAAATAATGTTAAAGAGGGTATTGGTAATGTTGGTGTTGCGCTAAACACGGGCATTATTTATTTTAACGACTGCTGCAACGAAACATTTAAAGAGTTCGCTTCTTATATATGGGATGAGAAATCAGTAGAACGTGGTGAAGATAAGCCGTTGAAAGAGAATGATCACCATATGGATGAAACAAGATACTTTGTTAATACAGTCATTTACGGATTACGCAAAAAGAAGAAAAAGAAAAGAGGTGAAGCAGCTTAATGACGAAGAAAAGACAAGTTAGCGCGAAGGTAATTAAGGCGGCAGGGACAAATACTCAAGTATTGTCTCGCCAACAAGAGAGCGAGAATGAGAAGTATGCTATTAATGATATTATCGAACCGCCTTATAGAATAGAAGACTTGCAGCAAATCAGAGAAAATAGTACGATTCTTGGTCAATGTATCGATGCATACAAGCGAAATATAGCTGGATTTGGTCATGAAATGAAGTATAAGCAAGAGGACGACAAGGAAACTCCTGAAATGAAGGCAGAGTGGACGTTAGTTGATACAGAAATCATACCTTTATTTAGTTTCGACAAGCCATTCAAAGAGATTCTTGAAACTGCTATCGATGATAAAGAGACGACTGGCAATGGCTATATTGAAGTGATTCGTAATTTAGAGGGAAAACCTGCTGAACTAATAAATATGTTGCCACAGTACATGCGAGTAACACGTAAAGACGACGAACCTCAAGAAGTAACGTATTTAGTTAACGGAAAAGAAATCAAACGAAAGAAAAGATTCCGTCGCTATGTACAACGGGTAGGAGCAGTAGATACTTACTTCAAGGAGTTTGGCGATCCGCGTTTCTTAAATAAAGAGACTGGGAAGTTTTCCGAAAAGTCTTTAGGAGAGAAAAACGCTACTGAAGTAATGCATCTAAAGATTGGTAATGGTCCTTATGGCATTCCGCGATGGGTATCACATGTTGTTCATATGGTCGGTGCTAGGAAAGCGGAAGAGTTAAATCTTCGTTATTTCAAGCAGGGCAGACATATTCCCATGGCTATTCTATTGAAGAACGGGATTTTATCAGAAGAAAGTGAAGCAGCGATAACTGATTATGTCTCGAATGTTGAAGGTGAGGATAATCAACATAAATATCTTTTGTTACAAGTAGAAAGTGCTGAAGAAGGTGTTGTAGGCGATACACCACCTAATGTAGACATTGAATTAAAATCACTAGCAGACATTCTGCAAAATGATGCTCTGTTCCTTGAGTATGATGAGAAGTCACGTCAAAAAGTACAATCGGCATTCCGATTACCTGACGTGTATGTTGGGTATATTCGTGATTTTAACAGAGCGACTGCTGAATCTGTACGTGAGATTACGGAGGAGCAGGTATTTGAACCGGAGCGAAGTGCTTTAGAATTCATTATTAACAATGTCCTGTTGCTTCCATACGGATTAAAACATGTATATGTGAACCTACGTAAGTCAGAAATTAGTAATACGGAAGATATGGTTAAAACCATTGAGGTACTGGCTGATAAGGGCGGCTTAACATTCCAAGATATACGTAACATCGCTAGTAATATGTTGAATAAAGAATTCTCGGATTATGATATCCCAGAAGCAGATCAACCAGTCGCTTTAGTTTTAGAAAGACATCGTAAGGTAAGTGGCTGGGAGAAAGGGTTAAATGAGAAGTTACAAAAATCAGCTGATAATAATTCAAACGAGGACTTAGTCAATGTAATGAAAGACTTACGTGACTTACTGGAGTCGATGCAAGATGCAGAAGATTGATAAGTTACTGGACTCATTAAATGAGTGGATTGAAAAGGCTGATACTGACGATTTCACCGCTTCATTACCTGATGATCTAGAAGTATTGGACATGTTACCTGGTTATGTTGAGGATTTCGAAAAGGAAATTGCTAAACTGCTTCGAAAACAGAAGAAATACTTTATAGATGGAATTAAGAACTATACGAAAAAGGATGCTGTAGAAAAGGGTATCAAGATAAAGGATATTATTAACTTTGTTACTGGTAGCCTATTCGGAGCAGATACATTTGCAAAAAGTTTAAGCAAAGCAGCGAGGAAGTTTCTTAATTACACGATGAAGGACATGACAAAAGCTTTCATGGATGCAATTGACCCGGATATTCAGTTTAATATCTTCTCAAAACGTACTACAAAGTGGATTGATAGTTGGTCAGATGAATTAGGTAAGATTATGAAGATTAATTCTCATAAAGCAGTAGAACGTATTTTAAATGATGGATTGGAGAAAGGGAAAGGCATAAAAGAAATAGCAAGAGAACTTGCGAAACTTCCGGAATTTGATCGGAAGAGAGCGAAGACTACAGCGCAGACAGAAGTACTCGCTGCATGCTCTGCCTCTCAATTCGAATCATATCGCCAATCCCCTGCGGTTACAGGTAAAAAGTGGCGTCATAGCGGTGCGAAGAATAACCAGCCTCGTGATAATCACGTGGCGTATGACGGTACAACGGTGCCGGTAGAGGAAGAGTTTGAATTACCTGGTTCTGGTGAGAAATGTATGTTTCCTCGTGATAGCTCTTTGTCTGCTAAAGAGAGAGTGCGTTGCAAATGCGTTATGTCTCCTGCAGTAGATAACAATATATTAGGCCTATCTAAAGAAGAGAAGCAGAAGATTAGGGAAGAAACTTTGAAGGAGTTGAGTAAGAAATGAAAACTTCTAAAATTAAGCTGATTCATATTTGAAAGGAGGTGAATAAATGAAAAAACGTAAGCTGAAGAACTTGCAAGTTTCTCACGTCTCTTATGTAGAAAATGGAGCAAATCAACGCAAGTTCTTTTTAACGAAATCAGAGGAGCAACCAAACTTCGAGAAGCCTGTGAAGGTTATTAAGTCTGAGGATGAAGCAGAACGTCTTGTATACGGAATTGTATATGAGCCAGATACAATTGATGCTCACGGAGATTTCGCAGATGCTAAGACAATCGAAAAGGCAGCGCATGAGTTTATGCTCAAATACCGCCAAATCGATAAGAATCACGATTTTGTAGCAGGAGTTGGAGAAGTTGTTGAATCATATATTGCACCTGCTGATATGGAGCTTAATGGCGAACCTGTAAAGAAAGGTACGTGGATTCTTACTACGAAAGCAGATGAGGAAACATGGGAATCTGTTAAGAAAGGTGAGTTCCAAGGTTATTCTCTTGCAGGAGTTGCTGAAACAGAAGTAATTGAGGAAGAAGTAACGAAAACTGAAGAGAAACAAATGAAGTCCTTCTTCCAATTGATGAAGGGCTTTTTTAGTGGAGAAAAAGTTGTGAAAGGTGAGGTTAGAGATAAATTTAATCAGAATAAACACCGTCGTGACGTCAATGCCTCTTTCTCTGCATTAGAAGATACTTTCTATCAATCTCTTTGGAATGCTCCTACTGCTGATGCTATCGACTTAGATCGTATTGAAACAGCTGCACTTGAATTTGTTGAAATTATCAATGAGTTGAAGGGAACAGAAGCAGTTGTAAAGGCATGGGAAAACAAACCTGTTATCTCTCTTGCTGAAGAAGTAGAAAAAGCAGGTAAGAAAATTAGTAATACAAATATGGCTGATATAGATGCAGCTATTGAATCATTAACAAATCTAAAAACACGCGTCACACCGTCACCGGAAGGCGCAGGAAGTGAGGAAAGCAATATGGAGTTTAACCAAGAACAATTTGAAAAGACATTAACTTCAGCAGTAGAAAAGGCTGTAGGGCCAATCAAGGAAGAATTAGCTTCTGTTAAGAAACACCTTAATCTTGATGAGGAAAAAACAGAAGAGGATATCAAGGTAGAGAAAGCTGTAGAAGCTGCTACTGCTCCACTACGTGAAGAAATTGAAGCGTTAAAGAAATCTCAGGGTATTAGTAATCAGCAAGATACTGATGTTGTTGAGAAAGCAGAAGTTAAAAAATCTGTATGGAATGGCTTACTGTAAGCCTGAAGGAGGAAAATATATATGACACTTAATAACAAAACAATCATTGAAAAAGCGGATGTTACTCTTGCCACATTAGCTAGTGGTGGTTTAATGAACCCTGAGCAAGCTGATACATTTTTACGTATGGTGCAAAGCGCCCCTACAATTTTAAAAGACTCTCGATTTGTTCAAATGGCTTCAGACACACGTAAAATTGAAAAAATCGGTTTTGGTTCTCGTATTCTACGTCCAGGCGTAGAAGGAACACCATTAAAAGATTCTGATCGTTCTGCTCCAACAACTAGCACAGTTACATTAAATGCAAAAGAAGTAATCGCTGAAGTGCATATTACTTATGACACGTTAGAAAATAATATTGAAGGTAATAACTTGCAAAATACGATTATGCAGATGATTGCAGAGCGCGCGGCGTTAGATATTGAAGAATTAATTATTAATGGTGACAAATCTTCTGCTGATACGTATTTAACATTACTAGATGGTTTACGTAAACAAGCGACTTCACATGTAATTGATCATGCAGCTGGTGCATTCTCTAAAGATGTATTTAAGAAAGCTTATAAAGCTGTTCCTGCGAAATACCTTCGCAATCCTAAAGATTGGAAGTTCTATACTTCACATGGATTAGAAGTTGAATGGAAAGACCAAGTTGCAGCACGACAAACAAACCTTGGTGACTTCTCACTTCAAGGTGGTTTAGCTTCAGCGTATGGTGTTCCTGTAGATGGTATTGCGATGTTACAACCATACACTAATGAAACAAATACTGTATCTGATATTCTATTAACTCATCCTAAAAACATCGTAGTTGGTATGAGCCGAAATATCCGAATTGAAGTTGATAAAGATATCCGCGCTCGTAAGTTCATCATTGTTTTAACTGCTAAAGTGGATGCTAAATTTGAAGAGGAAGATGCAGTAGCGAAAGTTATCAAAGTTAAGGAGTGATGACTTTTGAATTACTACGTTAAATTAATAGTTGGTAAAACATATGACGTCCATGAACGTCTTTTTTTATTAGGCCAAGAAGAAAAAGTTCCAAAGAAAACCTATGACTATCTAAATGGTAATGAACAATTTGAAGTTCGAAAAGAAGGTAGCAAATCTAAAGGAGAGGAGTGATAAGTATGCCACTTATTACTGCTCAAGAATTAATAGATTACACTGTATTGCCTGAAGTAAAGAATCGTCCTGTTCCTCTATTGGAGCAGGACATACTTGAGGCAGAAACAGAGATTTATAATTTATCGAAAATAGATTTTAGTGATAAGACGAAATATCCTGAGGTTCCAGCAGAAGTGAAGTTATCGTGTAAGAAGTTAGCACAGTATTATGCTTCAATAAACAGTGATACAAACGCTATGAAGGGGATTAAGTCTGAAAGTATTGGTGGTGGCGACTATTCCTATACAAAGGATAGTGCAAGTATAACGAAACCTTCCGTTTTGTATCTTCTGCAGAAATTTATGGATCATAAAGGAAAGAATAAAGTCACGTTCAAAATGAGGGCAATTTAATGTCTTTGCAAGGGATGTTTATTCACGAATGTGATATTTACCATTTGCAGAAGAAAGAGCAACCAGGTAAATATGGACAACCAGGAGAGACTGTATATTCTTACAATGAAACTCCTGATATAGCAGGACAAAGTTGTTATTTTGCTGAGAATGTAGCGATTGCTAGACCAACTGCAATTCAATCTGCACCAAATCAATTAAATGAACAGCATACACGAGTATTATTTATGCCTGGTACAGATATAAAACATAACGACAAGGTAATCAAGAAGAATACGAATGTCGTTTACTATATACGCAATCCCTTTCCGGTAGTACATCCACTTACTGGTGAGGTTTCACATATAAAAGCCACTGCGGAGAGGAAGAGTGAACCATGGCTAGCCAAATAACGACTAGAGGATTTCGTGAGTTCAGTGCTAAGTTGAACCGTATGGCAAATGGATTAGATCAGAATGTAGCTTTATGGCTAGAAGCTAGTGGGTTTCAATTTCTAGAAGAGGTACAAAATCAAATCATTTCATTAGCGGTTGTAGATACAAGACGACTGTTAAATTCGTTTGATAAAGGCGGAGACGGAAACGTATGGCGTTCCTCTGATGGTGGATTAACATTAGAGATTGGTAGCAACTTAAGCTATGCAAAATTACAAAATGATGGATGGCAGCAGGTAAGGAGATTCGTCCCAGGAAGATGGGAGGGTCATAATTTCGAGTATGATCCGCATGCGCCTACTGGAATGATGCTAACTGCTAAATTTATAGAAGGTCGCCCCTATTGGGATAATGCAGTAGCGATATATGAGCGTATGTTCCAACGTTCATTTGACCGCCAATTTAAGCAATGGGTACAGAATGGAGCGAGATAATTATGTATGAGCAAATACATGGTTCCATGAAAGCTTTTGTATACGACAGTTTACCTACTAATACATTTGCTTATCATGATCAAGTTCCAGAAGAACTAGTTATTCCATCGGTATATTATCCGATTTTATCTATAAATGATGATAAAACTTCAAAAGATCATTACACCTTACTATACACAATGGTAGTAAGGTTTTTTAATACAACGACAGATAAGGCAATGCAAGCAGCAGAAAAGGTTGCTAATAAAATCAGAAGTAACGGTTACAAAGTACATCTGCGAAATGAAGATGGTAGTGAATCGATTGATACGATTTATTGTCGAAGAGTAACAACCGCTCCAAGTGGAGTTGGTTCCGCACAATTAACGATGATTTTTGAATACCAACAAGCCTATGTAAATTAAGGAGTGTGAAATATATGGCTGAAACACCTGGAACAGTTAAGAACAAAATGTACCGTGGTGATGAGTTTATTATCGCGGCTAAAATCAAGGATCAAACTAATCAGACAATATTAGTTAGACCATTTGACCAAACTGAAGACTCTCATAATATTGAAGCTGATGAAATTGAAGCAGAGTCAAAAGATAGATCATATTCCGATTATGGAAAAAGAAAAGAAACTCGTTCGTTCTCTTGTACGTTAGCGGAAGGCGACCCGTATTATCCTGCTGTTAAGGCTGCCATTAGAAATGGTGAATATATGGAGATTTATGAAATTAATATGAGAACGAAAGAAGCAGAAGCTGGTAACTATATGATTACTTCTTTTGAACGTTCTTCATCTAACGGTGAATTTGTTTCTTATTCAGTGGAAGTAAAGTTATCCGGATCTGTAAGAACAGAAACACTCACAGAAATTCCTAAAGGTGCAGGTCAGTAAAGGGCGGTTTTTACCGTCCTTTTTAAATTTGAAAATAACATCCAATTAAAAGGAGATTGATATAAATGCGTTTTGAAATCGATAAAAAGGAATACGAATTAAAGCTTACTTTTGGAAACATCTATGAATTAAATAAAAAATATGAGGGTGGTTCAAACGAAGTTGTAATGGCTTGTATGCAAGGAGATCTAGAGTTGTTTGTCGATGCTATCTACTTTGGATTAATGCATACAAAAGAAGGATTTACTCGCGATAAAGTCATGGAGAACATCGAAAAACAATTTGAAGAGGGAAAAATCTCTCAAGAATTCATTGAAGAACTTTTAAATGAGGTGGTAGCAGAAAGTACTTTCTACCAAAAGACAACAAAAAAGTTGAGAAAACAAATGAAGAAGCAGTATCTAGCCAAGAATCCAGAAGCAGCGGAGAACCCAGAGATGATGGAAATGGTAGAGGAAATGTTCGGGAAGGTCGAAGAATAAGAGAATTTACTCGCGAGGACTTAGATAAAGTTCAACAAGATGGGTTTAGATATTTGAAATTATTACCTAGCGAGGTTATGGAGCTTACCCCTCGTGAATTCGAAAATATGATGATAGGTCGGAATGAGCAACACCTTGATGAGTTGCAAACAAATAGCGTGTTTGCACTTATGATGCGTGTAGCCTATCATCATGACCCTAAAAAGAAATTAAAACCATCTGATCTATTCGACCGAAATAAGTTGAATGGAGAAAACAATCAAGATTTAACGATAGAAGAAAAAATGCAAAAAGCGCAAGAACATATGCAATTCTTACAAACTCTCAACTTCAATTAGAAAGGAGGGAGAGATTTGGCCACACAAGAAGAATTAGTTGTTCAGTTTAGGGCTGAAACTGATCAAATGCGTCGCGAGATTCAACAGATGCGTCGTGAAATGAACGATTTCGTTACATCAACCAGTAGAAGCTCTAGAGAATATAGACGTAGCATTGAAAATATGGGGAATGCTAACAGTGAATATAGTCGTCGATTAAGGCAAATGAAATATGAACAAAGAGAAGCTATGAAGCCTCATATTGAAGAGTTAAAACGAACTAAACTCGCTTATTTAGATGCTGCTATGAGCATGGCAACATACTCTGGTAGCGCCCAGGATTTAATTGCTCAAGTTAATAGGATTGGTAAGGCAGAAAAAGCCGCAAATGATGAAATTATGAAACTAGACAGAATGAAACAAGCTAGTATTTTACAAACCATTGGTATGTTAAACAATATGTCTACAACATCAAGTAAACTACAAGGTAACTTACAACGTATGGGTAATCCATTATATAACGTTTCAAGAGGAGCTTTAGCAGCAACAAATGCAATGGAACGATTAGCGAATAGAAGTAGCGCTGCTCAGTTAGCTTTAGAATTTCTTGGACCTACCGCGAATATGAAGCAGTTAAATGATCAAATTCGTATTATTAACCAATCTGTTATGGGAATGGGACAAGCATTTTTAGTCGTTGGTGCTGGAGCAGTTATGTTTTATGGAAAATTGCATAAAGCTAATATGGAAATGAACCCTAAATACGCAAAAGCATATAAAGACATGATGGAGTCACTTACTGAAGCGTTACAGCCAATGAGGGATGCTTTTTCTGCTTTAATGATACCTATTTATAATTTTGTTAACACAATGGCAAAAATGGTCATCGCATTTAATGAAGCACATCCTACTTTAGCAAAATTCATCCAGGGGACAATGATGTTAGTTCCAGCCTTAACACTCCTATTGCTGCCATTAGGTGCAGGAATGGGATTATTAAAAGGGTATAGAGCGGCGTTTGCTGCTTTATGGATGATTATTAAACCGGCAGTAATGGTGTTAGCCATGGCGAGTCCTGTAGCATGGGCACTAGCAGCTGCGATAACCGGTTTAGCTTTAGGGTTTACTTATGCGTATAAAAATATAGAACCATTTAGGAACGCAGTTAATAACGTGATAACCGTTTTCAAAGCGTTTTGGCAAGTTTTACAAGGAAATAGTGATGGTGCAGCTAGTATGCTCACTTCACTAGGAATGTCACCAGAGAATACTAGAGCGATCATATCATTTGGTGAAACAGTTCGAGGGGTAATTGAAACAATTAAACAAGTTTTTTCAAGCTTTGCAGTATTCATGCAAGGCATTTTTGCATTGTTCGCAGGTGATGAAGAAAACGGAACAGCATTACTAAAATCGTTAGGAATGAATCAGGCAACAATTACAACGGTTGTTAATACTGTATCGTCTATCAAGCAAGCAATAAGCGAATTTTTAAGCGAAATCTGGTCCTTCATGACTGCGATCGGAACCCAAATAGCCCAGTTTTGGTTAGAAAACGGAAGTCAGATAAAACAAGCATTTTCCGATTGTTGGTCTGTAGCGAGTGAAATAATAAAATCGGTAATGCCGATTATAGTCGCGGTTTTCCAATTTGCGTGGCCGATTATTAAAGAGATTGTGATTGGAACGCTAGAAGCAATACGTGATTTTATACAAGGAATTCTAAAAGTTATACTCGGAATCGTGAAAGTTTTTTCTTCTCTTTTTACTGGCGATTGGGCTGGAGTGTGGGAAGGGGTTAAGGAAATTTGGTTCGGAGCACTAGAAGCGATTTGGGGTTACTTGCAATTATGGGGTGTTGGGAGAGTCCTAAAGTGGCTTGGTAAATTTGGAAATGACATAGGTCGGTTATTCGGTAAGTTTTGGGGAGATATAAAGAAAATTTGGAATGATGCCCTTGCAGATTTATATGTATTCTTCGGTTCAAAATTAGAAACTATAACCCGTCTAGCACAAAGTTGGGGCGGTATGTTCAAAAATTTCTTTGTTGGAATTTGGGACGCTATTATAGGCGGAATACAAAACAAAATGAACAATGTAGTTTCAGCTATTGGATGGGTGCTAGGGCAAGCGGTAAATACAGTCCAGCGTTTTGTAGGCTACTTTTTCACGATTGGTCAGCAAATAATCTCCGGAATGATTAATGGTATTTACAGTTATGCCAATAAACTCATAGATCAGGTGTTTAATATTGGTCGTTCCATAAAAGATACTATTACTGGATTTTTCCGTATCCACTCTCCTTCACGTGTGATGAGAGATATAGGTGTATACGTAGGACAAGGTTTAGATCAAGGGATGGACAGCATGATAAACCCGCTAGTACGTACTGCGTTAGATATGGCATCTGCTGTTAAAGATGGATTTTCTAGTTTGACCGATTCAATTCAAATGGGTGATATTCTTCCTGGTAGTGTAGTAGCTCCTGTGATTCCTTCTATTTCAGGAAGTTATAAAGCTCCATCGTATGTATCTGGTGTTAATTCCTCATCAGATTTCGGGCAACAAGCAATGATTAACTCCCAATCAGCTAATGTCGCAAGTCAAAATGATAATAGATTAGTGGCAGCTGCAGTTAAAAATCTAGGTGACAAATTAGATAATCTACAAGTTGTTATGGAAGGTGAAACAGTAGGACGTATTGTACGACCTCATGTAAATGAAGGAAATGCAGTCGAAAACACAGTAAGGAGGTACTTTTAATGGACGTACAAATCACAAGAATGAATGGACAAACTATGAAACTATCTGACATAAACGTTCAGGTGCAGGACTTCCGTGTGGGCTCGATTGAAATGCGTCCTACCTATATAGATGTAGAAGGAGCAAACGGAAGAATTAACACAGGATCTACTTATGGGGTACGGACTATAACCGTACCCTTTTGTTTTAAAGCACAGGATTTATTAGATGTAGCGATAACACGAGATAAACTATTTGAAATAATATTAAGTACAGAACCTTTCTATATTCGTGAATTACGACGATTAGAGTATCAAAATGGAGATAATCTGATTGTTAGTGGCAAACGATATAAAGTAAATATCTCCTCTACATTCGATATAGATCAGCAACTCAAATATGGATTTGGTGAATTGGAATTTGAAACAGCAGACTTACCATTTGCTGAATCAATTGGAAAATCATCTGATATCCAACGTGATGGTATAGATGTGTCGAGTGGACTTTGGGGGGCAGGAATGGGCATTATAGTTGATCCTGTTTCGCACAAGTATAAGCATAATATCGTACCAGGTCAGAAATTTAAAATTTACAATCCTGGTAATATACCAGTTCATCCTTTTGAACAAGAATTAAAGATAGTTATTAGTGATGTTGTAGGTGGTTCTACAGGTTTTATGGTGAAAAATCTAACGAATTTTAGTACTGTTACAATTAATTATGCCCTTTCTAGTTCCGATATAGTAATTTATAACGGCCCGAATATTGGAAGAAACGGATTAGAATTTTTAAGAAATACCAAAAAAGATTTCATTGAGTTAGTTCCGGGTTGGAATACTTTTGAAGTGTTTAATTGCGCCTCAGCAACGATAGAATTTGATTTTAGATTTTACTACAAGTGAGGTGACTTATTATGTATGTACGTGATTTGGAGAATAAGGAGTATATTACACAGGTAACTTACCTCATCGAAGAAGAATTAAATGGGAATTGTGTATTTTCTGCAAAGATATCTCCCAATAAAGTGAATTTACTATTTCTTAATAAACTCTCAGAAATGTGGACTCTAGTCGATGATAATGAAACAGAATATAAAGTTGTTTATCTGAAAAAACAGGGTGAAGGGAAAACATTAACCGCTGAGATTAAAGCAGTACCGAAATTTTATGATGACTTCGACAATGGTCGCGTATATGAAGAATATAATCAATCCTTTACTGCGAATGCTTGCTTTGCAACTATTTTTAGTGGCAGCGGCTATGTTTATCAATTGAATGGAAGTTACAACTCATTACAATGGGAAGGATTTGGTGGTGGGTCTACCCGACTTGAAATGTTTAAAGATGCATTGAATCGTTATGGAGCAGAGTTCAGGATTCTGGGGAAGGTTGTAACGATTGAACCTCAAATTGGATCTGACTTAAACGTTATGTACCGTCATAGATTGAATGCTTCCAATATAGTTCAAGAAGTTGATGCGTCAGGATTTTGGACATACGCTAAAGGTTATGGCGATTTCACTGAAGAGGATGGATGGCAAGGTGCTAAATTGATTCGTGAGTATACATCACCGCTTGCAAGTATTCCTGGAATCGGAGTGCGTCACGCGCCACCTTTAAAAGACGGTCGTATAAAATTAAATGCAACAATGGAAAACAGTTTAAAAAAGATTGTGAATGAAAGTTTAAAAATGAGCGTAACTGCCGATATACATGATTTAACGAAACAGAAATACCCGATTGCTCAGAGTGGACTTGGTGATCGGGTATTTCTAATTGATGAAAGAATTGGACTGGATGCAGAAGTACGTGTTGTGAATCGAAGCGTATTACGTGATTGGCGCGGGAATATACTGGATGTTCAATTGACCTTTGGGAATCAAGACATTACCAAAAGGTATCAGTCTAATTTAGATCATGCTGCTAAAACAATTAATGATTTGATAGAGGGAAGAGAAAAACTTCCTATCAATGCGATGGCACAAGAAGTTGCAAATGTTACAAGTATGATTTTAGGAGTAACTAGTGAATTAGATATCACGCCACAAGGATTAATCGCGAAGGATAAGAACAATCCGAATTATGTTGTAGTCTTGAACAGTGCCGGATTAGGCGTAAGCACTGATGGAGGCACAACGTTTAGGAATGCAATTACAGGCAGAGGTATTGTTGCAGAGCGGATTTTAGCAGGAGAAATTAAGGGTTCTACACTGCGCACTGATAGTGGATCTAACTACGTTCATATCGAAAAACAATTTATCCGCCTAATGGAATCGAATTTAAATCGAATGTTCCTTGGTTACTACTGGAATAAAGACGGTAGAATACAACCTACAATTTTGCTTCATGAGAATGTTGATACTAGTAGATTTTCTGATGGGACATTAGTAATCGCACAACTAAACATTGGAAGTTATTATACCGGAAGTATAGGGGTGGTAAAAGGGGAAACAGCTCTCGGCGAACCGTATTATCCAAGTAAACTTAACCTTAATTCAGATGGGAATACCCTTCTATTCGGAGATAACAAGACAACAATCGAAGGGCAAAATGGAATTGATTTTCGTTCGTTTAAACAGATAACATTCAATACTGGTGGGGCAGTGTCGTTCAATACTCAAATAAGTACACAAGGAGTAAATATTGCTGGTGGAGGTCCGGACTCTTTAGGAACTATCAAATACATGAACGGAAGTAAAGGATGGGGTGCTTATCTTCACATAGGTTCACAAGGATGGGCATTTATGAACATTTCAATATAGGAGGTATTTATGGCATATCAATATTTAGGTGTTACAGTAACGATTTCTGAAGACGGTACAGTAAAAGTACCGTTAGATAAATTAGCCGATATCGGCGTGAAACCTGGTGATGTTATTGAGATTTTCTCAGATCATGACCAGGTTTATTTGCGTAAAACAGATACATTTTGTGACGTGTGCAAAAAGAATGCTCATTTGCATAAGTTAGGCACGTTAAATGTATGCTCAGATTGTTTAGCTAACTTGCAGCAACAAGCAGTACAAGTATCACAACAATAAACGATTTAACCAAAAGCGTGCACAAGCAGGCTTTTTTATTTTGAACAAAAGGAGTGATCCATTTGGCTGGACTACAAAAAGTAAGAGAGCTAACAGTAGACACAATGATTCCTAGAAACTTTTCGCAAAATGAAGTGGATTTAAAAACTTATTATTTCTATCAAGGAGATATAAACAGTGCGAAGTTTTTATTAAACATTACACATGAGGGCGCAGAACAAGATCTTTCAACGGCAACTAAAGTGCAAATTGCTTTTTTAAAACCAGATGGAAAACGTGTATTCCAAGATTGTAGTAATGTTAATCCAACTAAAGGTAAGTATTATGTTGTTCTTAATACACAGTCAATTACTACTGTTGGTAATGTTGTTGCACAGATAAGGATTACTTTCCCTGATACAGTAGTTGAAACTACAAAATTTGTATTTTCAGTAGCAGAATCCATTATGTCAGACGAGGCAGTTGAATCTTCGGACGAGTTTCCAGCGATTCAAAAAGCAATTGAAGCTGGAGAAAAACTTGAAGGAAAAGATATCGATGGAATCATTGCAGCAGGAGCGAAAGCTGACGCAGCATTAGTAGAAGTAAACAAAAATAAAGACCAAATTGGGATTTTGTCCAATAATGTTACTGAACAATCAAAGAAAACAGATGAAAGACCCGGTGTTATTCCGCCTCCAGCTAAATTCCCTTGGAAAAACCCACCGATAATGATAAAGAAAGATATATTCGGTAGGTATAATGTGGTTTTTGATATTGAAAAATTCGTACCTGCTGTTGGTAAAGCTTACTATGTTGATGTTAACGTAGGAATTGATACAAATGATGGGTTAACACAAACAACAGCTTTTAAATCTTTTTCAAAAGCACTACAACAAGCAGACGCTAAGATTATCTATGTTGCTCCAGGTGTTTATGATCGTAATAGAGGGTGGATAAAAACCAATCCGGCTTCGAACACA
>NZ_JBQAGP010000013.1:0-40636 GCF_051916425.1 Bacillus cereus group sp. MYBK222-1
TGGCAGAGAGGTCACACCCGTTCCCATACCGAACACGGAAGTTAAGCTCTCTAGCGCCGATGGTAGTTGGGACCTTGTCCCTGTGAGAGTAGGACGTCGCCAAGCAACTAAAAACACAAGTCAAAAGACTTGTGTTTTTTTGTGTTTTCAAACAGTATGCAAAAAGAAGTAATGGTAATACAAACACGTTGCCCAAGGATGAATCATATTATATAAGAGATTGATGTATATTTTTCTGTAAATTGTTAAGGAATAGAAGTATAAAATATGTCCATTTAAATAGGGAGGGAAAGATATGAAATCACAAAACGAAGTTTGTATTGTTTGTGAGACAGAAAGAAAAGAAGGGATATATGTTTATAATAATTTAATATGTTATGAATGTGAAAAGGACATGGTGAATACGGAAACAAATGATCCGAAGTATATATATTATTTAAAACAGCTTCGGAAATTAGAAGTATCATATTTTTAAATAGGCATATGCCTATTATTTTTTTTGTTCTGTATAATAGATAAAGAATGAAATAATAAGGAAGAGATATAGATGAATCAAAATCGCATACCTTTATATGAAGCATTAATAGAGTTTAAAGAAAGAAGGCCGTTATCCTTTCATGTCCCAGGTCATAAAAATGGTTTAAACTTCCCTCAGGAGGCGGTAGGAGAGTTTAAAGATATACTATCTATCGATGTAACTGAGTTGTCAGGATTAGATGATTTACATAGTCCGTTTGAATGTATAGATGAGGCACAACAATTATTAGCTGATGTATATGGAGTGAACAAAAGTTATTTTTTAATTAATGGCTCAACAGTCGGGAATCTAGCAATGATTTTGTCTTGTTGTGGGGAACATGATATTGTTCTTGTACAAAGAAATTGTCATAAATCCATTATTAATGGTTTAAAGTTAGCGGGAGCAAATCCTATTTTTTTAGATCCATGGATTGATGAGGCTTATAACGTACCAGTGGGAATTCATGATGAGATTATTAAGGAAGCAATTGAAAAATATCCGAATGCGAAAGCACTCATTTTAACGCATCCTAATTATTATGGTATGGGTATGGATTTAGAGGCAAGCATCGCTTATGCACATGCACATAAAATTCCTGTGTTAGTAGATGAAGCACATGGAGCTCATTTTTGTTTAGGCGGGGCATTTCCAAAGTCAGCGTTAGCATATGGTGCAGACATTGTAGTTCATTCTGCGCATAAAACATTACCCGCAATGACGATGGGATCCTATTTACATATAAATAGTCGCTTAGTGAAAGAAGAAAAAGTTTCTACTTATTTAAGTATGCTACAATCTAGTAGTCCATCGTATCCAATTATGACTTCTCTTGATATTGCACGCTTTACGATAGCGCGTATAAAAGAAAAGGGACATGATGAAATTGTCGAGTTTTTACGGGAATTTAAAGAAGAATTGAGTGCTATTCCACAAATAGCTATTTTACAATATCCATTACAAGACGAGCTAAAAGTTACCGTACAGACGCGTTGTCAATTATCAGGATACGAATTACAGTCTTTATTTGAAAAGGTTGGTATATATACAGAAATGGCAGATCCATATAATGTCTTATTTATTTTGCCTTTGCAAGTAAATAAGACATATATGAAGGCTATAGAGATGATCCGAGTGGCATTGCAATATTATGAGGTGAAAGACAAGACGGAATCTATTCGTTATACTTATAAAGGGGAAATTTCTCCTTTACCGTATACATATAAACAATTGGAAGAATACGAAACAAAAGTAGTATCTGTAGAAGAAGCAGTTGGGATGGTAGCAGCAGAAATGGTAATTCCGTATCCACCTGGTATTCCATTGATTATGTATGGGGAAAGAATTACTTCAGAACATAAAGAGCAAATTATGCATTTAGAGAAAGCTGGCGCTCGTTTTCAAGGCAGCACGAAATATATGAAAGTGTATGATATAGAAAGTAGGTTTTAGAATGAAGGGATTATTTGTAACAATTGAAGGTCCAGAAGGTTCGGGTAAAACAACGCTAATTCAAGGTTTATTGCCATACTTTGAACAAAAGGAACAAAAGGTAATGGCGACGAGAGAACCAGGTGGTATTGCAATTTCTGAGGATATTAGAACGATTTTGCATAAACAAGAATATACGATGATGGAAGCACGTACAGAGGCGTTGTTATATGCTGCTGCACGTAGACAGCATTTAGTAGAAAAAGTTATGCCGGCACTTAATGAGGATTACCTTGTATTATGTGATCGTTTTATAGATAGCTCTTTAGCATATCAAGGATATGCAAGAGGATTAGGTATGGATAAAGTATTTGAAATAAATCGTTTCGCAACAGAGGACTGTATGCCTAGTTTAACAATTTACTTAGATATTGAGCCAGAGGTTGGCTTAGCTCGAATTGCAAAAGATGCAGGACGTGAAGTGAATCGGTTAGATATGGAAGATATCTCTTTCCATAAACGTGTGCGTGAAGGGTATTTACAAGTTGTAGAACGTTTCTCGGATCGTATTGTATTGGTAAATGCTGATCAACCAATGGAAAAACTTATAGAAGAAGTTATTCAGGTTATAGAAGATAAATTGTTATAATAGAAGGAAAGAATGAAATAAGTGAGGTATGCATTATGATGAAGACGTGGGAGCAGCTTTCTGCTATACAACCCATCGGTGTAAAAATGTTGATGAATAGCATCGCAAAAGAGCGTATATCCCACGCTTACTTGTTAGAGGGAGGGAAAGGGACGGGAAAGTTTGCGACAGCAATTCAAATGGCAAAGAGTTTCCTCTGTTCTCAGCGGAATGGGGTAGAACCTTGTCATGTATGTACAAATTGTAAGCGAATTGATTCAGGTAACCACCCAAACTTACATATTGTAAAACCAGACGGATTATCTATTAAGAAGCAGCAAATTCATGATTTACAAGAAGAGTTTTCCAAAACAGGATTAGAAGCAAATAAAAAAGTATATGTTATTGAGCACGCAGACCGTATGACGGCAAACGCAGCGAATACACTGTTGAAATTTTTAGAAGAACCAAGTAGTGATACAACAGCTATTCTACTTACTGAACAAAGTCATCAAATTTTAAATACGATTTTATCTCGCTGTCAAGTTGTTACATTTAGACCGTTACCTACGGAATCTTTAATTAGAAGATTACAGGATGAAGGTATTACGGCATCTTTATCAACACTTGCTGCACAACTTACGAATAGTTTTGATGAAGCTTTAGCTTTATGTAGTGATGAATGGTTTGCACAAGCACGAGCTTTAGTGATAAAATTATGTGAAGCGCTCGAAAAAGATAAAGCCTCTATTTTTTTTGTACAAGAAAAATGGGGAAAACACTTTAGAGAGAAAGAGCAATTACAGCAAGGTTTAGATATGTTACTCCTTATTTATAAGGATTTATTATATGTTCAACTTGGAGAAGAAGATCGTCTTGTTTTTCATGAGCAGAAAGAGATGTTTGAATCTTTCTCCTACGCTCAGAAGCGCATTGTATCAGCTCTCTTTAATATATTAGAGGCAAAAAATAGAATCAACGCTAATGTAAATGCGCAGCTTGTGTTCGAACAGTTAGTGTTGCGGTTGCAGGAGGGATGACCGTTTTGTATGATGTAGTAGGTGTTCGCTTTAAGAAGGCCGGAAAGGTGTATTACTTTGATCCGAATCAGTTCGATATCTCTGAAAATGAGTTTGTAATTGTAGAAACGGTAAGAGGTATTGAATACGGAAAAGTAGTTATTACCAAAAAGCAAGTTGATGAAAACGACGTTGTATTACCACTAAAAAAGGTTATTCGCATTGCAAATGAAAACGATCGTACCATTGTTGAAGAGAACAAACATGCTGCAAAAGAAGCATATCAAGTTTGTCAGCAAAAGGTAGTAGAACATAATCTTGATATGAAACTTGTAGATGTAGAGTATACGTTCGATCGCAATAAAATTATTTTCTACTTTACTGCGGATGGTCGGATTGATTTTCGCGAACTAGTGAAGGACTTAGCAGCAATTTTTAGGACAAGAATTGAACTAAGACAAATCGGTGTTCGTGATGAAGCGAAAATGCTTGGTGGTATTGGTCCATGTGGTCGTATGCTTTGTTGTTCTACTTTTTTAGGGGATTTTGAACCTGTATCCATTAAGATGGCAAAGGATCAAAATTTATCATTAAATCCTGCAAAAATCTCTGGTTTATGTGGTCGCTTAATGTGTTGCTTAAAATATGAGAACGATGAATATGAGGCAGCAAAGGAACAACTTCCTGATTTAGATCAACGTATACAAACCCCGCATGGTACTGGCCGTGTTATCGGATTAAATATTTTAGAAAGATTAATTCAAGTGGAACTAGTAGACAAGGAACGGATAGTAGAATATACGTTAGATGAGTTAGTGAATAAAGGGGTCGTTTCGAGTCAAACCACAGATTAATGAGGTGGGTGCTTGTGGAGAAAAAAGATATTTTTGCATCGGTTTCTAGTATGGAAGAGCAAATTGGACATTTATACAAACAGTTGGGAGAATTAAAACAACATCTTGCAGAGTTACTGGAAGAAAACCAACATATAAAAATGGAAAATGAAAATTTGCGACACCGCTTTGAAGAAGTACAGATTAAAGAAAAACAAAAAGCTCAAAAACGTAAAGAAGTGAAGCCGAAGACAGATATTGGTGAAGGCTACGATAATTTAGCAAGACTATATCAAGAAGGTTTTCATATTTGTAATCTGCATTATGGAAGTGTACGTAAAGAGGGAGATTGTTTATTCTGCCTGTCATTTTTAAATAAAAAGTGAAATTACCTTTCCAATAATAATTGGAAAGGTAATTTTTTATACATGAGAGTAGAATCGAATATGTTTTTTATTAGTAGAAGATGAAATAGGGTAGGTTAAGTGTAAGAAAAGGAGCAACATATGAATTTATATGAAGATGAACGTTTAGATTACTTATTAGCACAAGATTTGAAGATTATACAAAGCCCATCAGTATTTAATTTCTCGTTAGATGCTGTTTTACTTGCAGACTTTGCTTGGGTGCCAATTCAAAAAGGTAATTTACTTGATTTGTGTACAGGTAATGCAGTTGTGCCCTTTCTATTAAGTACAAGGACGAAAGGGAATATTACTGGTGTAGAAATTCAAGAACGCTTATATGATATGGGAATAAGAAGTGTCCAATACAATAAGTTGGAAGAAAGAATTCACTTAATACACGGGGATTTGAAAGATATGCCGGAGAAACTTGGGCGTCATCAATATGATGTTGTCACATGTAATCCGCCTTATTTCCAAACACCTGCAACTTCTGAAAAAAATATGAATGAACATTTAGCGATAGCTCGTCATGAAATTATGTGTACACTAGAGGATGTTGTATCTGCAAGTAGTCAGCTAGTAAAGCAAGGCGGGAAAGTAGCATTTGTACATCGTCCAGGTCGTTTATTAGATATTGTTACATTAATGCGTAAATACAAAATTGAACCGAAGCGTGTACGATTTGTTTATCCTAAGGCAGGGAAAGAAGCGAATACATTGTTAATTGAAGGAATTAAGGACGGAAACGCAGATTTGAAAATATTGCCACCTCTTTTTGTATATGAAGAAAATAATGAATATACAAAGGAGATTCGTTCTATTTTATATGGAGAAGAATAAGCATTGTTTTTATGTAGTGGAGTGCTCTGATGGAAGTTACTATGCTGGATATACAAATCATATAGAGAAGCGGATTGAGACCCATAATAGCGGAAAAGGGGCTAAGTATACGCGTGCTAGACTTCCTGTTGCTTTAAAGTACGTAGAATTTCATGAAGATAAGCGTACAGCTATGCAAGCAGAGTATTATTTTAAGCAATTAAATAGAAAACAAAAAGAAGAATATATGCAAAAAGGAGAACGCTATGTGGCAACAAAAAAGCTTTCAACAAAGTGAAAAGGGAGTTTTATATTTAGTACCAACTCCTATTGGAAATTTAGAAGATATGACATTTCGTGCAATCCGAATTTTAAAAGAAGCGGATTTAATTGCTGCTGAAGATACGAGACAAACGAAAAAACTTTGTAATTATTTTGAAATTGAAACGCCTGTTATGAGTTACCACGAGCATAATAAAGAAGTAAGTGGAAAGAAAATATTAGAGAAGTTAGATGAAGGAAAGACTATAGCACTTGTTAGTGACGCTGGTATGCCGTGTATTTCCGATCCAGGCTATGATATTGTTGTCGAGGCAGTAGCTGAGCAATATCATGTAATCCCGCTTCCTGGGGCAAATGCAGCCCTTACAGCATTAATTGCATCAGGACTTGAAACAAAACAGTTTTATTTCTATGGGTTTTTACAAAGAAATAAAAAAGAAAGAAAAATGGAGTTAGAGAAGCTTCGTTACATACAAACTACAATGATGTTTTATGAAGCGCCTCACCGCCTGGATGATACTTTAATCTCGATGCAAGAAGTATTGGGAAATAGAGAAATCGTATTATGCCGAGAGTTAACGAAAAAATTCGAGGAATTTATTCGAGGAACAGTTGAAGAAGCAATTGAGTGGACGAAACAAAATGAAGTTCGTGGTGAGTTTTGTATTTTAGTAGCTGGTTCAACGGAAGAACCTGCTCCAGAAGAACAATGGTGGGAATCTATTTCAGTATATAATCATATTGAACATTATATAAACGAAAAAGGTATGAATTCAAAAGAGGCGATAAAAACAGTCGCTAAAGATCGAGATTTGTCGAAACGCGATGTATATCAAATCTATCATGTCGATAAAAAATAAGCTTCTCATAATTGAGAAGCTTATTTTGCTGTTTCGATATAATCTTGAAGCTCGTTTAAGATTTGCTCAGCGCCTTCTTTGCTTAAGATAATTTTACCTTCAGCTAAAGATAGGTTACCATCAGATACTTCACCAGTTACTTGGCAAGTCATGTTTGGCTTATATTTTTTTAAGATGATTTTCTCGTCATCAACATAGATTTCAAGAGCATCCTTTTCTGCAATACCTAAAGTACGGCGTAATTCGATCGGAATTACTACACGACCTAATTCATCAACTTTACGAACGATACCAGTAGATTTCATAATTCTTTTCCTCCTAAAGAAATAGTTTATAAGTTTCGAGTCTATTTTTAGATTCGTCATTTTTCGACAAAATACCCTATGGACATATGATACCAATCATTTACATTTCCGTCAATTCTTTAATTCTATATTTTTTAAAAAGATTTATAGATTTCTTACTTCTTATATATAATAGAGTTTGAGTAATTTCTACTATTATTTCACTTTATTTTCGGAAAAATCAAGAAATTATAGGTAATGACTGTATATTTTCTTGAAATATGAGTAATAGATGATAAATATAAAAATATGAACTTGTTTTTATCCTGCATTAACGAGTAGTAAGATTCTAAATTTTAAATTCGGCTGGGCCAAAGAAGTTAAGTGGAAGTCGGATTGCTCGTAAAAGTCCGATTGGTGTGGGTTGATAATCCGTGGGAATGAACAAGACCCTCACAGATTAAAGTTTCACTTTATATATAAGTTTTTGATATACTATTTATAAATACATATGAGGTTATCCGGGAGGTCCAAAACAATGACAAAGGAAAACAAATCCTTTTATATTACTACCCCAATTTATTATCCAAGTGGAAAATTACACATTGGACATGCTTATACAACAGTAGCAGGAGATGCGATGGCACGATATAAGCGTATGCAAGGATATAATGTTCATTATTTAACAGGAACTGATGAGCATGGACAGAAGATCCAAAAGAAAGCAGAAGAATTAAATGTTACACCACAAGCATATGTGGATAACATCGTTGCAGGAATTAAAGAACTTTGGGAGAAGATGGATATCTCCTATGATGACTTTATCCGTACAACGGAAGATCGTCATAAAGATGTTGTCGAAAAAATCTTCAAGCAACTAGTAGATCAAGGTGATATTTATCTTGATGAATATGAAGGTTGGTATTCTGTACAAGATGAGACATTCTATACAGAGCATCAATTAGTAGATCCAATTATGGAAGGTGACAAAGTAGTTGGGGGAAAAAGTCCGGACAGTGGTCATGATGTAGAACTTGTTCGTGAAGAATCATATTTCTTTAGAATGGGTAAATATGTTGACAGACTATTAAAGTTCTATGAAGAGAATCCACATTTTATTCAGCCAGAGTCTCGTAAGAATGAAATGATTAATAACTTTATTAAACCAGGATTGGAAGATTTAGCAGTTTCCCGTACTTCATTTGACTGGGGAGTTCGTGTTCCAGGTAATCCGAAACACGTTATTTACGTATGGGTTGACGCATTATCTAACTACATTACAGCATTAGGTTATGGAACAGAAAATGAAGAGATGTATAAGAAGTTCTGGCCAGCAGATGTGCATTTAGTTGGAAAAGAAATCGTTCGTTTCCATACGATTTATTGGCCAATCATTTTAATGGCATTAGATTTACCTCTTCCGAAAAAAGTCTTTGCTCACGGTTGGATTTTAATGAAGGATGGAAAGATGAGTAAGTCAAAAGGAAATGTAGTAGATCCAGTTACATTAATTGATCGTTACGGATTAGATGCATTACGTTATTACTTACTTCGTGAAGTTCCATTTGGATCTGATGGCGTATTCACACCAGAAGGATTTGTGGAGCGTATTAATTTCGATTTAGCAAATGACTTAGGTAACTTATTAAATCGTACAGTAGCTATGATTGATAAGTACTTTAACGGAGAAATCCCTGCATTTAAAGAAAATGTAACGGAATTTGATGAAACGTTAGTAACATTTGCGAAAGATACATTGAAAAAAGTGGAAGAAGCAATGGAGAATATGGAATTCTCTGTAGCTCTAAGCTCAATTTGGCAATTGGTTAGCCGTACGAATAAATATATTGACGAAACACAACCGTGGGTATTAGCGAAAGATGAGAATGATCGCGAAAAGTTAGCCTCTGTAATGGCTCACTTAGCAGAAGTACTTCGTCAAACGGGTATTATGCTTATGCCATTCTTAACAGTAGCACCAAGCAAAATGTTTGCTCAGCTTGGCCTTACTGATGAAGCACATATATCTTGGGGAAGCCTATCTACAATCGGCTGTATTCCAGCTGGAACAAAAGTAGAAAAAGGACAACCAATTTTCCCTCGTTTAGAAATGGACGTGGAAGTGGCGTACATTAAAGAACAAATGAAAGCCTCTGCTCCTAAAGTAGAAGAGAAAAAAGAAGAAGAACCGAAGGCAGAAGAAATTACAATTGATGATTTCTTTAAAGTAGAATTGCGTGTAGCTGAAGTTCTATCTGCGGAACCTGTGAAAAAAGCAGACAAGTTGTTAAAAATTCAACTAGACTTAGGTACAGAAAAGCGTCAAGTTGTTTCTGGAATTGCAAAATTCTATTCGCCAGAAGACCTAAAAGGTAAAAAGGTTATTTGTGTAACAAATTTAAAACCTGTAAAATTACGCGGTGAATTATCGCAAGGTATGATTTTAGCGGGTGAAGAGAATGGCGTATTGTCATTAGCATCGATTGACCAAAATCTACCAAATGGTACAAAAATTAAGTAATTAAGACAAGAAAAGAGATGTTTCACGTGTAACATGTGTGAAGCGTCTTTTTTCTTTTTACACTCTCAATTTTTGCATTAAGATTGTAGTATTGTTATCGTTAAGTTATAAAAGAGCTTATTTACGTAGAATAAATTTGATTTCAATATAAAAGGAGTTATGTATTATGTTGTTTGATACACATTCACATTTGAATGCAGAGCAATTTGAAGAAGACTTACAAGAAGTTATTGCCCGAATGAAAGAAGCGGGGGTTACTTATACAGTTGTTGTTGGTTTTGATGAAGTAACGATAAAAAAGGCGATTGAATTAGCTGAAGCCTATGATTTTATTTATGCCGCGGTTGGATGGCATCCAGTTGATGCAATCGACATGACAGAAGAGCATTTAGCTTGGTTAGAAGAACTTGCTTCTCATCCTAAAGTCGTTGCACTTGGAGAAATGGGCTTAGATTATCACTGGGATAAGTCTCCAAAAGAAATACAGAAAGAAGTATTCCGTAAACAAATTGCATTAGCGAAAAAAGTAAAATTACCGATTATTATACATAACCGCGATGCAACTCAAGATATTGTTGATATTCTAGAAGAAGAGAATGCAGCTGAAGTAGGGGGTATTATGCATTGCTTTAGCGGTAGCGTAGAGGTAGCAGAGCGATGTGTTGATATGAACTTTTTAATTTCGTTAGGTGGACCAGTTACATTTAAAAACGCTAAGAAACCGAAAGAAGTTGCTACGGAGATTCCATTAGAGAAATTATTAATAGAGACGGATTGTCCGTATTTAACACCGCATCCATTTCGCGGGAAACGAAATGAACCAAGTTATGTAAAACTCGTAGCAGAAGAAATTGCGAACTTAAAAGGAATTTCTTATGAAGAGGTAGCGGAAGTAACAACTAAGAATGCAAAAGCTTTATTTGGTGTCGAATAAAAAGAATGGGGGAGCCCATTCTTTTTATTTTTTGAGAAACAGAATAGTAGAAGTGGTAGAGAAAACGAGGGTGAATGAGTAAGTGTTACAATAAGGAGAGAGAACAAAGTTTTGGACATTCTATTTTTTAAAATGTAACAATGGGGAAAATAATAATGGAAAAGTCGTCATTTTTTTGTTTTACTAAGTAGAGACGAAACGAGTGTGGAGGCAAGCATGAAAATTAAAGAGATTATCGTTGTAGAAGGTAAAGATGATACAGTCGCGATTAAGCGTGCTGTTGATGCGGATACAATTGAAACGAACGGTTCAGCAATCGGTGATCATGTTATTGAACAAGTTAAATTAGCGCTGCAAAAACGAGGCGTTATTATTTTCACAGATCCGGATTATCCTGGAGAGCGTATTCGAAAAATTATTTCTGATAAGGTGCCTGGATGTAAACATGCTTTTTTACCGAAGGAAGAAGCACTTGCTAAGAGGAAAAAAGGTGTCGGGATTGAACATGCTTCTGATGAATCAATTCGCCGTGCTTTAGAGAATATACATGAAGAAATGGAAGCTTACACAAGTGAAATCAGTTGGAGCGATTTAGTCGATGCAGGTTTAGTGGGCGGAGAAATGGCAAAGAGTCGCAGAGAAAGAATGGGTAAGCTATTAAAGATTGGTTATACAAACGCAAAACAGTTACATAAACGTTTACAAATGTTTCAAGTTTCAAAAGAATCATTTGCAGAAGCTTATAAGCAAGTCATACAGGAGGAAAGAAAATGAAGGATATCGCAACGCCAAATCGTACGAAAGATATTGTTGAAAAGTATGGATTTTCATTCAAAAAAAGTTTAGGACAAAATTTTTTAATTGATACGAATGTATTAAATCGTATCGTTGATCACGCTGAAATTGGTTCAGAAAGTGGTGCAATTGAAATTGGACCAGGTATCGGTGCATTAACAGAACAATTAGCGAAGCGTGCTAAAAAAGTAGTGGCTTTTGAAATTGATCAAAGGTTATTACCGATTTTAGATGAGACGTTAGCTCCATATGGCAACGTTACTGTTATCAATAAAGATGTACTAAAGGCAGATGTACATGAGGTGTTTAGTGAGCAATTTGAAGAAGGGCAAGATGTAATGGTAGTAGCTAACTTACCATACTATATTACGACGCCAATTTTATTTAAATTGCTGGAAGAGAAATTACCGGTTCGTGGTTTCGTTGTTATGATGCAAAAAGAAGTTGGGGATCGTTTAGCGGCTAAGCCTGGAACGAAAGAGTATGGCTCTTTATCCATTGCTATTCAGTATTATACAGAGGTAGAAACAGTTATGACTGTACCGCGTACAGTGTTTGTGCCACAACCGAATGTTGATTCTGCAATTATTCGCCTCCTAAAGCGTCCTAAACCAGTGGTAGAAGTAACAGATGAGACATTCTTCTTTGAAGTAGTACGAGCAAGTTTTGCACAGCGTCGTAAAACTTTAATGAATAATTTATCAAATAATTTAAATGGTTTCCCGAAAGATAAAGAGCTGTTGGATCGGATTTTAACAGAAGTAGGAATTGATCCAAAACGAAGAGGCGAAACACTATCTATCGAAGAGTTTGCGACATTAAGTAATGCATTAGTTCTGCATAAGTTATCATAAGGGTACAAAAGGGACAGTTCAATTTGAACTGTCCCTTTTGTCACCTTTCTCCTCCTAAATTCATACTTTAAAAACAGGTAAGATGGCCTAACGAGTTTGGAGGTAGGAGAATGGCTTTACATGTTGGAGAATTAGTGGAACGATATTCTCATAATAGGGATATCCTTTTTCGTATTATAGAAATAAAAGGCGAGATAGCTATATTGTTTGGAGAGGAAATTAGATTAGTGGCAGATGCGCCACTTGAAGATTTAATTAGTATAGATCAACGAGAACATAAAAAGAGAGCGAAGCGTGAGAAAGAAACAATGGAGCGGACGTATCGTTTGTTTCAACAAGATTACGTATTAATGAAACAAAGGCATGAACACACTTCAACTGGTGGATATACAAGTGAAGTGAATTATTTTCAAATGCCAGGGCGTGTCTTGCATATAGATGGAGACCCGTTATATTTGCGCAAGTGCCTAGATTTATATAATAAAATTGGTGTTCCTGTACAAGGTATTCATTGTAAAGAAACAGAGATGCATGAAAAGGTAGTAGATTTAATAGATCATTTTCGTCCGGACATTTTAGTTATTACAGGGCACGATGCGTATACAAAATCAAAAGGCGTAAAGGGAGATTTAGCAGCCTATAGGCATTCAAGGCATTTTGTACAGGCTGTTCGAGAAGTGAGAAAAAAATATCCATCATTGGATCAACTCGTTATTTTTGCTGGGGCATGTCAATCACACTTTGAAGCATTAATTCGAGCAGGCGCTAATTTTGCTAGTTCCCCATCTAGAATTAATATTCACGCACTAGATCCTGTATATGTGGTTGGTAAAATTAGTTTTACGTCATTTATGGAAAGGGTTAATGTATGGGATGTTGTACGTAATACGATTACTGGTGAAAAGGGGCTTGGCGGGATTGAGACGAGGGGGATTTTACGAACTGGATTACCTTTTCAACATTATGAAGAATAAGCAAGGTACATATGTATCTTGCTTTTTTATTTGGAGAGGATTTAAATCAGTTTGGATAAAAAGAGACAAGAACGCACAGACTACATAATGATACTTTTACAATATAGTATTTCTTCTATCTATTCGAACGCATGATGCTTTTATAATGATATTGTCTGTGAGTTGCGGTTAATAATTGGGATAGATATATCGTGTTTTAAGTGTTCAATCTAAATTACAGCGAGGTGTAACGAAGTATATGTCAAAACGTTTAGATGAAATTAAAAGCGAATTAGATCACCATCTTGGACAGAGACTGATGTTAAAGGCGAACAGTGGGAGAAGAAAAACTGTAGAACAATCGGGTGTACTTGCAGAAACGTACCGTTCTGTTTTTGTTGTACAACTGGATCAACAAGAAGATGCGTTACAACGTGTATCGTATAGTTATGCGGATGTTTTAACAGAGACAGTAGAGTTAACATTTTATGGTGAACCTCATAATGAAGTGATTTTATAATTCATGTATCGTTACATATATTCCCACAAATGAAAAGCTATATTATTTTGCATACTAATGATACCGTAGCAAAATAAGGAGGGACTCTGCATTGAGTAGACGAAGAGGTGTCATGTCGAATCAATTTAAAGAAGAGCTTGCAAAAGAGTTGGGCTTTTATGATGTTGTTCAGAAAGAAGGATGGGGCGGAATTCGTGCGAAAGATGCTGGTAACATGGTGAAACGTGCTATAGAAATTGCAGAACAGCAATTAATGAAACAAAACCAGTAGTTGTAAGATACTTTCTATGCTACGGTAGCCGAGGAGTGATTCCTCGGCTTTTTGTACTATAAAAGGTGCCATCATTTTACATAAGTAGTTTCATTCTGAATGCTTTTCGTTATAATTAGGGAAGTGTCATCGTCTTACTATAAATTTATGGTAAAATAAACGATAAAAGATTGAGTACATAGAGTGGGTGAATAGATTGAAGCTACTAGTGAAAGCACCAGCAAAGATTAATCTGTCGTTAGATGTACTGGGAAAAAGACAAGACGGATATCATGAAGTGAAAATGATTATGACAACAATTGATTTAGCGGATCGTTTAGAACTAATGGAATTAGCAGAAGACCGTATTGAAATTTTATCCCATAATCGGTATGTCCCAGACGACCAAAGAAATCTGGCTTATCAAGCAGCGAAATTATTAAAAGAGAAGTTTAATGTGAAAAAAGGTGTATCTATTACTATTGAAAAAACGATTCCAGTAGCAGCTGGATTAGCGGGTGGAAGTAGTGATGCAGCAGCGACATTACGTGGCCTTAATAAATTATGGAATTTAGGGCTTACAATTGATCAGTTAGCAGAGCTTGGCGCAGAAATTGGGTCAGACGTATCATTTTGCGTATATGGTGGGACAGCAATTGCCACTGGAAGAGGGGAGCAGATTGAGCACATAAAAACTCCACCTTCTTGTTGGGTTATTTTAGCAAAACCCCATATTGGTGTATCTACTGCTGATGTGTATGGAAATTTAAAGTTAAATCGAGTTACACATCCAAATGTAGATAAAATGGTGGATGTCATAAATGCTGGAGACTACAAAGGGATTTGTGATACTGTCGGTAACGTTTTAGAAGATGTAACGTTTGCGATGCATCCTGAAGTTGCACGTATTAAGGCACAGATGAAGCGATTTGGAGCAGATGCCGTATTAATGAGTGGTAGTGGTCCAACTGTATTCGGTCTTGTGCACCATGATTCGCGAATGCATCGTATATATAACGGATTAAAAGGATTTTGTGAACAAGTATACGCAGTACGTTTATTAGGAGAGCGAGAAACGCTTGAATAAAGACGTATAATACGTTATGATTTGTTTAGAATATTCGTGATTTGAGGTGAGAGTATGAAAATTAGACGAAGTACAAGATTGGTTGATATGACTTATTACTTGTTACAAAACCCTCGTCAGCTAGTTTCTCTCACTTTTTTTGCTGAAAGGTATCAATCAGCTAAGTCTTCTATTAGTGAAGATTTAGTTATTATTAAGCAAACGTTTGAACAACAAGGGGTCGGCACATTGCAAACGATACCAGGAGCAGCAGGAGGAGTGAAATATATACCATATATAAGTGAAGAAGAGGCAGATCTAATTATTGGTGAGCTGTGTAGCTTATTTGAAAATCCAGATCGTATTTTGCCTGGTGGTTACTTATATATGACAGATCTTTTAAGTAATCCTCGTCATATTAATGGCGCAGGTCGTTTGTTTGCTTCTGTTTTTGCTAGGCAACCAATTGATGCAGTTATGACGGTGGCAACGAAGGGGATCCCACTTGCATATGCAGTGGCGAACTACTTAGATGTACCGGTAGTGATTGCAAGAAAAGATAATAAGGTAACAGAAGGCCCCACTGTTAGTATTAACTATGTATCAGGTTCTTCTAAGCGAATTCAAACAATGACGTTAGCGAAGCGTAGCCTTCCAGAAGGATCCAATGTTTTAATTATTGATGACTTCATGAAAGCTGGCGGAACCATTCAAGGTATGATGAGTATGTTAGAAGAGTTTAAAGCTAATGTTGTTGGTATTGGTGTATTAGTAGAGTCTACGGATATTGAAGAAAGACTAATTAATAATTTTGTATCATTAATTCGTCTATCGGAAGTTGATGTGAAAGAAAAAGCGATTCAAGTGGAAAAGGGAAATTATTCACTGGCACCATTTGATGAAGGGCTTGTAGAGGCTGAGTAAAAAGGTAAAGCAAATAGCTTTATCTTTTTTTATTCTATTTATAAGTTATAAAATAGATGGACAAACTGCTTTTCGTGCACTATTTTTAAAGAGTAAAAATAAATAATAAAAGGGTGAAAAGTATGAAAGTTGTTCAAACAAACAATGCACCACAAGCGATTGGACCATATTCACAAGGGATTATTGTAAATAATATGTTTTACAGTTCAGGACAAATTCCGTTGACTGCAAGTGGAGAGCTTGTAGCAGGAGACGTAACAGTACAAACAGAGCAAGTATTTCAAAATTTACAAGCAGTATTAGAAGAAGCAGGTGCTTCATTTGATACGGTAGTAAAAACAACAGTATTCTTAAAAGACATGGATGATTTTAATGCTGTTAATGAAGTATATGGATCTTATTTCTCTGCTCATAAGCCAGCTCGTTCTTGCGTACAAGTAGCAAAATTACCGAAAGATGTTTCAGTTGAAATTGAAGTAATTGCCCTAGTTAAGTAATTCTTTGTAAGCGATAACCTCCACTAATCTCTATATTCAATTACACTAAAAATTTTTATCTTAAAAATTTTTAAAAAATTAAAGGGAAAATAGAAATTTTGTGGAATTTATACAAATATATCGCTTATTTAGAAAAGGGTGGTGAACACAAGATGGAAGTGACTGACGTAAGATTACGCCGCGTAAACACAGAAGGCCGCATGAGAGCAATTGCCTCTATTACTCTAGACCATGAATTTGTTGTTCATGATATTCGTGTAATTGATGGTAATAATGGATTATTTGTAGCAATGCCAAGTAAACGTACTCCAGATGGAGAATTCCGTGACATTGCACATCCAATTAATTCTGGTACACGCTCTAAAATTCAAGATGCGGTTTTAACAGAGTATCATCGTTTAGGCGAGTTAGAAGAGGTTGAGTTTGAAGAAGCGGGCGCTTCGTAAAATTCGAATGAAAAGGGCTTTTTAAAGGAAGCCCTATAATTTTGCAACAAACTCCTGTAAGCATTTACAGGGGTTTGTTTTTTTGTGTTTATACATATATCTCGTTTAGAAAATTCCGAATTAAATAAAATAAAGAGGGGAACTTCTAATTTTTTCAAAATCATTTTAAATAGTATAGCTTATTTCTTAAAAAAGATACTAAAGAGTAAAACATCTTATAAGAATTATGGTAAAATTTAATAGTTAAAATGTGTTTCTTGAAATATATGATGATTTAGGATAATATCGTTAATGGATAAATAGGTTGCGATGGAGGGTCTATATGTCAAACAGATTTGCAGTGATTCTAGCGGCAGGTAAAGGCACACGTATGAAGTCTAAGCTATACAAGGTGCTTCATCCTGTATGTGGAAAACCTATGGTACAACATGTTGTCGATCAAGTATCTCAATTAGGATTGCAGAAACTTGTAACAGTCGTAGGACATGGTGCTGAAATGGTACAAGAACAGCTAGGAAACGTAAGTGAGTTTGCATTACAAGCAGAACAACTTGGTACAGCGCATGCTGTAGATCAAGCTGCAAGTGTACTTGCAAACGAAGAAGGAACAACTTTAGTTATTTGTGGTGATACACCGCTAATAACTGCTGAAACGATGGAAGCATTACTTCAGCAACATAAAGAAGCAGGGGCAATGGCAACGGTATTAACAGCTTACATAGAAGAACCTGCTGGATATGGTCGTATCGTTCGTAATGAGAATGGTCATGTTGAAAAGATTGTTGAGCATAAGGATGCAAATGAGAAAGAATTAGCTATTAAAGAAATCAATACAGGTACGTATTGTTTTGATAATAAAGCTTTATTCGCTTCACTTTCTAAAGTTTCAAATGATAACGTACAAGGTGAATATTACCTGCCAGATGTTATTGAAATTTTAAAAAATGAAGGTCATATTGTATCAGCTTATCAAACAGAGCACTTCGATGAAACGTTAGGTGTTAACGACAGAGTCGCTCTATCGCAAGCGGAAATTATTATGAAAAACCGTATCAACCGAAAGAACATGGTAAATGGTGTTACTATTATTGATCCAAGTAACACGTATATTTCTGCTGATGCAATTATCGGTAGTGATACAGTTCTTCATCCAGGAACAATTATTGAGGGGAACACTGTAATTGGTTCTGATTGTGAGATTGGACCGCATACAGTAATTCGCGATAGTGAAATTGGAGATCGTACGACAATTCGTCAATCTACTGTACATGATAGTAAGCTTGGTACAGAAGTATCGGTTGGCCCATTTGCACATATTCGCCCAGATTCAGTTATTGGAGATGAAGTACGCGTTGGAAACTTCGTGGAAATCAAAAAAACTGTTTTTGGTAATAGAAGTAAAGCTTCACACTTAAGTTATATCGGGGATGCACAAGTTGGAGAAGACGTGAATCTTGGTTGTGGTTCAATTACGGTGAACTATGACGGTAAGAATAAATTCAAAACTGTGATTGGTAACGGGGTATTTATTGGATGTAATTCAAACCTTGTTGCTCCTGTAACAGTTGAAGACGGTGCTTATGTGGCAGCAGGCTCTACAATTACAGAGAATGTTCCATCAAAAGCATTGTCTGTAGCACGTGCACGTCAAGTTAACAAAGAAGACTATGTTGATCAATTGCTGAATAAGAAAAAATCATAATGTGGAGGGTTAATCTAGATGTCGACTCAATATCTAAATTCTAATTTGAAAGTATTCTCTTTAAACTCTAATAAGGAACTTGCTGAGCAAATTGCAAAGCATATTGGAGTAGGACTAGGAAAATGTTCTGTTGATCGTTTTAGTGATGGAGAAGTTCAAATTAACATTGAAGAAAGTATCCGTGGTTGCGATGTATTCATTATTCAATCTACAAGCTTCCCAGTAAACGAACATATCATGGAATTACTTATTATGATCGATGCATTAAAGCGTGCATCTGCAAAAACAATTAATATTGTTATTCCTTACTATGGTTATGCGCGTCAAGACCGTAAAGCGCGTTCTCGTGAACCAATTACATCGAAACTTGTAGCAAACTTGCTTGAAACAGCAGGTGCAACTCGTGTAATCACTCTAGATTTACATGCTCCACAAATTCAAGGGTTCTTTGATATCCCAATCGACCACCTAATGGGTGTACCGATTCTTTCAGATTACTTTGAAACAAAAGGTCTTAAAGATATCGTAATCGTGTCACCTGACCACGGTGGAGTAACTCGTGCTAGAAAAATGGCAGATCGCCTAAAAGCACCAATCGCTATTATTGATAAGCGTCGTCCTCGTCCGAACGTATCTGAGGTAATGAACATTATCGGTAATATTGAAGGTAAAACAGCAATTTTAATTGATGACATCATTGATACAGCTGGTACAATTACATTAGCAGCAAACGCTCTTGTTGAGAACGGTGCTTCTGAAGTATATGCTTGCTGTACACACCCAGTATTATCTGGTCCAGCAATTGAGCGTATCCAAAACTCAAATATTAAAGAGTTAGTTGTAACGAACTCTATCGTATTACCAGAAGAGAAGAAAATCGACAAAGTACATGAACTTTCAGTTGCTCCGCTAATCGGAGAAGCAATCATTCGTGTATACGAAGAAGAATCTGTAAGTGTATTATTCAATTAATTGGATAGAATGAGACGTAACCAAGATTGGTTACGTCTTTTCGTATCGAAAAAAGAAAGTAGTGGTACAAGAATGAAATTGATAGTAGGACTTGGGAACCCAGGTAGAGAATATGAATTAACAAGGCATAATATTGGATTTATGGCGATTGATGAACTTGCAAAGCGTTGGAATATTTCTTTGAACGAACAAAAGTTTAAAGGAGTATTTGGTGCAGGATTTGTTAATGGAGAAAAAGTAATCTTATTAAAGCCACTTACATATATGAATTTATCTGGGGAAAGTATTCGTCCGTTAATGGATTACTATAAAATTGATGTAGAGGACTTCGTTGTTCTGTACGATGATTTAGACATCCCTGTAGGTAAATTACGCCTTCGTATGAAAGGCAGTGCGGGTGGACATAATGGTGTGAAATCAACAATTTCACATTTAGGAACACAAGAGTTTCAACGTATCCGCATGGGAATCGATCGTCCGAAAAATGGAATGAAGGTAGTAGATTACGTATTAGGACGTTTTACATCAGAAGAGATTCCTGATGTAAATCATTCTATTGAAAAAGCAGCAGATGCATGTGAAGAATGGTTAAATAAACCTTTTCTTCAAATTATGAATACTTTCAATAGTTAAGAGTACGATTGGGAATATTTTATTTTATTTTTACCCATACTAGCAGTAATTGGATTTTTAGGAGGCTAGTATGGAAGGGTATTATTATTGCAGACATTGCGGGAGTAATGTAGGCTCCGTTACCGCAGAAAAAGTATATAGCGACGTTTTATTTCAACTAACAGAGCAAGAAGTAGTAGAAATGATTCATTTTCATGAGAATGGAAATATATATATAAAAACGATTTGTGAATTGTGTCAAGAAACGCTCGCATCTTATCCTGAGTATTATGAATATGAAAAATTTCTGCAATAAAATGTTGTCGCTTTGGCATGTCCAAAGCATTTTTCTGTTTTCTTTTTCCGAAATATTTGCATAAAATATAGTGGCTTGCTCTTTATGTTGAGAGGGGTTTTGAAAATGATAGGTTTATTAGAGCAATTTTATAAAAATGAAGAGATCCAATCGGTCATTAATGGATTAGAAGATGGTTTAAAAGAGCAACTTGTATCAGGTATGGCAACCTCTTCTCGTTCGTTATTAATGGCGGCCTTATATAAAAAAACAAAAAAATCACAACTTATTGTGACGCATAATTTATATCAAGCACAAAAAGTACATGAAGATTTAGTGGCGTTACTTGGTGAAAAGGATGTATGGCTATATCCAGTAAATGAATTGATAGCATCAGAACTTGGTGTTGCAAGCCCAGAATTGAAGGCGCAACGTATTGAAGTGTTAAATCGCTTAGCTGCAGGAGAACATGGGATTATTGTAGCACCAGTTGCAGGACTACGCAGATTTTTACCAATGAAAGAGTTGTGGAAGCAAAGGCAAATCGAAATCAATCTAGGGCAAGAGATTGATTTAGATACATTCTTGCATACTTTACATCATATCGGCTATGAGCGTAAGTCTATGGTAGAAGCTCCTGGAGAATTTAGTTTACGCGGGGGAATATTAGATATTTATCCACTAACTGAAGAGCTACCATTTCGTATTGAATTTTTCGATACAGAAGTTGATTCTATTCGATTATTTGATGTGGATGAACAGCGCTCTCAAGATAAAAAAGAAAGTGTTAGATTTGGTCCAGCAACAGAGTTTTTATTTTCGCAGGAAGAATTGAAATCGGGAATTAAGCATCTTGAAGAAGGCCTGACTAAGACGATGCAAAAACTTTCCGATGATAAGTTGAAGACTACAGTGCTTGAGACGGTAAGTCATGAAATTGAGATGTTAAAAAACGGGCAAAGTATAGAACAGATGTTTAAATATTTATCTATTTTCTATAACGAACCTGCTAGTCTGATAGATTATTTACCAGAAGATGGTGTTGTGATTTTAGATGAGATTTCACGTATTCAAGAAACAGCATCACATCTTGAAACAGAAGAGGCGGAATGGTATATATCCCTTCTTGGTGAGGGAACAATTATTCAAGATTTAACTTTCTCTCATTCGTTTGAAGAATTTCTTCATCATAAAAAAAGAAGCTTTGTATATTTAACGTTATTCTTACGTCATATAGCACATACACATCCACAAAACATTGTGAATGTGACATGTAAAACAATGCAAGATTTCCATGGGCAGATGCAGTTGTTGAAAACTGAAATTGATAGATGGAACGAAGGGCATTTTACGACTGTTGTGCTAGGTACAGATGATGAACGTGTGAAAAAACTACAACATATTTTAAGTGATTATGATATTGAGGCAGATATTGTAGAGGGCACAGATATATTGTTGCCTGGAAGGTTACAAATTGCTGTAGGTGATTTGCATGCAGGATTTGAAATGCCGATGCAAAAGCTTGTTGTCATTACTGAAAAAGAGCTTTTTCATAAGAAAGTTAAAAAATCACAACGTAAGCAAAAGTTATCGAATGCTGAACGTATTAAAAGTTATTCGGAATTAAAAGTTGGGGATTATGTAGTTCATGTAAATCATGGTATAGGTAAATTCTTAGGTATTGAGACATTAGAGATTAACGGTGTTCATAAAGATTATCTAAACATTAAATATCAAGGTAATGATAAGTTATACGTTCCAATTGAACAAATTGACCAAGTGCAAAAATATGTAGGATCTGAAGGTAAGGATCCGAAAGTTTATAAACTGGGTGGAAATGATTGGAAGAAGGTCAAAACGAAAGTTGAAAAATCTGTACAAGACATTGCGGATGACCTAATTAAACTATATGCTGAGCGCGAAGCTTCAAAGGGTTATGCATATACACCAGATACAGCAGAACAGCAAGAATTTGAGTCGTCTTTCCCGTATCAAGAGACAGAGGATCAATTGCGTTCTATTGAAGAGATTAAAAAGGATATGGAACGCGGACGTCCAATGGATAGGCTTCTTTGTGGTGATGTAGGATATGGAAAGACGGAAGTAGCTATTCGTGCGGCGTTTAAAGCAATTATGGATGAAAAACAAGTTGCAATTTTAGTGCCGACAACGATCCTTGCACAACAACACTATGAAACAATTCGAGAGCGTTTTCAAGATTATCCAATCAATATAGGGTTATTAAGTAGATTCCGTACGAGAAAGCAGCAAAATGAAACCATTAAAGGTTTAAAAGATGGCACGGTAGATATTGTAATCGGAACGCATCGTATTTTATCTAAAGATGTTACTTATAAAGATTTAGGTCTTCTCATTATTGATGAAGAACAAAGATTTGGCGTAACGCATAAAGAAAAAATTAAACAATTAAAAGCAAATGTTGACGTATTAACATTAACGGCAACTCCGATTCCGCGTACGCTCCATATGTCTATGCTTGGTGTGCGTGATTTATCTGTTATTGAGACGCCGCCGGAAAATCGTTTCCCGGTTCAAACATATGTAGTAGAGTATAATCCAGCATTAATGCGAGAAGCGATAGAACGGGAGCTTGCAAGAGGTGGTCAAGTTTACTTCCTATATAATCGTGTAGAGGATATCGAACGAAAAGCAGATGAAATTTCGATGTTAGTTCCAGATGCGCGTGTAACTTATGCACATGGGAAAATGAACGAGAGTGAATTAGAGTCTGTTATGCTATCGTTTTTAGAAGGACAGCATGATGTTCTTGTAAGTACAACGATTATTGAGACGGGTGTAGATATTCCAAATGTAAATACATTAATTGTATTTGATGCAGATCGTATGGGATTATCGCAGTTGTATCAGCTTCGTGGGCGTGTTGGACGTTCTAATCGTGTTGCATATGCTTACTTTGCATACAAACGGGATAAAGTGTTATCGGAAGTTGCGGAGAAGCGCCTGCAAGCCATTAAGGAGTTCACAGAGCTTGGATCTGGTTTCAAAATTGCGATGCGAGATTTATCAATTCGTGGTGCTGGTAACTTGTTAGGAGCCGAACAACATGGATTTATTGATTCTGTCGGATTTGATTTATATTCTCAAATGTTAAAAGATGCAATTGAACAGCGTAGAGGAACAGACGGAGTTGAAAATACAGTTAATGTTGAAATTGATTTAGAAGTAGATGCATATTTACCGGATGCTTATATTTCTGATAGTAAACAAAAAATTATGATGTATAAACAGTTTAGAGGTGTTTCTGCAATTGAGGATATTGAAGAGTTGCAGGAAGAGATGATAGATAGATTTGGTGATTACCCGCAAGAAGTTGGTTACTTATTGCAAATCGCAAATATTAAAGTATTAGCAATGAAAGAACAAATTGAATTAATTAAGCAAAATAAATTTGAAGTAACAATTCTGTTCTCAGAACAAGCGAGTCAAAACATTGATGGCGGAAAATTATTCATGCTCGGAAATAGTTTTGGACGAATGATCGGTCTAGGAATGGAAGGATCACAATTGAAAATCGTCATGAAAACAAATGGCTTAGAGACATCGAAGTGGTTAACAATTGCTGAAAATTTATTAAAAGGCTTGCCAGATGTAAAAAAAGAAGTCATAAATGCCTAATATTAGATAAAAAAATGCAATTCGACGTGCATAGAAGAACTAATGTGTAAAATACTATGTCTAACAGTTGGTGATTTTTACATGAACAGGTAAATTCACCACTTTCATCATCAGTAGAAAGTGAGGCAGCATTAGAATGAAAGCAACTGGAATCGTACGTCGAATTGATGATTTAGGTAGGGTAGTAATCCCGAAGGAAATTCGTAGAACTTTACGTATTCGAGAAGGGGACCCACTAGAAATATTTGTAGATCGCGATGGAGAAGTAATTTTAAAGAAATATTCTCCAATTAGCGAGCTAGGTGATTTTGCAAAAGAATATGCAGATGCTTTATATGATAGCTTAGGACATAATGTGCTTGTATGTGATCGAGATTCTATTATCGCAGTATCAGGTGTATCAAAAAAAGAATACTTAAATAAAAGCGTTGGCGATCTAATTGAAAAAACGATGGAAGAAAGAAAGTCTGTTATTATGACGGACGAAAGTGATATTTCCATTATTGATGGTGTAACAGAAAAGGTTCATTCTTATACAGTTGGGCCGATTGTTGCAAATGGAGACCCAATTGGGGCTGTCATTATTTTTTCAAAAGAAGCGATTATAAGCGAAATAGAGCACAAGGCGGTCAATACTGCTGCCAGTTTCTTAGCGAAACAAATGGAACAGTAAAGGTGTATGATTTTAGAAGTAGCAATCTTTCCTAATTATGATATTTCTTCTTGAGAAATCAATTATTTGGAGATATATGTATATTGAATGAAGGTAGCGCTTTGCTACCTTTTTTCATTGAATATTTCTAACGTTGCACGAACGTATTCTTACTTGTGTAGGTAAGGAAGCTTGTCCTTTTCTTTATGATATAATACGAGGGGTGAGAATAGAAAAAGGAGTTTTCTTGCATGGAATCGAAGAAGTATCAAGCCTTTTGGCGTGGGGCTATTATATTAACAATCGCAAGTTTTGTTACAAAGGTATTAAGCGCCTTTTACCGTATTCCATATCAAAATATAGCGGGTGACGTTGGTTTTTATATTTACCAACAAATTTATCCATTTTATGGATTTTGTTTAATTTTAGCTACTTATGGGTTCCCTATTATAATTTCAAAAATGGTTGCGGAACGATTAGAGCGAGGGAAAAAACAAGAAGCAGAGGAAATTATTTGTGTATCTTTTTGGTTTTTATTAGGGATTGGTTTCATAGGATTTTTTACATTGTTCTTTGGTGCCGAAGCAATTGCGATAGCTATGGGCGATATACACTTAGATAAGCTATTACGCGTTATTTCCTTTTCATTCATATTGATGCCGTTTTTATCTGTAGCAAGAGGATATTTCCAGGGATTCAATAATATGATGCCAACAGCTGTTTCGCAAGTGATAGAACAAACGATTCGTGTTTCTATTATTGTATTTTTATCTCTATTCCTAATTGCTCACGAATTTGATTTATATACAGTTGGTGCAGGTGCTATGCTCGGTTCAATCGCAGGTGGATTGATTGGGATTATCGTACTTATACTTTATATGCGTCATGACTTTCGTTCTATATTCTTCAAAAGTGTAAAGAGGATTAAAGGGAAAAAGAAGATTATAAAAATCCTGTTTTGGCAGGGGTTAGCGATTTGTGTTAGTAACTTAGTACTTATTTTTATACAAATGGCTGATTCTATTTCTTTCTATTCTCTACTTATTGGAGCGGGAGAGCCGGTTGAAAGTGCAAAGGTGTTAAAAGGTGTTTATGACAGAAGTATCCCGCTTATGCAATTGGGTACTGTCGTGACAACTTCCTTCTCGTTGTCGCTTATTCCAATTATTACAGCAGCGAAGGAAAGAGGGGATCTTACCTTTATTCGAGAAAAGGTAAGGTTAGCGATGAAAATAACATTTGTTATCGGATTTGCAGCAGCCATTGGATTAACTTGTATTATCCAACCTACGAATATTATGTTGTTTGAAAATAGTGATGGGTCAGATATTTTATCTATTTTATCTTTATCTATTTTATTTAGTTCATTGTCGATTACAACTGCTTCTATTTTGCAAGGGTTAGGACAAACATTAAAACCAGCAATATTCGTTATATTTGGCGGTTGTTTAAAGTTAGCTTTAAATTATATATTAATGCCATATTTTAGTGTGAAGGGAGCTGCAATTGCGACGCTAGTTGCGTTAATTGTAATTTCTATACTAAATAGTGTATTACTTATGCGAGCTGTATCCGAATCGCTTATCGACAAACGGAATATGTTAGGTATAGTTATTAGTGGTATCGGTATGGGATTTGTACTAATAATGTTTATGCGTGTATTGCAAATGTCTGGATTAGTAATGGATACAAGTCATAGAGGTGTTGCAACACTTGAGGCGTTGTTAGGTGTAGCCATCGGCGGATTGGCATATATGTTTTTCATTTTAAAATTACGTGTATTTACAAAAACAGAAATAGGAACTGTTATGAAAAAAGAGAAAAAAGAAGGTTCATTGAAGAAGAGTGGATAGAGGTGACAGGTTGTGAGTGGAATCATTACTATTTTAGGATTAGGTGCTGGTGAATTAGATCAGTTAACGATGGGTGTATATAGAAAAATAAAAGAAGCAGATCACATGTTTGTTAGAACGAAGGAACATCCCGTTATAGAAGAGTTAGAGAAAGAAGGTATACGATATACTGCTTTTGACAATGTATATGAAGCACATGATACATTTGAAATTGTATATGAAACAATTGCGAATACATTGCTAAAACAAGCTGAAGGTGCAGAAATCATCTATGCTGTTCCAGGGCATCCACTTGTAGCGGAAAGAACGGTTCAGCTACTATTGGAAAAAAGTGAAGTAGCGAATATTGAAGTGCGAATTGAAGGTGGGCAAAGTTTCCTTGATCCTATGTTTGCAAGTCTTAAGATTGATCCGATTGAAGGATTCCAATTAATTGACGCTACATCATTTGAAAGAGGACAATTAGAATTACGTCAACACTTAATCTTTTGCCAGGTATATGACGCATTCGTTGCATCAGATGTGAAATTAACATTAATGGAGATGCTGCCAGATGATTATGAAGTGTATATCGTAACAGCTGCAGGGACTTCATTTGAGCAAGTGAAAAAGGTGCCGTTGTACATGTTAGATCATGAAACGGAGTTGAATAATTTAACGAGTGTGTACGTACCGCCAGTTCAGGAACGTGCGTCCTTGTATCAACAGTTTGATGTGCTTAGAGAAATTATTGCAGACCTTCGTGGACCGAATGGTTGCCCATGGGATAAAAAGCAAACACATCAATCTTTAAAGAAGTATTTAATTGAGGAAGCTTATGAAGTGCTAGAAGCAATTGATGAAGAGGATGATGATCACTTAGTAGAAGAACTGGGTGATGTATTATTACAAGTTATGCTTCATGCCCAAATCGGAGAGGACGAAGGTTGGTTCTCTATAGATGATATTATTCGAACTTTATCTGAGAAAATGGTTCGTCGTCATCCGCATGTATTTGGGAATACGGATGTAAATAATGCCGATGAAGTAATTGCCAATTGGGAAGAAATTAAAAAACAAGAAAAAGGGTTTGTAAAAGAATCTGTTTTAAATGGGGTTCCAAAAAGTTTGCCGCAGTTACTACGCGCTTATGAAATCCAGAAAAAAGCTGGTAAGGTTGGTTTCGATTGGGTTGATGTACAGCCGATGATAGAGAAAGCCTTAGAAGAATGGCAAGAGTTCCAACAAGAAGTTACAAACATGGATGAGGCGAAGATGTTAAGTGAATTTGGCGATTTACTATTTGCGTTTGTTAATATAGCTCGTCATTATAAAATAGATCCAGAAGAAGCGTTACGTTCAACAAATGAGAAATTCGTCAGTCGTTTTTTATACATGGAAGCAAAGGTAGCTGAAATGAAGAAAGAGATGCAAGATTTATCATTAGAGCAGTTAGATATTTTCTGGGAAGAGGCAAAACAAACAGAGCGTTAATAGGGGGATTTAATATGCGTCTAGATAAGTTTTTAAAAGTATCACGTTTAATTAAAAGAAGAACATTGGCGAAAGAAGTAGCTGATCAAGGAAGAATATCCATTAATGGTCAAGTGGCAAAAGCAAGTTCAGATGTAAAAGTAGCTGATGAATTAACAATTCGTTTTGGTCAAAAAATAGTAACTGTAAAAATAAATGAATTGAAAGAAACGACTAAAAAAGAAGATGCAGCAAATATGTATAGCTTAGTTCGTGAAGAAAAAGTAAAGGCCGAAGAAGGCTTGTTCTAAAATTGATTATCCCTTCATACATTACTATTAGCTAGTATAAATGTATGGGGGGATTTACGTGAATAATGGTTACTCACCTATGTCTTCTAATCAACAAAATGTTTCTGTAGAGCATGATATTATTATGCGTGGCAGACGTGTAATTGATATTACCGGTGTAAAGCAGGTAGAGAGTTTTGATAGCGAAGAGTTTTTACTTGAGACTGTAATGGGCTTTTTAACAATTCGCGGTCAAAATTTGCAAATGAAAAATTTAGATGTAGAAAAAGGTGTTGTATCGATTAAAGGGAAAGTTCATGAAATGCTGTATATTGATGAGAATCAAGGGGAGAAAACTAAAGGCTTCTTTAGTAAGTTGTTTAAATGAGTCTAACAATTCAGTTGTATACGATGCTCTCAATGATCGGAATGGGTGCTTGGATTGGAGCGTCTTTAGATACATACCAACGATTTTTAAAACGTCAAGAACGTAAGCGTTGGATTGTATTTATACATGATATACTATTTTGGATTGTCCAAGCATTATTCGTTTTTTACGTATTACTTCTTGTAAATGAAGCTGAACTACGTATATATGTATTTTTAGCATTATTATGTGGTTTTGCGGCATATCAAAGCATGTTGAAAGCAATATACATGAGACTGTTAAATTTTCTCATCTATATTTTTGTGCAAACAACACACTTTTTTGTTCAAATTATACAGCTACTCATGATAAAACCTGTTATTATTATAGCGCAGCTATTTATTGCATTTATATTATTCTTATTTCGTATACTGCTTTCAATTGGACATGTGTTATGGAAAATGGTGATTTGGATATTACTTTTCATATGGAAAGTTTTTTTCTGGCCTGTTCGATTTATTGCTTCGCTCATATGGAAACTTCTCCCTAATCGTGTTAAACTTTTTATAATGAAGCATGTAGGGTTCCTGCAATATATAGCAAAATTGAAGGGACATATCTTCCAATTATGGGAGCGTATAAAAAAGAAGTTAGGGGGACCTCGGAAATGAGGGAACTGAGACAAAGAACAATCGAAAAACAGAGTCCAAATCCTGTTAAAGAGCATATAATACAAACGGATGAGAACAGGAAGCGACTTTATCGCCGTTTAGCGGTTTTTCTTGTCTTTGCTTTTACAATTATTGCGAGTATTAGTGTAACGTTTTATCAACAAAACAGTTCCATTAAAGCAAAAGAAGCAAAAGTTAAGGACATGAAAAAAGAACTGGATTCATTAACGAACAAAGAAAAGAGTCTAAAAGACGAAGTTCAAAAGTTAAATGATGAAGAGTACGTATTAAAGATTGCTAGAAGGGATTATTTCTTCTCTGGAAAAGGGGAGATAATTTTTCCTGTTTCTAAGTAGAGTATGTCTTATTGACACTATATTTTAGGATTATATATAATAAAGTAAAATTTGACTTTTTAACCACTAAGGAGGAGCATTTTTTTTATGTCAATCGAGGTAGGCAGCAAGTTACAGGGTAAAGTAACAGGTATTACAAATTTTGGGGCTTTTGTGGAGCTGCCAGAAGGCTTAACGGGTCTTGTTCATATTAGTGAAGTTGCTGATAATTATGTGAAAGATATTAACGATCACTTAAAAGTGGGCGACCAAGTAGAAGTAAAAGTTATTAACGTTGAAAAAGATGGTAAGATTGGTCTATCTATTAAAAAAGCGAAAGAGCGTGAAAAAACAGAAGGAGATCGTCCACGTGGTGAATACCAACGCGGTGGTGATCAACAACGTTCTGGACGTCCACAACGTAATCGTTCTTTCAACAGAGATAACCGTGGTGGCGGTAACGACCGTGCTCCAAAAGAAACATTCGAGCAAAAGATGGCACGTTTCTTAAAGGATAGCGAAGATCGTTTAACTTCTTTAAAGCGTAACACTGAATCTAAACGTGGTGGCCGTGGCGCACGTCGCGGATAATAAGAACGTTTAATTCTTAGAATATAGAGAGGTGCCCAGGGCGATTGCTCAGGGTGCTTTTTTATATGTGAAAATATATTTTTAAAAAAGTTTTCAAGATGTGTTGACTTTAAATTATATCTGAGGTAAGATACTAATTGTCCGTTAAATAAGACGACATGGCGGTGTAGCTCAGCTGGCTAGAGCGTACGGTTCATACCCGTGAGGTCGGGGGTTCGATCCCCTCCGCCGCTATATTTAATTTAACGGCCCGTTGGTCAAGTGGTTAAGACACCGCCCTTTCACGGCGGTAACACGGGTTCGAATCCCGTACGGGTCATCTAAAAAGATCATGCAAATGCGCATGATCTTTTTTTGTTAAATAAATTAAGACATACAACACTTCTACAAAATCACCCTATATTTTCTGAATGTTCGATTAAAATATTAAAAATAAAATACATACTGTGTATATATGTAGAGTTATTTCGAATAAAAAGTCGAACGATTATAAAAGTGAAAACTGTTGTTTTGACAAAAATCCCAATAATCATCTTTTATAATGACAGTAACTAAACTATGCAGGTGGTGTTAAAAATATGCCTAAAGCAGGAAGGAATACTATGAATACAAGTGCATTGGCAATGAATGAAGGTCAGCTTGGAGGAGTAAAGTGGACGAGTAAGTTGCGAATGAAGTTTGAGCAAGTTTTCTTTAGATGGGGATTCATTATTGTTGTTATTGGTTTTCTTTTGGGACGAGCATATATATTAACAAACATTTTACCGTTTGCACTACCGTTTTTTGCTGCTGTTTATGTTATGAAGCGGGATAAAATGCCGCTCGCATTCTTGGCCCTAATGGGGGGCGCACTTTCAGTTTCGATAGATAATTTATTCTTTACCTTTGCATCTATTTTTACTTTCTTCATTTATAATATCTTCTTTAGTCGGTTTACACGTAAAACTGTTGGACTTGTACCATTCCAAGTATTTATCTCCGCATTAACTGCACATTTAGTTGTCGTATATTTTGCACAACAAACTGTTACCATGTACGATTTACTCGTTAGTACGATTGAGGCAGGGCTTAGCTTCGTATTAACTATGATATTTTTACAAAGTGTCCCGCTTTTAGTAGAAAGAAAAGGGAAACAACAAGCGTTAGAGACAGAAGAAATTGTTTGTTTAATTATATTACTAGCATCTGTTTTAACTGGTACAACAGATTGGTTCATATATGACGCTTCTATTCAACATATTTTTACTAGGTATTTAGTGCTTGTGTTTGCGTTTATCGCAGGAGCGGCTACAGGATCTACAGTAGGGGTCGTCACTGGGTTAATATTAAGCTTAGCAAATGTCTCTAGTTTGTCCCAACTTAGTCTGCTTGCCTTTTCTGGATTGCTTGGTGGTTTGTTAAAAGAAGGGAAACGCTTAGGTGTTAGTTTAGGTTTATTAATTGGGACAAGCTTGATTACGCTATATGTAGACAAGCAAACAAACATTGTGACAACTTTAATTGAATCTGGTGTGGCGATTGCTTTCTTTTTATTAACACCGAAACTTGTTATGGATCGTATTGCTAAATTTATGCCAGGCACACAGGAGCATTCGCAAGATCAACAACAGTATTTAAGAAGAATGCGTGATGTTACAGCGAATAAAATCAATCAATTTGCCAATGTATTTGCTGCTTTATCTAATAGCTTTTCTGTATATGGATATGTGGAGGAGGAAGATAAAGAGACGGAGGCAGATTTGTTCTTAAGTACAATTACTGCAAAAACATGTCAAACATGCTTTAAAAAGGACCAATGCTGGGTAGTTAATTTCGATAAAACGTATGATTATATGAAACAAATAATGAGTGAAACGGAAGAAGGAACTCTGCAGCATAATCGGAAGTTAGTTCGTGAATGGGACAAGCATTGCGTAAGAGGCAAGAAAGTGACGGATTTAGTAGCGGGTGAATTAGATCACTTCTATGAGGGACAAAAATTACGAAAACAAATGAAAGAAAATCGTAGAATAGTAGCGGAGCAATTGTTAGGTGTATCAAAAGTTATGGAGGATTTTGCTAAGGAGATACAAAGAGAAAGGGAAAATCATCAAGTACAGGAAGAACAGATTCTGCAAGCGTTTCGTGATTTTGGTGTAGAAATAGAGCATGTTGATATTTATTGTTTAGATAGAGGAAGTATTGATATTGAAATGTTGATTCCAGTTGCATCTAATGAACATGGAGAGTGTGAAAAATTAGTTGCACCAATGCTTTCTGATATCCTGAAGGAAAACATAGTTGTGAAACATGAAGAAAAATCTTCTTATCCGAATGGGCACAGTTTAATATCATTTGGTTCAGCAAAAACGTATTCCCTTGATACCGGCTTGGCCACAGCCGCGAAAGGCGGTGGGTTTGTTTCGGGTGATTCTTATGCGATGATGGATTTAAGTGTTGGGAAATATGCCCTTGCAATTAGTGATGGTATGGGAAATGGGCAAAGAGCTCATATGGAGAGTAAAGAAACGGTGAAATTATTACAAAAAATACTTCAATCAGGTATTGATGAAGAAATAGCGATTAAGTCTATTAACTCTATTCTTTCTTTAAGAACAACAGAAGAGATGTTTACGACGTTAGATTTAGCTATGGTAGATTTACGGGATGCGAGTGCGAAGTTTTTAAAGATTGGATCGACGCCGAGTTTTGTTAAACGCGCAAATAATATTTTGAAAATTGAAGCAAGTAATTTACCAATGGGAATTATCGAGGATGTTGAAGTTGATGTAGTGGGTGAGCAATTAAAAACAGGTGATATTCTTATTATGATGAGTGATGGGATTTTTGAGGGCGCGCAGCATGTGGAGAATCACGAGTTATGGATGAAGCGGAAAATTAAAGAGTTACAAACTGAAGATCCGCAAGAAATTGCTGATATCATTATGGAAGAGGTGATTCGATCTGGCGATGGTTATATAAATGATGATATGACTATTGTAGTAGCGAAAGTGAAGAAAAATATGCCGAAGTGGGCTACCATTCCAATTGTAGGAATGCAAGCGCAATAAAGTGAAACTTGAAGTGTAATGTTTCTTTCTAAAAACCTAGGTGAATACCTAGGTTTTTTTGCTTTAAAAGATAATGTTATTATTTTTGTGAATATATACGGATGATGTAAGATAAAAATGTAATTTTTGTATATCTTTTTTTTGCACAATGTTTGTAAAAGTTGTACCATTATAAACAAGGTAACTAACGTTGCTGTTCTTGTTTAATGAAAGGTGATTACGAAGTTGAAAGATACATTTGTTGAAAAGGTAGATGACTTTGTAAAGCAGCATGATGTATTAAAGGAACGCTCAACAATTGTTGTAGGGGTTTCTGGTGGTCCTGACTCTTTGGCTCTTCTATATTATTTGTTAGAAAAAAGAGCGGCAAAACAGTTTGAAATTGTAGTGGCGCATGTGGATCACATGTTTAGAGGTGATGAATCTCATGAGGACCTACAGTTTGTGCAGGACCTTTGTAAAGGACTGGGAGTTATTTGCGAAACGATAAGAATTAATGTGTCGCAATATCAACAGCAATACGGGATGAATGCACAGGTTGCTGCTAGAGAATGCAGATATGCATTTTTGGAAAGAATAATGAAGAAATATGATGCGAGATATGTAGCCCTTGGACATCATGGTGATGACCAAGTAGAGACGATTTTAATGCGTCTTGTACGAGGGAGTACTCCGAAAGGATATGCAGGAATTGCAGTGAAGCGTCCTTTTCATAATGGATATTTAATTAGGCCGTTACTTGGAGTAACAAAGGAAGAAATTGTTGATTACTGTAATAAGCTGAAAATAATTCCTCGTATAGATCCAAGTAATAAAAAGGAAGTATATACAAGGAATCGATTACGTAAATATGTTCTTCCTCATTTGAAAGAAGAAAACCCACAAGTGCATGAGAAATTCCAAAAATTTAGCATGCAGATGCAAGAGGATGAGGCGTATTTGCAGGAATTAGCTTTTGAGAAAATGAATAAAGTAATTACAAAAAAAAGTGATAAACAAATTAGCTTATCAATTCCTGCCTTTGAATCCATGTCTATGCCTTTACAAAGAAGAGGGATTCAACTAATATTAAACTATCTTTATGAATATAAGATTCCATCTTCTCTTTCCTCTATACATATTGACAAAGTGATTGAGTTTTTTAAGCGGACACAACCTTCGGGTTCACTTGATTTCCCAGGTGATTTGAAAATTGTTCGCGCATATGAGGAGTGTAGCTTTGGATTTAAACAAGAAATTGTTTCTCCTTTCTTACAAGATTTATCAGTTCCTGGGACAATTACGCTATCGAACGGGGATAAACTTGTAACAGAGGTGAGCGAAGATATACCAAGTGACATGAATGAAACAGTATTTGTTGCTAAGTATAATGATATATCATATCCACTTCGTATTCGGTCTAGAGAAAATGGAGATCGCATGTCAATACAAGGTATGAATGGCACTAAAAAGATAAAAGCTATTTTTATCGAAGCAAAAGTACCAAGAGAAAAAAGAGAAGAATGGCCGGTCGTTTGTGATGCAAGTGGGAATGTTATTTGGTTACCCTTGTTGAAGCGATCTGCATTTGCTATCTCAAAAGAGACAGCAAAGAAGGATAAATATATGATTATTCACTACAAAAGCAAGGAGTCTTCCGGGAGGATAATGAAATGATGAATCAAGATATCGAAAAAGTATTAATTTCTGAAGAGCAAATACAAGAAAAGGTGCTCGAATTAGGCGCAATTATTGCAGAGGATTATAAAAACACAGTACCTCTTGCGATTGGTGTACTAAAGGGTGCAATGCCATTCATGGCAGATTTATTAAAGAGAACAGATACATATCTTGAAATGGATTTTATGGCTGTATCTAGTTACGGTCACTCAACTGTTTCAACAGGCGAAGTGAAAATTTTAAAAGACCTTGATACTTCTGTAGAAGGTCGCGATATTTTAATCGTTGAAGATATTATTGATAGCGGTCTTACGCTAAGTTACTTAGTAGACCTATTTAAATATCGTAAAGCGAAGTCTGTAAAAATCGTTACGTTATTAGATAAACCAACAGGCCGTAAGGTAGATTTGAAAGCGGATTATGTTGGGTTTACTGTACCGCATGAATTTGTTGTAGGATATGGATTAGATTATAAAGAGCAGTACCGTAATCTTCCTTATGTAGGAGTATTAAAACCAAGCGTTTACTCAAATTAATTAAATACAGGCGTCACAATTGTATAGGAAAGTTTTTCTATGTTACGATTTACTATAGTGTTTATGCCGTGAGAGGAGGTTAGGAATGAATCGTATCTTCCGTAATACCATCTTTTATTTACTGATATTCCTAGTAGTAATTGGAATCGTGAGCTATTTTAATGGTTCGACACAAAAAACGACATCAGTTAGCTACGATAAATTCATTACTAAACTAGAAAAAGGTGAAGTGCGTAATGTGCAGCTTCAACCGAAAAATGGTGTGTTTGAAGTAAAAGGACAATTTAATAACTCTAGCCAGGGAGAACAATTTGTTACTTATGCACCAAATACTGAGGAATTACAAAAGAAAATTAATGATAAAGCGCAAGGTGCTGAAGTTAAGTATCAACCAGCAGAAGAAACAAGTGCTTGGGTAACCTTCTTTACTTCTATCATCCCGTTTGTCATTATCTTCATTTTATTCTTCTTCTTATTAAACCAAGCTCAGGGCGGCGGTAGCCGTGTTATGAACTTCGGGAAAAGTAAGGCGAAGTTATATAATGACGAAAAGAAAAAAGTTCGTTTCAGAGATGTTGCTGGAGCAGATGAAGAGAAACAAGAGCTTGTTGAGGTAGTTGAATTCTTGAAAGATCCTCGTAAGTTTGCTGAAGTTGGTGCCCGTATTCCGAAGGGTGTTCTATTAGTGGGACCTCCAGGTACAGGTAAAACTTTACTAGCACGTGCCGTTGCGGGTGAGGCAGGCGTTCCGTTCTTCTCTATCAGTGGTTCTGATTTCGTAGAGATGTTCGTCGGTGTCGGTGCATCACGTGTACGTGATTTATTCGAAAACGCAAAGAAAAATGCTCCTTGCATCATTTTCATTGATGAAATTGATGCGGTAGGACGTCAACGTGGCGCTGGTCTTGGTGGTGGCCATGATGAGCGTGAACAAACGTTAAACCAATTGCTTGTTGAAATGGATGGATTCGGTGCCAACGAAGGTATTATTATCATCGCTGCGACAAACCGTCCTGATATTCTTGACCCAGCATTATTACGTCCAGGTCGTTTTGACCGTCAAATTACAGTAGATCGTCCAGATGTAAATGGCCGTGAAGCTGTACTGAAAGTGCATGCTCGTAATAAACCGCTTGATGAGAATATCAACTTAAGAGCAATTGCAACTCGTACACCAGGATTCTCTGGTGCCGATCTTGAAAACTTATTAAACGAAGCTGCTTTAGTAGCTGCGCGTCAAGATAAGAAGAAAATTGATATGAGTGACATTGATGAAGCGACGGATCGTGTTATTGCAGGTCCGGCTAAGAAAAGTCGTGTTATCTCTGAAAAAGAACGTAATATCGTTGCTTTCCATGAAGCGGGCCACACTGTAATTGGTGTTGTCCTTGATGAAGCTGATGTCGTTCATAAAGTAACAATTGTCCCTCGTGGTCAAGCTGGTGGATATGCAGTAATGCTTCCAAAAGAAGATCGTTACTTCATGACAAAACCAGAGTTACTTGATAAAATCACTGGTTTACTTGGTGGTCGAGTAGCTGAAGAGATTGTATTTGGTGAAGTAAGTACAGGTGCTCATAATGACTTCCAACGTGCGACTGGTATTGCAAGACGTATGGTAACGGAATTTGGTATGAGTGATAAGCTTGGACCAATGCAATTTGGTAGCTCACAAGGTGGTCAAGTGTTCTTAGGAAGAGACTTCCATTCAGAACAAAACTATAGTGATGCGATTGCACACGAAATCGATATGGAAATGCAAACGATTATGAAAGAATGTTATGCTCGTGCAAAACAAATTCTTACTGACAATCGTGATAAACTAGATCTTATTGCGAAAACGTTACTTGAAGTAGAAACGTTAGATGCAGAGCAAATCAATCATTTATGTGACTATGGCAGATTGCCAGAACGTCCAACATCTTCAGCTGATGTGAAAGTAAACATCAACATGAAGAAGGACGATGAAGAATCAGAAGATAAGTAAGAAGAGATGAAGGAGTGACGATAGTCACTCCTTTTTTATTTGTAGAAGGGAACTAAGTAGAAAAAGAATTTAAATAAATCTGGTACTAAAAATTGAAATAGGGAGTAATCTTTTTGTAAAATGATGAGGATAGAAAAGCTGATTATATAAGTATGTGTGATATGATGTTTTTATAAGTTTTATACATACTGCACAAATATAGATTAAATAAGATAAGTGGTGAGAATATGATTTTTGTATTGGATGTAGGGAACACAAATGCTGTACTGGGCGTGTTTGAAGAGGGGGAACTTCGTCAACATTGGCGCATGGAAACAGATCGTCATAAGACAGAAGATGAATATGGAATGCTTGTAAAACAGTTGCTTGAGCATGAGGGTCTTTCGTTTGAAGATGTGAAAGGTATTATCGTGTCTTCAGTCGTACCACCAATTATGTTTGCTTTAGAGCGCATGTGTGAAAAGTATTTTAAAATTAAGCCGCTTGTAGTAGGTCCTGGAATAAAAACGGGGCTAAATATTAAATATGAAAATCCACGTGAAGTAGGTGCGGATCGAATCGTAAATGCAGTAGCAGGAATCCACTTATATGGAAGTCCGCTTATTATTGTCGATTTTGGTACGGCTACTACATATTGTTATATTAACGAAGAAAAGCATTATATGGGTGGAGTTATTACACCAGGAATTATGATTTCAGCAGAGGCTTTATATAGTAGAGCGGCAAAACTTCCTCGTATTGAAATTACAAAACCAAGCAGTGTAGTTGGGAAGAATACGGTAAGTGCGATGCAATCCGGTATTCTTTATGGTTATGTTGGACAAGTGGAAGGTATTGTTAAGCGCATGAAAGAGGAAGCTAAACAAGAACCAAAAGTTATTGCAACAGGTGGATTAGCGAAATTAATTTCAGAAGAATCGAATGTAATTGATGTTGTAGATCCATTCTTAACATTAAAAGGTTTGTATATGTTATACGAGCGTAATGCAAATTTACAGCATGAGAAAGGTGAATAAATAAGTATGAAAGATTATTTAGTAAAAGCGTTAGCATTTGATGGGGAAGTGCGTGCGTATAGTGTACGTACTACAAACACGGTAAGCGAGGCGCAAAGACGTCATGATACATGGAGAACAGCTTCAGCGGCACTTGGTCGTTCTTTAACTGCAGGTACAATGATGGGGGCAATGTTAAAAGGTGACCAAAAGCTAACAATTAAGGTAGAAGGAAATGGTCCGATTGGTCCTATCTTAGTAGATGCTCATGCAAATGGAGATGTACGTGGTTATGTAACGAATCCACATGTTGACTTTGAAGGAACAGAACAAGGGAAATTACGTGTATATCAAGCGGTAGGTACTGAAGGATTTGTAACGGTAATTAAAGATATTGGTATGCGTGAGCCGTTTATTGGTCAATCTCCAATTGTTTCAGGAGAATTAGGAGAAGACTTCACGTATTATTTTGCAGTTTCTGAGCAGACGCCTTCTTCTGTAGGTGTTGGTGTCCTTGTAAATGGAGACGATAGCATATTAGCGGCAGGTGGATTTATCCTTCAAATTATGCCGGGTGCACAGGAAGAGACAATTTCATTCATTGAAGAGCGTTTGCAGAAGATTCCTCCTGTATCAACATTGATCGAACAAGGGCTTTCTCCAGAAGAGTTACTGTATGCAGTCCTTGGAGAAGATAAGGTAAAAGTATTAGAAACGATGGATGTTCAATTTAATTGCACATGCTCACGCGAACGTATCGAGAGTGTGTTAATTAGTTTAGGTAAAACGGAGTTAGAGCAAGTTCGTGAAGAAGAAGAAGAAACAGAAGTTCATTGTCACTTCTGTAATGAGCGATACAAGTTCTCTAAAGAAGATATTACAAATTTAATTGAGAATTTGTAATAAGGGAATTTACCCTCTAAATACATTGACAAACAGGGAATTTTCTGACAAAATCTAAATATAGACAAAACCAATAAAAATACTCGGTGTTAGGAGTGACAGGAATGCGAGTGGCACAATCAGTTTCAGAATTAATCGGGAAAACGCCGATCGTTAAGTTGAACCGCATCGTAGAATCAGACAGCGCAGATATATACTTAAAATTAGAATTTATGAATCCGGGGAGCAGCGTTAAAGATCGTATCGCATTAGCTATGATTGAAGATGCTGAGAAAAAAGGATTATTAAAAGAAGGCGATACAATCATTGAGCCGACAAGTGGTAACACAGGAATTGGTTTAGCGATGGTAGCAGCTGCTAAAGGATATAAGGCAATTTTAGTAATGCCAGAAACAATGAGCGTTGAGCGTCGCAATTTATTACGTGCTTATGGCGCTGAATTAGTATTGACTCCAGGGCCTGAAGGAATGGGTGGAGCAATTCGTAAAGCGACTGAATTAGCAAAAGAGAATGGTTACTTTATACCACAACAGTTCAAAAACCAATCGAATCCAGAAATTCACCGTTTAACAACAGGTCCAGAAATTGTTGAACAAATGGGCGACCAATTAGATGCGTTTATTGCAGGTATTGGTACGGGTGGAACGATTACTGGTGCTGGTGAAGTGCTGAAGGAAGCATATAAAGATATTAAAATTTATGCAGTAGAACCTGCGGATTCACCAGTGTTATCTGGTGGAAAACCGGGTCCACATAAAATCCAAGGAATTGGGGCTGGATTTGTTCCAGAAACATTGGATGTAGAAGTATATGATGAAATCATTCAAGTGAAAACAGAGCAAGCGTTCGAATACGCAAGAAGAGTGGCTAAAGAGGAAGGTATTTTAGTTGGTATCTCTTCAGGAGCAGTTATTTATGCAGCGACAGAAGTTGCGAAAAAGTTAGGTAAAGGGAAAAAGGTACTTGTTATTATCCCAAGTAACGGTGAACGTTATTTAAGTACACCACTTTATCAATTTGAGTCTTAATTATATGTGATTGAAAAAGCATCCTTGAAAAAGGATGCTTTTTCTTTTTGGATTGGAAATAGGAAAAGAGTGAATGACTAGAAAACTTCATGTAAAATAAGAGGTAGTATCATTAATTTATTTTCACTAGCCTTCGAGTATAACTCTTCTATATACATAACGAATGTAGTTTGAAGTGGTTAATATAAG
>NZ_JBQAGP010000014.1:0-15715 GCF_051916425.1 Bacillus cereus group sp. MYBK222-1
TCATCCTGAGCCAGGATCAAACTCTCCAATAAAGTTAGTTTGTCTAGCATCTAAAATAAAAATTGACGTTTCACGTTGTTTGTTTCGTTCAGTTTTCAAAGAACTACTTGGCCGCTCATTTGCGACTTCCTTATGTTAACATCTTCATCTTTCAATGTCAACTAAGTTTTTTATTTCGTTTGTCGCTTTCAACGTTGTTGTCATCAGCGACTCGTATAATATTACACCTCTAATCTCTAATCGTCAATATGTTTTTCTAAAAAAATATAAAAAGACTTATTTCTTTTAAAATAAGCCTTTTTATCATATACCATTCTATTCGTTTATTATCTTTCTATAATTGGTAACGAGACGATAAACTGAATAACACCATCCTCATATTCAGCTCGAATACTACCACCTTGTAATTCAACAATACTTTTCGCAATCGCCAATCCAAGACCCGATCCTTCTGTTACTCTACTTCTAGATTGATCTTTCTTATAAAAACGTTCAAACAAACTCGCTAACTCTTCTCTCGTAAACACTTCACTATGATTCGCAATTACAATTTGTATATCCCGTCGCTGCCTTTGAAGAGAAACTTTTATCTCCCCATCATCTTTACTATACTTAATCGCGTTCATTAATAAATTATCAAATACACGAACCATCTTTTCCGAATCAATCGCTGCATAGGCACGTTCTTCAGGAAACTTCTTAACGAACGTAAGTCCATGCTCTTCCGCCTGCGGTACTAACTCTTCTATTAATTGCTCCAATAACTCATTTATACATACTTCTTGTTTTTCTAATATAACTTGTTCATTCGTTAACTTCGTATACTCAAATAAATCTTCTATTAAATTCTTTAACTGCTCCGATTTAGCAAAAGCAATTCTTGTATACTCATCATGTTGTTCTTTATTTTCATATTTAGAATCTCGAAGTAATCGCAAGTAACCCATAATAGAAGTCAGTGGTGTACGTAAATCGTGAGATACATTCGTAATAAGCTCATTCTTTTGCTTCTCTAATCTACGTTCCTTTTCTATATTATTCATAAGCTCTTCCGCCATATTATTAATATTCTCAGTTAAAGACGCAATCTCATCTTCACCTTTCTTCTCAATACGGTACGCTAAGTTGCCTTTTTCTATTTCCTTTACACCTTCTGCCATCGCTTCAATTTGTTTCATCTTTCTCTTTGTTATATAGAAGAAAGAGAAAATGAATACGAGTACACCAATTAAAAATGGGAATGGGCCTTCTTGCGTATCATACATTACTACACCATCCGGAATTCCACTAACGAACATATATAAATTCTTATCTTCTATTGTAATAGGTGAAAAAGCTATAAATTCTTTTCTCGTATTTTCAAATATATCTTGACCATTTGAATAGTTAATCGCAAATGATGCTGCATTACGAATCGTATTATGCAGATCGATTTGCTCTTCTTGTGCCTGCTTCGTTTTATATACAACTTTACCACTTTCGTCAGTAACCAATATTTTTAAAGCTCTATTTCCTCGCTCTAAATTTTGATTCTCCGTTTCGATCATATTGGATATAGCTTCTAATTTATTTTCATGCACCGAACTATTTGCTGCTCTTTGAGCTTGATAATTAATTTGTTGCATACCAGACCGATAATCGACAGTCGCTTTACGATTCGCATTCTCAAAAAATGGTGCAGCTCCCTTTGCAAAAAAAACTCCTAATAACGCACAAGCAGCGAAAGTAGTAATCAGTTGAATTCTTATACTCTTTCGTACGCTCTTTACTAATTTCTCAATTAATTGTCTTATTTTCCTTATATAAGTAAATGGATTAAATATCTTTTTCAATCTTATACCCCACTCCCCATACTGTTTTTATATATCTAGGCTTCCTTGGATTCTCCTCAATCTTTTCACGTACTTTTCGAATATGCACCATTACAGTATTATCTGACTGAAAAGATCGTTCGTTCCAAACCTTTTCATAAATTTGTTCTGCGCTAAAGACCATACCGGGATTACGAGCTAGTAATTCTAGAATTGAAAATTCCCTCGGGGTCAACTTCACTTCTTCTCCCTCTACAATAACTTTATGGGTCGAGATGTTGATTTTCATCTCTCCAATTTCTAACTCGTCCTCATTTTGAATAGAAAAACCATTCATTTTCATATAACGACGTAACTGAGATTTTATCCTTGCGATTAACTCTAACGGATTAAATGGTTTCGTTACGTAATCATCTGCACCCGTTGTTAACCCTAAAATCTTATCCATATCTTGCGTTTTCGCGGAAAGCATAATAATTGGCATTTCTTTTTCTTCCCTTACTTTCATACACATATGAATGCCGTCTACTTTCGGCATCATAATATCTAATACGACTAGATGTACTTCGTTTTCTTCTAGTAAACGTAATCCTTCTTCGCCGTCCCCTGCTTGCAATACTTTATATCCTTCATTCTTTAAATAGATTGTAATAAGATTCCTAATTTCTTTTTCATCATCTACGACAAGTATCGTTTCATTTGCCACAATATCTCCCCCATCACTTTTTTAATCCCTAACTTCTATTATAGGAAAACTTCTGAAGAAAAACGCTCGGAAATCCTTAAGATTTTCTGAAGACGCAAAAAAGATCTAGACTCCCCTTAAGTCTAGACCTTTCAAAAACCCCTTTTATTTACGAACGTAGATGAAATATAGTACGAATAAAACTCCCATAACATACATAATTGGATGAATCTCTTTACGTCGACCACTTACTACCATTGTAATTGGATAGAAGATAAACCCGATTGCAATTCCTGTTGCGATACTATACGTAAGTGGCATTGAAATGATAGTAAAGAATGCTGGTACTGCAATTTCGAATTTCTTCCAGTCAATTTCTCCTAAAGACGAAACCATCAAGATTCCTACAATAATTAACGCTGGCGCTGTTACAGCTGGTGTTACAACACTTAATAATGGCGAGAAGAATAGTGCCAATAAGAAGAATCCTGCTGTTACAACTGCTGTAAATCCAGAACGTCCACCCGCTGCTACCCCTGCAGAAGATTCAATATAAGACGTTGTTGTTGATGTACCTAAGATCGCACCAATTACAGTTGCAATTGCATCTGCAAATAATGCTTTTCCTGCACGTGGTAATTTATTGTTCTTCATTAATCCCGCTTGATTCGCAACCGCTACAAGTGTACCTGCTGTATCAAAGAAATCGATAAAGAAGAACGTTATAATAACAATCCCCATTTGAACAGTGAAAATATCTCCGAAGTGCGTTAATGCTGCACCGAACGTTGGTTCTAGACTCGGTATTGCTCCCACTACCGCTTTCGGAGTATCAATTAATCCGGTTGCTACTCCTAAGATTGCCGTAAGAATCATACCGTAAAATACTGCACCATTAACTTTCTTAATCATGAAAATAATGGTCGTAACAACTCCGAAAATCGCTAGTAACGTTGTGCCCTTTGTTAAGTCCCCCAACCCAACAAGAACAGCATCATTTTTCACGATAATTCCAGCATTTTGGAATCCAAGGAAAGCAATGAATAATCCGATACCTGCCGCTACTGCAAACTTTAGCTCTGATGGAATTGCATTAATGATTTTTTCACGAATACCTGAAGCTGTAAGAATAATAAAGATAATACCTGACATTAACGTTCCAGCAATTGCTGTTTGCCACGGAATACCCATCGTTAACACTGCTGTATAAGCAAAGAACGCGTTAATTCCCATACCCGGCGCCAAAGCAATCGGATACTTCGCGAAAATCCCCATAATTAACGAACCGATCGCTGCTGCTAATGCTGTTGCAACGAATACTGCACCTGGATCCATTCCTGTACCTGCTGGTAAACCTTTAACATTTCCAAGTGACAGCGTAGCAGGATTGACAAATAGCACATAAGCCATAGATAAAAATGTCGTTAAACCTGCTATGAACTCTGTTTTATAATTCGTGCCGAGTTCATCAAACTGAAAATAGCGTTTCATCTTACGTTTCCCCCGTTATATGATTACTCGCCGTAATCCCCTAGCCCTCTTTTATCTATTAAAAATAAAAAAGGCTTCCATTGCATATACATGGAAGCGTTCTATAAATAAAGACAAGATTCCCCTCACCTTTATAAAAACGCCTCGTAGTCAAGCCATTTACGGTAGCTAGGTAGAAACTTTCGGGCCATATCCCCGATATTATACGACGGCATAATATTCACTTTTCGTTTGAATTACATACTCATATTAACTCTTGAAAGTATTTTTGTCAATTTAAATACGAACATTTTTATTAACTTTTATATTTTCGTTCGTATTAAACTCAAAATAAAAAAGATCCATCTATTGCTCATGAGCAATAGATGGATCCTTTATTATAATACTATTCCCACTCGATAGTTGCTGGTGGCTTACTCGTTACATCATACACGATACGGTTAACGTGTTTCACTTCGTTTACGATACGTACAGAGATTTTCTCTAACACGTCCCAAGGGATACGTGCCCAATCAGCTGTCATACCGTCGATAGATGTTACTGCACGGATACCTACTGTGTAATCGTACGTACGCTCGTCACCCATAACACCTACGCTACGCATACCAGGAAGCGCAGTGAAGTATTGCCAGATTTCGCGGTCTAAGCCTGCTTTAATAATTTCTTCACGTAAAATCGCATCAGATTCACGAACGATTTCTAATTTCTCTTCTGTGATTTCACCTAATACACGAATACCAAGACCAGGGCCTGGGAATGGTTGACGCCATACGATTTCATCAGGAATTCCTAGTTCTGATCCTAATACACGCACTTCATCTTTAAATAACGTGTTTAAAGGCTCAATTAATTTGAACTGCATGTCTTCTGGAAGTCCACCAACGTTATGGTGAGATTTAATTGTTTGTGCAGTTGCTGTACCACTTTCAACGATATCTGTGTAAAGTGTACCTTGTGCTAAGAAGTCCATTCCTTCTAACTTAGAAGCTTCATCATCAAATACGTAAATGAATTCGTTACCGATAATTTTACGTTTTTGTTCTGGATCTTCTACACCTTTTAACTTGTTCATGAAGCGTTCTTTTGCATCCACTTTAATAACGTTCATATGGAAGCCTTCGCTAAATGTTTTCATAACGCCTTCTGCTTCGCCTTTACGAAGTAAGCCGTGGTCAACGAAGATACAAGTTAATTGATCGCCGATTGCTTTATGAATTAATACTGCTACAACAGAAGAATCTACACCGCCACTAAGTGCGCATAGAACTTTTTTGTCTCCAACAGTTTCACGAATTTTTTCTAATTCTACTTCGATAAAGTTCTCCATGTTCCATCCTTCAGAACAACCACATACGCCGAATACGAAGTTTTTAATTAAATCGTTACCGTGCTCAGAGTGACGTACTTCTGGGTGGAATTGTACACCGTATAAGTTTTTCGCTTCATTGCTCATACCAGCAATTGGGCAAGACTCACTTGTTGCGTCTACTACGAATCCTTCAGGTAAACCAGTTACTAAGTCGCCATGGCTCATCCATACAACTTGCTCTTCTGGAAGGTTCGCATATAATTTTGATTCGTTCTCTACTTTAAGAACCGCTTTTCCGTACTCACGGTGGTTTGCACGTTCTACTTTACCACCGAATTTTTGTGTCATAAGCTGCATACCGTAACAAATACCGAAGATCGGTAATCCTAGGTCAAAGATTTTTTCATCACAATGTAATGCACCTTCACCATATACACTATTTGGTCCACCAGAGAAAATAATCCCTTTTGGATTTATTTCTTTAATTTCTTCTGCAGTAATTGTATGCGGATGAAGTTCACTGTATACACCGAACTCACGAATTCGACGTGCTATTAACTGATTGTATTGACTTCCAAAATCTAAAACGATAATTGTATCGTGTTGCTTCTTCAAAATAATCACCCCAACGTTAGTTCTCGTATATAAATATTTTCACCAATTAGGCGAAAAGCATTACCAATATAATAAAAAAAGCCAGTCCTCCGCCTCTAGTCTCATAACAAAGAAAAGGCAGGGGTCTGGCTTTATAAAGAAAGATAGTCTCCGCTCTTTATAAATATAAGACACACTGCCTTCATAGTCAGGTTGTTTACGGTAACCCGGTAGAGACTCTCAAACCATATCTTTGAGGATATATGAAGGATCGTTTTATATTATCTTCCTAGATTCTAACAATGAAGTGTCGGTATGGTCAAGAGAGAAAGCGACAAAATTCTACAGAAATTCATTTCCTTTTCTAAAAAACATAAAAAAACATCCATTTCTATATAGAAATGGATGTTTTTTAGCGCGAACGGAATTACATCATTCCGCCCATACCGCCCATGCCCATGCCGCCCATGTCAGGCATTGCTGGTGCATTTGGTTCTGGCTTGTCAGCTACTACAGCTTCAGTTGTTAAGAACATAGCTGCAACAGATGCTGCGTTTTGAAGTGCAGAGCGAGTTACTTTAGCTGGATCTACGATACCAGTTTCAAGCATGTTAACCCACTCGCCAGTAGCTGCGTTGAAACCAACGCCTACTTTTTCGCCTTTTAGGCGCTCTACAACTACAGATCCTTCTAGACCAGCGTTGATTGCGATTTGGCGAACTGGCTCTTCTAGTGCACGAAGTACGATGTTGATACCTGTTGCTTCGTCGCCTTCAGCTACGATAGAAGCTACTTTTGTGTATACGTTCATAAGTGAAGTACCACCACCTGCAACGATACCTTCTTCTACTGCTGCACGAGTTGAGTTAAGTGCATCTTCAATGCGAAGTTTGCGCTCTTTTAACTCAGTTTCAGTTGCTGCACCTACTTTAATTACTGCTACGCCACCTGCAAGTTTTGCAAGACGCTCTTGTAATTTTTCACGATCGAATTCAGAAGTCGTTTCTTCTAATTGCGCACGGATTTGACCGATGCGAGCTTCGATTTGTTCTGTGCTTCCTACACCTTCAACTACAGTTGTGTTTTCTTTCGTTACAACAACTTTACCAGCGCGTCCTAAAGATTCAACTGTAGCAGATTTTAAGTCACGGCCTAATTCTTCAGTGATTACTTCGCCACCAGTTAAGATTGCGATATCTTCTAGCATTGCTTTACGACGGTCACCAAATCCAGGAGCTTTAACAGCTACTACATTGAATGTACCACGAAGTTTGTTCACTACTAATGTAGCTAACGCTTCGCCTTCTACATCTTCAGCAATGATAAGAAGCGGTTTACCTTGTTGTACCACTTGCTCTAATACTGGTAAGATTTCTTGAATGTTAGAAATCTTTTTGTCAGTGATTAAGATGTATGGGTTATCAAGAACTGCTTCCATTTTGTCAGAATCAGTAATCATGTAAGGAGATGCATATCCACGATCAAATTGCATACCTTCTACTACGTCTAATTCTGTTGTGAAACCTTTAGATTCTTCTAAAGTAATAACGCCGTCGTTACCAACGCGCTCCATTGCTTCAGCGATTAATTGACCTACTTCTTCGTCAGCAGCAGAAATAGCAGCTACTTGTGCGATAGAAGATTTACCTTCGATTGGTTTAGAAATCGTTTTTAATTCTTCTACTGCAGCAACTACAGCTTTTTCGATACCTTTACGAAGACCCATTGGGTTCGCACCAGCTGTTACGTTTTTAAGACCTTCACGAATCATAGCTTGTGCTAATACAGTTGCAGTTGTTGTTCCGTCACCAGCTACATCATTTGTTTTGCTAGCAACTTCTGCTACTAATTTCGCACCCATGTTTTCGAATGCATCTTCTAATTCAATTTCTTTTGCGATTGTTACACCGTCATTTGTAATAAGTGGTGAACCGAATTTTTTCTCAAGAACAACGTTACGACCTTTTGGTCCAAGCGTTACTTTTACTGCATTTGCAAGAGTGTCGACACCGCGAAGCATCGAACGACGTGCTTCTTCACTAAATTTAATATCTTTTGCCATAATAATTGACCCCCTTGGATTTTTTAAGATTTATATAATTAACCGATAACTGCTAAAATGTCACTTTCACGTAAAATCAAGTAGTCTGTACCTTCATATTTCACTTCAGTACCTGCATATTTTGAGAAGATGATAAGATCACCTGCTGCTACCTCTAAAGCAACACGCTCACCATTTTCAAGCACTCGACCAGTACCTACTGCAATAACTTTACCCTCTTGTGGTTTTTCTTTTGCTGTGTCTGGTAATACAATACCACTTGCTGTTTTTTCTTCCGCTTGAACAAGCTCAATTACAACGCGATCACCTAATGGCTTTAGCATGAACAATAACCTCCTCATTTTGTTATGTAAATTTTATTTATTAGCACTCAAGTCACCCGAGTGCTAACACACTTATAATAATAAATAATCTCAATTTCTTTTGCAAGTAAAAAAATCATAATTTTTTCGCAAATTACGCTATAAATTTTTCTATATAGAGTTCCTCTTCTTCTACCTTTACTATATGAATCGTTGTTTCCACTACTCGTATGTTACAATATGAAAGGACACCCTAAGTTGTTTTCGCTACACACACAACTTTCTCCTGTCTTCTATTATAATTTCAAATAAGGATTTACAAAAAAAACATAATGTAAGTAAAGTTTATATCGTAGGTAGCATCTTTACATGTTATCCTACCTTATCTCATACACTAAAGTTAGAAAGGATGGTTAAACCATTTGAAAAAACAATATTGGTGGGTTATCGTTACATACATTTTAATGCAGTTATCATCAATTGCTGGATTACCACTTCTTCTGAAAACTGGGCTTTATGATAACAGGGGATTCACTAGGGAAGAGAAATTTCAACTCATAACTGGTCACTGGGCGATCATTAGCTTCTTTATTGCATTATGTATCATACTTTGGTTACTTAGAACAGATATTCGTGACAGACATTTAGATACAAAGCGTTCTACTGTTCCAGCTACAATTGGTTGGATTTTTATCGGGTTCTTCTTAGCATTTTTCTCGCAAAGTATTGCTGGTATGATTGAAATGTATGTATTAGGTATTAAACCTGGATCTGAAAATACAGCGAGACTTATGGATATCGCAAGAACGACACCTTGGTTCCTTATCGTCATCTCTATAATAGGACCTATTTTGGAAGAAATCGTATTTAGAAAAATTTTATTTGGTACACTTTATAAGAAGTTTAACTTCTTTATTGCCGCTATCATTAGTTCCCTTGTATTTGCGGCGATTCATTTTGATTTTACTCACTTATTGGTATACACTGCTATGGGGCTCGTATTCGCCTTCTTATATGTAAAAACGAAGCGTATTATCGTTCCAATTGCAGCTCATGTTGCAATGAATACATTAGTTGCAGTTGCCCAAGTTTTAATGAGTAACGAACAAATTCAAGAAATGATTAAAGAAGCTGAAAAAATGCAAAGCTTTATCGGAGGATTTTTAGTATGAGAAACTCACCATTGTTCATGGCTATATTGTACTTCCTTCTAGGATGTATCTTTACACATCTAGCCATTAGGAATGTAACAGATACAATTTGGAATATGTGGACAATACTATTTGCAGTTATGGCGACGATTGATTTTAATTTGGCACTTCGCCTCATCTTAGTTAAATTCACAAAGAAAAAACAATAATAAAACGCAGAGGTCGCTTCCTCTGCGTTTTATTGTGGATAATTCTTCAAAAAGTAAACTAATGTTTGTAACTCTACTGCTAAATCAATATGATGAATTCTTATATTGTCTGACACATTTAATCGTGCTGGTGTGAAATTCAAAATACCATGCACGTTTGTTTCTGCCAATCTATCAGCTACAGATTGTGCTACTGTAGCGGGTACTGTTAATATTGCCACTTGTATATCAGATGATAAACGTTCTTCTAATTCATCTAAGTGATATACAGGAATGCCTCCGATTTCTGTTCCAACTTTCTCTTCACTAATATCAAACGCCATTTCAATTTTTGTATTATTGTTTTTCGTGAAATTATAATGTAAGAAAGCGGTCCCTAAATTACCTACTCCAATAAGCGCTACACGTGTTATATCATCTTGGTCGAGTGTTTCACGGAAAAATGATAATAAATAATTTACGTTATATCCATATCCTTTTTTCCCTAATGCTCCAAAGTATGAGAAATCTCTTCGAATCGTTGCGGAATCAACCTTTACCGCTTCACTTAATTCGGCTGATGAAACACGTTGCTTACCAGACAAAGATAAGTTTTGGATAAATCGATAGTATAGAGGCAATCTCTTAGCAGTGGCTTGTGGAATTTTCTGCTGCTCCATATAACCTCTCCTCTCTTCCTATCTTTATTCATATGCTTTAATTAAATACAGAAGTTTAGCACTTATTAAATTCCTTGTATAATAGAAAGAAGAAGTATTCTCTCTGTATTTTAAACTATACACTATTTTTAGTATGATTGAGAAATATAAACATGGCAAAGTTAAGAAATTATTTGAGGTGAAAACATTGATTTTATTACAAGTAAACGCGCTTTCGAAATTATACGGTGCAGAAACGATTCTTTCAAATATAAAATTAGAAGTTCAAACGAAAGATCGTATCGCATTAGTCGGACGAAATGGCGCTGGAAAATCTACATTATTAAAAATAATAGCGGGTGAGCTATCTCATGATGGTGGAGAAATTATAAAACCGAAAGATGTCTCAATTGGATATTTAGCTCAAAATACCGGTTTAGAAACATCTTTAACAATTTGGGATGAAATGTTAACCGTCTTTACACACTTGCAGCAAATGGAGACAAAACTTCGAAGGCTAGAGCAAGAGATGGGAAAAGAAGAAAACTTTTCAAACGAGGCTACATATGAAAGATTATTAGCTGATTATGACCAATTACAATTAGATTATAAAGATCAAGGTGGCTATCAGTACGAAGCAGATATCCGTTCGATTTTAAGTGGTCTTGGCTTCCCAGTTGAAACGCACCAGACGACGATTTCGACATTAAGCGGTGGACAAAAAACACGATTAGCTCTCGGTAAATTATTATTAACGAAACCAGACTTACTTATTTTGGACGAGCCTACAAACCATTTAGACATCGAAACATTAACATGGCTTGAACAATATTTACAAGGTTATCCTGGGGCAATACTAATCGTTTCCCATGACCGTTATTTCTTAGATAAACTTGTTACACAAGTATATGAAATTTCGAATAAAGAAAGTAGACGATTTGTTGGTAACTACAGTAAATATTTAGACTTAAAATCAGCACTATACGAGCAAGAAATGAAACGTTATGAAAAACAACAAGATGAGATTGCTAAGCTAGAGGACTTCGTTCAAAAAAATATAGCTCGTGCATCTACGACAAAACGTGCGCAAAGTCGTCGGAAACAATTAGACCGTATGGAATTATTAACAAGACCATTAGGGGATTCTAAGTCAGCTTCCTTCCACTTCGATATTGAAAAACAAAGTGGAAATGATGTTTTACAAGTAAAGGACGCAACTATCGGCTATGATAAGGATCCAATTATTGAACATGTAACAATGCGCTTAACACGCGGAGATAGTGTTGCTTTAGTTGGTCCAAACGGAATTGGGAAATCCACATTATTAAAATCCATTGTGAATAAGTTACCACTATTACATGGTGAGGTTTCTTTCGGATCTAATGTCTCTGTTGGTTATTATGATCAGGAACAAGCTAATTTAACATCTTCTAAGCGCGTTTTAAATGAGCTATGGGATGAATACCCACTGCAACCTGAAAAAGAAATTCGCACGATATTAGGTAACTTCTTATTCACAGGAGATGATGTATTAAAGCCAGTATCTTCTCTTAGCGGTGGACAAAAAGCTCGTTTAGCTCTTGCCAAACTTATGATGCAAAAATCGAATTTATTAATTCTCGATGAGCCTACAAACCATCTTGATTTAAATAGTAAAGAGATTTTGGAGAATGCTTTAATTGATTATCCTGGTACCCTTCTCTTTGTATCTCATGACCGCTACTTTATTAATCGTGTAACGACGACCGTTGTTGAGTTATCAACAGAAGGTGCACAGGAATATTTAGGGGATTATGATTACTACGTTGAAAAGAAAAATGAGATGATTGAACGTGCTGAGTTTGAACAACAAGAGCAGCAAGAAAATCATGCACCTGTTCAAAAAACTGTAGCTCCAGAAAAATTAAATTATCTCGAAGAAAAAGAGCGCAAAAAGTTGGAGCGTCAACGTACTCGAAAAATTGAGGAACTAGAACAAAACATTGTACAATTTGAAGAAGAAATTGCTACGTTAGAAGATCAACTTTGCTTACCAGAAATATATGCAGATTATGAAAAGGCTAGTGAAATTACAACGAAAAAGCAAACACTACAAGAGCAACTTGATGCTTGTATGGCAGAATGGGAAGAATTACATTTATAAGAGTCTTAAATAAGAGGGATGTCTCATAAGTCGGGATTTTAGACTATGCGGCATCCTTTTTATCTTCTAGTTTGAATTAACGTCATATTGTATAAAATATTCGACATGAGGCATAATTTCAACGACAAAGTTTGACAATATTAGCGACTCCTATAATAAGAGCATATTTCAAAATGTTTTTTAAAGATATCTTCTTGTTTTTTATTTCCCGAGAAAAATACATCTAAAGGTCAGACTTCACCTATTTTATCCACAACCTTATACACATATCCACCTTTATAAAATAAACAAAAAAATAACTTTTCCACATTATCCACAATCAACAAAAAAGTTATCAACATTTTATATACACAATAAAACCCATATTATCAACAGATAATATGGGTTTTATCCACAAGCTGTGGTTAATTTTGTGCATAACTATGCTTCAATATCTAATCCTGGATTTGCATTTAAAGCTAATGTAGCACGTTTTCCTTGTTCATATGCAATTGTACCTGCCGCTGCAATCATTGCTGCATTATCTGTACATAAAGATAGAGGAGGAATAATTAGCTCTACATTTTCTTTTTGTGCAAATTCCGCTTCTAAACGTGCACGCAGTCCTTTATTCGCAGCTACTCCACCAGCAAGAAGCACTTGCTTTACGTTATAAGCATCCGCTGCACGAGATGTTTTCGTTACTAATACGTCAATTACACTCTCTTGGAAACTTGCTGCTAAATCTTCCGGTGCAATTTCTATTCCGCGTTGTTTTGCGTTATGCACAGTGTTGATAACTGCTGATTTCAATCCGCTAAAACTGAAATCATACGAATCCGGTTCTAGCCATGCACGAGGTAAATCAATTGTTGGTTCTCCTTCATGTGCAAGTCGATCAATATGAGGACCACCTGGATATGGCATAGATAACGTACGAGCTACTTTATCATATGCCTCTCCTGCTGCGTCATCTCGTGTTTCACCAATTACTTCAAATGAACCATGTTCTTTCATATAAACAAGCTCTGTATGCCCACCAGAGACAACAAGTGATAGTAATGGGAATTGAACTTCTTTTACTAAGCGGTTCGCATAAATGTGGCCAGCGATATGATGAACACCAACTAGAGGGATATCATGTGCAAATGCCACTGCTTTCGCTGCGTTCACCCCTATTAGAAGCGCTCCTACTAAACCAGGTCCTTCTGTGACAGCAATTGCATCAATATCATCAAATGTGATATTCGCTTCTTTTAACGCTTCTTCTAATACAACTGTAATTTCTTCTACATGATGACGGGACGCAATCTCTGGTACAACTCCGCCAAAACGTTTATGACTTTCAATTTGTGATGCAACAACATTTGCAATAATTTCCGTTCCATTTTTAACAACCGCTACTGCTGTTTCATCACAACTTGTTTCAATACCAAGTATAATCGTATTTTTTTCCATTATATATTCACCCACATTACGAGACCATCTTCCTGATTGTCTGCATAGTATCGTTTACGAATTCCACCATTTTGAAATCCGTATTTTCTGTATAACTGTTTTGCTACTTCATTTGATACACGTACTTCAAGTGTCATCGTTTTTACACCTAGAGTTTTCGCTTCGGAAATAACTTCTTTTAATAAAGCATCTCCTAGCTTTTGACCTCTGTATTCTGGCAAAATAGCTATATTTGTTATATGCGATTCATCAATAATTATCCACAATCCACAATACCCAATTACACGACCATCTTTTTCTAGCACAACATAATGTGCATGTTCATTCATCGTTAACTCACGGTGAAAGGCATCTGCAGTCCAAGGAGTTGAAAAAGATGCTTCTTCAATGGCTACAATTTGAGCAATATCATCAAGTTTCATCTTTCTAAATATCATATCCATCCTCTGCAAGCTCCTACTTGTTTTGACTTTCTAACCACTTTGTTTCAGCTTCAGCTAAACGAAGGTAACTAGGAACAAATGAATGTACATCTTGTTCTTCTTTTTGTAATCCTAAGAACGCTAGCTCACTTGGTCTTGGGTTATTTTTAGTGAAAGGAGCAAAGACAGCTTGATTGCCTAAATGTTCGATAATTGTTTCTTTGTGTAGTTTCACATCGTTACCAATAAATAAAACAGGCTTTCCTTTATCTTTTAACATTTGCAACCAGTCTACAATAAGGATGATTCGGTCTTCCTCTATAGAAGTTAAATCCTCTCCTTCATATGTATATAAGCCAGTATAAATTTGTCCACGTCTTCCATCGAATAAAGGACAGATTAATCCATCAAAATTAGCTCCGTTTGCAGCCACTACTTCTAAACTTGATACACCCACAATTGGTATTTGAAGTGACCAAGCTAATGTTTTGGCAGCTGTCACACCTATACGAACACCTGTATATGATCCTGGTCCAGCAGCTACAACTATTTTAGTTAATTCTTTTGGTTTTACACCGCATTCTTTTAACAGTTGTTCTACAGCTGGCATAAGACGCACAGAATGATTTTTTGTTAAATTTGTAATGATTTCCCCAATTACGTTTCCTTCTTCAATAAGGGATACACCCATTACATAATTTGAAGTATCAATTGCTAGTACTTTCATCTTGTAATAGCTCCTCACATAATCTAATATAGCGATCTCCAATTGGCTCGAGTACAATGTTTCTTGTGTCATCTCCAGCATGGAATAAACTAATTTGTAGCTTCTCATTTGGTAAATATGCTTCTATTAAATGAGCCCATTCTACTACCGTAATTCCTTCACCGTAGAAATACTCATCAAAACCTAAGTCTTCTTCACTTTCAGCTAAGCGATACACGTCCATATGATATAGCGGTAATCTCCCTTTATATTCTTTAATAATATTAAAGGTAGGACTATTTACAACTCTTTTCACTCCAAGACCTTTTGCTAGTCCCTTTGTAAAAGTCGTCTTACCAGCCCCTAGATCTCCTTCTAAAATAATTACATCTTGTGCCTGAGCAAGTTCACCAAGTTTTTCTGATAATCTTTGTGTTTCCTCAGATGATTTTGTTGTTATTTCATATTTACTCACAGACTTCACCTACTTTACTCACAATGTTCTCTGCTATTTATTATACAGGTTTTGAATATATAAAAAAGTCCTTAGGAGTTTTCCTAAGGATAGTTTGACTGTCTTTATTAGTTTTTTGTTAAAACAAATAAAAAAATACGAAACAACATGTTTCGTTCTTTTCTTTATATAAAATGGCGGTCCCGACCGGGGTCGAACCGGCGATCTCCTGCGTGACAGGCAGGCATGTTAACCACTACACCACGGGACCATTTGGTTGCGGGGACAGGATTTGAACCTG
>NZ_JBQAGP010000015.1:0-14868 GCF_051916425.1 Bacillus cereus group sp. MYBK222-1
TCACACCCGTTCCCATACCGAACACGGAAGTTAAGCTCTCTAGCGCCGATGGTAGTTGGGACCTTGTCCCTGTGAGAGTAGGACGTCGCCAAGCAACTAAAAACACAAGTCTTTTGACTTGTGTTTTTTTATTTCCCATGAAATAGGTTCGGTTCTGTTAGTAAAAAATTCGAAATATAGTAAGGAATTTTTTGAGCAGAAATAGTAAGAAATTGATAAATAAATGGGTAATCTTCAGAGCCATAGCTTCCAAGTAAATCATACCACCAATCTGTTTCGTATCTAGAAATCATACTTAAATTGTAGAGCAATAAATAGTGAACAAGAAGTTCAGGTAATACGGGTTTAGGATTTCTAGGGTCAGTTGTAAGTGGTAAGTAATAAGTATCAGCGAGATATTCGTAGTATAAAGGCGTACTATATATAGGATTCCACGATTGAATAGGAGCTGTAAAAAGCAAATTGGAGGCGCTCGTTTTCCCAGTAACATGTTGCACGGATAAGTGCTTACAAATTGATTCAATATAACGTGAAAATCTTTCTGAAGTCATATGAAGTCGATCTAGTATATTGACTGAAAAGGAAAGTTCATTTGCATTTGTTGAATCAATTTTATACAAAGTGGCACCTCGTTGACTATAGCGAAATAAGTTTTGTAATTCAGGAATATTCCCCATTAAATCCAACATGTTAAACTTCTCTGATTCTAAGTGTTTCATGTGAAACAGCTGTTCTGCCACATGAGTAAATAATCCATTTTTTTGTACCTTTACCTCATCTTCTAAAAATTGATATCCCTGTTTTTTCCGCTTACGAGTCGTAACACCATGAGCTAAAACAGTAGTGGATTCAGGATAGTTCGGATCAATAGTTAATAAGCATGCTTTAAAAAGTTGGCTCATTCCATAAAACAATAACATTGGCTGAATTGAAAAGGGAGCTACCTTATATAATTCATAATAATTTTTCCCATGTTCTAAGTAATAAATAAAGGGATAACAATTTTCAAAACTTTTTTTTTCAGCATTTTGTATGGAGGATTTTTCATAACAACGGGCAAGATAACGTTGTACATTTTGAGATGAAAAGAAGAAACTTAATTGCTGCCAAGTACAATGTGTTTGATGCATATATTACGCTCCTTTTATTGTCTAAAAATTCTAACATATATATACGTCCTTGACAGTATTTTAACCAATTGATAAGCTACTAATAATAATTTCTGGTATCATGGGGGGAACAATTATGTGGGAATCTAAATTTGTTAAAGAAGGTTTGACTTTTGATGACGTATTACTTGTACCAGCAAAGTCAGATGTACTACCAAGAGAAGTAAGTGTTAAAACAGTTTTATCTGAAAGCTTACAGTTAAACATCCCGTTAATTAGTGCAGGAATGGATACAGTAACAGAAGCGGATATGGCTATTGCAATGGCTCGTCAAGGCGGTTTAGGAATTATTCATAAAAATATGTCTATTGAACAACAAGCCGAGCAGGTTGATAAAGTAAAACGTTCTGAAAGTGGTGTTATTTCAGATCCTTTCTTTTTAACTCCAGAACATCAAGTGTATGATGCAGAGCACCTTATGGGGAAATATCGTATCTCAGGTGTACCGGTTGTAAATAATTTAGACGAGCGAAAATTAGTTGGTATTATTACAAACCGTGATATGCGTTTTATCCAAGACTACTCAATCAAAATTTCCGACGTAATGACAAAAGAACAGCTAATTACAGCTCCAGTTGGTACAACGCTAGATGAGGCTGAAAAGATCCTACAAAAGTATAAAATTGAAAAACTCCCTCTTGTTGATAACAACGGTGTATTACAAGGGCTTATTACAATAAAAGATATTGAAAAAGTAATTGAATTCCCAAATTCTGCGAAGGATAAGCAAGGGCGCTTATTAGTTGGAGCAGCAGTTGGTGTAACGGCTGATGCTATGACTCGCATTGACGCATTAGTAAAAGCTAGCGTAGATGCAATCGTACTTGATACAGCCCATGGACATTCTCAAGGCGTTATTGATAAAGTAAAAGAAGTTCGTGCAAAGTATCCATCATTAAATATTATCGCTGGAAATGTTGCTACTGCTGAAGCAACAAGAGCATTAATTGAAGCAGGGGCAAACGTAGTTAAAGTTGGTATTGGACCAGGCTCTATCTGTACAACACGTGTTGTAGCTGGCGTTGGTGTACCACAATTAACAGCGGTTTATGATTGTGCAACAGAAGCTCGTAAACACGGTATCCCAGTTATCGCTGACGGTGGTATTAAGTACTCTGGTGATATGGTTAAAGCTTTAGCAGCAGGAGCACATGTTGTTATGCTAGGTAGTATGTTTGCTGGTGTTGCTGAAAGTCCTGGTGAAACTGAAATTTATCAAGGTCGCCAATTTAAAGTATATCGTGGTATGGGTTCTGTCGGAGCGATGGAAAAAGGAAGTAAAGATCGTTATTTCCAAGAAGGAAATAAAAAACTTGTTCCAGAAGGTATTGAAGGACGAGTACCATATAAAGGACCTTTAGCAGATACAGTTCATCAATTAGTTGGTGGATTACGTGCAGGTATGGGATATTGCGGAGCACAAGATTTAGAATTCTTACGTGAGAATGCACAATTTGTTCGTATGTCAGGTGCTGGTTTACTTGAAAGTCATCCTCATCACGTACAAATTACAAAAGAGGCTCCAAACTACTCATTATAATGTCTTATATATAAATAGACGGAGATTTTATATCTCTGTCTATTTTTTTTTGATTATGTTAGAATAACGGTTATGTGAGTACATAGATATTGGGGGTAGCAAAAGTGAAAGGTATGTTTTGCAAAAGATTCATTGCACTAGTAACAATGCTTACACTAGCGTGTAGTATGTTGTTACCATATAGCAATGCATCAGCTGAAACAGGAGCTGCTTTAAATATTGAAGCAGGTGCGGCAATTTTAGTTGAAGCGAATTCTGGAAAAATTGTATATCAAAAGAATGCAGATGAATTATTATCCATTGCTAGTATGACGAAGATGATGAGTGAGTATTTAGTTCACGAAGCAGTGGATAAAGGAAAGCTTAAGTGGGATCAGAAAATTAAGGTTTCTGAATATGCGTATAAAGTTTCACAAGATGCTTCATTATCAAATGTGGCATTAGAAAATGGTGGTTCTTATACAGTAAAAGAGTTATACGAGGCAATGGCAATCTTCTCTGCAAATGGTGCAACGATTGCATTAGCAGAAGCAATTGCAGGTAAAGAAGTAGATTTCGTAAAAATGATGAATAATAAATCGAAAGAACTAGGATTGAAAAATTATAAATTTGTCAATTCTACAGGTTTAACGAATAAAGATTTAAAGGGAATGCATCCAGAAGGAACAACAGCGGATGAAGAAAATAAAATGTCTGCAAAGGATGTTGCAACTTTAGCACAACATTTAATTAAAGATTATCCAAAAGTGTTAGATACAGCAAAAATCCCGAAAAAAGAATTCCGTCCAGAAAAAGAGAAGTTTGCAATGTCGAACTGGAACTGGATGTTAAAGGGCTTAGTTAAAGAATATGATGGCGTAGATGGCCTAAAAACAGGCTCAACTCCAGAAGCGGGAGATTGCTTCACTGGTACGGTTGAAAGAAACGGTATGCGTTTTATTTCTGTAGTGATTAAAACAAGTTCTCATACAGCACGTTTTGATGAAACAAAGAAGCTATATGATTATGGATTTGCTAACTTTGAAATGAAACAAATGTATAAAAAAGGTTCTTCAGTAAAAGGACAAGAAACAGTACGAGTAGAAAATGCGAAAGACAAAGATGTAGCAGTTCAAACGAAACAAGCCATTTCACTTCCAGTACCAAAAGGAAGTAAAGATGTTTATAAAACAGAATTAAAAGAATCAAGTAAGGGACAAGAAGCACCTATTAAAAAGGGAGCTGCGCTTGGTCAAATGGTAATTACGCCAAAAGATGCAAACGACCCTGGATTTTTAACTGGTAAGTCGTTACAAGTGGATCTTGTAACAACATCTGAAGTAGAAGAAGCAAACTGGTTTACTCGTGCTATGCGCGGAATTGGTTCTTTCTTTAGTGGTATATGGAATAGTGCTGTTGATACAGTAAAAGGTTGGTTTTAAAAGCTCCTCATTGTAGGGGCTTTTTCTTATTCCTATTTTTCATACCGACTTTATGAAAAAGTAGTAGACAAGCATCTGATAGTTAGTGGTAGAATGTAAGAGTATTCTTAATTTTCGCCTTTAACGGGGAAAAGCAATTCACCTAGGGGGGTTTTTGTAACATGACAAATGTAACAGGGACAGAACGTGTAAAACGTGGAATGGCAGAAATGCAAAAAGGCGGCGTTATTATGGACGTAATTAACGCTGAACAAGCAAAAATTGCAGAAGAGGCAGGCGCAGTTGCCGTTATGGCATTAGAGCGTGTACCAGCAGATATTCGTGCAGCAGGTGGCGTTTCTCGTATGGCAGACCCAACAATCGTTGAAGAAGTTATGGGTGCAGTGTCAATTCCGGTTATGGCAAAATGCCGTATCGGTCACCTTGTAGAAGCACGTGTATTAGAATCATTAGGGGTAGACTATATCGATGAGAGTGAAGTATTAACTCCAGCCGATGAAGTATACCATTTAAATAAACGTGATTACACAGTTCCATTTGTATGTGGTTGCCGTGATATCGGAGAAGCTGCACGTCGTATTGCAGAAGGTGCATCTATGCTTCGTACAAAAGGCGAACCAGGAACAGGAAACATTGTAGAGGCAGTGCGTCATATGCGTCAAGTCAATGCAGAAATCCGTCAAGTTGCAAGTCTACGTGAAGATGAATTAATGACATATGCAAAAAATACTGGTGCTCCTTATGAAGTACTACTTGAAATTAAACGCCTTGGTCGTTTGCCGGTTGTAAACTTTGCAGCAGGTGGTGTAGCAACACCAGCAGATGCAGCGTTAATGATGCAACTTGGTGCGGATGGTGTATTTGTTGGATCTGGTATCTTTAAATCAGAGAATCCAGCGAAATTTGCACGTGCAATCGTTGAAGCGACAACTCATTATGAGGATTACGAGTTAATTGCAAGCCTTTCTAAAGGATTAGGTAATGCGATGAAAGGTATTGAAATTTCAACGTTACTACCAGAGCAACGCATGCAAGAGCGTGGATGGTAATTGAAGGAGAACTTTAAAATGGTGAAAATCGGTGTACTAGGTCTTCAAGGTGCAGTTCGTGAACATGTAAAATCAGTTGAAGCAAGTGGTGCAGAAGCTGTTGTTGTAAAGCGTATAGAACAACTTGAAGAGATTGATGGTCTTATTTTACCAGGCGGTGAAAGTACAACTATGCGCCGTCTTATTGATAAGTATGCTTTCATGGAACCGCTTCGTACATTTGCGAAGTCTGGTAAACCAATGTTTGGTACATGTGCAGGAATGATTCTTCTCGCAAAAACACTTATTGGCTATGACGAAGCACATATTGGTGCTATGGATATTACAGTTGAGCGCAATGCGTTTGGACGTCAAAAAGATAGCTTTGAAGCTGCACTTTCTATTAAAGGTGTGGGAGAAGATTTTGTTGGCGTATTTATTCGTGCCCCGTATGTTGTAAATGTAGCGGATGATGTTGAGGTACTTTCTACACATGGTGATCGAATGGTAGCGGTAAGGCAAGGGCCGTTTTTAGCTGCTTCTTTCCATCCGGAATTAACAGATGATCATCGTGTAACAGCATACTTTGTAGAAATGGTAAAAGAAGCGAAAATGAAAAAAGTTGTATAAGTAACTTGCAACTTGTATAAGATTATAGTAAATTGATGGTAACAATTTTATAAAATAAGCGTGTTGATAGGAAGTAGTAACAAATGTCGTTTCTTATAGAGAGTCGATGGTTGGTGGAAATCGATAGAAACAGTTTGTGAATCCATCCTGGAATGGAATGTGGAATATCTTTATGATTAGTAAACATTCCCGGTGAAGAGCCGTTATTTCTACTTGAGAGGAAAGCGGTAATGCTTTCAACTAGGGTGGCAACGCGGGTTAACTCCCGTCCCTTTATATAGGGACGGGAGTTTTTTGTGTTTTATAAAATAAAAGGAGGAGTATATAATGCTTGATATTAAATTTTTACGTACAAATTTTGAAGAAGTAAAAGCTAAGTTACAGCATAGAGGCGAAGATTTAACTGATTTTGGTCGCTTTGAAGAATTAGATACGAGAAGAAGAGAACTACTTGTTCAAACAGAGGAACTAAAAAGTAAACGTAACGAAGTATCTCAACAAATCTCTGTATTGAAGCGCGAAAAGAAAGATGCAGAAGCTCTAATTTTAGAAATGCGTGAAGTTGGAGAAAAAGTAAAAGATCTTGATAACGAACTTCGTACAGTTGAAGAAGATCTAGAAAGATTGATGCTATCTATTCCAAATATTCCGCACGAATCTGCTCCAGTTGGTGAAACAGAGGATGATAATGTAGTAGCTCGCACTTGGGGAGAAGTGAAGGAATTTGCTTTTGAACCAAAACCACATTGGGATCTTGCTACAGATTTAGGAATTCTAGATTTTGAACGTGCTGGAAAAGTAACAGGAAGCCGCTTCGTATTCTACAAAGGTGCTGGCGCAAGATTAGAGCGTGCTTTAATTAGCTTTATGCTTGATCTTCATACTGATGAGCATGGATATGAAGAAGTATTACCTCCGTATATGGTAAACCGTGCAAGCATGACAGGGACAGGACAACTTCCGAAGTTTGAAGAAGATGCATTCCGTATTGAAAGTGAAGACTACTTCTTAATTCCAACAGCTGAAGTACCTGTAACAAATATGCACCGTGATGAGATCTTAAATAAAGAACAATTGCCTATAAGATATGCTGCGTTTAGCTCTTGTTTCCGTTCTGAAGCAGGTTCAGCTGGCCGTGATACACGTGGTTTAATTCGTCAGCACCAGTTCAATAAAGTAGAGCTTGTGAAGTTCGTAAAACCAGAAGATTCTTATGAAGAGTTAGAAAAACTAACAAATGATGCAGAACGCGTGTTACAATTATTAGAGTTGCCATATCGCGTTATGAGCATGTGCACAGGCGATTTAGGATTTACAGCAGCGAAGAAATACGATATCGAAGTATGGATTCCAAGCTATGGCACATATCGTGAAATCTCTTCTTGTAGTAATTTCGAGGCTTTCCAAGCGAGACGTGCAAATATCCGTTTCCGTCGTGAGCCAAACGGCAAACCAGAACATGTTCATACATTAAATGGATCTGGTCTTGCAATTGGACGTACGGTGGCAGCTATTTTAGAGAACTACCAACAAGAAGATGGTACAATTATAATTCCAGAAGTTCTTCGCCCTTATATGGGAGGAAAAACAGTTATTAAGTAAATTTATAAACATTCATCGGTATGAGTGATTGGTAATTATGAGCGTTGTCAGTACTATGATGTAGGAGAGGAAAAGTAAAATTTTCCTTTCCTCATAATTTATTTTAGTAGGGTTGACTAACTGTTTTTCTTTTGATATTATATTTGATGTCAATATGGAGGTATACCCAAGTCTGGCTGAAGGGATCGGTCTTGAAAACCGACAGGCGGCGAGAGTCGCGCGGGGGTTCGAATCCCTCTACCTCCTCCAGATATAATTGACAACAGCGCATATAAGTGGAGATTGGAGAACTCGTTACCACACGTAACGAGTTTTTATTTTAAAACCAATCATAAAGTATGGTGTAAGGCGATTTTGTCCTTATTACACACTCATATTCCGATGATTATCTTCATAGATATGAAAGGAGTCAACATGGATCTTATTATACAAACGTTTCCTTTAGATGGAAAAACTTTATATTATGTACAATGTCCTGTCTGTAAGAACAATAGAATTTTAAACAGTGGTGCAAATGTATCACGCATTATTAGCGATGATACATTCCGTAAACTTTGTGGTTGCACTTGTGATGTAAAGCAAACTGCAACAAAAGTAGAGGCACCAAAAAAAGTTAAAAAAGAAGCTGTAAAGAAAGAAGCAGCTCCAAAACGTACAGGTAAAGTATTAACAGCAGTAATTAACGGGAAAGAAATGACTGTTAAAGAGATTGCTGAGGCGTACGATATTAGTACAAGTACTGTTCGTCAGCGTATTAACGCTGGAAAACCTGAGAGTGAAATTATTGCTCCAACAAAGAAAAAGTAATTTAATAGAAAAACCCGTGCATATGCACGGGTTTTTTATTTTACAAGTTTACGTGTTTGTTTTAAAAAATGACCGATTTTTTTTATGATTGGTTCAATGGAATCGCCATCTTTTAAAATATCGTATTCATTAATGTTTAATCGTAAAACAGGGCATGAATTGAAGTTGTTAATCCAGTTTTCATAACGCCCATGCATCTCTTTCCAATACTCGATTGGTGTTTGCTGTTCCATCGGACGTCCACGTTCTTGGATACGATCAACAATATCATCGAAAGAACCTTCTAAGTAAATTAATAAATCTGGATGTGGGAAGTAAGGAGTCATGACCATAGCGTCAAATAAACCTTTATATGTTTCATAATCAGTTTCTGTCATTGTACCTTTTTCGTGATGCATTTTTGCAAAAATGCCAGTGTCTTCATAGATAGAGCGATCTTGAACAAAACCGCCACCGTATTCAAAAATTCTTTTTTGTTCTTTAAATCGTTCTGCTAAAAAATACACTTGTAAGTGAAAGCTCCAGCGTGTGAAATCAGCATAGAACTTGTCCAAATACGGATTAGAATCTACCTTTTCAAATGATGTGCGATACCCTAAAGCGTTAGCCAATGCAGTTGTCATAGTGGATTTACCGACACCTACTGTTCCAGCGATAGTGATTACTGCGTCATTTGGTATATCATATTTTTGCCTTAAATTCATTATTATTTCGACTCCTTTAAGAGAGTATTTTGAAGGGCAGATAGGATGACGTTTAAATCATCAGGATTTTTTACAAAATCCATATCGTCTCCGTTAAATTTCAATACTGGGATATCTGGATGGTCCTTTTTAAAAGCATCCATTGCTGTTTCATAATCTTTTGTGAGCTGTAGTAAGTAATTTGGATCCATATTTTTTTCGAATTCTCTTCCGCGCATTGCAATTCGCTTTTGTAATGTTTCTAGGCTAGCTGTTAAATAAACGATAACGTTTGGAACTGGCATATCTTGTGTAAGGATACGATAGATTTGCATGTACTTGTCGTATTGAGAATCTTTTAATGTACGGGATGCAAAAATTACATTTTTGAATATATGATAATCCGCTACTACTGGCTTCCTTTGATTCAAATACTTTATGTTAATATCTTCTAATTGTTTGTATCTATTACAAAGAAAGAACATCTCTGTTTGAAAACTCCATTCGTCGATGTCTTCATAGAACTTTCCTAAAAAGGGGTTTTCATCAACAATCTCTTTCAGTAAGTGGAGTTGCATGTGAGTTGAAATTTCCTTCGCAAGTGAAGTTTTTCCAACACCAATTGGTCCTTCAACCGTGATAAATGGTACTCCGGTCACGCTGTTTCCTCCTTTCAATCAGTGATTTACCGTGACTACTAAAAACACAAAACAGAATTATTGTAGCACAAGAGGGAAGCGAGCGGGTTAATTTGATATAAAAAGTTGGAAAATAGATATATGTATTAATTAAATTTTATTTGAAACGACGGTACTATATTTGCTTTTAATGTGGCTTCCATTATTTTTAAAGCATGCAGGTTATCCTGATCATCATTAGATGCAATACAGTCCTGTGGTACATACAATGTATAATTCCTCATATGAGCATCGTTAGCTGTAAAGAGGATACATATATTCCCGGCGACACCTGTTAATATTAGATTTTCTATTTTTAAATAGCCTAATAAAGAATTTAAAGGTGTTTCATAAAAAGCAGAGTAATGTGGTTTAATAAAAATGTAATCATCAGCATTTGGAGCGATCTTATGAATGATATTTTTACTATACTCATTTGTACAATGAGTAATCAATTGGTCAATATCAGACCTCCAAAGTTGATAATGGTCATTAATATAAATGATGGGGCAACCGAAGGATTTCATTGTTTTCTTTAATTGTAAAATAGGATTGGTTATAATTTCGCATTTTTTGGCTAGGATAGGCCCGTGTGAAAATTGAAAGTCATTAATCATATCGATAATGAGTAAGGCAGTATTCTTCATATGTAATCCCCTCTCTTTTTTTCTTAGGGTGGATTGAATTTATAAAAGTTATCCCATGTGTAGTAAATGGAAATAAGTGTACTTTATTTGTAATGAAAGGACTATGTTATGGAACGTGATCAAGATATTCATTTTATGCAGTTAGCAATAGAAGAGGCTAAAAAAGCAGAGGCAATACAAGAAGTACCGATTGGGGCAGTTATAGTGTTGGATGGTGAAGTAATTAGTGTTGCTCATAATTTAAGGGAGACTGAGCAAAGATCGATAGCTCACGCTGAGTTGTTAGCTATTGATGAGGCGTGCAAAAAATTAGGGACATGGCGTTTAGAAGATGCGACGTTATATGTAACATTAGAGCCTTGCCCGATGTGTGCGGGTGGAATTGTTTTATCACGAGTAAAGCGAGTTGTATATGGTGCGAGTGATCCGAAAGGTGGATGTGCAGGGACATTGATGAATCTGTTAACGGATGAACGCTTTAATCATCAATGTGAAGTAGTAGCTGGTGTATTAGAAGAAGAGTGCGGTACGCTGTTAACGAACTTTTTTAGAGCGCTTCGTAAAAAAAGAAAAGCGATTAAGAAATTAGAGAAAAGTAAAGAGAATTAACGTATTTGCATTTTATAAAAAAACAAGTTATACTGATAGTGCCTTTAATGAAGGCAACCGAATATTGGTTTTAACTTTGCCGTGCTAAGCGGGGAGGTAGCGGTGCCCTATACTCGCAATCCGCTCTAGCGAGGCCGAATCCCTTCTCGAGGTTATGTTGCTGTAAGGCCTGCCTTAAGTAAGTGGTGTTGACGTTTGGGTCCTGCGCAACGGGACCCCGTGAACCTTGTCAGGTCCGGAAGGAAGCAGCAATAAGCGGGTCTTCTCGTGTGCCGCAGGAGTGCCTGAACCGAGCTAACTGCTTAAGTAACGCTTATGGTACGTAATCGACAGAAGGTGCACGGCAGTTATATATGTATACAAAACTCACCTTAATACTAAGGTGGGTTTTTTGTATAGAAAATAACTTTTGGAATCTATAAACAGAATGGGTTATAATAAATGAGATAATAACCTTTGAGGGAGGCCGTATTTTCGTGTCATACCAAGCGTTATACCGAACATGGAGACCGCAAAAGTTTGAAGATGTAGTCGGTCAAAAGCACGTGACAAAAACGTTGCAAAATGCCCTTCTTCAAGAGAAAGTTTCACATGCTTATTTATTTTCTGGGCCGAGAGGAACAGGAAAAACGACAATTGCAAAAGTGTTTGCAAAAGCAATTAACTGTGAACATGCTCCGGTAGCTGAACCTTGTAATGAATGTCCTTCTTGTTTGGGGATTACACAAGGATCTATTTCAGATGTATTAGAAATTGATGCGGCTTCAAATAACGGTGTAGATGAAATTCGAGATATTAGAGATAAAGTAAAATATGCTCCAAGTGCTGTAGAATATAAAGTATACATTATTGATGAAGTTCACATGCTTTCCATGGGTGCCTTCAATGCGCTTTTAAAAACGTTAGAAGAACCGCCAGGACATGTTATCTTTATTTTGGCGACAACAGAACCGCATAAGATACCGCCTACAATTATTTCGCGTTGCCAACGTTTCGAATTTCGAAAGATATCAGTAAATGATATTGTTGAGAGATTATCGACAGTTGTGAACAATGAAGGTACGCAAGTAGAAGATGAGGCATTACAAATTGTTGCACGTGCCGCTGAAGGTGGTATGCGTGATGCGCTTAGTCTTATTGATCAGGCAATATCTTATAGTGATGAGACTGTTACGACAGAAGATGTATTAGCTGTAACAGGGTCTGTTTCTCAGCAATACTTAGGCAACTTAGTAGAATGTATACGTGAAAATGATGTATCAAGAGCATTACGTATCATAGATGAGATGATGGGTAAAGGGAAAGATCCAGTTCGCTTTATGGAGGATTTCATTTACTATTATCGTGATATGCTTTTATATCAAACTTCACCACAATTGGAACATATGTTGGAACGAGTAATGGTTGATGAGCAATTCCGGACGTTAAGTGAAGAAATGCAGCCGGAAGTAATCTATGAGATCATTCATACTCTTAGTAAAGCACAACAGGAAATGAAGTGGACAAATCATCCGCGAATTTTCTTAGAAGTTGTTATGGTACAACTGTGTCAACAGTTTATGATGCAAGCAAATGGTGCAGATCGTTTACAAGCAATTATGAACAGGATGCAGCAATTAGAGAAAGAGTTAGAACAAGTCAAAAAGAATGGTGTGCCGGCCGGTGTGCAGCAGGAAGTCAGAGAGACGCGTGCAGCACCAAAGCCAGTACGGACAGGAAGTATGAAGATACCTGTCGGACGCGTAAATGAAGTATTAAAGCAAGCGAAGCGTCAAGATTTAGAACAATTAAAAGCTGTATGGGGAGAGTTGTTAGGAAGACTCAAAGCATACAACAAAGTAGCGTTTGCTGTTTTATTAGAAAATAGCGAACCGGTAGCGGCTTCAGATGATACTTACGTTTTAGCGTTCCAATATGAGATTCACTGTAAAATGGCAAGCGAAAATCGAGAGGCTATGGATACAGTGGAACAAACTTTATTTGAATTGCTAAGTAAAAGATTAAATATGATTGCCATTCCAAAAAGTGAATGGGGTAAAATCCGTGAAGATTTTTTACAGCGTGAAGGTGGAAGTTCTGAAGAAAGCCCAGAGAAAAAAGAAGATCCTCTCATAGAAGAGGCTGTAAAATTAGTAGGGCAAGAACTCATTGAAATAAAAGAGTAATAATAATTAGGAGGAATTAATTATGATGCGTGGCGGAATGGGAAATATGAATAACATGATGAAACAAATGCAAAAGATGCAAAAGGAAATGGCAAAGGCGCAAGAAGAACTTGGCGAAAAAACAGTTGAAGGTACAGCTGGCGGCGGTATGATCACAGTTATTGCAAATGGTCATAAGCAAATTCTTGAAGTAAAAGTGAAAGAAGAAGTTGTAGATCCAGAAGATATCGAAATGTTACAAGACTTAGTGTTAGCTGCAACAAACGATGCACTTAAGAAAGCTGATGAACTTTCAAACTCTACAATGGGTAAATTTACAAAAGGCTTAAACTTACCGGGTGGAATGTTCTAGGAGGATATTGATATATGCATTATCCAGAACCAATATCAAAACTAATTGATAGTTTTATGAAATTGCCAGGAATCGGACCGAAAACAGCGGTTCGATTGGCGTTTTTCGTATTAGATATGAAAGAAGATGATGTGTTAGGTTTTGCAAAAGCACTTGTAAATGCGAAGCGAGACTTAGCATATTGTTCTGTGTGCGGGCATATTACTGATCGTGATCCTTGTTATATTTGTAACGATTCACATCGAGATCAATCAGTTGTTTGTGTCGTGCAAGAACCGAAAGATGTAATCGCGATGGAAAAGATGAAAGAGTATCAAGGTGTATATCATGTGTTACGTGGTGCTATCTCTCCAATGGAGGGAATTGGACCAGAAGACATTAATATCCCGCAACTTCTAAAGCGACTACACGATGAAACAGTACAAGAAGTAATATTAGCAACAAATCCTAATATTGAAGGGGAAGCTACAGCGATGTATATATCCCGCCTCTTAAAGCCGACAGGTATTAAAGTGACTCGTATTGCACACGGTCTGCCAGTTGGTGGAGATTTAGAATATGCAGATGAAGTGACACTGTCGAAAGCGTTAGAAGGTCGTAGAGAAGTATAAGAGGAGAAACAAAAATGTTCTTTCAAAAAAAGGGTAAATTGCGTAAAGAGTATGATGATAAGTTAATTGTACTATTAGAAAAGGTGAAGAATGAATGGTTACGTCAAAAGAGAATGGTTGAACAAAGTGTTGAACCATCTCAAGATGTACTTTGTTCTTTGAAAATAGCAGAGGCGAAATATTTCTTCTTGCTAAAAGAAGCAAAACGTCGTCCTGTAAAGATGGAGCAATGGTAAAAGGTTCTGCTGAAAAAGCAGAGCCTTTTTATTTTATTCGTTTGGAAAGATCGATTAATAGTTTTTGTGAAGAACGTGTAGCCGAATCAAGGTGAATAAGATGAAACGACTGGAGTTATATAATAAACGTTCTTTTTTATTGTCTTGTCCCATACAAATAAATGTGTATAGGTCATTCATAAGGAGGAAAAAATGAATTCTACAATTATTATTGTTGGTATTCTTGCGTTAGTTTTTATTTTCCTTGTTTTTGGTGTTTCTTCTAAGCCGTTGCGTTTTATAGGAAAAGCGCTCTTTCATGTTACTTTGGGAGTAGCATTACTTTTTATCGTAAATGTTGTAGGAACGTATTTTGATTTTCATATCCCAATTAACTTGGGCACCGCAACAATTACAAGTTTATTAGGCCTACCCGGTGTTGCTGCATTAGTGGTTATTAAACTTTATATCATGCCAAAATAAATTTATTTTGGCATTTTTTTTAAAAGTGTTGACTTGTGAATGATTAATATGGTAAATTAATAAGCGTCGTCAGGAACGAAAGAAAAAAGTTGTTGACAGATTTAACGCAAAATGTTAAATTATAAAAGTCGCTGAAACGCGATGTTGAACTTTGAAAACTAAACGAAACAAACAACGTGAAACGTCAATTTTTATTTTAGATGCTAGACAAACTAACTTTATTGGAGAG
>NZ_JBQAGP010000016.1:0-9800 GCF_051916425.1 Bacillus cereus group sp. MYBK222-1
AAATGTTGGTTTTAAATTAAATTTCTTTTCGATTAAACCAATCTAGAACTAATAAATAGCTCTCAGATTACTTAGAAACACCCTCTAGACATTTCTAGAATTCTATACATACAAAAACACTTGAGACTAAAAGAACTTCTCTACAGACCTAAAAACACCCTTAAATTAAAATGGTCATTAGTTTATTTTTGTCTTCAGTAAGTATATATACTTACTGAGAGGATAGTTTCAAATCATTTTAAACTATACAATGCCTTAGTATATATACTAAGGCACATAAAATTTTAAATGTTGGTTTTAAATTAAATTTCTTTTCGATTAAACCAATCTAGAACTAATAAATAGCTCTCAGATTACTTAGAAACACCCTCTAGACATTTCTAGAATTCTATACATACAAAAACACTTGAGACTAAAAAAACTTCTCTACAGACCTAAAAACACCCTTAAATTAAAATGGTCATTAGTTTATTTTTGTCTTTAGTAAGTATATATACTTACTAAGAGGATAGTTTCAAATCATTTTAAACTATATACTAAAACAGTAAGCAATTTTTCATGTTACTCTTATTATATTCGAATTAATAATAAATCTAATTTAAAAAACAAACTATTTTTTTAAAAAAGTCAATTAAAATAAATTTCCACTCACACAACATCAAATAAACTGTTTTAAACATCATTTTTAATACAAAACTAAAACCTCATTCAGTAATAAATAAAATTTATAAAAACAACCTGTTTATCATAAAATAAGGGAATGCTTATATACTGATTCGTATTGCATTCCCTTATTGTATGTATGCTATATTTCTATTCTTCTTTTTCCGACATTAGAACCCTACATAAAATACCAGCCAAATTCACTTTTTAAACAAACTGAAAAAACCTTTCCGTTTTTGTTTCTGATTTTGTGCCTGCATATCTCTAATGTTTTCAAGCAATAACTGATCTCGTTTCTCTAGCTTCTTCTCTATAAAAACTTCTAATTCACTGTTTTTCCCTTCTACTTCAGTTAACTTTTTCTCCGTATTCGCTAAATGTTCTTTTGTCGTAACCAATTCATTCGTAATTTCTTGTAGTTTCTGAACGAGTGCTTGATTAAATTGATTTTGTAACTGTTGATTTTCTAATACTTCATTCAGTTTCTTTTCTAATTCTGATTTTTCTTCTTTTGAAACAAACGAATCAAGTTCTCCGTTTCGCCATGACCGAACTTGATCGTAAGACCATTTTTGGGCCTGTATTTTTTCTTTTATTGCTTTTAATTCTTCTATATTTTCCTTCGAGTATCTACGATGTCCTCCCTGACTTCGCTCCGTTTGTATATTAAATTCATTTGACCATACCTTTAACAAATCGGGTGTGATTCCTAAAAGATCCGCAACAATTTTCGGTGTGTGCATTTCCGATTTTAGTTCCAATTTTTATTCCTCCCCAAAAAACGGAATACGTTTTTACTTAAAAAACACGATTAAACCAACATTCCAATCAAAATCGGAGTGTACTTACAACCGATATGAAAACCGATTTTAAAAACAATTTAATTTCCGAAATACATTCCGATTTTACCACCGATATGTATTACTTCTCGATAATAACATCAAAATCTTTTTTTCTATATACAAGATTTTATACAAAAAAAGAAGAGCGCGAATCCCTAGAATCCTTGCTACATCAACGATGTATAAAATCCTGTATACGAGATAACCAGACAAAAAAAGAAGAATCCCTGCCAATACAAGGATTCTATGAAAATCTTGCTACCGATAATTGTGCGTTATGTATACTAGATTTGTATAACGTATTCATGTGTTTTTAATAAGTCATCTTGAATCTAAGTACATTCCCTTAACAAGTGCATAGAATAATTTTGTAAAAACGCGAAAGGATTGGGAAAAATGCACTATAATCCTTATATATACCCATATCAATATCTTTATTATGTTAATGTACCAATACCAATGTATAACTATGGAAGACAGTCTGTTTACCGGACTTTTCCTAATGAGATAGAGCATGCAAACAGATTTGATTCTTTTCGCTCTTCTAACAATGACAGAAGAATTTCATTAACAGATTATGGACCAAAACCATTTGTCGTTAATATCAATGAAGCAACGAAGCAAAACAATACCTATCGTACTGCTTTATGGACAGGAACACATTTACAAGTTACTTTAATGAGTCTCAATGTTGGCGAAGATATCGGTTTGGAAGTACATTCTAACGTTGATCAATTCTTACGTATTGAACAAGGCCAGGGGATTATTCAAATGGGCAAGAATAAAGATAATTTAAACTTTAAAAGAAATGTCTATGATGATTATGCCATAATGATACCCGCTGGAACATGGCATAATCTAACCAATACAGGTAATATTCCTCTAAAACTTTACTCGATATATGCTCCTCCTAACCATCCATTTGGTACTGTACATGTAACAAAAGCCGATACCATGGTAAATGAATAAAACTATTAAAAATAATAAAAAGGATCTTAGATTGAAGATCCTTTTTTTATGCCAATAATGAGACGTTATGTCAACTTCACATGAATATGATATACAAAACAAAAATACTATTTTACATGCAAACACATATAAGATATCTAAAGTTATAGATGAACAGAATGTACTATTGAAGAATATATAAAATATATATCAAATATAGTACAAGCCTATTCTTTACATCCTTAGTAAAAATAAAATTTTATGGCTTTTGGAGGAAAATATATGCCCAAAAAAGTTCTCTTGTTTACAGATTTGGGAATTGATGATGCGTTTGCTATTCTGTACACCTTTTTTCGTAATGATATCCAACTTGTGGGGATTGTAGCTGATTATGGAAATGTATCGAGAGAGAATGCTATAAAAAATATTAACTATTTGAAGTATATTTCGGGAAGAAAAGAGATACCCGTATTTCTCGGTGCTTCTGTACCTTTAACAGGTATATTGGTTCAATATTTTCCTGAAGTACATGGAAAAGTAGGACTAGGACCTATCATTCCACCTGAAATCCCTTATCCAATTTATCCCATGAATGATATTTACAAAATTATAAACTCAAATTTAGACGATCTTACAATTATCAATTTGGGAAGACTTTCCTCATTGGCTACGTCATTTATTTTGAATTTAGAAGCAATGCGGAATGTGAAAGAATACATTTGCATGGGTGGAGCCTTTTTTTACCCCGGAAACGTGACTGCTGTGGCTGAAGCTAACTTTTACGCAGACCCTTATGCAGCAAACTTAATTCTGCAGCATGCGAAGAATTTGACAATTATTCCATTAAACGTCACCCAACACGCGATTGTTACACCTGAAATGGTTCAACAAATTGATGCATTTCACCGGAATACACAAGACCTTGCAGGACTCATCATCAAACCTATGTTAGACTACTACTATAATTTCTACTCTAAATCGAATCCTGGCATAGGAGGAAGCCCTATGCATGATTTTTTAACAATATGGTATTTGTTGAATCCAGATGCAGTTCGTCTGTCAAAAGTGCCCATCAAAGTAATTCCCGATCTAGGAGAAGGATTTGGTCAAAGTATCGCAGACTTTCGTTTTGTGACAAATCCAGGTTATAAAACACATAATATCGCTTTTCAGTTCAATTATGAAAGATTTAAGAGAGATATTATGGAAACATTTTTAAAGAAAAGACTATAGCATATCCTAAGTAAAGATAAAAATACATATTTAAAAAAGAATTATTTATAGTTGGATGTATTGTAGTTGCTATGAGTTTACTAAAATAGAACTTCCTATATCGAATTTTACGTCAACTAGCCCTTCTTCCAGGGGCTAATTTTTTTGTTTTTGTCTTTAGGGTTTTCCATTGCTTTTTGGCTAGAGTGCTGGCTCGTCGTGTGGGGGCGAAACCCCACGTATTACGTATCTATTTTTGAATAAAGATTATTTTTGGACGAATGATCTAAGCGGTTCGGCTCGTATACTTGCTAGTCCAAGTCGAGAACCATTGCTTTGCTTTTTGTCTGTCGGCTTGGCGAGAAAAGCACACGAGCCGAAAAAAGTTTTGCAAGGACATAATAAAAAAGAAAAGACGGTAGTCTTTAGGTAAGGATTAACGAACCGACTTTTTTATTATGAAGGTGGAGATTTTTGAGCGTTGTTTGCTCAAAAATACTACCTGTTCCTTGCGGAACTTTTAGCCCTATATATAAGAGTGAGAAGAGCAAAGTAAAGAAAGTCAGTAATATCAAGGGTTTATAAGACATGAGGTGTTAAAAAAAATTAACACCTGTGTTAATTTTTTTTAACACCTAAAAAATAGAAAATCTTAAATAAAAAAAGATGTCAATATAAAAATTGACATCTAAAATAAATAAATTGGTAGTTTATGTTTTTTCTTATTACCTTCGATTTTGATATTACGCAATGCCTTTGAAAAAATTTGTTGAGTCGCTCTATCAATATCATCTTTAGGTGAATTACATAAAATATTAGGATTAACAAACCAAGTTCTTGCTGAACAAGCCCTTCCATCTTCAGTTATTACACCTGTTTCTGCAACTCCTAAAACCCCTTTTTCAAGCAATTCATTCATCATTTTTGAAATAGAAGTCCTTGTTTTTCCTAATTTCTTAGCCAAATAACTAGGAGACGCTGTATTCGGTTTTATATCATCATCTTCATTTTTTTCAACAATAACATTTGATTTAAATTCTAGAAATCTTGAAATATCAAATAAAAATGCTTTTTCTGGTTGAGTTAAATAACCAATTTCACATAAATAATCAATATTCTCTGTAATCATTTGAACAAATCTCACCCGATCTGTAGGTTTTTTCTTTTTACCAATAAAATACTCTTCTCCACCAGACATTTTACTTAATACTTGCAGCATAATGACTCTTTCTTCTTCAGAAAGTCCACCACTACCTTCAAGTTTTTCATAAATACTATTAATTTTACTATCTCTTTCTTTTGCCTTTTTTTCAGCTTGTCCAAAATCAATAATTTTTTTTGTCATATCTAGGTTAATTCCTCCTTAATTGAGGGAATCAACAAAAACACCTATTTTTTGCTATTTGATTATAAATCAAATTATGATAATCTATAATCAGATAAATGAAGTTTAGGTATTTTCGTAGAATACCCTATGAAAAGAGTCATGTTCCCGCATGACTCTTTTTTTCATTCTATCACGTTTTAAATAACCTTAAAGATAAAAACAAAGTTTCCTTACTATTTTATCGCTCCATATCCAATCCACGATGTTTATTCATTTCTTTTTTATGCTCACGTTCAAATTGATTATCTATTCCCTTACTATCCAATTCATTTTTAATAATCCCTCTAAACGCCTTAAATTGCTCTTTAAAAACTTTTTTCGTTTGTAAATATAAAACTCTTATATTCGTCTGCAAAACCTTTATATGAGATTTTAACGAGCTAATTTCTCTATTTAATATACCAACTTCTTTTTGTAACTTACTTTTTTCTTGTTTCAACGTTCGATTTTCTTTCATCCATCCCTCTGCATGCGCTTTTAAACTCTCATTCTCTTTCACAAAATCTGTTTTTTTCAAACGCTCATAATCCTTTTTGATAGTAACCGCTGCATTCACTTGCTTTGTTAATTCTTGATATTGTTCTGGTGATAACACATAATTTCTTGTCTGTTTCTTTGTAATTTCAGCTTTTCCAAACATTTTATCCTGTACTTCTACTACTACTTCTTTGCGTAAAAATGGAATTTTAACAGGTTCATTTGGTACTTGATTCGTAGCACTATCTAATTCTTTTTGCATTTGTTCTACTCTTTTTTCTAACTCCACATGACGCTGGCCAATTAGCTGCAGCTTTTCATTTTCACTCTCTACTTGTTGCTTTACTATCTCTAATTCTTTGTACGTATCAACAACATCACTTTCCAAACTCTTTTTAGTCATTTCTAATTCGTTTGTTTTCTCTTCAACGTTTTTTAAATGATCGTCAATCGTTTGTAACTGTGTTTCTTTTTCCTCTACTTGATTTTCAATAGTTGACTTTGCTTCTGCATACTCCTTATATTGACGAACTTTCATGTACTTATGTGAACCTACATTAGCACGTTCAAAATTCGGAATGTGTGCTTTCGCTAATTGCTCAATATAAGCCGTTTCTAATTCTCTCCAATGTGCAATTAACTTTCTTCCCGTTCCTTCTACACCTTGTTGCTGCAAGGCTCTATCCATTCCGACACGCCTCGTTAACCCTCGACTACTTTCGAAATTCGGTACATAATTAATATGCAAATGCGGATTCGCTTCATCATCATGTAAAACCATGTTATAAACCGCTAGGTTTGGATTTCTTTCTTGAAAAGCCTCAGCATAGCGTTTCAGAGCTTCTTTTTTAGCTTCCCTATACTTTGGGTCGTCTTTACCTTCCCCAATCGCTACAACGAGTTCTCGTTGCTCATGCGTCTTATCATCTTTATGTATTTTGTCATAGTAATCATCAATTTTACGATCATTCCGTTTTTGTTTCTCGTTATACTTATCCACTGCTTCTTGAAAGACTTCCTTGTATACACTTCGGATATCTTTTTGAACAAAGTAAATATTCTCCTCTAACCTAGATAGATCAATACCAGGATTCCCATGAATATTTTCTCTGTTATTATGACTCAATGAACTTTGGTGGGATTGATTAAATGAGATAGAACCCAACATAAAGTGCCACCACTTTCCCTAGATTAATTGATACCATCAGTCTAGCAAAGCGACGAAATGATGTCAATTAACGTAACCCTATACTTATTTTGACGCTTTCGCATCAAAATAGATAGGGGTCTGCGACGCTTGTCGGCTTTGCCGAGCCACATTTCATGTGGCAAAAACAAAACCTTGGGCTTTGCCCAAACCCACTGGGGAACTCTTCCCCAGACCCCATTCATCGAACTCCCCAACCCCTCAATCCTTGAGGGGCTCCCTCGCCGGTAGGCAGGGTCAAAAGGGTACCTTTTGACAACCACAAGAGGGTCTTGGTGTAGTGAATATGTCAACTCCTTAATGCTCCCTACGGTCCGCTTACCGTTGACATATACTCAAGTAATTATCCAATTAATTAAAAGTATAGCGCACTCCTTTGTTTTAGAAAGATTTTCCTCGTATACTAAAACTAGTAACTATAAAAATATTAAAGCTTGGGGGAGAAAATCATTAGACCAGTAAACCATACGGAAATCGTAGAAAAAATTAAAGAACTCGCAATTATTTCTTTATTTTACGATGATGAATTAATGAATACCTTTGTTCTAAAAGGTGGTAATGCTTTAAATATCGCTCATAAAATAAACGAACGAGCTTCTGTAGATATTGATGTATCTATGGAAGATGACTTTGCAGAAGGAACATTAGCAGAAATTAAAGCTAAGCTACAACATGCATTTGAAGTTACCTTTCAAGAAGAAGATTATCATGTGTTTGATTTAAATTTAAAACCATCTCCAGCAAGAATGAAAGATGAGATGAAAAAATTTTGGGGCGGCTACACACTATATTTCAAGGTAATTGAAAAAGAAAAATTTGAACAATATCAAGATGATCTACAAAAGCTTCGTCAGAATGCCATTGTTGTAGGAAGTAACCAAGAAAAAACATTCCAAATTGATATCAGTAAATATGAATTCTGCAAAGCAAAAGCACCATTTCGTCTACATGGATATGTAATATACGCATATACGCCTTTAATGGTAATCTATGAAAAATTGAGAGCTATCTGTCAACAGATGGAAAATTATAGAGATTTAGTACTTACTAACAGAAGACCTCGACCAAGAGATTTTTTTGACATTCACTCCATTATGACTAAATGGCCAGATCCAATTGATGTAACAGCACCTGATAATCTTCAAATTTTATCAGAAATTTTCACATTAAAAAAAGTTCCACTAGACTTCTTAGCAAATATTCAAGGAGAAAGAGAATTTCATAGAGAAAACTTCCAATCTGTTTTAGATACAGTAAATGCAGAAACTAAAAAAGGTACATATGACTTCTACTTCGATTATGTAGAACGTCTTGCTAAAAATATCTATGAAGCATTACAAGAACAAAATCTTTTAACAACAAATTAAAAAAAGGACAAAATTGTCCTTTTTTTAATAATCAAGATATCTAGGATAATAAACTCTCCAACGCTCTGAAAAATTTTTCTCTTTAATTTCATAGGTTAAATAAAGATTATATTCAATAGCATTTAACTCTATAAGTTTAAGCACATTTTCATCATATCCGGCTTTTTCTAAATAAAAACCGATTATTTGATGATAAGGATAAACATAATTCATTTTATCCAACAATACTAGCAATCGATTAACAGAAAAACTACCTTTAGCAACTTTATAAGCATGAATTACTTCTTCGATCCCACCAGAATAGTTTGGTCTAACAACAATATCGATTAAAGTTCTTTCTAAACTTGTTATTGAAAGCTCAATACCATTAATGCTAGCTTTTAATACTCCTAATCTATTCTGATGTTTTCCATTCAACAAGTATACTTGATATTTTTTATTATCTATTTCAAATTTAGCTATTTGTTTTGTAACTCTCATTGGTCTAGCAAAAGCCCAATCTATATTCTCTTGTTCTAACTCAATATCATCTTTATGAAAAAAGTATTTAGGAGATTGTTCTGTATTTGTATAAATATTTTTGGGAATATTATTAGTTAAACCATGCAGAAAAAGAGCTGTATAATGACTTAAATATGAATTCGCATTTATTGATACAGCTAATTCATATACTGAACCACCATCAAATTTAAATTTTGTTATTTTTCTCTGAGGTGTTTGAATTTCAATTTGTTCTAAAATATTATTTTCAGTTAAAAATTTTATAAAATCATTACCTTTAGTAACAGCTGGTAATGTCCATTTTTCTTTGTAGGAATTTAATATCTCATACATATCCTGAACTGAAAAAATTCTTTGGTTTTTCTCTTTAAAATATTCCACAATTTGAGGTTTCATTTGTTCCATGATCTGAAACCTACTTAATCTAGGCATGTGAATACCTCCATTTGTTAAAAAATATTAGTAATAAGTATATATACTTATTACTTTAATAGTTTCATTTTACAAAAAAGAAGTACAAAAGTATAGAATGTTATTAGTTTATTTTTGCCTTCAGTAAGTATATATACTTACTGAAGGAATAGTTTAAAATGTTGGTTTTAAATTAAATTTCTTTTCGATTAAACCAATCTAGAACTAATAAATAGCTCTCAGATTACTTAGAAACACCCTCTAGACATTTCTAGAATTCTATACATACAAAAACACTTGAGACTAAAAGAACTTCTCTACAGACCTAAAAACACCCTTAAATTAAAATGGTCATTAGTTTATTTTTGTCTTCAGTAAGTATATATACTTACTGAGAGGATAGTTTCAAATCATTTTAAACTATACAATGCCTTAGTATATATACTAAGGCACATAAAATTTTAAATGTTGGTTTTAAATTAAATTTCTTTTCGATTAAACCAATCTAGAACTAATAAATAGCTCTCAGATTACTTAGAAACACCCTCTAGACATTTCTAGAATTCTATACATACAAAAACACTTGAGACTAAAAGAACTTCTCTACAGACCTAAAAACACCCTTAAATTAAAATGGTCATTAGTTTATTTTTGTCTTCAGTAAGTATATATACTTACTGAGAGGATAGTTTCAAATCATTTTAAACTATACAATGCCTTAGTATATATACTAAGGCACATAAAATTTTAAATGTTGGTTTTAAATTAAATTTCTTTTCGATTAA
>NZ_JBQAGP010000017.1:0-8641 GCF_051916425.1 Bacillus cereus group sp. MYBK222-1
ATAAGAGCAAGCTCTTAATCCATTCGCTCGACTTGCATGTATTAGGCACGCCGCCAGCGTTCATCCTGAGCCAGGATCAAACTCTCCAATAAAGTTAGTTTGTCTAGCATCATAAAATAAAAATTGACGTTTCACGTTGTTTGTTTCGTTCAGTTTTCAAAGAACTTGTCTGCCGCTCATTTGCGACTTCCTTATGTTAACATCTTCGTTAGTTAATGTCAACTAAGTTTTTTATTTCGTTTGTCGCTTTCGACGTTATTGTCATCGGCGACTTGTTCTATATTACACTTCTGTACTCTAATCGTCAATACTTTTTATCCTTTTTATTTTATAAATTATAAAGTTTTTTATACTCCTTCCCTAAAGATTAATAAACTAGTGTAGTCATTTTTATAATCGACAGTTTCTACTTTATAAAGAATGAATATCAAGCCACACAAATATATATTAAAAGTAGCTTTTTTATTTCGGTTACATTCACAATTATCTCCTACCACTTCTCTCTAGGAATTATAAATACATCCTACATTTACTAAAATCTAATTACATTAGGAGGCGTTATGAAATGCATGCTAATAAGAAAATCATTTATGTATCCCATGATGCCCATTTCCACGGAGCACAGCTGCTTTCTTTACATACTATTAAAGCCCTTAAAGAAAACTTTCATTACTCCGTCGCAATTATTTCTATTGGAACCGGTATTTTAATCCGCGATTTTCAAAAGTATGGTCCTGTTTATTGCCTAGAGGAAGACTACCCAACGGAAGAAAAAGTCGAATTATTAATAAAGAAGTTATTATTAAAAGACTATACCATCGCCATATGTAGTACCGTCATAAGTGGTGATATAGTTGCATTACTAGCTAAACATAATATTAAAGTTATTTCATTAATACATGAATTGCCGCATTTAATACAACAGTACTCTGCTGAGGGAAAAGCAAGAAACATTGCCCAATCTGCTCACAAAATTGTCTTCCCTTCACAATACGTGTATGAAAAATTCCGTACAATCACCCAATTAGATCATCAAAAATGCCACATTCTCCCTCAGGGCTTGTTCAACCATAATCCTTATAAGAAAAATATTGCACAAGCGAGAAGCAATTTACGAAAAAAGCACAATCTGCCTCTCGATAGCAAAATCATCTTGGGGGTAGGTTTCGCTGATCATCGAAAAGGAATAGATTTATTCTCACTTATTGCTTACTCAGTAAGAAAGATGCATACGAATATTCATTTTATCTGGGTTGGGAAAACAGATGTTCATTTTTTTAATACAATCTCCCCAAGATATACAGCACATTTCACATTAGTGGATCCAACTCCAGATATCGGTTTATATAACGCCGGTGCTGATTTATATTTATTAACTTCAAGAGAAGATCCTTTTCCAAACGTAGTTTTAGAAGCATTAGATACAAAAGTCCCTGTTATAGGGTTCAAAAACGCTGGAGGTTTTGAAGATGTTGTTACGGAACAAACCGGCGCATTAGTAGACTATTTAAACTTACCTATGATGCTGGAAAGAATATATGAACTTATCGGGAATGAAGATTTACGATTACAAAAAGGGACCTTTGGCCAAGAACTTATTGAAAGAGATTTCAACTTTCTTGATTACGTTTATCAATTATTAAACTTGCTTGAGCATAATTATAAAAAAATAAGCGTCATTGTACCGAACTATAATTACGAAAAATACTTACCGGAACGAGTTAAATCAATATTAAATCAAACCTATCCCCTTTACGAACTAATTTTCCTAGACGATGCCTCTACTGACAATAGCGTATCTATATTTGAAAAGCTGCTCTCAAATGAAAATAAACACCACCTGAAAGTTCAGCAGATTATTAATGATAAAAATTCTGGTTCTGTATTTAAACAATGGATAAAAGGTGTCTCTGCAGCAACCGGTGATTATATTTGGATTGCTGAGGCCGATGACTTATGTGATCAGACATTTTTAGAAGAAGTAATACAAGGGTTTCATATAGATAGTGATGTTGCCTTAAGCTACACACAATCAAAACAAATAGATGAACAAGGAAATATCTTGGCCAATCATTATTTGAATTACACAAATGATATCGATAAGGAAAAATGGCAGAGTTCTTATATCCGAAAAGGGATAGATGAAATACAAGATACGTTATTTATCAAAAACACCATACCTAATGTCTCAAGTGTAGTTTTTAAAAACATAGATATAAAAACAATAGCAAAACAATTGCGAAAGTTTAAAATAGCTGGTGATTGGTTTTTCTATGTTTCTCTCCTTAAAGAGGGGAACATTTATTTTAATCCAAAACCTCTAAACTATCATAGACGACATACAAATAGCGTAACAAGAACAGAAGATTCATATTCCCATTACAGTGAAGTTGTACAAATGCAGAATTTCATTAAAGACACCTTTACTATCGACGACATTTCAAAAAAGAAAATGTATGCATATAGAAAGTACCTTGAAACATATTTGAAGGTTTAATTATATATTTTCTTTATCATCAGTAGCTCTTTTAAGACATTACTATTATTTAAGGGGTGTTACTCTTTGAAAGAATTTATAGCGGCAAATAAACATTTGATTTCTCAAATTGCACAAAAATACAATGTAAGTGCAAATATCCACCCAGAGGATCATATCTTTCAATTCCTTGTCACAAATCCAGTCTTTCCATCTAAAAAAGAAGCAATAGATTATTATTTTAAAGATGGAAAAAAATCAGCAGAAACACTCTTAGATTTAATTACTTCCTTTTATCCTCCTGTAGACACTCCAATTCAATTATTAGAATTCGCATCCGGATATGGCTGCGTAACACGTCATTTATTAAATCAGCAAATGAACTTAAGTATAACTACTTGCGATATACACGAAGAGGCTATTACTTTTATTAAAAACACATTACATACTTCATCTCTATTATCTCACCCTGAACCAGAACAAGTAAAATTAGCCTCGTCTACGTATGATATCGTTTTTTGTCTATCCTTTTTTTCTCATATGCCTGATACAACTTGGTTTCGTTGGCTTCAGACATTGTATAACGCTGTTTCCCCTGGCGGCTTATTCATTTTCACAACTCATGGATATCAAAGTAAAAAGTACTTCGGCTTTCCCGCTTTAAATGAACGGGGTTATTGGTTTCTTCCCTCTAGCGAACAACTCGATTTAGATGTTCATCAATATGGGCAAACGATCGTTAGCCCCTCTTACGTATGTGACAAAATTAAATTATTACCTTATAATCCTATTATCAAAAAATACACTGAAGGTTTTTGGTGGGAACATCAAGATCTTTGGGTAATAAAAAAAGAAATAAAATAATAAACCACGCTCTACTTATACAGAAGTAGGGCATGGCTTATTATTTTTTACTATATAAGAACTCTTCAATCCATAGCTTATTTAATCTAATTCCACTTTTGAAATCCACTTTCGGTTCCCAATTACATTCTCGTCTTACTCTATCTATATTTAAAATGATTTTTTGAACGTTTTCTTGCTTTTGTTTATAGCAGATAAAGTCCACTTTTCTTTCCGTTAATTTCTCCAATTCTACTATAATTCGTTTTAAAGAGAGACCCTTTCCGCTGCCTATATTATACACACAAAATTTCAAGTGATTTAATTGCGATAGTTGTATAGTAACTTCCACTAAATCATCGATATAAATATAATCTCGAATAATTTCTTGTGGATTCCCATATATATTAATCTTTTCATTACTGAGATGCTGATACAAAAAACAATTTATTGCTCCAACTTTCTTTAACGGGTTTTGATATTTTCCATACGGATTAGAATATCTACATACAACATAGTCCATTCCATATTTTTTCTTATAAAAGTACAAATAATTTTCAAGCGACACCTTTGTTATTCCATAAGGAGAAAGTGGTTTTAATGGATGTTCCTCATCAATAGGCAGATATTCCGGTTCACCATAAACTGTGCCTCCAGAAGATGCTAATACGATTTTTTTAATGGGGAAATTTTTAGCACTTTCCATGAAATTAAGAAAAAAAAGGCTACTGTTTATATCTCCGAAAACATCTTCAATTGAAGTTGTTACATTAGACGTTGCAGCTAAATAAATAATAATATCCACATTCACTAAGGCTTTATATATATCTTCAACATTTGCTAAATCACCTTTAATAAATTCAACCTCACTTATAATATTTTGAGGAAAATTATTTATATGTCTGGAAAATACTTTTACATTTTGGCCTTTTTTCAATAAACCTAATGCGAGGTTAATACCAATGAAACTATTTCCACCTACTATTAAATAATTATTCTTCCGCATAATATCCTCTCTAGTAATAAGATTTTTGCTTATCTCACCTAGAAATACAAATAAATAAACTTAGTCAATTCTATTATTGAGTCTCTTATAATTGTATGCCCCTTATAAATTTTCATTATCTTTATTTTATATTTTCCCTTTAGAATCACTACCTTATTTAAGCCGTCCGAAAAAACATTCATAATATTTACTCATTCCTATGAATATATTGGATTAGTAAAAGCTTTCTCCTTCTCCATAAATAAAACTTTCAAAAAGGAGCACTACATGTATGAAGAATGTAAATCAAGAGCTTTTAAATCATGTAATTCTACATAAAGATCGAATCCCACATTTCCATAAAGACTTTCCCCTTATACTATTCTGGAGCCATAGAAGCGGATGCACTACTTTAGCTAATTGGTTCTTTTTTCAAATCGGATTGTTTAATGAAGCAAAGAAATACCATGACTTTATTCATTACTATGAATTCTGGGTATATAAAAACAACACCAACTACATACCAGAGTTACAAAATGGGCTTCTAACAGCAGAAAAAGCTGTTTGTAAACTTGTACGAAATCCCTATACAAGGGCCGTCAGCTCATTTTTATTACTTGCTGACAATCCATATGCAATTCCTCAATGGGAAAGTATCCGCCAGTATTTATATAATGACAAATATAGTAACCGAGGAATATCATTTAAACAATTTTTATATTACGTTCGAGCATTAGGTCCCAATTCCGTAGCAATGGACATACATTTTAGTCAGCAATACGTTCCGGGTGAAGAAAATTTCATCCAACACTATATTCCTTTAGAAGATTTTAATACACAAATCACCAAAATAGAACATACGTACGATTTAGTTAAATCTAATTTAGCGCTACTTACAAATTCAGATCATCATCGCTCTCATAAAATGATGTATACAGGAAGCTATGCAGAGCTCAGCATTACAGATGCCGCCTTCCCTCGCTTTCCGACATATAAAAGTTTTTATGATGAAGAAACAATGGCATTAGTTACAGAAATATATGCACAAGACTTTGAAATGTATCCGTACACAAAAGGGATATTTTAAATTGATACACTCTTCAATGAATAAAAGCGAATGTATCGCATAGCATAAATTGAAACTTTAATTAGAGAGGGGTTCTCCCCTGCTAATTATTCCCTTCTACCAATTTTACTGTTATAGATTCCCTAAATTTCACCTACCCTCTTTGAATTCACTAATTATTGACGCATGTGCCATATACATTTTTTACACAGGAGTGATGTCATGTGGAAGGTAATTTGAAACATAATAACGGATATTGTGTTATTTGTGAGAAGGAAACTACATTTATAGAGCATAACGATTGGCTTAGAGATCACTACTTATGTTCTACATGCCACTCTATACCAAGGCAGCGAGCTTTAATTCATGTTTTAAATACATTTTTTCCGAAATGGGGTTCCTATCATATTCACGAATCCTCACCTGGGGGGATTACAACTCAACTACTAATAAAAAACTGCAAAAACTATACATACTCTCAATACTTTAAAAACTATCCTCTCGGCCAATACTTTCAAGGGATTAGATGCGAGAACTTAGAAAACATGACTTTTCAAAATGAATCTTTTGATTTGTTCATTACTCAAGATGTCTTTGAACATGTAATGGAACCAAACAAAGCCTTTAAAGAAATAGAGCGTGTATTAAAGCCTGGCGGTGCTCATGTGTTTACTGTCCCTTGGTACCACACACTTCCCAAAACTTTGCAAAGGGCAAGAATCAATGAGGGTGGAATTGAGTATATTGAAGAGCCAATTTATCACGGAAATCCTATTGATGAGAATGGGTCTTTAGTAACATTTGATTGGGGCCAAGATATGATTGAATATATTTATACACATGCAAATATGTATACCCTAGTTTATTTACAAAAGGATAAATCACTAGGCTTAGATGCTGAATTTTTACATGTTTTTATTAGTAGAAAACAAGAAAATGATTTTTAGGCACCATATAATTTGGAGGTTAACAAATGGATGACTTTAAGTTAGGAAGTGATTTTGATAACCTTGTTAGCCCGCTTTCTGATGTTGAACTTCTTCATCTATTTATACAAAGTTGCTCACAAACAAAGATAAATGGTATCCCAGTACCTATGTTCCCCCCTGAAGAAATTCAACAACAGTTTGTAGGTGCTTCCTGTGAACATGCTCTTTATGAAGCATATTTGTTTTATAGACTTGTAAAAACATATGCCCATAATTTAGGCGTTCCCTTGAATAAAGAACGGAAAATTTTAGACTTTGGTTGTGGCTGGGGAAGAATTATACGCTTTTTTTTCAAAGATGTTCGCGATGAAAATTTACTTGGGATTGATGTAGATCCAGCAATGATTAATATTTGCAATGAAACGTTAGGAAGAGGAATATATATAACCGCCAATCCACAACCTCCTGTAGAATTTATTAGTGACAATTCATTGGACATCATATTCGCTTATTCTGTATTCTCACATTTATCCGAAGAAACTGCAGAACATTGGATAAAGGAATTTTCAAGAATTCTTCGTCCAGGTGGAATCTTCATCGCCACGACACAAGCGCGCTATTTTCTCGATTTTTGTCAACAATTTAAGGAACACCCTGAATTAATTCAGACAGGATGGCATAAAACTTTATCTCAAGCTTTTCCAGATATAAATCGTGCCATCTCGGATTATGAAAGCGGCAATTTCGTCCACAGCCCTACGGGAGCTGGAGACGTTAGAAATAGTAGCTTCTACGGGGAAACCATTATACCTAGAACTTATATTAAAAACCACTATGAGAAGTATTTAAAGCTGCGGGACTTTTTCGATGATGCAAACCGATTACCCCAAGCCCTATTTGTTCTCCAAAAAGATTAACTCTTTTCGCTCATTGTATAATGAAGATCATTTTATATTTCAGCCGTATATATTAAATCATTAAAGATTTCCATATCAAGCAAACTGTACAAAAAAATTCATTATGGGGCATAAACAGAGTAAGTAAATAACGGTTCTCATGCTTTAACTAGATTCGAAAAATCAAAAATAACTTCCCACCACTTGAACTACGAAGCACATAAGGGGGATATATCTTGAAAATAATTGCTTTTTACTTACCACAGTTTCATCAAATAAAAGAAAATGACCGATGGTGGGGAAAAGGTTTTACTGAATGGACAAATACTAAAAGTGCACGACCTTTATTTTCAGGACATTATCAACCTAGAGAACCTTATCAAGATTTTTATTACGACTTAACCACCCCATCCGTAAGAAAATGGCAAGCAGAAATTGCCAAAGCACACGGCATATATGGTTTTTGTTATTACCATTACTGGTTTAAAGGGAAGAGGCTATTGGAGAGACCATTTAATGAGGTACTTCAGATGGGCGAACCAGATTTTCCATTTTGCCTATCTTGGGCAAATGAACCATGGACAAAAACTTGGGATGGTCTTGATAGTCACATATTAATGCCTCAAAATTACGGAGGGTTATCGGATTGGAAAGAACACTTTGATTATTTATTACAAGCTTTCCAAGATGAGAGGTATATCCGTATAGATAATAAACCACTATTCATTATTTATCGTCCTGGGCATATACCTAATTGTGAGCAAATGCTTAACTACTGGAATACACTCGCACAAGAAAATGGTTTGGCAGGTATATACTTTGTAGAAACATTAAACAGCTTCCCACTTCCTAATATAAATGGGTTCGATGCTAGCATTCAATTCGAGCCTTTTTATACAATTGCTCATGATAGCTCTTCAGACATAAATAAAACAATATATGAGTCTGGTAAACAAATAAACGCTTGGGATTATGATAAAGTTTGGATGTATATACTAAAGCGGTCTCCTCCAGAGAAAAAAACATTTCCCGGTGCCTTTGTTGACTGGGACAACACAGCACGCCGCAAAGATTTAAATAGCAGCATTTTCGTAGGCTCTACTCCTGAGAAGTTCACGATATATTTAAGTAAGCAAATCCAGCGCACCTATTCTCTTTACAACAGCGAGTTTTTATTTATTAATGCGTGGAATGAATGGGCAGAAGGTACTTACTTAGAACCAGATAAAAGGCATGGCTTTGCCTATTTAGAAGGAGTTAAACAAGCAATTAACAGAGGCATGAAAACATACAAAAAAGACGAGTCATTCTGACTCGTCTTAAGCTTGCTTGGCAACGTCCTACTCTCACAGGGACAAGGTCCCAACTACCATCGGCGCTAGAGAGCTTAACTTCCGTGTTCGGTATGGGAACGGGTGTGACCTCTCTGCCATCATCACCAAACTA
>NZ_JBQAGP010000018.1:0-7995 GCF_051916425.1 Bacillus cereus group sp. MYBK222-1
TAGAAAACTTCATGTAAAATAAGAGGTAGTATCATTAATTTATTTTCACTAGCCTTCGAGTATAACTCTTCTATATACATAACGAATGTAGTTTGAAGTGGTTAATATAAGGGGGTGGGATAAAAGAAGACGGGGTGTTGATATGCAACGAAGAAAATCTTTAGCGCTTTCTATTCCATATCAGTTAGATTTCTTTAAGCAATATAAATTTCTTTCTAAGGATAAACCGCAACATATTTTGTTAGAGAGTGGGCGTGGCGGTCGTTATAACATTGTGGGGTTAAACCCGGTAGCGGTAATCCGAGGGAAGGGTGAAACGTTACATATAAGTGAAAGTGGTAAGGAAACAATAAAGCAAGGAAACCCATTAGGTTTAATGCAGGAATATATGGAGCAATGGAAAACGGATTATAATCCGGAATACCCGCCTTTTCAAGGTGGTGCAATTGGCTACTTTAGTTATGATTGCATCCGTTATATTGAAAAACTTCCTTCTCTTGCCGAGGATGATATTAATATACCTGATATATTCTTTTTATTATTTGATGATGTGTTTGTGTATGATCAAGAGGAAAAAGTATTATGGATTATTACACATTATGCAGATAAGCATGAAGAGGCAAAAGAACGATTAAATGAATGGAAGGTTCTTTGGACGACAGAAGCGCCAGAAGTGACTATGCCGTTTGCGTGCCCTGAAAAGAAAAGTGAAGCAGTTGCTTTTACTGAAGAAAGCTTTATGAAGGCGGTTGAATGTATTCAAGAATATATTGGTGCTGGTGATGTGTTCCAAGTAAACTTGTCGACAAGACAAGAAAGAACGTTACAAACACACCCACTAGAAATATATACAAGTCTTCGTGAAATTAATCCATCTCCATATATGGGTTACTTGGAGCTCGGGGATTTTCAAATTGTAAGTGGATCGCCAGAGTTGCTAATTAAGAAACAGGGAACTGAAGTAAGTACAAGACCAATTGCTGGAACGAGATCTAGAGGGGCAAATGAGCAAGAGGATGAAGAATTGGCAAGGGAATTAATTGAGAATGAAAAAGAAAGAGCAGAGCACGTCATGCTTGTGGATTTAGAGCGAAATGATTTAGGACGTGTTTGTAAATATGGCACTGTAGAAGTAGACGAGTTTATGGTAATTGAGAAATACTCACATGTTATGCATATTGTTTCTAATGTGCGTGGTGAGGTGGAAGAAGATAAAGATGCTTTCGATTTAGTGAAGGCTGTATTCCCTGGAGGAACAATTACGGGTGCTCCGAAAATACGTACGATGGAAATTATTGAAGAATTAGAACCTGTTCGCCGAGGGATTTATACAGGTTCAATCGGTTGGATCGGTTATTCTGGAGATACAGAATTGAATATTGTAATTAGGACACTTCTTGCTAAAGACGGAAAAGCGCATGTACAAGCAGGGGCGGGAATTGTAATTGATTCAAATCCGGAAAATGAATATAAAGAGTCGTTAAAAAAGGCGATTGCTTTATGGCGTGCAAAAGAACGTAGTGAAGAAACGGTTAGGTGAGAGAAATGATATTAATGATTGATAATTATGATTCTTTTACATTTAATTTAGTGCAGTTTCTTGGAGAACTTGGACAAGATCTTGTTGTTAAACGTAACGATGAAGTGACTATTTCAGATATTGAGAATATGAAACCAGACTTTTTAATGATTTCGCCAGGTCCATGTAGTCCGAATGAGGCAGGAATTAGTATGGAGGTTATTCGATACTTTGCTGGAAAGATTCCGATTTTTGGGGTTTGTCTTGGTCATCAATCTATTGCGCAAGTGTTTGGTGGAGAGGTTGTTCGTGCAGAGCGATTAATGCATGGGAAAACATCGCTTATGCATCATGACGAGAAGACGATTTTTTCGGATATCCCTAATCCGTTTACCGCGACACGCTATCATTCCCTTATTGTTAAGAAAGAGACGTTACCTGATTGTTTAGAGGTAACGTCTTGGACAGAAGAAGGGGAAATTATGGCGCTCCGCCATACAACATTACCGATTGAAGGTGTGCAGTTCCACCCGGAATCTATTATGACTTCTCACGGGAAAGAGTTGTTGCAGAATTTCATTCGTAAATATAGTCCAAGTGTGACATCATGTTAATTTACGTAAATGGTCAGTATGTAGAATCGAGTGAAGCGAGAATTTCTCCTTATGATCATGGTTATTTATATGGTCTTGGAGTTTTTGAGACTTTTCGTATTTATAATGGTCATCCTTTCTTATTGGATGATCATTATGACCGTTTAATAGATGCGCTGGATACATTGCAAATAAAATGGACAATGACGAAAGATGAAGTAATGCTTATTTTGAAGAATTTAATCGTTAAGAATAAATTAGAGCATGCGTATGTCCGTTTTAATGTATCGGCGGGTATAGATGAAATTGGATTGCAAACAGAAATGTATGAAGAGCCGTCTATTATTGTTTTTATAAAACCTTTAGCGGCCCCGGGAGATGTAGTGGAAAAAGAAGGGGTTGTCTTAAATCAAGTGAGAAATACCCCAGAAGGTGCATCTCGCTTGAAGTCTCACCATTATTTAAATAACATTTTGGGGAAACGTGAAATTGGAAATGGTGTGAATAAAGAAGGGATTTTCCTGACTGAAGTAGGTTATGTTGCAGAGGGTATTGTTTCGAATCTCTTTTTTGTGAAAGGTGATATTTTATATACACCTTCGCTTGAAACAGGGATTTTAAATGGTATCACTCGTGCGTTTATTATAAAGGTTGCTGAAGAGATTGGTATAGAAGTAAAAGAAGGTTTCTTTACAAAAGATGAATTACTTTCAGCCGATGAAGTCTTCGTAACAAACTCGATTCAAGAAATTGTTCCGCTTAATCGTATAGAGGGACGAGATTTCCCGGGTAAAGTAGGTATGGTTACAAAAAGATTTATGAACCTTTATGAAATGCAGAGAGAGAAATTGTGGAGCAGAAATGAATTACGAAGAGGAGATGTGTAGTTTGAAGTGGGATTATGATTTGCGCTGCGGCGAATATACATTGAACTTAAATGAAAAAACGTTAATTATGGGGATTTTAAATGTAACACCAGATTCGTTTTCTGATGGTGGGAGTTACAACGAGGTAGATACTGCAGTGCGCCATGCGAAAGAAATGCGAGATGAAGGTGCTCATATTATTGATATTGGTGGCGAATCTACTCGTCCGGGCTTTGCTAAAGTGTCAGTGGAAGAAGAAATAAAACGAGTTGTTCCAATGATTCAGGCTGTTTCAAAAGAGGTGAAATTGCCTATTTCTATCGACACATATAAAGCGGAAGTTGCAAAACAAGCAATCGAAGCTGGTGCTCATATTATTAATGATGTTTGGGGAGCGAAGGCGGAACCGAAAATCGCTGAAGTTGCGGCTCATTACGATGTACCTATTATTTTAATGCATAATCGCGATAATATGAATTATCGTAATTTAATGGCTGATATGGTTGCTGATTTATATGACAGTATTAAAATTGCTAAAGATGCTGGTGTACGAGATGAGAATATCATTTTAGACCCGGGCATCGGTTTTGCTAAAACACCTGAACAAAATTTAGAAGCGATGCGTAATTTAGAACAGTTAAACGTACTAGGTTATCCAGTTCTCTTAGGTACTTCAAGAAAGTCCTTTATTGGGCATGTGCTAGATTTGCCGGTAGAAGAACGTCTTGAGGGGACGGGAGCTACCGTTTGTCTTGGTATTGAAAAGGGTTGTGAGTTTGTTCGTGTTCATGATGTGAAGGAAATGGCACGTATGGCTAAGATGATGGATGCGATGATTGGTAAGGGGGTAAAGTAATTGGATAAAATTTATATTCATGATATGGAGTTTTACGGTTATCATGGTGTATTCCCAGAGGAAAATAAATTAGGCCAGAGATTTAAAGTGGACTTAACGGTGGAATTGGATTTGAAACAAGCAGGAGAAAGTGATGACTTAGAGCATTCTGTTAATTATGGAGAGCTTTTCGAATTATGTAGGAAAGTTGTAGAAGATAGAACATATAAGCTTGTAGAGAGTATTGCTGAAAATATTGCTACAGATATATTGAAACAATATGAGAGTATTTCAAGATGTACGATAAAGGTAATTAAACCAGATCCGCCGATACCAGGACATTATCGTGCTGTAGCGGTAGAAATTACGAGAGAACGTCCATGAATAATATAGCTTACATTGCATTAGGTTCAAATATTGGAGAACGTTATACGTATTTAACTGAAGCGATTCAGTTTCTGAATAAAAATCCTTATATCAAAGTTGAGGATGTTTCGTCTGTATATGAGACGGAACCGGTTGGCTATACTGACCAAAGTTGCTTTTTAAATTTAGTTATAAAAATTTCTACCAATTTATCACCGCAAGAATTATTGAAAGTAACGCAAAAAGTAGAAAATGATCTAGGAAGAAAAAGGGAAATTAGGTGGGGACCTAGGACTATCGACCTTGACATTTTACTATATAATCAAGAAAATATTGAAGCAGAGAATCTTATTGTTCCGCATCCGCGGATGTTCGAAAGAGCTTTTGTTATCGTTCCGTTGTTAGAGATTAATCAAGATATAAAACAAAACATTTCACGTTCACAAGTAGAAGAAATGAAAAGGCGAGAGGGAGTAACGGTATGGAAGCAGAAAAATGGGGAAGACGCATTCGTGCTTTTCGAAAACTAAAAGGTTATACGCAAGAAGGTTTTGCAAAAGAATTAGGGGTATCTGTATCTGTTTTAGGTGAAGTTGAGCGAGGAAATCGATCGCCTTCCCAAGACTTTGTAGTGGAAGTTGCTAAAGCATTAAAGGTCTCGATAGATGAGCTAATGCCAAAGTGACCATGAAGGAAGGAGTAAATCGAGTGTTAAAAATCGCAAATATTGAGATGAAAAATCCGGTTGTATTAGCACCGATGGCGGGAGTGTGTAACTCTGCATTCCGTTTGACAGTAAAAGAATTCGGTGCAGGCCTAGTTTGTGCTGAAATGGTAAGTGATAAGGCGATACTACTGAACAATAAAAGAACATTAGATATGTTATATATTGATGAGAGAGAAAAGCCATTAAGTTTACAAATTTTTGGTGGCGAGAAAGAAACTCTTGTAGATGCTGCGAAATACGTAGATCAATATACGACAGCAGACATCATTGATATTAATATGGGGTGCCCAGTACCAAAAATCGTTAAGTGTGATGCAGGAGCAAAGTGGCTTTTAGACCCAAATAAAATATATGAAATGGTAGCGGCAGTTGTAGATGCTGTAGAAAAACCAGTTACAGTAAAAATGCGTATTGGTTGGGATGAGGATCATATTTTCGCAATCGAGAATGCGAAAGCTGTTGAGCGTGCTGGTGGACAAGCGGTAGCAGTTCATGGGCGCACACGAGTACAAATGTATGAAGGAAAAGCGGATTGGGATATTATTAAACAAGTAAAGCAAGCTGTAAATATCCCGGTTATTGGAAATGGTGATGTCGCAACGCCGCAAGATGCAAAGCGTATGCTTGATGAAATTGGTGTAGATGGTGTTATGATTGGCCGCGCTGCCCTTGGAGATCCATGGATGATTTATCGTACGGTAAAGTATTTAGAGACTGGTGAATTAATGCCGGAACCGACAGTACGTGAGAAAATTGACGTATGTATGTTGCATCTAGATCGTCTGATCGATTTAAAGAATGAAAATGTCGCTGTAAGAGAGATGAGAAAGCACGCAGCTTGGTATTTAAAAGGCATTCGTGGTAATGCAACTGTACGTAATGGTATCAATGCTTGTAATACGCGTGAAGACCTTGCAAATGTATTAGGTACATTTGTAGAAGAAGTAGAAGCGAAACAACAAACAATTCACGTTGGTTAATAATAGGAAGGGAAGATTGACATTCTTCTATACACTTCCTATAATTACGTGAAAGAAAGAAGAACTGCCAGTTAGTTGCTGGCAGTTTTTCTAGTTGAGTAGAAAATGCTATACTGTATATATTGTAAAAATTAATAGAGCTGGAGTGATATCAATACCATGGATAACATGAACCACGAAGAATTAAACGACCAATTGCTTGTTCGTCGTGAAAAGCTACATAACTTACGTGAGCAAGGGATCGATCCGTTCGGTAAACGTTTTGAACGTACAAATGCAACAAATGAATTATTAAGCCTATATGGAGAGTTCTCTAAAGAAGAATTAGAGGAGAAAGAAATCTCTGTTTCTATCGCTGGTCGTATTATGACAAAACGCGGTAAAGGAAAAGCTGGATTTGCACATATTCAAGATTTACATGGACAAGTTCAAATTTACGTTCGTAAAGATGCTGTTGGAGATGAAGAGTACGAATTATTTAAAACAGCAGATTTAGGTGACTTAGTAGGTATTGAAGGTAAAGTTTTCAAAACGAACGTTGGAGAACTTTCGGTGAAAGCAACGGGCTTTACGCTATTAACGAAATCTCTTCGTCCATTACCGGATAAATATCATGGATTAAAAGATGTTGAACAACGCTACCGTCAACGTTACTTAGACTTAATTACAAGTATGGAAAGCCGTGAAACATTTGTTACTCGCAGTAAAATCATTCGTGAAATGAGAAGATACTTAGATGACAATGGTTATCTTGAAGTGGAAACACCTATGATGCACGCAATTGCAGGTGGAGCTTCTGCGCGTCCTTTCATCACGCACCATAATGCGTTAGATATGGAATTATATATGCGTATCGCAATTGAACTTCATTTAAAACGCCTTATTGTGGGTGGATTAGAAAAAGTTTATGAAATCGGCCGTGTATTCCGTAACGAGGGTGTATCAACTCGTCATAACCCTGAGTTTACGATGATTGAATTATATGAAGCGTATGCTGATTATAAAGATATTATGAAACTAACAGAAAATATGGTTGCTCATATCGCGAAGCAAGTACTAGGTACAACAACAATCCAATATGGTGATTATGAAATTAATCTAGAACCAGAATGGACACGTCTTCATATGGTAGATGCAATTAAAGAACATTCTGGAGCAGATTTCTGGAATCCGATGAGTGTAGAAGAAGCGCGTGAACTTGCAAAAGAACATAATGTAGAAATTAAGGATACAATGGAAGTTGGTCATATTATTAATGAATTCTTCGAGCAAAAAGTAGAAGATAAATTAATCCAACCAACATTTATTTACGGTCATCCAGTAGAAATTTCGCCACTTGCGAAAAAGAATGACGAAGATCCACGATTCACAGATCGTTTCGAATTATTTATCGTTGCACGTGAACATGCAAATGCATTCACTGAGTTAAATGATCCAATTGATCAGAAAGAACGTTTTGAAGCGCAATTAAAAGAACGCGAACAAGGTAATGATGAAGCTCACATGATGGATGATGATTATATCGAAGCTCTTGAGTATGGTATGCCTCCTACAGGTGGACTAGGAATTGGTATTGATCGTCTTGTTATGTTATTAACGAATGCACCATCTATTCGTGACGTACTATTATTCCCTGCTATGCGTCATAAACAAGACTAAGCTTTGGAGATTTCTCCAAAGCTTTTTTTATTTGAGTATGAGCGTCGGGCGTTAGATGTCGATGGTGGGGGAAATTATATTTATATAGAAGAAAAGTGCTGTTTTTATACTTTTTTACTAAGTTAAAAATTTTATTAGAAAAACTATTGCATTTTAATAATCAAACTGGTATATTTATATTCGTTGCCACGAAAGGTAACAAGCAAAACAAACGAAAAACAACTTTTTGAAAAAAGTTGTTGACGAAAATATAACAAAATGTTATATTAATAAAGTCGCTTCTGAGCGACGAAGTAGTTCTTTGAAAACTGAACGAAACAAACAACGTGAAACGTCAATTTTTTATTTTATGATGCTAGACAAACTAACTTTATTGGAGAGTTTGATCCTGGCTCAGGATGAACGCTGGCGGCGTGCCTAATACATGCAAGTCGAGCGAATGGATTAAGA
>NZ_JBQAGP010000019.1:0-3277 GCF_051916425.1 Bacillus cereus group sp. MYBK222-1
CGAACACGGAAGTTAAGCTCTCTAGCGCCGATGGTAGTTGGGACCTTGTCCCTGTGAGAGTAGGACGTCGCCAAGCAACTAAAAACACAAGTCTTTTGACTTGTGTTTTTTCGTGTTTGGTAAACAATATTATACTGTTTCAATTATAGACGAACGTTGTATTCTGATGTCTTAATCATGGATATAGGTTCATCATACGCATTGAATATAAAACTATAATCGTTATTTGGCGATATTGGTTTAGTTTCTAATTCATAATAAATGTGACTGGGGCATATTGCGTTTTTTAACTCATCAATTACTAACCGTGCAAGATAGTTTGGAATGAATATGGTTTATAAAAATATACGATTCCTATACAGCATTGTCCAGTAGACATCTAGATTAATGGAGGGATGTTTAATTTTTAAAAATGCCCGACTAATATAAGGTGGCCGGTAGAAGAGATAGGTAAAAATTCAGCTAACCCCTCTACGATACCGAGTATGAAGGCAATAATGATATCGCTCATAGTTTCACTCCTAAAAATTAATGAATGTCTACTCTCTTAAAATAGAATAGTGTTGCGATAAATCCGAAAATCGTTGTTGCTGCAATGATCATATAAGAATACTCTGGTGGATATGTGGGTTGTAATTCATTATTTGCGATATCTAAAGTGGCGATCCAGGGAAATAAATCTTTATGTTTGGAATTTACGAGCATAAGATTAGTCATTGTAATAATGACTGTTAATATAATAGGCGGTACATAGCTCTTCATTACAAGAGTTAATAGAACAATAGGTGAAGACAATAGAAAAAGAAGTCCACCACAGGTTAAAAATTTTAGGAAAGAACCTAAAAGTAAAGCAGTGTTAAAACCAGGGAAGTTCCCCAATAGCCCTAATATTAAAGTAAGCGACCAAGCAACTAAAGTTAGCATCATGATCCAAAGGAAAAGAATGATGAACTTACTTATAATAAAACTAATACGTGACACGGGGATAGTTAGTAAATTTTTTAATGTGTCTTCTGCATATTCACGGGTAAACAGATAAGCAACTACTACTCCATATAAGGGGAACCCTATAACTAAAGTAGTGTATAAGTTAACTTCAGTGAATAATTGATGGAACCAAATAGTCGGAGTTGGCTGTTTGGTTTTTATATGTATATAAGAAGCTACTACGACTAAGAAAGGTGCGACACCAGCCCCAATAATACTAATTAAAAACATATTAGAGCGTTTTAGTTTTAATAGTTCTGTATAGAGTAGGTTAACCAATTGTTCCACCTCCAACTAGTTTGGTGAAATAATCTTCTAATCTGTCTTCGCTCATCATCATTTTTAATACTTCAATATCATTTAGAACAAACGTTCTATTGATGTATCCTTGTTGCCCGAAATGAGAGTAAATGCGAATATTCCCTTCATCATGTACCTCATAATCGAAAATTTGAAATTGATTTTCTAATAGTATCGTAGCCTTACTGTCATTATTCACCTGAAATTCTATGTATTTACGATTTGCTTTGCGTAGCGTATCAAGAGAAACTTCTCTAGTAACTTCAGAAAAGTCGAGTTCTTCTTCTTTTAGTGGAAATTCGTTAGCATCTAGCTTCGCCATATTGAATATCTCATCAACTAGGTGCTTCAAGTTATTTGATTTCATATAAAGTATTTTAAGATATTCTTGCTTTTCTATTTCAGAAGCAGCAACCTCATCTTTTAAGGCATCAATATAGCCAATAATGGAGGTAAGTGGTGTTCGTATATCGTGCGAGATACTAGACAGAAGTTTTTTTCTAGATTCCTCAGACCTCTTTGCTTCAATCCGAACCTTTTCTAATTCAGCTATTAGTTCGTTTATTGAAAAAACGATATTATGTAATGAACGATCATTGCTTGTAAATAATCTTGCTTGTAAATTACCTTTTAGTACACGACTTAATTTAGTATCTATTGATTTGCGGTGCTGAATGAATTGTATTCTTGAAAAGAAGAGATACATTGTAATTAAGATAAGGGTAATAAATAAAGATATTTTTACCCTTGGGTCCATTTGTATATTTAAAAGCCCGCAAATGATAAGTTGTAATGAAATAAGGGAAAGGGTTTTATCAGTCTTCAAGCTGTTCACCTACAAACTTATAACCAATTCCCCATACAGTCTGAATGAATTTTGGGTTGGAAGGATCGACTTCTATTTTCTTTCTAAGTTTTCGAATATGTACCATAACGGTATTGTCATCTTCTATATAATTATCGTCCCACACATTTCGGAAGAGCTGTGTTTTTGTAAATACTTGTCCTGGATTTGAAGTGAAGAATTTTAATAGTTCCAGTTCTTTTCCGGTTAAGTTAATTTCTTCTTTGTTTGTATGAACTGTATATGTATTTAAATCAATCAATAGGCCTTTAAAAGTTAGAGTTGTTTTCTTTTGTATATTAGCGTCACTTCCAAGAACTAAAAAACGCCGCATAAGAGCTTTTACACGTGCAATGACTTCATGAATACTGAAAGGCTTTGTAATGTAATCATCAGCACCAATGCTTAAACCTAAAATTTTATCAACTTCATGATCTTTAGCGGTTAGCATTAATATCGGTACGTTCGTTTTATCTCTAAGCTTTCTACATACTTCAATACCATCTACTTTCGGCATCATAAGGTCTAGTATAACGAGGTTATAGTTGTTTTGATTAAATAATTGTAAGGCTTCATCGCCATTAATCGCAGTATCTACCATATATAATTCTCGTTCCAAATATATTTTTAATAAATTTCGGATTTCTTTATCATCGTCTGCTATAAGGATACGTATATCTTTCATATCTTCACCTGCTTCTAATAGAGTTCATTGATAGTACAACAACCCTCTAATTATATAATATTATTTGTTAAAATAAGGTTAATAGTTTTGTTGGAGGGAAATGTCCACGTAAATTAAATTGAATATGTGTTGCAAGAATGAACTAATGAGAAGCAGAAGGTAGTTTCCGATAATGAATTTTTGCGGGGATGTATCTAGCTAAAAGAGCATAAAAGCATGTAATTAAATATCTTTATAAAAAGGTATTGACGATTGCTACTTAGAGGTGTAATATAGAACAAGTCGCCGATGACAACAACGTCGAAAGCGACAAACGAAATAAAAAACTTAGTTGACATTGAAAGATAAAAATGTTAACATAAGGAAGTCGCAAATGAGCGACCAAGTAGTTCTTTGAAAACTGAACGAAACAAACAACGTGAAACGTCAATTTTTATTTTAGATGCTAGACAAACTAACTT
>NZ_JBQAGP010000020.1:0-3057 GCF_051916425.1 Bacillus cereus group sp. MYBK222-1
TTAGTTTGTCTAGCATCTAAAATAAAAATTGACGTTTCACGTTGTTTGTTTCGTTCAGTTTTCAAAGAACTACTTGGTCGCTCATTTGCGACTTCCTTATGTTAACATTTTCATCTTTCAATGTCAACTAAGTTTTTTATTTCGTTTGTCGCTTTCAACGTTGTTGTCATCGGCGACTTGTTCTATATTACACCCCTATTCAATAATAGTCAATATTAATCTTTCACTTTTTTAGAAAAGATGAAACAGCTACTCATATTCCTCTTTATTTTTCATACATATAATTAAAATACCTGAAAGGGGTGTAGAGATTGTTCGATCCTTCCTTATTACATATCGTCAACGCCCATTCAAGAAACCCACATTATCATAAGAATTTTCCTATCATTCTATTTTGGAGCCAAAAAAGTGGTTGTACTTCTCTTGCTAAGTGGTTTTTTTATCAGATTGACTTATTACAGACAGCTCTAAATTATAGTCCTTTCATTCATAATTATGAATATGACATATACAAAAGTACACCTGCCTATAGTGTTCGACTAGGTATAGCATTACGCGAAAAACAAAAAGAAACTTTTAAGCTTGTTCGTAACCCTTATAGACGAGCAGTGAGCTCTTTCGTATCCTTAATCGCACCTCCCTATATAGAAAATCCCGAATGGAAGCCCATCCGAAAGTTTTTATATCAAGATGAAAACTCCTCCAAAGGCCTCTCATTTAAACAATTTCTATACTATCTATTCATTAATGATGCTCAAGGAAATGATATTAACCCGCATTTCACACAACAATATATAGCTGGTGAAGAAGAATATGTGACCAATTATATATACTTAGAAAACTTCGATCAGGATATGAAAGCATTAGAAAAGCGTTTCGAATTAAAAACTGCACCAATAAATGAGTTCTCAATATCATGGCATCATCAAACTCCCGCCATGATTTATAAAGGGAATTTTAGCGAAGCCGATATTACTGACCCTTTATTTCCTCGCTACCCCACTTTCGAAAGTTTTTATGATACCGAATGTATACAACTCGTTCAAACAATATTTCAAAATGATTTCAATACGTATAAATATAGTAGAGAATACCTATACTGATTTCAATCTATTATCTTTGCCAAATAAAAAAACACCTAATATATATAAGGTGTTTTTTTATATTTAAACTATATACAATATGTTACTTAGCATTCCTTACTATTCAAGTTATTCTTCTTTAATAACTTACTTATCTTTTGTCTATCTGCCCATCCTACTCCTATTAAGACTAAACTTCCTCCTATTACTATCTTCCAAGTTAAAGACTCATCTAATAAAGCAATTGAAGCAACAATACTTATTAACGGTAATGCATTTAAATATAACCCACTTACTGATGCCGAGACTGTCTCTAGTGCTCTATTCCAAAACCAATACGCTAAAATTGTTGCGCCTATAACAAGATACATTACACTAAATCCAGTCTTCCATGTTTCGATTTCTGGGAAACCATAGTAAAAAGTTTCTACCATTGCAAATGGTAATAAAATAACAGCTCCAATAATTAAAGTTAATGTTGTAAAAACCTTGTTTGATAAATACTGTTCTTGTTTTGGTCTTTTCAACAATACTGTATAGAAAGCAAATAAGAAAGTGCTTAATAAAATAAGGGTATCTCCTATTAAAGATACTTCTTGATTACCGTTACTAGATGGGATAGTAATAAGAAGTACTCCAGCAGCTCCCAATACAATACCGATCCAATAATTAAGCTGAATTTTTTCTTTCAAAAAGATCGCTGAAAAAAGAATTGTAACTAACGGTAAAGCAGCATCAATAATACTAACATGTAATCCACTTGTTAAAGAAATACCGTAGGATGTGAACATAAAGTAACCAGCTACACCAGTAAAAGATAGTAAACTCATTCTTTTCCACGGCACTTGTTTATGTACAACCGATTTTTTTAATTGTTTAAATGAAAATAGCAAACAAATTCCACCAGCGAAGAAAAGGCGAATAAATAACAAAGTAAATGGCTGAATAACTTCTAACGCCCACTTTGTTGGCGCAATGGCTGTCCCCCATAATATAACAGCCACTAATAACATGCATATTTCTTTCATAATCCCCCACACCCATCAATAATATATATTAATTACCTTAATTATAGATTTTTTGATGAATGAAATCCTTTAAAAATGAAAAGATATTGTATAAATTGAAACTTTAATCAGCGGGGGTTCACTTCAGCGCATGTCACATAGCTCAAAAGCGTTGCGAAATGTTGGCTTGTACACGATGAAACAAAGTTACTTAAACAATAACAGGATGGCTACTGTAAAAGAAGTAGATACTGCCATGCAAGCCAATACGAATGATTGGGGCGTTCAATCAAATTCTATTCAAGCGATTCGCAGAGCCTTATATGCAGAAGTGAAGAGCTTTTTTAAAGCGTTGGAACAATGTAAGAAAAATCCTGAGCAGTTCACAGGGCGTCCGAAGTTTCCAAATTATTCTCGTTCCACTGACAAACGAATCATTGAAATCTATCAAGTCCCTAAAGTGGATAATAACGGGTATTGGATGGTTCCGATGAATGTGGCATTCAAAAAAAATTGGGTTCCATTAAAATACGTATGCCGAAAAATTTAAGACATAAAAAAATCTTCTACATTGAGATTGTACCGAAGCAAAAAAGTCGGTTCTTTGAGGTGCATGATACATATGAAATGCATGTTTCTCAAATGAAGAAACCATCCACGACTACGAGTAACGCTTTGAATTGCGATTTAGGTGTAGATAGATTAGTAAGTTGCGTGACAAATCGTGGGGTAGCATAAATGCTAGAGCGTCAAACTGTCTAGCGATAGACGAAAAGACCTAGCGCTCGAGCTCAAGCCCCCACTGAAAGGCTTTGTCTCACTGGGGGTAGTTGACTTTAAAACGTCTCCATTTCATCCTTTTCTCTCATTAAGATTACTAAATTTACGGATTATGTCATTTGATATATATAAATAAACACAAAAAAACCTAAGTCGAAACGACTTAGGTTTTTGCTTGGCGACGTCCT
>NZ_JBQAGP010000021.1:0-2515 GCF_051916425.1 Bacillus cereus group sp. MYBK222-1
ATGATGGCAGAGAGGTCACACCCGTTCCCATACCGAACACGGAAGTTAAGCTCTCTAGCGCCGATGGTAGTTGGGACCTTGTCCCTGTGAGAGTAGGACGTCGCCAAGCAAGCTTAAGACGAGTCAGAATGACTCGTCTTTTTTGTGTTTCTAACTTCTTATTAGCCTCGAGTTATCCTTTTGTATTCAATTTCTTTCATCATTTTCGATGTGTAGTTTCAGATTTTATATTTTATTTTTTGTGGAAGCAATCTATTGGTGTGTTAAAATAGTACCGTTATTTTTTGAGTGCTTTAATATAGGGATATTTAATTTTTAAAAAGGAGATAATATGAAAAAGATAGGTATAATTACTATAGTAGTCTTAATCCTTCTAGCGATTGTGTATATGTTAGTTGGAAATTATTTTTATAACTATGCGTTGAATGCGAAACAAGAAAAAGAATTTTTGGAAGATAATCCTCATTTAGTAGAAACGGTAAATGCATCGGGAGATGCATTGGCTACAAATGAAGAGAAGAATGCGAACTTCGTATCAAAGTATAAGCCTAACACATTAACTATACGTTCTTTCGATAAACTGAATTTAACAGGTTATGAATATATGAATGAACAATCTAGTCATAAATGGGCGATTGTAGTTCATGGATACAATGGTAGGGCATCAGAAATGACGAAATATATTCGCAACTTTTATGAACAAGGCTATAATGTCATAGCACCAGATCTTCGTGGGCACGGGAATAGTGAAGGGGATTATGTTGGTATGGGCTGGCATGATCGTAAAGACATTTTGATTTGGATTCAACAAATTGTAAAGAAAGATCCTAATGCTGAAATAGCACTATTTGGTGTTTCGATGGGCGCGGCAACTGTAATGATGACTTCAGGTGAGGATTTACCTTCTAACGTTAAAGTTATTATTGAAGATTGTGGGTACTCAACTGTTGTTGATGAATTTACGTATCAATTAAAAGATCTATTCCACTTGCCGAAGTTTCCTGTTATGAATGCGGCAAATACAGTTACAAAATTAAGAGCTGGATATGATTTAGAAGAAGCTTCAGCTATTAAACAAGTTGCAAAAAGTAAAACACCGATGCTATTCATTCATGGGGATGCGGATACATTCGTTCCTTTTGAAATGTTAGATGAAGTATATAATGCTGCAAAAGTAGAAAAAGAGAAATTAATTGTTCCAGGTGCTGGACATGGAGAAGCTGAGAAGATAGATTCAAATACGTATTGGAATACCGTATGGAAGTTCGTGGGAAGATATATTCAAGCATAATTAGATTTATATATACGATAATCAGAAGGTAATACTTTTGATTATCGTTTTTCTATTTATAAATTTATTTTAGGTTGTAGTATTTAAGGCTTGAAGCATAAATTTTTGAATTCCTTAGTGCCAGTGCTACAATGATTGAAAACTACATGTTAATGAGGTGTTTCTATGAAAATTGAAGTATGGTCAGATTTTGTATGCCCGTTTTGCTACATTGGGAAACGTAGATTAGAAGTAGCTTTAGAGCAATTTCCTCATAAGAAGGATGTTGAAGTTGAGTTTAAAAGTTTTGAATTAGACCAAAATGCTCCAATCTATTCTGGAACAAGTATTAATGAAGTACTTGCATCAAAGTATGGGATTAGTATTGAAGAAGCGAAACGTAATAACGTGCAGCTAGGTAATCATGCAGCTAGTATGGGTTTAAGTTTTAATTTTGATGAGATGAAGCCGACGAACACTTTTGATGCGCATCGTCTTGCGAAATTTGCAAAGGATCAAGGGAAAGAAAAAGAGATTACGGAAAATCTACTTTTTGCATATTTCACTGAATCAAGAAATTTAAGTGATGTGGATACGCTCGCTACTATAGCTGAAGCTTCAGGTCTAGACAAACAAGAAGCTTTACAGGTTATTAATGATAAAAGCGCATATGCAAATGATGTTAGAGTTGATGAAGCGATTGCTCAGCAATATCAAATTTCAGGAGTACCTTATTTTATTATTAATCAAAAGTATGCTATTTCAGGTGCACAACCACTTGAAACTTTTGTTGGTGCACTTCAGCAAGTGTGGGAAGAAGAGAATCCTGTACCTAAGTTACAAGAGCTTTCTTCAGAAGGTGGAAGCGATATGTCTTGTACAGATGAAAGCTGTTCGGTACCTTCAAAAGAACAATAGTTTTTATGATGGAAAGCAACCCATAGAGTATTATATGGGTTGCTTATATATTCTGATAGAAGAGGTATGTAAATAGGGTTTTAAAAAAATGAAGTTTTTTTAAAAAACGTATTGACGATTAATACTTAGAGGTGTAATATAGAACAAGTCGCCGATGACAATAACGTCGAAAGCGACAAACGAAATGAAAAACTTAGTTGACATTGAAAGATGAAAATGTTAACATAAGGAAGTCGCAAATGAGCGGCAGACAAGTTCTTTGAAAACTGAACGAAACAAACAACGTGAAACGTCAATTTTTATTTTATGATGCTAGACAAACTAACT
>NZ_JBQAGP010000022.1:0-2064 GCF_051916425.1 Bacillus cereus group sp. MYBK222-1
AAAGCCGTATTTTATTCAAAAGTCTAAATCTGTTCTAATCCGTATTTCCAAAAAAATCGCTATAACCTTTAAACATAAAAATTCGATTCTAAAATTACTGCAAAAGGAATGTATACATTTCCAAATCTACAGCCGTAGTTCCAACTAATTCCACCGTTACACCTTAGATTGCGTGTTATATTCATAACAGATGGGTCTTTTGTACTCACGGCTGTTATTCTAGATATTCCAATCATCTCTTCATCCGTTAAATTGTTTATAAGGTATTCAGCGATAATGCCTATCCCTTCTCTAGGAGATAGATCATCCAACCATTTCGCGCTAATAACCAGAGTAAAGCTATCTTCTGATTCACTTTCTTCATCACCTAATAACATAAATAAATTGATATTTCCTTTTTCTAACTTAATTTTATTTACAATCTCACGGATCTCTGTTACCAATTCTCTTTCACCCATGGATACACACCATCCTTTGGATTTTCTATTGCATTTATAAAATCTTCTGCGTTTTCTTTTTCGTTTTTTCCAATGGGTTGATAACGAAATTCTACAGACCATTTACTAGCTATTGACCAATTAACAAAGAAATTTTTATCCCTTCTTTTTTTCGTTTCTAAATCTTTCCTTAAATCTGCCAAATTGACCAACTTATTTAAACTGTGGGTTCTATAAGTTGAGTTACCGTCTGGATAGACTTGTTGTTCAATAGTTTTGCATACTGCGGATTTTAAACCAAACTCTAGAACATACCCCGAGTCTTGACATACATAATCATAAAAACCATTTTCATGTAATGTTTTAATGGACTTCAATTTTGTTTCAGCCATTATTTGAAGCTCATTCCTTGTTACCATAATACTCACCCTCTTTTTCTTCTAATTATTCAATAATATCACGAGAACTATAGAGGGTGAGATACTAAAATAGCCTATTAATAATACTCAAGTAACCCCAGAGTTGTATCATCTATATCAAATACAGAGTTTCTTAAATATATTATTTTATTCGAAAATTAATATTCTGGCGTCTCGAATAATTGATTACTTTTCAATGTTCTTCTTGCATATGCTACACCTGTCCCTACTACTGAAATATCAACATCAGAGTCATATGATACACAACCATCTAGCCACATTTTTCCGTCTTGATTTTGGAAATTCACATTACTTGAGGCTGTCGTAGCTAAAGAATCATATGATACACAACCTATATTCCATGCATTAGAACTACCTACATCCACCACGTTCGGACCTTTATTTTTAAAGAAAATAGAGTTAACGCGGATAATATTCCCTGCATCATGCATTGTTGATCCATTATTATTATTTTCAGTGCTAGTAAGTCCATTTTTGTAACCAATACAATCTATTTCGATTACGTCTGGAACAATTGATGTGTAAACGTGGTAGTTAAATCCGTCCCGTTGATTATTGGAAGCAATACAATTTTGCAAGAATACTTGTTTAGCTCCTTTAATTGTTAATCCATTTGCAGACAAATCTGCTTTCGTACCATATTTAAACTCGCAATTTTTAAAATACAATTTCATTATATTTGACGGGGAATCTGTCAGTGTTTCAAAGGGACTATCCCCACCATAAAATTTAATTCCGTCTATAAAGACCGTTTTCGTTCCTTGTACCCATCCATTTCCACCCGTTACATACACTTTAACTGTATTATCTGGTACACGGTCATCCTGCAATCTCACAAATACAGAAGTTCCGTCTGTATACCAAGAACCCGGAGTTGCACTTACTTCAGCTATACTTGTCTTTTTAATTAGTTCTTTATGATCGCCATATTCATCTAAATCTAAGCTGTCATAAATATTTGATGTTGCTGATCTTGCGGTTTTATAAACTTTATCTGTACCCTCTGCCGTCCACGTTAAGCCGTCTTGATGTGTTCCAAAAATGATATCACCTTTATAGAGTGGTTTGATAACTAATGTGTTCGAAGCCGGATTGGTTTTTATCCACCCTCTATTACGATCATAAACACCTGGAGCAACATAGATAATCTTAGCGTCTGCTTGTTGTAGTGCTTTTGAAAAAGATTT
>NZ_JBQAGP010000024.1:0-1520 GCF_051916425.1 Bacillus cereus group sp. MYBK222-1
TTTTAGTTTGGTTAAGTTAGAAAGGGCGCACGGTGGATGCCTTGACACTAGGAGTCGATGAAGGACGGGACTAACGCCGATATGCTTCGGGGAGCTGTAAGTAAGCTTTGATCCGAAGATTTCCGAATGGGGAAACCCACCATACGTAATGGTATGGTATCCTTATCTGAATACATAGGGTAAGGAAGACAGACCCAGGGAACTGAAACATCTAAGTACCTGGAGGAAGAGAAAGCAAATGCGATTTCCTGAGTAGCGGCGAGCGAAACGGAACATAGCCCAAACCAAGAGGCTTGCCTCTTGGGGTTGTAGGACATTCTATACGGAGTTACAAAGGAACGAGGTAGACGAAGCGACCTGGAAAGGTCCGTCGTAGAGGGTAACAACCCCGTAGTCGAAACTTCGTTCTCTCTTGAATGTATCCTGAGTACGGCGGAACACGTGAAATTCCGTCGGAATCTGGGAGGACCATCTCCCAAGGCTAAATACTCCCTAGTGATCGATAGTGAACCAGTACCGTGAGGGAAAGGTGAAAAGCACCCCGGAAGGGGAGTGAAAGAGATCCTGAAACCGTGTGCCTACAAATAGTCAGAGCCCGTTAACGGGTGATGGCGTGCCTTTTGTAGAATGAACCGGCGAGTTACGATCCCGTGCGAGGTTAAGCTGAAGAGGCGGAGCCGCAGCGAAAGCGAGTCTGAATAGGGCGTTTAGTACGTGGTCGTAGACCCGAAACCAGGTGATCTACCCATGTCCAGGGTGAAGTTCAGGTAACACTGAATGGAGGCCCGAACCCACGCACGTTGAAAAGTGCGGGGATGAGGTGTGGGTAGCGGAGAAATTCCAATCGAACCTGGAGATAGCTGGTTCTCCCCGAAATAGCTTTAGGGCTAGCCTTAAGTGTAAGAGTCTTGGAGGTAGAGCACTGATTGGACTAGGGGTCCTCATCGGATTACCGAATTCAGTCAAACTCCGAATGCCAATGACTTATCCTTAGGAGTCAGACTGCGAGTGATAAGATCCGTAGTCAAAAGGGAAACAGCCCAGACCGCCAGCTAAGGTCCCAAAGTGTGTATTAAGTGGAAAAGGATGTGGAGTTGCTTAGACAACTAGGATGTTGGCTTAGAAGCAGCCACCATTTAAAGAGTGCGTAATAGCTCACTAGTCGAGTGACTCTGCGCCGAAAATGTACCGGGGCTAAATACACCACCGAAGCTGCGGATTGATACCGAATGGTATCAGTGGTAGGGGAGCGTTCTAAGGACAGTGAAGTCAGACCGGAAGGACTGGTGGAGTGCTTAGAAGTGAGAATGCCGGTATGAGTAGCGAAAGACGGGTGAGAATCCCGTCCACCGAATGCCTAAGGTTTCCTGAGGAAGGCTCGTCCGCTCAGGGTTAGTCAGGACCTAAGCCGAGGCCGACAGGCGTAGGCGATGGACAACAGGTTGATATTCCTGTACCACCTCTTTATCGTTTGAGCAATGGAGGGACGCAGAAGGATAGAAGAAGCGTGCGATTGGTTG
>NZ_JBQAGP010000025.1:0-1448 GCF_051916425.1 Bacillus cereus group sp. MYBK222-1
AAAGAAAAAGATTGTTGCTTCACGAATAGCGCTATTGCTGCCAAACGCTGAATCTAACTGCGCTGCCACTCCAACCAAAAGAAAAAGCACCACCTTTTTGGCGATGCCTTTGAATCCCACTTTACTTTTCAACTCACCGTTATATCCTGCTGCGAATACTCCTGTGATATAGTCGATAGCTGCCATGATAACTAGAACTTTCAATGTTGTATCCCATCCTCCCAAAAAGTACCCGCAAAAAGCTCCGAAGGTAGCTATAAATGTTTTCATTAATACATCAATACGATCCATCTTTTCATCTCCTTTTTATGCTGCAAAACAACTTGGATCCATTCCGAAAATATCTGCAATATCTTCCTCACTCCTATCTTTTAAATAGGATTGTGTTGTTGAAATATCCGAATGATTAGCAAGTGATTTTAATTTTTCGAGTGGTACACCTTGCACTTTTAAATTATCTAATCTGCTATGACGAAAACAGTGAGGATTAATTTTATATTCCTTACCTTCTTTTTCGTATAACATCTTAGCGAATATCTTGCACCAGTAATTAAATACGCTCTTATTTAAAAGTTTCCGTTCACCATTCTTATAAACTCGTACGAACAAATCTGGAATAGCATCTTTACCGCGCTGTTCTATATATAAACGAATACATTTCTGTACTCGGGGATTATAATACAATCTGAATTTCTTACCTCGCTTACCACGTACTACATTCGTAAAATAACGTTCTGTTAGTTCTTCTTTTTGAACTTGGTAAACTTCATTCTTCCTTGCCGCACTGTAGTAAGAAAGTGCCAAATAAGTCGCTAACATATATTTTTCTTGTTTAAGTAATTCATCGATTAACCACTCAATTTGTTCTTCACTAATAAAAGTAATTTCTCTGACTGGATTTTTAGGTAATCCGCGGACCCGCGAACCTACATTAAATTCATACTCATAGTCATCATCGTCCGCACAAAATTCAAGTGCTGAACGCAATGCACTCATTAATCCATTCACACGTGCATTAGACATTCCCAGCTCTTGAAAAATAATAGATAAGTTCCGAATATCTTTACGTGTTAATTCAGTTAGATTTTTATTTTCGAAGTGTTCATGTATTAGAAACAAAATAATTCGTAAATCCCAATTGTATTGTTTTAAAGTGCTTGCCGCTTTCCCTTGTGCTTTCTTTTCGATTAGAAAATCTTTGACTAGGTTTTTGTTTTCTTGGCTAACATGCTTTTCATAAATTGCTTGGTCTACTATTCGTTTCACAATGATCATCTCCTCAAAATAAAAAGAGAAGCGAAATCGCTCCTCTTGATCTATGAATTGAATTTTTACTCAAAGCCGTATTTTATTCAAAAGTCTAAATCTGTTCTAATCCGTATTTCCAAAAAAATCGCTATAACCTTTAAACATAAAAATTCGATTCTAAAATTACTGCAAAAGGAATG
>NZ_JBQAGP010000026.1:0-1419 GCF_051916425.1 Bacillus cereus group sp. MYBK222-1
GCACGTCCAAGCAGTTAGGCTGATAAGTAGGCAAATCCGCTTATCGTAAAGGCTGAGCTGTGATGGGGAAGCTCCTTATGGAGCGAAGTCTTTGATTCCCCGCTGCCAAGAAAAGCTTCTAGCGAGATAAAAGGTGCCTGTACCGCAAACCGACACAGGTAGGCGAGGAGAGAATCCTAAGGTGTGCGAGAGAACTCTGGTTAAGGAACTCGGCAAAATGACCCCGTAACTTCGGGAGAAGGGGTGCTTTCTTAACGGAAAGCCGCAGTGAATAGGCCCAAGCGACTGTTTAGCAAAAACACAGCTCTCTGCGAAGCCGTAAGGCGAAGTATAGGGGGTGACACCTGCCCGGTGCTGGAAGGTTAAGGAGAGGGGTTAGCGTAAGCGAAGCTCTGAACTGAAGCCCCAGTAAACGGCGGCCGTAACTATAACGGTCCTAAGGTAGCGAAATTCCTTGTCGGGTAAGTTCCGACCCGCACGAAAGGTGTAACGATTTGGGCACTGTCTCAACCAGAGACTCGGTGAAATTATAGTACCTGTGAAGATGCAGGTTACCCGCGACAGGACGGAAAGACCCCGTGGAGCTTTACTGTAGCCTGATATTGAATTTTGGTACAGTTTGTACAGGATAGGCGGGAGCCTTTGAAACCGGAGCGCTAGCTTCGGTGGAGGCGCTGGTGGGATACCGCCCTGACTGTATTGAAATTCTAACCTACGGGTCTTATCGACCCGGGAGACAGTGTCAGGTGGGCAGTTTGACTGGGGCGGTCGCCTCCTAAAGTGTAACGGAGGCGCCCAAAGGTTCCCTCAGAATGGTTGGAAATCATTCGTAGAGTGCAAAGGCATAAGGGAGCTTGACTGCGAGACCTACAAGTCGAGCAGGGACGAAAGTCGGGCTTAGTGATCCGGTGGTTCCGCATGGAAGGGCCATCGCTCAACGGATAAAAGCTACCCCGGGGATAACAGGCTTATCTCCCCCAAGAGTCCACATCGACGGGGAGGTTTGGCACCTCGATGTCGGCTCATCGCATCCTGGGGCTGTAGTCGGTCCCAAGGGTTGGGCTGTTCGCCCATTAAAGCGGTACGCGAGCTGGGTTCAGAACGTCGTGAGACAGTTCGGTCCCTATCCGTCGTGGGCGTAGGAAATTTGAGAGGAGCTGTCCTTAGTACGAGAGGACCGGGATGGACGCACCGCTGGTGTACCAGTTGTTCTGCCAAGGGCATAGCTGGGTAGCTATGTGCGGAAGGGATAAGTGCTGAAAGCATCTAAGCATGAAGCCCCCCTCAAGATGAGATTTCCCATAGCGTAAGCTAGTAAGATCCCTGAAAGATGATCAGGTTGATAGGTTCGAGGTGGAAGCATGGTGACATGTGGAGCTGACGAATACTAATAGATCGAGGACTTAACCATATAATATG
>NZ_JBQAGP010000027.1:0-571 GCF_051916425.1 Bacillus cereus group sp. MYBK222-1
TCAAAGCTTACTTACAGCTCCCCGAAGCATATCGGCGTTAGTCCCGTCCTTCATCGACTCCTAGTGTCAAGGCATCCACCGTGCGCCCTTTCTAACTTAACCAAACTAAAAATTAAAAAATATGAGCTACACTGTTATCTAGTTTTCAAAGAACATACCATTTGCTATTTAAAATAGCTTTTTGGTGGAGCCTAGCGGGATCGAACCGCTGACCTCCTGCGTGCAAGGCAGGCGCTCTCCCAGCTGAGCTAAGGCCCCAAGTTGTATGGTGGGCCTAAATGGACTCGAACCATCGACCTCACGCTTATCAGGCGTGCGCTCTAACCAGCTGAGCTATAGGCCCATACAAATTGCAGGATTTATTTATATCATATCCTCATTTAAGAGTCAATACTTTTTATTGAACTCTCAAAACTAAACGAAAACGAAACACGGAAACTTATATTGATAAACAGCGCTTATCAATTCTCCATAGAAAGGAGGTGATCCAGCCGCACCTTCCGATACGGCTACCTTGTTACGACTTCACCCCAATCATCTGTCCCACCTTAGGCGGCTGGCTCCAAAAGGT